>DKFP01000016.1:38164-39539 GCA_002452405.1 Deferribacteraceae bacterium UBA6793 | reverse complement strand
AACCGTCTCTGGATGCGGAACATCCACCGCCGCCTCCGCCGCCTGAGTCTCCTCCTGTATCAGTGTCGCCGTTATCACTGCTTCCGCCATTATCAATGGTTCCGTTCATCTTTCCGTCTATCCATGATGTGTAGTTGGCAACTTTTGTATAAATTCCATAATAGTTAGGCTGTGCACACTGATATCCGTTGCTGACGATACCTATAACGATATAATTTGAACCATCCTTAACAAACAGCGGACCGCCGCTGTCGCCGGAACACGAGTCTTTGCCCCCTTCGGCATAGCCTGCGCAAAGCATGTTGTCGGTCATATCATATCCGGAAACCTGACTGCATGTTGTATTTGAAACAACAGGCAGATCCACCTCCNNCCTCCATGAGGTCTGTCGGGTAGGTGTGAGGAGTCACAGGATAAGCTGTTGAACCCCATCCGGCAACTGTTGCCAGCGTACCGACCGAAAATGCCGGATATGTGGAAGAAGAGAGACCGTCTATTGTGTCCTCTGAAAGTGATGTGCTGAGTTTCATAAGCGCTATGTCATTATTATAAGTTACGCTGTTGTAGCTTTCATGGACGTACACAGCAGAAACTCTGACCTTTGTGCCGCTGGTTGAAGCAGTTGACGAGAGAACATTAGTTCCCGCAAGCACCCTCAGATTGCTGATAGCAGCTGCGGTGGTGTAATCCTCCATGCAGTGTGCCGCAGTCAGGACCCAGTTCGAAGCAATAAGCGTTCCCCCGCAAAACTGCTGAGTCAGCTCAGCGGAGCCATTTGTAGCATCCAGAATCGCAACAACGAAAGGATATTCGCCATCCGTAGCTTCAGTTCCGCCGATAATCTTTCCGGAAACATCCGTGGCGGACGCAGGAAGAAAAGAAACAAGCAGAAATCCTGCAATTATCAAAATCTTTAATCTGGTAATCATAACTGACCTCGTGAACTGTTTTGTAGTGATATTATCATATTAATATGNNCAACGGTGTGACATGAAAACCATAACTTTCACAATATTAATTTTATCCGCAGCCTTTGCTTTTGCAATGGGCGACAGAAGCACCCTATCGTCTTTTGAAAAGGTGAACGGCTTCGCGCCCGTTGGCAGACCGGCATACGGAGCTAAAATATTCAATTCAGAAGAGGAATACAGTGCGTTCCACAGGGCAAAAGCAGTAATTAATAAAGCTGCGCAGCCGTTCGACTATGAAAATTCCTCTCTTCTCGTGGCATATTTCGGAAAGGAAGCGGGCGATTCATGCATAGAGGTGTACCGCATTGATGAAACTGAGAAGTCAATAGTTGTCTATGCGGAACCTGTAAAATGCTCAAACGAGTGGTACGCTCCATATGTATATTATAAGATAAAAAAAACGG
>DKFP01000016.1:0-38147 GCA_002452405.1 Deferribacteraceae bacterium UBA6793 | reverse complement strand
GCCTGATATACATTTGATTCCTTTTCGGAATCATGCAAAAGGAGAGGTGTCCGAGTCAGGCTGAAGGAGCACGCCTGGAAAGTGTGTGAACGTTAACGCGTTCCGAGGGTTCGAATCCCTCCCTCTCCGTTTTGATGCTTAAAAAATAAATATCAGGCTGGCCCGATGGGGTCTCTGCAATGGATTTCCCGCGAACCCCGCCAGGTTCGGAAGAAAGCAACGGTAGCGGGTTAATTTATGTGCCGGAGTAACCCTGTCGGGTCTTAAATTTTAATTTTTCGGTCAAATATTGCCTCACGAGGTACTTCAATATGATCTCCAAGTTCAGACAACAGAAAAAGATGACGGTTTTTGCCCTTTGGTTTGTGATTGCGGCGTTTGTTGCAACCATTTTCTTCGCGTGGGGTATCGGTGACAAAGTCGCCCAGAGCCACTATGCGATAAAAGTCAATGAAACAGTCATTTCTGACGCAGATTTCAGCCAGAAACTAGACGCTACCAGAGAAAACTTCCGCAGCCTCTTCGGAAACCAGGTTGACCAGATTATGAAAGACAACCTACTCGAAAAGACTGTTATGAATGACCTTATCGGTCAGGCGCTTCTCATCGAAGAGGCAAAGAGACTGAACATACCCGTTTCCGACGCGGAAGTTCAGATGTACATCCAGAATATGCAGTCTTTTCAGGTTGACGGTCAGTTCAACATCGAACAGTACACAAACATACTCGCAAGAAACAGAATGACCCCCGCCGTCTTCGAACAGAAGGTTAAAGAGGACATTACTGCACAGAAAATGACTGAAATGATAAAAAACAGCGTCTCTGTTACAGACAAAGAAGTTGACATGGAATATAAATTCCGCAACACCAACGCTGTTATCAACTATATAGAATTCAATGCAAACGACTTCGCCGGCACTGTTAAGGTGGATCCGGCTGCCGTCAAAAAATTCTATGAAGAGAACAAAGAAGCCTACAGAGTGCCCGAAAAGGCAAACTTCATAGCTCTTGTGTTCGACCCCTCACTTATGAAAAACATCGACATACCTGTGAGCGACAAAGAAGTTGAGGACTACTTCATCAGAAACAAAGCGTCTCTGACACAGCCCGAAAGCGTTAAAGCATCACACATCCTCTTCAAAATTGACGACTGGAACAACAAACAGGATGTTGACGCAAAAGAAAAACTCGCTAAAGAAGTTCTCGGCATAGCGAAATCAGGCGGAGACTTCGCAGAGCTTGCCAAAAAGTATTCAGCCGATTCCAGCGGACAGAACGGCGGCGACCTCGGCTATTTCAAAAAAGGTCAGATGGTTCCCCAGTTCGAAACTGCGGCTTTCAAACTTAAAAACGGCGAAATATCTGATATAGTGAAAACCCAGTTCGGTTTCCACATCATCAAAGTTGTTGACCACAAAATTGAAACCAGCCCCACTCTGGAAGAGGCTAAACCTCAGATTGTTGAGCTTATCAAAAAAGAGAAAGGTCAGGTCGCTTTTAAAAGTTTCGTCTTCGACAAATATAAAGAGATAGTTGCTGAATCCAACATCACTGCTTATAACAAGAAAAACGGCGGCAAACTGCCTTTGGTAACACTTAACGGCATCACGGAAACCGGCGTCGGCACACCTCTTGAGGGTAAACCTGACATGGTCAAGAAACTGATGGCAATGAGCAAAACAGAGGTCAGCCAGATAATGGATTTTGACGATAAAAAAGTAATCTTCGAAATGACTGATAAGTTTCCTGCTTTCATTCCCGAATTTGATAAAATCAAAGGACTGGTAGAGGGAGAATTCAAAGGTCAGGAAGATATCAAAGCTGCCGAAAGAGCTGCAACCGAGGCATCAAAATTTGCCTCTATTCAGGAAGCTGCGGCAAAAACAGGCAAAACCTTTGTTACACCCAAAGCGTTCAACAGAAACGAACCCATAGAGAATCTGGGCATGAATAACGAACTTATGGACAACATATTCAAGGCTAAACCCGGTTCGTTCCTTCCCAAGCCCTACACCGTCGGCGGCAAGGTATTCCTTGTTCAGGTTGTAAATCTTACACCTCCCGCGGCTCCGGTCACCCCCGAAGCCAAAGACCAGATAGTTTCCGCACTGCTGGGAGTTAAGCAGAACGAAGCCCTTAAAGACTACGTCGAATCGCTTAAAAAGACCGCAAAAATTGAGGTCAGCCCTCAATACAAACAATACTACGTTCAGTAAAAATGGCAAAGCCCCGCTCAGGCGGGGCTTTTTTTATATCTGCAAATAACTTATCTTTTATACTCTGAACTTACCAACCATATTGAGCATATCGCCGGACTGCATTTCAAGGTCGTTCACCGTTCTGGATATTTCATGAAGAGCATTCGAGCTTTCCTCTATGCCTGCGGAAATAGTCTGTGTGTTGTCGTTTATGCCTTCTATGGCTGAAAGCTGCTCCCTAATTGAAGATTCAATAACACTGTTCATCTCGTTCATGGATTTGACAGAGGAGACTATCTCATCGAAAAATGATGAGATAGACTGCATCGTGTTTACGCCGTTATCCACATGGGAAAGAGCTGAACCCATGTCATCGGATGCCTTAACAGATTCTTTGCGGAAATTCTCTACAATGGAGCTTATCTCACCCGTTGCCGACTGTGTTCTCTCTGCCAGCTTCCGCACCTCGTCTGCAACGACTGCGAATCCCCTTCCGTGGTCGCCCGCGCGCGCCGCCTCAATTGCTGCGTTCAACGCCAGAAGATTGGTCTGATCGGCGATATCGCTTATGACATTCAGTATGACGTTTATCTCCTGCGACGAATCGGCTAGGCTGCTGATGGTATCCCCCAGCTCGTCCACGCGACCTTTTATAATCACTATCTCATCAACCGCCTTTTGGAGCATTCTGCTGCCCTCTTCCGTGTTTCGCTCGGTCTTTCCGGCAAGACCCACATTCGTATTAAGGTTTCCCACTATCTGTTCTGATGATCTGCTCATCTGCTCTGTTGCAGCGGCAACACCGGATATCTGGGCTGCCTGATCTCTTATGGTAACAGATAACTGTTCCGTTGCGGAGGCAAGTTCAGCGCTACCTGATGCAACGGAATGAGCTGAAGACTGAACAGAGGCTATAATATCCTTCAGTTTGGCGATGAACGTATTAAAATATACTGACAGCCTACCCACCTCATCCGCGCTTTTAACGGGAAGCTGACGGGTCAGATCGCCCTCTCCGCTGGATATCTCTTTCAGGGTATCCGTTATCGACCGGATATTTCCAACAACAGGGTTAAGAAGAAATCCGGCAAGCACAACAGAAACAATAGCCGCGGCGGCTGACACCGCAACTGTCATAACTATCATCCGGTTAACGCGCCTGTCGGCGGTTGCTTTTATCTCCGCGAGTGTGTCGTCAATATCGTCGATATAGAATCCGGTTCCAACCATCCAGTTCACTTTTGGAATCATGGAGGCATAGCTCATTTTGGGCATAATTGCATCTTTTGACTTCTTCAGTTTCTTGTAAGGCACATATCCGCTGCCCTTCTGAGCCTCTGCAATCATCAGGCGTATATATTCCACCCCTTCATCGTCCTTCACGCTAATGCGGTTTTTGCCTTCAAGCTCAGGTGTCATAGGGTTCGCCACAAGAACACCGTCCGGCTCATAAAGAAAATAATATCCGTCTGTACCAAAATTGATGCTGTACGCCAGATACTTGATACGTTCACTTGCCTCATCGTCCGTAAATTCAGGGTCTTTGAGAATCTTGTCCGATGCCGAAAGAAAGAGATCGACAAGTTGTTTAAGCTCCCCCTTCTTCTCTGCCATAAGTCTTTCTCTTGTTTCTGAAAGCTCTGCGGACGACTGTTTCTTGATTGCGACAATGTTTGAAATGCCAACCATTGAAGCTGCGATCAGGACAGGGAAGAATACCAACAATAGAATCTTGTTTCTCAGTGATTTAGATATCATGCAAAAGTCTCCTGACAATAAAAAATTAAATAGAGTCCATTGGAAAAACCGATACTATGATATTAAATACTATAGTATTGAACTCTTTTCAATTATAAACATAAAATGTCTGGAATAGATTATATGCGGGGTGCGATGTGGATACGGAAAACAGTGCCGGATTTTTCGTCTGTAGAAAAGTCCGCTCTGCCTTTAAGGTAGCGTTCAGTAAGAAGTTTTATGCTGTGGGTACCAAGACCTGAACCGTGTTTTTTAGTTGTAAACGATTTACGGAATATCTGGTGACGATGTTCCTGCGGAATAACCTGCCTGTTGTGGACGCTGAAAACAGCGATACCATCGGTCAGTTTTGCGGAAACAGTTATCTTGTCCCCTGTTTCAGATGCTTCCAGAGCGTTTGTCAGCATATTCAAAAGCACGCGTGAAAGGAGCGATTCATCGGTTTCAAGTTCAAAGTTATCGCAGGATGAATCAATATATATTATCTTGCCGTAAGCAGATTTCAGATTTTCAGCCATGTTGACAACGCTACTGAGAAAATCTGTGGACATAACGCTTGTCCTGCATACGATAAGTTCATGCATCTCCGCAGCTTTAAGTGTTTTGTGCGCTGAAAGCTCGTTAATAAGCTGCTCTGATGTGGCAACCAGCAATCTGTTGAGTTTCTCTTTCTGGTCACAGTCCTCAAACATGCTCTCATCCATCACAAGCCTGAGCATTGAATGGATGCCGCCGGCGATATTCAGTATATCGTGGAAGAAAATCTGCTCAAGCACCTTCATGCGCTTTTTCTGTCCGATGTCGCAAAGAGAGAACAGAGTGTAATTTACGCCTCTGAACTCAAAAGGTTTACTGCTTATCTGAAGCTCGAAGGTTTCACCGTCAACAGAGGTTATAACACATTCGTCTATGCGCTCGTCGCCTTTAAGCTGGGTGGCGAGGATTGCGTTCACAGCACCGCACTCTCTGCAAAACATAGCAGTTCCACATCCTCCATCTTCCGTGGAATTAATGCACCGGAATATCTCGCCGGGTCTCAGCCCAAGGATGTCCTCCGGTTTTTCTATGGAATAATTTTTCAGCACTGCGTTATTAACGAATACTGTCTGGCGTTTATCGTTGAGGATAAGGATATTCTGCTCAAGCCTGTCCATGAGAGCCTTAAAGATGGGTTCGGACGCTACACGCCTGTATACTTCCATAATAGCATCATTATCATCCCTTTCAGCGGGAGCAAAATTAGTATTCACCATATGACAGTATAGAGGATAACTTTATTGCTAACAAGTGATATGTACTATGGCTTCAGACAAGGATTGAAGCTAAGACGGGACTCACCTGAAACTATTTGAATGGTTTAAATGAAATCTGAGATCATATTCAATAGTAAAACATAAGCCCGCCCTGCGCATCATATCTGTCATCCAGACTCCATTCATATTTAAGATTGAGGGCTTTATTTGAACCTAAATTATAAGTGGTCACAAACTTAAACTTATTATTATATATATCATCCGATGCCAAATTGATAAATCTATTATAACTTATCAATAACTTATATTTCTTTTTTTCAAAAATATAACCTGTGTCTATATCTAAATTAAATGATGAATTGTTCAAATAATTATCATTTGCTTCCGAAGCAACCCCTATCAAACCATAGCCTATGCCTCCAAAATAATTGAATGCTTTACCTACGGCAGGTCTGAGAAAAAAGGAATAATTGTTATAATCATCATTATGTTCGATTCCAAAACTGACTTTCCATGATACAGGATTGAAAAGGACATTTACAGGTGCTAAAGAATAGATATCAACAAAACTGAATTTATCCAATATCAGATCATTTTCATAATATCTTATTGTTGTGTCCGCAAACATGAAAGATGACCCTGCCAAATATCCGTTATCGGAATCTTCCAGGTTATGTATTGCCGGATGCCAATTTAATTCAAAATATTTTTTTCCGTTATCAGACCCTGAAGACATTTTAACTCTGCTGGTTTTGTGCCCCTCTAAAGGATTAATAGGAGTCTTAACGGAATAAACATTATCTGAGTGGATTTTAGAGCGTATCAATAAAACATTATACAGCTTTGAAATATATACTTTTCTATCCTGAGAACGATAAGTAAACATTATATATTCAATCCAGAAATCAATAAGCGTAGCTTTCTCATCATCAGTAAGTGACTGATAATCTGCAAGCTCTCCGTTTTTCATTGAGTCTGTTGCAATCAGATATACCTTCTTATCCATCTTTTCCAACATATTTAACATTCTGGATGATTGAGATGCACGAAAGTTCGTGGTTGAAATTAATCCATTTTCTTTCAGCAAAACTAATGTATCAATCGGGGTCACCCACAAAAACTGATCTGTCAGATGTAAGGTCGGTTTTGCAGCTTCTATTAAAAATAAAATATTATAAGAACAGTTTTCATCAAAGAAATAATACCTGGACCAGATATCTTTAATCTCATAAACATGGTATATCATCTTCTCTATTTCATCATGAGAAAGGTTGAGTTCATACTCCCATATGTCTCTCTGGTTCATATTATCATATTCTTTAATTTTCTCATGATACGGTAAAATCTGATATCTGCCCTGGTACAGACCTGTGGTACCTTTCAAAGCGTATGTAAAGCCATTGTCTTTTTTATTATAATCGGCAGAATAAGTAACAGCTGATGAAGTAAGCAGGCTGTCATCAGAGTTGTCGAATCTTATTAATGTATGCCCGAACATGGAAGCAGGTCCGTTCATTTGATAAAATGGAAAAATTATACTGACTTTATTTGAAGCTATTTGCTGAAGAAAATCATTTAAATCGGTGCATTCACTCAAATTAAGACTTTCTATAGGTAAATTAAGATGAGTGGCTAAAAATATGGAACGTGCAGGAAATTTGCACGCAATATTATCTATTTTGTTATCAGAATAGAGTGCATTGTAAAGAGCCTGAAGTTCAGCGTACTTATCGTATTTCCCATTTTCAGAAATAAAAAAATCTTTGTCATCAATAAGACTGCGCGTATTAGCCAGTCCTTTATTATAATGCAATAAGACCGACCATTCTCTTAGCTCTGATATTTCTTTAAGGTTGTCTGAAGCATGAGCACTTTGAATTAACAAAAAAAAACTTGTAAATAAAATGGTGCACTTTATAAAAGTGCACCATACAATCTTGTTAGATTGAGGCATGTATTGCGTCAACCACATCAGAATATTCTACATTCTCGGAAGAATAGATGACATCAAACTGAGACTGCAGTTTTTTTGCAAAAGCAACAGTGTCTTGAACTCCTACAAGATACGCAAGGTTGTTAATGGTTTCTCCCTGACCTTTAGCTATATCCACAGCGAGAGTATCCATGTTTGCCTGCACAAACTTGTTAACCTGCTCATTGTAGACAAATTTTTCAGGTTTCTTACATCCAAGCGTACCGGAAGAAATACCAAATGTCTGGTTTCCGGATGTTCCGTTGGTTGTTGCAGCAAATACTTGCATCAGAGTGGAATCCTGTTCACCAAGAACCTGAGTTCCAAGACCACACCCGATGTTGCCTTCAGCATAAGACAGCGAGGCAACCATAAAGGTTGAGATTGCAATAAATGCAATTTTTTTCATAAAATCCTCCGTATATTAAAAAGGTCATTTTGGTATGATACACTAAAAAACAATAATAAAAAATATGATTTTCCATGTGATATTTGACCGCATACAGCCATAAATGCTTTATATTTTTTGCCGTTCAGGTGCGAGCTATGCAAGGAAGTTTGTCTGAGACGAGCACAAGCATACGTATAGGTATGTGGTGCGAGCGAAGGAGAAACTGACGCAGCAGAGCGACGCATAATCCTCTTTTGCTGTTCAGATGCGAGCTATGCAAGGAAGTTTGTCTGAGACGAGCATAAGCATACGTATGGTATGTGGTGCGAGCGAAGGAGAAACTGACGCAGCAGAGCGAAGCATAACCCTCTTTGCCGTTCAGATGCGAGCTATGCAAGGAAGTTTGTCTGAGACGAGCATAAGCATACGTATGGGTATGCGGTGCGAGCGAAGGAGAAACTGACGCAGCAGAGCGACGCATAATCCTCTTTTGCCGTTCAGATGCGAGCTATGCAAGGAAGTTTGTCTGAGGCGAGCATAAGCATACGTATAGGTATGTGGTGCGAGCGAAGGAGAAACTGACGCAGCAGAGCGAAGCATATCAACGGCAAACAAAAAAGCCGCTCGTTGTGAGCGGCTCAGTTAACTATCTTCCAGTTTCAGCTTCACCCTTGTAACAATATCCTCCGCTTCGGAAAGTCCCCAGCATAGAGGGTTTTTGTTCAGGGAAACATAGGGCAGAGGCAGCCTTCCGTCAACAATGGTCTCGATATCGCCGATGTAATCAAGTATTTCCGGCGACGATACGTCGATATACCTGAAATCAACTCTGCCAAGCCCGTATTCCTGTGTCAGAAGCGCATCCAGCCTATAGGAAAGCTGTTCATAAGGGTCGTCGTGTGTCCCACAACCTGTGGGAAAATACGAAGGGCTTCAGCCTGAAACAAATTCCATGCTGCTGCCGAACATACGGATAACGATCATCTCTTCCATAAATCACTCCGTCATTCGCCGTTTTTGTAAATCGTCGGATACTGACCGGAAAAACATGCGTGACAGTAGCTTGTGCTGCCAACGCAGTCCAGCAGCCCTTCGAGGCTGAGATATCCGAGACTGTCAGCGGTTATGTATTTTCTGGTTTCCTCTATTGTGTGGGTAGAGGCTATCAGCTCTTTTCTGGTGGGCGTGTCTATGCCGTAGAAGCAGGGAAACGCTGTGGGGGGTGAGCTGATGCGCATATGCACCTCTTTAGCGCCCGCCTCGCGCAGCATCTTGACTATCTTACGGCTGGTTGTGCCTCTTACGATCGAATCGTCAACAACAACAACTCTTTTGCCCTCTATAACCTCCCTTACGGGATTAAGTTTTATCTTGACGCCAAAGTGTCTTATAGACTGGCTGGGTTCGATGAAGGTTCTGCCGACATAGTGGTTGCGCATAAGCCCCATCTCAAAAGGTATGCCACTCGCCTCGGAATAGCCGAGTGTGGCAACAACACCTGAATCCGGAACGGGGATAACCACGTCCGCCTCAACAGGGGTTTCGTTTGCCAGCCATCTTCCGAATTTTTTACGTACTTCGTATACATTGCGCCCGAAAAGATAAGAATCGGGACGCGCAAAATAGATATGCTCGAATATGCAGGGTTTCGGCGTAGTCTTTTCAAACGGAAATAAGGATTTGATACCGTCGTCGTCGATTATGACCATCTCGCCCGGCTCAATCTCCCGCACGAAACTTGCCTCGATGAGATCGAGAGCAACAGTTTCCGAAGCAAGGATATATCCGTTGTTTTTCAGCTTGCCGAGAACCAGAGGACGCATCCCCATGGCGTCACGCACTCCTATCATCTTGTCGTTGGTCATGATAAGCAGCGAAAACGCACCTTTCAGTTTGCGCAGCGAGTCCGTGATTGCGTCAATAAGGTTGTCTTTGCCGCATTTAGCGATGAGGTGGACTATGACTTCCGAATCGGATGTGGAGCCGAATATAGCTCCTCTTGCCACAAGCCCCTCTTTTATCTCATCTGCGTTCACAATGTTTCCGTTGTGCGCCAGAGATATCTCGCCGAAGTTTATCGTAACGGTGATGGGCTGCGTGTTCGCCAGAGCAGATACGCCGGTTGTGGAGTATCTGTTATGCCCTATGGCGACGTCTCCCTGAAGTTTGTCCAGTTTTTCCTGACTGAAAATATCAGCCACGAGTCCCATACCTTTTTCATATGTTATATGCTTGCGGTCGGTGACGGCTATACCCGCGCCTTCCTGTCCCCTGTGCTGGAGTGAATAAAGCGACAGATAAACAAGATTTGCCGCCTCTCTGTTTCCGTGAACTCCTGCTACCCCGCATTCTTCATGAAATTTATCAAAAATCATTTCATTCTGTCTCCGATACTATTTTTCCATATCTTTTCAAGCTCAGACACTTTTGCGGAAATTACTTTTTCGCTTTTGTTAGCGATTTCGATAAGTCCGCTGCAAGTACGTCCTATCTTCGATATAGGCAGATTATATTTTTCCGCAAGGTCTGTTATGACCTGCGCGTTATTTACGTCGATTTCCAGAATCACTCGCCCGTGGTTTTCGCCGAACAAAAGCGCATCGCTACGGATGCCGCTTTCAAGTTTGATGTTAACGCCTATGTTATCGCCACCGAAGCACATTTCGCACAGAGCAACGGCAAGACCGCCCTCGGACACATCGTGTGCTGACTTGATGAGCCTTTTGTCCGCTGCGGAGCACATGAAATCTATTATGCTCTTCTCGCACTCAAGATTAACCTCAGGAGCGTCGCCGCGTTCATAACCGTGAACAGTCGCAAGATATTCACTGCCGCCTATGTATCCGGTATTTTCACCGATGAGGTAAACTGCGCTCTCCATACTTGTGAAATATGAGCCGATGCGCTTCGTAACATCGTCGAACACGCCCACCATGACAACTGTCGGCGTGGGATGTATCGGTTTACCCTCTGTTTCGTTATAAAGTGAAACGTTACCGCTGATTGCGGGGGTTTCGAGCACTTTCGCAGCCTCAGCCATACCTTCCACAGCGGAAACGAACTGCCACATGATATCCGGTTTTTCAGGGTTTCCGAAGTTCAGACAGTTGGTGAACGCTCTGGGGCGCGCACCGCTCACAGCAACATTTCTGGCCGATTCGGCAATTGCTGCTTTTCCGCCTTCGTATGGATTCAGCAGGCAAAATCTGCTGTTACAGTCACTGGAAATAGCAACGCCCTTCTCCGATTCGTTCAGCCTTATAACAGCCGCATCGGAACCGGGGAGCTGTACGGTACCTACACGAACCATATGGTCGTACTGGTTCCATACCCAGCGTTTTGAAGCTATGGTTTCGTTGGCGAGCAGGTCTTCCAGAACCTTTTGCAGGTTCGCAGGAGCGTCCACTTTTGGAAGACGCTGAAGCTCATCCATATATTCGCCTCTGGCATAGGGTCTGTTATACTTTGGCGCCTCGTCCGCAAGGGGCGCAGCCTCCAGAGCCGCAACCTCTTCTCCGTCCCAGAACAGCCTTACATATCCGTCGTTTGTCACCTCACCGATAACAACCGCATCCAGATCCCATTTGTCAAATATCGCTTTAACTTTATCTTCGTAACCCTTCTTAGCCACCATGAGCATCCGCTCCTGAGACTCGGAAAGCATTATCTCATAAGGGTTCATGCCCTTTTCGCGCATGGGCACCATATCAAGGTCGAGCCTTACGCCGGAGCCTGATTTGGATGCCATCTCGAATGAAGAGCTGGTAAGCCCGGCGGCTCCCATGTCCTGTATTCCGACGATGTAGTCGGTCTTCATAAGCTCAAGGCAAGCCTCAAGCAGAAGTTTTTCCTTGAACGGATCGCCTATCTGTACGTTGGGGCGCTTTGATTCACTGTTCTCGTTAAACTCCTCGGATGCCATTGTCGCGCCGTGGATGCCGTCCCTGCCGGTCTTTGCACCGACATAGATAAC
This sequence comes from Deferribacteraceae bacterium UBA6793, assembly GCA_002452405.1. Classification (GTDB taxonomy): domain Bacteria; phylum Chrysiogenota; class Deferribacteres; order Deferribacterales; family Geovibrionaceae; genus Seleniivibrio. The sequence continues at coordinate 26,602 of DKFP01000016.1, read as the reverse complement.
CGGGTTGCCGAGACCTTCCGCCTTTGCAAGATAGATGTTCTCTTTCTGTACAACGCCGAGTGCAAAAGCGTTTACGAGGGGGTTGCCATCGTAACAACTGTTGAAATACACCTCTCCGCCAACTGTGGGAACGCCAAAGCAGTTGCCGTAATGAGAAATTCCAGCCACAACGCCTTCGAATATCTGGCGGTTTTTAGGTTTATCCAGCTTTCCGAAACGGAGCGAGTTCATCGCCGCAACGGGTCTTGCACCCATGGTGAAGACGTCGCGGAGGATACCGCCTACGCCTGTGGCAGCACCCTGAAAAGGTTCTATGAACGAGGGGTGGTTGTGTGATTCAACCTTGAAGCATACGCAAAGCCCTTCGCTGTCCACCTCTATGATACCTGCGTTTTCGCCGGGTCCCTGAACAACCCAAGGAGCTGTTGTCGGGAACTTGGCAAGATGCATACGGCTGGATTTATAGCTGCAATGCTCGGAATACATTGATGAAATGACTCCAAGCTCTATATAGTTGGGCGTTCTGCCCAGAAGTTTCTTAACGCCTTCAAACTCGGACTCGGAAAGACCCATGCCCTTTGCCGCTTCCGCCGTTACTTCGGGGAAGCCGAATTTTTCATATACGCTCATTTGCAACCCCCGATGAATTTTGCTATGGACTCAAAAAGGAAATAACCGTCTCTGGTTTCCATTACGCCCTCCGCACACCTTTCAGGGTGGGGCATCATACCAAGAACGTTACCCTTTTTATTGATTATTCCGGCAATATTGCCCAGCGAACCGTTGGGGTTGCTGTCGTCCTCTGCCGTCCCGTTCTCGTCGCAATAGCGGAAAACTATCTGGTTGTTCTCTTCAAGCTCCTTCATGCCCTCTTCGTCGATATAGTAGTTACCGTCGGCATGGGCTATCGGAATGCGTATCACTTCGCCATCGGCGTACATGTTGGTATAGGGAGTGTCGGAATTATCAACGCGCAGATTTACATATTCACATTTGAATTTCAGTCCCCTGTTGCGCATCAGTGCGCCGGGAAGCAGACCGGATTCGGTAAGTACCTGAAATCCGTTGCAGATTCCAAGAACGTGCCCACCGTTTTCGGCAAACTTTATGACCTCGCTGACAATGGGGGAAAACTTCGCGATGGCTCCGCAGCGCAGATAGTCCCCATATGAGAACCCGCCGGGAAAGACCACAAGGTCAACACCCTGGAGGTCGGTGTCCTTATGCCACAGAAATACCGTTTCGGCACCTATGACATGCTTTAAAACGTGATAGCAGTCGTGGTCACAGTTGGACCCCGGAAAAACAACTACTCCGGCTTTCATGCTTACGCCTCGAACTCTATTGAGTATTCTTCAATAATCATGTTTGCAAGCATCGTGGATGCTATCTTCTCAAGATCTTTGCGGCAGGACTCGTCCTTAACTTCAATCTCGAAAACCTTTCCGACCCTTACCTCACTTGCGAAATCGTAACCCATTCTTTCGATTGAGCTTTGGATTGTCTGTCCCTGAGGGTCGAGAACGCCGTTTTTAAGCCTGACATACACTTTTGCTTTCATTAAAGACACCTTTTCTATGTTTATTTCAGATTTTAGACGCAACTTTATCGGAAGATTTTTTATATCAGAAACTATCGGGCATGTCATTAAGAAATCTGATAAAAAGCCACACGGATGCGTCTCATGAAACCAGTGTTTTGTGCCCTTGCATAAAACACTGGTGGAGTATGAATATCAGTCAGCCATTGCCTGTTGATGCGTTATGAAATAATGACGCAGATGTCATGATTTCACTGGTTGATTGGAATACCCAAAACCTGACGCACCTTTTCCGGATAATGCTTTTCGTAGAAAAAGTAGTTTGAGAACAAAAGTATATTGTTTCCGGCATCAACAGCCAGCTTCACGGTATCCTCAAAGCTGAAATTGTCCGTGATGGCACCCATCTGGAGATCATCGCTTATCACAAGCCCCTTATAGCCCATGTCCTGTAGCAGCGATATGGTCTTTTTAGAGAGCGTCGCGGGGTAGTCAGGGTCTATTCCGGAATTATAAACGTGAGCGGTCATTATCATGTCCGCATAGCCATCGTTGATGAGCCTTTGAAAGGGTTCAAGCTCTATATCGTTCCATGTTGTAGAAACGTCAGTGAATCCTTGATGTGAATCTTTTTTTGCACTCCCATGACCGGGAAAGTGTTTAAGACAGGTGATTATTCCATATTTCCTGTGGGCACTGATGAACGCCTTTGCATATGCAACGACAGTATCAACATCCGCGGAATAGCTGCGCTCTATTGCACCGATAACAGGGGACGAAGGATTGATGTTCAGGTCTATCACAGGTGCAAAATTTACGTTGAAACCAACATCCGCAAGGTCGCGGGCTGTAAGCTCATAAACCTTTTCAGCCTGATCGGGGGTCATATGCTTTGCGATGTACTGAGCGGTTGGTTCTTCGACAAACCCCTTGTCAACAGTGAGTCTCTGAACGCGTCCACCCTCTTCGTCAACGGCTATCAAAAGCGGAATGAATGAGCGGTTGTGTCGGTTCAGTTCGGCGATGAGCCTTTTTACCTGATTTCTTGACTCAACGTTGTAGCCGTAAAAAACAACTCCGGCAACAAGCCCCTTCTCTATCTGCTGTTTCAGCTCGTTCAGCTCCTCATCTTTATAGTCTGTGGCATGGAAACCAACCATGACCATCCTTTTGGAAACGACTTCTTTGTCGATTACCGGAGCGTCTGCAAAAGAGCTGTAAATATTTGATATAATGAGAATTACAATAAGTATAAGTTTTTTCATGGCAACAACATAGCAGACTTTTAAAAAAAAAGAAATAACTTGACAAAAAGTTCTTCAATCTATAATTTTTTCTTTCACGCCCCCGTAGCTCAGGCGGATAGAGCGATGGATTCCTAATCCAGAGGCCGCATGTTCGAGTCATGCCGGGGGCGTTTGTTTCTTATCAATAACTTGCATGATTATCAGCAAGTTATACAAGTTGCTTTTACAAACTAAAATCGTTCAAAACCGTTCAATTTCGTTATAGCGACGACTATAAAATACAGCCGGACAAGCGATCAGAAATAAACTATTAAAAGAATTCCGTAGAGTCACTGAAGAGTTCTGAGCCGGGGACCGTGTACATAAACAACGAAGCGGTCTGCATTTATATGATATTTTTAGGTATGGGCAGATGTAACCTGAGACTAAAACCGTCACCGGTCCTCTCCGATGAAAATGTCCCGTTATATCTGATAGCTCTGTAAGAAATATTTTTAAGTCCCTTGCCGCCCGATTCCGTCAGAGGCTTCCTGAGCGGATGTCCGTTATCGGATATACTGAGACGAATAGAATCATCTGATAAAAAAAGCTCAGTAAGACATCTGTCAGCATCCGAATGTTTGATAATATTAGTAAAAGCCTCTCTGGCTATCCGTTGAACATCCAGATAAAGCTGAAAAGGTATCACATAACCTGTATCACCCTCATATATAAACTCAAATGATACACCGACAGGTTTAAGTATATCCGCCGCTAGAATCCCGATACCCTCGAAAAGAAGCTCAAACGTGCAGGTCTCATACTCCATCGCATCCATAAGAAAGCGGATTTCGCTCATGCCCTGTTTTGCCAGAGTATGAACATTATCTATATTGAGGCTATTCTCTTTGCGGGTGGCTATCTGGATGCTGGTTAATACAGCACCGACTCCGTCGTGCATATCTGCCGTAAGAGACATTAGGCGTTCGTTGCTGCTTTTTAGCTCCGTCGTGGTACTCTTGACAGACTGTGCCATGTTGTTAAAAGCGTCGCCGAGACGACCGAATTCATCTTTATCGGGGATGTTCACAATCACGTCATAGTTGTTATTTTTTATATTGTCCGCTGCATCCGTCAGCTTTTTCAATGAACCGCTCATTCTTTTTGATACTGCTACCGAAAGAGCTAACCCGACAAAAACACTAATAAACACAAGCAGATAACTGGTCTTCTTCAGATTTTCAAGTTTTTGAATTTCTCCGCCAGCCGGATAATCACAGCCAAGATAAGCTATGAATTTGCCGTTTTTATCAAATATTGGCGTTCCGGAAAATAATGCCGTATAGAACTCATCTGTAAAAAGTTTGTCGTTTACATATACTTTATAATCATCAATATGTTCATCACTGATGGAAGAGACCCATGTTGTCCCGGGGCTGTTGCCCTTGATGTCTCCGGTGTCCTGATAGACGGGTGCTATTATTGTCTGGCTGAGTTTATATTCGGAATATTTACTATCAAAATAGGTTATGTAAGGGACGACGACCCCTTTAGCAATGTAGTCGTGCAGTTTTTGGGGATCATATTCTGTATCTTTTATTGATAACGGATCACCTGTTTGCAGTGCCAGTTTTCTTATCTTATCCACAAGAAATAGAAAATCTGCATCTTTCTCAATGTTTTGTCTGGCATCCTCCGCCAGACCTGTAACGATACCACCTTTTTTAAGTATAGCTATGTCAGAATCGGAATAGCTCAGCAGCGGAGAAATCTTTGATTTAAGACGCTTGATGCGTTCTATGTCGCTGTCATCAAGGGAGAAGCGCATCATATTAGTAGCATTGACAAGGTTCTTTGATATACCATCCATTACAATGTTATATGTGTATCGGTAATAGATGAAAACGCAGACACTCACCAGAAAAACCGATAGACACGTGGTAATTATTACAAGCCGCTGTCTATATGTGATTTTCATTGTGTGGCATACCCGTTTAAGACGTTATTTTAATGATAATCTTACACAACAAGATAGACCATGTAAAGAGTCTTAATACGACCAATAACATGCTTATCGCTGAATCATTTCCCTCATTATTCACGCCAGAAAAGCATCTTGTCTGTTGTTCACATTGAGCTTTTTATTGAACTGCTCTTAGAGTTGAGACATTTTTAAGTTATAAAAAGTAACATTAAGAGTGTTTCATGAGCAACAAACGATACCCGGAAGAATTCAAGATTGAAGTCGTCAAACAAAGCACTGAGAAAGGCTATAAAATCTACGATTTAGCCAGTCGCTTAGGTACCAGCACGCACAGCACCTATATCTGGTTAAAAAATTCAGTTCAAATGATACTGTTTTTAAAATTCAGGCAGACCAGCAATCAGAAATAAACTGCCTGAAGAAAGAGATTCGTGGAGTTACAGAGGAACGAGACATCTAAAAAAGCCGCAGTGTGCTTTTCCAAAGAGTCTCAGTAAGGTCCACTTTTATATATAAATACAGAGAAGAACATGCCGTCAGGCTTCTCTGTACGGTTATGCGAATATATCTAAGTGGATATTGCTCATGGCTGAAAGAACCTAAATCAGCGTACAGAAAGCGTGACGAGTATTTAACCGGACTCATTAAACAGTACGGAATATAGAGCGGCGGTATCTATGACTACCGCAAGATTTACACCGACCTAAGAGAGTCCGGTGAAGTTTGCGGCAAAAACAGGGTATATGGGCTCATGTCACAGGCTGGCATCAAGTCTCAGATGGGCTGCCGTAAACTCAGATATAGCTTCGGTAAAATAGCGAATATTGCTGTCAATGCTCTGCAACAGAATTTTTCTGTCTCAGAACCGAACAAAGTATGTGAAACGGATATTACATATATCCGCACATATGAAAACCGGCTCTATCTTACTGTTGTAATAGATTTGTTCTCTCGAATAGTTGTCGGCTGGTCTACGCAGTCTACTATGCATTCCGAAATTATTCTAAATGCACTCTCAGTGGACTTTCTTATCCAGACAGTCATTAAGTCCACTCATACCAAGGTAGCCAGTATACCGGTGCTGAGATAACAGAGCTTTCTAAAGCATCACAATCTTGTGTGCAGTATGAGCAGGCGTGGCAACTATTACGATAATGATGTTGCTGAGAGCTTTTTAAGTTGTTAAAGCGAGAAAAAATAAAAAAGAACGTTTAAAAAGACAGAGAAGAAGGAAAGATGGATGTCCTTAAATATTGAGCTGTTTTACAACGTAGGCATGGAAACAACGGAAATATCTCTCCTATTGAATTTGAAAAGAGCTATGATATAAACAAAAAATCTGTCTACTAATTCAGTGGCGATTCAGTTTATATGATTTAAATTTTAATTCAGGCTTTTGCCATTATTCTTGTCGTTATCACTTAGTCTCTTCTTGTTCTGTTAAAAAGTTGTCATGTGCATTCAAAAGAAAATAAATTTAGTTATATCCTAATTACCCGTAAAAATATCACATGAAAAATCACATTTCGATAAATGTGGTTATAGTGTAAAAATACCATAATGAAAACTAAAGTTATTCTGATTGAAAGTCAAAAAGAGGTTTCGGATCGAATTACATGCACACTATCAAATGCTAGTGATATTGAATTATGTGCTAATTATAATTCAACCGTATCAGGCATTAGTGATATAAATAGTGAATATTCCGGTGTTTATCTTATAGATATCAATTGTATAGATTTTCTTAAACATGTTTCAAAAATAAATAAGAAAGCAATTTTTATTGTATCTGCTGACATACCTGACATCAAAGGCTTGGTACACTCGCTTCTAGCCGGGGCATCAGGATATATAATAAAAGACTGCAATGAAAAAGAGTTAATCGACAGTATAAAAAACATATCCTCAGGAAAAGCAATGACAAATCTGAGCACAGCAAACTGTTTTTTTTACAAATTCAAAGAACTTATTCAAAATAAGCATAGATTAACAATGACGGAATTAAAAGTGCTTCAACAATTATCAAATGGCGCCTCATATGAAGAAATAGCAGCACAGCGCAACGTCAGTCTTTCAACAATACAATCACATGTTAAGAAAATTTATAAAAAATATAATGTTAACAATAAAAAGGATGCTATAGCAAAAGGCACTCTTTTGGGAATCCTTTAACTGGCATCGAAAGAAAAAAATGAAGCGCAAACAAGATTGCTAAGCAATCATGAAATAATGAGTATTAAGAGGTTTTGTATGAAATGTGCAAAATGTGGCTCTGAGAATCTCGAACACGCTATTTATTGTTCAAAATGCGGCAACTTGCTCGCCTCAGTCAGAACTGTTATAGACAAAAATGTTACCACAGTCGACTTTAACAAAACGGCAGTAGATACCTCAACCAAAAAAGAAACTGTCGTTGAAAACGCTCACTCTAAGAAAACAATTTATGAGAACATAACGACAACAGAAAGTAATATTACATTTGATGATTGCAATAAAACGACTATTGCCGGCGCGTCCGCTAAACAAAACGGTAAAAAGGAACTGAAGGGCTGGGTCGTTTGTGTATCAGAAGATCTTCAATTCAAAGACTTCTGTCTGTACAGCGGGCAAAACACTATTGGTCGAAGCTCAAAAAACAATATACTTTTGAGTCACCAGTCGGTTTCAACGGAACACGGTGTCATCTGGTGTGATGGCAATACCACAACCATTGTAGACAAAAACTCAACTAACGGACTTCTGATTAACGGAGAAAGAATTTTCTCCAAATACCAGTTGAAAGACGGAGACCTGATCACAATAGGCGATATTATTGTTCAATATGTTCCGTTTAACATGACTGTTGGTGCTTAATGTCTGTATCGTATGAAAATGCTGCCTTAACAGATGTTGGAAATATAAGAACAGTCAACGAAGACTCATTCAGTTTTGCTGATTATACATCAATAGACAAAGGCATCGCTTTTCTGGTGTCAGACGGGATGGGGGGCTATACTGGCGGGGATGTTGCGTCTCAGTTTGTATCAGAAAATATTTTGAGCAACCTGGAAAGCATACAGGCCAGAAATATGGAAGACCTGATCGAAAGGTCGGTTCTGACCTGTAATGATGAGCTGCTTGAACTCTCTGTATCAAACGGCAAGAACTCTTTGATGGGAGCAACACTTGCCCTGCTGATAATCAATGGATACAACGGTTATGTTTGCAATATCGGAGACTCAAGAGTTTATCTCATCAGAGACAACAACATAGTTCAGATTTCAGATGACCATACAGTTGTCGCTGAAATGGAAAAATCGGGGCTGATTAAGCATGAAGAAGCATTGACGCATCCGAAAAAACACATGCTTTCAAAGGTACTTGGAAGGGAATTATACTGGGAAGAGGATTTCATCAAAAAATTTCCCGTTTTGGCGGAAGATAGATTCGTCATCTGTTCCGATGGCTTATATAATTATTTGGATAATAAAGAAATTTTTGAAATCTCTCTTGCATGCAACTCTGAAGAATCAGGACAAAGAATGTTGAATCTTGCTAAAGAACGCGGCGGTTCTGACAACATAACAGTTCAGGTAGTTAAAATAAATAATATTGAAGAGGATTAATTGGAGGTAAGTTTATGTGTCGAAGGAAGATATTATTTTTGGTTATTTGCATGTTTTTCGTATCAGCATTTGCCTTTGCGGGTGAAAACCTACAGAATTTCGACAAAATCAAGAAATCTATAGTACAGATAGTGATTTCTGTACCTGAAAATGGAGATAAAGCGAAATGGCGCACGTTCATGACGTGGTTTGACAACGCCAAAGGAATTGAGAAAAAAGCTCTTATAAACAAATTCAAAGTTAGCGGCGTCAACCCTGTGGTTGTTGCATCAGGTGTTATCGTGAGCAACGTTAATAATCAGATATACATAGCCACTGTTCTGAAAACGTCCAATCTGAACGAGCTCGCTAAAAATGAGATCCTCTATGTCAAAGGCGTTAAAGACTCTGGTATCAGCGAAATCAGCTCTGTTGATATTATTCCGACAAAAGAATCTGCGGTCACACTGCTGAAAGTTAAACTTGTGAAAAAGAATTCTACAGCCGCTGTCCTAGCTGATAGTGATTTTTACATGAATAATGCAGAAGGCAAACAGGTTTATGGCATAGGTTACCCTACTGAAAGATTGTCTATTGATACATACGAATCAAGTCCAACAATCAATGACGGAATAATTTCTTCAACGGCCAAAGATATGGGTGGATTCAAAGGTTCTCTGATTCAAACAAACCTTATTGTTAACAACGGCATGTATGGCGGACCGCTTACAAATACAAATGGCGAAGTTATAGGTCTTCTTGACAATGTAGACAACAATGAATCAGCTGTTTTTAAGACTCTCGCATCACTGCTGACCAATGAGTCACTGTCAACAGAAACAAAAATAGGAACTTCTTATGCAATTCCGATCAAGAAAGTTAAAGAAGAACTTGATACGCTGAACATACCATACACTGAAATAACAGCCACTGCTGACAACAGCGTAAAGCAGAAAGAATCTGCCAAATCAGTAATTAAGAAGCCTGTTGTCACTGTTGCAGAACCGAACAAAAGCCATTCAAACTTCACCTCTATATTAATAGGGGGCGTTTTGATATTACTGGCCTTTCTGGCATTTTTCTTGTTAAGAAAGAAGGACAATACCGTTAAGCCTGTTGCTCCAAAATCATCTGTAACAAATACCGTTAACATAACAGACCTTGGCAGTTCAAACGGAACTTACCTAAACAATGTGAAACTTCAGGCAAATGTTCCTACTGCCTTAAAATCAGGTGATACTATCCGTCTCTGCTCAGACGGTCCTGAGTTTATAGTTGTTAGCGAAGGCTCTGCATTGGCTGTAAAGTGTACCAAAGGTGATAATGTTAGCAGATTATTCAAAGTTACGCCGAGAGGACTTACTATCGGAAGAGAGAATGCTGATGTGATTGAAAGTAACTCTGGTAAAGTTTCAAGATCACACGCGAGAATCAACTAATTTATCTGACCCGCATTTTACAATGCGGGTCACTTTTTCTTTTGAGGTAGGAAATGAAAAACAGGTTAACATTATGTGTTTTTTATGTATTATCTATCTGCTCTTCGGCTTTCGCACTGGACTGCACTACTGTCATAGACGACAGTAATAAGCTTATCGGCAGCTTTAAAAATACAGAATATTTATCATTACTGACAGACTGTATAAACTCATGCAACATAGACACTGCAAGTTTATGTGCTAAATACAAGACATCCATGCTTACGGCTGCTGTGCAGGCTACGGATATTGCTTTTGCCCAAGGTAACTACTATTATGAGGCTATCCTCCAGACACCTCAACCAAAAACTATTGATGATATTTCTGAAGAAGAACTAAAACTTTATAATAATGCGGTTTTAAAATATACAACATTCATTAATTATGCAGCAATCAGTCCCGGTGACTATACAAATAAGATAGCTGTCGCCAGAAACAATATGGAAAAGATTCATAATATTCTCCAGCCTTTACAGAAAACATATTATAATGAAGGCTTAAAAGCGATTGATAACTACGACTTTGATACTGTACGCGACGATATCTATGCTATGCGCGAAATAGAGTATGGTAGCTATCTGGCAGAAGAGCTGCGTAAGAAAGCAGTTGAAAAACTTGAGATTTATTTAGCGTCAGAAATGCAAAATGACCTTGATACAATCAATCAGATGACTTCCACAGTTAGCAACATGGCATCAAATAAGCCCGAACGGACAAATAATAACACTGTAAAAAAGAAATATAGCAACAAGATCAACCAAATGATTAAAAAGCATAATTCCAGATTATCTTTGTTTAATGATAATAACTCATCAGATGCCATCATTGGTAACGAGGCAGTAGCAATGAAAGCATATGAGTCTGCACAAAAACTCGTAAAAATTGCAAAAGACAATAACATACCCGTCACAGAAATACCGGTTAAGCCCGTGCTTAGAGCAGAAAACCCGCTTAATGTTGCAATTGATAAAATTAACAAAGGCGAGTTTAACCAAGCTATAACAATTTTGACCGATATTACAAAAAACAAGTCATTTAAAAACCAGAGCATAGCCTCAGCATACATGTATAAAGGTATAGCTTTTTCACTACAAATTACGTCAGGCAACTCAAAATCAGCGACAAATAATAACTACAAATCGGAGGCTCAAAAGGCCTTTGTTAATGCAAAAGCTTTTAACCCGTCAATTACACTTCCTAAAAACTATGCATCTGTCCAAACAATCTTTAATTCAGCAATTGCTTAACAGGAAAAAATTATGTTAAAGAACTTAATCATCTTCTCAACGTTTCTTATAGTAGCCTCCATTTTAGGATGTGGACCTCAGGAAAAATATGTAACGCTTAATATCAATGCGGTAAAATCCGGAAGCACGCAGTCGGACATGGATATGGCTTATAAATTTATTTCAAATATAAGAAATCCTGAAAATACAATCATTATTTATGACGCATCAGGAAGTATGTTGTGGCCGACCAGCACAAATGGAAAACCAAGATACAAAACTGCAATTGAGTCGTTCAATAAGTTTGTTGACAAAATCAACCCGAAAAATAATGTTGGTCTCCTTGTATATGGAAGCAATTCTGACTCAGGAATTTACCATGGAAATGTTCAGAATGCCTCGCTTGCAACACAGTCATGTAATAACGACATAGAAACAGTTGTCTCATTATCAAAATTTGATCAGAAAAAATATGATAGCGCATTAGCAAAATTTTCCAATGCTAATGCATATAAGGGTGATACTCCCATTGGCAACGCTATTATGAAAGCGGCAAATATTTTAAAAGACGTTAAAGGGAATCGTAAGCATATTATATTGATCACTGATGGGGAAGAAGAATGCTATGGTAAAGTCAAGGGCGCAATTTCTCCTACAAGTGCTATCAAATTTGCATCTGACAATAATATAAGAGTGAGCATTGTTGCTTTTGGCATTGGTAAAGGTAAAAATGCGGTTACACTTCCAGATGCAAAAAAAACACTACAGAAGCTCAAAAATCTTACAACAGGCGTCTTTGTTCAGGCAGCTTCAGGTGAGGAGCTTCTCGATGCACTGATAAGACAGGAACTTGACAACTTTCCATTTAATATTATAGACAATAAAGGAGTAATCATTGCCCAGGCCAGTATAGGTACGACAGCAAGAATTAACATCGCACCATATTATTTTACTGATTTTACCAAAATTAAACTTACTATCTCAGCTGTGGGTGAAAAGACTTTCACAAAAAACATAGCTATCACTCCGAGCCAGTCAAATTATAATATATACTTAGGGTTCAGATCAGATAATGACATAGATCCGATTTTTGAGCCGGCGAATCTGCTGGTTAATAACTAAGGAGGATCCTGAGGCATGGGCGCACGTTCAGGTTTTATAATTGGCAACCATATTGCGACAGGCGGGATGGCAAACGTTTACAAAGCATATCAGCCTTCACTGAAAAGAGAAGTTGCCGCTAAACAACTTCTCCCTGAATTCAAGGAAAACCTGGAAATTGTGCAACGCTTCAAACTTGAGGCATACAGCCTTGCGGAAATGCAACACCCGAATATTGTTCAGATATATGACTTTGATGAAGAACAGTTGATATTTTTTCTGGAATTTATTCAGGGAGTGACACTTGACGAGCTTCTGGTGGCAGGTCAGGGGCTCCCTGTTGACAACTGTGTCAAAATACTCTCTGATGTACTCGCAGGGCTTCAGTATGCACATGACAGAAAACTTGTGCACAGAGACATAAAACCGAGCAACATTTTCATTACTTCAGAAGGCAATGTTAAGATTTCTGACTTTGGTATCGCAAAAATTATCGGAGACACTAATAAAGTTGATATTAATACTGAGTTTGGTCAATTCATAGGAACGTCCAGCTATGCCTCCCCTGAACAATGTATCGGAGGCATAGTAGACCATCGCTCCGATATTTACTCATCCGGTGTTCTTCTTTACCACCTGGCGACCGGGAAGCAGCCGTTCAGGGGAGACAGCCAGGAAGCAACAAGAACTATGCAGGTATATCAAACCCCTGTAAAGCCCACAGAGCTCTCTGGAGACATCCCGCCGAAGCTGAGCGACATCATAATGAGAGCAATAGCCAAAAGACCTGAGGATCGTTTTCAGTCGGCAACAGAGTTTATTGAGGCAATGCAGGAAATCGTCAAACCTGATAATTCTGAAGTATATTATAAGGAAGCGCTTCAGGAATACGACGCGGCAATACAAAGCAAATCATATGTTAAAACCAAAACAGCATTGCTTAAAGCGGAGAAACTCTGCCGAATGACTCTTGAGTCTAAAAGCGATCATAGCGGCTGTATCGAACTGTCAGAACACATTGCCCAAAGTCTATCCAATGTTAATCGCAGGATATACAGTTTGTACACATTCGCATTGATGTGTGTGATAGCAATCACGTCCTCTATATTTTATTTCACGAAAACTGATTATGGCTCTCTGGATTTATCATCATTTCAGCAGGAAATGGAAGTTTTTCTCGACGACAGATCCATAGGAAGCACGCCGAATGTGTTCAATAACATACCTGTTGGAAAACACTCTTTGTATGTTTCTGATTCAAATTATTTTAAATCAAAACCAATTGAGGTTGATATACAAAAAAACAGTATCACAGCAATATCAATCCCTATTCCTTCATTCGGTAAAATATTTATAAACAGTGAGTCTCCGGGTAAAGAAATTATTGTGGATGGCAAGCAACTGAGTGTAACTCCTTCAACAGTTAAACTACCAGTTGGTATGAGAAAAATTACTGTTGGCAAGCAGGAACAGGAAGTAACAATACTGGAAGGTGAAAACGAACCTGTAATTTTTAAATAAGTTAACATGTGTTAGGTACTCATATATTTGGACGGTATGGCTCTACCTCTGGAGAGTCTGAGTTATGACAGTTCTGCTCAGAAATTGAGAAAACAGGAAATATAACCCGCTCTATGGGGCGCCATCTCATTTTTAGCGGTAATATATTGCAGGATTTATTCCCATATTATCAAGTCTCTGCATCGGAGTTATTTCGCAGATAGCAGCATTTGTTCTCTCATTGTTTTGTATTCATCAATATATACTCCAGTTTTTGTTCCCGAATACGGAAAACTATCAAATACATATAAATTCAAACTCGACCTTATGTGCTTCAGCCCATTCAGCTTTTGAGTACAATAGACTCTGTAAACTCGTTTATGATTCCATTTAAAGACATGCTGGCGGATAATAGGATACAGTTGCCCAAATCCACATCTGGGGTAACATTCGCGCAGTTCGAGTAAAACATCTACCGCAGGTTTATCTTTTGCTGTATCTGGCTGATAGATAATTAAAAACAGTTCTGCTGATATTAATTGTGCTGTATACAAATCTGGCACTTACGCCGGAAGCCTTCGGACAGTAATCAACCTGATCTCGCTTCTGCGACGGCTTTAGAGCTTGTTTTATATCACATCTTTGACGAGTCAGCCTGCTTCAACTTCTTTGAGTATTTTTATGATCTGTATTTTAGTAAATTAGCTACGTTCCATCGAATCCTCCAATTGTATTCTAACGGGAAATTCTAGCTATTTTCGGCTCTATTTTATGGAATGGTTACACACACATTTACAACATGGCATTACTGATAAAAAGACCAAATGTCCTGATTATACCGGAAGGCGTTGTTTACAGTCTGTATCTCGCAACCCGTCTGTACACCTCGGTCATAAAGATAACTGAAGCGCTCAACAGTGCGATATCGAACCAGTCGGAAATCGTCATATCCATCGTGTAAAACAGTTCCTGCGATTCAGGCAGATATATTATTAAAAGCTGCACGGCAAATGTCACAGCCCAGACAATATTCAAATTCATGTTGTCAAAATAGCTCTTCTTAAACACAGACGTATTAATGTCTCTGAAGTTAAAGATATGCACCATCTCGAAGATGATAAGCCCCACAAACGCGGCACTTCTCGCCTCTGCTTCCGGCTCACCGCAGTAAAGCAGAAAGGCGAATATCCCCACCGTCAACCCTCCTATCCACACCCCCATGGTAAGCAGATAAGCCATAACCTCTTTTGTCAAAATTGCGGTATTCGGATTTCTTGGCGGTTGTTTCATGCTGTCTTTTGCCGAAGGATCTGTCCCAAGTGCAAGTGCCAGCATGCCATCGGTCGCAAGGTTTATCCATAAAATCTGCACGGCAAACAGTATCACCGGCAGTTTAAGCAGCATAGCGGCAAGTATGGTGACTATTTCACCGAAATTGGCCGACAGCAGATAGCGGGTGACACGCTGAATATTCTCATATTGCCTGCGCCCCTCCTCCACACCATCGATTATGCTGGCGAAATTATCGTCCACAAGAATCATATCCGATGCATCTTTTGCAACATCCGTACCGCGGATGCCCATGGCTATGCCCACATCCGACTTTTTAAGCGCCGGAGCATCGTTTACGCCGTCGCCAGTCATGGCGGTAACGTGCCCTCCTCTCTGCAAAACTTCCACTATCCTGAATTTATGTTCAGGAGTGACTCTTGCAAATATCCGGCATGATTTAAGTTTCTCAGTCAGCACCGCATCGTCCATCCTGTCCAGATCGACACCTGTAATGACCTCCGACGTGCCGATACCTATCTCGGCACCGATGGATTTTGCCGTCACAGGGGAATCACCTGTGACCATGATAACGTCTATATCGGCATCATGGGCTTTTCTGACAGCCTCCGGCACTTCCGGTCTCGGCGGATCGGCGATACACGCAAAACCGAGGAAGATGAATCCGCTTTCAAGTTCATCGTCGGAAATATCAACACTCTCTGCTTCGCTCCTTGCCAGAGCCAGTATACGCAGACCACCACCCGCAAGCGAATCATAAACCTGCATAAGTGCATCTTGGCTGCCAAGCCTCTCAACTACGCCGTTATTAATATATTCTGTACAACGCGGCAAAATCTGTTCCGGCGCACCTTTAGCGTATATTTTGAATTTACGTCCGTCGAAAAACACACTGGTCATGCGTTTTCTCGACGATGTAAAAGCCACTTCCCGCACAGGTTTCATATCCTGCGTTATATCCGCTTTCATACCCAGAACGGTCAAAGCCCCTTCCGTTGAATCGCCTATAGAAATCCACCGTCCCTCTTTTTTACTTATGATGGCGTGGTTGCACATCGCGCCTGCACGGATAAGTTCTTCCAACACGGATGCTTCAACAGGTTTCCCGTCGGAAGAGAAGCCGCCCCGCGGATCATATCCCCTGCCGGAAACATCATATATCTTTCCATCGAAATATACTTTTCTGACAGTCATTTCGTTCTGGGTAAGCGTACCTGTCTTGTCAGTGCATATGACCGATACCTCTCCCAGTGTTTCCGTTGCAGAAAGATTGCGGATAAGACAATTCTTTTTGACCATACTACGCACGCCAAGCGCAAGGGTGATTGTTACAACTGCCGGCAGTCCCTCAGGAATAACGGCAACCGCAAGAGACACTCCCAGCAGGAACATTTCGAGAACGCCCCGTTCCTGAAAGATGCCAAGCAGAAAGATGCCGAATGCGATGAGAAGTGAGATAAGCCCCAGTTTTCGCCCCAGTTTATCCAGTTTCTGTTTAAGGCGTGTGTCGCCGGTCTCCATACTCTGCGCCAGCCCGGCTATTTTGCCGAACTCGGTGTTCATTCCGGCTCCGAAAACGAGTCCCCTGCCTCGTCCGGCGGTGACAGTTGTACCCATACAGGCGATATTCTGTCTTTCCGCCAAAGGCGTTTCCGGAGGCAGCACGCATACGTTTTTTTCAACCGGAACCGACTCACCCGTCAGCGCGGACTGGTCAACGCGGATATCAGCCGATTCGATGATATACAGGTCTGCCGGCACTCTGCTTCCGCTCTCAAGAAGAACTATGTCGCCCGGAACGAGATATTCCGAATCGATATCGGAAACTTCTCCGCCGCGCAGAACCCGCGCTCTGAGAGAAAGAAGCTGTTTCAGAAGGTATATAGATTTTTCGGCTTTTATTTCGAGATAGAACCCAATAGCGGCGTTCATAATGACTATTGCGAAGATGACCACAGCGTCCATAACTTCGCCCACGGCAAAGGAAATAACTGCCGCAACCAGCAATATGATGATGAGAACACTTTTGAACTGTTCAATGAACATGGTGAAACGGCTTTTACCTTTCGGTTCCGCAAGCCTGTTTCTGCCGTATTGCTCAAGGCGTTTTGCAGCTTCCTGCGCGGAGAGTCCGTTTTCGGAGCTGCCCGATCTTTCCAAAGCCTGTTTAACATCCAAACTGTGGAACATTCCGCACCTCATAGTATATTATACCACCGGTGCGCAAAGGTGCACTTTATATTAATCTATTTCATGTAACGGCTTATCTCGGCAAGCACGTCTTTCATGTTAAACGAATCCAGCTTTTTATTCACGGGACGGTTTGCCTTGTCCAGAACCTCGTAGCTGCCCATGGAGCTGACTTCCAGGATATTATCTTTTGTAACAACGGCATATCCGCTGTACTTAGACGAAACCATCCAGCTTCTGTTAACAAACTTTCCAAAAAGATCCGACCCCGTGGAATAGTCGGCGGTGTCATTGGCGATACCGAGATAATTTTTCATAATGGTTGGAACAATATCTTCATGGGTGGTCAGAGCGGAGAAATACTGCGGATTTGCGCGCTGTTTCACATCTGCACCAGTAATCACAAACGGAACTTTTATCTGTGCATCGGTGAAATTCCCGTTATGCCCCCAGAAGTTCAGTTTATTATCATTCATCTCCTGTCCATGGTCGCCAGTGAAGATAATGATCGTATTATCAAGTTTCCCCTGAGCCTCAAGTGTGTCCATAATCTCCTTAATAAGACTGTCAACATAGCGTACGCTGGTCTTATATCTGTTGAAAAGGGGCGCAGGGTCTGAATCGTTATCCAGTTTAAGGTAGTTCAGCTCTTCAAGCATCGGTTCGAACCTAGGTTTAAAATCATCAGGAAACTCGTATGCATGGGGTGCGTCATAAAACAGAAAGCTGAATTTGGGCTTTGCAGGGTCAGCTTTTGCATACCACGCTTTCCAGTCGTTCGTAATGTCTCTGTCCTTGTCTGCTGCGGATTCGCCGTCGGATTTTATCCGCAGGTCAGGAACATTTCTGAAAACTGTACGGTTAAATTCGGGACGGACAAGCTGTGCGGAGCCAAATATACCGAGCTGATATCCAAGCTCCTGAAAACGGTCTATGATGGCAGCCGAGCGCTGGTTTGCCGCGAAAGAGTGCCAGTAAGTGCCCGGCAACCCGTAAAACAGCCCGAAAATACCCGTTCTGGTGGCGTTACCAGTTGAAAGGTGGTTGTCGAACATAACCCCCTTCTCCGCAAGTTTCCATATATTAGGCGATATTTCCGGCGAAAGGGTGTCATAGCGCCATGAGTCGATAACGACAAACATTATATCTTTCGGCTGCTGAGGAACTGTCCCCGTAAAAGGTCGCAGCGGATAGTTGAGATCGCCCTTCTCTCTTACGTTGAGATTATTTCCTGTTTTGAGTGAATAAAGGTCAATCAGCCCCATCTTTGCCATGAGCGAGTTCGCTGCGGCAGGGTAATAGAGCGGCAGGTAGCGCTTCACCATGGCGACGGACTGGTTGGCGTGTGCCACGCCCCATATGTTTATCAGGTTAGCCGACAGAAGCGACAGAAGAAAAATCAGTGCAACTTTGCGCCCTGTCCACAGCCGGAGATAGTTTATCCGGTTCTCAATTATTGAGATAAGACCGAACTCAAATGCCACAACTCCCAGAAACGAACCGATAACCATCGCCCATGTTATAAAGGGAAAAGAAACTATGTCGTCGGACATCACCAGTCCGAGTACGACTGAGTTGATGTGGAATCTGTACTGCGCGAAAACTACAGTGTCTATGAACAGTACCGTAAGCCCGAACGCACCAATAAGTGCCAGCAGGAACCTGCGAAAAAGTTTATTGCGGATGAAGACCACCGGAATGAACATCAGTCCCGGAACGGCAGCCAGAAAAGCCATATGCCCCACTGTGGAAGTTATAGCATAGATCCTTGAAAGTGCGGAGAAAGACCCGTCCGGGAAAAATTCGAAATAACGGACACTTGTCAGCACTGCAAAAAAAGCGTTGGCAAGAATAAACCACCCGAAGGCGCGATATTTAGTTTTAAACATATAATAACCGCAAAATTATTCTGATTATTAGCATAATTAAACGATAATTTAATTCTTCAGATTTAATCGAAGAAAATAATTATCTTTATCTAACAGTCCTTTTCAGTATTCTTTATACGGGTATCCTGAAAATAATGCAACTGAATTGAACATTTTCCAGACATATCTATGAAAAAAACGTGGCAGCGAACACTCATTTCTTCAAAACGCTCCTCTGTACCATCGCGATACTGAAAAGAACAAGGACAAAGCCCGCAAACTGAACACCGGTCAGGCTTTTTCCGAGAAACAGCCTATCGTTCAGCACAGCTGTGACAGGGCTGAGAAATCCCAGCAGAGAAACTGCAAGTGGCGGCAGCCCACCGGTTATACCGCGAAACCACAAATAATACGCGATAAGCGCGCCGAACACACAGAGGTAGGCATAGCCGATATAGTTTTTAAGCACAAGCGCCTCAGGAATAGGCTCAAGCAGAAGAGCCACAGGCAGAAGCATCACGCCGCCGAAGAAAAGCTGCCATCCGGTGAAAGTCAGACTGGATACGCCGAATTTCCACTTAGACGACAGGTATATGCCAAGCGCCATGGCAGCTGCTCCGGCGAAACCGCATATGACACCGACAGGATTAAGCTCCACGCTTCCGCGTACAAGCACCATCATCATCCCGCCCATCGCGGTAACTGTGAAAATGACGGCTGACAGGCGTGGTTTTGCGGAATCAAAAAGCCAGATAAATAAGATCACGAAAAGCGGCTGTACGGAGCCTATGGCGCCCGCAATACCGCCCGGCAGCTTGTATGCGGCAATGAACAGCATCGCCTGAAAAAACGCGATATTAAGAAACGAGAGTGTCAGAACCGCCCAAAGCTCTTTCAGCTTCGGAAGCTGCCTGCTGAAAAGCAGAAGAACCAATCCTGCGGGCAAAACGCGTATGGTTGCGGCAATGAACGGTCTGCCCTCCGGCAGAAGCTCAGTCGTAACGATATATGTGGAACCCCATATCATCGGGGCAAGGGCAGTAAGTAAACTTAACTGGATTAATTTTCCGTTTTGCATTATCATCTCCTCAATATATCTTGACGTTAAGATAATTTTATCTTGATGTCAAGATAAATGAGGTCAATATGGACGCAGTCGATAGAATCATACAACAATGGAAAAATGAAGGGGTAACAGCCGATCTCTCATCTATGGAGCTTCTGGGGCGGATGGCAAGGTTAAACGCTATAACGGGAAAGATGCTGGAAAATAATTTTGCCAAGTTCGGACTGACAAGGTGGGAATTCGACGTTCTGGCGACACTTCGCAGATCCGGCTCGCCCTACAGCCTCAGCCCCACAAAACTTTTCGACACGCTCATGGTCACATCGGGCACCATGACAAACCGACTGACGCAACTTGAAAAAAAGGGACTTGTAATAAGACTGCACGACAGCAGCGACAAACGAAGCCTTCCGGTTCAGCTTACTGAAAAAGGGCTGGAACTGGTAAACAGCTGCCTTGTTGCGCATATTGAGGAAGAGGCGAAAATAACCTCCGACCTGTCCGAAGAGCAGATGCAGACACTGAACAAACTTCTCAAAATCTTTGAAGCGGGACTGCCGCAATAAAAAAAGCCCCTGCACTTTCGAACAGGGGCTTTTGAAATCTATTGTTCCTGCATCATAGCCTGTATCTTTTTGCCTATCTCAACCTGTTTGATAATGTTAATCAGCATAGGTTTTGCCTCTTCAAAAGTCGCCTTCCTTGAAGGATGGTAATCGTCAATATAGATAACCTGCCACCCGGAACCGGCTTTATATTTGAAATATTCTCCGGTTTTTTTGGCAGCTATGACATCCTGAAGAGGCTGCTCAAGCCTGTTCATCTCAACCCACCCTGCGTTCCCTCCTCTTTCGGAAGTCACAGGATCGATTGATTTTTCTTTTGCCAACGCCTCAAATTTTGCCACCAGAGCTTTTATGTCTTTGACACCGGAAAGAGTTTTTATAATGCCGTCAGCGGTTTTTTCGTCTTTGACAAGTATATTGTGCAGACTGTAAGACGGGTTGACGTTAACCTCTCTTGCTTCATATACTTTTTTCAATTCTTCATCGGAAATATTAAGGCTTTCGGCGTATTTTTTCACCCATAACTCAAAAGTGAGGATTTCGGAGCTTATTTTATACTCGGTATCGTTTGAAAGTCCCTGAGCCAGAACCTTGGGAGCAACAACCGACACCATGTCGAATTCCTTTTTCAGTTCGTTCTGAGCGGCCTCCGGCTGTTGAGTATAGTCCGCTTTATATTTATGAGCGGTGAAGATAACGAGTTCCTGCTCTGTTGGTTCCGCCGCATAAGCAAAAGCCGAAACGGTCAGAGCAATAGCAGCAGCGATAAGAGTTTTATGCATTTTTTGTCTCCGCAAGTCTCATGCTTTGAAGAACTGCAAGTTTTTCAATATTTGAAAGCGATATGAGGTGCGCCACAATGATATTGTAAAACCCTTTTTCAATCAGCATGGATTTCTTTTCCATGGGGAGCTCGTTAAATTTCTTTTCACTGATGACTTTAAAATCACTGATCTGATATTTATTGGGTCCCACGCTAAGAGAGACTTCAAAAGGCTCGAAAAGTTCAAGTTCATCCATAAGTCTGCCAAAAGTAGCTGTAACTTCTGAATCCACCTGATATTTATTCATGAAATCCATAATTTTCGTTATGAACTCAGTCTGTTCGCCGTTTTCTCCGAAAACGCTCTCGCCCTCTTCCGCATTCGCACTGACACATTCGCTGTCGTATGCCAGAGTCAGTTTATCCTGTGCCCTAACGAAAATAAACGGATATCTTTTCAGAAAAAACGGGCAGTATTCTGCCGGAAGCCAGCTCTTTTGCGAAGTAAGAAACAGATTTTCGTCATTCTTCAACCCCAGAAGAGCAGTCGGCAGTGTATCATCTCCGTTTTTCACAAAAAGCACGGGCTGGCTTTTACATGCGGAAAAAAACTCTGCAAGGGTAAGCGGAACGTTCGCGGTCTCTGCGGTGTGTTCCATGTTCGAAATTTTTTTGAACCTGAGATTTGCGTGCTCCTGTTTGTTGAGGATTGTTATTTTTTGATACATAAGAAGTCCTTGTGATTGAATTAATGCATCATGTTACAGCATAATGTATGGAAATTAAACAGCCATTTCCGGTAGACATACAATATAAGAAAAAAAACCCCCGCCGGAAAACAGCGGGGCTTTGATAATTAGGCGTTGTCAACAGTCTCCGCATCGGGAGCGTTCTTTTTAACGGATTCTATGCCGTTCTCCATGGATGCTTCGGACTCGTACATTTCACTTCTGCCGATAACTTCTCCGTTTCCGGCTTTAAGAACAAAGAACGGTTTCCCGTTTTTACTCTCTTTCCTTTCGTATCTGCCGTCGTCGGGAGCGTTCTTCTTAACGGATTCTATGCCGTTCTTACACCCCTGTTTCGCGGCATACATCTCACTGGTAAGGATAACCTGACCGTTTCCCGCCTTCAGGTTAAAATAAAATTCTCCGTTCTTTTCGGATTTGTCGATAACAAATTTTCCTGCCATTCAGCACCTCCTATGATTGCTATAGAAAGTATTATACATATATAATTTTCTAAAAACAAATATTTTACTCAGCAGTTGTGAAAGTTAACACTGCTTCTGAAACGGAGTCCTGCTGCTTTTTTATACCGGTGTTGATGAGCGCACGGGCGGCGACAACAGCCTTCGCAGGTTCGGTGCTGATGATATAAAGTCCCGTGGATGCGTCCTTCTTGTTCCGCGGAATAAGCGGAACAGGATCCTTTGACGAAGCTATCACCTGAATACTCTCAACTCCGAAAGGTTTCGTAACGGTAAATTCGCCCAGGCTGACCCACTTGTTTGCGTCGTCCGCATTTATGAACCTGATAAAGCGCCTTGTGCCTTCCGTGTTCTGAAACTCAAGAAGATAGGAATAACGCTCCTTCTTTTTCATGGTGTGCCCCACTGCATAGATATACGCGGGAGCTGTGGTTTTAACCAGAATTTCAATTTTCTCCGCATTTTTAAACAAAAGATTTTCGCTCCCTTTGTCCGTGGATACGTTCACGCGGAAATCCTTTGAAACGGCAACGCCGTTTTTCAGCAGCCTGTCGAAGTCTGCGGTCTTAGGCAGATAGTCAAGTCCGGCAAAGGCAGAGGGCGCAAGCCGTACTGTTCTGGCGGCAGCGGTTAAGCCGTCATGCAGGTTAATAAGCCTGTATGTGAGGATGATGCTTTTGCCCTGAACAGCGTACTCACCGCTCATTTTGTAGTCCGCTGAAGAGGGTTTTTCCACAGAATTGACGCTGCCTTCCACAACAGACTGAACTGCCTCGGCAAACTGAGTGACCTCACTGCTGGAGGGTGCCGCAGGGGGCAGTACGTATATATTTTTCTGTAAAACGTCCCTTGTAAGGATAAACACAGCCTCTTCAAGGTTTGTAGCCGTTTTTTCCAGCTCAATCAGCCTTTCCGCGATAGCAGCGGAGGAAAAATCCGTATCTTTTTTATATAAGCTGCCAAGAACAAGAGCTGCCGCATAAGTCTTTTCATAGGCGTCAGTCTTAGCATATGCCTTTTCAAGTGACTCGATGGCAGCCTGCCCCGATTTTCCCTGAGTATGCTCAAGTGCCGAACGTATCTGCTCCGCAAGTTCCGAGAGCGTCTTTTCATATGCAGGCAAAGACTTTGCGGAATCAAGAACAGCCTTCGCCAGAACCTTCTGCTGATAGGAGGAATAAGTTATTTCAGAACCTATAACAGGTACGTCCGTTACGGCGGAAACCTCCCTGTGCCCGTAGGTCATGCCGGAAGCGTCTTCTGATATCGATATGTCAGAGCGCACCTGCACCAGAATCTGTGCGGAAAGATCGGACAGAGCGTTTGTTCTCGCCTCCTCCTGTGTCACTCCATACCCTATGCCTGTGAACTGCGCGGCAAACGCAGCACACGGAAATATCATCATAATAAAAAGTATTCTGAACATATTAACCTCTTGAAAAGATAATAAACCTTGTCATTTGCATCTGCAATGCCGTATCATTGCGGCATGAAGAATATACTTGTCACCGGCGGAGCAAAGGGCATAGGTAAAGGCATCGTTGAGTTTATGACATCCAAAGGGCACCGTGTGTTCATTGCAGATATAGATCCCGCAGGAGAAAAAACCGCAAATGACACAGGAGCAACCTTCATTAAAACCGACTGCGCGGACGAAGAGTCCGTAAAGTCATGCATAAGACAGTGCGGCAGGATCGACGTACTGGTAAACAACGCCGGCATAGCCTCTCCTGAGCGTCTGAACCTCTCTGAAATAACCCTCGATGACTGGCAGCGTGTTATAGACGTAAATCTGACAGGCACCTTTCTCTTCACAAAATACGCCTCCGCCAATATGAACAAAGGACACATAATAAACATATCATCCACAAGGGCTTTCCAGTCGGAACCGGACACCTTCGCATACAGTGCTTCAAAAGGGGGCATAGTAGCTCTCACCCATTCGCTTGCCGTCAGCCTGGGTCCTGACATTCTTGTGAACTGCATCAGCCCCGGCTGGATAAACACGGACGAAACTTTCACACCCGCAGAAACCGACAACGCACAGCATCCGGCAGGACGCGTTGGCACGCCACGGGATATAGCGCTGGCGGTTGATTTTCTCATAAACACCGGATTCATGACTGGGCAGAATATTACCATCGACGGCGGCATGACCGTTAAAATGATATACTCCGAATAACTTAACCCGCGCAGCTGCATTATCTCAGCTAAAAATACTTGACATCAGCAGACTCAAGTCTAAATTTATAATCATGGGTGAACAACACCGTACAACAACCACAAAAAGGGAAATAACAGGAGGTATGTTATGGACGTTAAGAAATTTGTCCCTTGGAACTGGTTTAACAAAGAGGAAGAGGAAGCTGGAAAACCTATGCCCTTCGCAAGGGAGGAAAAACAGATATTAAGCCCTCTTCAGCAGCTCCACAGCGAAATGGACAGGATATTCGATCAAACATTCAAAGGCTTCGGGCTTGCTCAATTCGGCTTCGGAAAGGCTTCTGCGGCTGAACTTTTCAAACCGACGCTCGATCTTTCCGCATCTGAAAAACAGTATACCGTTTCCGTTGAGGTTCCCGGCGTGGACGAAAAGGACATTCAGCTGGAAATTGTCGATGACACCCTCGTTATAAAGGGTGAAAAAAAACAGGAAACTGAATCGAAAGATAACAGCTTCTACCGCATCGAACGCTCTTACGGGTCTTTCCGCAGAGTGCTTTCGCTGCCTGAAGACGCTGACAGGGAAAACGTGTCCGCAGCTTTTAAAAAAGGCGTGCTGACAGTAACCATACCAAGAAA
Organism: Deferribacteraceae bacterium UBA6793; assembly: GCA_002452405.1. Taxonomy (GTDB): domain Bacteria; phylum Chrysiogenota; class Deferribacteres; order Deferribacterales; family Geovibrionaceae; genus Seleniivibrio. Next base: position 1,208 of record DKFP01000016.1, on the reverse strand, counting down.
ACCCTCGCAAAAGGCAGAAGTCAAACGCGTGGAAATAAAAAGCGCATCATAACAAAAAACCAAAAGACCCGGTTTAAACGCCGGGTCTTTTCCCTTTTTAGGATAATTTCAGTATCATTAACATCTTACGATTTTTCCGTTATTTTTAAAAATTTCCATGACATATATTAACCATATTTAACATGATGTTGTAAAAAACATGAAAAATACAGGGTTTTCCCGTATCATTACCTCAACAATATTGTATTGACGGAATATACAAAGATATATATACACTGCGATGTAAAAGTTTTACAGCTACGGTTATTAAAAGACCGTAATTTTTTTACGCACCTTGCGTTATATAGAAAATTATATAACGCCTCATTCGGAGGTTTAATTATGGATGCAAAGATATCCCGCAGAGACATTCTGGCAAAGGCAGCGCTGCTCGGCGTAGGCGCGTTTGCCGGAAAATTCGCCGTGAGCACGGCACAGGCATCGGATGAAGAACCCCTCGCCAAGACATGGCCATGGCCTTATGTTAAGCTCGACCCCGCCGAAACCGCTGAAATAGCTTACAAACAGTGGTACAACCTCGGCTGCGGCGGCACAGTTATGTATTCTATATTCGAACAGCTCGCCCAGAAGGTCGGCGAACCCTACAAATCATTCCCTGTTGAATCCTTCGCTATTTTCGAAGGCGGTATCGCAAGCTGGGGAACAACCTGCGGTTCGGTCAACGGCGCGGCTGTTGTCGTGAGCCTGATTGTCGGTCCCCCAACATGGGAAGACCGCACACACACTGTTGTTTCAGATACGTTCAACTGGTACAGCCACGCGAACATGCCCATCTACGTTCCGAAAGATCCCCAGGCGAACAAAGACAGCATAGTCCATACCGTCAGCAACTCACCCCTTTGCCACGTTTCCGTCAGCAAATGGATGAAAGCAGCGGACAAAGCTCTCGGCAGCCCCGAACGCAAAGACAGATGTGCAAGGGTATCGGCTTCTGTTGCATACAAAGTTGTCCAATACCTCAACAGAATACACGATGAAAAAGAGATTGCAGAACATCCCGTCTGGACAGGCGGTAAAGAAGTCGGCACAACCGCCCAGTACAACTGCGCGGACTGCCACGGCAAGAACGTTCCGAAAGCTCCCGGATTTGTAAAAAAATAATTCAAAAGGAGCTGATGCCATGATGAACAGAAGATATTTTGTTAAGG
>DKFP01000011.1 GCA_002452405.1 Deferribacteraceae bacterium UBA6793 | reverse complement strand
TCAAGAAGTTTTTTTCAAACCTCTGTTTCTTTTTCTCGGAAACAACTTCGTGTCGTTTCCTCGCTAACGCTCCGGTCGGCAATACCTTCCTTCGCTCACACTCTGACCTCGCTCACTGCTAAAGCAATTCGCTCTGTCTCCGTGAGGTGCGTCCTGCACCTGTCAGCATCTAGGCTTTCGAGCTCCGCTCTCTCAAGCGGCTGGTGAATCTATCAAACTTACTCACCTTTGTCAATCTCTTTTTTTAAAGTTTCTAACATCTTTTTTCTGTGCCCTTTCGAATCCCTTTCGGTTTTCTGCGGGCTGGTGAATCTATCAAATCCGTTCACCTTTGTCAACCGGTTTTTTTATCTTTTTCTTAATTTCTTTTTAACAACTTTTAACCCGTTATTCAAAACAGTTGATTCGCCGTCAAAACGAAATTCAAAAAATAAGTTTTCCAGCAACAATTTCCCTTTCCTTCGGTAACCATCGTTCAGGTGTCACTCTCAGGCGGAAGAGTGTTATAGCTAATCCGGCCATACAAGTCAACCACTTATTTTATTTTTTTCTGATTATTTTTAAATGGATTCGTAAATAGCTGATAACAAAAGAGACTGCTTCAGGCTTACTGCCATTGCAGAGACGGAGATACGTCTTTGCAAACTCCTGAATGAGTGAAGCAGTCTCATCACTTTATAGAATTATGCGCGTCCGGCCGAGCCGAGAACGTTTTCGTTCTTTGCGGAGTACATCTTGATAAGTTCAGCTCTGGCTGGTTTCAGATACTCTCTTGGGTCAAACTTAGAGGGATTCTGGGCCATGAACTCGCGTATTTTCGCTGTAAATGCGAGACGCCCGTCGGAGTCGATGTTTATCTTACAAACAGCACTGGCTGCTGCTTTCCTAAGCTGCTCTTCGGGGATGCCCACAGCGTTATCCATCTTTCCGCCGTATTTGTTTATCATCTCAACGTACTCAGGAAGCACGCTTGAAGCACCGTGCAGCACTATCGGGAAGCCGGGTATTCTCTGCTCACACTCTTCAAGGATATCAAAGCGAAGGGGCGGAACCGATTCACCGGGTTTCACTTTAAACTTGTATGCGCCGTGGGAGGTACCTATTGAAATGGCGAGGGAGTCCACGCCTGTCTTTTCTACAAACTCAACAACCTGATCGGGATTCGTATAATGTGAGTGTTCTGACTGAACGTCGTCCTCAATACCCGCAAGAACGCCAAGTTCGCCTTCAACTGTCACCCCGAACTGGTGGGCATATTCAACTACTTTCTTGGTAACGGCGATATTGTCTTCAAACGAATGGTGAGAACCGTCTATCATGACGCTGGAAAATCCGAAGTCCACGCAGCTTTTGCATGTTTCGAAAGTATCTCCGTGGTCGAGGTGCAGAGCAATCGGTATCTCATGTCCGAGTTCTTTTGCGTACGCCACAGCGCCCATAGCCATATACCGGAGCATGGTTGCGTTCGCGTAGTCCCTTGCGCCTTTGGACACCTGAAGAATAACGGGTGATTTTGTCTGGACACATGCGGTGATAATCGCCTGGAGCTGTTCGAGGTTATTAAAGTTATAGGCAGGGACGGCATATTTACCCGCCATTGCCTTTGCAAACATATCTCTGGTATTCACAAGTCCTAGATCTCTGTAGCTTACTGCCATTACATACTCCTTATATAAACATACTCAGTGACATTGATATCTCTTCCATTTTGACACGCGCCGAATCCGTATTTGAATAGCTGCACGACGGAACCACGACACCGTAGAATTTGAAATTGAAGATATTGCAGAAACCTTTCATCCAGTCCAGCGTACTCTGCCCGTGGCTTCTGTTGGGTGAGCCCTGAGTGAGGATGAAAAAGAATTTCTTATTGCCTTCAAAAGTGGGGCGTCCGCTCTTATTGAGCAGAACGTGGAATCTGTCCAGAAACAGTTTAGCAAGCCCGCTGATGAAGCCAAAATAGTTGGGCGAGATGAAAATAATGAGGTCGCTGTCCACAACTGCTGACATTATGTCGCGCAGCCCCTCTTCCACCATTTCCGGACGAAATGAGCCGCCATCTCTGTATTTGTTCTCATAATCAGTCTCAAATCCGAGCCCGGAGAGGTCAAACGTTTTGCTGCCTTCATATTTTTTCGCAAGAGCATCCGCTATGAACGAGGAATTGCCGTCCGCCTTCACAGCGGCATTAATAATAATAGTATTCATATTTCGCACCCCGCTATATTTTAACCGCAACATAGTGCTGTTTCAACAAATAATATTGACATTAGACTATTTACATTCATAATTTGCTCATGGAAGACATCCTTCAATTAATATCCAATGCAGGGATAAAAACTGACGCGGAAAAGCAGCCGGACATACACGCTGCGCCCTCTTACAGAGGCAACTTCGGATTCTATCATATAATATCCGAAGGCTGGGAAACCCTGATAGTCAAAGGTGTGTTCAAAGGCAACATCCGCCGTATCAGCGGGGAATGTCCTTTTGATGACCGCAAGCTGAACGAACTGGCACAGACCCTTTCCGACGTGGAGCGCTGTCTGCGCAGACCCGCAAAGACACATTTATATAATAACGAAGGTACATTTTATGTGTGCAGTGCCGAAGCGCTGGATTATACACCGCTTCCGCCGGATGCACGGGACTTTGAGATAAAGTCCCCTCTGACCCCCGTGGAGGAATCTCTGGGAAGGTCGTCCGGCACAAACGAAAAGCACCTGTTTATAAAGTCGCCTTTTGCCTCCCTGCTCAACGAAACCATAAGCCCTTACGCATTCTCCATAATAGAGGCTATGCCGGATGTGCTCAGTCCGCTGTTCATGAGTGCGGATATAAAAACGCTCTCGCCATCGGTGAAACCATTCTTCTGCCGGATACTCATGAATTGCGCCAATATTGAAACCATCCTTTCCGCATTTTATGCAAAGGCGGACTTCTTTTACCTGAACTATCTCCCGTCTATATATAAGACAATCAAAAAACCGTCGTTCGACGTTCCGAAAGTATCCTCCCTGCATCTTGCAGACGGTGAACTTGCGAACACAATAGAGGACATAGAAAGAACGGCAGACGATATGACCGGAAACTCGCTTTTCAGCAATGAATTTTTCGAGATACCCGCTCTGTCCGTTATGGCATGGGAGATAGCCGCTATAGGTATATGGCACGCGTTCACAGAATTTATGAAATCGACAGGACTGGGACACGAAGACGCGATGCGTCATATATATAAAACTCGTGCGGGCGGCCTACTCCGTTTCGAAGGAGCAATAATGCCCGTTCTCGACCCTGCGGCAAAACCGGTAGTCTTGAAACCACTCGATATACCATGCGAATCGTCGGAAGCAACGTACGCGAAACTGCCGTCCATGAAACGTCTGGTACTGTCCAAAGGAAAATATTCAGCTCTGCTGACAGTCTGCCATAAAGCACTGGACGATACGGACAAGGTTTATCTGACCCTCTCCAAACTTATAATGAAGATGCGCGAAACTCTGCTTGAAACCGGAAGAAATCTTGTGGAAAACCGCGTGCTCACAGACGAAAACGATATATTCTTTTTTGAACATAAAGAGATACAAAACATTGTCGCTGATTCTTTTTACGGCAACGTTCCCTTTACTCTGAACTTCCGCAGGTGGCAGTCTTCGCGATTCGCGTCAGTGTGCCTCCCCGGATATCTGTACGAAAAAGATGTTGAGAATTATAAAGACATAGCGGAAAAGCAGATAAAGAAATCCGAAACGGAGAAGACAATACCCTGTATGGCATTTTTCCACAAACAGCTTGAAACGGATAATTTTGTGTGCAGACACGGATTTTCCATAACAGACATAAAGGATGCACAGAAGGCGGATATAGTTATAGCCGAAGGCGCATCTCTCTTCTCATATATAGCGCAGTTCTGCGCTGCCACAGACAAACCTCTCTATACCGGAGCGAGATTTGCACCGCTTCTGACCACAGGCAAAAAGATTAAAACGGGGAACGATTTCCTTACGATGATATGAAAAAGGCGAGCTTTTAAACTCGCCTTTCTTTTTATTTGAATGTGATGTTTATCTTAACACTTCCGTAAATCTTGACATCTGCCGCCGCCGCTGCCGCTTCCTGTGCAGCTGCCAGAGCCAGCATAGCCGTTGCAAGCTGTGTCTGCGCTATATTTGCAAGCTCAGAAGCATTAGCGGAGTTTTGCATTGTAGCCTCCGCTGCCGCCGTTGCCGCTGCCTGTGCCGCCGCAACCTGAAGTGCAAGGTTCTGCGCTACCGATTCGGACTGAGCAGCCATTGCCGCCGTCTGAGCAGCCATTGCCGCAATATCAGCCGCCGCGCTCGCCAGAGCTGCTGAATCGGATGCGGACTGTGCCATGTTTGTCATATTGGTCATGAGGTTTATAACACCCAGCAAAGCTGTACCTGCGCTGATTACTGCCTGCTGTGCACTCTGCTGTGCCGCCAGTGCAGTTGCCCCATGTTCGGGAGTACCGTATCTGTCGTAGTTTTGCAGAATATCCAGAGCATCGCTGGCTGTTGTCTGAGCCTGTGAAGCCTGTTCAACTGCCGCCGTTATCTGCGTTGCATAAGCATCGATACTGATATATAGCTGTGAAACAGCTTCCTGTTGAGCCTCTGCCTCTGAAACTGCTGTGTTTGCCGCATCAAGAGCCGCCTGCGCTGTCGCAAGTGCATAGGTCTGTGACTGCAGTTCAGCCGCTGCCGTTTGTGATGCCAGAAGAGCCTGAGAAGCGCTCAGCTGGGCTTGCACGCTGGAAGCTGCCGCTGCATCTGATGCATCTTTAGCAAGACCTGACACTGTATCTGCATCCAAAGCGTCGGCGGATGCTGTATTTGCAGTTGTCTGAACTGACTGGGAAACAAACTGCAACTGTGCGTACAGCGCGTGCGCTGCCGCCTGAACTGCTGCCGCCTGTGCAGCTGCCTGTGCTGACTGAGCATATGACTGAGCCTGCTGAGCTGCACTCAGAGCATCCGCGGCATACTGTGCCGCTGTGGCTGCAGCTGCCTGTGCTGCTGCTGCTGCCTGTGCTGCCGACTGATGTGCCAGCGCCGCTGTTTCAGCCGCATACTGTGCGTTTGTTTCAGCCTGCGCTGCCGCTGCCTGTGCTGCCTGTGCCGCTTCCAGCGCCTGTTGTGCAGCAGCGGATGCAGTTGCCGCTTCTGCCGCTCCATTTATATATGCCTGTTGTGCTTCTGCATTTTTAAGGTCAGCAAAGTTTGCTTTCACTGCCGCCTCGCTGAGTGCTGCCTGCGCCGCTTCCATAGCTACTATCTGCGCCGCTGCTTCGCTTGCAGCATTGTTTGCAGCCAGCGCCGCCGCTTCAAAAGCTGTCTGAGCCGCTGTCTGGGCGTTCATCGCAGCCGTTGCCTTCGCCTGAGCATCAGTTGCCGCCTGTGAAGCGGAGTTCGCTATGCTCTGTGCCTGTGCTGCCGCAGTCTGCACATCGTCAGATATAGGCTTGGCTACTGTATGTGTCTGTGCAAGTTCAGCAGCTGTCTGTGCAGCCTGTGCTGCTGCCGTTGCCGCTGTTGCCGCGGCTGTTGCAGCCGCGTTAGCCGCTGTGAGCTGTGCTGCCGCCTGCTGACTTGCCGCCTGTGCTGCAGTTAATGCTGTCTGAGCTGCCGCTTTCGCCGCTTCCGCATCTGCTACGCCGTTACCGGACGCCTGCTGCGTTGCATGAAGAGCAGCTTCCGCCGCGTTTTTCTGTGCAATGGCAGCCTGTGCTGCCGTTTCAGCCTGTGTCACATAGTTCTGCGCCTGAACAGCTGCTGCCTTAGCCGCAGTTTCCTGCGCTGTTGCAGTTGTCACTGCCGCCTGAGCAGCTGTGAGTGACACATAACTTGTTACAACCGCACCTGTCTGTGCCTGATAATCGGCTGCTGACGTTGCAGAGTTTCCCGCCTGAGTTGCTAAAGCCGCCGCCTGAGAAGATGGGGTGCTCACTGAGTTTGCAAGTGTCTGTACCGCTTCCGCGTTTGTCTGAGCCTGCGCCGCCGATGCCTGCGCCGCCTGTGCAGAGGCTATCGCCACCTGACTTGCTGTATATTGTGCGGCGTTAGTCGCCTGCTGTGCGGCTACCTGTGCCGCCGCCACTGCCGCCTGTGCCGCTGCCTGTGCTCTCTGCGCCTGTGCCGCTGCCTCGCCTGCCGCAGTCACAGCCGCCTGTGCCGCTGTCTGGGCTGCCGTTTTGGCTGCATCTGCCACTGAACTTGCTGTTTCCACTTTATTCAATGCATCAGCAAGGGCTGATTGTGCCTCAAGCTGTTTTGCCGATGCCGTCTGCGCTGCTGCTGCCGCAAGTGCCGCTGCAGCTACTGCCGCATCGTATGCTTCTCTGGCTTCACTGTTATATGTATTTGTCTGGGCAACCGCCTCTGCCGCAGCTAAAGCTGCGCTTGCCGCTTTAGCTTCCTGATCTGCTCTTATAGCATCCGCCGCTGCCTGTGCCGCTGCCTGTGCTGCCGCCTGTGCTGCTGCCTGTGCTGCCGCCTGTGCCGCCGCCTGTGCCGCCGCCTGTGCCGCTGCCTGTGCCGCCGCCTGCGCTGCTGCTTGTGCCGCTGCCTGCGCTGCTGCCGCCTGTGCGGCTGCCTGTGCCGCCGCAGCCGCAGCAGAATCAGCTACACCCGCTCCAGCATCTCCCGCACCCGCTCCTGTTTCGCCTGAACCACTCTGTAAAGCTGATTGAAGAAGTGCCGCAGTGTCGCTTTGTCCTTCATCGCCTGCGGATTCCGCTTCGTCGCTTCCCGCTCCGCTGAAAATCGCACCCTCACCACCTGCACCGCCTGTCGCTCCCGTACCTCCGGAAGCATCGGCTCCGGTTCCGCCGCCGCCGACAGCAGTCCCTCCGCCAAGGTCACTGAAAAGTCTTGATCCGCCGGCAAGGTCATACATGACTATGCCACCGTTATTATCTATAAAAGCGCCCTGTCCGGAACCGATTATTATCGGAACTCCGCTCAGACCGCCGCCTAAACCACCCATTGAACCTAAACCACCGAGACCTGTTCCGGCTCCGGAATCACCGCCCGGAAGTACCCCTCCGCCGATTCCTCCCTGGGTGCCGATAACGGCAGCCCCACCGCCGGATGCCGAACCACCTGAACCGGCACCGACTCCTGGACCTATGACAACAGGCATCTGCGGTGTTAATTCCACAGTACCGGAAAGAACCTCAACCGTGGTTCCTCCGTTGTCAACCTGTATGGCGGGGACAGTACCTTTTACACCGATAACGGCGTTGCTGGTCTTTATCCTGAAATCTCCGGCAACCTCGTGCATCTTTTCAATTTTGAAGAGAACTTTTCCCTTCTGTATCTCGGCATTGTAACCGTCTTTCGTCCTTTCGCCGCCAAGCAGAAGCAGACGTGATTTTTCGAATATTTTGATATTGCTTCCGTCAATGAAGTTGACCTCGGCATATCCTTTTCTTTTGGTTCTGAGGATATCGTCGAAAGAAAGGCTGGCACCCTCTTTCGCCATCTTTCCCATAACAGACTGAGCCTTTACTATGTCTACTCCGCCTTTCACCGTTTTAACCGTACCGGCTACAGTCGATGCAAAGACCTGAGAGCTGATCATCAGGACAGCTGTTGTTAAAGCCGTAATTCTTTTTATTCTCATGGCACACCTTTTCACATTTTAGTACGCGTAGCTGATGCTGACGTCGAATACCGTTTTGTCATACTTGTATTCAGGGACGTTGGAATCGACATCCGTATATGTCACCCCTCCGCTTAAAAAGATTGAATCGGTCAGTTTGTATATGGATTTCAGTCCGGCGTTGTATGTTTTATCCTCGCGGATAGTAGCAAGTCCGGAACCGTCATTTTTATTTATAGCGGAATTATAAAAATCCGCATATGTGTAGTCGAGGCTGAAAGTCAGCGTCATTTTCGGGCTTAGGGCTGCGAGAGCCCCGAAAGAAACATTGTATGCCGTGTTGTCCTTGTCCGCTCCATCGGTATTTTCAACGTTAACACCTGCTCCGAGCGTCAGGTTGTATTTCTGCGCGAACATTTTTGACATCTCGCCTGAAACACCGTAATAATAACCGTCCTTGTCCGCTCTGGGGTCTGCGGAGGACACGTAGTTTCTTTTTTCAAACTTCACAGGCACACTGAGATTGAATCCGTCTAAGCGGATGTTAGACCCCAGTTCAGCGCCGAAGCTCTCATAGTACTTTTCGTTGCCAAGTGTAAGTATACCGGCTGTCAGCTTTGGTGTGTATGATACCTTGTCGGTGCTCTTGGTGAGCTGGACATATGCTTTATGCATTTCAAGGTCGTATGAGCTTAAACCCTCTTTCATGTTGAAAGATCTGTAGTTCATAAGCCCCACAGCAGCCTTATCCGCCCAGATGGGATATATGTTATATTTAGCATCGAGAACAAAGGCTGTCCTGAAACTTGAAATGCCGGAAGCACCTACGTCCTCGTTCTCGGATTTAACGTTGTCGTCGTATTCCTCAATTGCGGAAAGATAGATACTGAACGGTTTTTTCAGTTGCGCCATCTTATCCTTCTTTATCTGAAGGAAATCCGAATTAATGTTCTTAATGTTGCCAATGGACTCCTGCGCACATTCAAATCTGCCTGTCATCATGCATATATCTGCAATGAGTGACTGCGCCTGATCATATCGGTCCTGATTTTCTGTTGTGACCTTTCTGAAAGACTGAACCGCCAGAAGGGTGTTTCCGCTTCTGTATGCGAGTTTTCCTTTTCTGATATAATATTTGTCGTCTTTCACGGAAGTCTTCTCAAGTTCAGCCTCCGCTTTGTCAAATTCGTTCATGGACATGTAGATATCCACCAGAGTGTATCTCATGGCGGTGTCACCTGTCTGGTCGGTATAGGATGTGATGTCGGCGAGGGCACCGCTCATATCGCCGATATTAAAATATGCCAGACCTCTGTATTTCAGAAGCTCCGGACTTTTGTTACCTTTACTCATCTGGGTGTTGCAGACATAGACTATCTCGTCGTATTCCTGATTTTCAAGCATCAGTGTAAGACCGAGAATGCCCTCTTTCTGCTGATTGTTTTCAAAAAAACAGATGGATCTGTAGATGCTGTCGGAAATACCTTCGGTAGAGGAAAGAACTTTTAGTTCATTCTCCATCTCTCTGCATTTTCCGGCTTTTATGGCATCAAAAACTTTCTGGTATGTGCTGCTGTATTCGCCGATGACCGGATAGTCATATGCATACAGAGCAGCCGGGCTTAAAAACGGCAGAATAAAAAGCCCGGCGGATAACATTAAACGACGCATAACGTCTCCTCCTGAATATACCTCTTTCACGCTGTATAAGATACTAACACACTATAGCGCATTTTTCATGATTATTGGGCTTTTTGAACCGATTTTAATAATTTCTTTCTGTTTAAAATCATTATTCCGGCCACAACCATTATTATGCTTATTAAATGCGGTGCTCTCAGGTAACCGACCATGAGGTCGTCCGCACGGAAAAACGTCACAAACGCCCGTATAAAGCCGTAGAAGATAAGATAAAGCCCCACAAGTTTTCCTGTGCCGATGTTGTCGTCCTTTCTCCATAATATATAGAGTACAACGAAACAAGCGAAATTAAGTATCATTTCATATATGAACGTCGGGTGCACAGGAAGTGCCCCAAAGTCGCTGTAGGCAGGGGTTTTCTTATAATTTCCGAAACTCATGCCCCATGGCACGTATTCCTTCAGTTCGTAAAGTTTTCCCTCGAAACTCACCTGAACGGGTAGCTTGTCCATCAGCTTTGAAATACTGTTCGGCATGGGGCTCAGCCCCGTTTGCGAGCAGACGGCAGACCAGAAATCACGGAACCTGTTCTCAAAACCGAATATGATAGACGGCGGAACGATGGTAGGCACTCCGTGCGCCTCACCGTTTGCAAGATTGCCTATCCTTCCTATCGCCTGACCGAAGAGCAGCCAGGGAACCATACTGTCCGCCAACCCGACAAGACTTGCTTTTTTGTATCTGGTGAAAAAATAAAGGGCTATCACAGAGCCGATTATACCGCCGTGTATCGCAAGCCCGCCGTGCCATATGGCAACCATCTCGAAAATATTGCCAGCGTAATAGTCCCAGCGAAACGCGACATAGTACATCCGCGCGCCGATGATTCCCGCCAGAAAACTGACTATGACAGCGTTTTCCATGTCTGTGGGTTTAAGATTGAGCTTCTCCGCTTTTCGCTTCACCATGTACATTCCGATGATAAGTCCGAGAATATACATCAGGCTGTATACCCTCAGTTCAAGCGGACCAAGTTTGAAAAGATACGGAAACATAATTTCCCCCTTGTTTTTTCAGTATTCATCATAATCAGTACCGGCTTATTTTACAAATCAAAAAAAACTTGATTTTTTGTACTGCCCTTGATATAAAGAACACCCATTTTGCACGCCCGTATAGCGTTCAAAACCACCAAGTGCCTGAAATCCTTTCGGGTGGCGGTTTGACGGGGCGCAAGAATAACAAATTGAGAGGTCGCAGACCTCCGGGAGAAATTAATGTCCTATATTTCAATGAAAAGCCTGCTTGAGGCGGGCGTTCACTTCGGACACCAGACAAAACGCTGGAACCCGAAAATGTCCAAATACGTCTTCGGCGCAAGAAACGGTATCTACATTCTTGACCTTCAGAAGACAGTTCAGTGCTTCAACACAGCATACGAATTCGCAAGAGATGCAGCTCGTCAGGGCAGCAACTTCCTTTTCGTAGGTACAAAAAAACAGGCTCAGGAAGCTATCAAACAGGCTGCTGAAAAATGCAACGCTCATTATATGAACGAACGCTGGCTCGGCGGTACCCTTACAAACTTCCAGACTATCCGCACAAGAGTGGCAAGACTGAAAGAACTCGAAGAGATGTTTGAAACAGGCTTCGTAAACAAATATACCAAAAAAGAAGTATCCAAACTCAGAAAAGAGCTTGAAAAACTTACTAAAAACCTCGGCGGTATCAAAGACATGCAAGGTATCCCCGATGTTATGTTCATCATCGACATCAAAATGGAGCAGAACGCTGTCGCCGAAGCTCACAAACTCGACATCCCGATAATCGCAATCGTTGATACAAACTGCGACCCCGATCAGGTTGATATGCCCATCCCCGGTAACGACGACGCCATCCGCGCTTGCCAGCTTATCGCAGGACGCATAGCAGACGCTATAATCGAAGGCAGACAGATACTTGACGAAGAGAACATCGGTCAGGCAGAAGAGGACGGCGGAGAGGATATCCCTGTTGATCAGCTTCTTGCTGACATGCCCGTTGACAAAGAAGAGGAGTAATAAATGGCAGAGATTACAGCCGCACTGGTTAAAGAACTTCGCGAAAAGACCGGAGCAGGAATGCTCGATTGCAAAAAAGCACTTGCAGAATCCAACGGCGACCTTGAAGGTGCTATTGAATTTCTCCGCAAAAAAGGTCTCGCAGCGGCAGCAAAAAAAGCTGATAGAATCGCAGCTGAAGGCATTGTTGCTGCAGTCGTTAAAAACGGCGTCGGTGTTATCGTTGAAGTTAACTCCGAAACGGACTTTGTCGCTAAAAACGAAAACTTCACAAACTACGCAGCAGAAATGGCGGAACTTGTTGCCGACAGCAACCCCGCAGACATGGACGCTTTCATGGCTGTGACCGCTAAAAACGGCGAAACCGTTGAAGCCTACCTTAACAGCATGATAGCAAAAATCGGTGAAAAACTGAGCATCAGACGTTTCGCCCGTCTTGACGGCGGTACTGTTGCAACTTATATCCACGGCGGCGGTAAAATAGGCGTTGTGGTAAAACTTGAAGGCGGCACACCTGAGCTGGCAAAAGACATCTGCCTGCACATCGCAGCAAGCAACCCCAAATATCTTGACTCCAGCTATGTTGACGCTGATTTCGTTAACAAAGAAAGAGAAATTTACGCTGCAAAACTGAAAGAGCAGGGCAAACCCGACAACATGATCCCCAAAATAGTTGAGGGTCAGGTAGCAAAACTTCTTAAAGAAGTTTGCCTCGTGAGCCAGCCTTTCGTTAAGGACCCCGACACCACAATTGAAAAACTGGTTGCGGCTAACGGCGCAAAGATAGTTTCCTACACTCGTTTCGAGCTGGGAGAAGGCATCGAAAAAAAGCAGGAGAACTTTGTGGAAGAGGTAATGAAGCAGATCAAGAACTAAGAGTCTGCTGCATGACCGCCGCATTGGGCGTTCTGTCGAAATTAAAGAAATAAGCCGGAGCAAAACTCCGGCTTTTTTTATGGGGAGAAAAAAATTGACTTTTCCACCCCAAAAGATATTATATTCCTGCCTACCCCAAATTTAAGACCCACTGGCAAGGGTCTTACAATCTTTTTCCAACAATCGGAGTATAGTCATGTTCAAAAACGAACTGGTAATCGCCGGACGTACGTTCCGCAGCAGATTAATGGTAGGCACAGGCAAATTTCCCAACGCAAAAGTTATGGCAGACGCACTGGAAGCGAGCGGCGCAGAGATAGTCACAGTCGCCCTTCGTCGCGTTGACATCAACAATCCTCAGGATGACATCCTGAAACAGATAGACCCATCGAAATATCTACTGCTCCCCAACACTTCCGGCGCAAGAGACGCGGAAGAGGCTGTGCGCCTCGCCCGTATCGCAAGAGCTGCCGGATGCGAACCGTGGGTGAAGCTGGAAGTAACACCGGATCCCTATTATCTTCTGCCCGACCCCATAGAAACCTTTAAGGCGGCTCAGATACTCGTTAAAGAGGGATTCAAGGTTCTGCCATACATCAACGCAGACCCTGTTCTGTGCAAACGTCTGGAAGAGATAGGCACTGTAACCGTTATGCCTCTTGGTGCACCCATCGGCAGCAACAAGGGCATAAAGACCATTGACAACCTGCGAATCATCATTGAACAGGCAAAAGTTCCCGTCGTAGTTGACGCAGGCATCGGCGCGCCTTCACATGCAGCTCTTGCAATTGAAATGGGCGCGGACAGCGTTCTGGTTAACACTGCAATAGCAACAGCAAAGGATCCCGTAATGATGGCAGCATCTTTCAAACTCGGCGTTGAGGCGGCTGTTACGGCACGTGCGGCAGGTATGCCCGGAACAAGGGACAGAGCGGAGGCTTCAAGCCCCCTCACAGGATTTCTGAGGAACTGAAAATGAGCTTCGAACAGATACTCGATAACTATAAATTTAACGATATAAAAGACTTCATATTCTCGCGCACAGCAGCCGACGTTGAGTTCGCGCTGGGCAAGGAAAAAATAGACGAAGAGGACTTCGCAGCGCTTCTTTCCCCCGCTGCCGTCAATTACATTGAAGAGATGGCGCAGAAGGCATACCGAATAACTGTGCAAAGATTCGGAAAGACAATAAAGATTTACGCGCCCATGTACCTCTCCAATGAATGTGCCAACTCCTGCAAATACTGCGGATTTAACCGCCACAACGAGATACCCCGCGTGATACTCACAGACGAACAGATAAAGCAGGAAACCGACATCATTCATAACATGGGTATCCGTCATATCCTTCTGGTTACAGGGGAATCACCTGTTAAGGTCGGAACGGACTATCTCATAAACGCCGTTAACCTGATGAAAGACAAATTCAGCTCAGTCTGCATCGAGGTTTACCCCATGTCTGTAGAGGACTACAGCCTCATGTATGAACACGGCGTTGACGGTCTCACCATGTTTCAGGAGACGTATAACCGCGAAAAATACGCCGACGTTCACCCTGCCGGCAAAAAACGTGACTTCAGCTGGAGGCTCGGCGGTCCCGAACGGGGTGCACAGGCAGGCTTCCGCACCATCGGACTAGGCGCGCTCATGGGACTTGAGGAGTTCAGAACAGACCAGTTCTTTCTCGGTCTCCACGCAAATTACCTTATGAAAAATTTCTGGAAAACCCATATATCCATCTCATTTCCGCGCATACGCAAGGCTTCGGGAAATTTTAAAGCATACGAGATAGTTGACGATATCGGCTACGTTCAGATGCTCCTTGCCCACCGACTGTTTCAGCACGATCTTGGCATAAACGTCTCCACCCGCGAGTCCGCAGAGTTCCGCGACAGGCTCCTGCGCCTCGGCGTGACACACATGAGCGCAGGTTCCAAGACAGAGCCCGGCGGATATGCGAAAGAACACGACGGAAAACAGTTTCAGGTTGAGGACACAAGGACAGTTGAAGAATTTTGTGATATGGTTAAAATGAACGGATACGACCCAGTTTTAAAGGACTGGGACACATATTTTCTTAACGGAGAATAAGATGCTATATTGGGACAGTGTGCGTTGCTCGGCAGGTTACGACCTGTTTCTAACCTTTGACAAAGACAGGGTTTACGAGATAGCGTCCTCACGTCCCGAAAATCTCATACAAAAGCCTCTTGCGGAAAGGTTCGCCTATATGGCAGAATACCTGAAAGACTGTTCCGGACAGCCGATGCTTATCGAAGCGCTGGAAGACCTTGACCTCTCGTGGACAACGCCATTTTCTATGGCAGTGTACCGCGCGCTGGCATTGATTCCTTTCGGGTTTACAGTCACATACGGCGAACTGGCGGCACTTGCCGGACATCCCGGCGCTTTCAGAGCCGTTGGCACGGCAATGTCTAAGAACAGGTTCCTTATCATCGTTCCATGCCACCGCGTTCTGGCGGCCGGCGGAAAGATCGGGGGATTTTCCAGCGGACTCGATATGAAACGGGCACTGCTGAAAGTTGAGGGGCATAATGAGTTTTGAATCGCTTCCATACACACTCAGATGGCAGGAGGACGTTCTCTATGTCATCGACCAGACACTCCTTCCTGAAGCATTTGTAGAGATACCCCTTCGAAATATCGACGAGGTATATGTCGCAATAAAAACGCTTCAGGTGCGCGGCGCGCCCGCGATAGGCGTCGCCGGAGCATACGGACTGTGCATCTGCGCCCAGAAATATCTGAACGAGGAACCGAACCTCTTCATGCAGAACCTCGGATACGACGCGAAATACCTTAACTCCGCCAGACCCACCGCAGTCAACCTCAGCTGGGCTATAAAACGTATAATGAAAAGACTTTATGCCTGTGTTCAGAAATCTACGGAAGAGATGTATTCCGAAATTCTCGACGAGGCATCAAGAATACATCAGGAAGACCTGAAAACCTGCCGTATGATAGGCGAACACGGCAGAGACCTTATTCAGGACGGTTTTGGCATACTGACACACTGCAACGCAGGCTCACTTGCCACATCCCGTCTGGGAACGGCAACCGCGCCCATGTATATGGCACAGGAACAAAGGAAGCGCTTTAAGGTCTATGCCGATGAAACACGCCCCCTTTGTCAGGGGTCAAGGCTCACCGCATGGGAACTTCAGAAAGCAGGACTCGACGTGACTCTTATCTGCGACGACATGGCGGCTTCAATCATGGCGTCCGGCAGGATACAGCTTGTGATAGTCGGTGCGGACAGAGTTGCTGCAAACGGCGATACAGCAAACAAGATAGGTACTCTGGGGGTCGCCATCATGGCGAAACATTTCGGCATCCCTTTTTATGTCGCCTGCCCGACATCCACACTGGACATCAAAACTTCCTGCGGATACGACATTGAAATTGAACAGCGCGGACATGACGAAGTATGTTTTTTCGGCGAAAAACGCACCGCGCCTGTGGACATAAACGTTCTCAACCCTGCATTCGACGTTACCCCTGCATACCTGATTTCGGGTTTCATCACGGAAAAGGGAATCGTAAGAAGACCCTATGAGAACAACCTTAAATCCATATTCTGATGCACACCGGAAAGATACTCTCAGTCAATCTGACCAACCTCTCATGGAACATTCTGCCACTGGAAAAATGCATTTATGACAAATTTATAGGCGGGCGAGGGCTTTCCGGACATCTTCTTGGAACGTATCTTGAAAACAATCCTTTAATTTTCTGCAACGGACCACTGACAGGCAGCGGATACCAGACTTCCGCACGATGTGCCGTAATGCACATAAATCCCAAAACAGGCGGACTTTTCCGTTCGGATTTCGGCGGGCGTTTCGCCTCTGCTTTAAAAAATGAAGGTTACGACGGTCTGATGATAACCGGCAGAGCGGAAAGCTGCATAAGTCTTGTGATAGACAATGGTGTGCGCTTCGCAGATGTGCCGCGGGGCTATGCAACCGTCTCGCCCGGCGCAGACAGAAATATAAAATACTGCAAAATAATTTCAGACGGATTCTTCACCTCCCACAGAGGCGGCACAGGAACAATGATGCACCGTATGAACCTCACAGCCATCGGTATAAGACCTTCCGGGGCACCGCAGGCGCCTGATACGTCCGCATATGAAGACATAGAAAGACTGATAAACGCCGCGCCGTCGCTGACTGGAAGGCTCGGCATTGGAAAGTTCGGCACAGCTGCTCTTTACGACTTAACCCGCGCCAGAGACATCCTGCCCAACACATTTTTCAACCTCCCGCAACCCGCAGCAAACACGAACGCCTGTGCCTTAGGCGAAACTCAGAGCGTTTCCTGCGGCGGCTGCACCATAGCCTGCCGAAAAATGAAAAACGGTCTGAGGGTGCCGGAATACGATGAATTTGCAATGCTCCTGTGTATGGGAGTGCCTTTCGAAAGGATAATCGAAACATACAATCACTGTATGAAACAGGGTATAGACATAATAACCGCCTGCCACTGCATCGCGCAGTCAGGCATGGATCCGGAAGAGTTTCTGTACGATATCCCCGAAGAGTTTTACAACGGCTCGGACAGATTCGCAGTAAAAGGGGTTGAACTTCCCGCCATAGCGCCTAATGGCGCACTTGGTGTGGCTCTTGGTTATGTCACATCACCCAACGGTGCGGACTGGACCACGGCAATGGCGCTTACCCACGAAATACTCAGAAAACCTGTCCCCACCGACAGACAATCTGCGGAGGGAAAGGCGGTCATCAACATAGCATATGAAAATGCGAAGGCGGCGTCGGATTCACTACCTGTATGCAGATATGCTTTATTTGCCGTCTCCCTTGAGGAATACGCCAAGACACTGAACACAACTGCGGCAAAACTTGCAGAGTGCGGCAGCGATATATTTATGAACGAGATAAACATCATCCGCCGTCTCGGTTTCGGCATAGAGACCGACAGACTCCCCCAAGGCGCTTTAACACCGGAACAGCAAACAGGCTTTGACGCCGAACTTAAAAAATACCACCGGATGCGGGGGCTTGCATGAGCCTTTTCGATAAATACATCAATAAGCTGAAAAAACAGAAGCTGGCTGACGAAGCAGTATACATCGTTACAGAGGACAGCGTATCAATTTACGGCGGCGATGTGTCGGCAGAGCTTATGCACACGGCTAACGAGCTGAAAGCATATTGCCTGCTGTACATCCGTCCGTCTGAACCATTCATGACAGCACTTGAGAAAGCGGCAGAAGGTGGCGAGTTTGCACCCAACGATTCGGAGACCAGAACCTTTCTGCACACAGTCCCAGTTGCGGATGACTTCGCTGATGTTTCGCAGGCACTCAAACGCCGCAAGGCGGTTTTCGTCCGTGGACATGGCATAGTCACTGCCGCGCCGTTCGGTGCGGAACAGGCTTTCATCTTCGCAAGCTCCGTTCTGTTCAGCGGATTCGTAAAATTTTTCAGTGACACAGGCGAAGCGGCACTCTTAGGAAAATCCTGCGATACGGAATCGGCACTGAGATTACTTGCTGAATATATAGAAAATTTCCATCATACAGAACTGCCGGAACTCGACAGAGATATCCTGCTTTCTGACGAATCAATACTGTCGTCAATGGCGCAGGCGGGCAGAGCAACGGTTGAGCTTGGACTTGTGGATTCGTTTTTCGGGAATATTTCAGTTTGTCACGACAAAAATATATATATCAGCAGAACAGGCAGCAGTCTGGACGAGCTTGAGTATGAAATCGACATCTGCCCGACGGACGAATCAACCTGTACAGGTCTAACGGCATCCAGCGAGCTGGCGTCTCACAGAAAGATATACGAAACGCCCGGCAAACAGGTTATTCTTCATGCACACCCGCGGTTTTCGGTGATAATGTCCATGATATGCGTTGAAGACTGTGAAAACAGAGGAAAATGCCACTACGCGTGTATCAAAAAAAGATATGTCGGTAGTTCTCCGATAGTTCCCGGCGAGGTTGGTAACGGTCCAAGGGCTATGGTGAACACCCTTCCTTCCGCGATGAGAGATAACGATAGTGTAACAGTATACGGACACGGCGTTTTCACCGTGTCCGCAAGTGATTTTAACGATGCGCTGCGGCTTCTGACAGAAACAGAGACCGCCGCTTTAAACGAATATCAGAGCATTTTGCTCGCCAGCCAGACATCCACAAGATCGCCACGCTGAACCTCTTCCGCATCCTCGGCAATAACCGCGACACAAGGGAAGCCCACGCCGTTCTGACACGCAACAGCCATACCTTCGTCGTTGATGGTGAGCCATGTCCTGACCAGTTTTGCAAATCCTTTTCTCTTTTTAACGGGGAAGTTTATCACCCCTTTGATACTTCCGGTTTTAAGCCCGTGCCATTTGCGTATCGCCTGAACGAGGAACACCTCGGAACAGGCTATCGCGCCCGCAGGCGAGCCGGGGAACATGAACAGCGGTTTTCCGCCGAGCAGTCCGAAACGGAAGGTCTTTCCGGGGCTGACACGCAGTCCCTCAACAGGAATCTCGCCGCCCGCCTCAAGCACAGTGAGCTTCAGCAGGTCATATCTGGAATAGCCTGTACCGCCGAATGTGACGACCATGTCGCACTCAAGGGCAGCCTGTTTCATAACTGTCGAAAGCAGACCCTCGTCGTCCGGTATAACGCCGTAGTATTTCATATTCACGTCGAAAATGCGCAGCAGTCCCGCCATGTGATAGTAGTTGCTGTTTACGGTTCCTTTCTTCGTAAAATCTTCAACCAGCTCGGAACCTGTGGAGATGACGCCTATCAGGGGAGCTTTCGCACAGGGCAGAGCGGCAAAGCGCATACTGGCAAATACCTCCATCAGCCGTATGTCGACCCGCATCCCTTTGCGCGCCAGCACATCTCCTTTTTTGATGTCGCTGCCCGCCTGGGTAATGTGTCTTTTGCGTTCCTCGCCCTGCTGGTATGTGACGTTTTCGCCGTCTCTGTGGGCGTTTTCAAAAGGAACGACGAAATCCGTGTTCGAAGGAACCTTCGCTCCCGTGGCAACGCGGATACACTCGCCTTTTTTCAGAGGTTTGTCATAGCTGTCCGCTGCGGAAAGTTCCTGAACAACGAGACATGTGCCTTCGCTGCCTTTGCCGACGGCATATCCGTCCATGCGCGACATATCAGCCTCAGGATAGTCGTGCTGTGCAACGATATCCTCCGCCAGAACCCTTCCCGCCGCAGCGATGAGGGGTACTTCCTCCGGTCTTGCGCCGGGAATAAAAGATATGATGGTGTTAAATGCTTCTTCAAGTTTCATGCTATAATCATAATACATTTTCCGTCATTATAAAAGGGTGATAGGAATAATCCTGTATTTTTTTGCGAGCGGCATATAAATTATGGAAGAGCATGAAAAAGATATTAATATACAATTCAAAATTTAATTTTTGCGATATATCAGACCCTTTCTGCCGGATGGTTGCCGAATATGAGCATGTATTCGGTGCGGAAAACCTTCTTAAAAAGCTGGAAGAGGAAAAACCGGATGCAATCGTTTTTGACAGCGAAGGCACCGATGATGAATGTCTTAAAATAATCTCAGGTGTAATTAAATCCGCAGACGCTCCTAAAACCGCTGTCTATCTGACATCCGACAGCAACCTTTACCGTTTCGCCGACATAGGTATAAATACTTTTTTTACAAAACATTCCCTGCCCGAAGGGATAAAGCAGCTGCAAAACAACGGGCGCGACACAAAATACGCATCGCTGATACACAGAGCCGTGGAAAGGCTGCGCGATCTTGCAAACTGTGTCGAGCACGGAATAATGGTCATGGATGCTGCGGGACGGATAAACTTCGTAAACGAAGGCGCTAAATCCATCCTTGGCATGGACGGAACGGAACTTAACCACAGAACTCTGGACGATGTTTTCGCCATGCACCCATACATAGGCGAAGCCTCCCGTTTCGACGAACAGCCGCACACTACCCGCAAGGGGAGGGACCTGCTGCTTTCCGGCACATTGACAAAAATTTATGAAGACGGAGAAAAGAGCGGAAGCATACTGATTTTCTACCCGGTCTCCGTGCGTGCCATTGACAGGCAGAAAGAGCTTGAGCTTCTGAAGTATCAGGAACGCTATCATTCCACCCAGCAGGCGGCGGCTTTCAAAAAACAGATGCTGGTCATAAAGGATGAGATATCGGGCACAAAAGGCAGCCGGTTCTTTTTCGAGACCTATTTCAAGCCGCTGGACATCATGAGCGGCGACATCTACGGAAACATGAACATAAAAGACGGCAGATACTTCCTTTACATAATCGACGCAATGGGCAAAGGGCTCTCAGCATCCGTCACCGCCTTGCAATCAAGCTCGTTCATAAATCACGCGGTTGAGCTTTCCATAATAAAAAATGACTTCGACATGGGCAAAATGCTCAGCTCGTTCCTCCATTACATCCGCGACAGGCTGATGGAGGACGAAGCGCTTTGCGCCGTTTTCGCTATGATAGACACCAACACCGACACTATCTCCGTTTCCAGCTTCGGTATGCCTCCTATACTGGCAAAGATGAAAGACGGTAGCATACAGAGACTGCGCACACCAAACATGCCCATAATGCGGTTCATGGCGGTTAAGGAGATTACGGATTTCAGCCTGAAAGACGTTGATAAACTGCTGATATATTCCGACGGGTTATCGGAATCCGCCACCGCAGACGGTTCACTGTTTTATGACAGGCTGCCCGGTTGCTTTGGCAAAGCGGTAACAAAGAAACATCTTCTCAAAATGGTGAACGAGGATATAACCCACAATGAAGACGACATCACCTTCTTTTTCATAAGCACAGAACCGGAAGACATAATTGCCGAGGACTCTTTTTCAGTCCATTCCTGCGCAAAGGATCTGAGCAACGCCGCCGAACGCATCAATAGCTTTATGGAAGCACAGGGGGTTGACCATGTGGAGATATCCACATTCGAGTTCGCCGCCGGAGAGATGCTCATGAACGCTCTTGAACACGGAAGCCTCGGACTGTCGTTCCGTCAGAAACAGGACATGATACGCGGCGGGGTCTACGACGAGTTCATAGCGGAACGCACAAAGGAGAGTTCACCGGACTATAGCAAAGAGATACGTATCCGCTGCCTCACTGCCCGCACGGGAACCGACGGTCAGAAACTGGTTACGGTAGAGATAACCGACAGCGGAAGCGGCTTCAACGTTTCCGAGATATTCAAATTCAGCAGTTTTGACGGCAATCTCTTCAAAATTGACACAAAAAAATACAACGGCAGAGGGATTTTCATCACCGACAACCTTGTGGACGGTCTTTACTACAGCGACAAAGGAAACACTGTGCAAATTGTCAAGGTTATCGAAGAATAGCCTCCGCAGGCACGGCAGGAAGAGTTATGACAGCCTCTGCCCCCTCTTCCGTACCCACAAGCTCAATTTCCCCTTTCATCTGCTCCTTTATGACCATTCCGGACATGAAAAGACCTATTCCGGCGCCTTTTCCTTCCCCTTTCGTGGAGAAATAGGGTTCGAAAACCTTGTCTTTTATCTCCGGTGCTACGCCAATTCCGTTGTCCGCAATAACGATACGCACCTTGTCGTGTATACAGGCGACGGATATTATTATCCTGCCCTTGTGTCCGCTCTGCACGGCAGATTTCTCACTGATGGCATCTATACTGTTGTATATTACGTTCAGGATAACGTGACGGAACCTGTCCTGTTCGCCGCGGGCATATGCCGACCTGTAGGCGCAGTCGGGACAGGTGGTGACGTTTCGGCAGACATAGTGCTGCCTGTCGCATATGCATCTGAGTTCTATATTTATGCCGAGATAATTAAGCTGTGCCTGAAGGATGCTGAGAACGTCCAGAATCTCCGTAGTCACACAAAACAGCGTATCGGTCTTTTCCGGTACGAAAAAAAGGCGGAAATCGTCTATAATATCAGACATCTTCTCAATGGTCGAAGACACCACGGCGTTATAGTTGTCCATGTATTTATCGTCCAGACTACCCGCTCGGTAGGTGTCGTTCAGGTCTATGTTATAAAGGGAAAGGATGTTGAGCGGCTGCCTCCACTGGTGAGCGATTGCGCTTAAAAGTTTACTCATGTCCGCCATCTTTTTCTGGTTTTCAATAAGCTGTTCCTGTCTGTGACGCTTTTTAAGCTCCTCTTCAACCTTCTCTTTCAGCTCGTTGTGAATCTGTCTTATGTGGCTGTCCATTATGACATACGAGGTCATATCCCTGCACATCACAAGAAACCTTTCACCAACGCGCACCGCATGGCAGGAAAGATAGTAATCTGCACCGTCCTTTTTAAGGTATTTCAGAGTAACGTCCAGACTGTCTGTTGTGAGCATTTTCGCAAGCGCGGCGTACCCCTGCTTAACACTTTCATCCGCCCACATCTGCTGAATGGTCATTGCGGAAAGCTCTGCACCGTTGTAACCGGACAATCTTTCCATGGCGAGGTTCGATTCGGTTATACGCCCCGTTCTGTCGCAGACAATTATGGGGTCCGGAGAATTGTTGATGTACGTTCTGTACTTTTCATCCCGTTCCTTTGCCTGTGTGTCGAGCCGCTGCATAACCCGTATCATCCCGAACATGCCCGATATAAAAACGGT
Organism: Deferribacteraceae bacterium UBA6793; assembly: GCA_002452405.1. Lineage (GTDB taxonomy): Bacteria > Chrysiogenota > Deferribacteres > Deferribacterales > Geovibrionaceae > Seleniivibrio. The sequence goes on along the minus strand of DKFP01000011.1, from coordinate 237,387 downwards.
AAAAAGCAGCGCCACCGTGATCTTCTCAAACAACTCCCTGTTCTCAGGATCGGCGGCATATTTCATATCTATGTAGCTATCTGCCAGTACATAGACAAATGTGGCAATAACAGCCACGACGATAATAACGGTTCCGGACCTTTTAATTAAAAATAATCTGTTCATTATAACCCTTCTTATGGGTGGATTATACACTATGTTATAGACTGATTGAATAATTTTTAATAAGTTAGAATTAAAATCATTTGTCCGTGTGGTATAGTTTAATGTGGGACTGATTATTATTATTTTTTTTTAAACAGAACATTATTCACATTATTTTTGGGGTGAACTATGTTCGCAAACACTTCTATCAGGTTCAGAATAATCACTGCTGCCATTCTGGGTCTGGTAATGCTCGGAGCCGTCATAACCTGTCTTTCAGCTTATAGTTCCTATAAGTCCGTCCTGCATATGCAGTTTGACCATCTGGGCAGCATATGTATGATCAAAAAGGACAATATTCAGGATTATTTCAGCAGCATCGGCTCGCTGCTGATATCTACCGCATCAAGCGAAATGACCGCTGAGGCAATGATAAAACTCAGCGAAGGCTATTACAGACTTCAGGAAGAAACACCTGTTTCCGCTGAAACTGCCGCAGCTCAACTGAAAAGGCACTATGACAGCCAGTATCTCAACATGGTCAATTACGACGTCCCCGGTGCACCGCCGAGACGCCCGACGGAAGATTATCTGAAAATGAACCCCAACGGACTCATTGCTCAGTATATCTACATCGAAAAGAACACGGAAAAGATAGGCGAAAAGAACAATATGACAACGCCTGCGGGGTTCGAAAGCGAGTACGTAAGGATGCACACGGCATATCACAATACTTTCAACTCCATGCTGAAGTCTTTTTCTCTGTATGACATCTTTCTCGTAAACATGAAGGGAGACCTCGTTTATACCGTTTTCAAGGAGAAGGATTACGCAACTAACCTGCTCACAGGACCCTATGCCGATACCGGACTCGGTGACGCATACAAAAAAGGCAGGGAAATGGAAAAGGGTAAAATATATCTTAATGATTTCAAACCCTATGAACCAAGCTATTACCTTCCCGCATCCTTCATCTCCACACCAGTCTATAACGGAGACGAAAAGATAGGCGTACTTATTTTTCAGATGCCTATAAATAAGATAGACGATGTTATGAACTTCGGCGGACACTATGAACAATCGGGACTGGGAAACAGCGGACAGGCGTTTCTTCTCGGCGCAGATCATACCATGCGCAACAACAACAGATTTCTGGATAAAATAGACGACCCGCTGGTGAAGAAGATAAAAACCACCATAGGCGTGCTGAAAATTGAAGACGAGGCGGCAGACAAAGCCCTTAAAGGCGAATCCGGTTATGCCGTTACAAAAAACAACGACGGCAACGATATCCTCAACTCATTTTCTGCGCTGAACATATTCGGAATTAATATGGGAATAGTCGTCCGCATGGACAAGGATGAGGCAATGGCGGCGGCAATTACTCTCCGCAATTCACTCATAATTACTTCTCTGGTCATAACCCTTATCGCTGCCGCTCTGACTTACATTGTACTTAACAAAGTGGTTTTACAGAAACTCAAAAAAGTGACAGACCTTGTGCGCGATCTCGTCAGCGGCGATGCCGACCTGACCAGAAAACTCACCCTATCCGCATCAGAAAACACAGGACAGAGCAGGGACGAAATTGTACTGCTGACAGGTTACATAAATCAGTTCATCGAAAACGTTCACGATATCGTAGCCGACATAAGGGATAAAGCACACGGCGTAAACCAGAAATCCTCTGAACTTGCCGCAGTTACGGGGCAGCTCTCGGCGAACTTCTCTGACCAGTCGGGACGAATCAGCGATATAGCCTCAGCCATGGAAGAGATGAGCATTACGTCCGAAACTGTCCTTAACAGCGCGGCAGATGCCATTGAACGCACAGGGCACGCCGACGGAAAGACAAAAGAGGGCATGAACGCGCTGAAAGAAGCGGTGGATAACATCGGAAAAATAAAGACCAGTGTCTCATCCCTTGCAAAGACAATTGCAGGGTTGAGCACGTCCTCATCCCAGATAGGGGACATACTGAACGTCATTAACGACATCGCAGACCAGACAAACCTCCTTGCACTTAATGCGGCGATAGAAGCAGCAAGAGCCGGTGAAGCGGGACGCGGGTTCGCAGTTGTCGCAGACGAAGTGCGCAAACTGGCGGAACGCACACAGAAGGCAACAACAGAGATAAGCGGTATCGTCTCCTCTCTCCAGCACGAAACACATGAAGCATCACAGGAGATGCGTGCCGCAGAGGAAACGGTCAACAGCGGCGTTTCCGCCATAACAAACACAAACAAGGTGTTCGAACAGATCGTGGATTCCGTCGGCAGTATAGACGCCGCAGGACGGAACATCGAAACTGCTGTAAGGGAACAAAATTCAGCCATATCCTCCGTTACGGAGAATATAAACAGCATCAGTTCAGGTGTTGAACAGAGCAGCGCATCCGTGCTCTCGGTTTCAGGAAACCTGACCGAACTCAGCGAACTCGCGGAAGAGATGTATTCAGAAGTACAGAAATTCAAAACCAGATAATCTTTAAGGGGCGGTTCTCCGCCCCTTTTCAAACATAATAAATTTTTTCCTTTAAACTCCACCCGTTTGGTATATATTGAAAACAGGCACCTTCTGACAAAAAAATGAGGTAAGAAGTTTAAAAACCTTTTGATTAAATCGCTAAATAAAGATACATTATTTTATAAAAAAGTTTCGAAAGCTAACAAAAGCGACACAAGGAGACAAAATGGTTAAAACTTATAACATAAACGTACTCGCCCTTACCCCGCTTATCTCACCGAACAACCTGAAACAGGTTTTCCCACTTCCGGTTAAGGGTGCAGCGTTCGTAAAACAATCCAGAGACACAATACGCGACATACTCCACGGGAAAAACGACAAACTGATGGTCGTCGTCGGTCCCTGCTCCATACACGACACAAAGGCGGCTCTGGAATATGCCGATAAACTGAAAAAACTTTCAGACGAGCTTTCAGATAAACTGTTCATCATCATGAGGGTATATTTCGAAAAACCCAGAACCACAGTAGGCTGGAAGGGACTCATAAACGACCCCGACCTCAACGGCACACACATGATATCAAAAGGGCTGGGTATCGCCCGCGGACTCCTCTGCCAGATAACCGAGAAAGAGCTTCCCATCGCCTGCGAAATGCTCGACCCCATCACCCCCCATTACCTTTCAGACATGATAAGCTGGGGCGCAATAGGCGCAAGAACAACTGAATCCCAGACCCACAGGGAGATGGCGAGCGGTCTTTCATTCCCCGTCGGCTTCAAAAACGGCACAGACGGCTGTCTCAGGATAGCCACCGACGCAATGTCTTCATCCTGCCGTCCCCACAGCTTCCTCGGAATAAACAACGACGGAGTGACAGCCATAGTACAGACGGCTGGCAACCCCGACGTGCACATCGTTCTGCGCGGAGGCAACGATTCTCCCAATTATTTCAAAGAGAACATAGAAGAAACCGTGGCGCTTCTTAAAAAGAATAACCTTCCGCCCGCAATAATGGTGGATTGCAGTCATGCCAATTCATACAAAGACCATGAGAAACAGCCAATGGTGCTGGACAGCATAATAACCCAGATAATCAACGACAAACAGACTGATATCAAAGGGGTTATGGTAGAGAGTAACCTTTTCGCGGGAAACCAGAACATACCGGAAGACCTGTCATGCCTGAAATACGGCGTGTCTGTCACAGACAAGTGTGTTGACTGGGAAACAACGGAGAAGATGCTCCGCGACGCATACGCAAAACTTTAAACAGTAAGGGCGGTCGGTTGACCGCCCTTTTTTCTTATTATACGAGTCCCAGAGAGATCATCGCATCCGCTACCTTGCGGAAAGAGGCGATGTTCGCACCCATAATATAGTTACCGGGCTGTCCGAACTCTTCCGACTGCTCATAACATGCCTTGTGTATTCCTACCATGATGTCGTGCAGGCGTTTTTCAGTGTGCTCGAAGCTCCACGAATCACGGCTTGCGTTCTGCTGCATCTCAAGAGCCGATGTTGCAACACCGCCCGCGTTCGCTGCTTTTCCGGGTCCGAAGAGAATCCCGTTGCCGAGAAATACTTTTGTACCATCGGGAGTTGTGGGCATGTTCGCGCCCTCACCAACTGCGATGCATCCGTTTTTGACAAGCATTTCCGCATCTTTGGCATCAAGCTCGTTCTGTGTTGCAGAGGGCATCGCCACCTGACATGGAACTTCCCAGATATTACCGCCGTCGATATATGACGCGCCTTTATGATATTCGCAATAGTCTTTGATTCTGCGGCGCTCAACCTCTTTAAGCTGCTTAACCAGATTGAGGTCGATTCCGCGTTTATCGAAGATATATCCGTTTGAATCGGACATCGCAATAACCTTCCCGCCGAGCTGGTTTATCTTTTCAACTGTATATATGGCAACGTTGCCTGAACCCGAAACAACACAGGTTTTACCGTCGAAGCTCTCTTTTTTCATCTTGAGCATCTCGTTTACAAAAAAGACAGCGCCATAGCCTGTCGCCTCTGTGCGAACCAGCGAGCCGCCCCATGAAAGCCCTTTTCCGGTAAGAACACCCGCTTCGTAGCGGTTGGTTATTCTTTTGTACTGTCCGAACATATAGCCTATCTCGCGTCCGCCGACACCTATATCCCCCGCGGGGACGTCGGTGTATTCGCCGAGGTGTCTGTAAAGCTCTGTCATGAAGCTCTGGCAGAATCTCATTATCTCAGCATCGCTTCTGCCTTTGGGGTTAAAGTCGGAACCGCCCTTGCCGCCGCCGATGGGCATACCTGTGAGGGCATTCTTGAATATCTGCTCAAAGCCGAGAAATTTTATGATACCGAGATAAACGGATTCGTGGAAACGCAGACCACCCTTATAGGGTCCGAGTGCGGAGTTGAACTCTACTCTGAATCCTCTGTTGATATGGATGTTTCCCTTGTCGTCTGTCCAAGGTACGCGGAAGATTATCTGACGTTCTGGTTCGCAGATGCGTTCGATTATTTTGTGGTCGGCATATTTAGGATATTTCTGGATAACCTGACCGAGACTGTCCAGAACTTCGCAGACAGCCTGATGAAACTCCGTCTCGCCGGGGTTTCTGTCCACAACCTGCTGGTATATCTTTTCAATTTTTGGTGACGGACCTTTCATAGGCATCTCCTTTTATGTATGTAGTAATTGTAATAAAACCTACAATTACTACATACTGCAAAAAATGCCTTTTGAATACAGGAAATTTGTTCTGAAAACCTTATTTAATTATTTTTTTGTCCCACGGTGCCTGAACTTCAAGATCGCGCACAGGAATTTCGCCCTTACCGCTCCTTTCCGAAACGCATGAATCCGTTTCCAGATAGTTCATTGCAGCCGCCAGATATTTTTCGTTTCTGTCGCCGAAGGTACCGAGATCGGTGACATCCTCAATCTTGACGCAGTCAGGTTCCAGCCCATCATAGTAGCCTCCTATACCAAGTGAGTTACGGTTTTCAAACGTAACCGCGGCAAGGTATTTGTCGCAATAGGGAATATAGTTATTGCCCACTGGTTTTCCGTAGGTGGTGTCGCCTATGATATAGACGTCTCTGAAAGGCAGGAGTCCGTTTATCATAAGCTCGCTTGCGGAGGCTGTGTTACCTGTCACCAGAAAAACTATCTTTGCAGGGTCAAGGTCATATTTTGTTCTGGTAAAATTATATGTCTTGTTCGCATCCTGATGCATACTGTTGTAAGCCATCTGCAGAAGCACGTCACCACTGAGGCTGTTGCCCCCTATGACGCTTGAGATATACTGTGCGGCGCTTACGAGTCCGCCGCCGTTATAGCGCAGATCCACCACCAGTTCATCCACCCCTGCGTTCTGAAACGCGGTGAACGCCGCATTTGTATCGGATATGTTCTCATTAAAAGAATTATACATGATATATCCGACCTTTTTACCGCTGGAATTATTTGTCAGGACAGAATAACCGAGCACGGAATCAGTATAGTAATCCGCCATAACCAGTGTGACGGTGTGTTGAATATGTGCCGTATCTTCAAAAACAACCACTATCTGAGTTCCCACAGTAGCATTGCCGTACACTGCGTCATACGCCGCATCGTCGTTGATTATCTGATATCCTGTGTACCCGTTCATGGTTACTATTCTGTCGCCCCGCTTGATTCCGGCTTTATCCGCAGGCGAATCAGGATAAACAGCTCTCACATAAAGGTCTGTTGAGTCAGTTATTCCGTTGAATCCAAGCCCGACACCGGAACCTGCGTAGTAGTCCTCAAGCTCCTGCTGGTTATATATGGTGCTGAATCTGTCTTTGGAGGATTTCATGGCGTTCATCAGGTCGTACTGCGATGAAAAAGCTGTATAGTCAAGAACAGGGGTTTCTGACGCCCAGAAATATACGTCGCGCATAGCGTTATATACAAATTCCGTCTGTGCCGCCTCGCTGCATTCCTTAGGGTAATAATCTATATGCAGCTCATCGTCGGACGAGCTGCCGCCGCCATCACCGCCGCCGCACGAAAACAGTAGAAACGACAGACATATTGCCGCTGCCAGCCTTAATTTTGACATAAATAACCTCCCTTTAGTTACTGAGATATCTTGCGATAAGAATAACGTTCACCGCCTGCTGGCGGTTAGAGACATTCAGTTTAACGAATATATTCTTCATATGAAATTTAACTGTATTTTCGCTTATACCGAGAATCTTCGCTATCTCCCAGTTTGTCTTGCCCTTCATGAGCCATTCAGATATAGCCATCTCTTTTTTCGTGAGACTATTGAAAAGCATCAGCATATCGAGTCTTTTGCGGGTGGTCATAAGATGCGTAACCACCAGACGGCACATCATCTCCGTCCGCTCGTCCGGTTTGTGCTTTTTGTCCGCAAACGAGACAAGAAATGCAAAATCTCTGTTCTCGGAATCATCGTATACCGAACAGCCGTATTCCAGTCCGTAGCTTTTACGCCGCTCGATGACGTTTTGCTCCGGAGCAGGGGCCTGCTCATCATAAGCATCCCATAGTATGAAAGACAGACGCGCACCGTTTTTCAGTCTGCGCTCCATCTCGCTGCGCACCGGATCGCAGTCCAGAAAATTCTGCTCGTCGTATTCCTGCATCCATTTAACGGGATTGGAAAGGTTTATCATGTCGATTCTGTGCCCACTGTCGTAAGTTGATATGGAATAACAGTAAAGAACGTACCTGAACCCGATATATGAGGCGAAATCCATTATCAGTTCATGGAAGCTCTCAATATCGTTCACCTTGTGGCACCTGTTGATAACGCTGAGGCACTTCACAAGATCGTTTTTATCAAGTTTTTTGTAATCGCCGATTTCAGCAGGCATGAATTGACTCCGGTTTTCGTCTTTTCGTATCTTATCACAAAAAAAACCGGAGGGAAGCTGTTTAGGTAAAAGAACCTTAACTGTGTCTTCTGCAATGGATGATAACATCGGCGGCTATGTCTTTAAGCGGCAGAATGCTGTCCACCCCGCCCAGCTCTATGGCGACCTTAGGCATACCGAAAACCACGCTGGACTTTTCGTCCTGCGCTATGTTATACGCCCCCGCCTCTTTCAGCTCTCGCATTCCCTTTGCGCCGTCATCCCCCATGCCTGTCAGTATCACGCCCACAGCGTTCTTGCCGACATAGCGTGCACCCGAACGGAAGAGAACGTCAACAGAGGGTCTGTGCCTGCTGACGAGCGGTCCGTCCTTTACCTCGACATAGTATCGTGCACCGCTCCGCTTTATCATCATGTGCTTGTTACCCGGCGCAAGCAGAACCCTGCCCGGCAGAACCGTGTCTCCGTTGTCCGCCTGTTTAACGGATACCGAGCATATGGAATCCAGTCTGTTTGCGAAAGATTTTGTGAAATTTTCCGGCATGTGCTGAACAATGACTATTCCGGGGCAGTCCGGCGCAAAACCCTGCAAAAGATTGGCAAGAGCCTCAGTTCCACCTGTGGATGCGCCTATAAGAATCACTTTTTCCGTTGTCTTTATCATGGAATGATCTTTTGGAACGGAAAGCATTACGTCCGCGCTAAGTTTCGGCTGAACGTCGAACCTTTTGGGGCTTATCCTGCCCACCTGCACTTTCGCAGCCGCCTTCACCGTGTCCGTGATGAGTATCCGCGATTCCTCTATGAACGCCTTCGTTCCCATTCTGGGTTTGCAGATTATCTCAACGGCGCCGTATTCCATAGCCTTCAGACCGGATTCGGAATTGCTTTCGGCGAGACTGGAGCACATCACAACGGGTATGGGGTGCTGGCTCATTATCTTTTTCAGAAAAGAGAGACCGTCCATTTTTGGCATCTCTATGTCGAGGATAATCACGTCGGGAACGAACGTCTGAAGTTTTGCAGCGGCAGCAAAAGGGTCACTGCAACAGGCTACCTCGCCTATGCAAGGATCACCTGTCAGTATCTCCTGCATCGCCTGTCTTACAACTGCCGAATCATCCACGACCATAACGTTTATCTTATCCATCAAAGTACCTGTAATTTAGATATTTTTCTGACGTACACTATTCCGGTTTCTGTAGAAAAATACAGCTTTCTTGTGAACTGCCCGCCAGTGTCCTGTGCCATCACCTTAAACTTCATCTTTCCAAGCAGCAACAGTGCGGCGGCAATATTCTTCTGCCCCACGCTGAAGGCAGCGTTCGTTACAGAAAACATATCCGAACCGCCGAAGACCTTCACCTCAACCTCTTCAGGATGAATACCTCTGCCTTTCAGGATATCAGCCATATGCAGGAGCGAGCTGTCGGTATACTTAAAATTCGCAATGCCCCCCGGATGCACGTCGGGTCCGGGGAGCATACTGTGGGAGATTATTCCAAGCATCTGACACCGTGCGAACATGGTAACAGACACACAGGAACCAAGCACCGTGTTGATCATAACAGGAGTGTCAAAATAAAACAAATCACCCGGTAAAAGGTATTTACAGGAAGCATCGTCAATCATTTTCAATCTCTTATATATATGGTCGGGGCATATGTCTTAACAGGAAGCCGCAACCCGTGGATGGACTCTGAATGTCCCATGAAGAGGAACCCGCCTGGGTTCATGTGCGAACATATCCGGTTCAGCATCTCTTCCTGAGTTTTTATGTCAAAATATATTAGCACGTTTCTGCAAAATACGATATCTACCGATTCCGGCAGCATGTAATGGGAAGATTTCAGGTTCAGTCTTGCGAACTTCACCTTACTGCGGATTTCCGGGCGGAACCTGACAAGCCTGTCGTCAGGATTCTTTGAGCGCATCAGATATTTCTTTTTCAGGGCATAAGGGATGTCCTTCGCTCTGTCCTCTGTGTATATTGCTCTCTGCGCGGTACTGAGCACGCTGGTGTTTATGTCGGTGGCAAATATGTTGAATTTTCCGTTTATGCCGAAAAATTCCGCAAGCACCATGGCGATGGTATAGGGTTCCTCGCCTGTTGAGCTTGCACAGCTCCAGACACGCAGAGGTTTGTGATGTCCCAGCCCGCCTTTTTCCGAAAGTATGGGCAGAATCTTTGAGGTCATCATCTCAAAATGATTGTTCTCTCTGAAAAAATCAGTTTTATTGGTGGTTATAACATCTATAAGGTATGTCTGTTCAATGCTCTCTCTGCCACCATCGAAAACAAAATCCACATATTCGGAATAGCCCTGCATCCCAAGCGCCTTGATGCGCTTTCTGAGCCTGCCTTCCACCATGCTTTTCTTATTTTCCGACAATTTTATCCCGCATGAACTTTCTATGAACGTTTTAAGCCTGTTAAAGTCCTTCTCTTCCAGTTTTTTAGAAAAAATATTCGATGTCATAAACCACCCCTGCATGGAAACGAAAACCGCCCCGCCTGCGAAAGGCAGGGCGGAAATTAAAATCAGACCGTAGGTTTTTCCTTATCAGCGGACTTCTGCCCTGTGAGCCCGGCAAAATCCTCAGTCGCAAACACCTCGTCGATGTTCAGAATTATGACGAACCCGTCGCCCTTTTTCGCCATTCCTTTTATAAATGCGGTGTTAAGCTGTGTGCCCATCTTGGGAGCGCTCTCGATATTCACGCCCTCAAAATCCACAACCTCCTGCACCGAATCAGCAAGAGCGCCGAGAATGGTCGTTTCATCCTCTATGCTCACCTCTACGATAATCACGCATGTATTCACCGTTTTGACGGTTTTTCCCATGCCGAACTTACACCGCAGATCAAGAACGGGAACGACGTTTCCCCTGAGGTTTATCACGCCAACCATATAGTCAGGCGTCTGGGGAACCTTTGTCACGTTGGTATAGTCCATCACCTCGCGCACGGACATGATGTCCACGCCGTATACTTCATCTGCCAGAATGAATGTCAGCACCTGACAGTTTTCAAATGTAACAGCAGTATTTTCAGCCATGTCCCGCTCCTTAATAACTCTCGAAATCGCTGTCGTATTTATCGCCTTTGGCGGAGTCCTCCGACATATCGAGAACTACTCCTTCATTTTTCGCGGGTTTTCCGTTGCCCTTTTTAAATCTGGGAACAACTGTTGAGGCAGTACCTTTAGGCTGCATATGTGCAGCGGAGGGCAGAGATTTTACAGCGGGCTGTCTTCTGCCGCCATTGGTATTCATTTTAAAGAACGACATCGTCTGCTGGAGAGAAAGCGCCTGACCCGAAAGCTCTTCGGATGTGGCTGCCATCTCCTCTGCAACGCCTGCGTTGCGCTGGATAACCTGATCAAGCTGCTGGATTGCGGTGTTTATCTGGTCGGAACCTGTGCGCATTTCGCTGCTCGCCGCTGTTATCTCCTGAACAAGTTCAGCCGTCTTCTGGATGTCGGGGAGTATCTGTGAAAGGAGCACGCCTGCTCTCTCCGCGATGCTCACGCTGCTGGATGAAAGCTCGCTAATCTCGCCTGCGGCTTCCTGACTGCGCTCTGCAAGTTTTCGTACTTCGGACGCAACCACCGCGAAACCTTTTCCGTGTTCGCCCGCTCTCGCCGCTTCAATGGCTGCGTTCAGCGCCAGCAGGTTTGTCTGTCTCGCGATCTCTTCTATAATGGATATTTTGCCAGCTATCTCTTTCATAGCTTTTACGGTTGATTCCACAGCCTCGCCACCGTCTTTCGCATCTGCGGATGCTTTCAGAGCTATTTTTTCTGTCTGAAGAGCGTTGTCGGCGTTCTGGTTTATGTTTGAAGCCATCTCTTCCATTGATGATGAAGCCTCTTCCGCACTTGCAGCTTGCTCTGTTGCGCCCTGTGACATATCCTGCGCTGCGGAGCTGAGTTCGTTGCTGCCTGCGGCAACGTTGTCGGATGCGCTTTTGACATCTGCAACGATGGTTCTCAGCTGATCCACCATGTTTTTCAGGTCGCCGTAAAGCCCTGTGAGCGCCTGACCTTTATTAGATTCGAAAGTAACGTCCAGATCACCCTGTGCAATGCGTTTTGTTATCTCCGCCATGTCTCTGGGTTCGCCGCCGAGTGGTGCTTTGACAAATTTGGTTATTACGAATGCAAACACAATACCAAGAGCCAGCCCGATAATAGAAATTATGGAGACCATGAACACTGTTGTTCTGTTGCTTGATTCGACGCCGTTTCCAAGTTCTGTCTGTGTTTCAACAGCAGAATCGGTTATAGATGCGGCACCTGTAACTACTTTCGTTCCGGCAGCTTTGAGAACATCATTCTGAACTCTGAGTATCGCCTTGGTATATTCCAGAACCTTGTTAATACTTGTCGAATATGAGCTGAGTGCCTGCGACAGTTTGATATAGTCGGACCTCAAAGCCCCCCCGCTCGCGGAAGCCTCCAGAGACTTCTGATATGAAGGGATCTTGTTATTAAAATAGTCATTTATCTCTTTTTCAGTTTCTGCTGAGCCAGTCGCAGTATATTCAATAATTTTTGAGCGTCCGATAATTGTGCTTTCCTGTAATTTGGATGCGTAATACAGAGAGGCAGTGTCACCGGTTCTATGGGCAGTAGTCATTATATCGTCGAGGAAACCGCGCATGTCATCCGCATTCTGTACCATAACGGCTCTTGTCTCTTTTCTGCCGTTTATATTATTTTCGATCTCTTTAAACCCGTCTTTATATATAGTCAGATTAGCTTCGAGATCGTCCAGCATAGTCTTTCTGGAAGACTCTGTGGCATTCTCCTGAACTTCGTTCAGATATTCCTCAGCCTTTCCGATATAGTTATAAAAATTGTCCGCATCTGATTTTCCTTCTCCGATAAGGAACTCACGCGCGCTCATTCTCGCCATAAACATATTCGACTGAATTTTGTTAACGGAAATTGTGTTAACCGCCAGTTTTCTGTAGGTGGTAAAGCCCGATGAAGACTTGCTTATCCCCAGAAACGATGAAAATGCAACAACGAACAGAATGAACATAACGATTGCAAAACCAAGTCCTATCTGTGTACCGACTTTAAGATTCTTAAACATCGTAACCTCCAATAAACCTATATTATCCGACACTATTATAAATTTTCATGACGTCGATGATGAGAGCTATCGAACCGTCGCCAAGGACGGATGCACCGGAAATACACTCAACTTTTTTGAATGATTTCCCCAGCGACTTTATCACCGTCTGGTGGTCGCCGATGACGCTGTCCACGACAAAGCCTATCCTGTTGTTTTCGATATCAAGGATAACGATCTGCTGTATCTCAGGTTCCTCCTCCGGGATGAAGAAAATGCTTCTGAGCTTCAGATACGGGATAAGGTCGTCACGCACTTTCAGTATGCATCTGCCGGATTCCGTTCTGTGCAGTGCCTCTTTGAACTCAATGCACTCGTTAACCATCGAAAGCGGGATTATGAAAAACTGTTCGCCGATGCGCACCAGAAGTCCGTCTATGATAGCCAGTGTCAGAGGCAGTTTCAGGACTATTTCCGTTCCCTTCCCCAATGTGCTGTCTATTTCTATTGTGCCTCTGAGCGCTTCGATATTCCGCTTCACAACGTCCATACCGACGCCTCTGCCGGAAATGTTTGAAACCGCAGCAGCTGTGGAGAATCCGGGAAGAAATATAAGCTCGAACGCCTCTTTTGAGGAGAGCTCTGCGCTTTCGGATATCAGTCCCTTTTCAACCGCTTTTTTCATGAGAACTTTTTTGTCCAGTCCTTTGCCGTCGTCTGTTATGCGGATGAGAACCGAATCACCGGAATGCTCCGCAGAAAGCGTTATTTTGCCTCTGGGGCTTTTTCCTGCGGCGATCCTGTCTTCGGGCAGCTCTATACCGTGGTCAACAGAGTTGCGGACAAGGTGAACCAGCGGGTCGCCCAGCTTTTCTATGACTGTTTTGTCAAGCTCGGTCTCCTCGCCCTTTGTGACAAGCTCAATATCTTTGCCGAGATCCTTTGCAAGGTCTCTGACAAGTCTTTTGTATTTGCTGAACGTGGTGCCGATCTGAAGCATCCTGATGCTCATTGTGTTGTCGCGCAGTTCCCAGACAAGACGCTCCACGTCCTCCGCTATCTTTGAAAGCCCTGAATCGCCCATGGAGATGGCTGTCTGATTGAGTCTCGCCTGAACTGTCACCAGTTCGCCCACAAGATCAACCAGCGAATCCAGCTTTTCAGAAGGCACACGCAAAGAAGTATTGTTCTCTGTCGCCGCTTTTTTAGCTTTCAGATTTTTTATGTATTTCTGTTCCTCAAGGGCGGAAACAACCGCGTCCTGCTCAACAAGACCCTTCTCAATGAGCATTTCACCGATCATCTTCTTCTCGCTGATAACCGCCGAAAGAGCTTCCGCGGAAACATCGCCCTTTTCAACCAGTATCTCGCCCAGTTTGCGGTAATTCTCCTCATCCAGACCGCTTTCGTAAATAACGTCAATTTTAAGAATGCTTTCATCCTCGACAAACATAAAAACATCCCTGATATCGTTTTCAGTCATGGAAGTGGTGAGTATCACATCCCAGAAAGTGTAGCAGCGCTCAGGATCCAGCTCCTCGAAATCGGGTATTTTAGTTATATGAGTGATAATCTCACATTCCCCCATCGCCTGAAGCTCCTCAAGGAGCATCGCAGGGTTCGTACCCGTCAGAAATATATTTTCGGACGGTTCAAACCTTATGCGGTAGGTTCTCTCCGGTTCCTGTTCCTTTTCCTCTTTATGCTGAGGTGCGCTGACCTGCGCAGCCCCGCCGTCCTTTCGGCAGCCTCTGAAAAATGTGATTATCTCAAGGGCTTCACCGCCTTCGGCTCTGATGCTGTCGTCTTCGAGCATCTGTTTGATCACGTCGCACGATTTAAACGAGTAATCCAGCATGGGTTTTGAAACACGCAACTCACCGTTGCGCACCATGTCATAGGCAGTCTCTATGTCGTGTACGAAATGAGCGATATTCTCGAAGCCGAACATTGCGCCGGAACCCTTTATGGTGTGCATGGCACGGAATATCCTTGCTATCAGCTCGGTGTTTTCAGTGTCTTCCTCAAGCTCAAGCAGGGAAGACTCAAGTTCCTGCAAAAGCTCTTGCGCCTCCTGAATAAACGCCTCGCTGTGTATGTCCGCTGACATCGCCTTTTACCCCAGTACCTTTTTGACGACGGTTACAAGCTGTTCCGGTTTAAATGGTTTAACAATCCATCCGGTTGCGCCTGCGGCTTTGCCTTCCGCCTTTTTGGAATCCTGAGACTCCGTTGTCAGCATTATTATGGGCACGAACTTATACTGGGGCTTTGCCCTCAGTTCCTTAATAAGCGTTATACCGTCCATGTTCGGCATGTTCAGGTCGGTTACAACCATGTTCGCCGCACCGGACTGTAGTTTGCTGAGAGCGTCTTTACCGTCGCACGCCTCAATGACATCATAGCCCTCTTTAACAAGCGTAAACTTGACCATTTGTCTTATGCTTGCGGAATCGTCCACCGTCAAAATAGTCTTTGCCATCTCACTCACCCTCCTGTATCAGAAAACACGTCCCGAAAAGCCCTTTCGCGCATTTTTTTCCGGGAGCTATGCCGGACCAGCCTGCTTTCCCGATGATCCCGCAATCATCGAGTTTCACACAAAAACTCTTTCCTTTCGCCGTATAGGCTCTGTGGGCTGTGCAGAGAACCTGTAAAAAGGTACAGTCAATCGCGTCCACTTTGCCTATATGCACTGTAAGTTCCTCCGGTGCTTTGAGTCCCTCACATACTCTCTCGTAAAGCGGTCTGACGTTGTTTATTGTCAGCTCACCGCTCAGGTGAAGTATCGTTTTTCCGTCCGCCTGCTTCTCCATTTGCATTTCGATCATAATAAACCTCGCTAAAACAACTCAACGTTGTCATCGCTATGTAAATTCCCGGTTTTGCCGGGTTTCTTTGATGAGTGAACCTCCCGTTCGGATTCCATTGTGTAAAGTTCTTTGATGTAATGTTCTATGTTGCTGACATCCACATGCAGTTCGTCTCCGCTGAATGTGTTCAGCGAGGAACGGATACTCTCCATGTCCGCCCTTATCATGTCCAAAGGCTCTATAACGTGTTCTATCCGCTGCCGGTTTATGTCCTGATACTGCATTGCGACGACCATGCCGCCTATCTCGTTTGCAAGTTCCGCCGAAGTATAGGTGAGCTGTTCAACTATGCGGCTTGAATTGGTCATTGACTGGTCAAGCACTTTCAGCGTCTTGCTTATCTCGGATTCGGATCTGTCATGTATCGCTTTTATATTTCTGACATTATCCACTGTTTTCTCGCGTATATCGCCAACTTTGCCCGAAACCTCGTCAATGATGTTGCGTATCTCAAGAGAAAACTGGTTCGATTTCTCCGCAAGTTTGCGCACTTCGTCGGCAACCACGGCGAAACCACGCCCGGCGTCTCCTGCCCTTGCCGCTTCTATGGCAGCGTTCAAAGCGAGCAGATTTGTCTGGTCGGCGATGTATTCGACGTTCTCGACAGTGTCCCTTATGTTTCCAATGTCCTCTATCACCACTGCCAGTTCTTTGTTTGTTTCATCTATGTAGTTATAGATGACCGATATTTCACTCAGAACCTTCGACAGGATAGCTTTGCTGTTATCAATGAAGTTCTCGTCTCTGCTGTCCGTCCCGGTGAGGCTGTCGATAGCTTTTGAGGCACTGCTGGACTGTTCCTCCGCCATTGAGACTATCATATTGAACTTGCCGGCTATGTCGTTGTGTGCGGATTCGCTGTCGCTGTTCGCACGCAGAAGCTGGTTTTTCAGAACGGCTATGAGTTCCGCCCTGATTTCCAGAGCTCTTGTAAGCGGCATGAAAGACCCTTTCAGCTTTGCCGCGCAGTCTTCCTTTTCGACAAGTGTCTGTTTCCGCGCTTCCCGCGCCTGAGCTTTTGCACCGTAAACAAACAGCAAAAGGACAGTAATGCCGCACGCCGCGCAAACAGCAACACGAATGAACGTTCCCTCTGAAAAACAGACAAGCGTCTGCATAACCACCAGAAATGTTGCTGCTGTCTTAAATATTCTGCTGTTCATGTTTCCCTCCGCTCTCGCTCAAAGTTCCGAGCATCTCGCTTAATTTTCTGAAGAACTCCTTGGAGGAGAACGGCTTCTGTAAAACTGAAATGTTTTTCAGTCTTGAGCAGAAAAATTCGATATCAAAATCGAGCATACTTGTTATGACCAGCACAGGCGTTTCGATCTTCTCCTCTATGAGATATTCGATAACGTCTATCCCCGAAACCTTGGGCATAATGAGGTCAAGCAGTATCAGGCTGTAAGGGTTATCTTCAAGGATGCTGCTGATTATGCACTGCATCCCCTCGTCTCCGTCTCCCGCCTCAACCACGTCATATCCACGCCTTGTCATCACTATGCGCACCGCAGTTCTAAAGAGCGCTTCATCTTCAATCAATAGTATTCTTTTACCTTTCATGGAGCTATCAGAAGCAATAGGTGTGCCACATTATCCTTGCTTAGCTACCAACAATTTAGTATGGTCTTGGCAGAGTGATAATTGTCAACCTAACTATCGGTTTGTAACGGTTTACAAGCCCCTTATTATTTGCTGTTAATAAACTTTTTTAAAAAAGAGAGAATTTGGTTGACATTTACATATGTGTCACTAAAATTAAGTATATAATTAACATGATTAATTTCTTACGAAATCCCAGTCCGGTGCTTAAAAATGAAGATTCTAATGATTGCCAAGAGCGAACATTCGCTCACCTATGACTTTGTACAAAAGATATATTCCGACGGCTATTATATAATTAAAATAGTTCACACTCCTGCCGACGCAGTCCTTTCCATGCGGCAGATCGCGCCGGACGTTGTCATTCTGGATATTGACTTTCTCATGGAAACCGGAGAGTCGCTTATACTTGAACAGGTATATAACTATAACAATATCCCGGTGATATACGTCACCGACGAATCAGTTAAACATATACTGGACAAAACACTCGACCAACAGTCTTTCGGCTACGTCTCCTACAACTGCACAAAAGAAGAGCTGAGCGCCGCTCTGGACAGAGCGTACAGCAAGATAAACCTTGTGGAAAAGACCGCTGCCCAGTCAAACATGATGAACGTTCTCATGGAAAACAGTTCCATGGGCATCATTTTTCTCGACAAAACCGGAAGAATCGTTAAGCACAACAGGCAGTTTTTTGACATTTTCAGAGCCGAACCCAATCTCGACAGCATAGAGAACATCTCCGGCGGCCGTATAAACACTGAGATGGTCGAAAGGCTCCTTGCAGGAGAGAAACAGGATCTGATAAAGCTGAATATAAAAGGCGTAAAGAAATACCTCCATATCTCTGCTGAAAAATGCAAATGGTACCACAACGAACTCATTATGATGTTTATATCCGACATGACAAATCTTTACAAAACTCAGCACTCTCTTGAGGAATCGGAGATGCGTTTCGCAAAGGTTTTCAGCGAAAGATCCGACCCCGGAGTCATAGTAAAATGCTCCACATGCGAGATATACGCGGCAAACAAGGCATTTGCCGAAAAATATAAGGTCGACCCGAAACAGTGCACCGGAAGCACTCTGGTTACTTACATCGGAAACGAAGTATCCAATATAGTAAAGCTACGCGCTCACGGCAAAGACAGCTTTTCCCTGAACAGGATACAGCAGCAGAGTTTCGCCGGGGACACATTCATCGTCAACTTTAAAGGTAAGAAGATATCTTTCGACAATAACGACTATTTCTTCATGGAAATAAGGGACGTTACGGAACAGGTCAAGGCGGAGGAAGCTAAAAAAATGTTCCAGCAGCACCTGATGCATGCGAACAAACTTACCGCGCTCGGCACGCTGGTTTCGTGCATGGCACACGAGATAAATAACCCCAATAACTTCATCATGTTCAATACGTCTCTGGTTTCCGACTATATTGACATCATGGCAGGAAAAAAAGAGGACGACGGCGAAGAACCCATGAGCCAGGAAGATATTCAGAACGACCTCAGGGAACTTGTGGACGGTATCGCAAAAGGTGCGGAAAGGATAAAGTTCATCGTGGACGATTTGAAAAGCTACGCCCGCGCAGGACAGGTGAGCGTCTTTCAGAAGGTATGCCTGAAAGAGGCGGCGGAAACCTCTGTAAGGCTCCTCAGCCACAAGATACGCAAAGCCACAAAACGCTTTAAAGCAACTTTCCCGGAAGGCAGCTTTTTTATATACGGCAATCAGCAAAAACTTGAACAGGTAATTATGAACATCCTGATGAACTCAATTGAAGCGATAAAATCCACAGACTGCCTGCTCGAAGTCAAATGCTACAACGACGTGAACTATCAGATAATAGAAATAATTGACGAGGGAGTCGGTATTGCCGAAGAAAACCTCGGCAAACTGCTGGACCCGTTTTTCTCCACTAAATTTCAGAACGGCGGAACAGGGCTGGGGCTATATATTGCAAACAGCATTATTAAAGAGCACCGCGGCTTTTTGAATATCCGTTCGCGGGTTTCCATCGGAACAACCGTAACAATAAAATTCCCGAAGTATGCCCATGCCTGAAAATCCTATTGTAATAGTTGACGACGAAAAAGAGATGCTCCAATATTACGAGCTGTTCTTTAAACTTAACAGGGTAAAGAACTATAAGCTCTTCTCATCCTCCGCAAAATTTATAAGTGAACTCCCGACGTTCGAACCCTCCGTCGCTTTTCTGGACATCAGAATGCCGGATTATGACGGCGAAGAGGTTCTTAAAGAAATCCGAAAAAGATATCAGGACACGGCAGTGTTTATTATCTCGGCAACACAGGATATAGATACCGCTGTGCGCTGCATACAGAACGGCGCGCAGGACTACATCGTTAAACCCATAGACAAAAACAGGTTCCTTGCCAGTATCACCACAGGAACCGATATATTCAGAATAAAAAAAGAGCTGAACAAAACCAGAGAGGAACTTGAAAAACTCAGCTTTAAAAACCATCTGTCAAAAACGAAGATCATCACTCAGTCACCCGCAATGGAAGATGTTATGCGATACGTTCTCTCCGTAGCCGAGAGCGATTTTCCGGTTCTCATAACCGGTGAAACGGGCACAGGAAAGGAACTCATTGCCGAAACACTTTATAATTTAAGCAAAAACCAGGAAGGATTCATACCTGTCAACATTTCCGCATACGACGAAAATATGTTCAATGATGCGGTGTTCGGTCACGTAAAAGGCGCCTTTACAGGAGCAAATAAGGATAGAACAGGACTTTTAGGCAGTGCAGGCAAGGGCTTCGTGTTTCTGGACGAAATAGGAGATCTGCCGGAATCTGCGCAGATAAAACTGCTGCGCGTACTGCAAAACAGAGAATACACACCTTTGGGATCGGACGTTCCTCTGAGAACAGAGGCAAGGATAATAGCCGCAACAAACGCAAATCTGAGAAAAAAAGTGGAGACCGGAGCGTTCAGGGAAGATCTCTTCTACAGACTTTCGGCACATGTTATAGAAATCCCGCCGCTGAGAGAAAGAAAAAACGACATAGAGCTGCTCTTCAATTATTTCTATCGCTCGCTGCTGGACAAAATGAGCTGCGAAGGTCCCGATGTTTCTCCCCACCTTATGAACTCGCTGAAACACCACCGCTTCCCCGGAAACGTGCGTGAGCTTCAGGCGCTTGTACAGGACTACGTCTTTATGTTTCGCGACAGAGAAACAAACAAGCAAAGCATCAACAGATTTCTCAACCGGCACAATATCATGCCGATTGCCGACAAATCCAAATACGACAATTCCTTCAGCTATGACGGTTATTTCCCGTCTTTAAAAGAGATGGAGACGCTACTCATTGATCAGGCAATGGCAAAGGTTAAAGGCAACCAGAGCAAAGCCGCCGCCATGCTCGGCATCACCAGACAGGCTCTCAACAAACGCCTCATCCAGAAAAAAGGAAAATAGGATAATATCGCGCCTGTATTTTTCAGCAGCTCACAAATCTTGATAAAAACAGGGTTACGCTTTAGCTGTCCACTACCTTATCTGACCTTCAGACCTTCATCAAATCCTTTCATTTAAGCGGGAGACAAGAACGTAAAACGAACTTTGTCATCAGTCTGAGCAGGGCGTCAACCCGCTTTATTACAACACAATTCACACATAATTTATGTTAAGGAATTTCACACATGGACGATGAAGACAACAGGCTAATTTTACATATGCTCCTTACTAAGGTGTGGCATGATAATATCAGGCGCAGGCAACAGCCAGAACTACAGTTTCTTTAATGTAAACCAGTCCGGCAATCAAAAAACGCCCGAAGCATACGTAAATACCGACAAATACATCCCGTCCGTATCAGATACATCAGCCACATACAACATGTTCGGTAATATCCAGAAGAACATATTCGATTCATTTGCAAACGAAAACAGTTTCATGAGCGGCATCCGTGAAGTTTTCGACACTGTTGAAAACAAAGCGCTGTCTGCAAAAGACCTAGTCGATGCTGCCGCTGAATCAGAAGAATTTGAAAAAGAAGGCTCATGGCTCGCAAAAACAACAGATGGAAGAATTTATCTTTTTGGTGCCAGAAACGCATATTTTAGAGATGGCGGTGGCAACGCTAATGTCGGCATCATTGGCGGTGAAAATGTTGTTTATGATGCAGGCAACGGAAATAACATAACAACTGTATACGGCAGTAGCGGTGTTGTTTCCATGAGCGGAAACGGAAACGACACTTACAACATATTCTACACGGACTCCGCAATTATCAACAGCGGAGCCGGAAATGACAGCTTCAGGATCGTATCATCCGATGGGGTGGATATTGACACAGGAGATGGCGACGACAAGGTATATATTAGACATTCAAGCGACGTACGCATCTCAACAGGAAGCGGAAATGATACTATAGCAATTGATGACAAGAGTAGTTCCGTCGTAATTAACAGCGGAGATGGTAATGACATTATTACTTCATCCTCTGGCATAATAGACGCAGGCAAAGGAGATGACATCATTCATGCCAGCGGAATTATAAATGGTGGTGATGGCAATGACACCATTGATGCATCCGGCATGGTATACGGTGATGATGGTGATGATGTAATTTCCGGAGGAGGTATAGTTTACGGTGGCTCCGGAAGTGATGAAATTAACTGGAATGGTTACATATCTGGTGGAACAGGTAATGACCACATATCACTGCGTTCTTCTTTAGCTGAAAGAGATAATATTATCAGTTTCCAGAAGGGCGACGGTAATGATGTTATCAATACCCGTGGAGAAGATGTAATTGTTGATATGAGCACACTGTCAATTAATGATGTCGAAATATCACAATACATTAACGAAGATACAGGACTTGAGGAAATGAAGATAACCTTGAAAGATGGAAGCGGCAGCATGACGTTTGCATCCGACAAACATCTTGCCGAAATGCACGAAAACGCCGTTGCTTTTGGTAAGCAAATGGGCTGGACACCAACTAAAGAATCAATCAGCTTTATCCCATCGCAGATAGTATTCGCAGACGCAAACCTTGTGAGAGAGTCATGATAATCTCAGGCGTAACCAACAGCCAGAATTACAGCCGCATCTAACATCAATCGACCCATTCTAACCTGCACACCCAAATAACCACGATGGCATAAAAAACTTCTGAGAAAATCAACTGATTTCAGACAAAAAAAGGGTTCCGCTTTAGCAGAACCCTTACTAAACTCCCCGAACAAGACTTGAACTTGTAACCTATTGATTAACAGTCAATGAGTAATACTTTTCTCAATTTCTCTATTGAAATATAAATCATTGCAATATAATATAAAATATAGCAACAGACTTACCGTCCGTTACTGTTTTTTACTAACATTTACCGAACACACTGCTTACATAGTGCTAACATGAGATTACAATGAATGAGAAAAAACTGCTTACACAATCAGTCGTAAAAAATGCAAAAAATGCTGAAAAAGGCACAGGGTATTATTACATCTGGGACACTGAACTCAAAGGCTTCGCTCTACGAGTTACAGAAAAAGGCATAAAATCATACGTGATCATGTATCGAAATGAAAATGGCAGACAAAAGGTGATGACTCTTTTCAGAGCCGGCAATATCAGTGCTGACGACGCAAGGAAAAATGCACGACCAAAATTAACGGATGTGCAGAGCGGAACTGACATTCTTGAAGATAAACAGCAGAAGCGCAAAGAAACTCTTTTTTCTGATTTTGTAAAAATCTATCTGAGCAACCACGCCAAACCTAATAACGCACCAAACACAGTCAAAACGAATGAACGCTATCTGGAGCGGTTTATCATCCCCGCATTTGGCAATAGACCTATAAAAAGCATTACTCCTGAGGATGTAATCAAACTCCACAATAAAATTGGGGCAAAAACTCCAGTTCAGGCAAACAGAGTACACTCATTGCTTCGCAAAATATTTGCGGAGGCAGAGAGCATGAGGTATATCCCTCAAAACTCAAACCCAAGTGTCTATACTAAAAAATATAAAGAAAAACCAGTGGAGCGGTTTCTTACTCCTGAAGAAACCAATAAGCTTGAAAGTGTTCTGTGCAAATATGAAGACAAGTACTATTCGGCAGTCTTGGCATTAAGACTATTGATGTATACCGGATGTCGCAAGGAAGAGATTCTTACGCTGAAATGGGAGAACATAAAAGATGAACTCTCTCTGTTACAGATTGAAAAATCAAAAACTGGTGCGAAGAATATTCCTGTGGCTCAGGAAGTCTTGGACATGCTTGAGGGTGCGTTTAAAGTCAACGAATACGTCTGCTTTGGAAAATTTGAAGACTCGCGACTTGTCGGTCTACAAAAAATCTGGGAACGATTACGGAAAGAAGCTGGGCTGGAGGATGTCAGAATCCACGATCTACGGCATTCTTTTGCATCTACAGCAATCTCCAACGGCATAAGCTTAGAGTTTATTTCTAAACTTCTGGGGCATAAACGCACATCCACCACTGAGTACTACTATGCCCATTTACAAAACGACCCTTTGATAGAAGCCGCAAATAAAATCGCTACTAAAATTTCTTCTGCGAGAAAAACGAAGCAGAAATTAAAACTTGTGGAATAGGTTATATTACGAGATTAATTTGACATTACCTTTCTAATTGGATAATCTCAGATTAATTGGATATTAATTGGATAACGATGTGCTAAATATTGAACAAACGAATATTAACAATATTGATGTCCCTCTCAGTGTGAGCTGGCTTCTGAGCCAGTGCATGGAGTTCCGCGGGAAGCAGGACTTGTATTCAAAAACAAGACCTGAAACACTGAAAAGCCTGCTCTACAAGACTGTAATCCAGAGCGTGGAATCATCCAACCGCATAGAGGGCATAACTATTGAGCGCAAGCGGCTTGCTCCGCTTCTGAACGGTGAGATCAAGCCTCTCGAACGCCCAGACAAAGAGTTACTTGGCTATAAAAGAGCGTTAGACGATATCTACAAATCAGACTTTTCAGAAACTCTCGGCAGCAAATTCATCCTGCATCTGCACCAAATGACATGCCCGGAAAGCGGTCATGCCGGAGCTTACAAGCAGATAGACAACGAAATAATAGAGTTTGACGAAGCCGGCAAAAAGAAAATCAGATTCATTCCAGTGTCGGCAAAAGATACTCCGGAGATGATGGATAGGCTATGTTCAGGATTTGACAAATCTACTCTGCCGCCTCTGCTCAAAATAGCTACCTTTGTATTCGATTTCTTGTGTGTTCACCCATTTCTCGACGGCAACGGAAGGATATCAAGACTGCTCACAACATACCTGCTTCTGAAAGAGGGCTTTGTCGTCAGCAGATACATAAGCCTTGAACGTCTGGTTGAGGAAAGAAAAGAGGAATACTACGCAGTTTTATACGAATGTTCTCAGGATTGGCACGAAGGAAAAAACGAGATTGTACCGTGGTGGAGCTTTTTCCTCTCTATTGTCAAAGAGGCATATAAAGAATTCGACAACAAAGTGTCTGATCAGGATGTCACATCGCCAAAAACAGATTTGATAAGGCGGGAGGCACTGTCTTTTGTCAGAGAATTCACTGTCGCCGAGATATCCGCAAAATTACCCGACATCAGCATCCCTCTCATCAAGAAGACCCTAAGCGCACTGCAGAAAGAAGGAAAGCTGAAGCAGTCCGGACAGGGGCGTGGGTCTAAATGGAAAGTAGTTTAGAGTATCTACAGTATTTGCACACGAAACACTCCCCTATCCGCCAACTCTTCTAAACAGCAATTCGACCCGATTCAATCACTGCAACGAATTAACTCAGTAGAACCCAAATGTTTTAGATAGCCACGTCGCGTTACTCCTCGCTATGACAGTAAAGAGATGTGCGCATTCGCGGACAGACCTGTAACCGAAATTTGACAATATAGGAGCGTGTAAAAGTCTCAACCCGCGCATTCGCGGACAGACCTGTAACCTTTTAAGCGTTGACCTGCGCTATATTTAATGTCTCAACCCGCGCATTCGCGGACAGACCTGTAACCTACAGTTCGTTGAGATGTCCAATAATCTTCGTCTCAACCCGCGCACTCGCGGACTTAATCTTCCGTCTCTGCGAAGCCCTGAAAGGGCTGTGGCAGTCTCATCAAGGTGGTAAATATGATCAAATCATCTCCCAAGCGTTTGAGATAGCCACGTCGCGCTGCTCCTCGCTATGACGGGAAAGAAATCTGCGCATTCGCGGACAGACCTGTAACTTGAGCTACAAACAACATTTCGACAACAAAGTCTCAACCCGCGCACTCGCGGACAGACCTGTAACACTTTAGAGCGATGAGGGACGAGGTTTCGCCATGTGTCTCAACCCGCGCACTCGCGGACAGACCTGTAACACCTGTTGATCTCTTTGTCGGAGCGAACCTTAAGTCTCAACCCGCGCACTCGCGGACAGACCTGTAACACAGTTCCAGTACGTTTCTTCTGAAAGTATTAGTCTCAACCCGCGCACTCGCGGACAGACCTGTAACAAAATCTAAAGAAACCCTTATTCAAGAAAAGTCTCAACCCGCGCACTCGCGGACAGACCTGTAACTATTTTCTTCACCTCCGGCTATCGGCTCGCTTAGTCTCAACCCGCGCACTCGCGGACAGACCTGTAACCAATCACTACGGAGGAACTTACTATGCCTAAGTCTCAACCCGCGCACTCGCGGACAGACCTGTAACTTGAGGGCAATCCTTTCGGTGAAATATATAGTCTCAACCCGCGCACTCGCGGACAGACCTGTAACCGAAAGCTCTTGAAAAATGGAATCCCGCAATAAGTCTCAACCCGCGCACTCGCGGACAGACCTGTAACAAAAGGGCAAATAACAATCAACATGAAAGAAAGTCTCAACCCGCGCACTCGCGGACAGACCTGTAACACTATACCTCTAAAACGCCCTCTGCGCAAGGCTTTCAGAGGCTATTTTGTAAGACATATCCGAAATTAAACAAAAAATCGTAATTTTCTGACCACATCCTACAAATATCTATTAAACAATGCTTTTTTCAAACTACAAATGCAGTGTCGGAATCAGAGCTTTTTTCATCACATATTCCGCATATTATCAATGAGTTACTATAGACCTGATAAATTCTGATGTGTCCGGATTTAAACTTTACCTTATCCAGCGATTTCAGCATTTTGTTCAGGTCGGTTTTGGTTAGCCTGCACTCAAAAACACTGTACTGCACCCGAAAGCCGAACGCACCCAAAATATTAGCCGCTTTAGTTCGTTCCTTGTCTTCGGAAAAGTCATACGAAACGACATAAAGTCTATCTTTTTGCTGTTTCATCGCCTGAACCCATAAAAATCACCAGTTAGCACCCATTCTTTCAGTAATGATATATTTGCGGAGATGCTTTCCGAAACAGACATTCCCGACCTGTCATCCAGAAACATCTTTTCAAAGCTATTAAGAAAAAGTTGTCTGCCGGAATGGGTGAGAAAATATCTTCCGGAATCCGCACGTCTAAACGAAGACTCGTTCACGACGCCTCTGTTTATCATCGTCAGAACTATGCGTTCGGTCTCTGCCCTGTAAAGCTCCTGAATATCAGCAGCAAGCGACTCATATCTGTTTTTTTCTGAATGGACAAAGCCCAGATACGGGTTAAGCCCTGCCGCCATAAGCGCACCTTTGATTCTGGAAAAAATAAGGTGAGATGCATAGTTTGTGAGAGAGTTGAACTTGTCCTGCTCGGCTCGGCCCCGCTTATCAAATGCAAAAGCCGGATTCTTTATCATTGTTTTGTAACAGGCAAACACTTCTGATGCAAATGCACCCTCTGCGCCCCTGATAATATCTATTTCAGATGCAGACGAAACGGTCGCAATTGCTTTGTTCGCTTTGTGTTTGATTGCGGTTGGAAGGCTGCGTCTCCTTACCTGTTCCAGATACGTCCCGATTTTAACCGTTATCAGATTTGCGGCGCACGCCAGTTTTTCCGCCTCGGTCAGTATGCTGTATCGCATAAAATGTTTTGCAGAGGTTTCATAGTGCCCGCTCCCAAAAGCTCCCAGCAGTGTTGTTCCGCTGTCTGTCACCACAGCAACGGGAATGGACTCGGACAGCATGGAATCTATGAACTCTGACGATATGGATGATGCACCGTCGATTATCACCTCTGAAACCCGAATGACCGGAATTTCGGTTACCTGTTCCCCGTCCTTCCGCACAGTGATGCACCCACCGGACACTCCCACGCATGAGTACGGCACTGTTACATAAAGAGTCTTTTTATATGGGTTGGGACTCTCTGCCTGATGGTACGATGCCATAGTAAAATGTCCTTGTGCAAATGCCTTCATGCCTCCTGTGCCGATATGCGAACAGAGAACAACATATGGCAGAATCTCGGACAGGTCGCCGGATACCATAAGCGAACCGGTACAGCCGCCGATGTAGTGGGTTGAGCCTTTTTGACTTACAGAGTTTTTTGGTGTCAGGCTGAAATGCCAGTTACCGTAATCTATGTCGAAAAGTTCCTCGCATACTCTTGGTACTTCTACTCCGGACATATTCTTTATTCTGGCTCGGAGATGCTTCGCAAAAACAGATGAGTCCATATATGTTTGGGGTAGTTCTTTGTCGGTAACGCCCGTTTCATAAAATGAGAGGAAGTCTAACTCAAGATATGTTGCTGTTTTGATATCTATGGTCGTTTCTGCCCAAATATCAGAAAACAAAAAACTTTGAGGAGCGTCACAACCTGCAAGACGGAGACTGTGGAAGCTGTTTTCTCCATTAAAAAAATCCACAAGCAGGTTCCGCCACAAGTCCGCAAGTTCCAGCGCCCCACCCGTAAAGAGAAACTCGATGGCTATTGATTCACCGATTTCAGGTATTTTTGAATAGTCGCCATCCGGTAATCTGTATATGATATTTTCAGAATAGACGTACTGATTGGTTATCTTGTGTGTAATTTCTTTAAGAAGAGCATTGAAAAGAAAATGAAACGGCTGTCTGCCAGTCTTTGGACTATCTACAATCAAAAATGAAGCACCTATGCTTTTCCACTGTATATCCTTGATACTCTCAAACGTTTCCGACATAGCCCACCTGTTTTCGCATGAATAACATAGTTCACAAATTATTCCATATCGGCAGGCAAAATTCCAGTGAATGCTCGTGATGACATGGTGTTGTCATTCGCGGACAGACCTGTAACAGAAATATTCATATAAATAGTCAAACAAAAGTCTCAACCCGCGCACTCGCGGACAGACCTGTAACTTTGGTACATCATCGGCTACTGCGTTTTGGGATGGTCTCAACCCGCGCACTCGCGGACAGACCTGTAACCGAACTCATGTTCAAAGTTTACGAACCTATGTCTCAACCCGCGCACTCGCGGACAGACCTGTAACGAAGAGGTTGACATTCGTGACTGTATGTTGGTCTCAACCCGCGCACTCGCGGACAGACCTGTAACAAAATATCTAATCCGTTATCTGTTATCAAAGTCTCAACCCGCGCACTCGCGGACAGACCTGTAACTCTTGGACTTACAAACAAGCAGATTGCCGAAGTCTCAATCCGCGCACTCGCGGACAGACCTGTAACCTACGCTCAACTTGTGGTTTCAACGGCTATGCCGTTGAAGTGTCTCAACCCGCGCACTCGCGGACAGACCTGTAACTTATAACACAGGATGGAATAACCCCTCATTTAAGTCTCAACCCGCGCACTCGCGGACAGACCTGTAACAAAAATGTCAGAAGAGATAAAGGACGCTATAAAAGTCTCAACCCGCGCACTCGCGGACAGACCTGTAACTTTTACCCAATGTAAGGAATGATATATTTTTAGTAAGTCTCAACCCGCGCACTCGCGGACAGACCTGTAACTATGAAAAGTAAGTTTGCCGCTCAAAAACTGGAGTCTCAACCCGCGCACTCGCGGACAGACCTGTAACCCTAAGTTATGAGTAATAGTAAATGTTGTACCAGAGTCTCAACCCGCGCACTCGCGGACAGACCTGTAACACTATACCTTTAAAACGCCCTCTGCGCAAGGCTTTCAGAGGCTGTTTTGTAAGACATATCCGAAATTAAACAAAATTCCACAATTTCCCGACCACATTTTACAACTCATTTGTAAATGACAAGTTTTCCGGTTGACTCGCAAACGTCAAAATATCTTATATTACAAGGCATTTAAGCTTCAATGTATATTGACACATCGTCACATTGCCAATATACTAATTTAGTTCACAAATCAAAATTCTATTTTCGGTGTTATATGTCTAAGAGAAAAAGTATCATATTGCTTCTGGCAGTCGGCATTATACTGACTTTTTTATCAATTGACCTATCATCTTGTAAAAGCCCTCTGGTATGGCTAAAAAATATTGCACTCTATCAATGGTTCATTGCAATTACTATTCTGGTGATATCAGCTTTAGTGAACCGGAAAAAGATTAAACCGATAGATATTACTCTACAAAACCTGCTCAAATTGCAGGGAAGCGGAATATATAATATAATCGGTTTTTTGTTTCTGTTGAACGTATTGAATCTTTTTCACAATGCAACAACCTCTTTCAATTTGCCTTTGATTACAACAATAATATCAAACATATGCTCTTTTCTCATTTGGTTTAACGCATTTAATCCAAATAAATTTGTAGCCAGCACTGTCCATGCAGAACCAAAAGAATATCTCTTTATCGCTTTGCCAGGACTGAATAGGCATAGTTTATTAGATAATTTTATTAAATTTCTTAAAGAAGAAGCAAAAGGCTTTGATACACATGATAAAAGGTTTAATAAAGATACAGAAAACTTAAAAGGACTCAACTGGATAATACACTTTAGCAGCATTTTTTTTCATAAGAACAAACTGAAAAAAGTGTTTTTATTAACATCTATCGACCAAAGCGACAAGTTTTTTAATGATTTTGAGAAATGTTTTAAAGTTTTTACAGAGTGTCTCAAAATAGAACCTGAACTGGTTCAGATTCCATCCTTAAATTTTAATGACGCTGATGATATCATTAAGAAAGTTAATAACACACTTGCAAAGTTTAAAATACCTAACGATAACGTATCAGTAAATGTAACATCGGGGACGTCTGTGGTAACCGCTGCTCTTACGATTATAGGTTCTCATTCGGAAAGGCAAGTTGAACTTATCCCCCAAAATATGCCGACAATCGAGATCATATCCCTTAAACTTAAACTTGAACATATTAAATCTGCAATTGGAGAGGAAGCATAACTCCATTTAAGTCACTTTTTTAACTTACTTAATCCACTAAATGCACCGTTATTAAATGGGCTACCCTGATTTTTATCGTTTCTCCTGCCACCGGATTGCGTATCGTTTTTTGGACTATCTTTTTGTGCTTTTGTGTCTTTTAGAATCTGTTGCATCAAGACCGGATTATCCAAATTACATGTAGTTAAATCGCTTATCACCACAGGTTTCATTCCATCCCCTTGAGCAACACATTGTCCGGTTTTCACGGATCCTTTTCTATTATCAATGAACCATTTGAAAGATTCATTCATCGTTTCATCTGTGTGCGGGTAGACAACTGGAATATCTTTAGAATTAAAACCTGTTAACTTGCAGAATGCCTCTTTGTTTTTTATCTCCGTATTATTAACTCTACTAAGATATTCGTTTCTATTATCTTTTACCAAATACTCAATACTGCCTGAATCTGTTTGCAGTGTCTTGATGTTAATTGATGTAACGTCGATTTTTTTAATACTACCCAGACCAACAGGCTTTCCCATACCTATTTTATGACCATGACTATCGCTATTACCTATTGTGAGAACCCACAGAAGTCTTTGAAGCTCATTCTCATTCAAATTATTGAAATAAATTTTGCCTGAAAATTTCCTATTTTCATCTACGGGTCTCACAGCAACATTTCTTTTAGTGGCAGTAACTTTTTTAGAAAGGTCTACATTTTTATGATGCCAGTAAAATTTTCTACCCAAAATCTCGGCATCATAGTTAGTAGATTGAGGTTTACTTAAGGTAGGCTTATCTTTATAAATTTCAGCTTTATAGCTCGTTTTCTGATCTGCATCCCAGTAATGACAGTTATCAGGTTTCTTAAAATAAAACTCAAAACATGATGGCTTGGGCGAGACAAGTTCCGGCAGGACAACAGGCTTTTCAAACAAGACATTTTGCTGATCAGGCGATAATGATAAATCCTGAAAACGCAATCTCCCCGAAATACTATTTTCATCATTTCCTATCATCCCGAAAAGACTACACGCAGGGCAGCACTTTTTAATACTCTCGCAAGGGTTATAATCACCAACAGCGTCTTTAAGTTTTTTGTTAAATACCCGTCTGCCGATATTCGCAGGACTAAGGTATTGAACGGATGCATCTTTCTTTGACTCATAATATACAGGTATATAATCGCATTTTCCTAACTCATTAATATCGTACTCTCTCCATTTCAAATGAGAATAGCACTCATTCTTTACATAT
Organism: Deferribacteraceae bacterium UBA6793; assembly: GCA_002452405.1. Classification (GTDB taxonomy): domain Bacteria; phylum Chrysiogenota; class Deferribacteres; order Deferribacterales; family Geovibrionaceae; genus Seleniivibrio. Next base: position 205,873 of record DKFP01000011.1, on the reverse strand, counting down.
AGTCTCATTGACTCAATATATTTTTCAACCTCTGCTTCTGAAACAGGAACTACTACTACATTTTTTTTAACGAAAACGGATTCATACTTTTTGTTATCAATAGATTCACCTTCATAATACACGCCAGACATAATGCCTCTCCCCCCTATTGACGGGTTGTCAGCATATTTGTTATATCCGACTATTCTTGGGTTAAACTTAATTACTTGACCTGTTTCACACTTAAACCGGGAACTGATTTTATATTTGTCACAAGGTTGGATAACCCATTCAAAACCATTTTTGAACAAAAAACCGTAACCTTTTAATGCGTCATTATGTCTTCTCGAAAAGTTCATATTAATGTCTGAAGTCGAAAGGCACGAATCGGTCACAGCTTCATAAGCAGAACGAATCACTCCCCTTATTTCACTTCCCGGGATTACTGGTGCGGTACATTTCTCCTGGTTTCCCTTAATATTGCTATATGAAAAGAACTCATAACGTTTCATTTCATTTTCAACATCTGTATTATTCTCATCATTTACAAAAATATTAGAAATATCAGAAACATTAAAGGCTTTATCATTTGTTGTATTAGGGATAAACAACGGAGTCTTTGTTTCGAGAGTATAGTCTATCCAGCCTGTTAAGTTGCCGGTTTTTCTGTCATTTTCGGCATCATGTGTTTTATCGCATTTTTCGCCGAGCGGTATAAAATGATAAGGATTTACAAATTTTTCAGGCATTTTGTTGCTCCTTCTCTTTTGAGCAGATTCCTGCAAATCTGGAATCCAGTATATTAATCAATCCGTTCTCATCAAATTCATAATAATTTATCACTTTGATTGCCGCAGAGTTTCCTGAAATATTAAGATGTTTAGGAAGCTTCAACAACATACCTCTTTGCTCGGCAGGAGCCTGTCCGTCCACTGCTATTTCCCAGAGAAAAAACTCAACTTCGTGCTTTTGCTTACCGGCATCGTCAACATATCTTTGTTCCAGTTTTCCATCATGGTTTCTCCAATACCTCAGTTCACCTTCACTGTCGAAAATACGAAGCTCCAGCAAATTCTCCAAATCCAGATTATCCAACTCTTCCGCACTTTCAAGAAACTGAACTTTATCATCAAGGTACGCCAGAATAACCGGAGTCCTGTTATTAAATTTCTCATTGTATGTTCCCCTGATATTCATTGCTGCACCGCCCCATATTCTGCCAACGATTTCAAATACTCATTTTTTGGTTCGTATTCCCCGCTCAACGTCCCTCTGCCGACGCCTGTCTCTCCGCCAATCGCTCTTAAGCCAAGGCAAATATCTTTCAAAGCAAGCTCTATCAACCCTATTTCATAAGGTTTTGCATCCTTAATTGATATAGTTAATCTGACTTTTCCACCGTAACACGCATCATTCGTGAATAAAGCTCCTGATGCCGTTCCGCCGGTGAACCTGTCAATCTTATTGCGTGTGTAGGGAATCAACTCTCCGCCCTCTATCCTGCTTTCACTAAACCGGATACGGGATTTTTTCTTTTTATCGCCTTCAACAGTGCCGAACAATTCATCCAGAATATCTTTCAGAATATCATCAGGCTTCCCAATCTCTTTCAGTAAATCCCAGCATGTATGCCTGAAAAAACCTGCCCATGATGTGCCGGAGATTATTGGAAGTTTTTCTTCCTTATCTTGATTGTCTTTTTTATTCCCCTTGTATGACAGATGTATGGAGTCTGAGCCTTCTGCACTGCTGTTGTATGCTCTGATTAGTACACTGCCGTCAATGGTGAAATCACATTCAATTTTATGAAGATTACCCTCAGAATATTCCACTAACTCAAGAGGTGAATTAAAGTCTGCGCCGTCCCAGTCAAACTCAATCCATTTTTCAACATCAGCCGGACACGTCATATCCAAGCACAATGCCTTCATATCCTCCAGAACCACTTTCCCAAGTCCCCGTGTCGTTTTTGCTCCTAAAGCGACATGACCGTCTTTAAGTACCGTGACAGCTTGCCAGAATGAGTTTTCCAGAACTTCTTTTGAATCATCTTGCCTTAACAAAAGCTCAAGGCGAAAATCAAATTCTGCCCCCGGCTCTATTATCTCATAATCAAACTTGCCGCCATCCTTAGCAGTCTTGGTTTCATATTTCAGGTGGACATTATCTCTGATGGTAGAAACTTTATGTTTTGAAACAGCATGGTAGGTTTTAAAAGGGCTATTTAAAGATTTATCATCTGTTCCGCCAAACAAATCTTCATTACCAACTATTGCCCTAAGCACACCTGCGATGGATGTCCCCGGTATCATCAAATTACCATTGGAATCTCTTACAATATCACTGTCCGACTGTTCGTCACTTCCGCACCCGATGAGCAGAGGAGAAACGTTCTTCAATTGACCTTTTACATATATTCTTTTAACTATTTTTTTATTGATCATTTTTCTTCCTTCCGGAAAGCTCAAGTTTTCTTAAATGGGTTTCCAAATAGAATTTATTAAGCTTGAAGTTATCTTTATAACATTCAAAATCAACCACTTTTTCCAGTCGCTTCATTGATTCTTTCCCGGAATCGGTATCTTTCACAGCTTTACGGTTCTTTTCCAAATCTCCGGCGTTTTCCGAAAATCTGACGATACTCCTTATTCTGCTCAAAAACGACTTTGAACAGGGATTTTTCCGATTATCGCTATAAACCTTCAGTAAAATGTCTTTTTTTACTCTCTCTTTTTTTATGTATTCTGCAAGTTCCTGCTGATTAGAGTTTGTTGGTATGTCATTTTCGACAGTGCTGTTTTCCTGCTTCAAGATATACTTATTTTTACCTATGGGTCGCAGTCTGCCGAAACCTTCGGCTGTTCGCAAACCATAACCCTTGAGCGGGAGAGAAAAACCTTCGGAAACTTTAAATACAGAACCCCCTGCAAGTGCGGTACACTGGATTCTCGGCAGATTCCAGACAGAAAGATATCCGCCAATATTTGTATGCGAAATATGAACAGGAGTAAAATTGTTATCCTTTGCAGTAAATTGACCAACAGAATCAACAAGTATCATAGGTGATTCGCAATAAACATATTCACCTGCCTCTACTGTTTCAGCTTTGGTCATTGTAATACTTTCAATCAAACACTTACCATACTGGGCAGTGCGTGACTTTCCAATTTTCAGGTATGACTTACCATCGAGCAGCTTGACCAATTTACGCAAATTTTCAGCATCGCCGTATATTTCAGATACAAATACCTGATCTCTGCTTATAGTTTCAAACTGATAGAACTCTCCAGCCTTTTCAGTTGCATGTCCGATTGATTTGTCATCAGGTCTTGCGTGATGATACGTTATACTTGTGGTTATATTCGTATAAAATGCGTTACCATCTTCTATACCGCAGAATTCAGCAGGCAGCCCTTTGAGCTGCTCTTCGCTCTCTTCTGCAAGAGAGTTTACCACATCATCCTTATCTTTAACTTTTTGAATGCAGAGAGGTGACTTCCTATATATTCTTCCATTAACTTCCGGATTGGCACTCCCGAAAGATACCTTTCCGGAAAGGAACAGCTCTCTAAAATCTGCGTCTTTATTCGGAATTTCCGGCTTCACTTCGGCAAGATACAACGCAGCGAAAGCTCCGAGAATATTTGTGCCGGGGATGAATCTTTCAGATCTCTGGGATGAACCGACAGATTGCGCAACAAACACGTCGGAATCAGTTCTGAGTTTAAGATGGAGAACACATTCTCCGGATAGGTTCTTATTTATGTCAAAACTCTTGGCATTGTCATTACGAGCTATTAACTCAAGTTTAATCTCACCGAAACCCCTTGAGCGGTTGAGTCCGAAACTTCTCGTTACCTTGCAGATTTTCTTAAAGTCTTCTTGAAGGTCATCAGCCAATCCCACATCAAAGTTGAACTCAAGGTTTCTTTTAAGAACTCGGTCAACAAACAGACAGTGATCCTTAGCAACTCCATCTTCTTTATCAATTGCAGTTCTGGCACTCTTAACAGTGTAATATCCCAGCACTTCCTCTTCTGCCCATTTATGAGCTATCACGCATTTATGAATCTCATCATGATCTTTCAAATAACCATCATGAATAGTCAAAGCACATGAATTCTTTGAGCCGGATAAGCCAAAAATCCTGTCCATCTTTACATCTATTCCGGCATCAGCCAATTCAAGTGCCGACTCCCTGAGAATACCTTTGATTCTCTTTGCAGGGATAAAAGGGATACCGTTAATATGGGTTATATCGTTATCAAAACCCCCTTTCCCCTCTCCGCTGGCAGGTATGGATTCTGAAATGGTCGTGAGTTTTAATCTATATCTCTTCATAGAATTCCATTGCCTCCAGCGCATCAAAATATTTTATAAGCTGTTCATAATTTGCGACATCATCAAGATGTCCTCTTGATTTGACTTCTGCCAGAGCAACCTCTGCCTCTTTCTGTGAGGTTAAAAGAGCAAGCTCAAGTGCCATTTTCTTATTTCTTGGGAGTTTATCATTTAATGAGTTGATTTTGCAAAGCAGGTCACAAGATATGGTGTCCATCGCAAAAGGTCTGGATAACAGTGATTTACCACCAATTTCATATTGTTTCTTTCTGATTCCTTCCAGATCGGTCATGACACCAGATGTTACTATATGAAAATCAATAAAACTTTTAGGATCGTTTTCGTCTATTCCCTTCGCTTTCTTTTTAGCAGACGAGCAAAGCTCCTCGGCAAGCTCATATGCCCTGTAAAAAGGGAAAGCTTTTTTAACAATAGCCACGCCGGCACAGGCATAATAGCCTCTTCTCTCCAGTTCTTTTAAGAAATGAATAGCTGCGGAAATCCCTATTTTAGCGTTACAAACAAAGGTAATATCGTCTCCGTTTGCAACGATTCGGCGCATCGGAATACAATCTTTATCGTTAATCTTTTTAGCACCGATAGTGTCTCTGAACTCTTTATTCTCCAGTTTTTCACACACAGCAGCGAATAACTCACACAAAGTATCGTTGTAAGAATTTGTTATTTTTATTGATATTTTTCGTAAAGATTCGACAGCTTTTGAATAGTCATTTTCTTCGCTGATTGCAGCATCAATCTTTTTCCCCATGCTGTTTCCGTCTATGTGAACAACTGCAATGTAATTTCTCGCTGTATCAGAAGTTAGGTCATCAAATTCAAGGGGGATCTCAAACTTATTCTTTTCGTCTTTTGGACAAAAAATTTGCTGGGCATTCTTACACGCTTTTCTTTTATTATAGGATGGAAGAGAAACATAGATTCCTTCAATATATCGAAATGCTGGTAGCTTATCAGAATCGCATTCTCTAATTATGCCCATCCCCATGAGAGGCTGTGTAATACAATAATTCTTTTTACATTCCTTGAGTTTTTTTCTTAAATTGTCCTTGTCTACTTGAAAACTACCAGACATTTCACAAGTGCCAACGGCAAGTCTTAATTGGTTATACGTTTTTTCAAAGATAATTTTCGATAATTTAGACGTGGCGTCTTTTGCAGATTCTTTATCAGGAAAAGCGACAAGCGCATTTCCGCCGCCAATATATACTATTTTCGGTTTAGTAATTTTATTGGTATCAAATGAAGATTCATTTTCCCAATCCCATGCACCGCCAGCATTTTTAACAATTTCTCTGAGTTCTTCTTTAAATAAAAAAGCAACCAGAGCCGATGCTCCGATGTTCTCTTTCATTTTATTTGTTGAAAAGATAAAAGACTGAATTCCGGTTATGTCATATTGAATAAGATAGTATGCCATCACTCCTCCCGCACATATGCCACAAATATAACACAAAACCTGAGGAGGCGTGAAAAGAATTAACTTATAGTCGAGAAGTTTTTGAATTTCTTAAGAGTTCAGGTAAGGAAACCAGTGAAACATTACATCAATGTATTCAATTCAGATAAAATGGCAGTTACCGCCGCCTTCTTTCCGCTGTCGGCAGTCTCAAGTCTCTTCTGTAGCTTCTGCAACGTTTCATCAGCGAGAAAGTCAGTCTCAGGCATCAACAGCCTTTCAACGTTCACGCCCAGATTTTCGGACAGACTAAGAAGTATCGCAACCGTGGGATTCGCTTTGCCGGTTTCCAGATGTGACACATAGGTGGGATGCAGCCCCGCAAGTTCAGCCAGCCTCTCCTGAGAGTAGCCCTTACCCTTGCGCAGCTTCTTGATATTTACCGCTAGAATTTCCATGAATTCAGTCATTTTGGCTTCGTTTATTTCCATACGGAAATATATTATTTTTCCAAAATGATAAACATAGATGATACTACATCATAATTGACTTTATCTGTCTGTTACTCTATATTTCTATCCATTCTGTGTATTATATTACGAGGTGAACATGAAACGGTTGCTTTTAGTCATGATACTATGTATCAACTCAGCTTTCGCTTATGCTGAAGATACTGTCACTCAATACGACCTCTCTTCAGAACTTGTCACAAAGAACATCCTTGTTCCTGCCAAAGGATACGGGGATGTCACATTCACACAGGACGATATAGCTAACCTGGTGGGTAAAAGACTTGCCTCATACTCTGAGATGAAGAAGTTTTATAAGTTCATGTACAACGAGCATGTGCAGGGCTGGACAGGTGTGCTGGGTGTCAAGTCTCAGGAAGGTAATTTCATCTCTCTGGCGTATTTCGGTAACCACAGCATAAAACCCATAGGGACCAACAGAACAGCATATACAGAGGCAAAGCTACCATATTACATCCAGAACAACAAAATGGCATTAACACTGCCTACCAAGTTCGCCGAAGTGATGAGCAGAGGCTTTTCACTGTTCGGACCTAAACCACTGGATACGTCAACCAACATCAAATACGACATCCAGAACTCATTTGATGCCATCAAAGAGAACGACACCTACTGCGCTGTTTATACTCTCACGGATTCATTCCAATACAACGGCAAGCTGGATAATCTGACAAACATTATCAGGAACTCAAACAAGTATGTCAGCATATTCAACGGCGAGAAAAGGGACAGTCTTAAGTACATTATCACCTACATCTTCCCAACACTGGAACCTGATGTTTATAAGCAGTGCATCGACAACATGGATGAAGACCCTATTCTTTTCAGGTCAGATTACGTTGCCTATCAATACAAACTTGAAGCCTATCCTTACATGGCGGGCTACAGGATAACCTACGAGCTTAAAATCCCATACTTCGTACAGGGCGACGGCAAACTTATCAATTCCGAGGTTATAGAGGAAACAAAGCAGATGATAAGGACCACTTTGAAATAGGGGGATATTGTGAAAGTATTTATTATCTCGTTACTGCTTGGGATTATGGTGATGTTCAGTGGTTGTGCGGCGAAGACAGGCAACTCAAAACTTGCTGAAGCAACGAATGAGTCTGTCTCACAAACAATCGTTAAAGGGACATCCACAAAGGCTGATCTGCGCAGGAGCTTTGGTGAACCGCAGAAGGTGGACTTCACAGAATCCGGTCTTGAGAAATGGGAATATCAATTTATCAGAAAGTCGCACAAGGCTATCAACTTTGTACCTATTGCCGGAGCATTTGTCGGCGGTACGAATGACACAACGAAGACTCTTCTTGTTGTATTCAAAGGCGATGTTGTAGAGAACTATGCGCTGTCCACTGCACAGGGCGAGACAAAAGCAGGACTTTTCCAGTAAATCATATAAGGCTCCGCTTTACGGCGGAGCCTAATTTCACCTTATTATTCTTACTCATTTTTCCGCTTCAGTTCATCATTCGCATCGTCCACAATTTTCTGGAACTCCATGTAGCGTTTTTGCTCTTTGCGTTTTTTATACTGAACGAACCATGCACGAGCATTGGAAATTTCGTGTTTGATTGCCCTGTCTGTCTTATAGCCGTAGAACTCTTTAACCTCTGCGATGATCCGCATTGAGTAGAGTGTGCCCTGTTTAGTGTTGTCCCAGTTGATGATCCGACTGTAGATAAATTTTACCCAGCGCGGTTTGTCATTCAGAAATTTAAAATCATCTATATATCTATTGATATTAGCCATTTTACTGACTATTGTTATGCCAACAGATGATGTCAGCACGAATTGCAGCGTATGCATTGCATGTATTGAATAGTCATTATGCTCACGAATAAGCATTCGTTCAACTAAAAGCTGAATTAATTCTTTCGGCAACTCATACATTTGGTGCTGCTCAGCAACCAACGCGTCATAATGTGCAACAATATCCCGAATATGTTGGATTTGCCGCTCATATGTGATGTTTTTGTTCCGCAGAACCCGGTGAATTGCAGACGATATAGTCACGTCAACATTGCCAAATGCCAATTCCTGCTCAGCCTCATTGTTGCTTTCTTCACTCATGTTGATACTCCCAATATTTATTCAGCCAATATCAGGCTGTTAATATAATATATTTGGCATGTCAAATGAGTTGCTGAGCAGGAGCATGTAGCCTAGATTATGTCTACTTATAAGATATTTAACTTTGAATCTCTTCCGCGTTCAGATATTCATGAAATGGCCAGTCCATTGCCTGGCAGAGTTTGTAGAAATTCCGCATAGTGATATTGGCATCGCCATCACGTAGCAGTTTCAGTGCTGTATCATGGTTCAGAATTTTACCCAGAGTATTGGTGTTATATCTCGCTCTCAGCTCTTCCAATCTCTCCGGCTTTATCGTCACTTGTATTTTCATACCTGTTTATACCTTCCAAAAATAATTATTTCAAATTTTATCTTGCAATCTCCGGGAAACCGGATATTATTTAGACATTGTTCCCGTTTTTCCGGGAACAGCGAGGTCGATATGGTAACACAAACTAAGCCCGAAACAATCTGTGGCAAATACGATGTTAAAAGCATTCAGGAAGCGCATGACAAGAACCAAAGACCTTTCTTGAAGCTGACTGTTTCAAACAAGGACGGGCATGATGTCTTTAACTGTTTTCACAACATTGACCATGTTGCGAAAATATGCAGCGAGAATGAGAAAGTTGTCATTTATGGCAAAAGCAACAGCGTGAACGGTAGAAGACTGGTTTCTGTTACCAGAGTCGAGCGAGATGAAAGCAATATGCTGAATTACCATCTCTCGGACATTATGGATTACATGGACGAGATACATAACCAGCATTGCAAGTTCCTCATCAACAGCTTTTTTGAGAATGGGCTTTACTGGTCAAAGATAATAAAAGATCCTGCAAGTATAAACAGCCACCACGCTTTCAGTGGCGGGTTATTTGTCCATACACTTGAAGTCATGAAAATGGGATTTGAGATGCTCCCGTTAATCACTAAGCAGTCAAACCTCGACAGAGATATTTTCCTGACAGGTTTGTTTATGCACGATCGCGGTAAGGTATATGCCTATGACGGAGAAGAGGGCAATTACACCCGCTCAGAGGATAACAAGATGTTCGGTCACCTGTTCCTCGGAACAAAGGTACTCGATGAGATTTCACGGTGTTCTATAAACTTCCCTGAAGAGATACTCCGTAATTTGAAACATATAATACTTTCACATCACTCAGGGCATCTTTTTGGAGCAGTTAGACCAGTGACTCCGGAAGCGATACATATAAACCGTATAGAAAGCCTCAGTTTAAACTTTTAAGGTGTGACATGGCAAAGTACTTGGGAGAATTCTATATTCTCCACACAGCTATTATTCAGCGTCAGAGAAAAGAGATACTTGAGGTCACGGCTTCCGGTCCACAAGGTCAGGTTGTAGTGTATTGTCATCGGAACATTGATAAATACATACATCTCTTTCAAAAGCAACTTGAGGTGAGTATCGACGGCGATATGCAAATCATCAACGGGAAACAGTCAATCATTGCATCCAGAATCAGGATAGGGATGAATGATGCGCTTGAAATGAATATCGGCAGGTTATGGGACATGGTTGACACTTTGTCGTCATCAAACCATATCAAGCTTACTGAGGCGGTAATGTCAGATTGCTCCCTATATAATAAGATTATTTCGTCTCCTGCGAGTCTTTCTGGAAATTATGACTTCACTGGTGGCGTGTTGCTTAAAACTGTCAAAAGCATGGAGATGAGCCTTCATATTGCCCAAATAGAACCTGAAGCAGACGTTAATGTCCTCCTGTCCGGTATAATAATGAAAGCTGTAGGGATATCTCACTGTTACAGTGGTAATGGTTTCAAGTTTCGTCTGACGAAAGATGCAAAGCATTTTGGGGCAGATAACATATCTCACAGGATATTTCTTGAAAAAGCATCATTGATAGATGGTTTCTCTGAAAGTGACATTCGTAAAATGGAGAACTGCATTTTATGCGATGGAAGTGGTTACATTGCGCCGGCTTCTTTAGAAGCAAAGTTGATAGTCAGGATAATGGATATGGTTGAAGCGTTCGAGATATAGAGGAGGCATTTATGAATTACCTTTTTGTTTTTCTGCTGATTGTTGGTGTGGCAGGAATCGGGTCTGGGTTGATACTGCGCAACAGAAACAAACGCAAATGAGAGAGGAGGCTTCGGCCTCCTTTTTTAATGTTCGAATTTCAGCACCAGACAAGGAGAATGTCGTAATTTTTTAGATGACATGTTGTATTTTTTTAGATGCGCGATGCTCTATTCTGCGCAAACATACGAAGTATATAATAGTGCTTAACACTGTTAGTTTTTTGATTAAATCTCGTTAATCAATTTATTAAAGTTTGTTAATTATCAAGTCAATGTGTAAAGGCTAATACCATTTCTTAATTGTTGGATAAAAAGATGAGGTTGAAGCAAGTTACCTCAACGTCTCATCTCTGATTACCTATATATAAGATAAGTTGACACATTCATCCTGATAGAACTGTAAGACTGTATCTACGTAGTTACTGCACTTAGTATTCTTCATGTGGAAATTAAATCCGAGCATTGTGTTTGCTTCATAAATAATACATGCACAGAGTAATCTTGCCGAAGCATCTGGTTTTTCTGCCAAACATTTTTCTATGGCATTGCCAAGGCTACAGAAAAAATGAATTTTATTACCCCAGTCAATTAGACCTCTCTCATAAGTAAGGTCTCTTATTTGCATTAATAAAGCTGAAATTTCTTGTGCATGTTCCGTCCTGACTACTTTAATCCCATCATTTTGGTCTGTGGATGACAGGTCATCAGTAATTATGAGATTTGCTCCGCCCCAAATATCACCCTTTTCAAATCTTACAGGGGATTCCAGAAAATATTTAAATTGAGTGAGCAAATTCTCTGTGGATAAAGTACGTATTATTTCCTTTCGATCTACCATATTTTTTGAATGCATAGTATATCCCGAAAAACTAGAAATATAAAACCGCAGGTCATAGCATTCGCTCTCTTTGATTTTAGCCAATTCATTAAGCAATTTGTCACTTCTGGGGTTGTGATTTGCTAAAACGAAAATGACCTCCGGCTTGGGTGTGATTTTAATTTTATCTATTTCCGGAATATCCATATTGCCTTTAATCAAGCCTAATTCAAGAAGTTGGATAAGCTGAAGTTTTGCAGTATTGCACAGAATGCCGTAATAACTCTCATCTAAGAGTTTTTCCATGTCATCAAGATGTTTCATAATGCCGGAGCTATTTTTGAGTGCGTAATCACCGTATTTAAATTCGATGAGTGAGAGTGTTAATTCGGCAGTTTTTCTTTTGTTCGCATTCCATTTAAATGCAAGTATGTCAGTCCTGCTGTTTGTCTCTGTCCGGGCATATTCTATATCAACAATAAAGTATTCTCCAGAGTTAGCCAGCTCGGTAAAGTTATTTTCGCGGACGATAATCTGTTGCATTTCTCTTTCTAGTTTGGAATACCCGTCTTGCCCGAAATACAAATCCATGGCATCTTTCAAATGTGGCAGAAGATTCAGATATTCTTGAACTTCTATTTCGGAATTTAGCTTTTCAGGAAGCTGGATACCGGCATCATTTGTGATGTAGTTTTTGTTGAATTCGGCATAGTATCCGTTCTTTTTTCGGCTGAGTTTAAGAATGCTGCCGCCTCTGTAATATATGTTTATATAGTCTTTTCGTATAGCAAGCATAAGGGAGTGATCATTCTTTATACGCTCAGTAATACCCTTTAGATGCCCAATCTTAAGAGCTTGAAAGAAATCGTCAGAAAGTCCTCTGTCAAATATTTGGTTCATGCAATATCTCCTCATTGTCTCTGTAAATTACAGTTTTGTCGTATATCTTTTTAAATAAATGCGGTGTTTCTGTATGGATAGGGATTGCCTTCGCAGGCTGTAGGATATTAAGAAATAATTCAATATCTTCAATCAATGCGTGTCCGCTTGTATGGCAGTATTTCATGTCATATTTATTTTTCAGGCTTTTCAAAGTTACATCGTCTTTTATGTATCCTTCCCATTGCGAGTATACCAGAATCGGGTCTGTAATGTTCATTAAGTCGGCAACTTTTGCGATATGGTTTGATGAAACCTTAAAAACATATTTGCTCGGTTGATCTCTCAGTTCTTCTATTCTTAAATGGTTATTTGAAAAAACTTCAGATAAAAACCCATCAAAGAAATCTTCATGCTCTTTGATGATGTTGTAGTATCGTCCGCCGAAGTTGTGTATCACGGCGATGTTTTTCCAATTTATATATGGAACTGATATTGAGACTTTTTGCATAAGTTTCAATATCCATGCAGTATAAAAATCTATCAAAAGAACTTTATCCGCCTTCAGACAGGCTCGGTACAGAGTTACAATTCTGTCAATATTCTGCGACGAAGCTATTAAGAAAGAGGATGATGTCTGCTTCGAAAAAAGTTTATACAAAAATGACTCGATATTGGACTCTGATAAGAAGTCAGAAGGACGCCGGTTCATTGCCGTTCCTTCAATCAGCATAATGTCTATATTTTTTAAACGGGGATCATTAAGCATTTTGTTGAATAAGATCTTTTTTCGCCCAGTAGCTCTGAAGTCTCCAGTGTAAAATACGCGACAGTGAGTGGACTCAACCAGAAATGCAAACGAGTCAGCCGAAGAGTGATCAACGAGGAAAGGAGTAATCTTTAAATTATTCACCTGAAAACTATGATTTGGTCTGAAAAATTCAACTTCATCGTTTAAAATATCTTTATTTGAGAATAGATTTGTCGTATTAATCAGTAAATGGGTCAGTTCGCTGCAAAAAAGTCTACACTCAGCTAAAGACTTGGAAAGCATCCCATAGTGGTCAAGATGTGGGTGAGAAATAATGACCGCATCGTAATCAGATGGGTCTATAGAAATATTTTTGCTGTTACTGCTCAGAGGGCTACCAAAGTCGATAAGAATCTTAGTTGAGCCTTCTGAAATTTCTATGCAGTTTCCTCCAATCTCTTCCGCACCTTTATGGATTATTATTTTCATTGGGTTCTCCATAATTACTTATACCATGATGAAGCGTCAGATACTGTCGTTGCATTTAAAAAAATCAACGTCCTTTTTCTACATATTTTAGTTGAATTGACAAGCCATACAAACGTGAATTAATACTGTATAAATTTATTTACGGGACATGACTTAATCTAATTTATGTAAGTTTGAATCATAAGCGTTAGTGACTTCATAAAATCTGCCAAATATCTTGCACATTTAAACCAACCGATATTTCTCGTGACAAGAAGCCTAAGCTAACTTTTCTAATATTTAAATTTCAGTTCCAGTGATTAAGATATTGAAGACAAGATCAAATCGTACGACAGGATGAATATCGTAAATTTTCAGATGCAATGTTGTATTTTTTGAGATGAGCTATGCTCTATTCTGCGAAAAGATACGAAGTATATAATAGTGGATAACAACGTTAATTTTTTAATTAAATCACGTTAATCAATTTATTAAAGTTCGTTAATTATTGAACTGGCGACAATATTAGGTTCATGTTAAAAAAATGCGGAATTTGAAGTAAAAGTGTGATTAGAGGCTACTGTTGAAATATTTCACTTACCACATCTACACATGAGATTGGCTTATTGTAATTAGAATAAAACTCTCTGGTGATATTGTCGATAAAAGGCATTACCCATGCCCAATCTTCTTTTATCGACTGGGCATCAAAAAATATGGCTAGACGCTCAGAAACTTCTTCAAGACTTTCTTCTGTTTGTTTTGATATGTTGGTCAGTGCCTGCTTTATTATTTCAGGTTTACCAATGAACACACTATAATCAGTATTTTTGTGCCTGACCTGCGAAAGTTGAAGTAGTTCCAGCAGTTCCGGTATTAGTTCTATCGATGAAATTTCTGAAATATTCTTAAATATTTCATTTGAGCATGGCTGTTTTCCGTTCTCTCTGTAATTGGCAATAATAGTCAATAATCCGCTTTTCATGTTGAAGAAACATGAGTAACAGGCTGCATGCATGTTGTTCTCAGAAATTTCATCTTCAAGAATTGAAATAATTGGGCAGTATCTGTTCTTTGCCAAGTAGCCAAGAATTTCATTTTTGTACGAGGGCAGTTTATTATAAGCGCTGAATACCAGTTCACAGTCGCCATTTTGTAGAGTTAAAATAGTATGCAATAGGCTATCGTTTGTGTATTCATCCCAAACTCTACTTAGAAGTTGTTTAAGCAGTGTTTCTGATGCAGCTTTGTAATGATTTTTTGCAAAATATTCAGCGTATTCCAGTAAAGTAAAGCCATGAACAACGGATTCGGATTCAAGTAACATCTGCATGATTGCTAAAAGTCTTTGCTTTCCAAGTTTTGATTCAAAAAAACAAATATTATCTTTCCTGTTACTATAATCAAAAAAGCACAAACCTTTTATCATTTGTATATATTTGGCTTCTGAGTCTGCAGATAAATCAAGACAGATAAAGAGCTTGAAAATGAGGCGGTCTAATTCATTAAATATAAATTCGTTTTCATTTTTAGTTATATTGAAGTCTGTTTTGCTAATTGCTTTTTCAGCCCATTTAATTGCTTGTGCTTTTATATCATCTGGTAGTTCTTTTTTTTCACTTAATAGATGCAAGACCTCCCTGCTACTGAAAGCATCAATATCTATAGCGTTTAGTTGCGCTATAGAGTCTTCTAGAGAAACTGTGTCGTTTCGACCGATAATACGAGTAATGTAATTAGAATAGTAATCCCGTGTAGAGTATTCTTCGAGAAACTCATCTCTTGACATGCTATTGCGACCTATTTCAGTGAAAATGGTCTTAATGATTTTCCCTATCTCTGCTTTGTTATATAGAAAGGAAATAGTCATATCGTATTCCCTTTTTTGATAGTCAGGATATACTGGCTCACGATATTTATGCAAAAAATCTGAATTTCTGCTTAACGAATTTTCAAGAAGATACAGCTTATCTTTGGAAACACGCCTATAAATCAATTCCATGTAATGAAAAGGAATTTTACCGTTTTTATATGATGAAACAATTAAGTCAGCTGTTTCTTTTGTTCCAATAACTGAAAAACATCTGGAAATTTTTAGCCAATGTTTTTCCATGTCATCAAATGACTCAAAAAGTCTTTTGTCTGTTCCGGTTTCTTCAAAAAATTTGAGAACATCATTTATTTTGTCTGAGTTAAAATAAAATCTATAAGCAAATTTATATGAAATGAGTGCAACATCAAACGCTTCCGAGTTTGTTCTGTAAATATTAATGAGAGTTGTGGTCAATTCTTTATATGTGTCTTCAAGATAATAATGTTGCAAATTATTTGGCTTTTGAATTGCATCAAGTAACAATTTTATATTATCAAGTGTCTTAACTGTGTTCAAAGCGCTGAGTAAATCTGAACGAACATTAATCAGTGAGGAATCACCGGCGTGTTCAAGACCATTGAGCAAGTATTCTATTTCTTCATCAGCTGCGTCATGTTCTGTTATTAATTGGTATGAGTATCTTTTAATATCATCGTCAACGTAATGCTTTATTTTATGAATAATGTTATGAACATCACTTTTGGATAAGATTTTCTCAAGATCTAGCAGGGTCAATAAAGCACGTAAGGTCAATCCCTTTTCAATTTCATTTATCAATATTTGTTTAATATACTCTTTATTGTTTTCGTCAACTTCGGTTTCTGCAAGCGCAATCATATAATTGGCTCTTGTTATCTCTGGTAAATCAAAACGGTACTTGTTTATAAGATATTTCAGTAATTCACTTTTTTCTGCGAAATTAACCAAGTTTCTTACTCTAAGGTTTATTGTAAATAGTTTACGATAACTTGCGTTACATTTTTCAATTATCGTTATTACAATGTTTAATCTGGTTTTGGGATCGATACGGCTTTTGTCGGAATAGATAATTATTTCAGGGCAATTTTCCAACAGCCATTCTCTCAATGATTCATCGCTATAGGCATCGACCAGGAAGCTGATTGTGTTGTGCATTTGAGGCACAAGAATTTTATTTTTAAATGAAATAATTTCAATCAGCCTGTTAAAGGGAAGATTGCATAATGCCTGCGCCGCAAAATACTCATTTAAGTTTGCATGCTCAAATTCCCAATATTCGGTAGTTTCATGGAGCTTTTTTGATATTCCTCCGAAATAATTAAGTAAACCAAGCTCTTTTGGTGTAAGCAATGCCTTCATATTGCTTTCTTTTAAGTTATTTACCCTATTGAGTTCCATGCATATGGAAATCTTTTGAAGAGCCTGTATGATGTCATTCTTATATTTTATTTTTTCATGTTTTCTGTAATGTTCTACATCATATTTAAATTTTTTATCTATAATTGCTGCATACAATATATTTTTATTGTCAGGCAGATAGCCGTTTTCATTATAGTAATCGATTATTGACACGGTATAGAAGGGAAGTGTACATAAATCGAGTAAACCTTTAAGTGAGAGTTCTTCGTAAAATCTTTCTGTTTTTTCTTCCGATAACCGTTTTTTGCAGATTTCTCTAATGTCAGAAAAGAAAAGCCTTTGAATGGTGTATACTTTAAATCCTTGAATACTGCCGCTGTATGCTTCGTTATCACTGACAACGTACATATTTGGTCTGGTCGAAATTACGATAATTATATCAGGGTGATCTTGTGCGTACTTTTCTATTTCAATAGTGAAGTCGTCTCTTTTTTCAGGGCTTAGCTCATCGTACCCGTCCAATAATAATATTTTTCTTGTATCAGGAGCTGAAATCCAATAAGGATCTTTAATTATAGTATCTATCTTTATGTCTGTAATATCTCGTAACCTAATTAGATTTGGATAAAAGCCGAACGGAATATTGACTTCATTTGCAAGATATTCAAGCTCATGAGTTTTACCGCTTCCTGCTTCTCCAATAATTACGATTCTTTTTTCCTTTGTTATTAAGTCTATAAGATGGAAGTTATTCCAATTGTACATTTGCAGGCTCTCTCTATAGCTAGTCAGTTTCCTCTTGATGTGGTAAGGAGGCTGTTTGTAATTAAGTTCGACTCTGTTAAATTCGTGGTGCGTTGTAGCATTGCGAATTGCCTGATTGAGAGGAAACTTCCTCAAATACTGCTGCAAAAAAACAGCTAAAATATAATCAATGAGCCTATCTTGATTACTGAAGAACTCAGGATAAGAATCTCTTATTGCATGAAGGATCTTATCTCTAGTGTGCTCACGGTTATTTATCAGGTCTTTGACGATATGTTTGAACTTTTTGCATTTTAATGCTTGTTTCAAGTGGGTTTCTATGTAGTTGCTTGAAGGGAAGTCTTCTATATCAAGTAATTGCTTGGCAAGGTTCTTTAAAAGCACATCGTTTTCTTTCACTTTGATAATGAAACGGACAGAGTACTTTATTGCTGCTTCAGCACCTAGTTGTGGTAATAATTGCAATAGTATTTTTGAGAAGAATGTTATTACTAAAGTCATTCTTTTTTCAGAACTTTCCACTTGCCGGCTTTGTTACTGTCAATTCTCGTTAAATAGCCATTTTCTCGTAGAAGTCTTATATTGTTTTCAACTGAAGTTATTGATATAGCCATGTTCCGTGCCAACTCTTTGATTTCTATTCTAGGTAGTAATAATCAGATTGATGAATTACGTATATATTATAGTACTTCTCATGTGCTCTGTAAATTATAACTTAAAGTGACCATTTCTCAATATGTCACCTGATTTAAAATTTATAGCTAGTAGTTCTATACAAGATTTTTGTTCCTGAGATTTCCATTTAAATATTTAAGTTTTGTTTTTGTAACCACTAAATAAGTGAGAGTGCAATACCATTAGGAAAATACAATATCATAATTTTTTAGAAGAGATGTTGTATTTTTTAAGATGCGCTATGCTCTATTCTGCGAAAACATACGAAGTATATAATAGTGGCTAACAGCGTTAATTTTTTAATTAAATCTCGTTAATCAGATTATTAAAGTTTGTTAATCGGATTTTCAAGGCAACATTTCAATTTTCTTGCGACTCTGAACAACAATAGTTAACACCTGTTAATTCTGGTTTTGTTTAAACGAGTAAAAGTCGATAAAATACTATTGACATTATATAAAATAGCAATAACAATACTTCTGAGCATGTTTTTATGCTCAGTTCGTCACCGACACTGAGTATCTCTCTATGTTCAATATATAACTCCGCTCAGACGGGGAATCGCGCAAGCGAACAAAGCACCCCAGTTTCGGTGGTGTTCTTTAATGCGAATCATTTTGTATTGTCAGCGTACAGCCATGATTTGCGCAAACAAAAAATAACAGACAATATCACCACGCAAAATTATAATACACATCAAATATATAGATAATTTTATTCTGTCCCTGTTTCTCGCCCTGTTCCCATACACAATTTCTAATCAAATTCATACAACACGATAACTAATCGATTTCTCAGAGATGTCACAACCTTCTAATAATCTGACATAATTGGAGATTATGATGTCTACTCAATACGCCATCGTTGAACACCACTGTTCTGTGTGCCGATATAAATCTGAAGAGTATGAGTGCCCATACAAAAAATATGATGAAATCTGCCTGAAACTCAGTGACGCAGCAGCCCAGATTGGGAAAGCCCCGCAAACGCTGTACAACTGGAAGTGCTCGGGCAAGATTGAGTCTATAAAATTGGGCGGTACTCTTCTGTTCAGGAAATGCCAGTTACTGTGCCTACTCGCACGTAACACAGCATAAACAAGATGCTGGTTCCCTTGCTCACATAGTGCTGACATGAAAAATTTCTGAGAAAATCGATTAAAAATGAACAACAAAAAAGGCCTTGCATTTGCAAGGCCTTACTAAACTCCCCGAACAAGACTTGAACTTGTAACCTATTGATTAACAGTCAATTGCTCTGCCGATTGAGCTATCGGGGATTGTCGAGGGGGAGAATATATCAATATCCTACCCCTTTGTCAACTACTTATCAGAAGATTTTTTCAAATTATTTTTCCAGCGAAAACTCCATGGCATCAAACCAGAATCCGTCCTGTGCCATGAAGTCCAGCTCAGCCTGAATTATATCGTGGTGTTTCTGTTCAACTTCGGAAAGTTTGATGAAAAACGCTTTCAGTTCAGCATCATTTGTTTTCTCTGCTTCGTTTTTGTAAAAGTCGCGGGCTTTCTCTTCGTGGACAAGGGCGATTTTAAGCGCCGCCTCGTCGCCTACGGATGATTTCTCCGTTTTTGTTCTGGAAGCATCGGAAATTTTGGGCATAAATTTGGAAATTCTTGCGGGCGGAACGTTGACTGCTGTGAAGACTTCCCCTGCAAGTGCCTTTTCCATAAACTTCTCAATCATCTCCATGTGGTCTATCTCGTCCAGAGCAAGCTGAATGAACATATTCTTTCCGCTGACAACGCTTGTGTCCTTCGCGTATTTCATATAGTTTCTCATGCCCTCTTTTTCCGCCTCATAGGCTGTTTTCAATGCTTTCTGCATAGACTGGCTCATAATTACCTCCGCTTTTTTTCTGGCTCTGTATAATATTACAACATTTGCCTTCCAAAAATAAAGTCAAGTAAGTATAATATGTTACTTTTGCCTTTTTTAACGGAGGTATAATCATCATGAATCCATTAGCCAAAGAGCTTAATGAGCAAATTGCAAAAGACAGCCCCATCGTTCTTGAGATGCTTTCTGACCTCGGAAAAAACCTTTTCATGCCTAAAGGCATCATAACGCAATCCGCCGAGGCAAAGGAAAAAGCGCACAAATTCAACGTAACGATCGGTATTGCAACGGACAAAACAGGACCTATGTATCTGGACAGCGTCTACAAGTCTTTCAACGACATGAAGCCGTCCGATCTTTTCACATATGCCCCTTCATCCGGTAAACCTGAACTGAGAAAAAGATGGGCGGAGAAAATCCTTAAAGACAACCCTACTCTCGCAGGGAAACAGTTGAGCAGTCCCGTAGTTACAAACGCCCTTACCCACGGTCTGAAACTTATGGGCGATATGTTCCTTGAAAAAGGTGACACACTCGTTCTGCCCGACAAATTCTGGGGCAACTACCGTCTCACTTTCGTCACTATCGGCGGCGCTGAGATCGCTACATTCGCAACTTTCAACGACAAAGGCGGCTTCAACGTTGAGGCTCTCCTTGAAAAATGTAAAGAAACTGCACGCATTAAAGGCAAAGTGGTTGTTATACTCAACTTCCCCAACAACCCGTCAGGCTACGCGCCCACAGTTACCGAAGCGCACGCAATCGCCGACGGACTCACAGCCATTGCAGAATCAGGCTCGAAAGTTGTCGTTATCACTGACGACGCATACTTCGGTCTGTTCTATGAAGACGATATCTACCCCGAATCAGTGTTCAGCCTCCTTGTGGGTCGCAGCAAAAACCTGCTCCCCATCAAACTGGACGGCGCAACAAAAGAACACTTCGTATGGGGTTTCCGTGTGGGCTTCGTAACATTCGGCGCAACCGCAGGCGGCGACCAGGCAGGCATGATGGCTGCACTCGAGAAAAAGCTGACAGGTCTCATCAGAGGCACGATATCTAACTGTCCGCATCCTTCCCAGTCCATCGTCCTTAAAGCTCTTAACGACCCCGCTTTCGACGCGCAGCGCGCAGAGAAACTGAAAATCATGAAAGGACGCGCACTGAGCTTCAAAAAAGTGCTTAAAGAAAACGACTACTCCGACGAGTTCACACCCTATCCTTTCAACTCCGGCTACTTCATGTGCCTGAAGCTGAAAAACGTGGACGCAGAGGAACTGCGCGTTTATCTTCTGAACCAGTACGGAATAGGCACCATCTCTGCAAGCAGCACAGACCTTCGTCTCGCTTTTTCTTGCCTTGATGAAGGCGATACTCCCGAACTGTTCAAGTATATTTATCAGGCTTGCCAAGAGCTTCATAAATAATTTTTATCTTGCGATGTTAAGGGCACGCTGACTTTTTGTCTGCGTGCCTTTTTTTATTTGTTGGAGGGTAGCATGGATGTTAAGCGTCTGACCGAATACGCAAAAGCCGCCGGCTGAGCAGCCAAGACGGGTCCGGGGGATCTGGCGGAAGTACTTTCAGGCTTAAAACTGTATCGCCCCGAAAACCTTCTTGTAGGGTTTGAAACGGGTGACGATGCCGCTGTGTTCGACCTCGGAAACGGTACCTATCTGGTGCAGACAGTTGATTTCATTACGCCCGTAGTGGACGATCCGTATCTTTTTGGGCGGATTTCGGCAAACAATTCCATAAGTGACGTATACGCCATGGGTGGGCGTCCGGTAACGGCTCTCAGCGTTTTTATGCTGAACTGTGCAATGGAAAAAGCAATGATTCAGGCTATGATGCAGGGCGCAGCGGACGAATGTGCAAAGGCGGGCGCGGCACTTTGCGGCGGACATACCATCGCGGATAACGAAATAAAACTTGGCTTCTCAGTCACAGGGGTGATAGAGGACAAGCGCTTTTACAGAAATTACGGGCTGAGGGATGGCGACGCACTGATTTACACAAAAAAACTGGGCATAGGTCTTGTGACAACAGCGTTAAAGGCTGGCATGGCAACGGAGGAGCATATTAGATCCGTAACGGAAACCATGCTCATTTCCAACGGCAACGCCTCAAAACTTCTGCGCAGTTTCGATGTCTCAGCCTGTACGGACGTGACTGGCTTCGGCATTGCCGGACACGGATATGAGATGGCTAACGGTTCCGGCAAAACAATCACGTTCGACAGCGGATGTTTCACATATCAGGACGGTGCAAAGGAGTATGCTTCGCAGTTCATCATTCCGGCCGGAGCATACGGAACAATGGATTTTGTGAAGGATATCTGCGGTTTTCAGACATCGCCGGACAACTCGCATATGCTTTATTTCGACCCGCAGACATCCGGCGGACTTCTGATAGGCGTTTCAGAAAAAGATGCTGAAAAGATGGTTCAGGCATTGCGGTCGGAGGGCTATCCATGTGCGGCTGTTGTTGGCACTGCTTCGGAAAAAACCGACAAGTCGGTAATATTCATTTAAATCACTGTTCTTCGCATATAAGTTCTATGTGTATTTTTCCTTTTTTATCAACATACATATTTTCAGAAAGCACCCATTCTGGAAACCTTACACTATCGCCGACCTTTATGACCCTGTCTGATACAAAAGTGTGCATAAATCCCGTTTCGCCTGAAACAAATGCAGAGCATTTATAAAATATGTGCACATCGCCGGTTTCTTCATTTTCGCAATTGACAATCCCAGCTTTTAATATCTGCTTTATCTTCACGTTAATACCTGCCCACAAAAATATGCTTTGTGATTAAGTTTTTTCTGCTATATTCTTAAACAGCTGAGTAATCGACAAATTACGGCATCATACATATCCGCATTAATAAACATTTGACACATGAAGGCCGAAAAGCTATAAGATGCACTACGTTAAATCTTTTTGACAATTTAATAAGCTCGCCTGGGTGGCGGAATTGGTAGACGCAAGGGATTTAAAATCCCTCGATCTTTACGATTGTACGGGTTCGATTCCCGTCCCAGGCACTTTAGTACCAATCATTTAGAAAGCCTCAGCAATAGCTGGGGCTTTTCTATTATGCTATTTCTAACGTTTTTTCTAACTACTCTTTTGATCTCTTACTTACCAATCTAGTCATTTAAACATTTTTTCAAGTTGCTTTGTAAAATCATTGATAGCAGTTTGCATTTGCTCTTCCGCCCACTCTTCAGCCTTTCTTTGAACAACTCGAACGAGAGAATCATAGTCATTCAATCTACCACAATTTGCACACTCAATCAATTCACCTGACTGTGGTTGATAATTCTCTTCAGGTAGTACAAATTGCGTAGAAAAACAGAAGAAACATATTAATGAAACATTTTCACTCTCTTCCATCTATCTAGCTCCAAAAATTGATTGAACAATAGTTGGAGTCAAACCAAGAGCAGTATTAGTTAATGGATGCTCTAAAAATGCTTTCAATCTGCTTTTAGCATCTTTTTTTTCATTATCAGAGGCATTTGTTTGATCAATTTTTTCAATTATTGTCGAAAATAAAATTTCGATGTTCTGGGTATTATAATTACCTATCTGAGTGGGACCAGATGCGTGAATTGCACCAATATTAATTCCTGTGGGTTCATGCTTTGGAGGAGCATATTTTGCGGCTTCGACTGAAATAGCACGCCCCTGACCTTCTTCCGTAAGTTCCAAATTACTGTACTTACCTCCGCCAAGTACCCTATGGGTAATATATTTTCTACTCCGACAAGTATTCAAAGCTGACACTACTTCTTCATATGAAAAATTAGAGACTTTCATAAAACTTATTGCATCTTCACCTTGTTCATTAAAATCAAAACGAACACAGCTAATTATATTTCCTGACTTTTCAATTTCTTCATTCATAAAGATTAATAACTCATCTATCAAAGCTTCTTTTTTTAATTTATCCATCTACTCACCTTTTTTGTCTTTTAAATATAATTACTTACAAATTCTTTACCTTTCTCAGTTGTTCGGTACTTCTGTTTACTGCTTGTCGGTTTGTCTGGTTCTGTCATTTCAATTAGACCTGCTGTAATGAGAGGCTTAAGCACTTGATCCCTAAACTTAGTCCTGTTCGTTCTCCCCACTAAATCCATTAAATCACCAATACTCTTTTCTTCCAGACAGTTATGAAGTATTTCGACTTGGTCCCGACTTAGTGCCGACTTAGTCCCTTGCTCGGCACTATCTCCGGATTTTTTACCGCTGCCAAATTCCGGCACTTTGATAATGATCTTGAATATATCACCCTCAACAAGCTCGGGGTCTTCGCCACCATACGCTTTACCATATTTCATAAGGTTACGGACACCGGAACCAAGCTCATCAGCCAAACCTATCTGCCTGAAAAACCGTGCAATGACTGGATTTTTCGGATAAGGCGTAAAAGATGCAGGATTGATGATTCCCATTCCATGTGGTCTGTTGCTGTTCTCGGTGCGAACCAACCCATTTTCAATTATCAGCTTTGCAGGAAACGCATTCATATATTCCCTGTGAATCAGAATGTTTGAAGCGACCTCTCGAAATATCGTATCCCGAAGACTGATATTTATTGTGCCTTCAAGGTAAAATGGGTCTGGTAAGTGTTTTGCAACAAAAGCCAGAATTCTGTCGTAACTTTCCACAAGATTTACTTCAACAAGGTCTCTGTCGTCGTATCTGTCTAAGTTTACTTTTCGTAGTATCAGGTCTGTGCGGTGATGCGGCACGGCAGACAAAACAGAAGCCTGCTTTCCGAGCAATAATATCCCCGCAAGAGTCAGCCCGCTTTTTCCTGTCTCTCTGTCGGTCTGGTATAGCTGTGCACTTTGCAGAAGAGCCATATCGTCCATATCTTTCCAAGGATGATCACCTCTGCGGATAGTGGCTGTTTTACGGCATCTCGCCAGTAAGTCGAGTTCAAGATCCTCAAGTCCTGTATGTGGAAATATTTTGTTTTCGCTATAAGATGACTGTTTCCTCTGATAAAGTCTGGAAACCATGTCAGTGTTGTTGGTAATATCCAGGTCGCCATCTTCGTTACGGTCAAATATTTTTGCTCCACACCTGTGTACCTGAGAACTTTCCGGAACATATATGTAAAGTATAATTTTGCCGTCAATCTCCACCTGATCAACCGAAAGGTATGTAGGTGGATTTATTTTCTGCGGGTTGTTAACTGTTGTAACAAAATCTTCCTTGATCGTCTGAACAAAGTCCAGCTCAACGCCGACAATATTCTTATTATCGTCCACGCCAAGAAGTATCGTTCCGCCATGGCGATTCAGAAACGCACAGACAGTGTCATAGGCATCTTTATTAAGACTGTTCCTCGACTCTTTGAACTCGACAGTCAAGCCTTCACCATCAGTAATAAGCTTTTTAATTTTATCAATATCAGCAGACATTCTTTGTTGTCCTTTTCTATCTATATACTACTTTCAACTATCTCTATTTCTTCAGAGGTTAAGCCGTAAAGATGATAAACCATTTGGTCTATTTCTTTTTCGATTTTGTCTATTTCAGCTTGAATAGTCTTAATTTCTAACACACACTTGTCGAAATATTCCATCCATTCAGCTTTATCTTTTAATGATAGATTAATCTTTTGTTTTTTAAGTTCTGATAAAAAAAGATTAAAATCATTAATATAAAACTCTAATAGTTTTCCTGACAAATATATGTCTTTCATTTCTGCTGTTAATAAATTTATGAATCTTTCGGACAATGTTTTTATTAATTTACGATTATTAATCATAATCTCAGATTTATTTTGAAATTGTAAATAATGTTCTGTCAAATCCGGAAAAGAAAAATTTTCTAAATATTTTGTTTTAAATCTAAAAAAACCGCCTCGTAATTCTGGGGCTGTCATTGTTATAAAATACCAGAATAGTGAGGAGTTTAATATAGATAGTATTGATTTATAATGATTTAAATCATTATTTCTTAAAATCAATCCATAGGTAGTATCATTATGATAAAATAAGCCATTTTCATCCAATGCCATTGAGGGAAAGTAGCACACATCTGGAGTTATGATTTTGACTGCTGATTGGTTATTGCTATTTCTAAAGTTCCATAATGAATACCAGCAAGGGTATTGCATCTTTTCGCTTCCTCTATTTTCTAATCGCATTTTATGAGATAATAAATAACTGTAACACTTGGGGAATTCTGTTTTCAATGTCTTTTCGTCTATTAATTCAGTTTTATCACCATTTAACCGATATGTGTAAATCACTCTCGTATTATCATAATCTATTAAATACTTATTGACATTTTTTGCGCCAACCAGTGGCTTCGTCACGTCACTTTCAATCTCTACCCTATCTCCAACCAGCTTACTAAATCCAATAACATTATTTCCAGATACAACACAGTCATATAAATAAAAAGCACTGTTATCTCCTGAAACAATACCCTGAAAAGCACCTCTGAATAAGTCGTTATATTTGTTCTTTTGTTTTGTTACTTTCTCAATAATTACTTTTTCAGTACCATCAGCAAAATACCAAGGTTTATTACTCAGAGTGTCATATTCTATTCTTGAAAAAGATAGCAAATTATTAATATAATCAGGTGCAGTTTTAGAAAACAATATCCTAGAATTATTTTTTGATAATTTAATTATACATGTATATGCAGAGGCATCTTCAAATACCATATGGCTTCCAAAATGAATAACTTCTTCAACAAATTTTCTATCAACTAATAGTTTCCTAATTCCTTTTCCAAAATCTGTAATAAAAAACTTGTGAGGAAGAATATATGAGCATTTGCCGTCTGTTTTTAACAGCTTGAAGACAAGTTCTATAAAAAGGACATAAATATCGTATTTCCCAACAGCAGAAGTGAAATTTTGCTCATAATACAGTGACTCATTTTCATAGTTTGTTTTTAAGCCTTGAATACGAATGTACGGCGGATTACCAATTATAACATCAAAGCCACCACTATTCATTATATCTTTGAATTCTTCGTGCCAGTTAAAAGCCTTTTCACCAGCATAAGCAGGATCATCTATGAGAGAGTTACCACATTTAATATTTTTGTTGAGATCTGATAGTTTTCTACCTTTTTGAGCTGTACGAAGCCACAGGGAGAGTTTTGCGATTTCCACACTCTCATCGTTTATATCCACACCATAAAGGTTCTGCTCCAGAATCTCTTTGTCTGTATCCGTCAGTCGCAGCACTGTGTCTTTTGTTAGTTCTGCAATCATATCATCTATTAAAGCATGTTCTTTAATCAGATAGTCTAAAGCTTCGTTAAGAAATGCTCCACTCCCACAGGCAGGATCTAATATTCTTAAGCTAAATAACCATTTCTTATAATCTTCTAGTAGTTCTTTGATTTGTTTACCTTTTTCATTAAGATCTTTATTCTTGCCTTTTGTTTTTTTATAATCTTTGCTTAAATCAAAATCATAAAGCCTAATCTCTTGTTTCTTATTCCTACATAGACTACCGATAGTGTTTTCAATAATGTACTTTGTTATAAATTTTGGCGTATAAAACACGCCATCCTTCTTACGGCGTGTTCTTGATTTATCAACCTTCTCTCCGCTTATTTCTGCGGCTTTTTCTTCTATATCGCCAAGAGAATGCTCAAAAATGTGTCCGAGTATATTGACATCCACTTCTGAGTCAAAATGATATTTGGAAAGCGTCATGCAGTTTTTTATAAGTGGTTCATCATCGACAATAATCTCATCCAGAATATTATCCGGTTTAAATAAGCCGCCATTGTAGGCATGAATAACATAACCATTTGATTCATAGCCACTGTTGAGGTATCCAAAAAACTTGATAAAACGCTCATATAGGGGCGTATAGGCATCCATTTCTTTAAGTTTATGCCACTGCTCAATAATGTTTGATATTGAGTTTGGAGGAATAAGCCCTCTATCCTCTGCAAAAAAGATAAATAAAAATCGATCAAGCAGCTTTTGAGTCTTTTTATAAAGCTCAAGTTTATCAATAGTTGGATTTTTCTGAATAATATTCTGATAAATCTCTTCCCTGAAAACTGAGTAGTCTTTGTATAGTTTATTAGAAATGTTGTCTTCGTGAAACTTGGAATCTGACTTTAATTTAAAGGGAACATCGGAAAGAATATTTTCTTTATTAAGAAGAAAGTACATGAGTTCAAATTCATGCTCTTTTATATCAAAAAGGTTGAACTCTTCATATTCAGTTGCATCATCAACATAAAAACGTATTAAGCGAAAGTTTGATGTAATCACATATCGACAGTCTTTTTGACCGTTTTTATAGCGAAACGCCTGATCTTGTATGCTCTCAAGGTTCTTGGTTTTGTTTGATTTAAGTTCTATGACGGCAACAGGTTTACCGTCTTTAAGAATCGCACCGTCGGCTTTTTTGGCATCCTGAAGGTTTTTAAACTCCGTTGTCAGGTTATAACTAGGGTCAGGATTAATTGTGTAACCGAAAACATGAACAAACAAGTCTCTTAAAAATCCTTCCTGATACTGCTCTTCTTTTGAATCTGCAATATTTTGAAGCCGTTCCTGATTGCCATAGTATTTCTTGAATACTTCAAAAGCATCATTTATTTTCTTTTTATCAATAGACTTTAAATAGCTCTCAAGAACCGATTCTTGAAATATTGACATTCTTTTACCTTTATAGCATTCTTCCAGTCATTATATATCTAAAAGCATCCATAATCGTGCCATACGAATATAATACTGCCAGCATACAGAAATAACCTAATGAAAATTTTAAAAATTTTAGCTCAGTAATACGAAATAAAGCTCTGAAATTAATCACTAAACTCAAAACTAAGATAAGTAAAGCAGTATAAGTCAACTCTTTCGCATAAATATAACCTATAGATGTTTTGTTAAATATATCTATAAATTCTAAAGCAATTATAAAAGCGCCAGTAGTTACTGTATTTACAAAAACAAATTTACAAAACTGTACTTTTGATTTTAGCAGGCGAAATGTCATGAAATATATAGAATTTATTCCGCTAAAAACTAGTATATCTCTTAAGAATTCAAGAAATGAATAATGATCATCTGCAAACCTATTTTTTTCGTCTATTACATATTTAAGTTGGTCTGTAATCCCTGTCTCCATTACAATATGATCAATCTTGCTTTCCATAATCACCAACATAGCAGTTTTATAAAATGTAAAAATTGAAAACGCTACTATTAACAAGACAAAAGAAAACATGAGAAACCAGTATCTATTATTCAGTTGCATCTCATTTAGTTTTTTTGGTGAGACAAAAACAAGTTTTGCAGCTTTATAGAAATTTACAAAAAACATATTAATACCAAAAATATACTCTTGGTATATTTCAATAGGTTTATCTGGTCTTGATGATTTAAATTCTATATTTTGCTTTGCACTTTTAGGTTTGTTTTGCTCAGTCTGTTTCTTTTTGATTTGAATTACTAGCATTGCAGAACGCACAAGCTCATATTCAGAATTTTTTAGCTCTGTTTTATTAAACTTATCTATATGATCTCTAATAGCATTAAATTTTTTGCGATTAGTTGCTTGTAACGTATCTGACTTATTACGTTCACCATAATTCTCATACAAATAAGTAAAATCACTATGAGCAATAGAGACCTCTCCGGTGTTACATTTGGCTACTACATCTTTTACGACTCTTACATATTCATGCAGGTTATCACTTGTACTATTTCTTTCTAGATACTTAATCAGTCGATCTAAAATCTCTAAATAATCATTTTTTATATTAGGAGCTAATATCCATTTATAACTTTTAGGATGTGCCATCAGCTAATTACCTCCTTTCCAATAAATATATTAGCTCATCTTTTCATAAAAAGAAAATCAATTTATATTTCATGAAGAAATCCAAAAGGAGAAAGACATGAAAAAATATTTAAACATTGATGAAGTTTCTGAGTACATAAACAAAAAGAAGGCAACTATCTATCAGCTCACTCATATGAGGAAAATCCCGCACATAAAAAGCGGAGGAACACTTCTCTTTGATCCAGATGATCTGGATGCATGGCTTGAAACTCAGAAGATAAAAGTGAGCAAACATAGATGAGCCTTGCACGTTCTATATCAGCTTCGAATGCTGAAAAGTACTATTATGAAAAAGATACTCTCCTTAGTAAAGAACCTGAGGACAACTCAAAATGGCAAGGTCAAGGTGCTGAAAAGCTGGGACTCAGCGGACAAATATCTAAAGACTCATTTATAAAAATACTTGATGGTAGGCATCCAGAGACAGGACAACGCCTAGTTGCACTTGGAGTAAATGGCGAACATAGAGCTGGAATGGATTTTGTCTTCTCACCGCCGAAGAGCGTCTCAATACATGCATTACATGGCGGACACGCTGAAATACTCAAAGCCCACCAAGAAGCTGTCAGAGAGGCAATTAAACATATTGAGACCATTGTTACCGCAAGAAGCACAGAGGACGGCCAAACAAAATATCAGAGTACAGGTAATGTTGTAGCTGCAACGTTCATGCATTCCACATCCAGAGCAAATGATCCGCAGCTACATACCCACACAATAATCATGAATATGACCGAATCCAAAAGTGAATGGAAAGCTGTTTCAAATGAATCGCTATTTATTTCTCAAAACATCATCAATCAGGTTTATCAGAACCATTTGGCTCAAAATATTATTGAGCTTGGCTATCATATAGACCGCAAAGGATCTTCATTTGAGCTATCTGGCTTTAAACAGGAATGGATTGATCAATTTTCTAAACGATCAGAAGAAGTCACAAAATATCTGGATGAAAATATTGATAAGTTAAGAGAGCAGTATCCTAACGCCTCAGAACAGAAACTTAAAGATATGGCGATCTTAGCCAGCAGAGATGAAAAAGACAAATCCATTACCTCCGCAGAATTGAAAGACCTGTGGGAATCTCAGGTCAGCCGAGACAGCATAGAACAAGCCGTCTGTAATTCCATTGAGCAGCAACTTCAAAGCTACACAATAGAAAAGACAGCGGATCTTATTACAGAAAACCAGAACACTTTCACAAAAGAACTGTTCGCAGAAACATACCTCAAGCTGAATATTGGCTCACGCACTATTGAAGATTTCAAAATAGAGCTCCAAAAGTCTCTTGCAAATGAACAAATTCAAAAAGTCGGGGAAGTCCAAACCAGAATAGGCACAAGAACTATCAATTTACCACAAGCAATCTACACAACAGCCAACGTAATAGAAACAGAAAAGGCGATTCTTAACACTATTGAAAACCAGAAAAGTATCAACTCATATATGACGACTGAACAAGTGAGCCAGTATCTTGAAAACACCTCATTGACTGCCGGACAACAAAAACTTGTTGATCATATCGCCACCACCGAGAAGCAGTTCTCATTCATTCAGGGAGACGCAGGCACAGGCAAGACACATGCGTTAGATATGGTTGCGAACATCTTACAGCAGGAATCTGATGTTAAGATTATTGGTGCTTCAGTCACAGGAAAAGCCGCCGCCGAAATTGAAGAAAAAACTAACGGTAATATTCAGGCTCACACACTCCATAGCCTTTTGAACAACTGGGATCAACATATTAAACCTGATCAAGCGTCGCTTCTCATAGTTGATGAGTCCTCTATGATTTCTTCAAAGCAGTTTGCATCTATTATAGAACATGCTCAGACCACTGACACCAAAGTGATCTTTATAGGTGACACAAAACAGCTTCAGCCAATTCAGGCTGGACAGATTTTCAAAGATTCAATAGACAAATTCGGTGCAGATGTTGTTCTCTCTGAAAATCTACGCCAGAAGACTTCACTTACTCACGAGGTAGTCGGATCAGTTAAAGATTATCACCTAGGAATTAATGAAA
The DNA here is from genome assembly GCA_002452405.1 of Deferribacteraceae bacterium UBA6793. Classification (GTDB taxonomy): domain Bacteria; phylum Chrysiogenota; class Deferribacteres; order Deferribacterales; family Geovibrionaceae; genus Seleniivibrio. Next base: position 174,146 of record DKFP01000011.1, on the reverse strand, counting down.
ATGGAATACATCAGGCGTTTTCATTATTATCAGCCAACGATAAAATTTATGAGCAATCGGATTTCACCAGCAAAGCTATTGAAGACTACATTTCTAATATACAGTCGGGCAAAGAAACCTTGCTTCTGACACATAAGAATGACCTTAAAGATGAATTAAACCTCAGTATTAGAGATAGACTGTTAGACAACAATGCCGAACGTTTTGAGCTTACTGTCAGAGAACAGATAAATATCAGTCAAACCGATAAATTCAATTCCTACAGCTATGAAGCTGGACAGAGCATATTTATAACAGCAGTCATTGAAAATTTTAAAGCCGGATCAGAATGGCAGATTTCATCTATAGACCATGAAAACAACAGCCTTAATATCATAAACACCAAAGGTTATGTTGAATCAATCGACCTATCGGAACACGGCAACCACATTTCAATCTTCACAGAGCAGACAAAAGAATTCGCCATAGGAGACAAAATCGTCTTCGAGAAGAATGACTATCTTCTTGATGTTAAAAATGGGCAGACAGGGCAAATTGAGAGCTATGAGAACGGTATTCTCTCAATCAACAAAGACAACGGCGATTCAGTAAACTTCAAACCTGAAAATTACAACTACCTTGATTACGGGTACGCTTTGACAGTCCACAAAGCTCAGGGTCAAACATGCGATACCATCCAATATGTCACCGAATCTAACGACAAAATGATCAACTCAGAGAGCTTCTACGTGGCAATGACCAGAGCCACTGATGACATACACATATACACCGATGACGCTGACAAACTCGCTGATCGGGCAAGCATCCATGAGAACGAAATATCGCTTCATGACATGCTTGAGAACACAAACGAACACGAAACAGAAATGGACAATCAGATAGAATTTTAGGACTCGGATAAGGAGGATACTTCACGCAACCATGTTGCCTTAAAGAATCCGAATAAAATTAAAGGCTATAAATAAGTTACATATGGGATTCTGTAATGCAAAATGCATGACAGAGTGTGCGGATAAAAGCTGAAACGTCTGGCCAGACAATGCACTGACAACGCACGACAAAATTAATACGGAGGGCAGATGTACAAAAACGTCACTTTCAGGATCAGTTTTGCGGATTATGCCTCTATCCAATCCTTCGCTGAGTCAAAAAACATGACCATCAGTGAAGCCTTGAGAGAGCTGATCCGAAGCATCGGAAAACAGAAAGCATTTGAGGCCAGATTAATGGATTTTATGAAGAAAATCGAATCTGAACTCAATGCTTCTGGCGGTTGTGACACCAAACTATTGAAGCAGATCTTTGACGAGATAATCAACGTCAACAAAGGTCTGGCTATCATTGTGAACAAACATAACCGGAACGAATGGGACGACATGGTAAAGATCAAAAAAGCTCTTTATCTGCTGTCAACCTCATCACCGCAAACAGCAGCAGAAATGAAAAGACTGCTGGAAAACTAAGGAGCATGAGATGAGTGAAAATCATAATTACACTGGTTTTGAAGCGTGGCTTCATAACCTCAAAATGTCAGTGAGGATGATGTTATTCATCCTTGCTACTCTGCTCGTTGTCTATGTAGCAGTAGTGGCAGCCTACGCATACTTCTCGTATGACAAGGATCAGCTCTATTACATGTACAAGTGGTTATTATCAGGCGCATTGGCAAAGACATTTCCAAATTTTCCCATGCACCTAAACTATGATGGCAAGGTTATCAAGGTCACTGCTCATAACCTGTTTGCAGTCTATTATGGGCAAGGCATGAAAGATTTACTGACTCTCAAATGGATAGCTGTAAAATCCTTGTTGGTGTTTCTGCTGTTCATCCCTCTGCATAAGTTCTTCAGCAACAAAGCGAAGAACCAAGCAAAGGATGAGTTCGCCAGAGGATCACAATTAAGCACACCAAAGGAGCTGAGAAAACAACTCAGAAAAGAACAACTGAGCTTACCGTTTGGAGAAGTCAAAATGCCTATAAAGGCAGAGGTGAAGCATTGCTTCATAGTAGGCGCAACAGGCAAAGGCAAGACGGTTCTGACTAGTTCATTCATAGAAGAGCTGAGAAGGCGAGGAGAAAAGGCAATCATCTATGATTTTAAAGGTGATTACGTCAGCAGATTCTTTGATCCTGAAAGAGATTTGCTATTTAACCCTCTGGATAGCAGATCTATCAACTGGGATATCTTTTTAGATATGAAAACGCCTATGGATATCATATCTATGACGGCCTCACTGATTCCAGAACAAGCCCATACATCACAGCCGTTTTTTAATTTGGCGGCAAGGGATGTATTTGCAGGTGTTGTGAGCCACCTATTCCAAACGAACCAGAAGAATTATTCTGCTCTCTGGAATACACTGACAAAATCTCCTGAAGAACTAGCAGAAATTCTGCGAGAGACTAAAGGCGGCACAGCAGGAGCGGCACACATAGCAGATCCATCAAATAAACAAACAGGATCAGTTCTGTCAACTATGCACCTGTATTCTAAAATCTTTGAATACTTCAAAGATGATAATGACTCATTCAGCATTGAAGAATGGGTGAAAAACGGATCAGGAATATTGTTCATATCCAACTATGACAAGCTAAAAGAGACTCTTAAGCCGATTCTGACAATGTTCATAGATACAGTTGCCAGAAACCTGATATCTATGTCTGACAATCCAAATAACAGACTATTCTTCATTTTGGATGAGTTTGGAACTCTTCAGAAGATGCAGAGAATCGTTGAGCTTTTGACACTCTCCAGAAGTAAAGGAGGAGCGGTCTTTCTGGGTATTCAGGACATCGGCCAGATAGATAATATCTACGGCAAAGACCTCAGAAATACTATCATCAATGCCTGTGGTTCAAATGCTATATTCGGGGTTAACGATCCTGACACAGCAGACTTTCTCAGTCGTAAGATTGGCGATACGGAATATCACAAGGCTCTGAGCGGCATGACGTTCGGATCGTCAGAAAGAAACTCTGTAAACATGCACAGACAAAAAGTCAGAGAGCCTTTATTTATACCATCTCAGATTATGCAGCTGCCAGATTTACAGTGTTATGTAAAGTTTCCAAACTTTGCCGGCTACATGACAACCTTAAAGCCTAAAAGCTACACAACCAATCAAGAAGAATTCAGCATGAGGCTAGATCTCTCATTGGATAATATCTTCTGGGAGCGACAAAAGATTATAGAGGAGTTGCAGCTTGTAAAAACTAACCGAGCTATATCGAGATCAGAGAAATTTTAATAATTATCCCCCACTTTTGATGGGGGATAACATATTTCAGTAATAATATTTACACAATTCAAGAAATAGTTTACAATATAGGCATTAACAATTAAGGTTAAAACATGAGAGATATTAAAAGAATTTCAACAAAACGACGTAATGCTAATATCATCATTAGAATCGTTACAAGTACAATTAAAAATGCAAAAGACATTTTTTTTAGCATTGTTGAACTTTTAGCTGCACTTGCATCCATCGTCGGCTTTATTTTCATATTTATTAAATACAAGAATACACAAACAGAATATACTAGTCTATTAATCATAGTTATCCTTGTTCTTGTTGCATTTACAGTATTTTTAGTTTTGAGAATGTATAAACTGGCTATACAAACAAAACAATATGACGAATTAAAAAACAAAATTAGCAATCTTGACAATGACTTATATCGATCAAATGAATTAACAAACGATATTACTCATGCAATACACAATATAATTCATGAATCAAGATCACGCATGCAAATCATTTATGATGATATTATCAATGAAAATTTCGACCAAACAATCGAAAGACAAGAGTCTTTTAAAAAATATTTAATGTATGTTTTATCTAATATAAAAGAAATATACGATAACATCACATGTCAAAGCTGTGCCATCTCGATTAAAATATTAGAGCTTGAATCGTGTCAGAATGAACCCTCTTCTAGTGGTAGCAAAGGCGATTCATGTTATAATAAATTCATGATTTCGACTCTTTATAGAGATAGCGTATCATTCCGTCATAGAAATAAATATTCTGAAGAAAACAATCGTTTTGAAGTAAGCTCAAATACAGCATTCGATATTATCTTATCACCTAACAATAATGTTTCATATTATTATTCTAATGATCTACAAGGAGAGCATTCATATATTAACTCGAATAGACATTGGAAAAAGCTTTATAATGCTACTCTAGTTGTACCAATCAGGACCCCAATCTTCTCTAACGGCAAATACACTGGAGGATATGATGTTATAGGGTTTATTACTGTTGATAACTTCTTAGGCGGTTTTAACGATACTCTTGCCTATAATGCACTTGCAACTATTGCCGATAATATATATCATGTTTTTATATTACAGTCAGATTTTATGGAACTTGCTAANNTAACACAAATAAAGGGAGTAAACAATGAGCGAAAAAGGAACAAAGTTAACTCTTGGAGCAGGAGCTGGTATCACTGTTGTTAAAAGTAACTCAAAACAAACAAACAAAGAATCCTTCCCTAAAGTTACTAATAAAACGAGACATGCCTCTTTTGTCACAAATATAAAGAAGTGTGTTGGTTAATTATATCTATTAATTTCTAAATAACTTCAGAATCCATTGAATGAAAAGTTTAATATCAAGCCCAATTCCAAAAAAATTGGGCTTTAACTCTAAAGCCTTGTATAAAATATTAGCACAATTATTTTCTTGATTATACTTAACTACAAGTTGAGTAAATTTATTACTAATCATATTGTTGTCACTAGGCAAAATAACCTTATCTAATTTACAATCACGCACAAACAATTCATTGAGGTCTGTGTACTTAATTTTTTCGTAGCCATTTTCAACAGTCTTAAGATTAAGAAAAGACGAGTCTGATAAATTACAATTAGTCATTTCACAATTACTTAATATTGCTCCATGTAAGCAACTTTTATATAAAATAGATTCTGAAAACTTTGAATTATGTAAATCAGAGGCATTAAAATATGAAGAACTCAGTAGACAATGATCAAAAAGTGACTTATTTAAGATTGTATTTGAAAAATTAGCATTATAGGCATCAACATATTTAAAAGAACTTCCATATATATTTGCTCCATTTAAATCAACAACACTTAACTCTGAGTAAGAAAAATCAATATACCTGAGAAATGTTCCATGATCCTTTTTGCATAGAATTAAACCACTTAAATTACAACCTCTTAAGTCGTTCTCCTCAAAAAGTGGCAATTGATATTGAGATAATGTATTATTCCAATCCTGTAATCTGTTATTGAGTATGTGATTCTCTCGATCATTTGATAAAATTAAATCAGTAATCTGTTGTCTATAATCAAGCACGTTTTCAAAAATGAAGCACCATCTTGCTCTTAATAAAAATATTTCATCAATATCCTTTGGAATAAAAACTGAAAACTTTGGCGGTAACTTAGGCCAACATATACTAAAACTTCCATCTGGCAGTAATAACGAACCACCAAATTTATCATTGTTTTCAATTACTACATGATTCTTAATTTTAGAAACAACTTCCCTGCAGTAATTACATAGATTATTTTTTAAAAGCAGTTGCCTATCTATATCTTGATATCGGCCTTTCCATGTGTTCCACGCCTCTATCGCATCTTCTTTAGTCGTGAACATAACTTCCCTTTAAATTTTTGCAATGCATTCATCAATGGATATATTTTACACCTTTTCCACAGCGTCACGTAAGTTTTTCTGGTTAAGGTGGGCGTAGCGTTTTGTGACTGTGATGTTGCTATGACCAAGCAGCTCGGAGACGGTGTAAAGCCCGACTTCTTTTTGAACCAGACGGCTGGCGAAAGTGTGTCTGAGATCATGAAAATTAAAATCGTTTATCTCTGCTCTTTTAATTGCATTTTCATATGCTCCACGAATGCTTTTATTTTTAAAAAGTTTTTCTTCGTCTCCAATACGGCCACATTGATTAAAATATTCCACCAGAACGTCATATAAGGCCTCATTAATAGGGATGAATCTTTGCTTACCATTTTTTGTGTTGTGCTGAGCAATGATTATGGATCTATTTAACAAATTCACATTTTTACCTTTCAAAGTAAGTACTTCAGAAAACCTCATTCCTGTTTTCAACGCAACTTGGACAATGTAATATAAATTTTTATTTCTGCTTCTACTGCATTCCGTAAGCACTCTTTCGACCTCTTCATTTGTCAAATATCTTGTACGCTCATTAGAAACAGGCATCTGTTTTATATGTCTCATCGGGTTAATTACAATAATATTCAGTTCAACAGCATAGTTCATCATTCGCTTAACCGTGGCAATATACCTGTTAATAGTACTCTTGGAGATTTTACGTTCCAGTTGGAGATATTTAAGAAATTTATCAATATCATATTCCGTTACACTTTTAAGCAAGATATCCCCTAATTGTTCTTTAATAACTTTGAAGCGGCTTTTTTCCGATTTAAACGCTTTATTTTTCAGCCTGTAATGAGGAGTAAATTGGCTATCAATAAAGTCACCGAAGACTATATTTTTAAGCTCTTTATTAACTAATCCGATTTTTCTGTCTATAAGATCACTTTTCTTTTTAGTTTCAAGCTCTCTGGCTAGTTTAAGACTGTGTCCTGCGTGTTCCCAAACCTTTTTCCCGTTGATGGAATAAACTATATAGTAAAGTTTATTTTTATCCTTTCTAAGATCATTGCCACACTTACAGACCGAATTCTTCAGAGATACCTTTGCGTGACATTGAGAACATTTAACCATAACAGCCATATTAAACCTCTTTTGATGTCTAACTTTTCTAACTATTTTTCTAACCAGATATAGCAAATTATGCCAAAACAGACAGAAAAGTCAATAAAAGTTACAGAGATATGTTATTCATAAATTATTGTTAATATAGATAATATATAAGAATACCAAAACAGATAAAAACAGATAAAAGTAACACGCAAGGGATTTAAAATCCCTCGGGATTTACTCCTGTACGGGTTCGATTCCCGTCCTAGGCACTTCATAACTGGTTGTTACCAAACAACTAAATAAGGAGATGGATTTAACGATTCATCTCCTTTTTTCTTGTTCTCACTCATTGTACACTATTTACATTCTCACAGGTTCTTTGATAAAATTATTTAAAATATTTTCACCTGATTTCTTACAAAACTTTTTACCTGTGTTACAATGGAGTTCTGAATGAGTTTTTAATATCTAACCTCAAACAAATTCACTAAAATTATTAATAAGTTGGTAAACATATATGAGAGTTATATCTCAATTACAAAATGGTTCTATCTGTATATATAAACGTGAAAAGAGTCCGTACTACCAGACAAGAATTAAAATCGGTAAGAAATGGATAAAAATATCTACAGGTACTGATGATTTGAAATCTGCTGAAGATTTCTCATTAACAAAATACCAAGAACTTAAATTCAAATATGAACTGAATATACCTGTTATCAGTAAATCTTTCACTTATGTGTCAGAGTGTTCCATAAGAAAGATGGAAGACGCTTTAGAAGCTGGTTACGGTAAAGTTACATATAAAGATTATATCAGAGTAATCAGGAGTTATTTCATACCCTTCTTTGGTAAGAAAGAGATAGATAAAATCACATTTAAAGATATTAAAGAATTCGATGAGTATCGAATAAAGAGAATGAAACATCAACCGTCATTCTCCACTATAAACACCCATAATTCCGCTCTGAACTATGTGTTCGATTACGGAGTAGATAAAGGTTGGATAATGAAATCCAATGTTCCTGTATTGAAGAATATCGGAGTGAAATCAGAACGTAGACCCCACTTTACAAAAGATGAGTACAAACATCTTCTAAGTTCGATGAATGATTGGGTATCATCTGGTATTAAATCTAAAACCAGAGATATTCGAGTTCTGTTATGTGATTACATTTTAATTCTCGGTAACACAGGGATGAGATGTGGTAAAGAATCACTCGATATAAAATGGAAACACATAGAAGAGTTTGAACATACCGACCATAAGAAATACATACGAATTCACGTTAACGGTAAAACTGGGAAGAGAGAAGTTGTATGTAGATTGAGTGTTAGAAAATACCTCGAAAGTATAAGAGATAGATTTGATGATATTAAAGGGAAGAGTTTTAGTGAATTATCCAACAACGAAGATTATGTGTTCCGTCTACCCTCAGGAGAAAGACCTTCTGACATACACGGTTCATTTGAACAGTTATTAATATATACAAATCTGTTACAGAACCGACAAGGAGAGAGAAGAAGTTTGTATTCACTCCGACACACATACGCGACTTTTAACCTCATGGATGGGATAGATATACATCTACTCTCCAGACAACTTGGAACATCCGTAACGATGATAGAAAAACATTACTCCCACCTTATACCTTCCCACTCAGCTAATATTTTAGCTGGAAAAGATTATTCAAAACTGGGGAAAATTGGTGGAAATAATATAAATAAATATAAAGAATGAAAAAGGAGGAAACTAATCGAAAAAATATACAACATTGAAGAGTTATCATCTTTTCTGAAAATACCGAAAAGCTCCATATACAAAATGACTTACAGAAAACTGATACCTCACCTTAGAATTGGAAGAAGAATTTTATTTTTAGATTCTGAAATAACAACATGGATTACCACCCATAAAGCACACTAACTGACTGATAAGTATAACATACAGTGTTTGTAGTTATATACTCTTTCAGAATTTCATATGAAATTTAAAACACTAAATAGTGTAAATGGAAGAGGTCTATCCAATGTTAGAAGTATCAGAAGTTACTGATATATTATGAATAAATTAATTTAAAGGAACAATATGGAATCAAATAGTAGATATAATTTTGATTATAATAAAGTAATAGATAAGATTTTAATAGATTTGATGTTAAATACTTATGATGAAAGAACAAATGAATATAAAATGGTTGAATATCTGGAAGATTCTAATCTGGATATTGGTAATAATAGAGATAATTTTAGATGTTTATTGAGAAAATGTCAGAATAAATTGATAATTCAAGAGTTTATCAGAAAATTAAAACCTGAATATTTTATTACTATAACAACTAACAGGAATATAAGTAAGAAACAACTGAAAGAAAAAACGAATCAATTTTTACAGACTACAAATAGATTATTATTTGGAAGAAAATACTTTAAAAGAGATAAACACTTGAATGGTATTGGTGTTCTTGAGAGTAAGAACGGAAGAATACATAACCATTATCATTTACTGATTAATAATCTTGAGAATATTGATTTAGACCGTCTGAAAACTGTTATGAAAAAATCATCCATGAAAATCAAATTCAATGGTTACAGGATATTTAATTTTGATTCTGGGATAGATATCAAGAGAATCTTCGATTTATCAGGAATAACTCATTATCTAACAAAAGAGAATCAGGATTTTTCAAATATTTTATTATTAAATAAAGGAGGTTTAATGTGAGTTATTTCTCAAAGATACTCAGTTCCGTATCTGTAAACGATTTAGACTTATCAGACGGAATATATATGATTTACAAAAATGATGAACTAACAATCATAGAGTTGAAAAACAGAAAAGTTATCAGAAACTTTCTGAAACGAAGATGTAAGAACAAACTTGAATTACCACCATTACTCTATATCAATTAATTTCCGAAATAGAGTGATTCGTTTGACTTATCTATAGAATCGAATAATTCGCTGTTATGGTACTTTAGATATACAAGGGTACTGTTTATACTAGAATGACCCAAAAACTTCTTTAGAAGAACTATATTCATCCCAGAAGATAATAAATGAATCGAACGTGAATGACGGAACATATGGGAGTGAGAATGAGTAATCATTTCCTCTCCCAATGATTTTTGAATATTCCCTCTGAGATGATACCACACGGAAGGATTCGTAACTGATTTACCATTTTTAGATTTTGAGAAGATGAAGTCCTTATCTGTAAGAAAACTATCTGATTTATGAATTAATATGAGTTTCATTAATTCACTGGATACTTTAAGTACCCTGAAAGAAGGTTTCCTCTGTTTGAGAGTAATCAGTTTAACGGTGTTACTGATGATATTTAAATCTTTGAATTTAACCGACCTTCCTTCATTAATTCGACAACCAGTCTCAAAGAGGAACAGGAACACCATTTTCCAAAAACTACTCGGTTCTGAATGAATTATTTTTTGAATATCCGATAGAGGAAGGTATTTTATTTCATCTGATTCAGGTTTCTTGTGAATTACAACATCATTTATTACCGATAGCGATTTCATAAGATACTCCTATTTTTTAATATTTTAGAATTATATTAAAAAATTGAGTCAATCTAAATGAAAACCCAATGATTTATGAGTATTTGAGGTGAATATCAGGAATTATTTTTTAACAGAATAAAATATATTATTAAATGCTGATTTTGATGCAAAAAACAATTAAAAAGCATAAAGCACTATTAATAATAGATAATATCAGATGATATATTTCTGATAGTAATCTTACACACATGCTTAGTTAAATCATATTTACTAATATTATGTACTATTTATCATATTATTTTATCAGCTAGACTATTTTATAGACGTTTTATAAGAGCTTTAAATTTTTCTCTTGACATTTTTAAAGTATGTATTAATTTACTATTTATAAAATAACAAGGAGGTAACCTATGAGTTACAACAAAGAATTTATCAGAGAACACTTATTAACCAACAGCCCGATGTACATCCCACAGCTTAACGATGTAGAATTAGCAAGCATGAGTAGAGAGATGTTATCAATGATTCCAGACGAAGTTTTAGAGACATATTTTAGAAATATGACTGGAGAAAAGATTGATTTAAGGCAAGACGGTTTTAAAATCAGCAGAAGACTTCGTCAATTTCTTAAAAAGAATAAAATTCGTGAAGACCAACTTTATGATGATTCCGTGATTTTGACCAAAAAGGAATTTGAAAGATGCAACTTCAAGGCGATCTTTCCCAAAGATATTTACGATGAAATTTACGATAACTTTATGGTTTTAGATGCTATTTTGCTTGAACTCAGATTAATTGAATTATTCGTCTAAAACATAAGGCATCCGCAACAGTAGAGTCCCTCATTTCTTTCAGCAACCGATTTAAATAAAGGATTCTACTGCAATTTCATTAACGTTCATTTGTAAATCTGCAACAAGAAACTTCCCAAAAAACTTTATATCAAAACCGATGATATGTTCTGCTGTTTATGTAGTGACATATTACTATTATATATGGGGTCCCAACTTCCTGAGACCCCGTATATTTTTTAATTAATTATACTGAAAAGTTGTGCTGTCTGAATATCTTCTGCTGTATAAGTCCTCGAAACTTATTTGAACAGTATAAATTGTGCCTGCCACAAAATTAGCAGTAATTGTTTTACTGGTACTATTGAAAGGCAGACCGTCTTTGCTGTAAATACCATTTACGCTTAGAATGATATTCTTCGGGCTTGAATTAGCAGGAACGGTATAATTAACGGTTACTGTTCCATCTGCATTTTGATTTACGCTATCAATAGAAACTGTTTTTTCAACACAGGCAGGAATCGTATATTTTTTAGTTTGAGTCGTGTTGTCGGCATAAGTAACATCAACATAAAAGTTTTTACCACAGAAATCGGTGGATGTTAACGTTATCGCCCTGTTGGCTCCATAAGTTAATAGGCTTGAATCTTGTGTAATTTTTCCATCCCAGCAGTGTCCTGTATTCTCATATAATGTCTTTGTACCCTCAAATACATCCGACCTGATTTTTACATCAGAAATAGCGATTGAACCATTCTGACAGGCAAAAATATTTACAGCATCATTAGCTCCACTGTAATCATAATAATACCTGAACCCAAATCTTGCTTTATCTTGGTCACCAAGCATATACCATTTGCCATCAATTTTCTGCATCACCCTTGCGGTTTCCTGAGAACTTTTTCTATTATTGGCATATTCTGCAACGATATTATTACCATTTAAAACTTGATAATGGTAATCCGTAAATACTCTATAAAGATGCAGACCTAAACCACTTAAATTACTGTATGCAGAATCAGAAGAGAGCATAATTTCTGTTGTGGTCGATTTTGATACATAATGAATCGCCTCCCCACTGGCAGGAGCATTTGCCTGTGACAGTGCGGCAAACTCCGTTGAATTGAGGCCGTCATTCATAAATTTATTTGAATATATCAGGTCATTAAGAGTATCAATATCTCCTGTCATGTAAGCGGTCATATACTGATACACAGTCTCCTCTGCCGTATTGTTCATTGTCTCATTAGCAGGGACAGACAAACCATTTTCAGAAATGAAAGTATTGAGAGTAGTTGCTAATGTTGCAGAAACCGTTGTAGCCTGAGTATTATCCCAAGTCAGTGATGTTGCATATGTATTTCTTAGATTCTGATAAGATGAACCTGTAGCAACCTCAGTCCTTAAACTTTCAACATCAACAGTTGAGAGAACAGCACTATTACTTAATGCTGTTGTGATTGTCGCTCCGACAGCTTTTTCTATTACATCGACAAGCAGTGTTGTTGACGGAGATGTTGAACCCAAGTCAGCCGTAGAACCAGATGAGGTAACTTCCGAGAAATAATTCCTTAATGTAATATTATCTACGGTTGCCACAATATATATTGGCGTACCAACTGTATATTCAACATCAGCCGAAAAACTGCCGTCTGAATTTTCTGTCATTTGAACAGATTCTCCAGATTCTAAATACAAGGATACATTGATATTTGTGGCAGATTTTGCCTGTACTTTTGAACGTGTTCCAGTCATGTCCAATGTAGTTTTAATGGTTGTTTTAGTGGTATCTGCCGTAGTGCCACCACCACCTGAACTTCCACCACCACATGCAACCAAATAAACCGATAGCACTACCAAAAGCATCATTTTGATTCCGTTTACAACTCTCATTTAATCCTCCGATTATTTTGCATAAGTAACCGTTGTAACTGTTTAATTCCAAACCACATATTCCCCTCATAAAATCCTGTCTTTTTAAATGAAACTATCTCAATACCACTAAAGTCTAATTTAGAAATACTTTACGCATATACCCTCCAAATGTTTTAGCAGATACGAACACATTATATAACATATACTGCCTATTTTAAAATAAAAAATACACATATGCAGGGTTTTACTTATCAAATAATCACCTACAGTAAAAGCTCTATAGGTGGTTTATGCAGAACTTTAATGAAACTTTGGGAAATCAGATTCGTAAATATAGAAAAAAGAAAGGTTTCTCTCAGGAAAAACTTGCTGAAAAGGCGAATATTAGTGCGAAATATCTCGGAGAAGTCGAAAGAGGCGAATACAATATTTCTGCGTCACTACTATACGACATCGCTACCGCATTAGAAATTCCAGTATCAGAACTTTTTGAGTTTGAAAAAATTAGCGATGATGATGTTTTAAAGAAACAGATTATAAAATATATCGATTCTGCGAATTCCGAACAACTCAATAAACTGGATATTTTCGTAAAAAAAATCCTCTGATTTCTTTTCCAATGAGAGTAATGTTTTTACTCATAAATCATGACTAAAGACTTCCTACAGACCTTGTATGTGGGAAAGCTGCTTTAACTTGAAATCACAGAAAATTCTGCTACATTATTATTCATTACTTTCCCTTTGGTGTATTTATGAATTTACTTGTTAATAGTCTTGTTTTTAGACGAATGACTTATGCTGATTTCAGGCATATCAACAAAATAGGTGGTGAAGAAGCTGGCGGAGGAGGGCAATCCTATATTGACTTTCCTATTAGCGATATATCTGTTGCTGACTGGTTTGAGTTTCTGGGCAAGAATACTGGCACAAGAACAAATGGTCCTTTTTGGAATTTCGATATTAAAAGTATAGCCACTAACAATAATCAAGAAATAACCATCTATCAAAGAAGACCCGCAAGCGTAAGTATAGCATCACAAAAAATTCATAGCAGCCGTTCTAATAGAGTCATGTCATGGCATCCAGATAATGGCTTTCCTACTGAGTACGACCCAAATCTAAATAACTTAATAATTTTTATCATAAAAACAATATCTGGAGAATTCTGGGCTGGATGGTTTTTACAGCAGGAACCACCTCGTGGCTGGTTTATGACTGACACGCTCAGAAAGCTATTCAGACAAGACGCTGGTTATTTAAAATTTGAATCTGAAATATTTATAGACACGAGCAACGCAAACTGGCCATTTAACAATAACAACGAAACTGACATTTATGCCGAAAATACTGAAAAAAATAAAATTACTGATTTTGCGAATGAGGATACTTCCCCAAGGCTTGAAATGTTGCTGAATGAAGGCAATATTCCAGAATCTGTTATTAAAACTCTAAAAATTAGACAAAGAAATACTAAAATAGTTAAAGAACTTAAAAAACTTTATAATGGAAAATGCCAGATTAGTGGATACGATTTAACCTTTAAAAAAACAAATGGAGAATGGTACTCGGAAGTACATCATTTACTTCCTCTGGGTGAAGATGGCTCAGACTCTCTCAGCAATGCAATAGTTGTAAGTCCATTAGTACACAGGATGCTCCACTATGCTACTGTTTCGGAAATAGATTTAAATAAGATAGTAGACGACGAGCTAGAAATATTTATCTCAGGTGAAAAGAAAATTATAAAATGGCATCCTGATCATGCAAATATTATAAAAAGTATACTTGAAACAGACTAATGTTTTCTAAGATGAATTAAATATTCGGTCAAAATTTCTCTCTGGTTGCACTGATGGCTCTTAAACCTTTTATAGTCGAATTCTTTTAATACAACATCACCGAATTTGTTGAAAAACTCAACAAGCTCTTCAATACCCAACAATCCTTCATCACTATAACTAACTAATATATCCCGACATTGTAAATTAAGAAGAATTTTACTAAATGAATCACGAATCTTAACTTTTGAACAAAAGTTTGAATATTGATCTCGCCAGGGCCTAAGTCCACTGATTCCAATAGCCTCTGGTTCATCTCCACGGGCTATAGTTTCTAGAACATGATAATTAGCGGCATATTGACGTTTTATATAAGGTGGATCTATATAACATATATCCCCTTCTAATTCTTTGGCTAACTCTTCTGCATACCCTTTATAAACTTTATGACCTGCAATATTCTCGTTAGCATCAAACAACGTCCTTGTTAAAACTATAGGATCTAATGCTCTTTTAACGAATTTTGAGAGGTAGTGGCCATACGTACCTGCTATATTCGCTATATCATTCACGGCCATTATCAAGTCATGAACCAATATTGAAAACTCTATATCATTTACAACTCTATTGTCATAAAGAGACCTAATCTCTTCTCTAATAGCGTCAATCTTAGAGGCATTCTCAGCAGTAAAATATTTTCTTGGTTGATCAGAATTCGCAGGGCAACCTTCAGGGCTGAATTCGTTATAAAAATACCCTTTCATCGGCGCTAAATTATTCAGATGCTCAAGTATTCGATCATAATTATCTATTTCAAATAAGGCAGATAAACTATCATCATTTTTTAAATTTAGACTATTAACACCTTTAAACAAAGCACCTGGATCATTAACAAATAAGTGAACATTAAGGTGATGATAAGAATACGTCATGACATCAACTGCAGTAACTGCAAAACCATTTTCCCTTAATGCCTTAGAGAACAAGCCAGTCCCTGCCATTAAATCAATAACTCTAGTCGCACTTGGGTTTATTAGTTTAATTTCCTGTATTATCAGATCTGAAAGTTTATTTTTAGAACCTATGTATCTAAAACCCATCTATGCTAAAAATCTCTTCTTCATTTGTATTTAATAACCTCTTTATAGGTATTAGTTTTTCGGAGTTATTTAAAGTAAGAAAGACTTTCTCATATTCATTCTTTGTAAGTCCAAAGCAATAAGCTACAGACCTTTCCAAAAAAAGATCTACTTTCTTACTTATATTTCTATCTATAGAATTAGCAACTTCTTTTGAAACTAAATCATTAACTTTATCAACTATTTTAATCTTATTGCTAAATATCACATCAACGTCAGGAAATGGAATATTTTTTAGCTGCGTTTGCGTAATATAAGGATGAGTTCGCCATTCACTCTCTCCATATGTTTTTATTAAATAATATGTAATCAGTCTTGAGTTCAAAACAGAAATAACAAATTCTAAGCTCAACAGGTCCTTAAACTTGTCATTAATAGTTATTATATAAACCACCTGTGTTGTCACTGACCCATTATAATCCAAACAAGCAGTTACACCAATACCAGTCTTACGTACACATATTTTCTTTTGTTTATAAAGAGATAAATCTTTATAATTAATCCCTTCTTTTCCAAACTTTATCCAGTATTTATTTTTTGAAGTAAATCTAAAAATGTCTTCCCCTGTCAAAAGAGGTTCGCTTTTCCCGAATATCTCTTTTGTAATGATCTTATCCTTGATTAAATCTACTAACTTCAAACTTGATTTACAGTGTATGCATTGAAATGTACTCTTCTTTGGCACAGGAAACCATTTATGACAAACTGAGCACTGGCATATATCACCTTTCTTAGATAATTCGACTCCTCTAGATATTGTAACAACATCTGATAAGCGTAAACATTTATTCAGAATGGTCAAGATTGGTTCATCCTCAGACTTTAAATCTATACTAAAATTATAACTACTATCCTCTTTAAACCTGTCCTGAGGGACCATATGGGAAGTTTGATTATGCATTTCATATAGACCAATTTGTTGGCTAAGAATTTTCTTTTTATCACTTACGTTTAACCGAAAACAACTTACTTTATGATTCTCATGAGGCTCAGCTTTTCTTCCAATGATAACTGTACAACCTCTATTTACATCCGGAAATATTTTCTCTCCTAATCGGCATATCATAAGTAATGTTGTTTCTTTAGATAGAAATTCTCTAAGAAATCTCTGTTCTGTATTAAAAATTGAATCAGGTAATATTAAACCAAAAACACCATTTGGTCTCAAATTATCTAATACCAATTCAACAAACAAATCATAAACGTCATATTGTCCTTTAGCTAATCTAAAATTTGTATTAATAGCTTCAGAATCATATTTGGATAAATCACTCCCCCAAGGCGGATTACTTACAATAATATCAAAACCACAATCTTCATTTAATTCTTTACGTAACCTCTTCCAACCTACATTTTTTGATTTGGACTCATAAGGAAAAAGTCCGTCTGTACATACAAAATTAGCTGAACCAATATTAATAAACTGCCGAAACAGCTTCTTAGATTCATCAATGGCTTTAATATCATTATCTACACCATAAAAAGATGCTGGCATGGCAATATTAGCCTTTAAACTTCTTAATAAAATGCTATCTCCACAGGCTGGATCCAAAATAGAAATATGTCCTTGATTCTCATGGAAATACTTAAGAATCATAATTGATACGAAGTCAGATAAAAATAGTGGCGTATAAAAACGCCCATTTTGTTTCTTCTCATATATTGTCATTAGAGTTTCTTGACCTTAAAAGTTAGTTAGTAAAAATACATTTTTATCTAGTCTATGTAAATAAAAAGTCTCTATGTACAATGCACAGGCATTTTAATATAAACAAATACCTCAGCATTTATCCAAACATAAATCATTAACAAAATATATATTAACACTTTTATTTTTATTTTATAAATATATCATCCAGAAAGCTCTTGTATATGACACACTCTCCAAGCCCAAGCAAAGGAGCAGTTCTCCGATTAGATTCAAAAGGGATATATCGCAGATAACCACACAAACTATTGTACAAGAGAATGTCTAAAAAAATAATTATTAAGTATTAATTGATTATAGAATATACAATAGATTTAAAATCCCTCGGTCCTCGCGACTGTACGGGTTCGATTCCCGTCCTAGGCATAAAATAAGAAAGCATCCCGTTGTGGATGCTTTTTTTATATACACACAAGGGAATCGAACGACAGTGAACGCCGACCGAAAGGGAGGACAAGCCGGCACGATGTCGGCGGCAGTGAACTGGCTGGCTTTTTGGAGCTTTCAGGAAGAAAGCGAATAAAAAGCGATTCCCGTCCTAGGCATAAACATAAGAAAGCATCCCGTTATGGATGCTTTTTTTATATACACACAAGGAAGTTAAACACCTATCGAATAGTTCCACTATGATTGCCAATACTCTTTATAATCAGTCATTTTAGGACTGCTAAAAGTAATTTCTTTATTTACTCTTTTCCTATTCCTGCTTAATATTTAAAAATAATCTTTGGAGCCAATATGCCCGAAAACATAAATATCGAGTACAAAGAAAACTGGAATGAAGAGCACCTGAAGCAAATCTGCAGTTTTGCTAACGCAAACGGTGGTGTTTTATTCATAGGCATAAACGATAAAGGTGACATTACAGGAATACACAATTTCAAAAAATTAATGGATGATTTGCCAAACATCATTCAGGCAAAACTTGGAATTTTCGCTGAAGTTGAGCTTCTTGAGTCTGATAAAAAATATTACATTAAAATCAGCGTGAATCCTTCAAGCATGGCAATTTCATTAAGAGGCACATATTATCAAAGAACCGGAACCACGACAAAAGAGCTGACAGGCAATGCCTTAACAGAGTTTCTTCTCAAAAGGTCAGGTCTGTCATGGGGCGATGTTGTAGAGGAAAGAGCTTCTTTTGACGACATCAATGAATCCAGTGTAAAAACATACAAAGCAGATGCAGAAAAATCCGGCAGAATACCTGATGTAATAACTCTAACGACAACTGACCTATTTGAAAAACTTCATTTAATAGATAACGGCAAACTCAAACGTGCCGCCATTATCCTTTTTGGAAAAGACCCTGAAAAATATTACCCGCAATCTCACGTCAAAATAGGTCGCTTTGTCAGCAATGACTCTTCACCAAAATTTCATGAGATTATTGAAGGCAATTTAATCACTCTTCAAAAAAGAGTATTCGAAATAATAGAAACAAAATTCATGGTAAAGAATATTTCATATGATGGGGTTCACCGCATAGAAACTCCGGAATACCCTTTTGCAGCTCTGAGGGAAGCTATTATGAACGCTCTAATACATAGAGACTATATGGGTAGTATGACACAAATAAGGATAAATGACGATAGTTTCCAAATATGGAATGACGGTCCACTTGTAGATGGTCTGACAATAGAACAATTAAAACAAAACCATCCTTCAAAACCAAGAAACAAACTTATTGCTGAAGTATGCCTTAAAGGCGGCTATATCGAAGCATGGGGGACTGGCATCCCCAGAATCATAAATGCTTGCAGGATGGCAAATCTCCCTGCGCCCACGATTGAAGAAACTTCAGGCGGTTTTCAAATTACCATCACCAATATCTCAGAAAGTGCTTTAATAAAACTCGGATTAAATGAACGGCAAATTAAGGCATACCAATATGTTAGAACACATGGCAAAATTACAAATGCAATTTATCAAAAACTTAACAATATAGGAAAAACATTTTCAACAAAAGAACTGTATGAACTTGTATCTTTAGGATTACTAAAACACTCCGGAACAGGCAGGGGCAGCATATATACATTTTATTAAACCATGTGCCTAATTAGGGTCTAATTGACCACTGAATAGACCACAGTAACCAAAAATCAATTCCCGGTCATAGTAGCTAAGTCACTGATAAAAACCACTATGAGCAGATTGTATGACAAAAATAAATGAAAAATAATTGACCACCAAAACCAGAAAAAGCATCCCGCTGCGGATGCTTTTTTTATTTAAAACAGCCCCTCAAGGGCGCCGCCTTTGGCAGCCATCGCTTCTACTTTTTTAATCACATCCGCGTCCATCTCCATAGCTTCCGGATGATACGCCTTGACCCGCGCATCTATGACCAGCGAGCCGGAGCAGCCGAAATGCTTAACATGCTCAAACGCGCCTATACCGTAAACGTCGTTAGCAGGGTTTGATCTTGTGAATGTCACCCAGAGGAAATTCGCTATATTTGCCGCGGTAAATTCGCTGTCGTCTGCAAGCACTATCAGCGGAAAACTGTTTATGGGGTTGTCTGCATCGAAAAATTCGCAAAAGCGCAGCAGGGCTGCGTCATATTCGCCTCTCTGTGCCATATGCTTTGGTGCGCGCACGGCAAGCACACCCTCCATCACGACCTTGGGCATATCAAAACCGTCCGGCAGACTGATATTCTCCGGCAGTTTCGCCGCAAGCATCCGTTTTTTATCCCCACAGGCGGCAACAGTGACCTTAGAGCCCTTGTTAAGCCCGTGCCCTGTATAGTCCAACGTATCTATTGTAACGGACGTCTGGAAGTGCATATCCCTGCGCCAGTCAACACGTTCAAGGACGTGTCTGAAAAAAGCCTCAGGGTCGTGTATATCAAGTTCCGGATTATCCGAGAAATTCGTTATAAAAAGATATTTCGCAAGGGATAGCTGCCCCTGTCCCAGAATGGCGTTCGCCTGAGTCAGTATCTCTTTCGGTTCGTCCTGCTTCTGATAAGGAGTATAGCGCTCAGAACCGATGGCAAACAGCAGCGGATGTACACCTGCCGCGTCAACGGCATGGACGGCTTTCACGCCCGGCAGAACGTCGGGGATAAGCTCACCCGTGAGTTCGTGGATAAAGTTGCCGAAGCTGGTGTCCTCCTGCGGCGGTCTGCCCACAGTAGTGAACGGGAATATTGCCCCATCGCGGTGGAAAACTCCCGTAACCTTCATCACGGGGAAGTCGTGTTTAAGGCTGTAATAGCCCACGTGGTCGCCGAATGGTCCTTCGGGTTTAAGTGTGCCGTCGATATATCCGCAGATAACGAAATCAGCCTCCGCATATACCGGCGCACCGTTTTCAGGTCTGTAAAACGGCATCCTGTGCCCGCCCAGCACTCCGGCAAACGATATTTCCGGCATCCCTTCCGGCAGCGGCATAACAGCGGCGATGGTCATTGACGGTGCGCCGCCTATGAAAACGTTGACGTTAAGTCGCTCGCCGTTCGCCAGAGCCTGTGTATGATGTATTCCAAGCCCCCTGTGGAGCTGATAGTGCAGTCCTGCTTCGTCCGGCTGATAGTTGTTGCCGGAAATCTGCACGCGGTACATACCCAGATTGCTGTTTCTGTAGCCCGCCTTCTCCGGCGATTCGGAATAGACCTGCGGAAGGGTGATGAACGCCCCTCCGTCCTTCTGCCAGCCGACAAGCTGCGGAAGGTCTTTCATATCTATACGATTTTTCAGGACGGGCGCGTCGTGCACGGTTTTGGGCAGAATATTAAGTGCCGCCATTGGAAGTTTCAGTAGTTTCAAAGGATTTTTGAACAGATATGCGGGATCGGTCTTTGCCTTAACCATAGCCTCAATGGCGTCCAGCGTGTCGCGGAAGATGAACCTAGTCCGCTCCATGGTGCCGAAGATATTGCCTGCCATGGGGAATCGGCATCCTTTTACGTTAGTAAAAAGCAAAGCGGGACCGCCCGATTCATAAACCTTTCTCTGAATGACCCCCATCTCAAGATAAGGGTCAATCTCAACGTCTATTTTTTTGAGCTGTCCGTGCCGTTCAAGGTCATCCAGACAGTGTTTAAGTGTTTTATATCCCATAGTTCACCTGTAGAATAAGGATATAATTTTACAATCTATCAGGCAAGTGAATTAAAGAAATATGCGCAGAGTCCGCACATTACGGAAAAGACGAGGCTGAGGGGTGTATAGACCAGAATATCGTATTCCGCAAATCCGGTATTACGCACTTTGCGGAAAAGACCGACATATTTAAAGTCGCCCACAAAGCGCACGAAAAACACGGCACAGAAAAACATCAGCACTATCCTGAATATGGAGAGCAAACGGATATCGTGAATATAAAACGGCGAAGTTGCCGCCATGGAAACGATAACAAGCACTATGCCCACGATTGCAGTACCTGCGCGGGTGGGTTTAAAGAGTTTTCTGCCGTCCGGTTTTTCCGGCAGCGCCCTTTCAATGAACATGGTACCGCCAAGGCTCCAGTACAGGTGTACCAGTGCAACAACGAGCATCAGAAAAGAACTGAATATAATAAATAGTTTCATATGTCTCTTTATAGCAGGCGGGGCTGTGCCCCGCCACTAAAATCTATTTCGCTATGGTCTGTTTTGCAACATTTTCTGCAATTTTGCGGAATGCAAGAGCAGTCGGTGTGTCCTTCACCTCAAGAACATAGGGCTTGCCGCTGTCGCCCTGAACAACGACCATCGGATCAATCGGCACTTTGCCGAGGAAATTCACGCCCATTTCATTTGCAGCTTTTTCGCCGCCGCCTGATTTGAACAGATCAACTGTCTCTCCGCAGTGGGGGCAAACCATTCCGCTCATATTCTCTACTATACCGAGAATCGGGATATTCAGCTTGCGGGCAAATGTCACTGATTTTCTGGAATCAAGAAGTGCGACCTCCTGCGGGGTTGTAACTATCACAGCGCCGTCAACGCCCCCGATGATATGGGCAACACTGAGGGGTTCGTCGCCTGTGCCGGGCGGCAGGTCGATAATGATGAAGTCAAGATCGCCCCAGTCCACATCGGATACAAACTGCTCAATCATGCCGTGTTTAACGGGTGCACGCCAGATGATAGCGTCGTCGTCGTTTTCCAGCAGGAATGCAACAGACATCACTTTCAATCCTTCCGCCGCCTCAAATGGAATGAGTCCGTTTTCGCCGGACTGAACACCTTTCTGCGTCATTCCGAACATTTTCGGCACGTTGGGTCCGTGGATATCCGCGTCCAGTATGCCTACGCTATAGCCCAGCGCGTGCAGAGCGGATGCGAGGCTCACGCTCACCGTGGATTTACCCACGCCGCCCTTGCCGCTCATAACCATAATCTTGTATTTGATTTTGCTCAGTCTTTCGTCAAGTCTTTTCTTGGCGTGCTGTTTCTTCTCGTCCGTGTTGCACCCCGCCGCAGAAGAGCAGGATGAACAGGAGCTACCCGAATTGCAATCACTCATGTATGACCTCCGTTTGTGTGCATCAATCCGAAATATATAAAGTTCTGTATACAATTTCCACTTGTTTTTAGAATTTCCTGATATAAATCAATTTATTTTTAATTGCGGTAATTTACATGTAGGTATAAAATATATGAAGCAAGAGGAAATATGAACGAAGAATATATCAAAGACGTTGAGCTTCTTAAAAACCTTTCCATCATGCATGTTGAAGACGACACAAGCGTGCGTGAAAGCCTTATGCGCTTTCTTAAAAGGCGGTTTGACACCATCTTCACAGCGAAAGACGGACAGGAAGGGTTTGAAACATACAAAGCAAAACGTCCGGATATTGTTATTACCGACATCCAGATGCCTGTTATGGACGGCATTGAGATGGCGAAAAAAATTCTTGAGCTCAACCCCGATGCGGTGATAGTCATCACCACCGCGTTCAATGAAAAACCGTATATTGACAAGGCTTCCGAAATAGGCATTTTTGAATACCTGAAGAAACCTGTCGTTAAGGAAGACCTCACCCTGACACTGCGCAAGTGTGCCGAACGCATTCAGAAATAATCACTTCATCATCCAGAAATGATCCACAGGACCGTGACCTGAACCTATATTTAGCTCGTCCGCATACTGGATCGCCTTTTGTATATAGCATTTTGCAGATTTCACCGCATCGTACGATGAAAGCCCCTTCGCAAGCCCCGCCGCAATGGCGCTCGCCATGGTGCAGCCTGTTCCGTGGGTGTTTTTCGTGTTTATCCTCGGCGTTGTAAAAGTATGGAACTCCTCGCCGTCATAAAACAGGTCGCTTGCCTCCTCACTTCCCATATGCCCGCCTTTCAGCAGTACATTGCGAACGCCCATGTCCGCAATCTCAAGGCAGACCTCTTTCATATCCGCGCCGCTGACAATCCTCTTGCCTGTGATGAACTCTGCTTCCGGAATGTTAGGAGTAAGTATCAGCGCCTGAGGAAACAGCAGGCTCTTCATGTTGTTCACCGCCTCCTGACGCAGAAGAGGCGAACCGCCCTTGGCAACCATTACCGGATCGACCACAAGGTTGTCCACATGGTACTGAGCTATTTTATAAGCCACCAGCGCCACGGTTTCCGGGTTTGACAGCATACCCGTTTTAACAGCGTCCGGAACAAGGTCTGCAAATATCGAATCTATCTGCATCTCAATGTATTCAAGCGGGATATCTACGTATCCCTGAACGCCCAGAGTATTTTGTGCTGTGACAGCGGTTATAACGCTCATGGCGAATACGCCGTTTGCGCTCATAGATTTTATATCCGCCTGAATACCAGCTCCACCGCCAGAATCGGAACCCGCTATTGTCAGTGCTTTTTTCATGAATCACCAGTCCGCTTTTTATAGAATCCGTTCTTCTTTTCCTTGTGTTCATAAGCCTTGGATTTTATCTCATATCTTCCTTTGCCTATGAGGTCGTCAATCTCTTTATAAAACTCGAAATCGGGCTTTATTCCGAAATCTTCTCCGGCGTTAATGAAGACGCCGAATGTCTTCGGGCGTTCCAGATAGAACGTAACAGGAACATCACCCTTATGGGTTCTTATTATGGTTTTCAGCTTGCTTATGATCTCTGTAGTCATACCGAGGCTGGTAAGTCTTATGGTAACGCGCTCCGTGAGCTTCTCTACAGCCTCCGGAACGTCCATAATGGTATCGGCAAGGATGGTGGTCTCTTCGTCCTTATGGTTAACGTTGCCCGCAACTATGACGATTTTATCCGCAACAAGATGCTGTATGCAGGTTTCATAGACTCTGGGGAAAACCACTACATCAAGCTCGCCATCCATGTCCTCAAGCGTTACGAAAGCCATCTTGTCGCCTTTTTTAGTAAAGATGTTCTTTATAGCTTTAACAAGACCGCCAACAACGTACTGACCGGAAGCCTCCGGTGTTTTCAGCTCCGCCAGCGGAACCGCAAAGGTCTTCAGTATATTATGGTAAACAGCAAGCGGGTGGTTTGAAATATAAAAATCCAGAACCTCTTTCTCCATCTTGAGAAGTTCGTTCTCAGGCATCTCTGTGACGTCCGGAAAATAATCATTATCGCCGCCGTTTTCGGTTTCGTCTTCCAGAAAGGATTCCAGAGAGATTATCCCCTGCTGCTCCATTTTCTGCTTGCGCTGCCCCTCTTCCAGAGCCTTTTCCAGTACCTGCAGATTCTGTCTGCGGTTTTTTCCTGTGCTGTCGAAAGCACCCGCCTTAACGAGCGATTCCAGCACTTTTTTATTGCTAAGGCGCAGGTCAACCCGCGCGCAGTAATCGTATATGTTTTTAAATTCGCCGCCCTCTTCACGCACTTTAAGCGCCGCTTCAATGGCGTTCATGCCGACGTTCTTAATAGCTCCGAGACCGAAACGGATGGTGTTGCCGTCGATAACAAATGACGCGCCGGATTTGTTGATATCCGGCGGATGCACTTCGATACCCATACTTTTGCACTCTTCCGTAAAGGTGACTATCTTTTCACCCTTGTCTATCTCACAGGAGAGTATCGCCGCCATGTATTCCACAGGATAATTTGCTTTCAGATATGCAGTCTGATATGAAACCAGCGCGTATGCTGCGGAGTGTGACTTGTTAAAGCCGTATCCGGCGAATTTCGCCAGTTTGTCGAACAGGTCTTCAGCCATAACCATGTCGAAGCCCATCTTCTTTGCTCCGGGGATAGTATTCCCGTCGCCATGGAGGAAAAATTCCTTCTGCTTCTCCATCTCATACGCTTTTTTCTTGCCCATCGCCCTTCGCAGGTTGTCCGCCGAACCCAGCGAATAGCCCGCAACAATCTGAGCAATCTGCATTACCTGTTCCTGATAAATAACGACCCCACGGGTCTCTTTCAGAATTTCAGTGAGTTCGGGAAAGATATAGTCAATCTCCTCCTCTCCCCATTTACGTTTCACGAAAGAATCAAGCATTCCCGATTCCATGGGACCGGGACGGTAGAGTGCAACAAGGGCTATGATGTCCTCGAACTCTTCCGGTTTCAGCTTTTTCAGAAGGTTTTTCATGCCTGAGCTTTCCAGCTGAAAAACGCCTGTGGTGTCGCCTCGGCATAGAAGGTCGTATACCTTTTTATCATCCAGCGGAATTCTGGATATGTCCAGATCCTCGCCTCTGTTCTCTTTAATGCATCTCAGCGCCTCGTCTATGATGGTGAGGTTGTTCAGTCCGAGGAAGTCGAACTTAACCAGCCCCACAGCCTCCAGAGTATCCTTTTCAAACTGCGCCACAACCTCGTCGTTTTGCCCCTTGCAGAGCGGAACATACTCGTTAAGCGGTTTATCGGAAATCACAACCCCTGCGGCGTGCATCCCGGTATTGCGGACAAGTCCCTCCAGCTTTACAGCATGGCGCAGGATATCTTCTCCGTGCTCCACCTCTTTGAAGTTATCTTCCAGCGATGGGTCTTTTTCCAGCGCCTTGCGCAGTGTCATGCCCGGGTCGGAAGGAAGCGCCTTTGCCAGCTTATCCACATCTTTCAGCGGCACCTCAAGCACACGCCCTACGTCGCGGATTGTGCTTCTTCCCAGCAGCTTGCCGAATGTGATAATCTGTGAAACCCTGTCGTCGCCGTATTTGCGGCGGACGTACTTTATCACCTCTTCACGCCCTTTTACGCAGAAATCGATATCGAAGTCGGGCATGGACGCTCTTTCCGGGTTCAGAAATCGTTCGAACAGCAGATTAAACCTGATGGGATCAATATCCGTGATACCCAGCGAATAGGCTACCAGCGAACCGGCGCCGGAACCCCTTCCGGGTCCGACGGGAACTTTTATTGTATGAGCGTGGTTGATGAAATCCCATACTATGAGGAAATAGCCGTCGAAGTGCTTGCTTATGATGACTTCAAGCTCCTCTTTAAGCCTTTTATGATATATCTCATGTTTCTCAGCCGGTATTTTTGCCAGTTTTTTCACCAGACCGTTGCGGGCAAGGTGGGTCAGATAGTCCGCAATAGTGTTAAATCCATCCGGAACCTCATATTCAGGCAGATGCAGGTGTCCGAACTCTATGGACGTGTTGCAGCGCTCCGCAATCGCCATCGTGTTTGTCAGTGCGGAAGGCACCTCGCCGAACGCCGCCCACATCTCTTCGGGGCTTTTCACCCAGAGCTGGTCTGAGTGTATCTCGAATCTGTTCGGGCTGTTCAGCGTAGACTGGGTCTGTATGCAGATGAGTATCTGATGACTCAGATGATCTCCCTTGTTAAGATAGTGGCAGTCGTTGGTAGCCACCAGCGGGATGCCCGTTTCCTGTGACATCTTGATTATCTGGCGGTTTACCATGAGCTGTTCCTCGATACCGTTTTCCTGTATCTCAAGGAAAAAATCATCCTTACCGAGAATATCCCTGTATTCCATTGCGGCGGCAAGTGCCTCGTCATATCTGTCACGCATGAGCTTTCTGGGTATCTCTCCCGCCAGACATGCGGAAAGACCTATCAGCCCTTCAGAATATTGTGCAAGAATCTCTTTGTCTATACGTGGCTTATAGTGGAAGCCCTCAAATTGTGCAAGAGAAACCAGCTTTTGCAGGTTGGAAAGCCCTTTGTTGTTCTTCGCCTGCAAAACAAGGTGATAGTTCCTGTCCTGCCCTTTTTCATATGATGTATTTGAACGGGTATCCGGCGCGACATATACTTCGCAGCCGAGGATAGGCTTAATGTCGTTGGCAAGCGCCTGTTTATAGAAATCCACTATGCCGTGCATGGTTCCGTGGTCGGATATGCCGACTATGGGCGTTGTTCCGTTGGTCTTTATCTTTTTCATAAGGTCGCCCACGATGATTGCACCATCCAGCAGGGAATACTGAGTGTGCAGGTGGAGGTGGACGAACTCTTTGTTCTGGGACATTGATACCTCTGGGTCATTTTTTCCGGGTGGAATATTGTATCAAATCAGTACTGGGATGTGAACAGTAAATTGTGCTAAAATATACGATGCTGAATAAGATAATCCTGTTGTGGCAACAGTTTAAATTTAAAACAGAGACTTTCTTCGTTCTGTCGGTTCTTTCCGCAGTGATATTTTATCCTTCGGAAAAGGCGATGCTGATTTCTGCATTTCTTCTGCCCGCAGTGTTCATAGGGCGCAAAACAGGAATTATCATAGGGCTTTTCACCGCTGTTTCAGCATATTTTCTGGCGGGGCACCTTCTCATAACTGAGATAAAGAAACCGGAAGGCGACAACTGGCTCTATAAAACGACGTGGGGTTCATTGCTGGCTCCCGCAGGTTTACAGCCAGGAGACGTACTTTCAGGCGAGTTTCGTAAAAAAACCTACTCGTTTCTGAAAGAGGGACGTTTCTCCGCAGGCTATTACGTCGCCGGACGCATCGACAAAAAGACCTCAGTTCCTTTCATAAAATCCATTCTGCTCAAGCGGGAGGAGCTTTCGGACAGCCTTTATTACTCCACCGGGGGTAAGCTGACTCTGACTCAGGCGCTCACACTCGGCGACAGACGGTACATCCCGCAGACAATGAACGACCTTTTTCTTGTCACAGGTCTGGGGCACCTGCTCTCGGTTTCCGGTATGCACGTAGCTGTTCTGGCAGGGATGCTCTATTTTCTGTTCGGGTTCCTGCCCTCAAAACTGCGGCTTATTCCTATGATACTTTCCATGCTGCTGCTCATGCCGCTCACCGGATTCACAGTTACTGTATGCCGTGCGGCTCTGTTCGGATTTTTCATAATGACCGCAAAACTGCTGGATTACCGTACGGACACTGGAAAACTTCTTCTGTTTGCCGCGGGCATGTTCATTCTTCTAACACCTTCGCTCCTAGGCGATATTTCGTTCATCCTGTCGTTCTCGGCTGTTCTGGGACTGGTCTATCTGCCCAATATACGCAATAGCCTGCTGGCTTCCGTTGCGGTTGGTCTTGCGGCATCCGCATTCATTATGCCCGCCGCTGCCGCCGTTTTCGGCATGTTCAATATTTCATCCGTAATATCAACGATAATCCTTTCGCCTGTGGTTGCTCTGCAAATGGCGGTCTTCGGGCTGTACTGCTTCTTTCCTGAACACTCGGTCGCGCCTCTGCTCTTCCTTGAGGACGCGCATATGCTGGTGGTGAAATTCTTTTCAGACCACTCGGATTTTTTCTATCAGGTGTACAAACCTGACAAATATGTAATAGCATTTATGATTATTTTCCTGCTCTACACCCTTGTGAAACGGAGGGTGCTTGCAGCGGCAGTGTTGCTCATGCTGCCCTATCTTCCGGCGGAAAACGCACCGCGAGTTGTCGAAACCACAATTTCCAAGGCTGAAAAACCTGCTGAAACACTACAGAACGTTCGAAAGGGCGCCTATTTCATGGGATATAAACGCTCTAAGGCGTTTCTTATTCTGGATGGAAAAGTGCACGTATTTTACAAAGGCACATATGGCGATTTTAAGTATAAATTTGTGCCTTTTCTCACTGAGATGGGCATTTCCAAGGCAGACACCGGAACCATAAACATCTATAACGGTGAGAATTATCTTGTCAGAATTGATAAAGAGGGCGAGGACTACGGCGGCGTATGCGTTAACGAGACGCGGGCGGACTGCAAAGCAGTATTTCATACCAGAAGCAATACTTACGATTGCGATGATGACAAACGGGTACATATTCTATATAATAACGACAGAGATTGCAGAAATATGTTTCTGCTAAAACAGACGGGGGACATAGTTTTAAATGAAGATACATATCAACGGCAATGAATATTTTTTATCTGACAATGCCCTCTCTGGGGATGGGGCTGATTTGGTTAAACCTGACGCGGACATTATAATCCATAACGGGTTCATCGCAGGCAAAGAGAGCGTTCTGCACGACGGCGACACCCTCTCGCTTATAAAGCGGGGCGAGGTGCCGACGGAAGAGGAGATAAAAACACTCATCTATTCGCGACACACGCCGCATGTTGCAGACAGAATGGCAAAATGCCGCATGGCTGTCTGCGGACTGGGCGGGCTAGGGTCGAACATAGCGCTGAACCTCGCGCGGATGGGCGTGGGCAGTCTGCTGCTGATAGATTTTGATGTCGTAGAACCTTCAAACCTGAACCGACAGCAGTACTACGTAGACCAGATAGGCATGAAAAAAACCGAGGCAACACTTCAGAACCTGAAACGCGTCAATCCCTATATCGAATATGACGCGCGCGACCTTTACATCACAAAAGAAAATGTTCCGGGTCTCTTCGACAGGTGCGACGTTATTATCGAAGCGTTCGACAGCGCAGCAAACAAGGCAATGCTGATACCTGCGGCAGCGAACAGTTATCCCGATGCATATGTTATCGGTGCTTCCGGCGTTGCAGGGCTTGGCAGCTATAAAGAATTTCGTGTGGTAAAAGCCGGTAAAAACGTGCATATTGTAGGAGATTTTACGTCCGAAGCGGCTGTGGGCAGAGGTCTGATGGCTACGCGTGTTGTTATCGCGGCGGGTATTCAGGCTAATCTGGCGGTTCGGCTGGTTCTGGGCGAAACGGAGGCATGACTATGAAAATAATACTTAACGGCGACGCTGTTGAGCTTGAAAAAGCATATACTATCAGCGAGCTGATAACAAAATACGACATGAAAAAAGAGACTGTTGTTGTTGAGCTGAACGGCGACCTGCCGGACAAGGCGACATACGACGACACATTCACCAGAGAGGGCGACAAGATAGAACTTATCCGCTTTGTCGGCGGCGGCTGAGATGGAAATAAGACAAATTTTAAATAATAAGAAGGAATACCTTCCTCTGCTGTTGCTTGGAGACGAACAGGAGGACATGATTGACAAATATCTGGAAAGGGGTGATCTTTTTGCTTTATTTGATAATGATCTTAAATCTATTTGCGTAGTCACTAAAGAAACGGATGAAATATACGAAATCAAGAACCTTGCTACTTATGAGAAATATCAAAAAAAAGGCTATGGAACAGCTTTATTGGAGCATATTTTTCAAAATTATTCAGATAGATGCAAATATATTCTCTTGGGAACAGGTGATAATGCAGAAATACTGACTTTCTACAACAGACGGGGCTTCGCTTATTCCCACACTATTTCAGATTTCTTTATAGATAATTATGACAAACCTATTTTTGAGAACGGAAAACAACTGGTTGATATGATATATCTTAGAAAAACTATATAATGTATTTTATGACCAATTAACGCATTTTTCTTAAAGAATGACGCATGAAGAAAAACGAGACTGCTGCGTCACTTTGCTCCTCGTAGAGACGTGATTTTTATTCCGTCTTCATACGGGCTTTCTATCTGCCTTTGCGAACCTCTTTAGGGGTGTAGCAATCTTTGTATTTCGGCATACGACAAAACTTATTTTAAATACTCCAGCGCTGGTTGTTTCGCCACGCTGTTCCACGCAATGCCATAAATGCAGTATAACCTTGCCGTTTTGCTGTCATGGGCTTTTCTCCATTATCCTATATTTCGCTCGGCATCCATATGCTTATGGAGAATACGTACAACAAGAATGTAGTCAAGTTCTGTTCTGAAATAAATGACATGACTGCCATGAGGAAATTTAGAGTAGCCAACTTTGATATCATCAATGTTTTTTCCCATTCCCGGATTAATACTCAGCAGTTCAATGCACCTTGAAAGCGATTCACCATAAACTTCCGTCTGCTCTTTTCCGAATAATGAAACTGAGCTTTGCAGAATCGACATAATATCTTTTTCTGCCTCTTTTGTGAGCTTATACATCTGCTATTACTAACTTATAAATGTCTTCAACAGATTTGTCGGAAATACCGCTGGCTTCACCAATCTCCAATGCCTTTATCAGCGCAGCTCTTTTTTCAGTATATTCGACGTCACGTCTGATAAGGTCGCGTATATAGTCGCTGGTGTTACTGTAGTTTCCGGACTTAACCTGTGATTCTGCCCATTTTTTCATATTCTCAGGAAGAGATACGTTCATTGTACTCATATTCATAACTCCTGTACAAAAAGATATCCGGCTTGGCAAAGTTTGTCAATATTTGATAACCAGAAAAAAAGCCCCGCAGAATGTGCAGGGCTTTGGAAGGTCTATTCTCTTCTTGATGCTCAGAACCGAGCAACTGACGCCATAATGCGAAGCATATAGGCGGCAATACTATTTAACTGCGTTTTCCCAGTCTTTAAGAAACTTCTCTATCCCAAGATCTGTCAGCGGATGTTTCATCATCTGCGCAACAACTGAATAAGGAATAGTGGCGATATCCACGCCCACTTCCTGAAGCTGGAGCATATGCGCCGTGCTTCTGATGCTTGCAGCGATAACTTCCGTTTCAAAACCATATGTCTCAACAAGCTGCTGGCACTGGCTGACAACTTCGATACCGTCGTGACCTATATCGTCCAGACGACCCGCAAAGGGGCTTATATACGCAGCGCCCGCTTTACATGCAAGCAGCGCCTGATTTGCAGAGAAGATAAGCGTGACGTTAACGGGTATGCCTTCACCCGCAAGAATACTGGTGGCTTTCAGTCCGTCTTTTGTAAAAGGTACCTTAACAACGATATATTCGCTGATGTCCGAAAGCTCCCTGCCCTCGCGCACCATGCCTTCCCAGTCCAGCGCAATAACTTCCGCGCTGACAGGTCCGCATACGATATCGCATATCTCTGCCACTGTCTTTTTAAAGTCTTTTTTCTCTTTTGCGATGAGAGAAGGATTTGTTGTAACGCCGTCAAGGATGCCAAGATCCTTAACCTCTCTTATCTCGTCAACGTTTGCAGTATCAAGAAACAGTTTCATCGTTTTCTCCGGTTTTCTGGGCAATGAACTTGTCCATGGAATCTTTAGAGTCGAAGTAGTACACTTTGTCGTACAGTTTCACCTTGAACTCTGTGTCCTTGCTGACATAGGTTCCGGTTACAGGATCTACTGCCGTTTCAAGCGGTTTCGGTGCCGCCTCCTCCCTAACCTTTTTCAGGTCTTCCGGTTTACGGAAAAGTTTGAACGCTACAAACGCAATAAGAACGAAAAGAAGTAATTTAACCATAGTTAATCTTCCTGTTTTTCCTCGGCGTCCTGTTTCGGAGCTTCGGGGTTTGAATTATTATTATTGTCACGGTTGTCATTTCTGGGACGGAAAGGACGTCTGCCCCCATCTCTGGGTGCGCCGCCGCCTTTGCGTTCGGGAACGATGAGAATCTCTTTAAGATGCCCTTCGCCTTTGCTTACCGTGCTGATTCCTTTTATCTGTTTGAGCGCAATGTGGATTTCTTTGCGCACCATCGTCACCATCGGAGCCATCTTGATAGGTTTGCCCGTTCTGCGTACTGTTTTTGCCAGCTTTATAGCCTTATCTTTAAGCTGCTCAACCACTCTGTCGCGATAGTCCTCAACGTCAACGATGAAAGTTCCCTCGTTGTCATCCCAACCCACCATCCGGTTAAGGAGAAACTGCATAGCGTCAAGCATCTGTGCATTTTTGCCTATCAGCAGTTTAGAATCGGGGGAGATGATGTTGTAAATAACGTCCGGGTGTCTGAAACGGGTTTCGATTGTAACTTCGTGGAAGCCCGCTTTTTCCAGCAGTTCGGACAGAACCAGTCTGCCTTTACGTTTGAAAAACTCAACATCATTAAACTTAATTTTGACCAGAGCATTCTTGCCGCCAAAGCCCAAAAAGCCTTTGCTGCCTGCCTCAAGTATTTCATATGTAATGAAATCCTTTGGTATACCGTTTTCCGAAAGGAAGTTTGCAACAGCTTCCTCTGCGGTTTTCCCTTCTATTTCAAAATATTTCATAAAAATTCAGTCTCCGTTTTAAGCAGCCTTTTTGTTGATGTAGTACTGCTGTGCGATTGAAAGCACGTTGTTAGTAAGCCAGTATACCACCAGACCCGCCGGAAATGTAAGGAACATAAAGGTGAATATCAGCGGCATCAGCATAAACACTTTCTGCTGAATCGGGTCCTGAACACTGCTGGGTGTCATTCTCTGCTGGAGGAACATAGTTGCACCCATGATGATTGGCGTTATGTAGTATGGGTCTTTCATGGAAAGGTCAACTATCCAGCCGAAGAAGGGTGCGCCCTGAAGTTCGATCGCGAGCAGCAGGGTTTTATAAAGCGCGAAGAATATAGGTATCTGAAGGATCATCGGAAGGCAGCCGCCAAGCGGGTTTACGCCCTCTTTTTTGTAAAGTTCCATCATAGCCTGATTCAGTTTTTCTTTGTCCGCGCCGAATTTTTCTTTCAGTTCGGTCATTTTGGGAGCGAGTGAACCCATCTTTTTCATACTTACCATACTCTTGTGAGTCAAAGGCAGCGTGAGCGCCTTAACAACAATAGTAAGCAGAATAATAGCGATACCGTAGTTGTGGACATATCCGAAGATAAGGTTCAGGAAATAGAGCATGGGGATGGCTATAAATGCGAAAATGCCGAAGTCGATGCTCTTTTCAAGTTTAAGGTGATAGGCTTTAAGAAGCTCATATTCTTTGGGACCGACGTAGATATTGAAATCAACGACCTGTCTTGACGCAGGGTTTACCTGAACTGAGGTGTCGCCGTAGATATCAGCCGTTTTGTTTCTGGGAACCATCTCGCCCTTTGTGAACGAGTTTGTAATGGCAGCCAGATAATATTTGGATGTGTACCCGACCCAGACAGGTTTGTCGTAAGCCACCGTTTCGTCCAGTTTATCGGCTTTTTCGGTTCTCAGCTTTTTGCCGTCAAACATGAGAGGTCCGCCGAAGGTATATTTGTCTTCACGCAGAGCCTGATTAATGCCACCCGTCAGACCCATACGAATGGGCACTTCGAGTGTTTTTGCGCCAATGTTGCTGACAGTGACCTTGCCGCTCACAAGATAGCTTGATTTGCTGATAACATATGTTTTATCCACAACCATTTCACCCTGCGAACCGGAGAATGTCACGGTGACAGTTTCAGCGTCCTCTTTCTTAGAGGGCTTATAGCTGTTTACAAGGGGAACGGTTATGAACACGGAGTCGTCTGTTTTGCTGTCGAAGATGATGTCCTGAAGAGGTTTGCCGTTATAGGCGAGCACCTGAGCGCTTTTGATGTTACCTGTGTTCTGATTGAAAGTGAATTTTGCGATTGGCGTCTGAACATCGAAAGTAACAATTTTTTCCTTAACTTTCGGAGTGTTGTCCACAGTGAGCTTGACAGAAGGCTCCTGTGTTTTTGCTTTTTCGGTCTGCTCTGTTTTTTGCACGGGGGGAGTTTTTGGTGCGAAGAAGGTCTGGAAGCCGATCAGAACCAGAGCGCTGAGACCGAAAGCCAGAATTAAATTCTTATTCATTATGAATTATCCTCCGAGTGTCGTCCTGTTTTTACTTAACGGGGTCGTATCCGCCCTTTGAAAGGGGGGTACAGCGTAAGATACGCCACACTGCCATGAGCGTACCCTTGACAAGCCCTTTTTTACGCAGCGCCTCCACTGCATAGTCCGAGCAGGAGGGATAGAACCTGCATCTGTTGCCGAGCAGGGGTGAGATGAAAAGTTTATATAGTCGTATCAGAAATATTATCGGTCTTCTTAAATCCAATATCTGCCGCAAGGCTGATAACTTCATCTCTCAGTTCACCGTATTCTGCGCTGGCACATGCCGGCAATGCACGCAGCACTATGTCGTGACAGCAGGGAAATATCTGTCTGTTTTTGCGGAAAATCTCTCTAAGTCGGCGTTTGATCAGGTTTCGGACCACCGCCCGCTTGTCAACTTTCTTGCTGACGGTGATACCGACCCTTGTGCGGTCTTCCTTATTATATAGATAGTGGATGCAGACAAGTCTGCCCTGTTTCTTTTTTCCCTGTCTGAAGACCTTTTCAAAATCCCGCGGTGCCCTTATGCGATCCTGTCTAGGAAAGCGTTCGGACATTAAACAGCGAGACGTTTACGGCCTTTCGCCCTTCTTCTGGCGATAACGGCTCTTCCGCCCTTGGTTTTCATTCTTGCCCTGAATCCCTGTGCGCGTTTGCGTTTCAGGTTGCTGGGCTTTCTCATAGTGAGCTGTGCCATTTAAGAACTCTCCTTTCTATTTTTAAAGACTAAGGTATTAGCATACTTTTAAACGTAAGCCTGTGATTATATCTGCCGAGACCCTGTTTGTCAACCGCATATAAAATAAAAATGAAGCATATTCCGCGGCAAAGGCGCGGACACAGCAAATTTTCCTTATATTTTTTCTTGACACAATATTGCATGGCATGTATAACTGATTTCCCTGTTTAGACAGGATTCGTGGAGGTATGTGAAAAATGTTCGCAATTATAAAGAGCGGCGGCAAACAATATACTGTCAAACCCGGCGACCTGCTGAAAGTTGACAGCATCAACGCTGAAGTAGACTCTGACATCCAGATAAGCGATGTCCTCGCAGTCAGCGAAAACGGACAGCTCAACATCGGTAAACCCTTCGTTGCCAAAGCTGTTGTTACTGCGAAAGTTGTAGACCAGATTAAGGATGACAAAATCCTCGTTTTCAAAAGAAGAAGACGTAAAGATTACAAATCAAGATTCGGTCACAGATCACACCTGACCGTACTTAAAATCTCCGACATCAAAGTCGGCTAAGGAGGCGTAAGATGGCTCACAAGAAAGCTGGTGGATCGACCAGAAACGGAAGGGACTCCAATTCCAAACGCCTCGGCGTTAAAAAATATGACGGTGAAGTGGTTATCGCAGGAAACATCATCGTCAGACAGCGCGGCACCAAGTTTAAACCCGGTACCGGCGTTGGCATAGGCAAAGACGACACACTCTTCGCCCTGACTGACGGCTTTGTCAAGTTTCAGGACAGAGGCAGCAAGGGTAAATTCGTTAACATTCTTTCCGAAAGAGCATAACATCAAAGCCCGCTGACAACAGCGGGCTTTTTTTATAAGTTAATAAGCTGACGAGACTGCTTCGTTGCACTCGCAGAGACCCTTAATTGTCTTCGCGAGGAATAACATGACGACGCGATCTCATGTTTTTCATAGGCTTTTTTCTTGAGTTTTCAGCGCAAATCCTATAGTTTCAACACATCAGAGGTCTTTTCATGAAATTTATCGATACATGCGAGATTATGGCAATCGCGGGCAACGGCGGCAACGGCTGCATGAGCTTCCGCAGAGAAGCATTCGTTCCCAGAGGTGGTCCCGACGGAGGTAACGGAGGCGATGGAGGAAATGTTATCCTTCAGGCTGTCAACTCCAAGCATACCCTTATGGATATCCGCCAGCAGTACCACTACAAAGCTGAACGCGGAGTTCACGGTAAAGGCAAAGGGATGCACGGACGCAGAGGCGTTGACCAGATAATTAAAGTGCCTGCCGGAACTATAGTTAAGAACGCTGAAACCGGTGAAATCCTTGCCGATCTCACAGAGAACGGTCAGCAGGTTATCGTTGCCAAGGGCGGAAAAGGAGGACGCGGAAACGCTAACTTTATGTCGCCGACACACAGAGCACCCACCCGCCACGAACCCGGCTTTGAAGGCGAAAGCGTGAAACTCGCGCTGGAGCTTAAACTTATAGCTGACGTAGGCATAATCGGTTTCCCCAACGCCGGAAAATCAACTTTTATCTCAACTGTCTCCGCCGCTAAACCCAAAGTCGCAGACTATCCGTTCACGACACTTACTCCCCACCTCGGCGTGGTTAAGGGAAATTACGGCAACTCGTTCGTGCTCGCGGACATGCCGGGACTCATAGAGGGCGCTGCGGATGGCATCGGACTGGGCATACAGTTTCTTAAACACATCGAACGCACAAAAGTGCTGCTGCATCTGAT
Organism: Deferribacteraceae bacterium UBA6793; assembly: GCA_002452405.1. Classification (GTDB taxonomy): domain Bacteria; phylum Chrysiogenota; class Deferribacteres; order Deferribacterales; family Geovibrionaceae; genus Seleniivibrio. Next base: position 136,361 of record DKFP01000011.1, on the reverse strand, counting down.
AGACGCTTCCGCCGACGAATCGATGGTGGAAAGATATAAAATTCTGCGCAATGAACTGGAAAAATACGAAGGCGATATAGCCGGTAAGACAGAGGTCATAGGCGCTTCCAAAATGGACTCCCCCAATGAAGAGAATATTGCGGAGTTCGAGGCGTTTCTGAAAGAGGAACTTCCGGGTACAGAATATTTCCGTTTCTCTTCAATGGCACAGGAAGGCACTAAAGAGCTTACCGAACATCTTGAAAAAATAATCCGCGCAATGGAGCAGGAGAGTGAAGAGACTTTCTGAGATCCTGTCGCAGTCTGTCAGCAGGGAGATGCGGGATTACGCCCGCATTGCCCGCGCTTGGGAAACGTCGTGCGGCGAGGTTATCGCACGTATGACGACTGTGCAGAAACTGAAGGCAGGGATGCTTGAAGTTGCTGTGCACGATTCCAATTGGGTAACTGAGCTTAACTTTCTTAAAGGAGAGTTTATTGAACGGCTGCGCGAAAAAGGCGTTCAGGCGGACTGTATCCGCTTCTTTTACAAGCAGAAACCCGCTCCTGAAGCATATAAACATATCCCGAAAAAAGAGATGACACCCAGAGAAAAACAGTATGCGGATGCACTCGCAGACGGCATTGTGAAAGAGGAGCTGAGAGAGGCGTTCAGACGCGCCATGTACTCTTATTTCACGGTGTATTCTCTTGACGATAAACATAATTATTGATTTTATCCGCAATTTACATATTCTCTTAAACAGGAGGAACAATGATAAGAAAAATCCATACTTTTCCGGACTCTGTATTAAGAAAAAAGGCACAGCCTGTTGAAAATATAGATGTTGATATTTCAGAACTCCTTAACGATATGACGGAGACTATGTATAACCAGAAAGGGGTGGGACTCGCAGCCCCGCAAGTAGGTGTGAGCCTACGCGTTGTCGTTATAGACACAACTTCAGGCGAACAGCCTGACACCCTCCTTCATCTCATAAACCCTGAGATAACCGCCGCAGAAGGCGAACAGACAGGCGAGGAGGGGTGCCTCAGCATCCCTGGCGAATATGAACCTGTACGCAGATACAACAGAGTAACGGTTAAGGCATTCAATCCGGCCGGAGAGGAAATTGAGTTTGAGGCGGAGGGATTCCTTGCAAGGGCTGTCCAGCATGAACTTGACCACCTTGAAGGTGTTCTTTTCATCGACAGAATACCGCCCTACAAGCGCGATATCGTGAAAAAACATATCAAACGCCGCATCGCTGACGGAGACTATGGAACTATTGAGGATGTGCAAAGTTAACTTCCTTTTATCCTTTACAATGCTATAATTTTATATCACGAAAGGAGTACCGTCATGGTTGAGGCTGTTGCACTGGCTATTGTAAAAACACTGGCTACCTATCTTTTCAAAACCTACGTTCTTATGACCAATAACGTCAAAATAGACGGGGCACCCTACTGGTACATGAAAAATGTAAGCTCTTCCGTCTGCGTTTATGATTTTAAACAGGGCGGGCTGGAGTCTGTTGACGCAGTCAAGGATTCCACAGCCGCAAAGATGCGTGCGGAGCTTTCAAAGATAATCGAAACGGTCATCTATTCCGAGTTCTCAAATCTTAAAGACCCTAAGGAAAAACAGTTCGTTTACATGTTCAAAAACGATCCGGATGCCGAGATATTCATCAATCAGAACATTCAGTTCCCAAATCTGGAATATAACAAAAAACTGCGCACTGCTTTTGCGCAGGGTTGCATAGAAAAGGACATAATACTTGATTATCAAACTAAAAGAGCTGAAAAAATCAAGTATGAACTCACACACAAGCGCGCCAATGAAGCTTTTGATGAGCTGGACAAAGGCGACATCTCCGTACAGTAGGTAATTATGAGATATTTTTTATTGTGCCTCATCGCTCTATTTGCCGTTTCATGCGGCGGCAGTAATAATTCGCCCGTTTCAGTGGCGAAAGTAACGTCAAACGATATGGTTTTACAGGACTATATGTGGCGTTTTGTTTTCCAGACACCAGGCGAACAGCTTAAAATCATGTTCGCATCTGAACCTTTTCAGCCGCTCCCTTCCGACATTGCCGTCTATGAAACCGACCTGAACGAGGACGGCAAACCGGATTTCATAGCCTCAATAATCCATTTCAGATACTATGAAAATGGCACTTATCCGCTTTATGTGATGATGCAGGATAATTACGGCGGCTATACACCGATGAAACTGACTCAGCGCACCGCCAATTTCGACATCAAGGTTCTGCCGGAAAAATCCAACGGTATGCAGAATATTATGGTGGACGGCAAGCCTCTGCTTTTTGACGGGAAAACTTATATTTCAGGATTTTGATATGAAAAAACTGCTCGCACTTGCACTTATTCTTGTTTCAGCAACCGCTTTTGCACGGGTTAAAATCAAAGACCCTATGGTGATAACCGATTCGGTTACGATAACCTCATCTGCAAAACCTGACATAATGGAATCAGGAATGACGGTGCAGTATAAATCTTTGGACTATGCCGAAGTTTCAGCAGCCATGGAAAAGATATCCGGAGTTGTAAAAAAGTCTAAGGACATCTGCACGTTCGCAGGTTACAGAATATCTCCGGAATATCAGTATACCGATGGAAAGCAGATACCTGACGGCTATATGGGATTTCTGGATTTTGATTGCAAATTCAATTCCGCACCGGTTTACGAGGCGGTTGTTAATAGCGTTTTCACTATAGCTGAGGCGGACAGCGCTTTTATGCTTACATCAAAACAGATACGCTGGACTGTTTCACGCAAGGTGCTTGATGCTCTGCGTTCTCAGATGAAGGTGGAAGCTATCAGAACCGTGCTGAGAACCGCAAGGGAATATTCCAGAGCCTCAGGGCTTTACTGCACAGCCAAGGACATAAATCTTGAATATAACGACTATGTGCCAGTGGCAAGAGAGTACAGCGCTGTAAGAGCCAGCAAAGCCGCCATACAGGTGAGCGAGCCGGACAAGACAGACCAGACGGTTTCTCTCTCGGTCAAATACAACTACGTATGCAGATAGAGCCAACCTTTTAAAAGTGCTTCAACAGTTTCGATGGTGTCAGGCAGTCTGTATCGGTAGAAGATACTAAAGATACCAGATCGCTTCGTCATTCCATTCCTGGCGAAGACGGAATAAAAATCTGTCTCTGCGGACCCCTAAGGGGTGATGCAGTCTCGTGTACTGATAACAAAAATACTCTAAGCACCTGTTCCGTCTGCCAGATCTGAAAGCACTATCCCGCCGGGTTCTATGATGCATCCCCTGCCTATGCGTACGTTTGAGGCTATCACTGCTCCTGCACCGATAGTTGTCTCGCTGCCTACGGTTACACCTGTGGAAAGCACAGCACGCGCGCCAACATTCACACCGTATTCCAGTATGCAATCGCTCTCCAGAACAGTACCTGTTCCGATTATGCACGCCTTTCCGCATACCGCAGAATGGTTTATCAACGCACCTGCAAGAATTACGCTCCCCTCGCCTATTGACGCGTTGTCCGATATCCACGCAGCAGGATGCACCACAGGGAGCACCTTAGCCTTTATCATTTTGAGCTCATTGAAAAGAAGAGTTCTTATCCTGTTGTCCGTGATAGCGAGGATAACCTTGTCGTCGGTGACTATCTCCTCCTCGCTGATAACCTTTATATGGTTAAAGCCTGCGCATCTGGTATCTGACACCGCAAGACCGTCAATCTGTATCCCGTTAAGCACAGCCGCATCGTATACTGCTTTCGCAAATACACCCGCTCCCATAATATATATCGCCATAGAACACCCTGTATTGTTTTGGGGATACTATAACAAAAAAGCCCGCTTTGAAAGCGGGCTTTTCATATTAAGGAAGATTATTTTAATTTTCCAGATTTACGATGTCGTCGTAGATATACTGGATATCCTTCTTATGACATGCGACGTCGTAGGCAAGGCGCATGAACGCTTCACCCGCTTCAGTCCCTTTAAATTTATCTGCCATAGACTCGTAATACTTCATACTGGCATCTTCGTGACGGATGGCGATGAGCAGCAGCTCCTGAACGTTCAGAGTGTTTGTAACAACCTCTGAATGTCCTGTTTTACCGATGCCCAGATCTCTCAGCTTGCAGCTTGAGTCACGCCCAAGATTTTCAAGGCAGTCACACTTAATCGCCTCTTCTATGACGTTTTTGAACTTCTTTTTCGTTTCGATGAGTTCCTTGATTATCTCTTTGGAACTAAGTTCCGCAACGATACCCAGAAGTTTTTCATAAAAGTCCAGCGTAAGCTGCTCTTTCCTTGCCGCCTCGTTCAGTGCCTCAATAACCGTAGCTTCCATCTTAACTCCTTACACCAGCAGGTGTCTTACGAAGTTAATGAACGCTGAGGGGAAGAATCCCACGAACAGGACCATTACAACTCCGATAAAGCTGGTAATGAATGCGGAACGTCCGACAGTCGCCTCAACTTCATACTCAGGCTCGTTGAAGTACATGTAGATTGTTACTCTCATGTAGTAATAGCAAGCCAGCGCAGAGTTAAGAGCGCCTATAACAGCCAGCCAGATCATGTCTGCTTTCATAGCAGCCATGAATATCTGGAATTTGCCGATGAATCCCGCAAGGGGCGGAATACCGGCAAGAGAGAACATGAATATCAGCATAGCAAGAGCATACAGAGGGTTCTTTTTGGCAAGACCTGCGAAGCTCTCCAGACGCTCGTCCTCGACCATACCTTTGTTTTTCAGAATACCGAGCAGTGTGAATGCGCCGATGTTCATGAACACATAGATAAGTGAGTAAAGGGCGATCGCTCTGTAGCCTTCGGGGTTCATGGCAACCAGACCTATCATCATGTAACCTGCATGTGAAATTGCTGAGTAAGCCAGCATTCTCTTAACGTTTGTCTGAGCAAGCGCTACGAGGTTACCGTATGTCATTGTGAGAACCGCGAGGATTGAGAACAGAGGTACCCAAAGTCCTGACGCAGGTTCAAGAGCTATGTAAACGAATCTGATAAGCGCTGCAAATGCCGCTGCTTTGGGTGCTACGGTCATAAAGCCCGCAGCGGGTGTGGGTGCACCCTGATAAACATCAGGAGCCCACATGTGGAAGGGAACAGCAGAGATTTTGAACGCAAAACCGGTAAGCATAAGGATGAGACCTATCTTAACGGTCATATTGTCGGCAACAAGTCCGCTTTTCAGCACTTCAGAAATCTGAAGGTAGTTCAGCGTGCCTGTGGCGCCGTAAACGTATGTCATACCAAACAGGAGCATTGCAGAAGAAAATGCGCCGATTATGAAGTATTTAACTCCCGCCTCGGATGAACGCATCTCGTTCTTGTTAAATCCTGCAAGAATATACATTGCGATAGCCATTGTCTCAAGACCGACATAGAAGATCGTAAGGTCGAATGCGGAAACCATGAACATCATACCGAGTATGCTGAAGAACATGAGTGTATAAAATTCGCCTTTCAGAATCCCTTTGTCTTTAAGGTATTCAACAGAGCCCAGTGTTGTCAGTGTATACGCCAGAGCGAATATCACAAAGAACACATATGAGAAGTTGTCCCACATGAGCATATTGTTGAAGCCAAGGTACTTCCCGCCGACCTGAGGGTTAGTCAGGAGAGCGGTTATCAGCAGGAAGGCTATACCGAAATAGCCGACCATGGACTTCTTCTCTTTTTTGGTCATAACGTCGAGCACGACCAGTATCAGACCGAAGATGGTCATCAGCACTTCGGGAAAAATTGACTGCAGGTTCATCATAAAGTTCTGCATTTAACGCCCCCCTACTGCATTGCCACTGCAACGGTGTTCATATGCTCAACAAGTTTTGCGACACTTGCGTGCATGTAAGACTGGAAAGTCTCAGGGTACATACCGACCCAGAACACTATTATAAGCAGCGGGAATATGTAGATTACTTCTCTCAGGTTCATATCGGCGAGATTTTCCCATCTCTTGTTAAGGCTCTGATAAAGAACCCTCTGGAACATCCACAGCATGTACACGGCGGAGAAGATTACGCCGATTGCGGCAAGGATAGCCCAGTCGGAGAATGCAGCGAATGCACCCACCAGAACAAGAAATTCACCGATGAAGGCTCCCATTGAGGGAAGACCTATAGAAGCCATTGTAAAGATAAGGAAGATTGTCGCGTATACGGGCACGCTGGCAGCGATACCGCCGTAGTCCGCAATCTCCCTCGTATGCGTTCTTTCGTATATCAGACCTATCAGAAGGAACAGCGCGCCGGTGATAATACCGTGGTTGAACATCTGAAGGATACCACCTTCGATACCCGCCTGGTTAAGAGCGTATATACCGAGGGTTACAAAACCCATGTGAGAAACTGAAGAGTAAGCAACCAGTTTCTTGATGTCTTTCTGAACCATCGCAACAAGCGCACCGTAGATGATTGCAATTACGGAGAGAACCGCAACCGCAGGCATCAGCTTGATTGCTGCGTAAGGTGTCATTGGCAGACAGAAACGGAGCATACCGTAAGTACCCATTTTCAGCAGTACACCCGCCAGAATAACGGAACCTGCTGTGGGTGCCTCAACGTGAGCGTCAGGAAGCCATGTATGCACGGGGAACATCGGGACTTTGATTGCAAAGCCGAGGAAGAACACCGCGAATACTATCATCTGGAATCCCTTGCCGTACATTCCGTACTGCTCGGTGATTTTCAGGATGTCGAATGTGTAGTTGCCTGTTATCTGACCATGTGTGTAGTACAGTGCAATGATTGCAAGCATCATCAGAACTGAACCGGCAAGGGTGTATATGAAGAACTTAACCGCAGCGTAAACTCTGCGTTTTCCGCCCCATACACCGATTATCAGATACATGGGTATAAGCATAGCTTCCCAGAAGATGTAGAACAGGAAGAAGTCAAGCGCAAGGAAAGTACCTATCATACCTGTTTCAAGAACAAGCATAGCGATGTAGAACTCTTTCTGTCTCTTCTGGATGTATGTGAATGAACCCAGAATGGCTATCATTGTAAGCAGTGTTGTCAGGAAAATCATAAGTATGGATATGCCGTCAACGCCCAGGAAGTACTGTACGCCGATAGATTTTATCCACCATGCTTTTTCAACAAACTGCATACCTGCTTCGTTTTTATCGAAGTTAGCCATAAGCGGAATCGAGATTATAAACTCAATAACGCTGGCTATAAATGCTGCCCACATGGAGCTTTTGCCCTTCCTGAAGAAAATCAGGATGAACAGTGCTGCCGCAAGCGGGAAGAAAATCAGTAAGCTGAGTATATGTTGCATGATATTTCCGTCCCCCTTACACAGTGTAGAACAGTGCTACCAGCGCTATCACACCGACAACCATTGTCACGATGTAAGTCTGGATGCGACCTGTCTGCACATATCTTATTACTCCGCCGAACCACATCGGAACACGTCCGAATGCGTTTACGATGAAGTCTATAACGTTAACGTCTATGGCTCTCCAGAGAACCACATTGGAAAGCATTACTATGGGATGAACGAACAGGAAATCGTAAAGCTCGTCAAAGTACCACTTGTTAAGCAGAAACTTGTGAACGGGTTTGAACGTTTTCACTGTTTTCTCCGGAAGTACCGGATAGAACTTCACATAGAACAGGTATGCCACTGTTATACCTGCAACCGCAATAACGATTGAAAGTATCATAAGTGCCTGTGCGGTTGCGTGGCTCATGTGATGCTCGTGAGCATGTGCAGGAGTCAGAACCGGTCCGAGGAACTTGTGGATGTAACCTGCCTCAAGGGGATAACCGAATACCATACCGACAAGCACTGAAAGGATGGCAAGGAACACAAGGGGACCTGCCATTGTCCAGGGTGACTCGTGTGCATGGTCGTGCAGGTGATGGTCTCTGGGTTCGCCTTCAAACACGAGGAAGTAGCTTCTGAACATATAAAATGCAGTCATGCCCGCAACAGCAGTTGCGATTCCCCATGATATTGTGTGACCGCCTGCAAATGTGAATGCAAGGATCTCATCTTTAGACCAGAAACCTGCCAGCGGAGGAATACCTGCGATTGCGATACAACCGATGAGGTATGTCCAGCGCGTAACCGGCATCTTCTTTTTAAGACCACCCATAACCCTTACGTCGAGGTTGTCGTGCATTGCGTGCATAACGGAACCGGAGCAAAGGAAGAGCAGACCTTTAAACATCGCGTGTGTGAAAAGGTGGAAAATCGCTGAAACATAAGCGCCGACACCGGTTGCCATAATCATGTAACCGAGCTGAGACACTGTTGAGTAAGCGAGTATTCTTTTAAGGTCATACTGAGTAAGACCGATGGATGCGCCGAGGAACGCTGTCATTGTACCTGCGAAGATTACAAAAGTGCTTGTCATGTGCGCTTCAGCGAACAGAGCGTTGCAGCGTGCAACCATGTAAACCCCTGCGGTAACCATTGTTGCCGCGTGGATAAGTGCAGAAACAGGCGTAGGACCTTCCATCGCATCGGGCAGCCATGTGTGCAGCGGGAACTGAGCTGATTTACCCATCGCGCCGCAGAACAGACCGAATGTCATAAGGTCGATAAGAGAGAACTCCATACCGAATACGGTATAAGTTACCTCTTTGATATGATGAATAGCCTCTGCGTTGAACGCATCGGAGTAGTTAAGGCTTCTGAATGTGAAGATAACCAGAAGGAGTCCCACATAGAAACCGAAGTCACCGATTCTGTTCATTACGAAGGCTTTCTTACATGCATCGGCAGCACTCTTCTTGAAGAACCAGAAACCGATAAGCAGGTATGAAGACAGACCCACAAGTTCCCAGCCCACAAAGAGCATCATGAAGTTGTTTCCAAGCACAAGCACAAGCATTGAAAGGGTGAACACTGAAAGATATGTGAAAAATCTCCAGTAGCCCTTGTCACCGTGCATGTATCCCATTGAATAGATGTGTACCATCAGGGATATCGTTGTAACAACTATAAGCATTATGGACGACAGCGGGTCTACAAGTATCCCGAAGGGAACTTCGAGTTTGCCCGCAATTACCCAGGTGTAGAGTGTTCCGTCTACTGTATAGCCTTGTGTGGATACAAGGTAGAACAGTATAAGAGCGCAGACGAAGGACACACCAACACCCGTTATGGCAACCGCCGGTGCAGCATTCTTGATATAACGTCTTCCGAAAAGCCCGTTAATCAGAAAGGCAACCAGTGGTCCAAGTAGTGTTAATACTGCAAAGATCATAACCTACCTCTATCCTCTCATAGTATTGATTTCATCAGCGTTGATGGTCTGCTTGTTTCTGAACAGTGAAATGAACAGAGCCAGACCGACAGCGGCTTCCGCAGCGGCAACAGCCATGACAAAGACAATGAAAATCTGTCCTGTCATCTGCTGAAGATAGCTTGAAAAGGCTGCGAGGTTGATGTTAACCGCGTTAAGCATAAGCTCCAGCGACATAAACATAACGATGAGGTTTCTGCGGATCAGAACACCTGCAACGCCGATGCTGAAGATTATTGCGCTAAGGACAAGATAATGTGCCAAAGTCAGCATCCTTAACCCCCTTAATCCTTTTTCGCTATTACTATCGCGCCTATCATGGCAACCAACAGAAGTATGGAAGCCACTTCAAAGGGTACGATATATTGTGTGAACATGACCGCTCCGAAGGCTTTCACGTTTGAAAGACCTTCCGGAAGGTTCATTCCGCTCATCTGAGCCGACTTGATAACGCCTGTTCCCATGAGAGTCATGACAATCTGCAGGAAAAGAACCAGCGCAACAACAGAGCCAAGTATCACCTTTGCAGGTACCTTGATAAACCCTGTCGATTTCGGGTTGAGCAGCATCACAACAAACATATAAAGAACCAGAATCGCTCCCGCGTATACCATAACCTGAATGGCGGCGATATATTCAGCGTCAAGCTGAATAAATATGCCTGCCACCGCAAAGAAGGTCAGAAGCATCCAAAGTGCGGAGTGGACAGGGTTCTCTCTGGTCACCATGAAAAGGGAGGCGACCACGGCAGTGATGCCCAGCACCCAAAATCCTACATTCATGAAGATTTCGTTCATTGCTGTACTCCTTCCACAAGTTTCTTTTTAAGATGCTTGTTTTTCCAGTTGCCTTCCACGTTGTCTTTATAGTTCTGGGAAAGGGTTTTCATGTTTATAACATAGCCGCTTCTGTCGGAAGCAACTGTGTTCCACTCCCAGCCCATGTGGATGGCGTCAACGGGGCAGACCTCTTCACAGTATCCGCAGTAGATACATCTGGAAAGATCAAGCTCATATTTTCTTATAAGCCTTTCGCCGTTAGGTCCGCAGTCTGTTTCAATGTGTATGCACTCGGAAGGGCACACTTTCTGGCACAGGTAGCAGCCGACGCATTTTGTGCGTCCGTCGGCGTGTGTCTTAATATACTGTATGCCTCTGAAACGATCCTGAATCGGGGTCGCTTCGAAGGGATATCTGTATGTCACGGGTTTCTTGAACATATGGCTCAGAGTTATTCCGAGACCCTGAAGAATCTCCGTGAAAAAGATTGTTTCAAATACGTTCTTCATGATTCACCTCTAGTTCCTGATCGCATACACAACGATGCTGGTGATCAGCAGGTTGGCGAGCGCGATCGGAATGAGTACTTTCCAGCCGAGATTCATGAGCTGGTCGAATCTTAATCTGGGGAGAGTTGCTCTCAACCACAGGAAGAAGAACATGAATGCCAGCATCTTGATGAGGAACCATACCAGCGGGGGAAGAAGCGGTCCGGTGTAGCCTCCGAGGAACAGAATCGCACACATGCAGGATACAACATACATGTTTGCATATTCGCCAAGGAAGAACATTGCGAATCTCATACCTGAGTATTCGACGTGGAAACCGGCAACCAGTTCTGTTTCCGCCTCCGGAAGGTCAAAAGGTGCTCTGTTGGTTTCAGCAACCGCAGAAATAGAATATATGACAAAAGCCACGAACTGCGGAATGAAAAACCAGAGACCTCTTTGCGCCTCCGTAATCTCTTTAAGGTTCAGTGAACCTGCCAGAAGAACAGGACCGAGTATTGACAGACCCATCGCTGTTTCATAGCTGATTATCTGCGCGGATGAACGCAGAGAACCGAGGGTTGCATACTTTGAGTTCGATGCCCAGCCTGACATAATGATACCGTATACGCCGACTGATGACAGTGCCAGAATATAGAGCACTCCCACGTTAATGTCTGCAACGACAATGTTAGGCGCAAAAGGTATAACCGCAAAGGCCGCGATGCCGGGAACCATGCCGAGAAAAGGTGCAACATAGAAGACTGGTTTATCAACCATATCCGGTGTCATATCCTCTTTCGACATCAGTTTCAGACCGTCAGCCAGGGGTTGCAGAAGTCCCATAGGACCTGTGTGCACGGGACCGAGCCTCACCTGCATGTGACCGATAACCTTACGTTCGGCATAGGTCATGTAGGCAACGCCGGTAAGCACGCATACAACGATAATCAGTATCTTGATTAGTGTAAATACAATCGCGAGTACCATTCCCTACCTCTTATCTATAACTTTCATTACTTTACAATATCAGCCCTGAGGCTCTTTCCGTTACAGAAGATGCCGGCTGTTGCAACAAAGTCCTCAGGCAGCGCGATGCAGCCTTTGGATACTTTCTTTTCTATTTCGACAAGAAACTCACCTTCAAATCCCTCGCCTTTAACTTTGACACGGTCGTTAGACTTGATGCCAAGTTCCTTCGCGTCTTCAACGCCGATTTCAAGCATCGGTTCGCCGTAGACCTTCGCGAGGTCGGGAGACCATCTTGTGAAAGAGCCTGAGTGGAGTCTGAGGCTGGCGGGATAAAGGAAAAATTTACCTTTACCTTTCGCTTTGCCGTCTGTTGCAGCGACTTCACCCGCAAAGACATAAGGGTAGGAAACCACGCCGCCGTCCCAGTTGATACCTGAGTAAAGCGGAACTTCCTTCTCTATCATGCCTCTTACGGCACTTACATCGGCGGGAAGCTGTGCTCCGAGTCCCTTAGCCAGAGCTGAAACGACACATGCATCTGTGTTGACGCCTTTATCGACAGCTTTTTCTATGGACTGGACACGTCCCTCAAGGTTTGTGAATGAACCGCTCTTCTCTGCGAATGTTGCAACGGGGATGTAAACGTTCGCCATTGCCGCTGTTTCGCTCATGAAGGGGTCTGTCACCAGCAGAAGCTCAAGCCCTGCCGCCTTGGAAGCCGATTTTGTCCAAACGGATCTCGCGGACAGGTTTTCGCCCAGAACTATAACGGCTTTGAACTTGCCGGACTCAAGTCCTTTCGCAAATTCTGTCGCACATTTGGCTCCGAAGCCCATGTCAACGATACCCACTGAGTTGTTTTTGGATTTCGCCGGAACAATTTTAACTTTTGCACAGGCTTTTTTGATATCCTGAGCAATCTTAACGTCCGCTTTGTTATAGGGATCAAATACAACCACGGGTCTTTCAGCGTTTGTAAGTTTTGCAGCGAGTGCGGAGTAATCATTTGATGCTCCTGCAACGGCAGCCGCATAGCTTTCCATAGCCGCTCTGACTTCATCGGGATTGCCTGTGACAAAGTTTTTAGACACTCTTCTGAGCGCTGTATAGCCGGGATAGAAAACAGCCAGAGGTGCTGTGTTTTTTCTTGCGGCATGTCTTACGGCAAGACCGAGTATCGGGTTGGATTCAGTCACGTCTATGTTAAGGACAGTAACACAGTCGCTGTTCTCAACTTCTTCAAGAGTTGCTTCGGGGTAAACTTCATTGGATTCTGTTGAGAACAGGTTTGATGTTCCCAGCACATCCTTGGCGAGCTTGCCCGCAAGGAAAGCCTCTTCGTTGGTCAGTCTGGGGGAGACAACAACGGCTATTGCGTCAGCGCCTGCCGTATCTTTGACCTTCTTGAGTTTTTCCACTGCAACTTCAACCGCTTCGTTAAATGACACCTTTTTGGATTCTCCGCCCGCCTTAACAACAGCTTCGCTTTCGCGTTTTATGCTGTTGATAAATTCGAAGCCGAAACGTCCTTTGGCGCACATATAACCGTGGTTGATGCCCTCTTCTGGGCTTTCTTTCATACGGAAGACCTCGTTACCTTCATAGTCGATGTCAACTGTACAGCCGCAGGAGCAGAGTCCGCAGACTGATTTGACACGGTCGAGGTTCCATGGTCTGTTTTTGAACAGGTAGATTCTGTTGTTAAGTGAACCCACGGGGCATACGCTGATGCACTGTCCGCAGTATTCGCAGTTCCACGGCTGTTCAAAGGATGTACCTATTATTGTATCAGTACCTCTGTTCAGGAAGCTGATCGCCTGAATGTTAACCACTTCGTCGCAGACACGCACGCAGCGTCCGCAGAGAACGCATCTGTCGATATCCCTTTCAATAAAGGGGTTTGTGTGGTCAACGGGGGTGTCGTTTGGTTTCGCGTCAAAACGAACCTTTGTAACGCCCACTTCATATGTAAGGTCCTGAAGAGTACACTCACCACCCTTATCGCAAACGGGGCAATCCAGAGGGTGATTGATAAGCAGCAGTTCGATGGCTGTCTTACGCACTCTGGAGAGCTTTTCCGAACGGGTGACGATCTCCATTTTGTCCGTTACGGGTGTTGTACAGGCTGCTTGCAGTTTGGGGTTTCCAACCTGCTCAACAAGACAAACCCTGCATGCACCGAAAGGATTAAGACGGGAGTCATGGCAAAGTGTCGGGATGGAGACACCCGCCTCCTTAGCGGCGTCGAGGATGAGCGTGTTAGGTGCTACCTGTACCTCTTTTCCGTCAATTTTTACAGTAACCATACTGAGTCTCTCCTCTGCCTTAATCTATTGCATTGAAAGGACAGTTAACGATGCACTCGCGACATTTCACGCATTTGGATTTGTCGATGTATGCAACAGTGCCCTTTTCCCATGTGATCGCATCAACGGGACATGCTTTTTTGCAGATACCGCATTTCTTACATCTGTCGTCAACGACAACGAACTCAATGAGTTCCGCACATTCCCTTGCGGGACATTTCTTATCTCTGATGTGCGCCTCGTACTCGTGTCTGAAATATTTCACAGTCGTAAGTACGGGGTTGGGAGCCGTCTGACCCAGACCGCAGAGTGACGCAGTCTTGATGTCGTTACCTACTTCCAGAAGAAGATCGATATCCTCTTCCCTTCCCTGACCGGTGATGATCCTTGTGAGGATATCAAGCATGGTCTTTGTTCCGATACGGCAGGGGATACATTTGCCGCATGATTCTCTCTGGGTGAATGTAAGGAAGAAATGAGCCACGTTAACCATGCAGTTCGTTTCGTCCATAACAACAACACCGCCGGAACCCATCATCGCACCTGCTGCGATGAGCGAGTCGTAGTCTATGGGTGTTTCAAGGTGGTCAGGCGTAAGACAGCCGCCGGAGGGACCGCCGAGCTGAACAGCCTTGAACTTTCTCTTTTTCGGGATACCGCCGCCAACATCAAATATGAGTTCGCGCACGGTGATACCCATAGGAACCTCAACAAGTCCGGTTGACTTAACCTTGCCTGAAAGGGCGAAGATCTTAGTTCCTTTTGACTTTTCGGTACCTATGTTCGCATACCATTCAGATCCGTTAAGCAGGATGCCGGGAAGGTTTGCGAAAGTTTCAACGTTGTTAACGTTTGAAGGCTTTTGCCAGAGACCTTTAACAGCGGGGAACGGAGGTCTGGGACGGGGCATACCTCTTTCTCCCTCGATTGAGGCGATAAGAGCTGTTTCCTCTCCGCAGACGAACGCGCCGGCTCCTTCTTTCAGCTTCAGTTTGAAGTGGAAGTTTGTGCCGAACACTGTATCGCCGAGTATTCCTGCTGCTTCGGCATCTTTGATAGCCTTTATAACCCTTACGATAGCAAGGGGATACTCCGCACGGCAATAGATGTAACCTTCGTCACATCCGATTGCGTAACCTGCGATAAGCATACCCTCGATAACCGCGTGGGGGTTACCTTCAATGATAGATCTGTCCATAAACGCGCCGGGGTCACCTTCATCCGCGTTGCAGATAAGGTATTTGTGGTCGCCGGGGCTGTTACGGCAGAACGTCCATTTAAGACCTGTGGGGAAACCGCCGCCCCCCCTGCCTCTGAGACCGGACTTTTTGACTTCGTCAATAACCTGTTCAGGGGTCATTGTGAGCGCTTTTTTAATCGCTTCGTACCCGCCGAGTTTGATATAGTCCTCAAGGCTTTCGGGATCTACGCGTCCGCAATCGGCGAGAACGTAGCGTTTCTGTTTATCATAGAACTGAAAATAGTCGGCTTTTGCCGCCCACTTCTCAACTATGTTGCCACCGACAATGTGCTCCTCAACTATTGTGGGAACCATCTCGGCAGAAACGTGTTCGTAAGTGATCGGTTCTTTGCCTGGGATATAAACGTCTATAAGCACGTCACGGGCGCAGAGTCCTCTGCATCCTGTCTGTTTTGCAGCACAGTTGCGTTCCTTCGACTCGGCGTTTTTGAGACCTCTTTTTGCAAACTCCTGTTCAAGAGCTTCCATAACCTCATGTCCGCCGGAAGCAACACCCGCCGTACCCATACAGACGTGTACTTCAACGTGATCTGTTGTATAACTCATATCCTACCCCTGAAGTTCTGCATAATCCCTGAAGATCTTTCGCGCTTCTTCAGGTTTCAGGTTGCCGTATGTTTTATTGTTGATCATGATAACAGGTGCCATACCACACGCACCTATGCATGAAACTTCCTCAAGCGTAAACTTGAGGTCGGCACTGGTTTCACCGTTTCTGATGCCGAACTCTTCGCAGACAACTTCTGAGATACGTCCTGAACCCTGCACGTGGCAGGCTGTTCCTCTGCAAACCCTGATAACATATTTGCCTCTGGGTTTAGTATAAAACTGTGCATAGAAGGTAATCACGCCGTATATCTGATGTGCTGACATATTAAGATTGTCGGCAATCCTTTCAACAATTTCGCTGAAGAGATATCCGTATGCTTCCTGAACCTGCTGCAAAACCGGAATGGTAGCGCCTTTCCAGTCTTTGTACTTTTCGCAGATTTCATCGCAAGCTGTAAAATCTATCTCTTTACCTGCTGATTCTGTCTCTTTAACTTCTGTAGCCATCTGTCACCCCTTACCTGTCGATTTCGCCGAGAACCACGTCGTTGGTTCCGACTATCGCAACAAGATCGGCCAGCATGTGTCCCGCTGCCATCTTGTTCAGCGCGCCGAGGTTAACATAAGAGGGTGCTCTTATCTTCATTCTGTAGGGTCTCTCCTCCCCTTCGGAAACAAGATAGAAACCGAGCTCGCCTTTGGGCGCCTCGATACCCTGATATGTTTCGCCTTTGGGGGCTTTGAAACCTTTGGAAACGATGTAGAATCTTCTGATAAGTGCTTCCATGCGCTCGTAAACGTCTTCATGTGAGGGCAGAGCAACTCTAGGGTCGTCTGTCATGACTTCGCCGGTTGCAGGGATCTGCTCAAGAGCCTGCTGGAGAATCTTGTTGGATTCACGAAGCTCTTTCATTCTGACTTTATAACGTGCGTATGTGTCGCCTGCCTCTTCAACGGGAATCTCCCATTTGAATCTGTCATAGATGCCGTACGGCTCATCGCGGCGCAGGTCAAAATCGACGCCTGAACCTCTCATAAGAGGACCGGATGTACCGTATACCTGAACATCTTCTGCGCTCAGGTGACCGATGCCTATGGTTCTCATCTTCCAGATCCTGTTGTTTGTCAGCAGGTTTTCATAAAGATCGACACAGCTGTCGAACTTGTCTGTGAAAGATTTCAGTCTTACAAAGAAATCTTCGGGCATATCTGCGCGGATGCCGCCGATACGTATCCATGAGCTGGTCATACGCTGACCTGTGCCCACTTCGAACATATCAAGAATATCCTCGCGCTCACGGAAAGCGTAAAGGAAAACGGTCATGGCGCCTATGTCGAGGGCGTGTGTCGCAATCCACACAAGGTGGGAGGCAACTCTTGACATCTCAGCGAGAATAACGCGGAGATACTCAGCCCTTTCCGGAATTTTTACGTCGAAAAACTTCTCTACTGCAAGGCAGTAGGCAAGGTTATTTGAAAGAGGTGAAAGGTAGTCCAGTCTGTCTGTGAGCGGGATAACCTGGTGGTATGTCCTGTTCTCGGCAAGTTTCTCTGTTCCTCTGTGGAGGAAACCCACATCGGGTTCCACATTGACGATGGTCTCGCCGTCGATGTCTACCACAAGTCTCAGAACCCCGTGCGTTGAGGGGTGCTGAGGTCCCATGTTGACGGTAATTACTTCTGAAATGTTATTGTTAATCATATCAGTTCCTACCTTGAAAACTTAAGACCGAGACCTTGCTCATCAGCATTGTTGAACCATGATCTCTCTTTAAGCGGGAAGTCTTTTCTGAGGGGGTGTCCCTCGAAAAATTCGGGCAGCAGAACCCTTTTCAGGTTCGGGTGACCTTCAAAGACGATGCCCATAAGGTCGTACTGTTCCCTTTCCATCAGGTTTGCGCCCGCCCAGATGTCGGTGATGGTGGGGAACTTATTGTCCTCACCCGCAACCTTGACAAAAACGCGCAGTTTGTTCTGAATTGAAAACAGATTGATTGTCAATTCGAACTTTTCGCGTTTTTTGGGCCAGTGTACGGCAACAACGTCCACGATGTACTTGAAGGAAGCCTCGTCCCTTAAAGCAGTTAAAACCGCTTTATAAGCGGCCGCGTCCTTCACTTTTATGAAGTTGCACTTAAACTCCGTATAGCAGTTCAGCTTTTCGGGGAAAAGCGCTTCCAGTTTGGCTGTAAGCTGTTCAAATGTCATCTTTACCTCCTCACTTTCTCACGACTTTTTCAGTCATGATCTTCTTTTGCAGAGCTGTAATGGCATCAAAGAACGCTTCAGGTCTGGGGGGGCAGCCGGGAACATAGAAGTCAACCGGAATAACCTCGTCAACACCTTGCACTGTAGAATAGGTGTTATAGATTCCGCCGCTTGTTGCGCAGCTTCCGATTGCGATAACCCATTTGGGTTCAGGCATCTGGAGGTAGACCTTTCTGACAACGGGTGCCATCTTTCTGGTAACAGTTCCGGCAACCAGCATCAGGTCGGACTGACGGGGTGTGGCGCGGAAGATAATCCCCATTCTGTCGAGGTCATACTTCGCAGCACCGCAGGCCATCATCTCGATCGCGCAGCAGGCGAGACCGAACGTCACAGGCCAGATTGAGCCTTTTCGGCAATAGTTGATCACACTGTCAACTGTGGTTGTGAGCACGTTGTCGGGTAATTTTCTGTCAATTAAGCCCATTCTAACGCTCCTTTCTGCCATGCGTAAAAGTAACCGAAAACAAGAATTACGATGAACAGAATCATCTCGATGAGACCGAAAAGCCCGATCATGTCGAAGCTGACGGCCCATGGGTACAGAAACACTGTCTCCACATCAAAAATAACAAACAGCATAGCGATTATGTAGAACCTGAGGTTCAGACGCTTTCTGTTTTCATCCAGCGAGGGCATTCCGCACTCATATACGCTGAATTTGACCTTTTCATATTTCGCGGGACGGACAATAGCTCCTACGAACATTATTATAACGCCGAGAGCTCCGGCCACGATAAGGAAAAGCACTATAGGCAAATATCCACTCATACCTCACCTCTGTATTTTGTATACAGTATGCAGTATCTATCATGAAGCTGTAAAGGTGTCAACAAGAAACATCGTTTTAGGACTAAAAGAATCCCCGCGCGGGACGGGGGTTTGCGCGCCTGCGCCATTGTAGCGGGAGTTCAGAATAATACTATAAATTAAGTCTTTTTACAAGCTCTTCCATATCGGCGGGAAGGGGCGATTGAAAAGACTTCTGGGAGTTATTGAAAGGATCTATAAAGGACAGATGCCACGAATGAAGAGCCTGTCTTCCGATGGGCATCGCAGCGGAAATCCTGTTTCCGTATACGGTGTCCCCTGCAAGCGGGAACCCCAGATGTGCCATGTGCACACGTATCTGATGTGTTCTCCCGGTGTATATTTTGACCTCTGCCAGAAACGCCCCCCTTAACCGTTTTAGAACAGTGATTTCACTTTTGGCATATTTGCCTGATTCATCCACAGCCATCTTTTTACGGTCTTTTCTGCTTCTTGCGATGGGAAATTCAGCAATAAATTTATCTGTTTTCGGGTTGCCTGCGCAAACGGCTAAGTATTTTTTATCCACTGTTCTATCTGCAAACATCTTTGACAGTTTCTCCCTCGCCTCTCTGTTCTTTGCAACGATCAGAAGACCGGAGGTATCTTTGTCCAGACGGTGCACTATGCCGGGTCTGACATCATTATCATCTTTGATATCAAAGCGATGCAGCAGACCGTTGACAATGGTATCGGCACCTGTGCCGTGGGCGGGATGCACAGTGACTCCTGCGGGTTTATCAATGACTGCATAGTTTTCACATTCATATACGATCTTCAGATCCATCTCAACAGGCGTGAGATCGGGAACTTTTTCAGGCGGTATAACAACTATTATATTATCGCCCGTCCTGACCTTATATTTCTTTTCGCGAGCGGATCCGTTAACGGTCACATTCCCCTGTTCTATGAGCTTCTCTGCATGGGAGCGCGAGATATCCGAGTTTGAGGATATGTATGTGTCCAGCCTGACGGAGCTTGCCGCCACTGTCAGTGTTATCGTTTTTGTATTTTCCATTTTCCCTGAATGAGACTGCTCCGGGCAAGTGCCCCCGCAGAGACGGCAGTCGTCTTCGCGAGGAGCGCAGGCGACGCGGCGATCTGCTTTCCTTGTATTCAAACTATTCCTTGACTTATATTACCCGAACGGATATAAGTTTCAACCACCTTTGTTGCGCATAGTATAAGTGCGTGACTATTTAATCCACGAAGGAGGACACATGAACACTTACGAAACCGTATTCATCGTCCGCCCCGATCTCCAGCAGGATGAGATCGAAAAAGAGCTTGAGTTCTTTAAAGGCAACATCGAGCAGAACGGCGGCAAGATCATCAAAGTTGAGCCTTGGGGCAGAGTTACAATGGCATACGCCATCGAAAACTATGCAGAAGGCTACTACTTCCTTATCCAGTTTGAAGCTGACATCAACTATCCCGACGAACTTACAAAACGTTTCCGCTACAACGAAAACATACTCAGATTCGTTATCGTTGCAATTGATGACAAAAAATTCAAACTCAACCCCAGAAAAGACACAGGCGCAAAACGCTATGTGAAAAAACCCGGCGCGAGAAAACCCCGCGAAGGTGAAGAGGGTGAGGAATTCGCTCCCGCTGAAACAGAAGAGAGCGAAGAATCAGCAACAACAACAGAAGAACCAGCGGCTGAATAAGCCCGCAGGAGAATACTATGGGTTTCCTTAATAAAGTCATGCTTCTGGGCAATGTTACACGCAACCCCGAAGTTCGGTTCATCCCCGGGCGTGACCTGCCTGTCGCCAAATTTGGTCTGGCAGTCACAAGGAAAACAAAAGACAGAGAAGAGACCTGTTTCATCGATATCGTTACTTTCGGCAAAACTGCAGAAATGTGCGGCGAATACGTCACAAAAGGTATGCCGCTGCTTATCGAGGGCAGACTCAACTACAGCACATGGGAAGCCGACGGACAAAAACGTTCGAAGCATGAGGTGGTTGCGGAGAATATTCAGTTTGTCTCCAGAAGAGAGAAAGGCGAATATTCCAGTTCAAATGCTTTCGAAGAACCCATGCCCGGCTCCATGGACGAAGACGATATCCCATTTTAAGGAGGAAAAGAAATGGCTGTTGTAAGACGCAAATTTCAGCGCAGAAAAGTATGTAAATTCTGCACAGAAGCTATAGATATAGACTACAAAGATGTTAAACTGCTCCGCCAGTATGTAACTGAAAGAGGCAAAATTATGCCCCGCAGACTTACAGGCACTTGTGCAAAACACCAGAGATCACTTTCAACCGCTGTTAAGACTGCAAGAGTAATCGCTCTGCTGCCTTTCAGCCTCAACAGATAATAAGGAAAGGGGAGGTAAAAGCCTCCCCGTTTTTTCATGACACAAGCAATTTTATATCCCCTGGCATCAGTTCTTTTTTATGCGCTCCTCGCCTACTATCCCCAGTATGCGATCGTCGGTGCATTTTTCAGCCCTCTTCTTCTGCTGATATATCTCGGTGCTGAAAAAAGAAACAGATACTCCGACCTTATGCTCGGCTCCGTCATAGCGCTGACCGCAGGCATAAGCATCATAACCACAGGTCTTTATGTCATTTCCGTTGCTTTCACGGCGATTTTCATCTACACGTTTCTCCGAAAGGGACACAGAGACATATGGTTCCCGGTGGCGGTTGCGCCGCTTCTGGTGTTTGCCGTTATGGCGGCGGTGATATACGGTATACCTGATTACCGCAATACACTCATAGACGTTGCGGAACAGGGCATCAAAACGTTCATTGAGACTGTTAAAACCTCAAAAAATCCCATGGCGGACGATCCATATTTCCTTAATATTGAGAAGCAGAGCAGGCTTGCCGCCCAGTCGGTGGTGCTCATCTTCCCCGCGGTGAACTACATCATGACGGCATTCTGCACCCACATTGCCTTCAGCCTTTATACCAAGCTCAAACGCATTGAGACAAAAAAATTCAGACTGCCCGACAACCTCGTATGGGTGCTGATTCTGGGCTTCGCACTTGTGTTTGTGAAGCACACCATGGCGAAACATGCCGGTCTGAACATAATTCTTATAATGATGACCCTGTATGCTTTTCAGGGTTTCGATATAGTTTCATATTGGATGACCCGGTTAAAATTCATTCCGATCATCAAGGCGATAATTTTTATCTTTATATTTTCAGAACCCCCGTTTATAATCTTCATAGCCCTGCTGGGACTTTTCAGCGTATGGTTCAACCTGTACGGCAGGCAGGAGAATGACCGGGAGCAGACGCCATCAGACTGACAAAGCTGAATGCCACCAAGGTATCAATCGGTACCGCGGTTTTTCTTTCTGTTTTCAAAGCGACTGTGGGTATATGGTCCGGTTCGCTGGCTGTGCTTTCCTCCGCTTTCGACTCCATGCTGGATGTAATATCCTCAACAGTGAATTTTTATGCAATCAGGGTGTCCATGACACCGCCTGATGAAAACCATCAGTACGGACACGCAAAGTTCGAACCGCTGGCTGCGCAGATACAGTCTTTCATAATCCTGTTCTCAGGCGCCTACATACTCTATAAAGCATACGGAAACTTCCACTCAGAGGTGCAGATAAAAGCTGTCGGCGTGAATATCGCAGTTATGACGGTTAGTATAGCCATAACCGGAGCGCTTGTGTATTTCCTCAAGTATGCGGCAAACAAACTTAAATCGACCGTACTATACGCGGACAGCCTTCACTATCGCACGGATCTTCTCAGCGGAGCGGGAGTTCTCATCGCTCTTGTGTTGATAAAATTTACGGGTCTGCATGTGATAGACTCTATTGTAAGTGCCGTAATTGCAGTGTATATTATCGTTTCCGCTCTCCGGCTGAACTTTCAGGTGACAAGGGAGCTCTTAGATGAGACCCTCCCGGATGAGGATATGAAGACCGTTCAGGAGATACTGGACAGACACAAATGTGAGATAGTCGATGTGCACAAGCTGCGCACCAGAAGCGCAGGCAACCAGAAGTTCATCGACATGCACCTTGTGCTTTACCACGGACTCAGCCTTCAGGACGGCAACGACATCCGTACCGATATCGAAAAGCGTATCAGAAAAGGCATCAAAGGTGCCGACGTGAACATATATATAGAACCCTGCGACCCGGAACACTGCGAAACATGCTGTGTTTGCGGCGAACAGGAACAGGATAAAAATAAGAACTCAGGGAGTAACTAAATGAGCTTATTCATGGAAAACTTAATTTCCGAAAGACTCGGCGGTAAGATGTTCGGCAAAGACACCACCATCTACAAGTTCGAGAAGATCAAACGTGCAAAAAGAGCCGCCATGAAAGACAACCCCGGTGTCGAACTTATCGACATGGGCGTCGGCGAACCGGACGCAATGGCGCACGACGAGGTTGTTAAAGTTCTTCAGCTTGAGTCTACGAAAAAAGAGAACAGATTCTATTCCGACAACGGTATAGATGAGTTCAAACAGTCAGCCGCAAACTACATGAAAAAACGTTTCGGTGTTGAGCTTGACTTCGCAACACAGGTTAACCACTGCATCGGTTCAAAACCCGCTCTGGCGCTTCTCCCCATCGCCCTTATCAACCCCGGCGACGTCGCACTTATGACAGTTCCCGGCTACCCCGTTTCAGGCACAACAACTAAATATCTCGGCGGAGAGGTTTACAATCTCCCTCTGCTCCACGAAAACAATTTCCTCCCCGTGCTGGAGAACATCCCTGCGGACATCCTTAAAAGAGCTAAATTCCTGTACCTTAACTACCCCAACAACCCCACAGGAGCTATAGCCACTAAGGAATTTTATGAAAAAGTCGTAAAATTTGCGAAAGCTAACGACATAGCCGTAGTCTCCGACGCTGCATACATAGAGCTGACATACGGCGAAGAACCTCTCTCCTTCCTCAGCATCGAAGGCGCAATGGAAGTGGGCATTGAGATACACTCACTCTCCAAATCATACAACATGACAGGCTGGAGACTGGGATTCGTATGCGGAAACGAACACCTCGTAAAGGCGTTCGCAACAGTTAAGGACAACAATGACTCAGGTCAGTTCATCCCGATACAGAAAGCGGGCTGCTACTGCCTCGACAACCCGAAACTCATCGAACACACTAAGGCGAAATACGCAAGAAGACTGAACATGCTGGCAAAAGTGCTCCGCACTCACGGTTTCACCGTAAACGAGCCTAAAGGTTCATTCTACCTCTATTTCGGTATCCCCAAAGCGACAGTTTCCGGACGTAAGTTCGAAAACGCGGAACAGTTCTGTGACTTCCTCATCAGAGAGAAACTCATCTCCTCCGTTCCGTGGGACGACGCAGGCAACTTCCTCCGCTTCTCTGTCACCTTCGACGCACCCACGGTTGAGGCGGAAGAAAGGATCGCCAAAGTCATTGACGAAAGACTCGCAACAGAAAAATACATATTCTGATAAGAGCCCCGCAAAAACGCGGGGCTTTTTTTTCGTTTAAAAGGTAGATATGAAACGACTGCACACAGCTTTATTCTTAATTATTTTTTCGCTATTTTCAGCTCACGCCGAAACAGTGAAAATAATCCACATAAACGATTCCCACTCCCACCTTGAAAGCACCATGATAAATAACGTGCCAACAGGCGGAATGGCAAAGGCGGCAACGGTCATAAGAACGCTGAAAAGCGAAAACCCCGACGCTCTTCTGCTCCATGCTGGGGACGCTGTTCAGGGCACGATATACTATAATCTCTTCAAAGGAAGCGCAGATGCCGACGTTCTCAACCCGCTCGGTTTCGATGCCATGGCAATAGGCAATCATGAATTTGACGACGGAAACGCAAACCTTGCAGAATTTATAGGGATGCTGCATTTTCCGGTTTTAAGTTCAAACGTCATACCACCAGAAGGCAACGCACTTGAAGGTAAATTCAGACCATACATAGTAAAGGACCGTATCGGCATAATAGGAGTTACCACTGCAAGAAAAGCTCTTCACTCCTCCAGCCCCGACGCTGGCACGGTTTTCAAAGACGAGGCGGAGAGTGTTCAGAAGTCCATTAACGAGATGAAAGTTAAAGGCATAAAAAGGATAATCGTGCTCAGCCATATCGGATATGAGAACGACCTTGAGATGGCAAAAAAACTGACAGACGTCGACATCATTGTCGGCGGCGATTCCCACACCCTTCTCGGTGATTTCGACGGGGCGGCGGGCACCTACCCTACAGTTGCCTCCAACAGAAACGGAGAAAAGGTATGCATAGTTCAGGCATGGGAACACGGCAAGATTGTTGGTCTTCTGCTCGCTGATTTCGATGGCGACAGGATAGCATCCTGCGGCGGAAAGGCATATATCGCAGACGGTGCCGACGACCCGGAGACGGCTAAGATAATCGCAGGTTACTCATCTCAGGTTTCAATACTTAAAAACAAAGTCATAGGTACAGCGACGGAAAATATCACCCACAGGCGTACACCATCCGGAGCAGGCGCACATTTCGGCTCGGAAGTAGTGCCGATAGTTGCGCAATCATTCTATGAGGCCAGCAAAAGGGCTGATTTCAGCATACAGAACGCGGGCGGCGTGCGCACAGACATCAGAAAAGGGGACATCACCGTCAACGACGTGTACACAATGCTTCCGTTCTCCAACACCATCTATGAGATTGAACTCTACGGCACCGAAATAAAGACCCTTCTGGAAGACCAGATGCAGTCCCTCATCGACAAAGGACCCAGAGGCGGTTTCCCCTACTCCTATGGGCTGAAATATTCAATCAACACTCAAAAAGCCTACGGCGAACGTGTTTCAGAGATTGAGCTGAAGGACAGAACCACAGGGAAATGGATATCTGTTCAGCCGGACAGGCTGTATGTGGCGGCAACCAATTCATTTCTGGCAAAGGGCAAGGATGGGTATATGGTATTTCCCCGCGTGATAGCGGAACGCGGTGCCGGAACCGATACCGGACTTGGGTATGCCGAAACCTTCATCGATTTCGTTGAGCACCATAAGATAATAAAAAAACTGCCGGAAGAGGAATATCCCATAAAGAGTTTCATCGCCCCCTGATTCTGACCGATTCGGCACAGATTATGAACCTGTCCGAACTTTTCACCGCCGTCCTGAGTGTTATTATGCATTAAAAGGAGGCACACATGAAACACATCACCATCATTTTCATTGCGCTGTTTGCATTCTCTGCTTATGCGGCTGATTTCAGCGTAAAGGTACCCACAGCAAAAAGCGGCGTGTTCGCACAGGAACAGGTCTTCAACGGATTCGGATGCACAGGCGGCAACGTATCGCCGGAAGTTGTCTGGGAGAACCCGCCCGCAGGAACAAAGAGCTTCGCACTGACGGTATACGACCCGGATGCGCCCACAGGTTCCGGCTGGTGGCACTGGGTGATAACCGATATCCCTTCTGACGTTCGCAAAATTGAAAAGGGCAAAGTGCCTGTCGGTGCCGTTCAATCCGCAACAGATTACGGGAAACCCGGTTACGGCGGTCCCTGTCCCCCTGAAGGCACCAACCACAGATACGTCTTCACGGTAACTGCGCTTAAAACAGAAAAGCTGGGCATTGACCCTTCGGCAACGGGTGCGCTCGCCGGATTCATGATCAACATGAACGCCATAGGCAAAGCGACCACCATAGTCCGTTACGCCAGATAAATTTCAGGGTGCGTGAAATCCGCACCCGTATTATACTTTTGTCAGGGTGAAACATGAGCAGAGAGATACGGTCCAGACAGGGCATCGGTGCAGTCGGCACCATAGTTCAGGCATGTGAGGAGACCCTTTATAACCTCGCCATAGCCGACCCCTGCGTTATAATGGTGGAGCTTGGCACAAAAAAGATGACCGCACGGGAAAAGGGGTTTGAGATACGTTCGTCTCAGGCGCTTGCCATCTGGAACACGGTGTATGTGGATGTGACAAATCTGAAAGCCGATGCCGGATTTTATCAGGCGGCATGGATAGCGTGGGACAGGGATATAATCTCAGGCTACGTTCTCAGCCGTGCACCGAAAAAGACTGACAGCAGAAGGGACGTGGTGCATATTCCTAATGCGGACAGAATGCTGAAAGAGGCGTTCACAAGAGCTTCGGAAGGGATATCAGACGAGACCATACCTGCGGAAATAGCCGCACACAGGATGCTTGAGCTGTTGATGGTTCTTGATTCAAAGGGTTCTTTCTCACCGCCCGGCGCAGACGTTCCGCTTTCATGGAAACTGCGCAAGATGCTCAACAGCGATCCTTCCCACAAGTGGCGCATAGCCGATATGACAAGGGCTGTGGGCATGAGCGAATCGACCCTGCGGCGCAGGCTTGCAGAAGAGGACATGAGCGTTGCAGAGCTTATCACCGACGTGCGTATGTCTTACGCGCTCGCTCTTTTGCAGTCCACGGATATGACAGTCACCCGCATAGCCTCGGAAGCCGGATACGATTGTGTTTCACGCTTCACAGCGCGCTTTCGCAGCCGTTTCGGGTTCACCCCGTCGTCAGTCAGAGGGCAGAGATGATATATTCATTATCCGCTCGTCAGCGGTGGTGAGCCCCCTGCGCATACTCTCGCGGATATAATCCATTCCGTTATAAAAACATTTCAGCATTACAGAGAGCAGGAACATCCCCTTTGGGGTGATAACTGCATTTTCACCGCTGCCTTTGACAGCTCCCAGCAGCCTGAGTGCGTTATACTCAATGAACGGCTTATGCGCGGGATTTCCCTGAAGTCCGAACATCTCAACCATCATGCGATAGCGATTGATTGCTGACGGCGCGAAAGCCACGCTCTTCGTGGCAGACGTCTGCCCCCCGGCAATCCTGTCTGCATAGGTTTTAAGAGAGAACGAGTTGGCATACAGCGTACCGTCCAGAAAGCTGAACGCGCCTGAACCCAGCCCGACATATTCCTGATGCTCCACAACATATTCGTCGATATTCGTTCCTGTTTTGTGTGAGTATGCCCATGATGTGCGCTGGATATAGGGTTCGCCCATCATCTGCGTTATGAGTTTATAGTGCCCCGCCTCGCTCTCATACCCGGCTTTTCCCATCCGTTTGCCGAATTTATGTCCGGCAAATGGTGCATACATAAGCGGATAAAAAGTTACCTGCTGGGGGTTCAGCTTCAGGACGGTAAAGATATCCTCGCCCAGTTCCTGCGCTGTCTGACCGGGAAAGTTGTACATCATATCAACATTCACAACAGGGAACAGCCTGAGAATCTCTTCAACCTTGTGGTACTGCTCCTCTCCGCTGCCGAATTTCAGCTTGCGCCCTATCCTCTCCAGATATTTATCGTTGAACGTCTGTATACCGACAGAAAGTCTGTCCACACGCCCGACAGTGTATTCCAGATTTTCAGGGTCAATGTGGTTCGGGTCAGTTTCTATGGAAACGTCCTTAACGTCGAAAAGCTCTTTCGCAAGGTCGATGGTCTTCGCAAGTTCCTGAGGAATTACGGTAGTGGTTCCGCCGCCGAAACAGACGGAATCAAATCTGTAGCCAAGCGCCGCTGTCATGCGCATCTCTTCGCGCAGAAAACGGAAATAGTTCGCCGCCGTTTCCTGATGAAATTTAAACCTGTGGAACGAGCAATAAGGACAAAGGGTTATGCAGAAAGGTATATGGATGTATAACATATATGATCTGCCCTCTATCGGTTTGGGCAGAGATGTTATATTCGTTTCATCGCTGAACCTGAGATAATATTTCACTGCCTGCTTCATAACGGAGCGGACAAGTTTCGCCGACCAGTCCCATTCTATCGAACCGTCGCCGGACGCTGAATCAAAATGCGATACGCCTTTGGAAAATGATGTCTCTCTGGGAAAACCGCTCAAGAGTGTACCCTCAATAAATTCTTTTTAATCGTTTGTTTTATATTAATGTCTGTCTATGAATAAATAAAGAGAAATCGTTCACGAACAAACAAAAAGACCCCGCCTCCAGACGGGGTCGCAGTTTTGTCAGTGTATCTGATAGTTGAACAGCTTAACGCCCACAGGCGCAAGAGCCGCTCCGGTATAATCTTTAATATCCGTAACATCGGGCAGTACAGAAGGAATGAACGATGAGAAGCTGGTTCTTGACGACATCGAATTAGTTTCCGCTGCGGATGCAGCCGCTCCTGATACGTCTTCATTAATCTCCGCCCCGTCCATTTGCAGACCGGATGTCACACCGGCTATCCTGCTGCCCGCAATTGCCGCACCGTAACCGGTTGGCACAACAATGTTTGTACCGCTAAATGCGGGAAGCCTCACTGCGCCTGTCTGAGAAAGAGCGCTGTCCAGTTTGAACATCATAAAATCACCCTGCTGGGCAAAATAATCGTAGCTCAGATATCTTCTCATTCCAAGCAGAACGTATGCGCTGCCGTCTGTGTTCACGGCTAAGGAACTGCTGTAGTCAAAGCCCATGGCGGTATCAAACTCAGGTTCCGCGTTTATCTGCACAAAGGAACAGCTTCCTATTAAATAACCCGCTCCGCTGACAGTCCCTGTCAGCTTCATAACCCGCACAAAGTATCTGCCCTGTAAGCCGTCGTATAACAGATACTTAAAGTAGATATTTCCGCTGCCGTCTGTCTGTATATCTTCAAGGGGTGTGATATCCACGTTACTGTCCGTCCGGAAGTACCCTTTGTCAAAATCCATGTCATAATCGTAAACGATGGCTCCATAATAGAAGGTTGAACCGTTTGACGTACCCACAAGCGCAATTCTGCCTGCCGAGGGGATATCAACTATCCCATACGGTGTCATGGGCATCTGATTGTTCTGGCTATCCACAAAAACAAGCTGTTTAGTGGCAACCTGTTCACCGGATGCTGTGCTGAGTTTTACCAGCGACCAGCTTCCCGCGCTCATGTCATTCAGTGTCAGCACCAGATACTCGGTTCCGCTCTGGTTTACGATAACTCCGCCGACAGTCTCCGTTGGCGCGCCCACATTAAGAGTGTATTTCCTGAACCACATTATTTCGCTCAGGTCACTTTTTATCTTCATAACGGTCACAAAGGAGCTGTCCGCCATATAGTCGGCTATCAGATACAGGTCACCAGATGAATCTTTTATTATCCTGCTGAACGAAGGGTTTGTTCCGCCGGAAAAGTTAGTGAATGTCAGCTTTTTCACAACAGGAGCGGTGTCTTTCGTCAGCTTTGTGATAAACGGCATCATCGGAAGGCTTCCGTATGTTTTCTTATCAGCGCCCGAATAATAGCTGAGAGAATACAGGCTGCTTCCGTTTGTAAGCCCCGAAATCGGTTCCGTATATACTCCGTATCTATTATTATCGACGCCGAAAACGTAATCCATGAAAGAATAGAACCCGCCGCCGTCAAAACCTTTAAAAGTACCCTCTTCAACCACTGAATCTGTCAGCCCGTCGGCATCCTGCGACATAAGATAGTCGAAAGAATAGTAAACCGTATAGTCGCGCATGTTGCTGTCGGTTGCGGTGAGCGCCACAACGAAATAATTTGCCGAATAGTCAAGGATATCCTGCGCGTTGTCATATGTGAACGAAGGATTTTCTTTAGACAGTTTCGATTCCACGTGATATCCGGTCATTCCGTTGTTGGCATCAATCGCAATACGCAGACCGGAAGGCGTGTAAGCTGACGGCTTATCCACATAAAACTCAAGATAAGGTCCGTCGTTATCCTCCATAAGTTTCATGCGCAGAGACGGGAACATATCTGCATACTGTTCTGTGTCGATATTGCCGCCCCGCACGGAGTATACCTCTTCCGTTGAATTGCCGTATTCAACCGTCACAGGTTCATACATGCTCATGGACGTGCCGTTATAAGGAATTATGTTGTATGACGGCTGGTTAAAATAATAGGGCAGACTGCCGTATTCAGGCGCCATTTTATTGTTCGCCGTGTTAAGCCCGTACCATGCGGTTGCAGATACGTTCAGACTGAACGCAGAGGATGATATGCCCTGCGCGGATACGTCGAAGTTGTTGAACCCGGTGGATCCGCTGATATTATAATTTACGTTAAGACCGGAAATGACATATGGAACTGTCTGTCCGGCATACTGATACATTCTGACGGAAGTGTTGCGAAGTCCAACGTCGTGGTGCAGCCCGTTGCCCTTTATCTTCCATTCGCCGTTCTCGTTTGCAAAGGCGACTGTTGAATATTCATAAGAACCGTCGGAATACGATAGCTTAATGTCGAAAAGCCCTTCTTCCTGAGAGTCCCTTTTCGATCTTTCGCTGACATTTGTCAGCACAACGCCGGAAATAGAAACGTCGTCGTTAAAAAGAAATCCGGCAGTCTCCGTCATAACATGGTTGATAAACTCGTCCCTGTCCATACCGTCCATAACACCGAAATCGTCCGCAACGTATTTTTCAATGTCGTCGTATGTCGCACTGCCGGCGTATGCTGTTTCCAGCATATGCAGAGCCGCAAGCTCCATGGATGCCACTCCGCCGAAAGTACACGCAAGTTCCGCTTCCGTTTCGCTGTTGGGAACTATCTCAACGTCGGTGCTGCCGGTACAGACAACTTCGTTGTCCTCACCATTGGCTGAAATGATAAAACTGTAGGTTTTTCCGGCAATCAGGTCGCCGATCTCGACAGAAGTACCGTTTTTAGCGGCTTCCGTTGCATCCAGCTCTTCGGTATCAGCTCCCGCCGTGCTGTAAGATATGCTGACAGCCGTAACCAGTGTGTTGCCCACCATAAAACCGGAATCACCGTTCCGTCCGCTTTTAGCTGAGTTTTCAAAGTCCATTTTCAGAAGAACTGAATTCTTTGATTTTGATGTTGTTGTGCCCCCACCGCAGGATACGAGAATAAAAGATAACGCCACTGCGGCAAGATATTGAATCACTTTCATGGTTCACTCCTTGCTCACACAGTATATACATACGATGGGCACGAAATCAATAATATGTCGAACAATAAAATTTATAAATAATTACTGTAACACAGCATGAACACTTACTTTCAATCTGACGCCAGAAGATTATAAAGGTTAACGGATAAGCCTGTCAGAACGGTATCAGTTGCCGGATGTGCCGTAACTATCGGCGATGCGGCGGACGTGGTGAACGCAGACGGGCTGTAAAATGACGTATCAACCGCAACGCTGCCCGGCATCATTCCAATTTTTGCCCCTGCGGAAGTAAGTGCTTTTCCGCCAATGGTTATATCCTGCATAATGTCAATGATATTGCTGCCTAAAAGGGTGACGGAACCGTTCCCTCCGGCAATAACCGTTGAAATATACGACTTTTCAGGAATCATCACAGCAGTTTCCATGCTGAAATCACTGTCCAGTACGATCAGCACGCCGGAATTTCTGTATACATTCAGGCTGTTCTCATAACCGTTGATGCTGTAAACAACATATGCTTTATCCTGCGAAACCGTCATACTGCTACCCGTGTCCGTCCCGAACGGAAACGCACCGGAATCAAAAGTTAAATTCTGAACGGATATTGATGCTATGTAATATGTCTGTGCTCCTGCATCCATTACGGCATTGAACCTGTATACCTTTTCCCCGGCGGAAGATGAAGAATTCAAATATATATTGCCGTTGTTATCCGCACCCACTGAGTTGACGTTTGGAAACGCTGTAAGCGGCTCCGAAAAAACAGATGAGCTGATGGTAAAATCTGAATTTAACACCACTGTGCATATTCTGTTCCGATAGCCGTTACTGTGGGGTTCCTGAAGATTTCCCACAAGCACAAACTTATTTGCCTGCGGAACGTAAACAAGTTTGCCGCTCAAAAGCATACTGAAAGAATCAGCATCAGGAAGCGACAGTTTTACAGCATCGATAACATTACCCGTCTCCGTGTTTATCCGGAGAACGGTATTGATGTATTCGTCGCTCAAAAGTACCATGACCAGTTCGTCGGTTCCGGCATTGTCAACAATCACCGCTCCCCTGAAAAACGATCTTGGATAGGTAAATTCAAGATGATAATCTTTAAGCCACAGTATTTCATCCGCATCCGCATTCATTTTCAGCACGGAAACGATACCGGGCTTTTCCTGCGATATTCCGTCGAATGTTGAGAAGATATAAACTGAACCGTCGGAACCCTTAATCATACTGTTTATCGACGGATTGTTCTGATATATGCCATACCCCGTAAATTCAAGCGTCGCGGCATACGGGGCTTCGTTCTGACTTAACCTGCTGATAACCATCTTTTGAATATAGCTGTCGGAAGCGTACCGCGGCGAACCATAAACATTCATGATATTATAAAGCGTCTGACCGTCAGCCAGACCAACAGAATAATAGGACTGCACAGAGTACCTATTCGTGTCTATACCTGCGGACACATCCTGATATGCAACAAAGCCTCCGTTTCCAAGTCCTTTGAAAACACCTATGAACGGAAGATATCCGTTTAAGCCTGCCTCAGCCTGAATCATCAGATAACTGAACGAACAATAAGAGGTGAACTCCCTAATATCGCCGTCTACAGCGGTCACGCCTATCACAAAATACGACGGGTTGTTCGCAAGGACTTCATTAAGCCCCGATATCGTAAACGAAGGCTCCACAATGGACAGTTTCGCCTCTTTATGATAGCTGCCGCCATCCCACTTTGCATCTATGGTCACTCTTACGCCGCTCACCGGATATGCGGACGGAAGCGTTATGTTGACATCGTAATTTTCGCTGTCCGCAACAGCCAGCTCAACGTGAGGAAAGTCATAAAGCGCCTGCGGGACGGTAAGTCCCGTGCCCTTTACGGTATACTGCTCAGCAGAGCTGTCGGAATACACAGCAGTGAGCTCCGCGTCCCCCGACGGAGATTCCTCATAAGGCACCATGCCGGATGCCATTTCTCCCACAGGCATGACAGCAGACTCATACTCCGTATCTGTCAACATGTTCGGGGAGACAAGTCCGAAGGTGCCGTCGGAAAATTTCGTAAACGCGCTTTCCCCGATACCGTCTCCGGAAATGGTAAATCCGGTGGTAGTATCCGATGCTGAGCCGGAGTTAAGACTCACTCTGTAACCCGTCAGCGTCAGGCTGCCTGTCTCCTGGTCGCCTGAGTCATATCTGGATGCAGCGTGTCTTATCTCCATATCGTGCGCGCGTCCGTTGCCTTTTATCTTCCATTCACCGTCCTCTTTCACAAATCCGGCAGTGTCATATTCATACGACCCGTCCGAATATATTATCTTTATTTCGTAAACACCTTCCGTAATGTCAGAACTCTTTCCAGTCAGTTCAGTGTCAACCATAACAACATTAACCGGCTTTATGTTATCGTCGAAAAGAAATTCATCCGCACCGTCTGTCAGCGAAGCAATGAACTCTTCCCTGTTCATGCCGTTCATAACTCCGAAATCAGACGCAACGAAACCGGATATCCTCTCGTATGTGGAGCCGTCCTCTGCGGAGGCTTTTATCAGGTTCAAAGCAGCAAGCTCAAGTGACTGCACGCCGCTGAACCTGCATACGAGTTCCGCTTCTGTGGTTGCGTTAGGCGCTATCTCAACGTCAGTGCTGCCCGAACAGACGATTACATCTGACTCGTCCACTGCTGAAATGCTGAAAGTATAGGTTTTACCTGCGAAAAGGTCAGGAATGACCACCTCTGAAGAGTTCTTAGCCGCTGACGTTACATCCAGTTCCTGATATTCAGCCCCTGACGTACCGTAAGTTATCTTTACGCCGGAAACGTATCCGCTGCCCACCATAAATCCGCCATCGCTGTCCCTTCCACTGCTGCCGTTTTCAAAATCCATTTTTATTGAAACTGAATTTCCGGATTTGGAAGCAGTTGTCCCGCCTCCGCAGGAAGCCAACAGCAAACATATAATCAGAAGGATGACAGGTTGCGATATTTTCATGGTATAACCTCTTTGAAAATTATATCCATATAAAAATGTTAAAAGCAACCTACGCGAACGGGGGGGGATCAGGAGTAAAGTTCTCGCTCGATTGTGGTGATGATAAGCTGAACCTCGCGGCTCTCTTTGTACTTATCTGCGATGGAGTTAACGGCATGTAGCACAGTGGAATGGTCTCTTCCGCCGAACATGGAACCGACCTCCTGAAGCGAGAGATTAAGTTTCTCTCTGAGGAGATACATGGCAACCTGACGGGGCATAGAGATACTTTTCGTGCGTTTTTTGGATTTCATATCCGTGAGCTTGACGTTGAAATAGGAGCAGACCGCATCGATTATGTTTTCCGACGTAACAACCCTATCCTTTTTCACAAGGAATTTTTCCAGTGCCTGACGGGCAAGATCGATTGTGACTTTTCGTTTGTGAAAGCTGGAAAACGCGCTGAGTCGCACCAGAGCACCGATAAGTTCTCTGATGTTCTCCGTAACAAGGTTTTCAGCCATAAAGAATGCCACTTCCTGCGGCATTGGAAGCCCCATGAACTCTGCACGTTTGATGAGGATTGCAGTCTTCTCCTCAACACTGGGAGGCTGTATGTCCGCAATGAGTCCCCAAGAAAAACGGCTCTTCAGCCTGTCCTCCATTTCGGGTATCTCCGCGGGCGTCTTATCGCTGGTGATGATTATCTGTTTCTGGTTGTCATACAGAGCGTTAAAGGTGTTGAAAAACTCCTCCGTACTGCGCTGTTTACCGGAAAGAAACTGTACGTCATCGAAAAGGATAAGGTCAATGTTGCGGTATTTATTCTGAAATTCGTCCATCTTTTTCATGCGGATGGCGTTTATCATTTCGTTTGTAAAAGTTTCGCTGGTGCAATAAAGCACTTTCATCTTGGGGAATTTTTCAAGGATACGATTGCCGACAGCCTGCATCATGTGGGTTTTGCCGAGACCGACTCCGCCGTATATGAAAAGCGGGTTATACTGCATGAACTGCCCTTCGGAAACTGCCTGACATGCGCTGTAAGCAAACTCATTCGAGCTTCCGGCGACAAAGTTTTCGAAGATATATTCCCTGTTGAGGTTGTTCCCGTTTTTAGGTTGCTGAACAACGGTTCCTGACGGAACGCTGCTGCTCTCCATCTGTGTCTGGCGCTTTTCTGCACCGACAGTGATGGAAACGTCCGCCTCAACGGCGAGATTCTCCTTAAAAACCTTCTTTATCTGTGGAAGGTACTTGTCTTCCGCCCATTTTTTATAGAATTTGTTCGGTGCAGACAGTGTTATAAGGTCGCCGCGCAGCTCCGCCACAGACATAGGCTCCAGCCACACCTTGACCTCCTGCTCGGATATCTCCTTACGCAGGTATTTCAGCACCTCTTCCCAGATTCCGCTTTCGTCCATACTTACCCTGAAAAAATTGAATGAAAAAATATTATATCAGAACCGCGCCAAAATGTATACTCTTACCGAAATGAATTTGTCAGTTCAGAGTATAGACGGTCTTGGGTCCTTCAAAAATCTTCGCAGCTCTCTTCACATCGTCCTTTGTTATGTGCCTGAGAACGTCGATGTAATTTTCGAAATAGGAGCTGGAAAGCCCTACGTTTTCGAAGAAACAGGCATACCATGCCTGCTTGGAGTTGGTCTGGGACTCGGTGAGTATCTTACCCAGCATATAGTTTTTCACTGACTCAAGCTCTTCATCCGTGAGGGTTTCAGTGAAAGTCCTGTTTATCCTGTCTATTGATTCGATGGCGTCGGGAACGTTCTCCCCGTTAAGCCCGATGAAAGACATAAACCTTGATTTGCACAGCTTTGAGGCATATGCGGAACCGACTGAATAGGCATAGCCCTTGTCTTTGCGCAGCTCGTTGAAATACCTGCTGCTCATGCCGCCGCCAAGGATATCTGTGACAACTTTGAGAGCGGGGTAGTCTTTGTCCGCTGCGTCCGGCGCTGTGTAGCCTATATAAAGTTTCGCCTGTTTGGCGTTCTTGTCCTTCTCCTCAATGCGGGCGTCCTTTTCTATACCGCTGCCTTCGCAGGAGGGTACGTATGCAGTCCCCGCAGGAAGAGCAGCAAAAACGGCGCGGATGCGTCCCATCTGATCTTCTGTGAAGTTGCCTGCCACTGCCAGAGTGATGTTCCTGCCGGTCAGCATCTCTTTCGCGTAAGCCTTCATATCAGTTTCGGATATGGATTCCACACTTTCAATGGAACCTTCCGCAGGAAGTCCGTAAGGATGCGTGCCGTATGTCGCTTTTGAAAAGTTTTTGAACGCTCTGGACGAGGGGTTATCCTCTGTGGAAATGATAGCCTCTTTCAGCAGATTTTTTTCACGCTTGAAAACTTCGCCATCAACAGCGGGATTCGTAAGCATTGCGGAATAAAACCCTATCAGTTTATCAAATTTATCCGACGGTATGGAGAAGGAAACCTCCATGAAGTCGGAGCTGACGGATGCTGATATCCCGCCGCCGTAGAACTCCACCTGTTTCAGCAGTTCGCTGCTTTTCACCCATGAAGCTGTGAAAAGCTCCCCTATGCCGTTGTTTTTTTCAGTTTCCCGTATGGTACCGCCTTTAACAAAGAACACAATAGACATCGTGTTGGTATAGGGGCGGTTTATCTCGATAACTTTAACACCGTTTTCCATAACAGGTTTTCCTCCGGCAAAAACATACAGCGCACTGAATACCGTGAACAGACAAATCAGAAAAAATTTCATATCACAAAAACCTTGCGTCCTTCAACCTTCAGCCTGTCCGCGCAGAACAGAGCAACGGCTTCCGGATATATTCTATGTTCCTCTTTAAGGATGCGTTCGGCAAGGGAATGGTCGTCGTCATCCTGAAGAACCGGCACGACAGCCTGAAGAACGATACTGCCGTGATCCATCTCCTCGTCAACGAAATGCACAGAGCATCCGGCGAATTTCACACCGTATTCGAATGCCTGTTTCTGGGCGTCAAGCCCTTTGAAAGATGGAAGAAGGGAAGGATGTATATTGAGTATCCTGTTGCGGAACTCGCTTACGAAATAGGGGGATATTATACGCATGAAGCCAGCCAGACAGACCAGTTCAACACCGTTCTCTCTGAGTATGCGTACAAGCTCCCTGTCGTATGCCTCACGTCCGTCGAACTCTTTCGGGTTAACAAAAACAGCATTCAGACCGTTTTCCCGTGCGAACTCAAGCCCTTTGGCGTCCGCCTTGTTGCTTATAACGACCGCTATTTCACCTTTTATTTCGCCTTCGTCTATTTTCTTTTTGATTGATATAAAGTTACTGCCGCGACCGGACAGAAGTACAGCTATCTTTTTCAATTCACTCCCTCTATCTCCACTTCGCCTGTGGATGTTACACAGCCTATGACAGCCGCATCGTCCAGAAGTTTTATAATTTTGTCCGCCTCTTCCTTTTCAACGGCGATTATAAAACCCACGCCCATGTTGAAAACTCTGTAAAGCTCTTTGGGAGCTATACCTGATTTATCAAGGATAAATTTATATATCTCAGGCAGTTTAAAGGTTTTCGGATCTATTTTGCACCCTGTGCCTTCGGGAAGCACTCTGGGTATGTTGTCGTAGAATCCGCCACCTGTGATGTGCACCATGCCTTTGATGTCTATACCTTCTGCAAGGAGCTTCATGATGTGGGGAACGTATATTTTGGTTGGAACGAGCAATGCGTTTTTAAGTTTCGTGTCGCCGTACACCACATCGTCCGCTTTCATGCCCAGACTGTCAAAAAACAGCTTGCGTGCCAGCGAAAATCCATTGCTGTGCAGACCGCTGGATGATATACCCACCAGCACGTCACCCGCTTTGATACGTTCGCCTGTGATGGCTTTCGGCTTGTCCAGTATACCAACGGCAAAGCCAGCAAGATCAAAATCATCCCCTGCATACATACCGGGCATCTCCGCAGTTTCTCCGCCAACAAGGGGGCAGTCGGAGATACGGCAGCCCTCGGCTATACCTTGAACCACCTGCGCCATTTTTTCCGCAGACAGCTTGCCTGTCGCCATATAGTCAAGAAAGAACAGCGGCTTGGCGCCTGTGACTATGATGTCGTTAACACACATGGCGACGAGATCAACACCCACAGTATCCAGAATGTTTGTGTCTATCGCCACTTTCAGTTTCGTGCCGACGCCGTCTGTTCCTGAGACCAGAACTGGATGTTCCATACCCTTCATAGCCGATACGTCGAAAAATCCGGCGAACCCGCCGATGCTTCCCAGCACGTTTTTATTATATGTGGATTCCACCGTCTTTTTTATAACCGATACGAAACGGTTGCCTTCGTCGATGTCCACTCCGCTTGATTTGTAATCCAGAGACACAATCTCCCCCTATTTTCCTTTTACCAGTCTTTCTATCTCTTTTCTGATGGCGCGCTCCACAAGAACGGGAAGCTCCTCCTCCAGAATACGGGTTATCTTATCTGTAAGAACCTCTTTAATTGCGAATTTCAGCGTATCCTCGTCGATGGCTTCGTAAACTGCCTCAACAAGTTTTTCTTCGCTGATGCGCAAAAGCGGTTCCGGATCTATATCTTTAACATCCTGCGTTCTTCGAGCCACAGGCTCCTCCGGGACAAACGGTTCAGGTTCAGGCTCTGTTTCCGTTTCTGATTCACCGGAATATGGCTCTTCAACCTGTTCCTCCATAACGTCGCTGAGTGAAAGGTCTGCCTGAATATCTGTCAGTACGGTTTCGACAGTTTCATCCAGAGCCTCTTCAGCGTTGTTTATGGTCTCATCTGCATGTGCCACTTCTTCGTGCTGGTGCTCATGCTCCTCGTTTATTCCGTCGAGGATATTGTCAAGCTCGTCCCCTTCGGCGTCGTCAAGCTCGCCGAACAGGTTTTCCTGCTCGTCCTCGGTAAGTTCTTCTTCCTGTTCCAGAGTGACTTCCACAGGTTTTTCCGCTTCTGTCTCCCTGTCCTGAATATGTTCCTCATCCACCTCTATCAGTCCTTCAAAGGAATCCTTTACGGCTGCTTCAGGCACTTCCGGTTCGGGTTCCTCTTCTGCTGCGGGTTCATCTTCCGGTATAGCTGCTGCCAGCTCAGCGGCAAGGCGCGCTTCGTCTTTTTTGCGTTCTTCCTCAGCCATGAGCTGTTCTTCGTCCACCTCTATAAGCCCGTCGAAAGCTCCGGCGGAAGGCGCCGCAGCGTCTGTAAAATCCGCAAAAGCATCCTCCGCAACGGAAGGAATGTTTATATCAGTAATGGGATGCGCCTTAACGGGTTCTCCCGTCACAGGTTTATCAACCACTATATTATCCTCAATGACCACAGGTTCGGCTGCCACAACAGGTTCCTCTTCAAACAGGTCTTCGGGCAGCGTTACATCCCCGACAGCAACGGGAAGCTCATCGGGTTCAGGTTCCTCCTCCGTAAGCATCATCTCAATATCCTGAGGAACGTCGGTCATAGCCGCGGCAAGTTCTTCGTCTGTTGGTGCTTCAGCAGGGTCTATGGTGTCAGTATACACAGCGCCGCTGAAACCTTTGACTATCTTTTCGTCAAGAGTCTTCGCGTCGAAAGGTTTATATATGAAATCGTCCGCACCCACAATCATGCAGAGATTACTGTCAAACTGGTCAAAAGCACCTGCAAGAAGGATTATCACCACGTTTCCGGCTGCGCTTCTCAATGTTTTGATCATTTCCTGAGACGGAACGTCTCCGAGTTTGTTGTCGAGAAGGATGAGGTCGGGTTTTTCTGTTTTGATCTGGCTCAGAGCCTCTTCTCTTGTGAATACTTTGACGACTTCGTATTTTTCTTTGTCAACGCAAAGGTCTATGACCCTATGGATGGTCACGCTGTCGTCAATAAGCATTATCCGTTTTTTCATAAAACACCCCTGACCTGTTGATTCACAATTCACCGCTTCAGAAAACCTGACAAATCATATTACCATCATAATGCTGATTAATCAACGGATTAAGGCTTATCTGCACTCCATCTCCGGCTTGCCGAAGCGCTCAATAATCCTTTTGTTCACGCATTCGGGAACAAACTGGGCAACGTCGCCGGCGTGCATTGCAACTTCGCGTATTGTACTGGAGCTTAAAAAGATATGTTTTTCGGTAGGCATAAGAAAGACGCTTTCGCAGTCGGGGTCCATGTTTCTGTTCATCAGCGCAAGCTGGAACTCGAACTCGAAGTCGCTCACCGCCCGCAATCCACGGACAACCACGTTCGCCTTATTTTTTTTAAGAAAGTTCACCAGCAGACAGGTGAAAGGAACAACCGTAACGCCTTCCATCTTTCCTGTCGCCTCCTTCGCCATCTCAACCCTTTCCTCAAGGGTAAACGCGGTTCCCTTCTTGCTGTTTTCGGACACTGCGAGGATAACGTTTCCGAACAGCTTGACTGCCCGTTCAACAATATCCACATGCCCGTTTGTCATGGGGTCGAATGTTCCGGGATAAACTGCAATCATTTGTCACCGCCGCCGGCTTTTATGAAGTATATCTTCGTGTCGCCGTATTTTTTTTCATTTTCTATAAAAAAATCCGTGTTTGCAATATCAAATGATGAACGGAAGCTCTCTTCAAAAACAATTACGCCGCCCTCCGCGAGCAGCTCCCCGTCGGAAATAATATCCAGCAGTTTTGCAGGCGGATATTCCCCGTAAGGCGGGTCAATGAAGATTATATCAAATTTCCCGGTGAGAGTGGGCAGTATTTTCGTGACATCACCCTTTATCACCTCTGAAAAATCGTCCAGATCCTTGGTATTCTTTTTGACGAATGTCACGTCCGTGTCCACAAACAGAGATCTGTCCGCACCACGGCTGATCGCCTCTATACCGTATGAGCCCGTTCCACAGAAAAGATCCAGCACCTTTGCGCCGTCAACAGCGTCGAAAAGTACGGAAAAAACTGCGTTGCGCACCTTATCGGTTGTCGGGCGAACCGACAAGTCTTTCGGCGTGAAAAGCTGCCTGCCTTTGTATGTACCGCTTATAACTCTCAACTTCCGTTATCCTCTTACATATAGCTCTTATATCCGGCTTTGCGCCGTCTTTTATCTCAAGCCTGCCCTCGCAGGTCTCTCTGTTATATCCGTTATAACCATATGCCGTGTTTATGTATTTTTTATCCAGTACAAGATTATGCCCCAAACCCAGATAGATAGCAACGGCTATTGTCTTTGCCATGTCTCCTGTTGCGGGGTGATATTCTCCGGCGGCAATCTGTTCTTTCATACTTTCGGCATCCTGCAACCCTATGCGTATCACATCAATACCATCCGCCTCGAAAAGTATCAGCGCATATGCGCACCTCGCCAGGGTCTCTGCCAGCGGCAGAGATATATGCTCGCCGGACTGCCACAGAGAATAAAGCTCCGTATCTTTCAGCACCACGCAGGGATATATGCGCACATAATCCGGCTTAACACTGAGCACAGCATCAACGGTGGCATCGAAGCTATGAAAATTTTCTCCGTACATTCCGGTCATAATCTGTGCCGACAACCTTATAGCGTGTCTTTTCACAGTTTTCAGCGCGTCTATGGTTTCCGCCGCGCAGCATGGGCGTTTGTTTAACCGCAAAACCTCGTCGTCGAGACTCTGCACACCTATCTCCACAGTCTCCACACCATGTGCAGCCGCCTCCGCCATGTTCTCATCCGTCACGCAGTCCGGGCTTGTGGAGAACCGCAGCTTTTCAAATCCGTATCCGTGAGCCAGTGCATAAAGTTTAAGGCGTAGTTTTTCCGGCAGACATGTAAAACTGCCGCCGTAATATGCCAGCTCATCCCAATTACCGGATATTTCGAGATTTTCTTTTATCTGCTGTTCAGCGGAAGAAACGATTTCTGAGGATGTATGACCTGTGATTGAATTCTGACTGCAATAGACGCATCTTTGTCTGCATCCTGCAAATGGAATGAATACGGGAAGTATCCTATTTTTCATTACCCAGTTTCTTGAGCGCCTTTGCCGCAGCGGCTTTTTCTGCGCTCTTTTTTGTCTTGCCGGCACCCTCTTCCGTAACAAGCCCTTCAACGTGCACACGCACGCGGAATATCTTGTCGTGTTCGGGTCCGGATTCTTCAAGAACGGTGTATTCAGGAAGAGTGCCAAACTGGCGCTGGGTTATCTTCTGGAGTTCGCTTTTTGAATCAATGAAGGTACTGTTCGAAATATCTTCGTCAATTTTTGTTCCGAAATGATCTATGATTATCCTGCGTGCCTCGTCGTAGCCCCCGTCCAGATAGATAGCCGCCACAACTGATTCGAATATGTCGCAGAGGAGAGATTCTTTATATTTGCCGCCGGACGCTTTTTCACCTTTGCCAAGGAGGATATGCTCGCCCAGTTCCATCTCTGTGGCAACCTTGCTGAGAAATCCCTCGCTGACGAAAAAGCCCCGAAGTTTTGAAAGAAGTCCCTCGTCATAGTCCTTGTATCTGTCGAGCAGATACTCGGTGACTATGAGCTGAAGAACTGCGTCGCCCAAAAATTCGAGCCGTTCATAGTTTTTGTTGTTCTTCTTCTCATGTGCGTAGGACCTGTGGGTCAGAGCTTCCAACACCACAGATCTGTCGCCAAAGCTGTAACCTAGCTTATGTTCGAGAGTCTCGATATCCGAACTCAGCTTTTTATTCATACTTCTTAAATATCAGTGTACCGTTGGTTCCGCCAAACCCGAAAGAGTTGCTGAGTGCGTATTTGAAATCGCATTTCTCAGGCTTATTGGGAACGTAGTAAAGGTCGCAGTCGGGGTCGGGGGTGGTATAGTTTATTGTAGGGGGCAGTATGCCCTTTTCAAGCGCCATCGCACAGTAAATAGCCTCAACGGAACCCGCAGCACCGAGAAGGTGACCTGTCATTGATTTTGTCGAGCTGATTTTAAGCTGCTTTGCATAGTCGCCGAAAACTTTTTTAATAGCAAGTGTTTCAATCTTATCGTTAAAAGGCGTTGATGTGCCGTGCGCATTGATATAACCGATATCTTCGGGTTTAATCCCTGCATCGGCAAGTGCTGACTGCATACATCTCATGGCACCGTCGCCGGTTTCGTCGGGAGCTGTCATGTGATATGCGTCTGCGGATGCACCATAGCCTGCAAATTCAGCATAAATCTTCGCACCTCTGGCAACAGCGTGCTCATATGATTCAAGGAGCATGATCCCGCAGCCTTCACCCATAACGAAGCCGTCACGGTCTGCATCGAAGGGGCGTGAAGCCTTTTCGGGGTCATCGTTTCTGCGTGAAAGAGCCTTCATGTTCGCAAAACCGCCGATGGAAAGCGAAGTGACGGCACTCTCTGTACCGCCTGCCAGCATAACATCTGCGTATCCGTGCTGGATAAGTCTCGCTGCCTCACCGACAGAGTGTGTTCCCGTTGTGCAGGCAGTAACAAGGCTGAAATTTGGTCCCTTAAACCCGAATTCTATGGAAGCCGCACCGCTCGCCATGTTTATGATGGAC
Source organism: Deferribacteraceae bacterium UBA6793 (assembly GCA_002452405.1). Classification (GTDB taxonomy): domain Bacteria; phylum Chrysiogenota; class Deferribacteres; order Deferribacterales; family Geovibrionaceae; genus Seleniivibrio. Next base: position 92,346 of record DKFP01000011.1, on the reverse strand, counting down.
GTGGGAATGAAGAAAGGGGATATCTTTTTAACGCCCTTAGCGTCGAAATCCCTTGTGGTATCCTCGATAGCTTTAAAGCCGCCGATACCCGAACCGATGTGTGTTCCGCATCTGTTAAGGTCGGCCTTTTCCAAATCGAAGTTCGCCATCCTAACGGCTATGGCGGAAGCGGCTATGGAAAAAATAACGAACTGTTCGTGTCTTTTGACAGCTTTCGGATCGCTCACATATGCGGCTGCATCGAAATCGTCAACAACACCTGCAAACTTAACGGGCAGTTCCTCCGTGTTCAGTCTTTCAGCAGGAATATATTTGATTCCGCTCTTTCCGTTCATAAGAGCTTCCCAGTTCTTCTCGTTTCCGCTACCGAGGGGCGTTATAAGCCCGTAGCCTGTTACAACTACTCTTCTCTTCACAAGATCCTCCATTTAGAAAAGGTCGGGGGGATAACCTGAACAGAAATCCCCCCTCGTTTCGAATTATGATAAAAATTACGCTTTTGCTTTTTCGATGTGAGAAATGGCATCGCCGACAGTTTTGATCTTTTCAGCTTCCTCGTCAGGAATTTCAAGGTCAAACTCTTCCTCGAAAGCCATGATAAGCTCAACTGTGTCAAGAGAGTCTGCGTCAAGGTCGTCTATGAAAGATGCGTCCTCAGTAACTGCGTCTGCATCAACATTAAGCTGCTCAACTATGATCTCTTTTACTTTTGCTGCGATATCTGACATTTTCTGTCCTCCTATAATCTCTTTAAAGAATTATCTTCTTCTCGTCACATTGCATGTGTTATTTACTAAAAATTGCGGCAGAAATCCAGTTATTTTAATTTCCGCTTTATTTCTCAACGCTTTAACAAAGAATGAGATCGCTTCGGGTTAAAACCCTCACGAAGACGTCTCTGCGGGGAACGCAGTGACGCGGCAGTCTCAGTCTTGTTTTATCACATATACATTCCGCCGTTAACGTGAATTGTCTGACCTGTGATGTAGTCGGATGCGGGTGAAGCAAGAAACATTACAGCCTGTGCAACGTCGTCCGCCTCGCCCAGTGAACCCAGAGATATTTTCGCGAGCATTGCGTCAACAACCTCTTTGGGAAGTCCGTCCGTCATAGCGGTGCGGATGAAACCGGGTGCAACAGCGTTAACTCTGATGCCGCGGCTTGCAAGTTCCTGTGCCGAGGTCTTTGTGAGACCGACCAGACCTGCCTTGCTTGCGGAATAGTTCGCCTGTCCTGCGTTTCCGGAGAAACCGACAACGGATGCGATGTTCACTATCTTTCCGTATCTCTTTTTCATCATACCTTTAAGAGCAGCCTTGGTACATATGAAAGCGCCTTTAAGGTTGATGTCGAGAACTCTCTCCCACTGCTCAACTTTCATGCGCATGATGAGTCCGTCCTGAGTGATTCCGGCATTGTTCACAAGGATGTCAACAGTTCCGAGAGTCTCTTCAACGGTCTTAATCATCGCCTCAACGCTGTCCTCTTTGGACACGTCCGCAGCAAAAGCAGCAGCAACGCCGCCCTTGTCTGTTATCTCTTTAACAACAGCTTCCGCATCTGCTTTGATGTTTGCTATGTCGATATAGTTCACCGCAACTTTGGCGCCCTCTGCTGCCATTTTAAGAGCGATGATACGGCCAATGCCGCTGGAAGCGCCTGTAACCAGCGCCACTTTTCCTTCAAGTGTCATGTTTACTCCGGTAAATCCGTAACCTTTGAAACGTTTTCAACGGTCACGTTTTTGTCTATTTTTTTGATGAGCCCGGCAAGAACCTGCCCTGCGCCCACCTCTATGAATCTGTCCACCCCTGAGTTTACCATATTTTTTATCAGGGTTGTCCATAAAACTGCACCGTCAACCTGCCTGCACAGCGCGTCATAAACGTCTGCGGCAGATATTTCCTCTTTCGCATCAACATTATTGAATACGGGTGTGCTGAGGTCTTTAATGACTATGTTATTTTTGAGGTAATCCGCCATTTTTTCTCTGGCTGGTTTCATCAGTGAACAGTGGAAGGGTGCGGAAACGGGGAGCAGAAGCGCTCTTTTCGCCCCTTTTGCTTTTATCTTTTCGGAAAACTCTTCAACCGCTTCTTTGTGTCCGGCGACAACTATCTGTCCGGGGCAGTTGAAGTTTGCAGGTTCCACGACCTTTACGCCGGAAACCTCTCTGCATGTTTCAACCACAGCCTCGTCGTCTATGCCCATGACAGCCGCCATGGCGCCCACGCCCACCGGCACGGCATCCTGCATGAACTTTCCACGGTTATGCACGGCAAGAACACCCTCTTCAAAGGTGAAACCGCCTGCGGCAACCACTGCGGAGTATTCGCCGAGTGAATGACCAGCGAAATAATCCGCCCTGACTCTATTTTTAAGAACCTCCCAGATACCGACGCTCATCGTGAGCAGGGCAGGCTGGGTGTTGTATGTTGTTTTAAGTTCTTCTTCGGAACCTTCGAACATTATTTTTGTCAGGCTGTAGCCGAGAGCGGAATCAGCCTTATCGAAAATCGCTTTAACTTCCGGCATGGCATCATAAAAATCCTTTCCCATACCGACGAACTGTGACCCCTGTCCGGGGAAAACAACCGCTGTCTTACCCATTGTATATCTCCATAATAACACAGACTGCCGCGTCGGCTTAAAAAGCCTCCTCGCAGAGACGTCTTTGCGAGGGTTGAACCCGAAGCAATCTCATAGATTATTTAAAATAAAATCAGAACGTAAACGCCATGCTGCCCCATGTGAGTCCGCCGCCGAAAGCCGCGGAAACAACGTTGTGCCCGCGCTGTATGCGTCCGTCGCGCACAGCCTGATCAAGAGCAGTGGGGATTGTGGCAGCCGAGGTGTTACCGTAGTTAGTAAGGTTAATTATTACCTTCTCTTTGTCAAGTCCGAGTCTCCTGGCTGCTGCATCTATAATCCGGAGGTTCGCCTGATGAGGGATCATCCAGTCTATCTGATCGGAAGAGAATCCGGCAGCATCGGCAGCTTCCTGAGCAGCGTCAGCCATTGCACGCACGGCAATTTTGAAGATGTCGTTTCCCTTCATCTGTATCATGTGGTCTATTGCGGGTTCATTTATCATGTTTTTAAGATACTGCGAACCAAGATTATCCTGTTTGAGCAGTTCGCCGTATTCGCCGTCCGCATAGTTTAATATGCTTCTGATACCGGGAGTTGTGTCCGCGGAAACAACAGCCGCGCCTGCCCCGTCACCAAAAAGGATGCAGGTTGATCTGTCACGCCAGTCCACACATGCGGTGAGATGTTCCGCGCCGATAACAAGTATATTTTTTGCACTGCCGGAACGCAACATTCCATCGGCAACACGCACTCCGTAAAGGAAGCCTGAACATGCCGCTGCAAGGTCGAAAGCCATACAGGTTTTCGCTCCCAGCTTATACTGAACACGACAAGCCGTTGAAGGCATTATAGTATCCGGCGAAAGCGTAGCAACTATGATGGCGTCCAGCTGGTTTGCCTGGAGTCCCGCCATTTCAAGAGCCTTTTTGCCAGCCTCTGCCGCCATATCGCTGCACGATTCGTCTTCCGCAACGTGTCTCTGTTTGATCCCTGTGCGGGTTACTATCCATTCATCTGAAGTGTCAAGAAATTTTGCGATATCATCATTGGTCATTATTTTAGAAGGGAAGTAGGAGCCTGTTCCTGTGAATCTTGAATATATGCTCATGCGCCACCTGAAAGTTCAGCAAAAATTAATTAGTTACCAAGTCGAACTTTTCGGGAACATTGTTCCAGAAACGGACATTTTTGTCAACTTGTAATACCCGAATCCGCCTTAGGAAGGGCTTTCTCTATCTGGTCATTGAGTTTTTGCTTAGCAAGTTCGTGCGCCATTTTGATACTGTATTTCACGGCTGTGGAATTTGAGCTGCCGTGCCCGATAATGCATACGCCGTTTACGCCCAAAAGCGGGGCGCCGCCGTATGAAGAATGGTCAGCTTTCTTTTTGATTCTTTTCAGCGCAGGTATCATGAAAAGCGCGCCGATCTTTGAAAGTGTCGACGAACGTATCTCGTCTTTCAGCATTTTGGAAATGTACCATCCTGCGGATTCGGACACTTTGAGCGCAACGTTTCCGGCAAAACCGTCAACAACGATAACGTCTGAAGTACCTCTGAAAAGATCCTTCCCCTCAACGTTTCCGTAGAAGTTTATGACACCTCTGCTTCCAAGTTCGGAAAGCTGTTTAAACACGGTCTTTGTGGTTTCGTTACCCTTAACGTCCTCTTCGCCGACAGACATGAGTCCCACGGAGGGTTTCTCTTTGTTCATGACTATAGACGCATAAGCGCTCGCCATGATAGCGAACTGAACGTAATTTTCAACCTTGCAGTCAACGTTCGCGCCAACGTCACACATGACTGTATGCCCCTTAACGGTGGGCATCACGGCGGCTATTGCGGGACGGTCTATCCCCGGCAGGGTTTTAAGTATCATCTTCGCAACAGCCATAACAGCGCCGGTGTTTCCCGCGCTGTAAAACGCAGCCCCTCTTCCGTCTTTGACAAGACGCAGACCTTCATGGATAGAGGAATTCCTCTTTGCCCTGATAATCTGTGAAGGGAGGTCATCCATTGTGACGACCTGTTCGGCGTGAACAATTTCGATATTTTTCGAGGCTTTCGGACCACAGGCATCAAGCTCAGCCTTAACCTGTTTTTCATCCCCGACAAGGATAAGCTCGGTTCCGAATTCCTTAACAGCTATAACAGCACCCTTGACAATCTCATGCGGGGCGTAGTCTCCCCCCATGGCATCAACGACGACTTTCATGTTATATCTCTTCTTTCGCCACTACCTGTTTTTTGTTGTAATACCCGCATGAAGGGCACACTCTGTGGTTGAGTTTAAGCTCGCCGCAGTTTGAGCACTTGCTGTAAGCCATTGTAACCGCGTGGTGGTGGCTTCTTCTGTTGCCCTTTTTCATTCTGGAAGTTTTACCCTTAGGTACACCCATTTTTTATGCTCCCTTTTCAGAGTAACTGTGCTTTAAGCATAGTCTCAGTTATTTTTAAGTTTATCAAGTCCGACCCATCTGGGGTCGGCAACATCTTTACATTTACATGAGCCGAGATTAAGGTTTTCTCCGCACTGGGGGCAAAGCCCTTTACAGTCTTCTCCGCAAACCACTCTCACAGGGAGATAAAAGACCACTTCCTGCTTGATTATCTCGTACAGGTCTATTTCGTCGTCTTCAACCCAACAGACCCCCATGTCGTCGTCCGTCAGCTCGGTTTCCTCTTTCACATCCTCAAGACTCTGACTCATAAGCTGTATGCCGGCTGTCTGTTTTCCGAACCCCTTTGTGGGTTCCAGACATCTCGCGCAGGGAGCCTCGAAGCTGTAGCTGAACTCAACGTCCAGAAACAGTCCTGAGTCTGTGGGGATGAAATCCGCGGAGAAGTTCTCCACGTTGACCTTCATGTCGTCTTCTGTGAAGGCGAAGTCTCCTTCGAAATGTCCGCCTTCCGCAAGAAGTTCTTCAAAAGACAGCTTCACGATATCAACTCCTGACACTCTGACCGTTTAAGGGTCAAAGAGCAACAATACTAGTCATACAAATCCCTAAAGTCAAGTTTATTTTATTAATGAGATTGCTTCGCTGCGCTCGCAAAGACGTAAGTCTCTGTCATTGCGAGGAGCCATAGGCTGACGCGGCTTTTGGAGCGAAGCGGAAAATGGCGAACTTGTTTCGCCTTCATCTCATTAGTTTTAGTTGTTTGCCAAAAATCTGGGGGTTCATCCTGAAACCTTATTTCCGGATGCCTGAATGTCCGAAACGTTCGGTGAGAANNCTTCCTCGAAAGCAACGCCACGCATCCCGACAACTTTCGTCATTTTCCCCTCCATGAGGAAAATGCCGCAACTCTCCAATCGGCTAAGCCTCATTCCGCTCACGTTTCGTTCGCATATCCGCCTGAAGACGTATATGCTCTCTCCACGGGCTTCATCCTGAAGCCTACTTCCTTATGCCGGAATGTCCGAAACGTTCGGTGAGAANNCTTCCTCGAAAGCAACGCCACGCATTTCAAGAGCCACTATCATATGATATAAATAGTCCGCAGCTTCGCCGGCAACGTCTCTGTCGGTTTCGACAAGGATAGCCTTGATAAGTTCCGCGTTCTCTTCGCCCAGCTTCTTAATTATCTTGTTCGTACCACCCTGTAAAAGTTTGCAGGTGTACGATTCATCCGAAGGGTTCGCTTTGCGCTCCCTTACAACATCAACCAGTTTTCCGATTATTGATACGTCCATTTATTCCTCAAAGCTGAGACCGCTTCTTCGCACTGCCCCTTGCAGAAACGTAAAGTTGTCATTGCGAGCGCCAGCACAGCAATCTCATTCTTAATTTATTCAGTTATCCTTACCGGAACGTTGCGTTCCGCCAAAAACTTCTTCACTTCACCGACGGAATATTCCCTGAAGTGGAAGATGCTCGCCGCAAGAGCCGCGTCCGCCTTCCCTTCCGTCAGTCCGTCATATATATGCTGCGGGTTACCCACGCCGCCGCTGGCTATGACGGGAATACCCACCGCCTCCGCCACCGCACGGTTAAGTCCGTTGTCGTATCCATCCTTTGTCCCGTCGCAGTCCATGCTGGTGAGCAGTATCTCACCGGAACCGAAACTCTCCATCTTCGCAGCCCATTCCAGAACATCTATCCCGGTGGCATTGCGCCCGCCGTGAGTGTAAACCTCCCAGCCTGCACCATCTTTTCTGCGCTTCGCATCAATTGCAACCACTATGCACTGGGAACCGAACCGGAGCGCCGCCTCCTGAACAAATTCTGGACGGTGCACTGCCGCAGTATTTATAGAAACCTTGTCCGCACCTGAGTTCAGCAGATTTCTGATATCCTTTATCTCGCGCACGCCGCCGCCCACCGTTACAGGCATAAATACCCGCTCCGCTGTTCTGGCAACAACGTCCAATATAATTCCTCTGTTGTCTGAACTGGCTGTTATATCAAGAAAAGTCAGTTCATCCGCACCCTGTGCGTCATATATCTCGGCAACCTCAACAGGGTCGCCTGCGTCTCTCAGGTTTACAAAATTAGTACCCTTAACAACCCGTCCGTCCTTAACGTCCAGACAGGGGATTATGCGTTTTGCGAGCATGATGTACCTTTACTGATTAGTAGATGAAAAAATAATGTACTAATTAAAGTGAACGGTCAAGGGGTTTAGTCTTTCTATGTATTACATGCAATGAATTTTCACTTAACGACAATATCCATATTGATTGATCCCGTTATATGATATAGTTGCATCATTATTATGTTTCAAGGAGAATATGAATGGCAGATTTCCAGAAAAAAATCAATTCGGGTGCATTCGGAGCGGTGACCGTGGTGGCGGTTGTGGTGATAGTTTTCCTGGCTTTCACATCTTTCACAACCATCAGCGCGGGCTCAAGGGGTGTACTGCTCACATTCGGCAAGCCTTCCGATAAAGTTTTAGGAGAAGGTATTCACTTTAAGATACCCATGGCACAGACAATCGTGAAAATCGACACCAAAATCAAAAAAGGCGAAATAGACACCGGAGCGGCATCAAAAGACCTTCAGGATGTCACGGCAACTATCGCGGTCAACTTTCATGCAGACCCGGAACGCGTTAATACGCTCTACCAGACTATCGGGCTTGACTACGCTTCGAGAGTTATTGACCCTTCTGTTCGCGAGGTCATGAAAGCCGTCATCGCACGTTACACAGCAGGCGAACTCATTACCCAGCGAGAGGATGTGAAAAACAACATCAAAGCCCAGCTTAGGGAACGTCTGATTGCTTTTAACGTGATTCTGGATGATTTCTCGATAGTAAATTTCAGCTTCTCAAAAGGCTTCACAGATGCCATAGAAGCGAAACAAACAGCAGAACAGCTCGCCATAAAAGCTCAAAGAGACCTTGAAAGAATTAAGATTGAAGCTGAGCAGAAGATAGCTCAGGCGCAGGCTGAAGCTGAATCACTGAGACTTCAGAAGACAAACGTCACTCAGGAGCTTATCAAGCTGAGAGAGATTGAGATGCAAACCAAGGCTATTGAAAAGTGGAATGGTCAGCTCCCCACATACACAGGCGGGGCAATGCCATTTCTGAATCTTTCCGCACCCAAATAATACCCACAGCGCCGCCGGACGGCAGCAACTTTCCGGCGGCTCACTTTAATAAAAAAGCTGAACCTCGCGCCCCTTTATTGTCAGGCACCCATCCTTCGTCATCTGCTTTATGACCCGCGAAAGGTTTTCCGGCGTACTGCCGAGAAGCACCGCCAGTTCGCATCTGGGAACAGGCAGTCTGAAATTTTTTCTGCGCTCTCTTCCCGCATATTGTTCCAGATATGCGCAAAGCCTCTCCCGTGTGCCGTTGAGCGCATGTGACTCTATCAGCCCGACAAGATGTACCATGTCTGCCGAGCACCTTTGAAACTGCGATTCAAGAAGCTCGCTGTCCGCCATAATCAGCCGTTTTATACATTCGCGCTCCACAACCAGAAGTTCCGAGCGTTCCAGAGTCATAGCCCCGAAAAGACTCTTAGAAACAACTACTGCCGAATCGGTGAGCTCGCCGGGGAATATATATTTTATGGTTATCTCCTTACCGTCCTCGCGTATCCTGTTCAGACGCACAAGTCCGCTCACGAGAAAAAAGCAGTGCGCCGAAGGTTCCCCCTGAGCAAAAAGCATCTCCTGTCTGCCGTAGCGCACAAGACTGCTGCCGCCCATGACAGCGTCAGCAAGGGTTTTCGAATACTTTTTAAACCGCAACCTGACAAAATCGTCAACAGCATCTTTTTTTCCGGAAATCTTAACACCTGTCAATGAATCCCACCTTATTAAATGATACTAAAAATCAATATCAACTAAACCGGAATTTTTGTCAACACAAAACATACTAATAAGTATGATATGGAGGTTACAATGAAGAAACTGCTGCCGGCGGCCATGGTGCTGCTAATGGCATCAACGGCATCTGCGGACAAGGACAGCATGATGCAGGACACTATCTATTTTGACACTGTTAAGGTTACGGACAGCGCCGTTTCGGACGGGCAAACGATGAAATCCTCAAGTGCAACGGTTCAGGAGAAGCGGAAAAGCAACAACGTTGCAGATTTTATTTCAAAGGATCCGGAGATAAGTCTTAAAAGGAGAACCGCGTTCGGCGACAGCGGCGACATTCTTACCATCAGGGGACAGAGCGGTCAGCGCATCATGCTGAACCTTGACGGACGAAACCTGAACTCCACTGGGGTTAACGGCGGGAACTTTATCGATTTTAACACCATCCCTCTGGACAACATTGAGAAAATCGAGATCATCAAGGGCGGAAGCAGCGCGGAATACGGCAATAACGCCATCGGCGGCGTCATAAACGCCTATACAAAGCGCCCAACAGCAGACCCATCACTCTCCTTTTACGGAACAACGGGCGGATGGGATGCTAACGATGATTTCCTGAACATCAGAGGCAGCTATTCCCAGAAATTCGGTAATCTCGGTATCAGTCTCGGAGCGAGCCGTCAGGAGGCGGACGAATACCTTTGGAATAACGATTACCGATCAACACACATTGCACCCAAGGTTTTTCTCACAACTCCATGGCAGGGTGAGCTGACCGTCGGCTATGACTACACCAAGACATACAGAGGACTTATACGCAACAACCGCGTCTCACAGGATCCTGACAACGCTGGCTGGAGCCAGACAATAAACTCCGACGCACCCCTTTCACTCGGTGAAGTATTCTCAGGCGGTGCAGGCGGAAAAGCAATGAGCGTGATCGGCGAGGGCGCATACTCCGACAAAATAAAGAAACTCTACAGCGCATCATATACACAGCCGATAGGCGACAATATGATGTTCGAACTGTCCGCATACAAAAACCATGAAGACAGGTTCGATAAAAACTATTCCGACGGCACAGGGGGCGTTGCAAAGGGCGAACTTGTGCTGGACAGAGAGGTTCAGGTTGACAGAAGCTACGGCTATAAAGCGAAAATGGACGCTGAGTTCGGCGACCACACCCTAATATTCGGCGCGGAACAGAAGAACCTGCGCGGCGGCGAGATAGACGTTAAATACGTAGCCGCAAGCTGGAAAGGCAGCATCGCGAGCTCCGATTCCGACCACAAGATAGACAATACGGGCGTTTTCCTGTCAGATTCGTGGAAATTCAGCGACAGGCTGACCTTTGATATCGGTGCGCGTTTCGACGATTATGAAGCAAGCCAGATGAAAAGCGGAAGCAGAGTCAAATACGACGACAGCAAACTTACCCCCAAGCTGGGTGTGACCTATTCGGTCACGCAATCCGACAAGGTGGCAATGTACGTTTACCAGAGCTACAGGACACCTGTTGCAAACGAGATGAATCACTATCTGGACGGACTCAGCTATTCCGTACTCGCGGACAAAGACCTCAAGGCTGAAACAGCCAACGCAATAGACCTTGTGTACAAACACGCCATCGGTTCAAAGGGTTTTGCCAGAGTGTCCGCATTCTACTATGACATAGACGACTACATCCTCTTCGGCAGCAAACCCGACGGCACAAGCGGACGCATAGCCTATAACATCGACAACGCCAAATTCACAGGTGTCAGCACCGACGGAAGATACGATATCACCTCAAAACTCAGCCTTAACGCAGGACTCGCATGGCAGAAGACTGAAAAAGAGGGCGACCCTGTTTCAGACGAATACTCAGACTATTCCGACGACAATGTTGACTATATCCCCGACTGGAAAGGCGTTGCAGGTGCAAGCTGGAAATTTTCCGATAAATTCACGCTGGATGCTTCTCTGAACTACGTCGGCGAACGTTCATATTTCTATTACGGAAAATCAAGGGAGCTTGACCCCTACACAACAGTTGACGCGGGGCTTTCATACGCAATGAACGAACACGCAACACTTGAAGTTTATGCGGAAAACCTGCTGAACAGAACTATTGAAGAACAGTACGGCTACCCCACCGCCGGACTTATACTCGGCGCAAGCGTCAAGCTGGTGTTCTGATGAAAAATATGCACAGTTCCGAACAGCAGTGGGACAAAAAGGCTCTCACCTACCCCAGATATAACCCTTCGGAAGATACTTTCGAAGCAAGAACAATCCGCACCCTCGAAAAGGAGGGTGTGGATTTCACAGGGAAAAGAGTGCTCGATATCGGCTGCGGAAGCGGCAAATTCACACTCGTAACGGCTAAAAAAGCGGCGTCGGTTTTAGGAACAGACATTTCCTCCCAAATGCTCCGTATTCTCCATGAAGACGCCGAAAAAGAGGGGGCGGATAATCTCCGCTCCCTTAAATGCACCTTCGACGAGTTCCCCGATACGGGTGAAAGGTTTGATATCGCTTTCGCATCCGTGACACCCGCCGTACGCACAGCGGAACATTTCAGAAAGGTTACGGATATCGCGGACAGAGTAGTGTACATAGGCTGGGCGGGCAGAAAGGAATCTGAAATGCTTTATGCCCTGCACAGGGAATGTGCTTCCACCCCGAAAGAGTTCAACGACGTGCCCGTGCTGAAAGAGTGGCTTGGCGGAGAGGGCATCGCATACAAGGTTATTCCCGTTGAGGAGACGTGGACCCGCACCTATCCAAGAGAGCGCGCGGAAGCGCTCTGCATGGAGATATTCCACGGAGAGACCACGCAGACCTGCATAAACGCCGTAGCAAAACTGCTGGACAGCATAGCAGACGAAGACGGCAGAATAACCGACAGGATGCACGTCAGAATGGAGATAATAATATGGTAAGGCTGCTGACTATACTTGCCCTGTCCGTGTGTTTCGTAACTGCGCACGCGGACGTGACCATAACCGACATAATAGGCAGGAAGGTAAAACTTCCTGCCAAAAAAATTGAACGCATCATACCGCTCGCCAGCAGTATGAGCTTCGTTTCGTTTCTCAATGCGCAGAACCTTGTCGTCGGCGTTGAAAAAACCGACAGGATGAACCACGTCAAACGCACCTACGTCTATGTCAACAAGCCTCTGACCGATAAGCTCCCAGTAATAGGCGAAGGCGGCGCAGCGCGCAGACCTAACATGGAAGCGATGATAGCCCTTAAACCGGATATCGTCTTCACCATCACCGCGGACGCTTCCGAAGCCGACCTGCTCCAGCGCAAACTGCGCGTGCCGGTGGTGGTTCTCAGCTACGGCTACACCGGAGTCGAGCTTGAAACCGTTTACAAATCTCTGCGGCTCGCAGGGCAGATACTCGGAAAGACCGACCGCGCACAACAGATCATTTCTTATGTCGAAGGGCTAAAGAAAGAGCTGTCCTACAGACCGGAAAAGCCCGCCAAGGCATACATAGGTGCCGTTTCCTATAAAGGCATACGCGGCATAGACAGTACGGAGGCGAACTTTCTTCCTTTCCGTCTCGCCGGAATCGAAAACGCAGCGGATGCCGCAGGGCGCAAAGGTCACCTGTTTCTTGAAAAGGAATTCGTCGTGATGCTCAATCCGCCTCTGGTGTTCATAGACAGCGCGGGATTTGCAACGGCTTCACAGCAGGCGGCAAAAAATCCTGAGCTTTATAAGCGCCTTTCCGCGTTTAAAACCGGAAACGCGTACCTTATACCTGCTAATACCTTCTATTACATAAACATAGATCTGATGCTGTCCAACGCCTTCTTCATGGCGAAAACCGCATATCCTGAACGATACAAAACCCTTGATCCGGAAAAGAAAGCGGGGGAGATAGTTAAGGCGTTCACAGGGCAGAATGTTTTCGATGTGATAAAAAAGGATTCCGGCGGATACAAGCGCATCTCACTTGCGCCTGACGGATTCAGAACTGAGGATATAAAATGGTAAGCCGGCTTATTTTCTGGACGGTGCTCTGTGCCCTGCTCGTTATTTTTACACTTTCGGGACTTAAACACGGGGCGGTTGAGCATACATGGGCTGAGACCGCCGCTGCTCTTTTCGGGGGCGGGAACGATGAAGACCTTAAATATTTCATATGGCATCTGCGCCTGCCCCGCATAGCGGCTGCACTGGCGGTGGGCGGCGCGCTGTCCGTCAGCGGCGTGATTTTGCAGAACATACTGAATAACCCCCTCGCCTCCTCCTTCACACTGGGACTTTCGCAGGGTGCGGCTTTCGGCGCGACCTTTTCAATCATAATGCTCGGAGCAGGTTCCACCATATTTACAGGGCTGGGCAGCGTTGCCCTCGGAGCGTTCATAGGCTCTGTTCTGTCCGCACTTATTATCCTGCTCTTTTCATTCGTGCGGGGCATGACGCCGCAGGGGCTTATCCTTGCGGGCGTGGCTATGTCCGCATTTTTCAGTGCCTGCACGATGCTGATGCAGTTCTTTTCAACAGACACACAGCTTGCGGCGGCAGTATTCTGGACGTTCGGCGACCTCGGAAAGGGCGGCTGGAGCGAAGCGATAACCGTTATATGTGTCACCGTCGCCGGATTGCTGTTCTCTCTTAGGCTCAGCTGGAGCTATAACGCTATACAATGGGGCGAACTCTCCGCATCGGGGCTGGGTGTCGAGGTGAAAAAGATACGCATAGCCTCTCTTGCGGCAACATCCGTAATGGCGGCGTTCGCAACTGCATATTACGGGGTGATAGGTTTCGTCGGACTCATCGCACCCCACATGGTGCGGCTCATCTTCCGCCATTCAGGGCACGGGTTTCTGATTCCGGCTTCCGCAGTTCTGGGCGGAGTATTCCTTCTTGGCGCAGACCTCATGGGTCAGCTCATGTTCTATCCCGTATCGCTCCCCGTCGGCGTCATAACCGCCTTTGCAGGTGTGCCGATGTTCCTTTTTCTGCTTCTCAGGAGGTCTATGAAACATGCTCACCGCTAATAATCTCACTTTTCAACTTAAAAACGGCAGAAAGATACTTGAAGAGGTGTCATTCACCCTTGGCGAAGGGGAACTCTGCGCCGTGATAGGACCAAACGGAGCGGGCAAATCCACACTGATGAAGATAGCCTGCGGAATACATAAACCCACATGGGGCGAGGTTACGGTCAGGGATAAAAAGATCTCCGGCATGAAACGTCCTGAGATAGCAAAACACATAGCCTATCTGCCCCAGTTCACCCACGCGGTGCCTTGCAGTGTGTATGATTCAGTGCTTCTTGGTCGCAAGCCCCACATAAGCTGGCACCCCGGCAGCAACGACAAAGATATAACCGACAGCGTCATGGAGGACATGGGTATCGCCTGTATGCGGGACAAATGCGTCACGGAGCTTTCCGGCGGTGAGTTTCAGAAAACGCTCATTGCCCGCGCTCTGGTTCAGCAGGCGGAGATACTTATGCTGGACGAACCTATAAACCATCTGGATGTCAGGAATCAGTTGGATATAATGGATACGGTTTCAGAGATAACAAAACGCGGAAGGCTCGCGACGCTGGTTGTGATGCACGATTTGAACCTTGCCATGCGGTATGCCGATACTGTGATGCTGATGAACGACGGAAAGATAATCTACCACGGATGCCGCGGCGGGCTTACCGACGAGGCGCTCACAGAGGCATACAGAACGGACATAAGTATCCGTCAGGTGGAGGGAAAATACGCCGTAATATTTTAGAGCACTTAACGAAATTAATGACGCGGTTTAAAGAGTATGAGATCGCTTCGGGCATTATTCGACAACTAAATTGAATATGGACTCATACAGCCTTCGGCTAGTTAGCCCTCGCGAAGACGGAAAAAGATTACGTCTCTGCGAACCCTGTAAGGGTGAAGCAGTCTCGTTACTTATCCGTCTTTTTCGGCTTGCAGAGCTTCTCCTTTTTGTTGGACTGCGCCCCGCACTTTGAACATTCGAACTCTTTGTCTTTATCTTTTTTCGGTTTTTCGCCGCATTTTTTGCTCATAGCTTCGCCTTCAGGGAATAAAGTTTGTCGTTATTTTCTATAAGATAGTCCTGATAGTTGAGTTTGTCTTTAGTTCCTTTCACTTTTACATACTCAGAACCTTTCTGCATCCAGACCTTCTGGTTATCTCGCATGTTCAGGTCAAGGATATTGAACAGGAAATTCCTGCCTTCTTTCTTCATAACCTCGAAAAACAGCTCAACCCGCCTGTCCATATTGCGCTCCATCCAGTCAGCGGTGCTGAAAAACACCCTCTTTTTGCCGCCGGCATGGAAGTAAATTATTCTGGGGTGCTCAAGGAACCTGCCCACTATACTGCGCACACGGATATTCTCCGTCACGCCCTTTATGCCAGCCCTTATTCCGCAGATACCCCGTACGATAAGCTCTATTTTAACACCTGCACACGAAGCCTCTATCAGCTTATCCATAAGCGTTCTGTCGATGATGGCATTGACCTTTACGATCATCTTTGCCTCTTTGCCCGCTTTGGCAAAGGCTATCTCCTCGTCGATAAGTTCAAGCACTTTCGGCTTTATGTATTTCGGCGCGAGATAAAATCTGTTCCATGTACCTATGTCAGTGTAACCCATAAGGAAATTGAACATTGCCGCGCTGTCTTTGCCCACGTCGTCGTCGGCGGTGATATAGTCGATATCGGTATAGATGCCCGCAGTGAACTCGTTGAAGTTCCCGGTGGACATGTGGGAATAGCGCACAACGTGCCCGCTCTCCCTGCGCACGATCATAAGGTTTTTCGCGTGTATTTTCAGTCCGGCTATGCCGTATGTGACGATGCAGCCCGCCTCTTCAAGCATATTCGCCCAATCAACGTTCCGCTCCTCATCAAAGCGCGCCTTCAGCTCTATGACCACACTGACGTGTTTGCCGTTCTTCACTGCCTTTATCAGGCTTTCAAGAATGGTTGAGTTTTTGTTAGCCCTGTACAGAGTCATTTTGATAGCCATAACGTCCGGATCCGCAGCGGCGGCGGCGACCATACGGGAAACCAGCCCGAAATCATGGAACGGGCGGTACATAATTATGTCCTGTTTCTTTATCTGCTCGAAAATATTTGCCCCGCCGTCGATATGCTCCGGAAGAACAGGCTTGAACGGCGGATAGCACAGATCCGGACGCTCGCCGGCAACAGAAAACAGGGAAGTCATATCTATTATGTCGTCGATAATATATACGTCATTGTGGGAGAAATGCAGGTGAGCCGCCATGTGGTCAAGTATCTCCTGAGGCAGACGGCTGTCTGTCTCCACGCGGCAGATACCTCCTTTTTTTCTCGATTTCAGGAAGTTCTGGATAGATATAAGCAGGTCGTCCGATTCCTCTTCATCCAGAGTCAGGTCGGCGTTCCTTGTCACCCGCAGAAAATAGCTGTCAAGGACCTCATAATCGGGATAAACAATATTGAGATATTTTGTAAGTATATCTTCTGTAAAAAGAAAATAGGTCTTATCCAGCTTAACGCGGAATATCCTGCGCAGGTTTTCCGGCAGGATTATTATGGAGTGGTGCACAACACCGTCCTTTTTGATAAGCACATAAAGGCACAGGCGCAGGTTATGTATGAACGGCATAGGGTTGTTTGAAGAGAGTGTCACGGGGGAGATAACCGGATATATCTCCTCGTTAAATATGGCTTCGGTGATATCGTCCAGATTTGCCGTAAGGGTCGGGGCAATCATTATGCCCTCTTTTTCGAGGTCTTTTTTCAGCCCGGCAAAAATCTCCTGACGAAGACTGGTCAGCTCGTGGGCTTTGGCGCTGATATGTTCAAGCTGTTCTTCGGGTGTGCTGCCGGACGCATCCAGCTTTGTATAGCCCGCCTCTATCTGGTCGCGCAGACCGCCAACGCGTATCATGAAGAACTCGTCGAGGTTTGAAGAGAATATAGCGAGAAATTTAAGCCTTTCCAGAAGCGGAACAGAAGAATCCACCGCCTCCATCATCACCCGCCTGTTAAATTCCAGCCAGCTAAGTTCTCTGTTTATATACGGACTGACACTCATATAAGCCAACTCCCTGCTGATTTGCATTAAGAAAATGAGATCGCCACGCCTTCGGCTCGCGAAGACAGATACCATCTCTGCGAGGAAGCCGTGAGGCTGACGCGGCAGTCTCAAAAAACCTATTCGTAAAGTATTCTTGTTTCAAGCTCTATCGGTATACCGAATGTGTCGGTGAATATTTTGCTCTTTTCACTGAACGCATGTTTCTCAAGGAACGCCATGCTCCGGCATTTTGCCTTTATAACAACCTTTCCCGTCTGCATCTCCACTTCAAAATCCTGAACAATGTTCATATGGGATGCATCAAGAGAATCGGCGATTCTCAGTATACTAACCAGTTTCTTTATAAGAAGCTGTTTTTCTATTGGGAAATAGTGATATTTCTGCTCAAACCACTTGTCCACGTCGCCGTTGTGCATCAGCACGAGATAGGAAACCAGCTTGACCCTTTCACGCGGCAGACCCGGTATCTGTAATGACTGAACCAGATAGTAAGAGTGCTGATTATGTTTCACCGAGTCAATATAATACCCTACGTCGGAGAGCACCGCCGCCGCTTCAAGGATAAATTTCTCCGCCCTGCCCAGTGAGTGCAGAGGTTTCAGCGCATCGAACAGCTTCATGGAGAACCGGACAGTGGTGTCGGCGTGTTCTCTGTCCATGTTGAAACGCTCGCCCAGTGCATAAACAGTGTTTCGCACGCGGTTGAAAAATCCTCGGTCGCGCACGGTTTTGGTATAGAAAAGGCTCAGCATATGAGGAAACGGCATACTGGAAAACCGAACGTAGTCGGTTCCTATAAAGTCCATAAGTTTCAGATAGGTCACAAGGGTTGGCACAAGCACGCTCGCCTCGTCCTTGCGGATGTTCATCACGGACTGTATGTTGTCCCGCGGAAGCTGTTTGACGCGGTCGTAAAGCTCCTCAAGCTGTTTTCTGGAAAGCATATTCTTTTTCGGCTTAAAAATATTCAGAAGAACGTTCAGAGACGAACCGGCACTGACGAAATATTTCAGCTTACAGCCGACAGGCAGTGCGCTCTTCATGGAATAACACATCTTTTCCACGTACTGCTCGTAAGCCTTATATCTTATGCGGGCGGGGATGTCGCCGAAGATACGGCGCAACCTCAGCGAACCGTAGGGCAGCGCACCTGAATAGATGTTCTGTTCGTCCTTTAATATAGCCATGGCGATATTTCCACTGGAAATGTTCGCCAAAAGAACGCCTTCCTTCTCGTAGTCGTCAAAATCTTCTATGTCATTTTTAACACTTACAAATTTTATATAAATCTCGTCGGATGGCTGGATAACCTCAAGCTCAAGCCCCGTCTCCTGACGGATATGGTTTATAAAGAAAGCCTGATTGCCCGCCTCGCGCACACCGCTGGTGCACACGGCAACGTAGTTCTTCTTAACACCGTACTCGTCCATTTTGATCTTGAATTTTTTCAGGATATCGGTGGAAGCGTATACGCTTTCCAGCGATATGTATCCTTTGGTGAAGGTGTCTCTTCCAAGCCTGAAAGGTTTTATCAGGTATTCGAGAGTTCGTTCCTCACCGTTCAGATATTCGCTAATGTGCATTCTAAAGGCGCTGGCGCCTATGTTGATGGCAGCAAAGATTCCGTTCTTCATACCAGCCTTACGGGGAGTTTCAGCAACTTAACAAGCATATCCCGGTTTCGTTCAAAGTCTTTTATTTCAAGCGTTATATCCTTATCGGATATGGGTTTTATATCTATAGATGTCGCCGTTACTGTGACTTCTATTCTGTCTATCAGCCCCTTGTGGGTTCTGTCCAGTGCGATGGCAAGTCTGAGCAGCGCGGCCAGTTTCTCAACCCTGAGCTGCATTTCAGGCGACAGAGAGATAAATTCGTCGTGTGCTGTTTTCGGCATACTCTTTCTGTGGTATCTGGCAATGCTCGCGATCTCCTCTATCTCTTCGTGGGTATATCCCACAAGTTCCGAGTGTTTTATCATATAATAAGAGTGTTTATGGTGTTTCGAATAGGCTATGTGCTTACCGATATCTCTAAGCAGAGCAGCCGCCTCAAGGAGAGCCCAGTCGCGCTCTATCAATCCCATGCGGTCTTTCAGTCCATCAAAAAGCATCTTCGCCAGCTTCTCAACCTGAAAGGCGCCAGCTTCGTCAAAGTCGAACTTGTTGCCTATCTCTATCAGTCTGGAATAGCGCACTCCGTCCATGCTGTTCTGGAAAGGAAGCTCTATCCCCATCTTGTTTATGGTATCTATGGTCAAACCCGCGCGCAATCCGCCTGTAAGGGTATAAAACCCGTCTATTCCCGTCTCTTCCAGTATCATGTCGGTCTGGATCGCCGCCGCAAGAATGATGTCCGCCCGTTTCTCTTCCATACCCTCTATTTTTATACGCTCCTCAGTTGTCTTAACGCGGATATCACTGATGAATTTTTTCAGGAACTTCCGCTCAACGTACTTAACAAAACTGTCACGGAGCACCTTATCTTTGTAATGGCAGATATAGCCCACGTTGTTCATGGAGCCGCCGGTGCATATAAGCATCTCGATGCCCCTGCCCAGCTTCATCTTATCAATAAAATCGGCAATGTGTTCCTTCATCGCGAGAATCTGTGCCGAGGTGGGCGGATCGCCGTCGAGAAACTCGCGGGTGAGCCTGTTGCACCCCAGCGGAAGGCTTTTAGCTTTCTCAACGCTTCCGTTCTTAACTAAGGTGTATTCTGCACTTCCGCCGCCGATGTCCGTTATGAGGGCATGGCGGTCTTTCAGCTCAAAATTGGCGCTCGCCGCGAGATATGTCAGCCGTGCTTCCTCCTGCCCGCTGATAACCTCTATTTTGATATCACATTCCTGTTCGATAATGTTAAGTGTCTCGCCCAGATTATCTGCCTCACGAAAGGCTGCCGTGGCGATGGCGCGTATTGTTCTGCATCCTTTGCTCTCGGCAAGACGCCTGACATTATTCAGTGTATTAACAAGTGTTTCTATTGTTTCTTTGGGGAAATAGCCAAGCGTGTAGATAGCGTCGCCGAGACGTATCATTTCCTTGTAGTCTTCAAGGACGCGGTAGCTTTTGTCCTTAACTTCGGAAATCTGTAAGCGGAGAGAGTTGCTGCCTATGTCGGCAACAGCCACCCTTACGCTGTCGTTTGATGCCATCAGTGCTCCTAAGTGAGACTGCTTCGGGCATATGCCCTCGCAGAGACCGATATGGGTTTCGTCTTCGCGAGGGCTTCATGCCCGAAGCGATCCCGCATTTTATTACAAGTATATCAAATTCCGAGGGATTTTTTAACCCGTTTCCTGCCTTTACGGAATATTCTGATAAGTTCCGCCGCTGTTTCCCTCTCCTGAGCCTTTTTCAGCGTGAGCACGGCAAGGATATATCCGCAGGCAGTGAGCACCTTTGCATCCTCTTCTGTGTTCAGCCGCTCCTGCATATGCGAGCATTGCACGGAAAGATCGTTATATCTGCCCAGACTGTCCTGAAGCGCCCGCAGACGGGTCAGAACGTCCGCCGTATTCTCCTCTTTTATAAACAGAGCAAAGAACTCTATACAGTACCGCAGCTTTTTAAAGGCTATCCTAATCGCATGTATCCGCTCGTCAGGCGTCTCAGCGTTAACCCCCTCCGTCATCCCGTCCGCCAGACAGAAAATCTTCGTGAGCGCCCTTTTCGCCGCCTTCTTCGTGTTAACAAACCCCCTGCGCCCGATATGCGCGCGGGAATTGATCAGTTTTTCCCAGCCGGAAAGCCCTTCAGCATACTCCTCTGATGTCAGAAATTTTCTAAGTTTTTCATAGCTTTCGTCTCTCTCACGCCTGAAATGCTCTATAACGGGAGCAAGCGAATCCTTCATCTCATCGGGCAGTATACCGCCGTAACTGTCAAGTTCCTCAAGGTACACATCCATGTCCCTTGCCTTTCCTGTGTATCCGCCGAGGGTGCGGAAAAAGTTTTTGTATTCTGCCTCTTCCGTATCCTCGTATACTCCTTTCAGCATAGACATCGCCGAACGGATTCTGCGCACCGACACACGGAAATCGTGCAGAAACTCTGTGTCATACCCGTTAATTATGCCGTCGGTGTTCAGCCGCATAATGCTTATCAGTTCACCGTACACAACTCCCATTGAATCGAAAAGAACCGAGTTGCCGTCCGCCGGACACTGCACCCGCGTGGTATAGCTCATCATCGGGTCGCCGCAGCGTTTCACATAAGAAAGCAGCCCCTCGCCGAAACATTTCAGCTCCTCCATGCAAAAGTGGAACATGAAATCATCCTGCGGTTCGGGTGTGTATATAATGTAAGAATCAGCAAGCGCATAGAGAACGCCTTTTATGCCGTCCGCGTCGAATGAATGGACGGGCAGAACGAAAGACATCTTCTGAAACAGGTGTCGGTTTTCACCATAGCCACCGCACCCGCCGGAAACATCCGAACAGCCGTCGAAGAACATGACACCCCTGCCGTCGTCATAAAGCAGCCGTCCGCCGCGCACGAGCAGCCACTCGAAGGTATCCTTTACTAGAACGTGCATCTCTTTGTTTTTCCGGTATCTCAGACGGTACTTTCTGTCCGATACCGGTTTTGTGTCTGAAATATAATATGGCATGATTAAAGCAGAGCCTTCTGCTGTATGAGGTTCACGAGAACACTGTCGTCTATATGCGCGATTGACCCTTTTTTAAGCTCAAGCCTCAGAGCCTTTCCACCAGTGATAAAGGATATGACTTCAGAGAGATCCGGCTCATGCCCCACAACTGCCAGCGGTGATGCATGTCGCCAGTCGGATATGGTTTCCAGATAGTCCTTAATCTTAGCGCCGGGATTCAGGCGTTCGCGGATGTCATATTTCACCCCGCAAATTTCAGAAACTATAGATGCGGTCTCAACACACCGCACAGCCGCAGAGGTCAGCACCGCAGTCGGCTTATCATATATATTAAAGAAACGGGTGAAAGCGCGCTTTGCCCTTACCTTTCCTTTTTCAGTAAGCGGACGGTCGAGGTCTCTGCCTTTGAAAGCCTCCCGCTCCTCCGCGTGTCCGTGGCGTATCAGATAAACTATCATATCAAGCCCCGCATTATGTTAATAATACAAGGATACCAGAGGGGGACGCGTTAGACAAGGACAGGGGTGTGTATAAATGTCAGAGAAGTGTAAAAGATTAAGCCCGACAGGAGAGTCCGTAGCGAACGTAGCTTCTGAGTGCTATCAGGGCAAGGTCGGCAAATTTTCCGTCGCCGCTTGTCAGAGTTATCTGTTCCATGCTGTTCACGGTGAATTCGGCAACAACAGCGTCCTGCGCATCTTTAACTATGCCCCTGCCGCCTGTTATGCGTACTTTCCAGCCCGCAAATTCTATGTCGCCTGTTTCCATGTTTGAAAAATCCATCCGTCAGCTCCGCGCAATAAACAGAAACGGCGGTCACAAAGACCGCCATTCCCGCTTTGCTTTAACACCTTTGCAAAATTCTTACCCGATGGGCAGAATTGTTTTTTTATAAACTTCGTTAAGAACCTGTGCAGCACCCGCATACATAGCGGAAAGACCGCAGAGAACGCCTTCAAATCCGGCAAATTTCTTAATGGATGCGCTTTCGAACATATCACCGATAGCAAGAAGCATGAAAAGGATGACAAGCAGGAAGAAAACAACCTGAAGAGCCTTGTTCAGCTTGAAAGTGCCGATGAAAAGGATAAGAGAGAAAAATCCCCACAGGAAAAGATATGCAGACATAGCCACTGTGTCGGGTTTTTCAAATCCCATTTTGGGCAGGACGATTATGCCTACGAGCGTAAGCCAGAAAAGTCCGTATGATGTAAAGGCAACTGTGCCGAATGTGTTTTTCTTTTTCCACTCCATCATACCCACGATGATCTGTCCGAGACCGCCGTAGAAGATACCCATTGCAAGGATACCGCTGTCCAGCGCAAAAAGACCAATGTTGTGCAGGTTAAGAAGAATGGTTGTAAGACCGAAACCCATAAGTCCGAGAGGAGCAGGATTTGCGGTTGTATCTGCGAGAACTGTTTCCGCAATCTGTCCGAGAGCTGCGTCAGTATTCACAGCTTCAACTTTGTTGCTCATATTCTACCTCCAAAGTTATAATGACCGAATCATCAATAAACTCGTATATCTTCCAGTTTATCAACCTTTGCTGATTTCTATATACAAACGCTTTTATGACAATGCAATAAGAATTTATTAACGGTAAACAAGGTTAATTAATGCTATATCATTTAAAAACATAGTTATATAATATTATCATATGCTCTATTCTTGCATATATAGGTCATTTTGTATATTGTTCAGCATACATTCACCTTTTAAGAACCGGAAATATCTTATTAAAATTACATTATGTTCTATTTTAATTTTTTTATGTCGGATGAAAAATTTTAGCCTACTGCTGACAAAATTTGTTATCTTCAGCCCATACTAAAGGTATTTTACGCATATAATAAATCTGTAAACACTAATGGTTAATATAGGCGCATGATACACAACTAAGAGGCTTTTTCAGCATTAATTCATATGCAAGGTGCTGCTTTCTATGTCATATAAAGCTATTAATAAAAAAATACCAAACTTTGTTTCTTTTATATTAATTTTATATGCGGTTGCCTTGCATATACTTCACTATAAATGCCATATTTTAAGCCTTTATACACCAGATTTTATGTTTATAACAGATTACTATTTATAATAACTGAAAAAACATAAAATATAAGCCGGCTGACTTTTCACGTTGAAATAAGACATTGTTGTTCACCATTTATTACTCGCGCATGACCGCAATTTGAGAATAAGCGGACAAAATACCAGTTAATGATACTATTAACCTGTATGCAACAAAATAGCGCATGAGTTAAATAGACTGTATTATCAAATTTTTATACGCTTCCAACAATGATTTTAAATTTAATAATATTTTTCTGAAATTAAAATATCCATACATTCCAACTATTTCTGAACTTAAACCGACAATAGTTAGTTTGGAAAACATTATTTATATTGACACCAGAATTAATTTACGAAATAATCTATCCATGAAAATAAACAGAATTTCCGCAGAAACCTCTTTTTTCTTTTTTGGTTTCTTTTGGTGCTCAGCCTCTGAGTAAACCGTGGAGTTCTGCACGACAGGCTTATGAAGGGCTGTGAGGACGAACTCACAGCCTTTTTTTTTGGCTTAAATCAGTTAGGAAACATATATCGGAGGTATACGATGAAAAAAACGGTTATTACGGTTCTCATGCTCCTTGTCTCGGTATGCGCCTACGCCGAGATTAAAATCGGTGCTCTTCTGGCGCTTTCCGGTCCCATATCAAACCTTGGCAAGCCGGGACAGGAAATCATCGACGGCGTCATCACCGAGGCAAACAAAACGAACATGCTCGGCGAAAAGATAACTGTCGTTTCATACGACACACAGTCTATGCCGGACAGAGCCCAGACATATGCGAAAAAGCTCATCGCAAAGGACAGGGTTGACGTCATCGTCGGTCCCAACGGCACAGGAGAAGCGCTCTCGGTCATAGGCGAGGCGATGTCCTCCAAAACGCCTATGATGGCATTTGCCGGAGGAACATCAGTTGTCGTGCCCGTACGCCCTTTCGTTTTCAAATCACCCCAGACAACAACAACAGCAATCGAAAAAGCATTCAATTATCTCAGAAAAAAAGGAATAACTAAAATAGCCGTTGCGGCGGACGCAACAGGTTTCGGTCAGGACGGTCTTGACCAGATAAACAAATTCTCCAAAGGTTTTACTATTACAGGAATTGAGAAATTTAATGCAACCGATAACGACGTAACCACTCAGATGTCGAAGCTGCTCACAGCGAAGCCTCAGGCAGTTGTTATATGGACAGTGGGCAGAGCCGGAGCCATCGCAGCGAAAAGCCTTCGCGTCCTTGACCCGAATATACTTATGGTGCAGTCGCACGGTATCGCAGACAACTCATACCTCAAACTGGCGGGAGCCGCAGCAGAAAATACCATCATGCCCTCTGTGAAACTGACAGTTGCGTCCAGCATCCCCGCAAACGACCCACAGAAAAAAGCTATCGACCTGTTTGTCAATAAATACGGTAAACTCATAGACGAAACGTCCGTCCATGCAAGCTATGCCTACGACGGCATAAACATCGTACTTGCCGCTCTGAAAAAGTCCAAAGCCGAAAAGATACCTCTTCAGCAGGCTATGGAAAAAATAACCAGATTCGTCGGCGTTACAGGCGTTTATAACATGAGCAAAAACGACCACTGCGGTCTCGACCTCTCTTCAATGGTAATTGTTAGAGTCAAAGACGGCAAATTCGTTCTGGAAGAGATGTAATTTAGCTGGAATAACATTACTTAACATATTATAAAAGGTTACGGTTTCCCCGCCGTAACCTTTATTTCGGAGGAAAGTATGAAGAAAATTCTCATAGCCACATCTGTGCTTCTTCTCAGCATATCTGCATATGCAGAGGTGAAGATAGGTGCGCTGCTGGCTCTTACAGGTCCGATATCGAACATCGGCAAGCCATCTCAGGAGATTCTGGAAGGCGTGATAGCCGATGCCAACAAAGCAAATTTCATGGGCGAAAAGATCACCCTCATAAGCTATGACACGCAGGGAATGCCCGACAAAACAATGATGTTCGCTAAAAAGCTCATCAGCAAGGACAAGGTTGACGTTATTGTCGGACCGACCTCCACAGGCGAGGCAATGTCCATCATCGGCTCCATCATGGAGGCACAAATGCCAACCATGGGTTTTGTAGGCGGAACGCCCCCCGTTGAACCGGTGCGCCAGTACATGTTCAAATCACCGCAGAAAACGTCCACAGCTGTTGAAAAAACCTTCGGATATCTGAAAAAGAAGGGCTGGACAAGAATAGGTGTTGTCGTTGACGCCACAGGATTCGGTCAGGACGGACTTGACCAGATAAACAAATACGCTGCCGGATTCACCATCACAGGCGTTGAAAAGTTCAACATGACCGACACGGACATGACAACCCAGATGCAGAAGATACTGGACGCAAAACCACAGGCGATCGTTGTCTGGACAGTTGGCAAAGCGGGTGCAGTAGCCGCTAAGAGCCTCCGTGCACTGGACAAAAGTATTCCACTGATACAGTCACACGGTATAGCCGATTTTGCGTACACAAATCTTGCCGGAGCAGCTGCGGAAGGTTCAATAATGCCGGCGCTTAAAATAGTCGTAGCAAAGCAGCTCCCCGCGAATGACCCCCAGAAAAAAGCCATAGACCTTTTCAACAAGCGCTACGGCAAACTTATCAATGAAACGTCCGTCCATGCAATCTATGCATACGACGGTGTTAACCTTATGCTCAATGCCATGAAACGCGCGAAAAATGAAAAGATAAGCGTTATACAGGCTCTTGAGTCTACTAAGAATTTCGCCGGTGCAACAGGAGTCTACAACATAACCAAAACAGACCACTGCGGACTTGATATGTCTTCGCTGGTAATGGTCAGAATAAAGAACGGTCAGTTCGTTCTGGAAGATATGTAATTAACTGAGACTGCCGCGTCAGCCGTTAACGGCTTCCTCGCAGAGACCAATATGTGTCTTCGCGAGGAGCGTGAGCGACGCGGCGATCTCAATAAAAGCTCCATTTTTTCTTTAAATTCTTATTTCATTGGTGTAGTATCTCAATCTGTCATTAATTTTACGGTGATTCAGATGGTAAACGGTTTTTTTCTTGGTAACGAGCTTATCGCTCTCGCCGCTGTCGATTCCGGAGTTAAAAGCGCATACGCCTACCCCGGAACTCCTTCGAGCGAAATTCTTTCGGCATTCCAGAAATTTGCACCTGAGCGCTATGCCCAGTGGTCGCTGAACGAAAAGATAGCCCTTGAGCTTGCCGCGGGCGAAGCTATATCCGGCTCGTCCACACTCTGCTGCATGAAAATGGTGGGGCTGAACGTCGCCGCCGACCCGCTTTTCAGCGTTGCATACACAGGGGTTGCAGGTGCTATGGTGCTTGTTTCGGCAGACGACCCCGGACCCTACAGCAGCCAGACAGAGCAGGACAGCCGCATGTATGCCGTCAGCGCAAAAGTGCCCGTGCTCGACCCCTGCAACCCGCAGGACGCGTACCGCCTTACCATGCTGGCATACCAGATATCAGAAAAATACAAACTTCCCGTG
This sequence comes from Deferribacteraceae bacterium UBA6793, assembly GCA_002452405.1. Lineage (GTDB taxonomy): Bacteria > Chrysiogenota > Deferribacteres > Deferribacterales > Geovibrionaceae > Seleniivibrio. The sequence continues at coordinate 65,238 of DKFP01000011.1, read as the reverse complement.
ATGGTCAGACCCGTTATGCGCGTCTGCCACTCCCGCCAGAATTTTGAGGCTGGCGACGTTTCCAAGGAGCCAATTCATGGGCAGTTCAGTAAAGATACTCCCCGCTGGGCGGCGACACCGAAATTCCGCCGCATCCTCCATGAAAAGCTAAATAAAAACCTCGATTTCCTTGCAGCGGAGATGGCACCCAAAATACCGGAAAAAAGATACGACATGGCGGTGATCGCCTCCGGCTATACCTATGCCATGGCAAAAGACGTAATAAATGAAATGAACCTTCCGTTCGACATCATAAAAGTGGACATGCCATTCCCTCTGGACAAACAGTTCGTCATAGAGACGGAGATGGTGTACGACCGCATTGTGGTTCTTGAAGAGACATTCCCCGTTATCGAACATAACTTCACAATAAAGACCGTGGGCAGACTCACTGGGCTTGTGCCCTCCGAAGGGGAGCTTACGGCGGATATAATCGCCGACATACTGCTCAAGACAGCGGGCATAACACGTGAATCGGCTAAAGCCGGGATAACCGTCAACGAAGAGCCTGTCAATCTCAAACCGCGTCTCTGCGCAGGCTGCGGACACAGACCCGCTTTCTATGCCATGAAACTGGCGGCACCCGACGGCATCTTCCCCGGCGACATAGGCTGCTACACCCTCGGCGTTAACCTCAACGCTGTTGACACCTGTATCTGCATGGGCGCATCCATCACCTTTGCAGAAGCCATGAAACGCTCCAATCCGGATAAACCGGTAATCGGCACAATAGGCGATTCGACGTTCTTTCACACGGGCGTTGCCGGACTCACAAACGCCGTCGTCAACAGCGCACCGATAGTGGTTGCCATACTGGACAACGAGACAACGGCTATGACAGGCTTTCAGCCTGTGCCGCACAAAACCGGAAAACTCACCATAGAGCAGGCGTGTCTGGGAGCGGGCGTGAAACATATAATAAGTGTGGATCCCTATAACCTGAAAAAAGGCACGGAGGCGCTTAAACAGGCGCTGGTCTATGCTCATACCGACAATACGCCGGCAGTGGTGATTTTCACCAAAGAGTGCGTCACCAAAATACGGTATAAGAATAAAAAGACAGTGGAAATATCCGACGCTTGTACGGATTGCACCATCTGCTACGAAAAATTCGAATGCCCGGCGATATACAGGGACAGGGCAAAACGCATGGCAAAGATAGACGAAACAGCCTGCGTGGGCTGTATGGTCTGCATACAGGTCTGCCCGCAGAAAGCTATCGGGGTGAAGAAATGATTCAGGGCGTAATATGCGGAAAAGGCGGACAGGGCGTCATAACCCTTAACGCCATGATAGGCACTCTGGCTGCGAACATGGACATACCCTCGGTTTCGGCCGAAACACACGGCATGGCTATGCGCGGCGGCTCAGTCGCTACCTATATAAAAATAGGCGAATGTCTCAGCGCCGCTGTTGCGGAAGGTTCCGCGGATTTCATCATCAGCCTCACCAAAGACGAGGCGCTTAGAAACATAAACTACATAAAAAAGGACGGGGTTCTCATTGTTGACACCGACCAGCCTTTCGACATAAACGGCATAAAAATCTTTTCGCTGCCCGCTTCCGACATAGCAGAGAGAGATTTCGGCGGCAGAATTTACGGGGGACAGGTGCTTTTCGGCATTTTTCTTGGATGTTTCAAGGGTATTGACACCAAAAAAGCTCTGGAAATCCTGAAAACCGCACCGAAAATAAGCATTGCCGCGATAGAATACGGAGTTGAATATGCACAAACTCACTGACATACAGCTTTTGAAGCTCGGAACAACACTGCACCATATAAAAAAGGCAAACCCTTTCTATTTCCAGCGATACGAAACAGACCGCATCACCTCATATGAAGACCTCACGAAGATGCCTTTCATTACAAAAGACATACTCCGTCAGGGCTACCCCTTTGCATATGCCTGTGCAGACACTAAACACTGTATGCGGATGCATATGTCAAGCGGCACCACCGGAAAACCCATTATAAACCCCATGACCGAAGGGGACGTTAACCAGTGGGGCGAGATAATGGCTCGCTGCTACACTGCGGCTGGAGTTACCAGCGAGGACGCAGTTCAGATAACGCCATCATTCGGACTTTTCAACGGCGGATTCGGATTTCATTACGGTGCAGAGAGACTGAAAAGTTTCATAATCCCAATGGGTGCCGGACGCTCAATGCTCCAGCTCCAGTTTATAAAAGACCTTGAAACAACTTGCCTCTGCGCAATAGCTTCATATCCGCTCAGGCTTATGGAAGTTGCCAAACAGGAAGGCTTTAACTTTAAAGAAACGAAACTCCGCGTCGGCATTTTCGGTGCGGAAACATGGACGGACGGCATCCGCAGACGCATCGAGCGGGAGATGGGAATAGAGACGTTCGACATCATCGGAATGACGGAAACAGGCGGCGTGGGACTCGGCATAGACTGCAAGGACCACAGCGGCATACACGTCTGGGACGACCACTATATTGTCGAGATTGTTGACCCCGAAACCGGCGAACCTCTGCCGGACGGCGTTGAAGGCGAAATGGTCGTAACAACTCTCACACGCGAAGGTCTGCCTCTGATACGCTACCGCACAAGAGACATTACTAAGATAATCAGCCGTGAACCCTGTAAATGTGGACTGCACACAGTTAAGATAGCCAGACTCAAAGGCAGAACGGACGACATGCTGAAAGTTAAGGGCGTAAATTTCTACCCCGCACAGATAGAATCAATCCTCATGGAGTTCACTGAAATAGGCGAGGAATACCGCATTATCCTCGATAAGAAGAAAGGCAAAGGCGACGTTACACTCGCTGTTGAGACACATAAGATAAGCGACGACGCAAAGGACAGACTGGACACCACTCTGTACGATTTTCTGGGCTTCCGCGTGGACGTACAGTACCTGAAACCGGGCACTCTGGAGCGCTCCGCAGGCAAAGCCATCAGGGTTGTGGACAACAGATAGTTATTTGGAGGCGCGGGGCAGGTGATATCCGAACCGCAGGGTTATCATTCGTATGCCGAACACCAGAAGCGCGCTTACAGTGGCGTTTACGGCAGAATCCACACCTAAATGGTGAAGAACGCAGTAAAGCGCGCCACCAACCATACAGGCGGAGGCGTATACTTCACGCGTGAGCACGAAGGGAGTCGCGTTTATCAGAACATCGCGTATCATCCCGCCAAGAGTTCCGGTCATAACACCGAATATCATACTTCCCAGATACCCTACTCCGCTGTGCAGGGCTATGTTTATGCCTATGACGTTGAACACTCCGAGTCCGAGAGCATCCATCCACACAAGCAGGTTATAGGTTTTTTTAACATGGCTGTGGAAAAGAAAAACCACAAGTGCGCCCGCTATTGACAGAAACAGGTAGTTCATATCGTTGAACAGGAACGGAGGTACACGCCCAAGCATTGTGTCGCGGACGGTTCCGCCTCCGACCGCTGTCACCACGGCAAGGAAACTGACACCGTACAGGTCAAGATTTTTACGCACACCAGCCAAAGCTCCGCTGACAGCAAAAGCGAAAGTTCCGAGAAGGTCAAGGGCATATAAAAGCGTCATTCATGATCTCCGGTTGCAGCCGCCATAACCATGTCGTTTCTGAACATCCGGCAGGCGAGATATGAGGTCAGAATATTGACCGCAAAGATCATATACATCACAACGAGCTGATACACAATAGCTTTCATAGGCGATACACCAGCCATCAGAAGTCCTGCCGCAAGCCCCGGCAAAAGCACAACACCCAGTGACGCGATATTGTTCATAACAGGAGTTACCCCTGCACGCACAGAGGCAACAACAGAATCTTTTGCCGCTATGTCCATGGTAAGTCCGAGAGCCAGCATACCCTGAATTGAGGACAGGTTAGCCTTACATTCCGCGCGAAGTCTGTCCACGCTGATGCTGTGCGCATTCATGCAGTTGCCCACCACCATCCCCGCGACAGGCAGCACGGCGTTCATCTGAACCGGAACCGCCCCGCTTAATATCACAGGCAACAAACCCAGCATCGACGGAATATATATCGAAAGAAACCCGCGGATGATGTGTCCGCTCTCCGTATGCGAGCGCCCTTTTGCCGTATAAGCCGCGAAAAAAGACATAAACGCTGCGAAATAGACTACGTGCCAGACGTTTTCCAGCCTGAAGATATATTCCAGCACTAGCCCCATAAGAAACATCTGCACAACGGAACGCAGAGCCGCGAAACTTATGCTTCTGTTCATGTTCAGCTCAAGTCGGGACGCTGCAAAAACCGTAAAAAGGAAAAATCCTGCGATAGCTATATATGAGCCGATCATAACGCCTTCCGAGTGTTAAAATTATTTACAAATAGCAAAGTTTTAATATTTGACCAATCTTCAAAACTATGTATTGAAATCACAAAATATGTACCTTATTATTATACTATATACATTCATTTTTTATCGTGAATCAAGTCGTTCACACTGATTGGGGCAATATTATGAGTCCTCTTACACAAAAAACACCGGAGCACAGGCTTCCGGAAATTTTAATGCTGGTTCTTCTTTCCGCCGCCGGATACTTCGGCAATATCCTGAGATTTGAAGCGTTCTACGATATTGACTTCCTTTTCGGGAGTGTCGTCTCAATGTACGCCATAAAACGCTACGGTAAACCCGGTGTAATAGTAGCGTTCATAGCTTCGCTTTACACCTATACTCTCTGGAACCACCCGTACGCAATAATAATATTCACTGCCGAGGCAGCTTTTGTTGCATTCGCCAGAAAAAAAGACGAAGACATTATAATCCTCGACCTCATATACTGGCTGACGTTTGGCGCAGCGCTGGCTTTCATATTTTACCATTACGTCATGGAGATTCCCGGCAAAGCATCGGAGATAATCATTCTGAAACAAAGCGTAAACGGTGTCGCAAATACTCTCTGCGGTTCGCTCGTTTACCACGGTCAAAACTACTGCCGAAAGCTACTCGGCAAGAGTTTCAACAGAATATCTTTCCGCCAGACTTTTTTTAAGATACTCATACTCATAGCTGCCATACCGGCTCTGCTGTATGTTGTCATCGGGGTCAAGATACAGACTGAAAATCTCACCACGGAGATGAAGAACAGCCTTAATACAATTTATAATACTACGTCGATCGCGCTCAACACACTCACTGATGACGCAGAGAAAAAACTGTCCTTGCTTGCGGAAATAGCGCAAAACTCTTCCGGCAAACGTATCGACGATACAATGCAAAGTATACTCACTTCTTCGGAAACTTTTATGGGCATAGGATATCTCGACAATGACGCGAGATCAGTCTCAATATATGTTAAAAACGGTAAAGATGTCGTATTTTTCCCTCCGGCAGATTTCAGCAAAAGAAACATCTATGCGGAAGCCAGAAGCTCCAACAAGTCATGCGTTTCCGGTCTGATACCAAGCAAACTGCAAAACAGGCAGAAAAACCTGATTCTGCTTGTCAGACATTTAAAAAATAATGGCGGATTCGTACAGGGAAGCGTGGATTTTAGAACCGTCGAAACAGTTATGCAGTCTGTAGCAAGAGACTCTGGAGTAATCCTCACTCTCACTGACGGAAACGACAACATTATAATCAGCACATCGAAAGAGAATGTCAGCGGGAAAAAATTCACCCTTCCGCCTTTGTACGATGCTTACGATTATGACAGAAGAGGTATCTTTCTGATCACCCCGTGTCCGGCAAAGAACGTTTCCATAATTACCAAATGGAGAAACGCTTTTTATATAAAAAAAGGCACACTGGGCAGTTCCGGACTGAACCTGACCGCCCAACTGCCCCTTTCAGACCATATCGGCAAAATAAACGAAGTGGGTTTAAACGCGCTCAAAGTCATTTATATCGTAATGATACTCTGCATACTGGCAGCGCTTCTCATCAGCAGACAGGTCTCCTTCCATCTTGAAAGGCTGCGGAAATACTCTAATGAGCTTCCGTTTATGATACAGGAAGGCAAAAGCCCCGTCGCCGCGAACTCGGTATTCTCCGAAGTTACGGAGCTTTCCGAAAACTTTTCAAATATGGCGAAGATGCTTTCAGCCAAGTTTACGCAGCTTGCCAGACAAAAGTCTGAGCTGACTCTTATCCTGGACTCCATACCGCTGATAATATTTATGAAAGACGTGAACAACAAACTTCTCACAGGCAACAGGGAGGCGTCTGAAAGAACCGGTATGCCGGAACACATGCTTATCGACAAGAATGTCAAAGATCTTTTCCCCGATCTTGCGGATGAGATTTATGAGAATGATGCAAAGGTAATCGCCAGCAAGAAGCCTCTGCTCGGAGTGATACAGAACTATAAGCTGCGCGATAAGACCATAATCGTTAAAACGGACAAGATACCGATCCTTGACGAAGCGGGAGAGGTTGCTTCTATCCTTGTGATTTCCCAGGACATCACGGAAGACCTGAAAGCCCATGCCGAAAAACAAAGGATGCTTGAAACACTGTACCAGCAGGCGAAGATGGCGGAAATGGGCGCAATGACCGCAGCCATAGCCCATCAGTGGAAGCAGCCGCTCAACACAATAGCGCTCATAACCCAGCTGATTCAGTCGGATATCGAGGATGGTCAGGTCAATCCGGAATCACTGCAAAATTCTACTGATATGATTATGAAAAACGTGGAGTTTATGTCAAACACTGCCTATGACTTCACGGAGTTTTTTAAGACAGCAAAAGAAAAACAGATGTTCCGCGCATGTGAGACCATATCTGATATTTATGCGCTCATAGAGCCGCAGTTCCACAAACACAACATCAGCGTTGTGGTGCACCAGCACGAGCACTTTCTCATATACGGTCTGAAGAATGAGTTCAAACAGGTCTGTCTCAATATTCTGAACAACGCAAAAGATGCCCTCATCGAACACGGACAGGGCGAAAAAAGGATAGACGTGTATTATGAAAACGATGAAAAATTCCGTAAAATAATCGTTGAAGACAACGCAGGAGGCATCAGCAGCTCCCTTCTGCCGGATAAACTGTTCAGTATTTTCCAGAGCACAAAAGGAGAAAAAGGAACAGGGCTGGGACTTTATATCTGCAAATCTATAATCGAAGAACACATGGGCGGCAGGATCACCGCGGAGAACACAGATCATGGAGCAAAATTCACCATATTTCTTCCTATAGATCAGACAATTACAAAGGAGCGTTGATATTTTATCATTTGATAAAACCCGTATTATCTGCTATAGATATATTGTCTTACCCGTTAAGACTTATTTGATTTATTTATTGGGAGCACAGCTTTGATAGGGACAGTCCGCAACAACGCTTTTGCGGTTTTAGTCGTAGCCACTTTGGGAGTATTGGGCTATGTCTTTAACAGCAATAAGTTAGAAATATTTTTCAATGTAGATTTCCTTTTTGGCGGATTTTTCGCCGTAATAGCTGTCAAACGGTACGGCATGGCAGGTGTCATTGCCGCAGCAACCGCATCCCTGAGCACATATTTTCTCTGGAACCACCCTTACGCAATAATAATCTTCACAGCCGAAGCCGCAGTGCTGGCATATTTCAGCGAAAAAAACGAAGACCTTGTGCTGGTCGACATAGCCTACTGGCTGACGGTCGGACTTTTTTTAGTATTTTTCTTCTATGCAGGAGTTATGGGAGTGGGACTGAAAAATTCTGCTGTGGTCTATCTGAAACAGAGCATAAACGGTATTTTCAACACTCTCTTTGCAATAACAGCTATAAACGTATGGAACCTTATCTGTAAGGAAGCTGGATTCCACTATTCCAAAGTATCCCTTAAATCCATTATTTTCAGCACAATCCTTTTCATAACGGCGGTTCCGGCTCTCTTCTATATCATAACAAACGTGCGCACACAGACAGAAGAGATGTCGAGGAACATGCAGCTTGAGCTGAACGCAATGACAAATGCTGCCGCTCTGTCCACGGATAATGTACTGAAAAACAGCATCATAAGTGTGGAGATGCTTTCCGAAAGCCTTAAAGAATGTATAAACGAATCAGGGATAAACTCAACTGGCGAAGAACGAATCTTAACAGTTCTGCACTCGTCTGATTCCTTTCTTGGTCTCGGCTTTATAAACAAAGACAGGTTTTCCGCCCCCATATACACACTGAACAACAAAGAGCTGAAAAGATATTACGGAAGAGACTACAGAGACCGAAACTATTATGATGAAGCGGAAAAAACCGACAAAACGGTGATTTCAGAGGCAAGAAAAAGCAATCTGCTCAACCTGAACAGCTCCATTCTCATAATTGTCAAGGCTCTGAGAAACGAACACGGCGAGCTTTTGGGCTTTGTGCAGGGCGGGATCCAGTTCCGTTCGGTCTACGACCTTTTATACACTGTGACCAAAGATTCCGGCATATACTTCACCCTTACCGACAGCAACAGCAAAACGCTGGTCACAACCAACCCCGAATATCAGGGACACTCCGACATCCCCATAAAAAACTCAGAAGGGATTATAGAAGATTTCGGCAACGGCATACTTCAATGGACGTCTTCACCGAAAAGCAACACATCCATCATGACAAGATGGCAGAAGTCATATTATATCAAAACCGCTCAGATTAATTCAGACCGATCCCTTACACTCACATCGGAAATGCCTCTTTCCAAATATGTCACAGGCATTCTCCGGATAGGGTTCAACGCTCTGATGATAACATACGCAACCATAATTCTCTCCGTACTGCTCGCATGGTTCGTAAGCCGAAGGACGGCTTTCCACCTTAACAAACTGTCCGCTAGAACCGCGCATATGCAGGAAAATCTGGGGACACAGACATCCGAAGGATGGCCCAACTCGGTTTTCACGGAAATCACCGGACTTTCTGAAAATTTCCGTAAAATGGAAGAGGAGCTTACCGGCTATTTCAAAAAGCTGAACATACAGAAACAGGAACTTGAGGTAATTCTCGATTCACTGCCGATAATCATCTTTCTGAAAGACACGAAAAACAATATCACATTCGCAAATAAAACTGCGCTCAGGTTCATCTCGCTCGGTCGGGCGGAAAAGCTACATGTCAGCGACGTTTTCAGATATGACCACGCAAGGTTCTATGCCGACGATAAAAAAGTTATCGAAACAAGAAAACCGGTTCTTAAAATCGTTCAGAGCTATCCTTTCGAATCAGTTTCGATAACGGTTATGACAGACAAAATACCTTTATTTAACGAAGACGGCAGCGTTAAGGATATTCTGGTTATATCAAGGGACATCACCGAAGAGCTTAAAGCGCAGGAAGACAAGCAGAGGACACTTGAAATACTCTATCAGCAGTCGAAAATGGCGGAGATGGGCGCTATGATAGGTGCTATAGCCCACCAGTGGAAACAGCCTCTCAACTCAATTGCCATCATGACCCAGCTCATCGAAGCAGATGCGGAGGACAACACCATCACCGCAGAAGCGCTGTTAAAAAATACGGCTGTGATAATGAACAGCATCACCTTTATGTCCCAAACTGTTAACGACTTCATAGGGTTTTTCAAGCAGAACAGAACGAAAGAACACTTCCTTGCCTGCGAAACCATGCTGGAGGTATACAACCTGCTGGACAGACAGTTCGCAAAAAACAGCATCGAAGTTGTTTTCCACGATCACAGACACTTTGAAATTTACGGCATAAAGAACGAATTTAAACAGGTCTGCCTCAACATTCTCAACAATGCAAAAGAGGCGCTGATAAACAGTAGTACGGAAAACAAACGTATCGATATCTTCTATGAATTTGACGACCTTATGAACAGGGTAGTGATAGAAGATAACGCAGGCGGTATACCTGAAGACTTTCTGCCCGACAAACTCTTTGAAATGTATCAGAGCACAAAAGGAGAAAACGGAACCGGGCTGGGACTTTACATATGCAAATCCATCGTCGAACAGCATATGAACGGGCGCATCTACGCGGAAAACACAATCACAGGGGCGAGATTCACCATTATGCTTCCAAACAATGAAATAATAGTCTGACCACATACCATTTCCGGCAGTCCGCTCATATAAACGCGTAATTTTCCCATTGCGGGTGTATAGTTATAACATACATCCATAATGCCGGAGGGCGCATATGCTCGAAAGTTTCGAAAAGACCGAAATAATATCAAAATCACAGTACACAGAAGAACTGAACAAACTCCGCACACAGCTGATTGACGCCCAATACGAGTTTAAAAAATACAAACGTCCAATGATAGTCATTCTCACTGGGCTGGACGGCGCAGGCAAGGGCGAACTCGTCAACTTTATGGCTGACATCATGGATACGAGGCTCATAGAAACTTCGACCTTCTGGCAGGAAACCGACGAAGAAAGGGAAAGACCATATTATTTCCGCTTCTGGAACGCTATGCCCGTCGGCGGAAAGCTGGGAATCTATTTCAACGGCTGGTATGAAAAGACCATACGGCGTGCTCTGGACAACAACGACGACCCCGTGGCGTTCGCAAAAGGGCTGGAAGAAGCTGCTGATTTCGAAAAAATGCTGGCGCTGGACGGCACTGTCATCGTTAAGGTGTGGGCACATATAACAAAAAAAGAACAGAAAAAGCGCCACGAAAAGCTGATAAAAAAAGAAAAACACTCAGAAGAGATAACAAAACGCGCACTCTGGTATTTCAGCAAATACGAAAAGATAACCGAATGTGCCGAAGCAGCATACAAAGCAACCCATAACGAGTTTGCCCCATGGGAAGTTATTGACTGCACAGACAGACGCACGCGGGAGATACGCTTTCTCAGAATAATTCTGGACGGAATGAACAGAGCACTTCAGGAAACTCTTCCGAAAAGCAGTACAGAAAATCTTTCAAAACTCACCTTCCCGAACGTTCTGGACAGTCTGAAACAGGACAAAGAAACAGACCAGAAAGTATACCGTAAAGAGCTGGACGAGCTTGTCGAGGAAATCAAACCTCTCACATGGGAAGCATACCAGAAAGGCATCAGCACAATGATTGTTTTCGAAGGATGGGACGCAGCAGGAAAAGGCGGCTGCATACGCAGGCTGCTGCGGGCTTTCGACATGCGCCTTTCAAAAGTTACATCCATAGCCGCACCGTCTTCCGAAGAACTGTCGCGGCACTACCTCTGGCGATTCTGGCGTCATGTGCCCCGCGCGGGACACATCGCAATTTTTGACAGATCATGGTACGGAAGGGTTCTTGTGGAGCGTCTGGAAAACATAACACCCCCTTCTGACTGGTTCCGTGGCTATTCGGAAATAAACAGTTTTGAAAAGCATCTCAGCGACAGAGGCGTACTCCTGCTGAAATTTTTCCTGCATATAACTGACGAAGAGCAGCTGGCACGTTTTAAGGAACGACAGGAAATACCGTGGAAACAGCACAAAATAACTGACGAGGACTGGCGTAACAGAGAAAAAAACGACCAGTACAAAGACGCATATAACGAAATGTTCTTTAAAACCAGCACAAAATATGCACCATGGAGTATAATTCCTGCGAACGATAAAAAAGGTGCAAGAATAGAAGTTTTAAAGAATGTTCAGGTTAATCTGAAAAGAATTCTTGGAAAATAACGCTTTAAGACTCTTTTTAAACATTTGTATATGAGTTTTCGCCTGATTTTGCAAAAAAACTTATATAAATGCGAATAATTGTGCATTTTTACATGCAATACGGTTTTGTAATCATATATTATTTTTATATACAAAACAGAGGTTGCCTGTGAAAGAATTAATACACAAACTCAGATATTGTTTCATTATCGCCGCTCTGGCACTGCTTACCGCATCATGTGGCGGTGGCGACACGACCGCACAAAATGACAGTTACGACGACACGGAAACATCTGTAACAGCGGAAACCACTGAGACAGACGCCGGGATAACCGATATTGAAGGAACTGCGGATGTGCCGGAATGGGCGTATTCATACGTCTCCCGGACAGCACCCGAAGAGACAGACAGCGAGCGTGAAATCAGGGTCGGCGCGGAACTCGAAACAATTCTCGGCGGCACCACGGCAAAAAGCGCAGGCACGGTTCCCGTAATCATAAGACTGAAGGACGGCTTCGTTCCGGAAGGTCTCCTTGACTCCAAACAAAAAGCGACTCAGCGCACGAGAATTGAAACCGCTCAGAATAAATTCATAAACACGTTCCGGGGAAGGGCAAAAGCCGCGAACGCAAATCCGACAAAAATTGAAGGACTTCCGCTTGTTACAATGAATATAAGCAGCGCCGATGTGAAAAATCTTTCATCGGACAGCTCCGTATACTCAATAGAAGAGGACAAAGCAAACTTTGTCTCTCTGGCTGAAAGCTCTCCCCTTGTGGACGCCACAGCGGCATGGAGCTCAGGCTATACCGGCAGCGGGGTTTATATCGCGATACTGGACACAGGCGTGGATAAAAATCACCCGTTTCTCACAGGCAGAGTGGTTTCCGAAGCGTGTTACTCCGGCGGAAACGGAATGGGAGTTTCCCTCTGCCCCGGAAAGGTAACGGCGAGCACTGCCACAGGATCCGGCGTTGCGGCACCATCCAGCGTTAAAGGATATGACCACGGAACACACGTTGCCGGGATAGCAGCGGGAACGAACTCAAGCTATAAAGGCGTCGCTCCGGCGGCGCAGCTTATTTCCATTCAGGTCTTTACAAACGTCAGCGGTCAGGCGCTCGCATACGACAGCGACATAATAAAAGGCTTACAAAGGGTTCTGGCACTCAGCTCCACCTATAACATCGCATCGGTAAACATGAGCCTCGGCGGCGGGAAATATACGTCGGCGTGCGACACTACCTCTATGAAGACAGCCATAGACAACCTGCGCTCCGCAGGCATAGCAACCGTGATAGCATCCGGCAACGAGGCGTATACCAACGCAGTGTCATATCCGGGGTGCATATCGACAGCAGTCACAGTGGGTTCAACAGCGGACGGCTCCCTCGGCACCATAGCTGATACCGTATCGTCTTTTTCAAACAGCGCTTCCATGCTTGACCTTCTGGCGCCGGGGCAATATATTCTCTCCTCCATACCCGGCACGTCATACGGCAACAAATCAGGAACCTCAATGGCTGCGCCACATGTGGCGGGAGCTTTCGCCGTTCTTAAAAGCGCATCCGGCGCATCTGACGTTGACGAGATGGAAAACGCACTGAAAACCACCGGCAAACAGATAACTGACTCAAGAAACAGCATCGTAAAACCGCGCATATTGGTGAACAAGGCTATTTCCGCACTCGGAAAAGGCACAGTAACCGTAAACATAACTCCTTCGGATATCAACGCAAAATGGAGAATAGGAACCGGAGCATGGAAAAATTCAGGCGAATCCGCTGAAGTCTACCTCGGTACTTATAAGATATCCTTCAGCAATGTGAGCCATTCGGACACTTCAAAAGTCTGGATGACTCCCGCAACAGTATCAGTATCCGTCTCAGCAGACGGTGAAAATAAATCCGTTTCGTCTGCCTATACGGAAAACTCAAGAAGCACAACTGCAAGGGACTTCAATTCCGACAGCAGATCTGACCTTGTACTGCGAAATACATCCGACGGAAGTTTCGCAGTTCATATCGTACAGGATAAAAAAATTACCTCCTCTGCGAAGATAGCCACAACTTCCGGAACAATCGCAACAGCAACGGTATCACTTTGGGACGTATCCGGAGTCGGCGATGCAAACGGCGACGGAAAGCCGGATATACTTATCAGACACAAGACAAACGGAACGACAGGGCTGTGGACAATAGACGGTCAGACACGCACAGCATCCGGCTATGTGACTGCCTATGACGGAAAGAACTCAGTTCTTTCCCCGAACACCTGGGCTGTGTCAGGGTTCAGTGATGTGAGCGGAGACGGAAAGGCAGATATAATTTTCAGAAATAAAACCGATGGCTCATTCTACATCATGATGATGGATAAAAACATAATCGTGAAGACAGGTTATGCGAAAAACGCAGCGGGCACGACATTAAAACCCACATACGCAACGTGGGCACTGGCAGCTGTTGCTGATGTCAACGGCGACAGGAAAGCTGATATCATTCTCAGAAACACCTCCAACGGCTCGTTCTATATCTATCTCATGGACGGCAACACCGTCACAGGCTACGGCTACGTCAAAAATGCAAGCGCCGCAACCGTATATATGAATCCCGCGCTTTGGCTTTCATCCGGCGCCGGAGACACCAATGGAGACGGTATGGCTGATATAATTCTCAGAAACAAATCGGACGGCTCTATATGCGTTATCACCATGAACTCCACCACCGCAGCGTCACAAGGATATGTCAGATATGCGTCCACAGGAAAGATTGTTATGCCCTCATATTCTTCATGGACTTTAAGCGAGCTTATAGACGTTAACGGCGACGGAAAGATCGATCTGGTACTCAGGAACAAGTCCAACGGAAACTTTTACGTCTATACCATGTCAAACAAAACGACTATGTCGGAAGGCTATTTGAAAAACGCATCGGGAACAACGGCGGTTTCGTCCGTTTCCACTTGGGCGTCGGTATATTAAAACAGAAGAGGCACGCTAACGCGTGCCTCTGGTTGTTGACAAACTCGGATTTTATTAAATCAATGAGACTGCTTCGTCGCTAAGCTCCTCGCAGAGACTGTTTTTCCCTTTCGTCTTTGCGAGCAGAGCGAAGCAATCTCATATTTATAAAATTTTGTCATCAGTCTGAGGCACGCTTTTGCGTGCCTTACTTTTTTAGTTCTTCATATTTATGAACTGAAGCGGAACGTCTATGTCGGACGATTTCATAAGCTGAATAACGGATTGAAGATCGTCTATCTTTTTTCCTTCAACGCGCACGCGGTCATCCATAATTGACGCGTTCACTTTCAGCTTTGAATCCTTTATAATTTTGACTATCTTCTTGGCGTTGTCCTTTCCAAGTCCCTCTTCAACCTTGACATCGAATTTTCTGTGCCCTTTGGACGTGTTCTCCGGTTCGCCGAATTTAAGCACACGTGAATCAATACTCCTTTTTGCGCAGTGTTTTATCATCATTTCTTTGATAGCCTGCGCCTTCATATCGTCGTGGGTGACGATCTTGACAGCCTTGTCCTTTTTGTTCAGTTCAATCTCTGTATCTGTGCCTTTGAAATCGAACCTGCTGTCCACCTCTTTCTTAACAAGATTAACAGCGTTGTCCATCTCCTGCATATCTATCTCGTTTACAATATCAAATGAAGGCATTACACCCCTCCGCTTTTTCTTTTATACAAATAATCATTGATTTTACAGCAAATCAAGTGATAATTGCGGATGAATTTTTTTTGCAGCAAAGACTGCCCCGACACATGCGCTGTCAGGGCTGAATTCAAGAACGGTAAATATCACTTCACAGGCATTGAGGAAGGCTGGCAGAAAACGGGTTTTGTCTGCTCAAAGTTCCGGGTCTTTGCCGAACGCGAAATCAATTCCGGAGTAAAATCATACCAGTCTGTCAACGGCGAGAGATGCACTTTCGAAAACGATGAAGAAGCTGTTTCAGCTTTCGGCGATATTCTTGAAAGATACAAAGACAGGAAAATACTCTATCTGAAAGGTTCCGGCTCTCTTGCTTACAACATGGGATACTGGGACAGACTCATGAGCAGTTTTGAAAACTGTGCAAAAGTGACCGGCGGTGTTTGCAGCGGAACAGGCGGCGCAGCACACGAGGCTGACTTCGGGGTTGAAATAAACCCGCCCGTTGAAAACATCGCAGCCTGCAAAACCGCAATCCTTTTCGGCAAAAACGCTGCAACCGTCAGCCAGCACCTTTACGCTTATCTGAAAGAGCTGAAAAAAAACGGGCTTAAAATAATATATATCGATCCAATAAGAACTAAAACCGCTGAGATGGCTGATAGATACGTACAGATACGCCCCATGTGCGACGGACTTCTGGCTGCGGCTCTCATGACAGAACTGGGGCTTGAAAACGGACACGATACTGAAATGTTTCTTAAACGTTCAGGAGTCTCACACGATGATTTCAATTATATAAAAGACTCTATACTGCCCGGAAAAACGGCTTTCATTCAGGGCTACGGGATGCAACGCAACCCTAACGGCATGAATATCATCAGACTCATAAACCGCCTCGCTGTGAAATCCGGAAACACCGACACACTTTATTACGGACAGGGCTCAAAACGTTTCTGGAAAGGGCTTGGCGCAACCTTCAGGCACCATGTTCCGATAGAAACGGCGGGCAAAAGACTTGCAGACGGAGAATTTGACTTGTTCGTAAACGTCGCAGCAAACCCTGCCATGACTTTTCCCGACGCGAAAAACTGGGTTAAAGGCATAAAAAATACACCGACAATTGTTGTTGACGTTCAGCCCAACCGCACGTCTGAAAACTGCACTCTGTTCATACGCACAGGAGGCATTTTCGCCCAGCAGGACTTCATGGGAAGCTATTTCTTTCCGCACTGGCACAAGCGGGAAAAACTGACAGACGACATATCCGATCTCGATATAGTAACCCGCCTGAGTAACAGGCTTGGCACAGACCTGAACATCAGAGAACCGGAACCGGACACGCCCGGAAAAAGAGTCTATATAGATGAACGGATAAAGCCGTTCATACCGGAGGAACACGGAAAATTCAGCCTGCTGTCCCTTTCGCATCCGGCATATCTGAACAGCCAGCACCTCCCGCGCATAGCGGAGAAGCTGAAAATTGCCTATATCAACCCGAAAGACGCGGCAGAACTTGGTATAGCGAACGGCGACATGATAAAGATATCCACAGGCACCGGTCATTACTCAGCATATGCGGAAGTTACCGACATGGTATGCGAAAAGGTTATCATGAGCTATAAGGGACTGCCCATGGCAGACGGATACATCAACGACGCAACCACACCAATGCGCACGGATTCAGGCAAGGATATGGTATATTACGGCATCCCGGCGGACGTTGTTAAAGTCGGCTGACAATCTCTTTCAGCGCCTGTATCTCCCGATAGAAAGATATCCCTGCAATTCCTTTGTAACCTTTGCTTTTGAGCTGGCAAACATTGGCGCAGCCTATCCCGCCAAGGGCATAAACGTCCTTCTCCAGAGCGGATACATCCACAGCGCCAAGAGGTTTCACTTCATAGTCCTTAACAGTGTGGAATAAAGGACTAAGCATATAGTAATCCGCCTGATTACTTTCTATCTCATCTATGCTGTGTGCGGAATAACCCACGGCCAGTGATTCGTCTATTCCCTCTTTTACGGTTGATGCGCCAAGCTGAACCCCGTTATATCCGAGCAGCGCGGCTATATCCTCCCTAGCCGAGAGCACCAGCCTTGCCTGAGGCAGCGCCTCGCGCAGTTTCTTTGCCTCGTTGTAAATAAGCTCTGCGGGACGGTTTTTTATCCGGAACCACATCATGTCTGCAAACGGCGCGCACCCGACAGCGATACTAAGCCAGTCGGCACCCATGGCGTCATAGTCTATTATCTGTACTATTTCCATCATTCCTTCCCGAAAACCCTTTTAAACGCGGCTCTTACAGAGCGCCGCAGGTTGTGATATTCATCCAGAAGCGCCTGACCGCCGGATTTGTATCCGAAAAACTCCGCCATTCTGTCCAGCAGTTTTTCATCTTTCGGCAGTCTGGAAGTATCGGTATTATCGTATATCCGCACGAGATTCTCAAGGTGCCTGAAAAACAGATAACCTTTGTGGAAACTGTAGAAATCCCTGCTGGACATAATTTCAAGGTCTTTGAAAAAATGTATCGCATCGTGGGTATTAGGCGTATGCAGCTGATCGTATTTGCACCCGTACATAAGCTGGAACATCTGTGCGGAAAACTCAATATCCAGCAATCCGCCATAGCCCGCCTTGATATCGTTTTTCTCGTATGGAAGCCCTTTTTCGTTCTCTATGCGCATCCGCATATCAAATATCTCTTTCACCCCTTCGTCGGCTATCAGGCAGACGTAGAGTGACTGGGCTTTGATGCGCTCGAACTCCGCGGCAAGTGGTGAGTTGTAATTTATCACGCTGGAACGCATAAGCGCCTGTTTCTCCCAGAGCATCGCACCTTTTTTCTGATAGTCTTCAAAACCGGTAAGGGTGGTAACCAGTGTTCCGCTGGAACCGCTGGGACGCAGACGCATATCAGTTTTGTACAGATAGCCGTTGTGGCTGTAGGCACTGAGAAAAGTTATGCTGCGCTGTACCATTTTGGAGTAAAACTCCTGATTGGTAATGGATTTTTCACCATCTGTAGCACCATAGCCGTCGTAAAGGAAAACAAGGTCAATATCCGAGCCGAAGCTCATCTCTATACTGCCCACCTTGCCCATGCCAACCAGCAGATAGCCGCACGGCGTGCCGTCTTCTTTCACAGGGTTTCCGTATTTTTCCGCAAGCTGGTCATAGATATAGCTGAACGCAAAATCAACCGTACCTCTGGCGAGCTCCGTCAGGGCGCGCATGGTATCGATAATGTTGGTCTGTTTATTGAGATAGGCGTAGCCCGCGTTGAACATGAATA
Organism: Deferribacteraceae bacterium UBA6793; assembly: GCA_002452405.1. Lineage (GTDB taxonomy): Bacteria > Chrysiogenota > Deferribacteres > Deferribacterales > Geovibrionaceae > Seleniivibrio. Next base: position 46,711 of record DKFP01000011.1, on the reverse strand, counting down.
TCTTATGGCGTATCCGCGCCGCTTCCGGCATCAGATCCGGCATATCTCGGTATTTCTCCGTATGCTCTATGAGATCCTGCTTTATCTTCTCCGCTGTGAAATCAATGGGTTTCGGGTCATAGATATAGTCCAGCAGATCGCGGTTCTTCATTATCTGGTCGGTTAGATATCTGCTGTATGAAAAAATATTTATCAGCTTCTGGATGATAAAAGGAGCCGTTGAGAACAGGTCGTGGAGAAGATAGATAGTCGCGCTGCTGGCGAGCATCTTTTCAAAGTTGTGCAGCACCTCTGCGCTGCCTGATTTCCCTTCAAGCTCGTTAATGATCATAACCAGAAGAGCCTTTAAAACCTGTCGTTCGCTTTTGACCCGCGGGCGGTTTTTCTGTCCTGCCATTACCCGCCTTACTATCCTGACACATTCCAGCGGTTCGTTTATTTTAAGCTGCTTCAGTATGACTGCTGCCTCTTCATCCGCGATGTCCTCTTCAAATATAAGGAAAACACCCTCGTCCGCGCCTGAATCGGTGAACAGTTTTGAAAATTCGTCGTTGACCTGCTTTGTGACCGCCGCATAACGCGCTTCAAACTCTTCTTTTGAACTGAAACCGCATCTTTCGAGATAAAGCGGATAGGTATCCGCCTGTTCAGGCACTATATGAGTCTGACGCTCGTTCTCTATCTGCGCCATATGTTCCAGTTTCCTGAGAAAACAATATGATTCGGTAAGCATTTTTGCCGTTTCAGGGGTCATCAGCTTGTATTTTGTGAGTATTCCGAGACTCTTCAGCGTATTCGGGTTAAAGATGGCGTTATTTGACGGATAATTAATGATCTGTAGAGTTTGTACGATAAATTCTATCTCGCGTATGCCGCCATAGCCCAGCTTAACATGTTTAACGTTGCATCCTTTCAGTTCGACCCGTTTGTTTATCTTCTTTTTTATATCCTGCAAGTCGTTCATAAGGTTAAAATCCAGGCTTCTGCGGAAGACGAACGGTTTCACCGCTTTTTTGAATGACTCGCCAACCTGAATGTCGCCGGCAACAGGCAGTGCTTTCAGAAGCATCATCCGCTCCCAGCTCTGTCCGTAGGTCTCGTAGTAGGTATCGTATGCACGCACAGGCATAGCAAGCGCACCTCTGTCGCCGTCGGGACGCAGGCGGAGGTCAACCCTGAAAACTATACCGTCCTTCGTCCTTTCGCCTATATATTTTGTGACGTGCTCGGCAATTCTGCTGAAATATGTATGGTTATCTATGGATTCACCGCCGTCGGTATTTCCGATATCGCATCCGTAAACGTATATGACATCTATATCGGAGCTGAAATTCAGCTCCCAGCCTCCCAGCTTCCCAAGACCTATCACGCAGAAGCCGACTTCGTTACCCTCTTCGTCCCTCGGTGTTCCATGCTGTTTTTTAAGCAGCGCGGCAGCAAACTGATAAGCCGCCTCACAACATGCCGAAGCAAAAGCCGAAACGTGCGCTGTAACGTCCGCACAGGCAGCTCCAAGCCGCATATCTTCCGCGGCAATGCATATGTATTCTTTCATTTTTTTGACCCTTAGATACTCCATGAACCCTTCTTCAGTCATGGAAAGAATATCCACGGACAAAATGTCATCCAGAATTGTCTGCCTGTCGCGCACTGTTCCTATTTTTTCCACAGCTTCTTTCATCATATGAGGATTGTTCATCAGCCACATGCCGAGATATTCGGAATGTCTGGCAATATAGCCCAGCAGCTCCGCATTTTCAGTGGTTATCCCCAGTTCAAGAGCCGCCGCTCTTGTCTGTTCCTGTCTTGCTATCATTTCGTCTCCGGTAAAAGTATTATAAATTCGCACCCTTCACCCGGCGCGCTGTGAACCTCTATAAATCCGCCGCTGTCCATGACGACCTGTTTAACGGTGGCAAGCCCCAGTCCTGCGCCCTTTCTCTGTTTGGTCGTATAGAACGGTTTGAACATATTCTTCTGGTCGTTCTTGTCTATACCGCGTCCGGTATCTTTGACCCGCAGTTCAAAGAACATTCCGTAATACATCTCATGCTTTGATGTCGTCACGGTTATGATTCCGCGCTTATCCATAGCTTCCGCGGCGTTCTGGCACAGGTTCACCATCATCTGAATGAACCTGCTTTCCGCTATCTTTATCATCATCCCCTCTGAGGTGTCGGAATAGAGAATGGAAACGTCCGGCGGCAGAAGGTTTGAAGCCATATCGACAGCCATGGATGTAAGCTCTCTGCCGAATCTCGGTTCGGGTTTCTCCTCTGTATCGCGGGCGCTCTGCAATACTTTCTGGATGTACATACGCGCACCGTCCACAATGCCGTTTATGCTTTCAAGGTGCTGTTCTCTCTTTTCTTCATCGTCCGCACGCTCTGCAAGCCCGAACTGGAGAGAAATATTCTGCAATATATTGCTGAAATCGTGCGCCATGCCCGAAGCCAGCGTTCCAACAGCTTCCCGTCTCTGGGCGAGATAAAAGCTGTTCTGAATGTTTTTATAGTCTGTGATATCTGTGAAAACGGAAAGAACCGCCTGAGTCCCGTCGGTATCCATAAGGATAGCGCTGACAGATACGTTCATTATCTCCCCTCCGCTTTTTACGATGCTGAACTCGCCGAAGTTTTCCACCTCACCCTCGTGCAGCCCTTCCAGCCTTGTCCGGAACTTGTCTTTTTCGCGAACGTAATCCAGAATGTTCTGGCTGGTTCCGTCCTGACACTCAAGCTCTCTGAACTTACTGTTCTGTTCCATAATGTTACCGCTTTTATCGTGCACAATGATATATTCGGGGATGGTCTGAAAAAGGCTCTCGTTCTTTTTGTTCAGCATGTTCAGGTGACGGGTCCTGTCGGCAATCTCATCGGACAGTTTCTTGTTAACCCTGAACATCTCAATTATGATGAGCATAATAAGGAGACCAAGCGGAAGGAAAACTATAACAACTGCATAGTCCCCTGCCCAAGGAAAAAAACTGAATACAAACTGCCTTTTATACTGCTCCGTTGTGTAAACAAGGCAAAATTTCGTGCCGTGCACGCTAAAACAGTAAAAACCCACCTGTCTGTTGTTATATTCAGCCGTGTTGCCGTGTTCAATCTTAGATTTCAGCCTGATGAGTTCCTGCGTTTCAGAATCGTTCTGATAGGCTTTGATATCGTCAATTATCAGCTCGCTTCTGCCGCCGCTGTTCAGCCCGTTCCAATAGCCCTTCACCCCTTTATCGTCCATCACGGTGAAAATATCATACACCGAACCGCTGAAAACACCGTTCCGCATGACCGGATATATCAGTATCATATTTCTATTTTTCTCAAAATTCGAAAGACCTATGTAAACTTCGCCCCTTTTCAGTTTTCCGGCTATTTCGTCGCTTTTCGGCGCCGGAACGGAACAGTCGTTAGCACCCAGTGTTATACTTTTTATTATTTCGAAACCGCTGTCAGTTATGCCGGTGGTGAAACATTCCCCAAGGCTGTAGTGCTTATCTATGAACGCTGAATATTTCTGGAGCCTGTTCGCCATCTCATGAGGATCCGGCGCAGCGGCAACGTCTTCAAGGTTGTCTTCCCGCTCGTGCAAAATGTGTTCGATGAAGCGTCCGATCAGTTTAGAGTTATTCGAAGCCTCCGCAGAATACTTATCCGCAAGGCTTTCATCTGACTCCCGACCGGAGACAAGAATCACCGCGCTGCCTATGGCAACAATAAACAGTAATATTATGAGTCTGTTAAAAAATCTGAACATATATTCTTCTTATGTTTATTCAACAGAGGCTTGACCTAAGCCTCTGTTATGCCATAATTTTAAAAAGCAAATGCTAATTGTGCAAGAGGTATATCATGTCAGATAATTTCAAAGGGCTTAATGCGCCGGAATCTGTCGTCAAAAACGCGGACAAACTGCTTAAACCCACATCATACGATATCCGCGCCTATGTAGGCGAACCGGGGAATTTTTTCACTGAAAAGGCAGTTCTCACACCGGAAGCCATGGAAACAATAGGAAAAATTCTCGGCTGTCAGGAATTCGTGCTGCGCACAGGCACCCGAATGAGCCTGAAAGTCGGTGACACCATCGTAATAGGATATGACAACGGTCCCACCTCCGAACCGCTAGCCGCAGCCATGGCGAAAGGAATTATCAGCCAGGGGGTGAACGTTTACGACATAGGGACATCATCGTCCGGTCAGGTTTATCAGAACCAGAATCAGCTGCGAGCAAAAGCACACGTGCAGATAACCCGTTCCCATGTCGAAGTGACAACAAACGGCGCAAAATTCGGCATAGCCACACAGGGCGTACACACATATCTGCTGGAACAGATGAATATCTTCCTGAAAGAACAATACCCTGTAAGAAATCTGCCGGAAGCTGAATACGGCAAAATTTATGACAAAAAATCCGAAGGCAGAAAGGCATATTTCGATAAGATGAAAGCTATCTACTCCGGCTATTTCGAAAAACGCGACAATTCTATGGTAGCAGTAAACCTTTTCGGCGGTACAGGACTTCAGTATAAAGAACTGTTCCTCGATATTCTCGGCAAAGATACCCTGATCCTCGGCGATGACATAGATGTCAACAGCGGACACCTGCTTGCCGACCCCACAAGAAAAGAGATGCTGGCTAAGGTTCCACGCCTTCAGGAGGCGCTGGACAACGGAAAACGCATCCACTCTTTCGACCTTGACGCGGACAGAGGTTCCCTCACGGAAGGTTCCTATGCTCTCACCGTATCCGGCACAGGACACTATCTCGGCGACGCGCTGGCTTTTGTCCTCGCGGACTATAAGATGAAACTGGCTCTGCCCGCACTTAAAGAGACGCTCAAAGACAAAGGCGTTGACCCCACAAACCTGAAAGCAATCGAAAAGATAGCAAAAACCTTCTATATAGACGCGCGATACACAGGCGCCGTGAAGCAGTACGTAGAATCACTGGGCGGAACTACAATTTTCCACCCCAAAGGTCACTCCCTCTGGAAAGAGACCATCACGGAAAATATGAAACTGATGTCATCTCTGGCAGGATACAACACCATCGACGAATTTGTTCAGGCAACCGGCTACCGCGACCTCCAGATTGAGGCGAGCCTTCACTTCTTCTCAACTGACACAAAAGACGGCATACCCAGAGACGATGCGGTGGAGAATATCTTTATTCTGGAACAGGTTATTGACGCGCTTGGAATAAATAAACTGGCTGACTACTTTAAAACCGTTCCTTCCCGTTTCGCAACAAAGGAGATACGAACGGTATCCGCATCAAACGAACAGAAGGAACAGATAACCGCGGAAGCCGTTTCGGCACTGCGCAATCTCTTTGCTGACAAAGCCGGATTTGACATAACAGAGTTCGATGGTCAGATAAGAGTGGATTTCCCCGACGGATTCATCATGTACGGAATGTCCAATACCTCGCCCAAACTAACCTTCATGGCAGAGGGCAGTACAATAGAGATGAGAAATAAGGCGCTCGCCTTCGTTCTTGCGCTGCATAACAGCCTAAAGAAGAAATACGGTGATAATGAGCCAATGGATCTTTCCGAAAATGATTTCTTTGTAAAAGACAGCTCATACGAAATGACCGAGCCGGACAAAATGACCATGGACGACAAGCGCGCTGATGATTTTATCGTCTACAGCAAAATTGATAAGAGTATAATGGATTACTGATGAGATATGCGGTCACGATTGCCGGAAGCCTCAAGTTCTTCCGGCAATCAGACCAGCCCCTGTGGTTTCAATTCTAATTGAGCGAGTCCCGGATGTCTGCCATCGGGCACTTCTATGATTGAATATGAGTCTTTCGACTCTGTGATAAGTCTTGCGAAAAGATTATTTATCTGGTGTCCTGATTTATAGGCACGGATATGCCCGAACATCCTGTATCCCGTCAGGGAGATGTCGCCAATAAGGTCGAGCACCTTATGCCTTACGAATTCGTCTTTGAAGCGGAGTCCTTCGGGATTCAGTATATCGTCGCCATCTATTACCACGGCGTTTTCGAGGCTTCCGCCCTTTGCCAGCCCCATCTGCCAGAGTGATTCGACCTCCTGCTTAAAGCCGAAGGTGCGCGCACCGGCTATCTCTGATGCGAAAGTGCTCTCGTCAATCTGAAAGAAAGCTCTCTGCTGACCTATTGATCCGCTTTCAAAATCTATATCGAACGTGACTTTAAAGAAGCGGGATGGGATTATCTCAATCCACTTTCCGTCCTTTTCCAGTCTGATCTTTTTATTGAATTTCAAATACTTGCGGGGCTTGCCCAGTTCTTTGATTCCGGAACCTGCTATCATCGGGATAAAAGGTTTTGCAGAACCGTCAAGGATAGGCACTTCAGGACCTGAGACCTCTATCATGGCGTTGTCCACACCCATACCGTAAAGGGCGGACATGATGTGCTCTATGGTGCTTATGGACTGTTCGCCGCACTTGATGGTTGTGGCGAGCATGGTTGACGTAACAGTGTACGGGCTTACGCGCGTGTAATCAGACGCAACGTCGCTCCGTCTGAAACAGATACCGGAATCTGCGAAAGCGGGATGCACGGTCATGGTTATCCTCTGTCCGGTGTGCAGCCCTATGCCGTCAATTGTAAATCCTTTTTTAAGAGTTGTCTGTTTCATGGGAAAATTGGAGCAATTGGCGTGCCAAGGCTGAAACCCGCTCCAGATAAGAAATTGTTAAAGATTTGTATGAAAAATACAACAAATCAGGACCATCTCCTGTATTCTTTTAGATACAGTTGACTGTCAACCCCGATAAAGGTCTTTGAACAGCATGTATTCCTTGATGAACGACAGCTCCACTTCCGTTACGGGACCATTCCTGTGCTTCGCGATGATAACCTCGGCTATACCTGCCCTGTCGGACTGTTTGTTGTAAACCTCGTCACGATACAGGAAGATGATCATATCCGCATCCTGCTCGATTGCGCCCGATTCACGAAGGTCGGATATCATCGGTCGTTTGTCCGCCCTCTGCTCCACACCGCGGTTAAGCTGCGAAAGTGCTATCACGGGGATGTTCAGTTCCTTTGCCAGTGCCTTGAGAGACCTTGATATCTCAGAAATCTGCTGTTCGCGGTTGTCCCCCTTGGTCGCGCCCATAAGCTGTAGGTAATCCACAAATATCAGGTCAAGCCCGTGCTCGCGCTTTATCCTGCGGCATTTTGCGCGCAGCTCCAGAGGTGTGATGGCTGGGGTGTCATCGATGAAGAGCTTCATATCGCCCAGAACGCCTGCGGCGCTCGCCAGCTTCTGCCACTCCTCCATGGTGAACTTTCCGCCCCTGAGTTTGTTGGACTCAACACCCGCCTGCGCAGCAAGAAGACGCTGTGCCAACTGGTGCGAGGACATCTCAAGAGAAAAGAAAACCACGCTGCGGCTGTCCATATATGCGGCGTTCAGCGCCATGTTAAGGGAAAACGCCGTCTTACCCATACCGGGACGTCCGGCAACGATGATAAGGTCTGAGTTTTGCAGACCGTTGGTAACGTTGTTAAGGTCTTTAAATCCGGTATTAACCCCGGAAAGCTGGTCACTTCTGTGGAAAAGACTGTTCAGCATATCCAGCGTTTCGTGCATAAGTTTGCTAAGGGGCTGCACGCTGCTTTTCAGCTTATGTTCCGCCAGAGAAAAGATACGTTTTTCAGCGTTTTCCACAACTTCGGAAACGTTTTCCGGCTGTTCGTAACTGAACTCCGTGATTTCCACGGCAACACCTATAAGCTGGCGCAGAGTCGCTCTGTCACGCACTATCTCGGCATAATGCCCGACGTTTGCCGAAGTGGGGATGATATCCACCAGCGACGAAACGTATTCAACGCCGCCTGCTCTCTGCAAATCTTCATCTGAAAGGGAGCCGATAACAGTAACCACGTCTACCGGTTTTCCCTGTTCCTGAAGCCACAGGATCTTTTTGTAAAGATTCTGGTGTGCGGGGATATAGAAATCATCCGCCTGAATCTTATCGACAACCTTGTCCAGCGCCTTATCGTCAAGAAGTATCGAGGCGATTACCGCCTGTTCCGCCTCTTTGTTATGTGGCGGAACACGTCTCATATCAGCCATGTTATTCCGCTTTCACGTTAACTTTTACTTCGGCATTTATGTCCATGTAAATTTTAACTTTGATGCTGTATTCACCCGGTTCTTTTATATGGTCTTTCATGGCGATGTCTTTTTTATCCACTTCAACGCCTGCATCGTGCAGAGCTTTTGCAATGTCCGCTGAGGTGATGGCACCGTAAAGTTTTCCTGTATCGCCGCCCTTGCCAGTTATGGTTATACCTGTTTTGTTGAGTGTCTCGGCAAACGCTTTCGCCTCGGCAATCTTCTGTGCCTCGCGATCTTTTGCTGCCTGTTTTTTGGCTTCCAGCGCCGCAAGGTTCGCAGGCGTAGCCTCTATCGCCATTTTCTTTTTAAACAGGAAATTCTGCGCGTATCCGTCCTTCGCCTCTTTTATCTCGTCTTTTTTCGCAACGCCTTTGACGTCCTGAAGAAATATTACTTTCATTGTTCTCTCTCCCGTTCTATGAGACTGCTTCGGGCATCTGCCCTCGCAGAGACGAAGCTATCTCAATTTAATTGTTATCCGAATCCAGAATATCAACTATCTCATTGAAGGAATAACCCTTTCTGTAGAAATGAGCAATACATTTCTGTTTCAGCTCATAAGGGGTCTTTGCCTTTTTCGTCTCCATAAACCGTTTTACCATCTCCGCAAGCTGGGCTTTCGTGTCTATGCTGCGCTCTCCGGCTATCTCGTCCATATCCGTAAGATCGGCATCGATACCCTTCTCACGCAGTTCCTCAACGATGCGGTATCTGCCGTAACCCGACCGCAGCCGCGAGGCTATCAGATTTTTCCGGCACTTCTCATCGTCTATGTAACCGTAGTCTTTCAGCTTTAATATGGTTTCTTCCGCGGCTTCGTCCCCGAAATGCTCCGCAATCTTTGCGCGCATCTCAGTTTCGAAAAAATCCCGCCGCGCAAGCACCCTCAGCGCATACTCGAAAGGGGTTTTACTCCGTATCCTGCGTTTGGGAAACAGCCTGTCAGCTCCTTCCACCGGAAAATCCAGCCAGCTTCAGCTTGAGGTCATCGGGGCGTTTCGCCCATTTCAGCGCCTCTTCCTCGGTGATAAAACCTGCGTCTATGTGATCCATAAGGGACTGGTCAAACGACTGTGATTTATAAATATCCCGTCCCTGCTCAATGAAATCCGTTATCTCGTGTATTCTGTCCTTGTCAGAGATACACTCCCTTATAGTCCCCGTGGACACCATTATCTCAACCGCAGGTACCCTGCCCGGCTTGTCGCTTCGGGGGACGAGCCTCTGGGAGATAACCGCATTGAGCACTGATGCAAGCTGCAACCTTACCTGTTCCTGTCTGTGAGGTTCAAACACGGAGATTATCCTGTTTATTGTCTCGGGAGCGTCCAGCGTGTGCAGCGTAGACATAACAAGGTGTCCGGTCTCCGCCGCATGGAGCGCCGTTTCAATGGTTTCGACGTCCCGCATCTCGCCCACAAGTATCATATCCGGATCCTGCCTCAGCGCTCTTTTAAGCGCCTCGGAAAATGAGTTCGTATCCGCACCCACCTCCCGCTGGGAGATGGCAGACAGCTTGTCCGTATGGAGAAACTCTATGGGATCCTCCACGGTGATTATATTTATCTTTTTGGTACGGTTGACATAATCTATCATGGAAGCCAGTGTTGTGGACTTCCCGCTGCCCGTTATGCCGGTCACCAGAACCAGACCTCTGTGTTTGCCGGATATCTCTTTGATAACCTCCGGCAGCAGCAGACTGTCGATGTCGGGTATCTTTTCGGGGATAAGGCGCAGTACCATGCCGATCATCCCGCGCTGTATATACGCGTTCACACGGAAACGTGCAATGCCTCGCAGGGCATATGCGAAATCCGCCTCCTTGCGCTCTTTGAACTCGGACTTGAGCTGTGCAGGCATAATGCTGCCTGCCATCTTAACTGCGTCCTCCGCAGTTACAGTTTCAAAACCGTCCAGATTCTCCATCTCGCCGTGCAGACGCACAACAGGCGGTCTGCCGACCTTTATATGGATATCCGAAACACCCAGAGAAGCCGCTTTTGTGAGAACCGCGTTTATATCCATCCTATTCCTCTTCGGGAACGGTTTTTCCTTTGTATTCGGTCACTGCGTATTTTTCACGTATCTTAGTCTCAAGCTCCGCTGCCTCTTCGGGATGCTCTTTAAGCCACGTTCTTGAGTTCTCCTTGCCCTGACCTATCTTCGCGTCGCCATAGCTGAACCATGCGCCCGCCTTTCCGATGAATCCTGCGTCCACGCCCATGTCAATGAGCAGACCTTCGCGGGATACACCTTCGCCGTACATGATATCGAACTCTGCGGTTTTGAATGGGGGCGCAACCTTGTTTTTAACAACTTTGGCTATGCCGTGGTTGCCCACAACCTCTTCCTTCTCTTTCAGAGCCTGAGATTTCTTTATCTCTATACGCATGGATGCGTAGAATTTCAGCGCGTTTCCGCCTGTTGTTGTTTCGGGGTTTCCGTATACAACACCGATTTTCGAACGTGTCTGGTTGATAAACACCAGTGTTGTCTGGGATTTGTTCACGATGCTGGTGAGCTTTCTCAGCGCCTGGCTCATCAGTCTTGCCTGAAGCCCCATGTGCGAATCGCCCATTTCGCCCTCTATCTCCGCACGGGGAGTGAGAGCTGCAACCGAGTCCACAACAATTATGTCTATGGCACCGCTTCTAACCAGCGTTTCGGTTATCTCAAGTGCTGCCTCGCCGCTGTCGGGCTGGCTGACAAGCAGGTTGTCGGTGTCCACGCCTATCGATTTGGCATAAACAGGGTCAAGAGCGTGTTCCGCGTCAACAAACGCAGCCGCACCACCCAGTTTCTGCACTTCGGCTATGGCGTGAAGAGCGATGGTGGTCTTACCGCTGGATTCCGCCCCGTAAATCTCGATTATCCTGCCTTTGGGAAATCCGCCGACTCCAAGGGCAATGTCCAGCGACAGGATGCCTGTGGACACAACCGGGAGTTTTTCGTTGGGTCTGTCGCCCAGACGCATAACGGCGCCCTTGCCGAAATCCTTCTCAATCTTGCCCAGAGCAAGCTCCAGGGCTTTTTTCTTATCCTGATCCATCTCTCCTCCGATAGGTTTGGTTTAACGAATTATATTACTATAAAATACGTCCCATGAAAACAGCCTTTTAATAACATATCAAAGCGACAGTTTATGTCGTTTACATCCATGGGAGAAAAAGAAATGAGGCTAAGGAGGGTTATAAAATAAGTTTCAGATTATATCCTTTTCCTGCAAATATATACAGGAGACCTGTCAATAACCTGTCTTCTGATTTCAGAATCGCTCAGACAGTCTTTTGCAAAAAATTCCTCAATATAAAATCCGGCTCTTTTAAGCCTGTCCGTAAAATCCCGTCCGTACCATCTCACATGGTCCGACTGACCGAACGCCTTCTCTCTTTCCTGCGGGTCGGTGATTGAAAAATCCTCATATGTCTTTTCATTCCCCAGCTTCACAGGAACCGTCAGCACAGCGATTCCACCGTTTTTCAGAACACGGAAAAATTCTTTCATCGCCTTTATATCGTCAGGAATGTGCTCCAGCAGATGGTTTGCCATGACGATATCCATGGACTCATCAGGAAACGTTATATCCGTGGCGTTCATATGAGTGCACGCATTTTTGAATCTTTCAGGGTTTATATCCACAGGGAAATATTTTATGCCGGAAACTGCCAGCTTATCGTAAAAACACTGTTCGGGCGCGAAATGAAGAAAACTCACATCCTCAGAAAGCCTGCACTCTCTGCTGACCACATGCCAGATGAGCCTGTGGCGCTCAAGTGACCCGCAAACAGGGCAAAGTACGCCCGTTCTGCCTCCATAAGACTTAAAAGGGGAACTGCCGTTTCCGCATATGCTGCAGTAATTTTCTGTTTCGTTCATTTTTCAGATCCTTCGTTTGCGTTATTTCGCCGGAGTGTCAGCCGACCTGTTCCATTCTTATATACGGTATCGTAAGATTATTTAAAAGAGCGGGATTGAGCGCCTGATGCTTACCGAAAACCATGACATCCGCACCCTGAACCGCAAGAAACTCTTCCGTGGTCATAAAATTCAGCCCGTCCGCATCCTTAACGTTATCGTCCACCACTGTTACAAGCCTGCCCGGCAGATGTCTCTGCAAAAACCGCACGACGGCTCTTCCCGATTCGCCGTAGCCGAAAGAGGCTATTTTCATGGTATTTCCGAAATTGTCCAGAATCTCTTCAAGGTCTGCGTAAAGCCTGCTCAGCCCTGTGAATCCCCTTGCATCGAGATTTCCCAGATACTTTTCAAGACACCCGTAAAGTGCATCGTCCTTTCCGTAGAATATATGATTCACAGTACTGCGTGAGAAATGTATGAAAACCAGAGGGAATCCGCCGTCTATCAATATCCTGCCCTCATGAACGGTTCTGGGACATTCGTGAATGTTCCACGCGGCAACGTTACAGCCCTTATGCCGGACAATGCCTGCACCTTCAAACATAACGGGCAGAGCGTCCAGATATTTCTGATCATCGAACAATCCGGCATCGACATCTTTTCTGCATTCGTACAGACAGGAATCCGAAAGCCAGCTCATAGCTGCCAGCCCTTCAGAGCTTACCGCAATAAAGCCGCCGTTAAAAAAACCTTCCGTAAAATTGAGATGGAAATGAGTACTACTCTTTTCAGGCGAAAAAGACCGCCAATGGGGAGTTAAAAGCACTCTGTGCGAATCGAGCATATCGAAAAGAAAGCTGTAAGAACTAAAATAATAAGTATCTGGGTCAGTAAAAACAACCTTCTTAATCCCCTTCTTCTCTATAAGGTACATGATAAATTCAGGCTTCATGCTCCAACGAAAAGCATCAGAATCGCTATCGTAATACTTTTCGTATATCTTTCCAGAATTGCCGTAAGACAGAAGGTCATCCACATAGCTTAATGAAACACCTTCCGGCATTTCCGGCTCATCCTCTCTGAATGAGGAGACAAGAATATGAAGCGCCGCGTCGCCATGCGCCAAGATGGAGTCGTAAAGCGCCAGCGCCATAGGCAGGTAATCCGGAGTTACTATGGTGCAGAAAGTATTCATCTTACGTTCCCCAGCCTGACGAAAGGCACGTTCAGTCCGTCTATCAGCTCAGGATTTACATCCTGATACTTCCCGCAGATAACTGCGCCGACCTCATTCTGTTTCTCAGACAAGAACTCCTGCGTTGTAACCGCAGAAATCCCGCAGTGCGGCTTTTGCACCCTGTCGTCGATGAAATATCTCACCTGTCCGGGAAAATATTTTTTCGTATATTCATAACAGAGCATCCCCGCCCTGCCCATCCCGAAGATCGCAATATCCTTTCCGTTCAGCAGATGCTGAATATCTCTTATGCTCTCAAGCTCCTCAAGCAGCCTGCCTCTTTCGCCTGAAAGTTTTGAAATATAGGAGACAAGCCCCTCTGCGCCCGCCAACAGAAGTTTTTTGACAGGAAAACCTCTTTCATCGAGATTTTTTATGTATTTCAGCAGAAAACCCTGTAAAAGCGGGTCGTCGCCGTAGAAGATACTTCTGATTGCGTTAGTGGAAAAGTGGACGAACACAACAGGAAATTCACCGCATATCAGCACATCGTCCCCGCAAAGGCTTCTCGGACATTCGTGTATGTTCCATATCGCAACATTGCAGCCTTTGTGCCGGACAATGCCTACGCCTTCAAACATAACAGGCAGAGCGTCCAGATACTTCTGATCATCGAACAATCCGGCATCGACATCTTTTCTGCATTCGTACAGACAGGAATCCGAAAGCCAACTCATAGCTGCCAGCCCTTCAGAGCTTACCGCAATAAAGCCGCCGTTAAAAAAACCATCCGTAAAGTTAAGGTGAAAATGAGCACTGCTCTTTTCCGGCGAAAAAGACCGCCAATGGGGAGTTAAAAGCACTCTGTGCGAATCGAGCATATCGAAAAGAAAGCTGTAAGAACTGAAATAATACGTATCTGGGTCAGTAAAAACAACCTTCTTAATCCCCTTCTTCTTTATAAGGTACATAATAAATTCAGGTTTCATGCTCCAACGAAAAGCATCAGAATCGCTATCATAATACTTTTCGTATATCTTTCCCGAATTGCCGTAAGACAGAAGGTCATCCACATAACTTAATGTAACACCTTCCGGCACTTCCGGCTCACCATCTCTGAATGAGGAGACAAGAATATGAAGCGCCGCGTCGCCATGCGCCCGTATGGAATCGTACAGCGCAAGCGCCATAGGCAGGTAATCCGGAGTTATTATGGTGCAGAAAGTATGCTCAGGCATCCGCATCTCCTTACTATACTATAAGCTCAAGCCTTATCAGCGGTATTTTCAGTTCAGTTTCCAGAGCCGGATTAAGCCGCTGGAACCTGCCGCATACAAGCGCATCCGTTTCAAATTCGCCTCCGAGCAGATCGGCGGAAGAGATGACCGGAACACCGTTGTGGCTGCCCGTCCTGTTATCATCCACAACAAAACACAGCCTTTCGGGGTAATATGAGTTCAGAAACTCAATCGTTTTCATCCCTGAAACACCCAGACCGAAAACCGCAAGACGTCTGTACCGGGCAAGTTGCCCGATGGCTTCAAGTCTGAGTTTCATATATCTGTTTTCCGCTTCATAACGGGACAGTTTCGGAAGCTGGACGTGATATCTTTCGCGGTAAAAGAGGGCGTCCCCACGGGATATTTTTCCGCTCTCCCTGCTGAGATATTCTTTCAGAACGGTTTGCAGTCCTCCGATATCCTTTCCGGCTTTCAGGGCTTCGTAAAGCTCAAGGCCGAAATCTCTTACAAAGCCGTCAACATCGCTTCTGTCCGTATTAACAGATCTTTTCATACTGCTGTCGATGAAATCGTCGCCTCCGGTTTTCATCTCCATACCCGTATATTCCTCAACACGCTCAAGAACGCCCTTGCGGTCTGAAAGCAGATCGTCATAATTTACTCTCAGACAGCCGCAATCTTCCGAATATATTTCTGAATATATGTTGTTTAAGCACCAGATAAGGAGGGATTTGCCGATATTGAAACCCATCACCTTTGAAAGCGACTGCGCTGCTTCGAAGGGATGTCTTATCATCCTGATGATTCTGACATCGATGGACAGCTCTTCCAGCGCCCTGAGGTATAAAGGCAGAACAGCGCATATTCTTGGGTCTTTCAACGCAAAATAAGATGCCCGCCCGTACTCCTCTGTGATGATGGTTTTAAGCTCCTCAACGTTCTTCGTCTGCATAACGCTGTCAAGATAGTCCTGCGGTTTTGCGATATCATCCCAATAGGTTTCCGCATCTGCCATGACCCTGTCGTTGAAAGCAATAAGTCTCTCATCTTCAAAATAACCTTTCTTATTATTTTCAGACGGCGCCAGAAGTTTCCTTCCGAGAGTAACGCCCGCTTTTTCCAGAAATCCTGTCATCGCCGACGTTCCGCATCTGTTTGAACCGACGACAATCATGCACTGCCGATATTTCTCTTTCGACATAATTCTGAGTTTATCAGGTTTCATAACATACCTATAGTTTTCTCCGAGTATTCCTCTGACCTTTTCCAGTCTACGCACAACAGTGTCCGCAGGAACTTTCGGAAAGATTTCGCACGAGCCGGAATAACCTCTTTCAAGATATATGAACATTGAGCAGGAATAAAACGGATATGAGGCAAGCACATCGACAGTATCTCTGAAATCTTCCTCCGTTTCCGCAGGAAAGCCAGCAATCGCATGAAAATGCGTAGGAATACCGTATTTATTAAGAATCCGTATCATATTCAGCAGCCCCTGTTTAGTATAGCCGCGCTGCATAAGCTCAAGTATGCGGTCGCTGCCGGACTGAAAACCGACAGCCAGACTGGCAATCCTGCCGGAACTGCAAAGTTTTTCAAACTTTTCCGGCTCATTTATGAAGTATTTAACGTTAAGTTCGCCGATATTGATTTTGAAATTTCCTGATATTTTGAACACTTCATCAAACATATCAAACACTGTCAGACCAATATCAAGCCCGTATGCGCCGACATCGTCCCCAAGAAACAGAATACGCTGATACCCAAGCGCAACTCCGCGCCTGACCTCTTCAAGTATCTCCTCAAGGGGTTTGCTTATAAGGTCGCCAACAACGGTCTTGTCACCGCAATAGGTGCAGTTATCCAGACACCCTCGGGAGGTCATGATTGCGAACTGTTTTGTATTGCCGCCGGGATGGTTCTGCTCGCCGACGTCCTCATATTTTACTTTTTCCGCGAAATATGCATCAAGCATACTCATATTTTCAAGTGGAATTATCCTGTCGCTTTTAACGCCCAAACCGATGAGACTGTCTTTTGCTGTTTTTGCAAGCCCCTCAAGAACAAAAAGGTTTTTCGAAAGAAAACCTCTGATCTTTTCCAGCCCGACATCCTCTCTGTATGTGTTGAAAGCACAGCAGTAGTATATAATATTCTCCGCATCGTCGGGGCTTTCGGCGATATCAAACCCGTTGAGAATGAAATATTCACGCAGTTTTTCCGTGTCCAGCCGTCTTCTGAAGCAGACACCTTCGAAATGGAGATATACGCTCATTTTCTTTCCCCAAGCAGATTTTTATGGGTTTCATTGAACCTGCCGAGACGGTTCTTCTCCGACAGCAGTCTGTTCTTAATTTCAGTATAATATTCGAGCATATGGGGCTGCCGCATTTTTTTGCTTATACGCCCGAAAAGATTTCTCACCATATCGCCGCTTACGGTTTTGAAGTGGGTCAGTCCGTCGAATAAAGGATATATATGCCCGTCCTCATCTTTCAGAGGTGATAAATTTTCCGTATAAAAAAACTTCTTCTCCGTTTCGGAGAGCTTAATAAAATTCACCATACAGGAGAGCAGAAGAGCTGAAGCCGATTCCTCCGCGTCGCCGAAATCCGCCAGAGTATCCATAACGGAGACCAGCCAGCGAAGGTTCATCTCTTTGCAGATGTGCCCGCTGTGTTCTCTTGCTATGTGCAGAAAGAGTGCCGAATTGACGTCCGTATCCATATTGCGGCGCAGAAAAACTATCATCCTTGCCGTTTCATAGGCAAGAGCCGATCTGCCTGTAAAATCTTTTCTTATTATTTCGAAATGCTCCGAAAGGTCTTTACTGTAATGTTTTCCAATTTCCGCAGCGGCAGAGACACGTTCGCTTTTCAGCCTTGCTATGTCATTATTCAGGTCGGATACAGACTTGTATATGACGTATTCCATAATATATTTCCTGAAAAATGTATTTGTGTACAGACTTCCATGTGATGATCCCGCAGCCGTTGCCGTATTCATCAAAAATGACCTCCGCATCCGGAAAATACTCTGTTATCAGTCCGAGCCACCACTTTGTGTTCCTCACAGTGCAATGTGCGTTTTGACCGTCCGGCAAAATTTCCCCCGCAGGTCTCGTTGAGATATGAAAAAATACATTCCGGCTAAGCGCCGCCAGTTCTCCAACCACCTTGCGGCAGTCTTCTTCGACTACATGCTCCATAACGTCCGTGCATGTTATAAAGTCGTATTTATCGAGAGGAATTGAGTTTATCCCGTCTATGGCAGGGTCGTACCTGTGAGCTTCCGCATTTGAATGTTCGCGCATCAGGTCTGCAAGTCTGCTCTGCCCGCACCCGTAATCCAGTATGCTTTTCGGTGCAATATCCTCCATAAGAAGGCGTATCATATTAATAAACGTTGCGGAATTCTGACCGTAATTCTTTGTTTTATGGATATGTCTGTACATGGAATTGAGATAATCGTTTACAACGGGCATGTTCACCTCAGTATGCAGTCGAATTGTCCTTTGGCATCCTTATATTCCGTCGGTCTTCTGTAAACATCAAGAAGCCTGCGGTATATCTTTTTTCTCCGGCAGAGTTCGTGGTTGTCAGTTTCATATCCGAGCTGACTTACCAGATAGTCCAACCCTGTTACTGTCCTGTAAAAATATTCTTTAAGCTCTTTATCATTACTGAAACAGTCACCATACAGCGCCCTGTATATTTCAAAATTGTCGTCAGGGAGTTTTTCAATGTGCAGCAGCGTTTTAACCAGCTCCGCATCCCTTTGGAAATACTCTAAAGACATGACCTCGCTTAAAGTCTTTTCCCTGTGAGCCCAAAGGTAGACACGGCAGATATTATGCATGGCGACGAGACTTTTGTTCACAGTTTCAACATCGTCATAAATCAATATATCTGAAGAGTATTTGGCATCCTCTGCAAAATCGTATATTCTGACCTGCGATTCCGGCAGTGCGGAAATCAACTCCTGTTCGGCGTCAAGCGCATCACGGCTGATATTCAGCACCGCCGTGGGGTGCGCTTTAAAAAATTCTCCTGCGATGCTTCTGAAAGACGAATCTTTTTTCAGATATACCGATATCCCCATATTGTCCGTTCTCTCTGACTTTCTGAAGAAATCGCCGCAGGTCACTTCACTGTAATTATATTTCAGGTGCACCACACTTTTGATAACGAGGTCGGAGTACTTATCAACTGATTTACCGTCGGACAGACAAACCGCGCTCTTCACATTTCCACCCGGCTCAATGCGGAACATTCTTGATATGCTGTTACCGTCAAGATATATGTCCAGCAGGAAATTTGCAACGAACGGGTCGTCCTCCGCGAAGAGGAAAACGCCGTCGACGAACCTGCCGCGGATGTCCGCTTCATAATCTTTCAGGTAATGGGGAATTATAAAAACAAAAACGCACAGCTGCGTCTTTTTCATGGTTTCTTCAACAAGACGCGGGAAAAAATCGGGAATATTCTCCGACAAAAGCACACATCCCACAGTCATTTTACCAACAGGAAGCGTTTTGCGCATTTCGTCTGCCCTCGTTTTCAGGCTGTTCCAGACAGGATTTGCAGAATCAGCCTGAAGATTGAACCGCTCTTCGTCGTTCTCCGACAGCTTAAAGCGCATCCGTAAATTCTCTCTGCCGTATTTCTTTGTGAACTCAATGAAAAATCCGGCAGTTTCAGAGTAGGCTGTTAAATCCGAGATATCGGTCACTGCTCCGGTATTATTGTTGTAATAGAGATATTCAGACATTGATTCGCCGCTGGGATTGGGAAAAGTGTTCATGTAAACGTCTATCACATGGCAGTATATCTGCGGGTCAACCCATGATGTGAAAAAGAAGCGGTCTTCCAATCCGTACTCCTTAGCTTTGGCAACTATTTTGGCAGATTCACCGTGCCCGCACGCAAGATAAATTGTGTCGGGATTTTTAAGCATTATCTCCGCCGTCTTCTCTATACAGCCCTCGCCCTCCAGCTTTATCAGGCGACCGATACTCCCCAGAATCACCTTCCCCTGCGGGTAGTTTCCTCTGATGATGTCCGCCTGTATCTTCGCAGCTCTGATATCCGCTTCCATGAAAAGCATATGCTGTCTCAGCCTGAACCTCTCGTACTCAAGCTGATTCTCCTGCATAAGCCCCTGTGGGATATGGGTAATTCTCCTATCCATTCCGTCGATGTCAAATTCGAAATTGCCGTGGCACCAGTATATCTGGACCGGCGCAGTTCTTGACGCCAGCAAAAGGTTATACTGTTCCCTGTTGTTCATGGAAACCAGAATATCTATACCGTCAGCAACTATCCTCTCCCTGAGCCTGACAGCTTTGTTGAAATGGCTGTAATAGTGTCCGCTGCCGCTGTCGGTTATGATGCGGTGATTGCTGACGTATTTTACGCCAAGCTCCTCTATTATCCTGATCATTTCAGGGTCGGAGGGACTTTTTTCTATGGTTTCAAGGTCATAGACAAACAGTTCGTGGTCTGTCTGCTTTTTCAGTTCATACAAAAGAGAGTACAGAAGTTTGAACGGTGCGTTCTTTACCACTCTGTCCGGAACGAATGCTATCCTCTTTTTTCCGGAACAGTCCTTCATCTTTTCCACAGGTTTCAGCCCGTATTCAGGGATAACTTTTTCGCGGATATATGCAGACAGAGGGATCTCAACGTCCGCGTTAAACTGTCTCATACCCTCCTGAGTGTTCATCAGATTCAGAAAGACGTGTGACAGCGGGAAGTGCATGAAAAAGACGAGCTCGGTTTTGTTTTTCGCTATGGCTTTGCGGAAAAGATCCAGCCAGACGTCCCTCAGACGTAGAAACTCCATGTCGACACCGAAACATACCCACAGGATATTCGACACCCATAGGAAATTGGCTTTCTGAACCATAATCTCCTTCTGCCAGAAGCTCCCTCTGAAAACATTTTCGATAAGGATATCCACCGTTTCGGTCAGTGTAAAAAGAGATTTTATGATATTCAGATACATTCTGAGCTGGTCGTTATTCTGTACAAAGCTGTTCGTGTTCAGATCGGTTATTCTGCAAAGGAGGTTCTCTTTCGCTGTTTTTCCGTTACCGCGAAAAATGTCATGCACGAAAATCATCAGCGCATAGTTCAGCTTTGCATTGTGACCGCTGAAATCCTTTATTTCGCTGTATCTTCTCTGCAATTCTTTGCTGAGGGGCGTATCCAGACTGCTTTTATCAACCCTGATATCATGGCGCAGCAGATGAAGCGACAACCTTATGTACTCAAAGTTAAACCGATTCTCCGACATATCTTTAAGGATAAGCTGCTCTTTCAGGATAAAAAGAACTTCTTTAACATGTTCTGACTGAATAAAAGCATCAAAACCGCTGTTCATGTCCGTCATCAGTGCCTGAAATTCGTTACGGCGGCACATATCAAGATATTTAGACATAAAACGCACCTGCTGTGATTGATTATTCTTTTTAAAGTAAACTATCTACATAGTTTTTGTCAATATTGCATGTCGGATATTGCTCTTGACAATAAACAAATACGTAAAGTAATATTCTATCATCATCAAGGCGGAATAAATCGTGAAACTTGCTTTATTTCTACCTCAGGTCGGGGCATATTCTGAAACTTTCATCCATAATCACATACTCTTTCTCGCTCCCGAAAACACTGTAGTAATAACTTCTAAGATAGGCGACAGATGGCATCTGCCGAACACGCCGATACTTGAACTGAAACAAACCGGCTTATGGGCGAAATATTCACAGGAAGATGAAGACAGGCTGTGTGATTTTCTCTGTCAGCAAAAAGTCACCCATCTTCTTATCGAATTTCCCAATACGTTCACAGCCATAGCCGAACTGAACCTGCGAAGACTGAAACTTCCACTGATCCTGCATTTCCACGGATATGACGCATCGCAGATGCTCAACAATGAAAACGTAGTCGGATTTTATAACTGGACAGCTTCCGTATGCAGCGGCTTCATAGCCGTTTCGGAGGTTATGAAAAACAGACTGGCGGCGCACGGTATTCCTGCGGACAGGCTTTATGTCAACTATTACGGAGTGAACAAAGAGAAACTGAAACCACTCGCACCGCGCGAAGACGGACGATGCCGATTTCTTTTCATAGGAAGATTCGTTTCAAAAAAAGCTCCGCTGATACTCCTTGAAGCGTTCAGAATCGCTTATCAGCAGGAGAAGAACATCGAACTGGTGATGATAGGCGACACCACAGAATACCACGCAAAGGATAATCTTCTGGAAAGGTCTAAGGCGTTTGCGGCTGATAACGGACTGGAGGATGTTGTCCGCTTCACAGGTTCAATACCCCACGAACAGGTCATGAACGAACTTGCCGCGGCCGACGTGTATATTCAGCACTCCATAAAATGTCCTGAAACAGGAGACAGCGAAGGGCTGCCGAACTCCATTCTTGAAGCGTCTCTCAGCGGACTTCCCGTTATAGCCACCGTACACGAAGGAATTCCGGAAGCCGTCATCCACGGAGAGAACGGATTTCTTGTTCAGGAAGGGGACGCGCAGGGTATGGCGGAACATATTATCAGCCTCGCCCGATCTCCAGAAACACGCAGCAAAATGGGGCTGCGCAGTCTGGAACTGAACAGCGTAAAATTCGACATCCGCACATCTATAGACAAGCTCAGAAATATTCTGCTGTCAGCAGAGATGAATATCACTGACGAAGCCGCCGCACGCGCACTTGAGGAACATGAAAAAAGAAATCCGGAATATTCCAATTCCAACAGGATAAAGAGGATTATCGAGGAGAACCAGGACAGCATCTTCGTTCTTCTCGGAGCCGGATACGGTCTCACCCTTCACTGGGATTTCATTGTACGCTCAGGATTGAAAGACAGAATCAGCTTCATCGTTGACGACAACGTAAAAACCTTTATGGGGCAGGACACAATCCCGTTTGGCAAACTTATATCCGACAACAAAGGCAAAAAAATAGTTTTTCTGCTGACAGTCGCCAGTAAAGAAAATTTTGAACTCCTCAGAAAAAAGGTCGATAATGAAGTCAGTATAACTTCAAAAGTTTTTGCGCTTTCACCGTATCTGATATGAGATAATAATGAACAACAAACCTGAGCTGAAAATATCCGTAATAACCCCGACATTTAACCGGAGAACTCTGTTAAAACGAGCAATTGAATCCGTACTGGCACAGACCTACCCGAATTTTGAACATATCATAGTGAACGACGGGGGCGAAAGCGCCAAAGACATTGTAGAAGGCTTTGCCGACAGCAGGCTGAAATATTACGAAAGCAAAAAGAATCTGGGCAGATCCGGTTCGCGTAACTTTGCTCTGGAGCGCGCCACAGGCGATATAATCTGCTATCTTGACGACGACGACCTTTACCTTGAAAACCACTTCGCAACAGTCGCCGATTTTTTCAGCGAAAACACCGAGGCGGCGGCATGTTATACGGCACAGTATTACTGTGTTGAAAACGAATACGGAGAGGTGCTTCACAAAAGGCACATGTCACCCGCCCCCAGACCACTGACAGACCTGTATTACAACAACTTCATAAACATGAATATCCTTGCCCACCGTAAAACGGCACTTGAAACCGCCGGAATGTTCAATAACAGGTTAAAGGCATATGTCGATTGGGACTTCGTTCTTCAGTTGTCAAAACATTTCGATATACCGCATGTTCCGGTTTTTACCCACGAACACAGGCACAGGATAACTCCCGACAACATCAGCCACCCGCAGGTGCAGATAAAAAACATAGTGCGGATGACCAACATCATATACAAGCTCCACCCCACGGACGATGCCGATATAATAAAGAAGAGAGAATCATATATCAGCGACAGGCGCAGGCTGAAGGCAAAAGTACGTTACCTGCGAAACAGAATAAAAAATTTCACACCGGATTATCTTGTTGTGTGCGGTTCAAAATCAGCAATGTCATATAACAACGCAATCATAGTCAACGTCGGCAGGAAAATTGATTTCATACTGGACAGTGATCTGTACAAGACGCAGCAGACCTTCCTGAATATCCCCGTGGTGAACGACGCCATGCTTAAAGAACTTATGAACAGACACAAAGACGGCAGATACAGCTTTATGATAAACGAAAGCAACACTCTGGACATCGACCGCTCCGTAAACCATATCAGTGCGCTGTGCAAAGGCTTTGATGTGCAGATACTCAGAGTTGCCCACAACGTATCGAGAAAAACCCCGAAAGAGGTTATTCACAGCATCGGACAGATATCCGCCGCCGGACAGGTTGCGGTTTTCGGCATAGGACTTTCAGGGCGGAAGGTCATGGAGTTTATGAAAAGAGCCCTGCCGGAAAAGGAATATTTCATAATAGACGACTGCGGGCAAAAGGAGTTTGAAGGGATAAAAATAGTCAATACAACGGATTTCCTTTCAAACTGCGCAAGCAGCACCGATTTTGTCATATGCGGCAAAAGGCAGAACCTGAACGGCAGATTGGAAGACAACCCCGACGTTCAGCTGTTAAGACTTAATTTTATAGAATAATATCAGCTTATTGAATCTTTATGTACGGCATCGAAAAGCCCCTTCTGGGACTGATGCACCGTAAGCTCCCCCTGTCTTTTTTCAGGCAGAAGTCTCGCAACGGTCAAACCGCCCCACATAGATTTCGGCTTGGCAGTATCAAACGCTTCATAGTGGTACACTCCCGGCACAAAATCCACCTCTACCATATCCACATACGGGCAGTCTTTCCATTCGGCGCCCACAATCCCCTTTCTGCACGACGGATTAAAGGAGTCGTGACATACCAGAAAAAGCTCAGATTCGGGAACATAGTATTTAAGAATGTTATTGATATCTGTTCTGACCCCGTTCTCGCTGTGGTCGCCGTCAATGAGGATAAAATCCAGACGCTTCCCCTGCTTTTTCATATCCGCCAGAAATTCTGGAATGAGCTTCTTCGAATCGCCCACGATGAAAGAGACGTTCCCGTATAAGGCTTCAAGGGCTTTTTTCGGCTCGTCGCTGATATCCACCGAATAAACGTGCTTCGAAAACTCTGAAAGAACCTGAAGGCTCCCGCCTTTGTAAGTACCTATTTCCAGAGCATTTCCAGGCAATATCTTTTTCACGAGGGCATGGAAGGCAATTTTCTCTATGCGCGTCATCTGCCAGTGGCATCCATATTCATCGCAGACAAAAGTCGGTGAGTTCGGATCGGATTTCATTAAAAGCTCCTTTTTTCGATATTAACATCATACCACGCAGAGGCAGTATTTGTATAATAGATTGAACATCGTATAACCTTATGGTAATATTTAACATAAACTAACTTATTATATACAGGGACAGATGCTGCATGAAAAGAACTTCTGCTGACTTGTTTCTACCCGGAAATGATAGAATATACCGCAACTATGCCCGCCTGATAAGCAGCAGAATATGAGCGATACCCTTAACGTCGTTTTCACCATAGACAGAAACTACATCATCCATTTTTCAACTACGCTGCTCTCCCTTCTTGAAAACAACAAAGACACCAATTTCAGGATTTTTCTTATATACGACGGCACTGAATCCGATCTGGCAGATGTCTGCCGCTTTTTCCGTGAAAAATATAACACCGAAATCAATATTCTGAGCATCAATCCGGACATCTTTATAGATTTCCGCATCACCCACCACATCAGACAAGCAACCTATTTCCGCCTGTGCATGGCGGACATACTCCCGCAGGAAATCGACACCCTGCTCTATCTGGACTGCGATCTTATCGTGGACGGCTCCGTATCCGAACTGAGCCGGACAGTCATGGACGATGAATACCTGCGCGGCGTGGAACACCTTTTTCCGCTGAAAAACAAGGAGCATCTCTCCCGCTTCGGCATAGACCCCGAATCGGATTATTTCAATGCGGGTGTCATGCTTGTAAACCTGAAAAAATGGCGGGAGGAAGGGCTCACGAAAAAGCTGATGACATTCGCCCTCGAACGCAGAGACGACATCCTCTGGTGGGATCAGGACGTTCTGAACATTCTTCTCCACGGCGGTTGGAAAAAACTTCACCCTAAATTCAATTTCATATGGGAAATAATGGAATCAAACTCAGCAGACAAAGAGATAAGGGAAGCGCAGGAAAAACCTGTGATAGTTCACTACACCCGCTCGGTCAAGCCGTGGCACAGCAACAGCTATCACCCATACAGACACCTTTACCATAAATACAGAGCAATGATACCCTTCGGAGATGAGTTATGAGCACGATACTGGTAGTCGGCGGAGCCGGCTATATAGGCAGCCACGCCGTTAAGGAACTGAACAGGCAGGGACACGACACCATAGTTCTTGACAGCCTTGTATACGGACACAGAGAATCTGTTAAATCCGGAAAATTCGTACACGGCGATATGGCGGACACTGCCCTTCTGGACAGGATATTCACTGAAAACAGGATAGACGCGGTGATGCACTTTGCCGCCTTTGCCTATGTCGGGGAATCGGTCACCGACCCGGAAAAATATTATGTCAACAACGTTGCAAATACTCTGAACCTGCTGTCGGCTATGCGCAGACACGGATGCGATAAATTCATCTTCTCGTCCACATGCGCAACCTACGGAGTGCCTACGGAGATGCCCATAACGGAAGACCATCCGCAGGCACCCATCAACCCCTACGGCATGACAAAGCTCATTGTCGAGAACATCTTAAAGGATTTCAGCACCGCATACGGGCTTAAATATATGATATTCCGCTATTTCAACGCAGCTGGCGCCGATGCGGACGGAGATATCGGCGAAGATCACGACCCGGAAACCCACCTGATACCGCTAATCCTCAGAACTGCAAAAACAGGCGGCTCAATAAAAATTTTCGGCACAGACTACGACACTGCGGACGGCACTTGCATAAGAGACTACGTTCATGTCACAGATCTTGCCGCAGCCCATATCCTCGGACTGGACAGGCTCATGAAAGGCGGCGAAAACGGCATATTCAACCTTGGCACAGGCACCGGATATTCCGTCAGAGAGGTTATAAGCTGCGCAGAAAATGTGACTGGCTGCAAAATATCCGCCGCGGAGGAAGGGCGGCGTGCGGGGGACCCTCCTGTGCTTGTGGCGGAACCTGAAAAGGCGGTCAGTGAACTCGGCTGGCATCCGTCATTCGCTACGCTGGAAGATATTATACACACCGCATGGAACTGGCACAGAAACAGGTAATTAATGTTATCAATTTTAGCCCGTTTTAACCGATATTAGATTGAAAACCACATAAGGAAAGATCGTTGAGCGAATACAAAATTGAAGACATATCATACACACTGACCGAATACTGTCCAGGACCCTGCCGCTACTGCTCCATCTGGAAACAGGAGGACAGGCGAAGCGAAGAACTGACCGATGCGGAACTGGACGGTATCTTCTCGTCGAAGCACCTCGACCTTAAAAAAGTGCACCTCACAGGCGGCGAACCCCACATGAGCGACACCTACTTCCGCGTGGTGGACAGCATATACCGTTTCCACGACAGCGTAGTGATAGATTCGCCAATCACAGGCTGGTTCCCCGACAGACACGAGGAGATAGCTAAATACGTTCTTAAAAAGCACCCGCTATACCGTCTTGACATCTCTCTCGACGGCGACGAAGAGACCAACGCAAAGATACGTCTGCGCAAGGACGGATTCAAAACTTCCCTTGAAACGCTTGAGCGACTTAAAAAATTAAAAGGCATGGTTCTGCGCTTCCAGTTCACCATATACAAAGAGAACCTCCATCTCATCGAGTGGATATACAATTTCGCAAAAGAGATGGGAGTCGGGCTATACATAGGCTACGGCAGGTTCAGCAGCGAACGCTATAAGAACACTCAGGACAATCTGGAAAAATGCGCGCTGAACAAAAACAGCTTCATATGGACAGACGACGAGCTGAAACAGATTGACGAACAGCTCATAAAAATAGGCTACGACAAAGGGCGCTACCGCAGCAAATACATACTGCAAAAGGCTGTGTACGAAGGGCAGAAGATAGATTTCAACTGCTACATGGGAAGGCGCAGCATGGATGTTGACCCTTACGGCAACGTATTCCCATGCCTTCTTTGGCTGAACTATCTTAAACTGGGCAACATACGCAAGGAGGGCGGTTTCGACAAGGTTCTCGAAAGCGCACAGGCAGACGACGTGCTCACCATGATACGCTCCAAACAGTGCCACGAGGACTGCCTTTACACCTGCGCAAATAAAATGACTCTTATAAACCCTGAGATACCCGCCGTCGGCATGATGCAGTATCCGGGGAAATACGGATATATTTTCAGCGAAACGGACGTCATTCCCGTCCGCCCGTGGTGGTATGACGAATACGTTCAAAGGGGCATAATTTGATCTGGTTCGACCTTGTAACGCCGAAATCCGTGATGTTCTTCCGTCCCTTCATCGAAGGGATAAAGGCGCGCGGCAAAACAGTTCTTGTGACAGCACGCGAGGGACAGGGATACAAAGAGGTTGTAGATCTCCTTAACCTATACAAAATAGAATTTGTCAACCGCGGCTATTTCGGCGGCGCAAACCTGGGCGACAAGCTGAAAGCGTCCATCCACCGTCAGCTTGCTCTGATGGAATATATAGAAAAATGCAGTATAACGAAGCTGATATGTCTTTGCAGCGTTGACGCTAACCGCGTCGCGTTCGGTCTCGGCATCCCGATAATAAACTTTTACGATATCCCACTTTCAGACCATACGGCAAATTTCCGCAAGGCTCTGCCGCAGGCAAGGCTGACGCTTCCTCTTTCAACCAAGGCTTTCAGACCATATATGGTTCCCCAGAGCATCTTTGAACGTTTTTCTCTTGAACCTGAACAGATATTTTCATACAACTTCCTCGACGTCGTTGCATGGCTCAACGATTTCGAACCGGACATAGACTTTTTCAACGATTTCCTTAAATCCCGCGGACTCAATCTGTCGAAAAAAACAATAGTCGTCCGCGAGGAAGAGTTTAAGGCGTCATACGTAGGCAAGAAATATCCGGTGCTTTACGAAGGTCTTGAGCTGATAAAACAGACTATGGACGTAAATATTATCCTTATTCCCAGATATGAGGCGGAACCTTTGAAAAAATTGTTCCCCTATGCCACCGTAATTGAAGAAAAAATGGTTATCCAGCATCTTCTTGCTTTTGCCGACCTTTTCATAGGTGGCGGCGGCACCCTCAACTCTGAGGCATGTTACTTCGGTACGTCCGTTATATCCACCCGTTCGTTCATATCCCACTATGACAAGCTCTTAATAGACGCAGGTCTGATGGAAAAAGCGGACACAGCAGAAGAATTGCTGGAAAAAACACGACAGATAATATCAAACCGCCGCGACCCGCGACCCCTGTTTGACACCATGTCTTTCGATATCGACAGCATAATAGAGGAGATATTAAAATAAATGTTCAATGAAACCAATATCCGTTCGATCATGAAGGCTGTCTCATGGCGTTTTTTCGGAACCATGACAACCATTATCATAGTTTATGTTATGTTTAAGAGACTTGATATCGCAGTGTTCACAGGTCTTCTTGAAACGGTATCAAAGATAGCTCTTTATTTTGTACACGAGCGTATCTGGAATAAGATTCCGGTTGGCAAGAACAATGAATGATCTCTCCTATCTGGACAGGCTGGAAGCAGAGAGCATACACATAATCAGAGAGGCGGCGGCGGAAGCGTCAAAGCCTGTCATGCTCTATTCCATAGGAAAGGATTCCTCTGTTATGCTCCACCTCGCCATGAAAGCGTTTCATCCCGCAAAGCTCCCCTTCCCCGTCATGCACGTTGACACCGGCTGGAAGTTCCGCGAGATGATAACCTTCCGCGACGAAACGGCAAAACGTCTCGGACTCAACCTGATAGTCTATAAAAATCCCGAAGGCGCAGCAAAAGGGATAAACCCTTTCATACACGGCAGTAAGCTCCACACGGACATAATGAAGACCGACGCCCTGAAACAGGCACTGAATATGTACGGTTTCGATATGATTTTCGGCGGTGCAAGGCGCGACGAGGAAAAATCCAGAGCAAAAGAGCGCATCTTCTCTTTCAGGGATAAGAACCACAGATGGGATCCGAAAAATCAGCGTCCCGAACTCTGGAGTCACTACAATACAAAACTGAATACAGGCGAGAGTATGCGCGTTTTCCCCCTTTCAAACTGGACTGAACTGGATGTCTGGTTTTATATCCTGCGTGAGAAGATACCCGTTGTCCCCCTTTATCTGGCGAAGGAGAGACCCGTTGCCGACGTTGACGGGGTTCTCATCATGGCGGACGACGAACGGATGCCTCCTCAGTATGAAATCACCATGCAGTCCGTGCGGTTCCGCACTCTGGGCTGTTATCCGCTCACAGGTGCGGTACCTTCCGAAGCCTGTACTCTGGAACAGGTTATCGAGGAGATGATGGTATCCACACTCTCCGAGCGTCAGGGACGGATAATAGATTTCGACCAGTCGGGCGCCATGGAAAAAAAGAAGACGGAAGGCTATTTCTAATGAGCAGGCTTGAAGAATACATGGCTAAAGACTCCGCAAAACAGCTTCTGCGTTTTATAACCTGCGGAAGCATCGACGACGGCAAAAGCACGCTGATAGGCAGACTTCTCCACGAATGCCGCGCCGTTTACGACGACCAGATGTCGGCGGTCATAAGAGACAGCAGAACCTCCGGCACAACAGGTGACGAGCCCGACCTCGCACTCATCGTTGACGGTCTGCTCGCCGAGCGTGAGCAGGGAATCACCATCGACGTTGCCCACAGATATTTTTCCACCTCAAAGCGCAAATTCATCATTCTGGACACCCCCGGACATGAACAGTATACCCGAAACATGGCGACAGGAGCATCCAATGCCGACCTCGCCGTGATTCTTATAGACGCGCTCAAGGGTATCAGCCCCCAGACAATCCGCCACTCATATATCGTGAAACTGATGGGTATCAGAAACGCCGTTGTCTGCGTCAATAAAATGGATGCGCAGGGCTACAGCGAGGCTGTTTTCAACAAAATTGCCGATGATTATGCAAAAATTGCAGAGAAAATAGGACTTTCATATACAATTATCCCCGTTTCCGCTCTGAAAGGGGACAATATTACCTCAAAAAGCGCAAATATGCCGTGGTGTGGCGATCAATGCCTTATAGACCTGCTGGAAAGCGCCGGACAGGAACCGCCATCGCGCCATGACTACCTGCGCTTGCCTGTTCAATATGTACTGCGACCCGACAACAGCTTCCGCGGTTTCTGCGGACGCATAGAATCGGGCAGCATATCCGTCGGCGACAGAATAACCGTTCTGCCTTCCAGCGTATCAACCTGTGTAAAATCCGTGTCGATAGGCGACAGACAGGCAAAAACTGCCGATGCTCCTCTCTCCGTCACCTTCACAACTACGGACGAGGTGGACATAAGCCGCGGGGACATGATAGTCCATGACAAAGCGTCCGTTCTGTTCGGCAGCGGATACACCGCAAACCTTATTTGGATGGACACCGAAAAGCTGAAACTCAATTCGCGATATATCCTTAAATGTGCGGCGGGCACAATCTGCGCACATATCAATAAGATCTTCAGTAGAAAAAACATTTCAACTCTCGAAGATGAACCCGCGTCATCACTCGGCATTAACGACATAGCCTCGGTATCCTTTTCGCTTGATGCCTCAAAACCGTTCGACACATATGAAATGTGCCGCGCCACAGGCAGTTTTATACTTATAGACAGAATGACAGGAATGACGGCTGCGGCAGGTATGATAACCTCTGCGGAAAATCCGCAAAACGTTGTATGGCACACCCATTCCGTCACCCGTGAACAGAGAACGGGACTGAAAAATCACCGTCCGGCGGTCATTTGGCTCACAGGTTTGAGCGGCTCCGGCAAATCCACCATAGCAAACGCTCTGGAACAAAGCCTTAACCATGCGGGGATACACACATATCTTCTGGATGGAGACAACGTGCGCCACGGACTCTGCAAAGATCTCGGCTTTTCTGCACAGGACAGGGAAGAGAACATCAGACGGATAGGCGAAACTGCAAAGCTCTTCGCGGATGCCGGAATACTGACGATAACGGCATTCATATCCCCTTTTGCAGAGGGCAGGGACAAGGTAAGGGCGATAATGCCCGAAGGCGAGTTCATAGAAGTGTTCATCGACGCACCTATAAACGTCTGCGAACAGCGTGACCCGAAAAATATGTATAAAAAAGCAAGAAAAGGCGAAATAAAGGAATTTACCGGAATAAACTCGCCCTATGAGACACCGGAATCACCGGAAATACATATCCGCACCGATATTATGACAGTCGCAGATTCTGTTGAGAAAATCCTCGGCTACCTCAGAATAAGGCAGATAATCTAGGGCACTCTTCATAAATAATGTCACATAGGACTAAGAGACTGCGTCGTACTTCATTCCTAGCAGAGACGTAACTTTTATTCCGTCTTCGCGAGGAACGCAGTGACGCGGCGATCTCATTGCTCTGGGAGATTGCTTCGCTCCGCTCGCAAAGACAACATAATTTATGACAAATAATCTAGGGCTGATATTTTTTCAGAAGATTATTAAGCTCTATCAGCGCCGTTTTCATTGAACGGATTCGTATAGCTTCGCGGTCGCCCACAAACAGATATTTCTTAGTAACAACCTCTTTGCCAACGCACCATCCTATGCAGACCGTGCCGACCGGTTTTTCATCGCTGCCGCCATCAGGACCCGCAACGCCAGTGACTGAGACCGAACAGGAAGTGCGAAGCTGATTCGCAACACCGACAGCCATTGCCCGTGCGCACTCCTCGCTGACAGCGCCATGATTGATAAGTATATTTTCAGGAACGCGCAGGACGCGCATCTTAACGTCGTTGCTGTAGGATATCACCCCGCCCATGAAAACGTCGCTGGAGCCTGCGATATCCGTTATTTCTTTGCCTATCATCCCGCCTGTGCAGCTTTCGGCAACAGAAAGGGTCATCTTCTTCTCACGTAGTGTACGCAGCAGGACGGCGGCTATGTTGTCGGAACCGTAACCTATGAAATTGTCGGTGAATCGACCCCTCACACGCTCCGCATACTCCATGAGCACATCCTCGTCAAAGCCTCTCAGCTTCACGAGAATCTCGCCCTTGGCTACGTTTATGATACACTCCACCCCTTCGGGAAAACCGAACTCGCGCAGCACGTCGTCCACTTCCGATTCCGGCAGGGAACCTATGCGGATATCTATTATATGGCGCTCGCGCATTTCAAAACGCTCACGCAGAAAGGGCATAACGTGTTCCTCGAACATAAGATACATTTCATATGGAACGCCCGGCATACTGATTATCATATGACCGTTTTGCTCCATGCCGAAACCAAGCGCAGTTCCTCTGCCGTTGGGAAAGAGCAGACAGCCCTCAGGCAGCATCGCCTGACGGAGATGGCTCTCCTTAACGTTAACTCCGCGCTCTTTCAGCCTGTTCAGCATGTGCTCCTTAGCCGTTTCGTTCATCTCCGTTGAAACACCGACAGCCTCTGCGACCGTTTCCGCCGTAAGGTCGTCGAATGTCGGTCCCAGACCGCCCGTAGTGAATACGCAATCGTAATCTTTGAGCGCCTGACGGAATATTGAAACAATCATCTCCCTGTTGTCGGGGATAAGCCTGACCTCTTCAACCGAGAAGCCCGCCTTTGTGAGTCTTGAACCCAGCCACGCGGAATTCGTATCAACGATGCTCCCCTCCAGAAGCTCGCTGCCAACAGCAAAAATCGCACATCTGACCATAGATCACCTATATATGAGAAAAGAAAAAAGTATATCCGAGATAAAAAATCCCCAGAATTATTATGGAATAAACCGCCGCAAGCAGGTCGTCCGCCATAACGCCCAGTCCGCCGTCAATTTTTTCGAGTTTTTTGATGGGATAAGGCTTCCATATGTCGAATATCCGGAACAGCACAAAACCCAGCGGCACTGTGAAAACGTTTGCAGGGATAAACAGGAATATCATGTAATAGGCTGCTATTTCGTCTATCACAACTTCGGAAGCATCCTTTTTCCCTGTAATCTTCTCATATCTGTCCGCAGCCCATACGCCGCCCAGAAGGAGAAGCACAAATATGACCGCCTTAACCGGATATGCAAACTGCTCAGTCGCTATCACAGGCAGTATCGCGAAGAGTGTTCCGAAGGTGCCTGGGGCTTTGGGTGCCAGACCCGAACCGAACCCCAGCGCAAGAATTATAGCAAATCTGTTCATCACTGTTCCTGTAGTTGAAGGGCTTCTTTCAGGTCAATTTTGCCTTCATAAAAGGCTTTACCTGTAATTGCGCCCAGAATACCCTTTTTGCCCTGAAGAGCCTTTATATCATCAATGCCTTTGAGACCGCCGGAGGCTATAACAGGATATTTTATGTTTTCAGCCAGCGCCAAAGTCGCCTCGATATTTATACCTGTAAGCATCCCGTCTCTGGAGATGTCCGTATAAATAACGCTTTCGGCGGAGAAACCTTCATAGCTGTTTATAAGTTCGGCAGCGGTTACGCTGCTCTTCTCATACCAGCCCTCGGTGGCGACAAAGCCGTCCTTCGCGTCCACTCCGAGGATTATTCTGTCGGGATATTCACCCATCGCCTCTTTGACGAAATCGGGATTTTTTACAACGACGGTTCCGAGGATGCCGTATCTGACGCCTATCTCAAAATAGGCTTTCAGTTTTTTCATATCGCGGATCCCGCCGCCCACCTCTATGTCCATTCCTGCGGTGGTTACCATTTTTTCGATGAGGGCAAAGTTCGTGGTTTCGCCCTTTTTCGCACCGTCGAGGTCAACTATATGCAGTCTTTTAACGCCCATATCGGCAAACATCTTCGCCGCATCCAGCGGGTTGTCATAATATACGGTGAAATCGTCCATGTCCCCCTGTTTAAGGCGAACAGCCTTTGCATTTAAGAGGTCTATGGCGGGTATTATCAGCATTTCCACTCTCCGAAGTTTTTAAGCAGGTGCAGACCGAGTTTCTGACTCTTTTCAGGGTGAAACTGGGTTGCTGCCATATTGTCGCGTATGACCATGGCGGAAAAATCTATACCGTATTCGCAGGAAAGGGCTTCAACGCCCTTCTCCTCAGCCTTTACGCAGTAGGAGTGTACGAAGTAAAAATAGTCCCCCGTATCGATGCCGTCAAGCAGCGGATGGTTCATCTTTTTTGTTATGCTGTTCCAGCCTATCTGGGGTATTTTCATACCTTTTGAAATTATCTCGTCAGGAAATTTTTTAACCGTTCCTTTGAAATATCCAAGCCCTTCGTGTTCGCCGAACTCAAGGCTCTTTTCAAATAGGAGCTGCATCCCGACGCAGATTCCCAGAAACGGTCTTCCGGTTTTAATAAACTGTGCCGTCGCCTCTTTCAGTCCGCTGTCAACAAGCCCGGCGCGACAGTCTGCAAACGCGCCCACGCCCGGCAGAACGGCTCTGTCCGCCCTGACCACCTCTTCGGGGTCGGATGTTATCCGCGCATCGAAACCGAGAGACTGCAATGCCTTTTCAACACTGCGCAGGTTTCCCATACCGTAGTCTATCACTGCGATCATTTATATGTACTCCGTTGGATATTGAAAAGATGTCAGAGAGTGCCCTTCGTGGACATAATCCTGTCGGACTCTATGCGCACCGCGTCTTTAATGGAGCGCGCAAAGCATTTGAACATCCCTTCAATGATGTGGTGAGTGTTTCTTCCGTATCTTTTAATAATATGCAGGTTGATGCCCGCTCTGTCGGCAAACGCCTTGAAAAATTCTTCCGTAAGTTCCGTGTCGAAATCGCCCACTTTTTCTGCGGGAATATCCGCGTCAAAGTTAAGGTAGGTTCTGCCGGAGAAATCCACGGCGCACTCGATAAGAGTTTCATCCATCGGCAGAAGGAAAAATCCGTATCTGCGGATACCCTTTTTATCGCCAAGAGCTTCGCGGAAAGCATCGCCCATAACTATGCCGATGTCCTCTGTCGTGTGGTGTCCGTCGATGTGCAGGTCGCCTTTCGCCCTGAGTTCCATGTCGAAACCGCCGTGCCGTGTGAAAAGCTCAAGCATATGGTTCAGAAACCCTATTCCGGTGTCAATGCTGTAATTCCCACAGCCGTCCACGTTAAGAACAATGGATATTTCGGTTTCCGTTGTCTTTCTGGTAATGCTTGATTTTCTCTCAGCCACCGCAAACACCTCGAACTTTTATTTTACTTTACTGTCCTGATATATTATCCTAACATGACGTAAAAATAAATACCTATTGCAGATGTTTTCCCTTTTATGAGAGACAGCATATAAAATGAGATACCGTAAATCGCTCACCAAAAACTATGATCTGAATGAAAATGACGTAGATAATCTTCTCTTTATCAAACCCATGATTTCTAAATATAAAGATGAATTTATAGAAGATTTCATGGACAGGATGAAGACACACGCCATCAGCGAAAAGCAGATAGCCGCCATGGAGGCGAACACTGCGAAGCTCGCCATGTGGTTTGACATGCTTTTCGACGGCAACGCAGACAACGCTTATTTCGCTTTTGTGGGAAAGCTGGGGCTGTCGCTGAACAAATATAAGTTCGAACCGGAGTTCATCTCGTCCATGATTAGTTTCGTGCGCCTATGGCTCCACGAAAAAATATTCAGTCTCATGGAAGACGACGTGCGCAGAAAGAGCATCCTGCTCTCCATGCACAAGATGATGGATATCAACAACGAGCTTATCATCAGTTCGTATTACGAAAAGCTGGTCAGCTCATACAACCCTGTCCACAGCTACCGCAACAGAGTGGTCGATATCAGCGAAAAGTTCTCTTTCGCCGTCCACGCGCTCATGGTGATTGTGCTGATAGGGCTGACACTCACCGCCGGATATGCCTTCATTAACGATACCGTGCACCTTTTCGGCGAACAGCCCGACCATGCCCTGATAACCGCTCTCGGCTCCCTGCTTATCATATGGGTGCTGGTGGAGCTTCTCCACACCGAAGTGCAGATGCTGAAAGGCGGAAAGTTCAAAAACTCGATATTTATAAGCGTCGCGCTGATAGCCTTTATCAGAGACCTTATGATAATAACGCTTAAACATGAAACAACAAACATGCTCCAGCATGGATTCATTCTTGCGGCGATAACTGTTCTGGGAATAGTTTACTGGCTCATTGTCCGCACGGAAAATAATAATTAACCGGGGTTTTTAATGTTCAAATCTGTTCTGAAGAAAATATTCGGCTCATATGCCGAACGCTATATCAAGACAATGCAGCCGATGGTTTCCGCTGTTGCCTCTCTTGAACCCAAGATGCAGGAGCTTTCCTTTGACCAGCTTGCGGAAGCTGCCGCCATGCTTAAAGAAAAGCTGGCAAACGGAGCCACAGAAGACGAAATCATGAACCAGACCTTCGCACTCGTGCGCGAGGCGGGACGCAGAACCTTGAACATGCGCCATTTCGACGTTCAGCTTATGGGTGGATACACTCTGCACAAAGGCAAGATATCCGAGATGAAAACCGGTGAAGGTAAAACCCTCGTGGCAACACTGGCTCTGTCTCTTAACGCCATGGGCGGAAAAGGCGCACACCTCGTAACTGTCAACGACTACCTCGCCAGACGCGATGCACAGTGGATGAGCCCCATTTATCTGGCGCTTGGTCTTTCTGTGGGCATCATACAGCATGAGCGCTCATTCCTTGTTGAATGGGACGACAAAGAGGCTTTCACCACAAAACTTATAGAAGTTACCCGTCCGGAGGCATACGCCGCGGACATCACATACGGCACAAACAGCGAGCTTGGTTTCGACTACCTCCGCGACAACATGAAGCCGCCCCACGAGCCAACTGCACAGCGCGAGCTTAACTTCGCCATTGTGGATGAGGTGGACTCCATCCTTATCGATGAGGCGAGAACACCCCTCATCATCTCCGGTCCCACCGAGAGAAGCACTGAAAAATACTATAACGTGGATATGGTTGTCCGCCAGCTCAGCGCGGAAGCACATTACAAGGTTGACGAGAAGAACCGCTCCGTTCAGATGAACGACGAGGGCATCAACTTCGTAGAAAAGGAACTCGGCATCGACAACCTGTACGACATCAAATATGTCGACGTTCTCCACAACGTAAACAACTCTCTGAAAGCCCATGCCATCTTTAAAAAAGACGTGGACTACGTTGTTAAAGACGGTCAGGTAATCATCGTCGATGAATTTACCGGACGACTCCAGCCCGGCAGGCGCTATTCCGACGGAATGCATCAGGCTCTGGAGGCTAAAGAGGGCGTACAGATTGAGAGCGAAAACCAGACGCTGGCATCCATCACATACCAGAACTATTTCCGTATGTACAAAAAACTTTCCGGTATGACAGGTACCGCACTTACCGAAGCTAACGAGTTTCTTTCCATCTATAACCTCGGTGTCGCTGTTATCCCCACGAACATGAAGATGATACGTAAAGACTACACGGACGTCATCTTCCGCACGGCAAAAGAAAAATACATTGCCATCGTGGACGAGATAGAAGAAATGCACAAAACCGGAAGACCCGTTCTTGTGGGTACAAGCTCAATAGAAAAATCAGAGCTGATAAGTGAACTGCTCGACCGTAAAAAGATAAAACACGAGGTTCTGAACGCTAAAAACCACGAACGCGAAGCTGAGATTGTTAAGGATGCAGGTCTTAAAGGCGCTGTCACCATCGCAACAAACATGGCGGGACGCGGTACCGATATTAAGCTGGGTGACGGAGTGCGCGAACTCGGCGGTCTGCACATCATAGGTACAGACAGACACGAATCAAGACGTATAGACAACCAGTTGAGAGGTCGTGCCGGACGTCAGGGCGACCCAGGTTCATCCCGTTTCTTCGTATCCCTTGAAGACGACCTTATGCGTATCTTCGGCTCTGAAAAAATAGCCTCCATTATGCAGAGACTTGGTATGAAAGAGGGAGAATCCATTGAACACCCCATCATTACCCGCTCTATCGAGGGTGCCCAGAAAAAAGTTGAGGCATTCCACTTTGAAATAAGAAAACACCTGCTGGACTACGACAACGTTATGAACCAGCAAAGAAATGTTATTTATACACTCCGCCGCGATATCATTGCCGGCGGTGCCTCAGACGAAATAATCGCTGAAACAATTGACAACGTTATCGACGCCATGATCGAAACATACATTAACGCTGCCGAAAAGCCGGATTACGAAGCTCTTGAAAAAGAGATTGTTGAGGTTTTCGATATAGAATTTACCTTCGCTGAGGACAGAAGACAGCTCCACACCGAGATTGAACGCCTTAAATCCCTTGTTAACGCAAGACTTGAGCAGAAGAAACAGGAATTCGGGGGATTCTTCGCCGACGTGGCAAGATTCCTTTACACCTCTATTCTCGACTCCAAATGGAAAGAGAACCTCCTGCATATGGATCATCTGCGCGATTCCGTGGGACTGCGCGGATACGGGCAGAAAGATCCTCTGAACGAATATAAGCGCGAGGCCTATAACCTTTTCATAACTATGATGAATAAAGTAAACAGCGAGGTTATCCGTGTACTCTTCCATGTTGAAATGAATAAACAGTCCGACATTGAAGAAGCTGAACAGAATCAGGAGAGAGTGCAGACCAAAGAGGAACAGCGCGACATATTCGCCGAGAAGCCTCAACAGCAGCAGGAAGAGAAACGCACACCCATCAAAAGAGAATTTCCCAAAGTCGGGCGCAACGACCTCTGTCCATGCGGCAGCGGAAAGAAATATAAAAAATGCCACGGCGCAAACGAGCCGGACGCAAACGAAGACTAAGCGAAACAATTTCATAGGGTATATAATAGGGGAGCTGAAAAGCTCCCCTCAGGTTGTTGACATACTCGGATTTTATTAAATCGTTGAGACTGCTTCGTCGCTAAGCTCCTCGCAGAGACGGTTTTTTCCTTTCGTCTTTGCGAGCAAAGCGAAGCAATCTCGTATTTATAAGCCTTTGTCATCAGTCTGAGGGGAGCTGAAAAGCTCCCCTTTTCTTTTGGAGGCACTTTATGAAAGAGTTTCCTTTATCAAAAGTCTACAGATTCATCGAACCCGGTCCAGTAATCCTCCTTTCAACTTTTAACGGGCAGAAGAACAACGTAATGACCCTTAGTTATTGTATGGTCATCGACGATAGCGTGCCACTTTTCGCTGTCAGTATGGGTGCATGGGATTTCAGCTTCGACGTTCTGCTTTCGGAGCGGGAATGTGTGGTTTCCATCCCCGCTGACGATATGCTGGAAAAAACTGTGGATATAGGCAACTGCACGGGTGCGGATACGGATAAGTTTGATAAGTTCGATCTGACGACAGTGAAAGCTGCAAAGGTTAAGGCTCCGCTTATAAAGGAGTGTCCGGTCAATCTGGAATGTATCATAGAGGATGATTCATTGCTGAACAGGTATAACCTGATAATCCTGCGTGTTGTTAAGGCATGGTGTTCTCAGGAGCATTTCAGAAAAATTCACCACAACGGCGACGGCACGTTCACGGTTGACAGCGATCCGATAGATATGAAGAGCCGCATGACTCGCTGGCCTGAATATATAAGTTAAAATGAGACTGCTTCGGGCAGAAAGTAAAAGAGCGGTAAAGACCTCGCTCTACCGCTCTCTTCATTAAGACAGCCGCTTTGTACAAGCAACCATACATTCTTAATAGTATTTGTACTTATCGTTGAGTTTACGCTGAAGTTTCTGCTGTTTGCGTTTTGCTTTGAGCAGTTTTTTTCTGCGAACCTCTGTGGGTTTCTCATAATAGGTATGAGTTTTAATCTCCCTAATGAGACCCTCGCGCTCTATCTTCTTTTTCAGAAGTTTAAGAGCGTAGTCGACGTTATCGCCGTCAACCTTTACAATAGCGTTTATTGCCACTGTAATCACATCCTTTTCTATAAATTTAAATTAGCACTATATCGAGCACCTGGTCGATATGCTCAACCAGATGGATACGAAGCATTGTTCTAACATCGCTGGGTATGTCTGTCAAGTCCTTATCGTTTGCTTTCGGCAAAATAACCTCTTTTAAGCCCGCTCTGTGTGCAGCGAGCACTTTTTCTTTGACACCGCCAATCGCCAAGACGCGTCCTCTCAATGTTATTTCACCTGTCATGGCTACGTCGCAGCGTACCGGGCGCTCGGACAATGCGGACAGGATAGCAGTTGTCATTGTTATGCCCGCACTGGGTCCATCCTTGGGCACTGCGCCTTCCGGGACATGCACATGCAGGTCAAAGTCCGAAAAGCGTTTAGCGGGTATCTGTAGCCTCGTGGCACAGCTTTTTGCTACTGTGAAAGCAGTCTGTGCGGATTCCTTCATAACGTCGCCCAGTTTACCCGTAAGCTGAAGTTTGCCGCTGCCTCTGTATATGGCAACCTCTATCTGCAAAATATCTCCGCCGTAAGGCGTCCATGCCAGACCTGTTGCAACACCGGTTTCAACAGGCGCCGGAATAGCCTCCGAACGGAATTTCATTTTACCCAGAAACTTGTCCAGATTTTTATCGTTAACTTTGACCGCTTTAAGGTCAGGATTTTCAACAATCTTCTTTGCAGCCTTGCGGATTATGGAAGCTATCTCGCGTTCCAGATTCCGCACACCCGCCTCTTTTGTGTAGCCGCGGATGATGCCGTAAACGGCGCTGTCGGCTATTTTCACCCGTTCGCTGTCGAGATTGTGCTCTTTAAGCTGCTTGGGAATGAGAAACTTCGTCGCTATGCCGAATTTCTCTTTTTCCGTATAGCCTGTGACGGGAATGACCTCCATCCTGTCCAGAAGGGGTCTCGGTATGCCGTCAAGGCTGTTGGCGGTTGTGATGAACAAAACCTTCGAAAGGTCGAACTCCACTTCAAGATAGTGGTCAACGAAAGTGGTGTTCTGTTCGGGATCAAGCACCTCAAGCAGAGCCGACGAAGGGTCGCCCCTGAAATCTGCACCCAGCTTGTCAATCTCGTCCAGCAGGAACACGGGGTTCATGCTCTTTGCCTTTTTGATGCTCTGTATTATCTTGCCCGGCAGCGAGCCTATATATGTTTTTCTGTGACCGCGTATCTCAGCTTCGTCCCGCACGCCGCCGAGCGACATACGGACAAACTCTCTGCCCATGGCTTCGGCTATGGAGCGAGCCAGTGAGGTTTTGCCGACTCCGGGAGGTCCGGTGAAACAGAGTATGGCGCCTTTGATGTCGGGCGCTATCTTTTTCACTGCGAGGTATTCAAGGATACGTTCTTTCGGCTTTTCCAGACCGAAATGATCGCGGTTCAGTATCTCTTCCGCGTTTTTCAGTTCCAGCTTGTCCTCTGTATAGTTACCCCACGGCATAGAGAGTATCCAGTCCAGATAGTTCCTTACAACTGTTGCCTCCGCACTCATGGGAGACATAAGTTTCAGCTTCTTAAACTCTTTCTTTGTCTTCTCTTTAACTGTGTCGCTGAGTTTTGCAGTGTTTATCTTCTCTTCAAGCTCGTCTATGTCCGCCTTAAAATCATCGTCCTTACCCAGCTCCTCGTTGATAGCCTTAACCTGCTCGCCCAGATAATATTCTTTCTGAGCTTTGGACATCTGGTTTTTCACCTTCTGCCTGATCCGGTTGTCCATCTTAACGAGTTCAATGTATGTCTGGACCAGCTCAACGACCTTTTCAACACGCTCCTGAGCGTTGTCTATCTCAAGGATGGTCTGCTGTTCTGTATTTTTGACAGGCATATAGGACGCAACGGAATACGCCAGCCTGTTAATGTCGTCAATTTCAGTTACGGTATTAAGGATGTTCTCGTTTATCTTCTTAGAAAACTCTGCATAGCTGCGGAAACTTTCCGCAAGCATCTTGAAAAGCACGGGTTCTTCCGTGCTGTCGATCTCGCCGTCGGGAACCACGCTGACATTTGCGAACAGACAATCGCCCTCGTCCGCTATGGACAGAATACGTCCCCGCTGCACGCCCTCCATAAGGAGCTTTACGGTACCGTCGGGCAGTTTGAGCACCTGTAGTATCTTAGCCGAAACACCTGTGGTGTACAAATCTTCGAAAGACGGGTCGTTCACCTCTTCGTCCTTCTGCAGAACGAAAAAAACGTGACCGCGGGTCTTTTCAGCCAGTTCGACGGCATTCACAGACTTGTCGCGTCCGACGAACACCGGAGTTATCATATAAGGGAAAACCACCATATCCCTGAGTGGGATAAGAGGATATTGCTC
Organism: Deferribacteraceae bacterium UBA6793; assembly: GCA_002452405.1. Classification (GTDB taxonomy): domain Bacteria; phylum Chrysiogenota; class Deferribacteres; order Deferribacterales; family Geovibrionaceae; genus Seleniivibrio. Next base: position 4,018 of record DKFP01000011.1, on the reverse strand, counting down.
TATTCTCTCCATTGATCACCTGTAAATTTAAATCGGACTGCCGCGTCAGCTTACAGCTTCCTCGCAGAGACAGGTTTCTTTAGTCTTCGCGAGGAACAACGTGACGAAGCGATCTCAAATCGTTGTAAATTTCGGCATAAACAAAGCAATACTCCCGTTTGGGAGTATTGCTTTTATGTATAATAAGTTGATTTTTACAAAAAGGGCAAGGGTTACTTGCAGGATATGTTAAGCGGTCTCTTTTTTATTCTCATACATCAGGATGGGCTTTGCGCTCTCGTTTATCACATCCTCATTGATGATACACTCCACAATTTCGCTGTCGGAGGGTACCGTATACATAATTTCCATCATGGACTCTTCGAGTATGGAACGCAGACCACGTGCGCCTGTCTTTCTGTTCAGAGCTTTTTTAGCAACCGCTTTCAGCGCGGAGTTTGTGAAGGTCAGTTTAACGTCGTCAAAAGAGAACATCTGGATGTACTGCTTAATGAGTGCGTTTTTGGGTTCCTGAAGTATACGAACCAGAGCCTCTTCGTCCAGATCCTCAAGAGCAGCGGCGATGGGAAGCCTGCCCACAAATTCGGGTATAAGACCGAATTTGACAAGATCGTCGGGACGGAGCTGCTTGAGCAGTTCAAACCTTGTGTAGTCTTTTGTGCCTACGGATTTAGTCGTAAATCCGAGTGATTTCTCACCGATACGTTTTTTGATAACGCTGTCAAGAAACTCGAATGCGCCGCCCACTATGAACAGAATATTCGAGGTATCAACCTGGATATAGTCCTGCTGAGGGTGCTTGCGTCCGCCCTGCGGCGGAACGTTTGCTATGGTACCTTCGATTATTTTAAGCAGCGCCTGCTGAACACCTTCGCCGCTGACATCTCTTGTGATGCTTGGGCTATCTGTCTTCTTGGCAATTTTATCTATTTCATCAATGAAAATTATGCCGTTCTGTGCTCTGTTAACGTCGTAATCGGCGTTCTGAAGGAGTTTGAGCACAACGTTCTCAACATCCTCACCAACGTATCCCGCTTCAGTAAGAGTAGTCGCGTCGGCAATGGCAAAGGGCACGTTAAGCACTCTTGCCAGAGTCCTTGCCAGAAGGGTTTTGCCCGTTCCGGTGGGTCCCAGAAGGAGTATGTTGCTCTTTTCAAGCTCAACTTCGCTCTTTTTGCCGTGAAGAACTCTTTTGTAGTGGTTGTGCACGGCAACGCTCAGCACTTTTTTGGCTTCCTGCTGACCGATAACATACTCGTCCAGCTTTTCTTTAATCTCCGCAGGAGTGAGAAGTTTAAGAGCGGTATCCTCTTTGATGCCGTCTTCAAGGTCTTCTTTAAGGATTTCGTTGCAAAGTTCTATGCATTCGTTGCAGATGAATACGTTGGGACCTGCAATCAGTTTTTTTACTTCGTCCTGAGTTTTTCCGCAGAATGAACAGGAGAGTGTTTCTTTTTTTGATTTCGCCATGAACACACCTCTTTATAGATATACCGAAAACAGGCGTCCTGCCGTTTTCGGTCATCGCATAGCACAGGCAAAGCCCGCGCACGCTCACTTTTATCCTATTAAATACGGGAAATCGTATAAAATATCCTAAAAGCGGCACATCCTGAACCTTGCGGTCAGCCGCAAGAGCTTCAGTTGTTTTGTGGGCAGTTGTCCGCGCCGGATTGACTATCTACACCAACATATGCATAAGTGTAAATATTTCAACCCCTTCTGGTGAATACATCGTCTATAAGACCGTACTCTTTAGCCTCCGCAGCCGACATGAAGTTGTCTCTGTCGGAATCTTTTGTAATCTGCTCAACGGTTTTACCTGATGCAGAAGCAAGAATTCCGTTTAAGACCTCTTTCACGCGGAGAATTTCTTTCGCGTGAATTTCTATGTCTGTCGCCTGCCCCTGCGCACCGCCGAGAACCTGGTGTATCATGATGCGTGCATGGGGGAGAGCAAATCTTTTACCCTTTGCACCTGCCGCAAGGAGAACGGCGCCCATGCTGGAAGCCTGTCCAATGCAGATTGTGGATACGTCGGGTTTGATGTAGCTCATTGTATCAAGTATGGCGAGTCCGTCAGTAACGACACCGCCGGGGCTGTTGATGTAAAGGAAGATATCCTTGTCAGGATCTTCCGCTTCAAGAAACAGCATCTGGGCTATGATGGAGTTTGCGACACCGCTCTCCACCTGTGAGCCCAGAAAAATTATCCTGTCTTTCAGCAAACGGGAGTAAATGTCATAAGACCTTTCTCCTCTTCCTGTCTGCTCAATGACATAAGGGATATAATAGCTCATATTACGCTTCCTTGGCAGCCTTTGACGCTTCTTCTATTTTAGCGTCTCTTTCCGCCTTGCTGATAACTTTTTCGGCGATTTTGTTATTAGCTGTAAGATAGTCGTAGACCATGTTGGTGAAAACAGTATTTCTGAAAGAAGCTATGCCGCCGTACTGCTCAAGCTCTTTTTTGAACTCATCAACAGATCTCTCAAATTTTTCCGCGTATTCCGCGATTGCCTTGTCAACATCCTCATCAGTGGGGTTGATATCGTTCTTTTCGGAAATTTTGTTGATAACGAGAGCGCTTTTTATCTGTTTTTCAGCAGCTTCCATGTGCTGTTCGGCAAGTTTTTTCTTGTTAAGTCCGAACTGCTCAGGGTTCATGCCGTACATGCTGTATTGACGAAGCGTCTGTTCAGCAAGTTTTTCCGCCTGTTCTACAATCATGACAGCCGGAATCTCGAAAGGGTTCTCGGAAATTATTTTATCGAGCATTGTGTTGTAAAGATTGTCTTTTGAAAGGTCTGCCGCTTCTGCCTTGAGGTCTTCCTCGATAGCTTTCAGAAGTGCTTCTGCTGTCTCATATTTCTCACCGATGCTCTTTGCGAAAGCGTCGTCGAGCACGGGAGCTTTTTTCTGTTTTATTTCATGCAGGGTGATTGTGAAAACAACGGGCTGACCTGCAAGGGATTTTTCATGATATTCAGCGGGGAAAGTAACTGTAATGTCTTTAACGTCGCCGACCTTCATACCGAGTATCTGCTCTTCAAAACCGGGAATGAAGGTGTTCGAGCCGATTTCAAGTGAGTATGATTTCGCACAGGCAGAGGGGATAACCTCGCCGTTCAGCTTGCCTTCAAAATCTATAACGGCCATGTTGCCATTTACCACTTCGCCGCCTTCAGCAGTTTCAAACTGCGCCTGGCGTTTCAGCAGGTTTTCAACAACTGTGTCTATGTCCTCTTTTTCAACGCTGTTTATTTCTTTTGTAAACTCAAATCCTGTGTAGCTTACAACGTCAAACACGGGGAAAACGTCAACGAACACTTTGAAAGTGATGGGAGAATCGTCGTCTTCAAACTTAACGTCTTTAACTTCGGGCTGTCCCATGGCTCTGATGCCGTTCTCTTCAATGGCGTTTTTAACGCCTTCGTTTATAACGTGCTCAAGGGCATAAACGCGGATTGCATGTCCTTTTTCTTTCATAACAACGTCTTTGGGAGCCTTTCCTTCGCGGAAGCCGGCAACTTTTACGGTTTTTGCAACTTTATTGAATTCTTTTTCAAAGGTATCTTTAAAAACCTGTGCAGGAATCTCCACACTGAGTTCTTTCTGTGACTTTTCTTTGTCCGCGACAGTAACTTTCATTGTTTTCTCCTTGGAATATATCAAAGAATATAATTGACTAATTTGGATTTTTAAGCGGGTGACCGGGCTCGAACCGGCAACCTCAACCTTGGGAAGGTCGTGCTCCACCAGTTGAGCTACACCCGCGGAAGGTATGATATGCGAGTGAAGGGACTCGAACCCCCACGCCTAGGACACTAGATCCTAAGTCTAGCGCGTCTACCAATTCCGCCACACTCGCCCAGACCAGTATATAACAAAGGTGGCTGACGGGGATCGAACCCGCGACAACAGGAATCACAATCCTGTACTCTACCGACTGAGCTACAGCCACCATATAAGAAAGCGCACCCATGAGGACTTGAACCTCAAACCTACGGATTAGAAG
>DKFP01000014.1:459497-533885 GCA_002452405.1 Deferribacteraceae bacterium UBA6793 | reverse complement strand
CGATTTTGTTCATGAATACTACGATATAAGGTACGCCTACCTGACGGGCGAGCAGGATGTGCTCACGGGTCTGGGGCATGGGACCGTCTGCTGCGGACACAACAAGGATTGCTCCGTCCATCTGTGCAGCACCGGTGATCATGTTCTTAACGTAGTCCGCGTGACCGGGGCAGTCAACGTGTGCGTAGTGACGCTTGTCTGACTCATACTCTACGTGAGCTGTTGCAATGGTAATACCGCGCTCTCTCTCTTCGGGAGCTTTGTCGATGTTACCGTAGTCTACGAACTGTGCGTATCCTTTTTTAGAAAGGATGTTCGTGATTGCTGCTGTCAGTGATGTCTTACCGTGGTCAACGTGTCCGATGGTGCCGACGTTAACGTGCGGTTTCGTTCTTTCGAATTTGGATTTAGCCATTGTAATCTGTCCTCCTGAAAAGAAGATAAAGCCCACGACCGGACTCGAACCGGTGATCTCGTCCTTACCAAGGACGTGCTCTAGCCACCTGAGCCACGTGGGCATATAAAAAAAAACAGACGTAACGGTATCGTCCGTCTTTTATACAGCTTTTTCTGAGAAAAAAAAAGCGGGCAACGGGATTCGAACCCGCGACCCTCAGCTTGGAAGGCTGATGCTCTAGCCAACTGAGCTACACCCGCGTTTTTTCGTCAAAAAGTGGGGAGAGAAGGATTCGAACCTTCGAAGTCGTTCGACAACAGATTTACAGTCTGCCCCCTTTGGCCGCTTGGGTATCTCCCCTCACGTGGCAGCAAGGAGCTGCACACAGAGTCCGTAAAACATAAAAGCTGGTGAAAGGAATTGAACCCTCAACCTACTGATTACAAGTCAGTTGCTCTACCGATTGAGCTACACCAGCTTACCGTGAAACGGAGGTGAATATTATCTTTTAAAGATATGGATGTCAAGAGTTTTGTTGAAAAAAAATTAAAGTTTTTTAAATCGACCTGAAAGCCCGTAACAGCAGGACTTTAAAAGCAAATATACACTATCCGGCGGAATGTTCCATAGATTTTTTTATCAGGATCCTGACACCTTCGCTTTGAAGAGCATAAAAAACCTGTTTGCCTGATTTTTTCCATGTCACCAGTTTTGAGTTGCGAAGTATCCTTAGCTGATGCGAAACGGCGGACTGGGAAACACCGGCGAGCTCCGCGATATCAGCCACGCACAGCTCTGAAAGAGTAAGCGCATAGAGTATCTTTACCCGCGTATGGTCGCTTAATATTTTAAAAACGTCGGACATGTTCAGCGTGACGGACTCCGGAGGCATCCTGTCCTTCATATTAGGGAGCATATCCTCCACGGGTTCCGCCAGTTGAAATATATCGTCAGTCATTAAATTAACCCCGGATGCGACTGCCGCGTCGGCAAGCCTCCCCGCAGAGACAAGTGCATGTTTTCGCGGGGAACAACGTGACGAAGCGATCAAATCTCAAAATATGTGAGCGATCATTCACATGTGCATAATAGTATCAGGCGGGTTATACTGTCAATATTTACATTCCATATTGACATAAGCAAAGAATACATCATAATGATAAGTTCTTAAACCTTAATGCACCAAATTACTCAGTCTATAATTTTATGGAGAATATATATGAACATTCAGCAGATGATGAAACAAGCGCAAAAGATGCAGAAAAAGATGGAAGAAGCTCAGGCGGAAGCGGCACTGGAAGTTGTTGAGGCAACGGCTGGCGGCGGGATGATCACTGTTAAGGTAAACGGAAAACAGGAGATCGTCGGAATCACCATCGAAAAAGACGTGGTTGACCCCGAAGATGTTGAGATGCTGCAGGACCTTATCCTTGCCGCTGTTAACGAGGGTCTGAAAAAATCTCAGGAAGTGGTTCAGCAGAAGATGTCCGCTGTAACAGGAAACCTTGGAATCAACTTCCCAGGAATGTTCTAAGCATCCGGTAAACCATGAAAAACAGAATCTTTGAGCGCTGTGTCGGCGAGCTTTCGAGGCTGCCCGGCATCGGCAGAAAGACTGCGGTGCGTCTTGCCCTTCATCTTCTGAAATCCGATGCTAACCTCGTTAAAAACCTTGCAGAGAGCATGATTGAACTAAAGGAGAAAACCGTATTCTGTAAGATATGCGGCAACCTCTCCGAAGAACAGATATGCCATATCTGTCAGGACAGCTATCGCAAAAACGGTCAGCTCTGTGTTGTTGAAGAGGCTAAGGATATTTTTGTCCTTGAAAACACAGGCTTTTTCCGCGGTCGCTACCATGTTCTCGGCGGTCGCATATCACCTCTGGACGGTATCGGTCCGCAAGACCTGACCATCGACAGGCTTATCGAACGCATTGCGCAAGAGGATGTCACCGAGGTCATAATAGCCACCAACCCGGACATTGAGGGTGAAACAACGGCTATCTACCTTTCAAAGATTCTGAAAAACAAACATGTCCGAGTAACCAAGATCGCAAGCGGCGTGCCCATCGGCACAAACCTTGAATACACGGACGAGCTGACGCTGTTCAAAGCTATGGAACAGCGCACCGAAATCCATGAATAGCAACGGAAATAAAATAAATGTCCAAGGAAATAATAGTAAACTCCACGCTCAACGAAGCGCGGGTGGCGGTTCTGGAAAACGGAAACCCTGCCGAAATACTCATTGAGCGCGCCCACAGCAAAAACGTTGCGGGCAACATATACAAAGGCAGGGTCATAAAGGTTCTGCCCGGCATCCAGTCGGCGTTCGTCGATATAGGGCTTTCAAAAGCGGCTTTCCTCCCCGCCGCGGACGTGTACGTCGAAAACGGGGAAAGGGTGAGCTTTCTGGAGGCTATGGACGGAATGCAGGACGAGGCGGAGGTTGACGCACCTACGCCAGAACCAAAGGAAATACCGCCCATCGAACAGCTTCTGAAAGAAGGTCAGGAGATTGTCGTTCAGGTGGCGAAAGAATCCATCGGACAGAAAGGCGCTCGTCTGACGACTCACCTCACAGTTCCCGGACGCTACATAGTTCTTATGCCAGGCTATGAGCACGTCGGGGTATCGCGCAAAATTGAAGAGGAGGAGGAACGGGAACGTCTGCGCCTCATCCTTAAAGAGATAAAGAAGGAAGGTATGGGGCTTATCGCCCGAACAGTGTCCGCCGGACACGACCGCGAGGAAATAATCGCCGACCTTGACTATCTTGAACGTCTCTGGTCAAAGATAATGGATAACATGGCGGCGTCCAAGGCACCATGTATGATTTACGAGGATCACGGGCTTATCTTCCGCATCCTCCGCGATACTGCAACGGCGGACGTAAGCCGCATTATCATCGACAACAAGGCGGACTACCTCAAGATAAAATCGTTTCTGCGGGAATACATGCCCGACATGAACATCGAAGTCGTCCTTTACACAAACGACATACCGATTTTTGACTATTACAACATCGAAATAGAGATAGGGCGTATTCTCGACAAAAAAGTATGGCTGAAGTCCGGCGGCTACATCGTAATCGATCAGGCGGAAGCGCTCACGGTTATAGATGTCAATACCGGAAAGTTCGTGGGCAAGCGCAATTTCGAGGATACTATACTCAAAACCAACCTTGAGGCTTCAAAAGAGATAGCCTGGCAGCTGAGACTGCGCAACATAGGCGGCATAATCATTGTCGATTTCATAGACATGGCAAAAGAAGAGAACCGTCAGAAGGTTCTTAAAACCATGGATCTGGAACTGAAAAATGACCGTGCAAAAGCCAGCGTTGTAAACATAAGCCCGCTGGGGCTTGTGGAAATAACCAGAAAACGCGTTCAGGAGAGCCTCACCCGTTCACTCAGTGAACCCTGTCCCTATTGCGAAGGACGCGGAATTGTGAAGAGCAAGCTCACCGTCTGCTATGACATTCTGCGTGAAGTCCGGAGAATTGCTCCTTTTGTCCGTGACAAAAAAGTATATATTGAAGCACATCCGGATGTTGTGGATCTTCTTCTTGACGAGGAAAAGGGTTCGCTGGACGAGATTGAGCTTATGATGAGCATAGAGGTGGAAGTTACCCCCAACGACACCTTCCACATACACGATTACGAAGTAACACCAATGGATTAACGATGTATAACAGACAGGATGCATTTTACAAGAAGGCGAAGCGCGAAGGATACCGCAGCCGCGCTGCCTATAAACTTATTGAGCTGAACAAGAAATACGAGATATACCGCAACGGTCACAATATTCTGGACGTGGGCTGCGCACCCGGCGGCTGGAGTCAGGTTGCGCTTCAAATGTCAAAAACCCGTGTTGTAGGTGTCGATCTGCTCGAAACCGGTGAAATGGAAATGGAGCGCTTCACCTTTATCCTCGGAGATATAACGACGCAGGAGACGGTTGACGATGTTCTTGCCGCCTGTTCAGGCTACGATGCCGTGATGTCTGACGCAGCACCGAACACCTCCGGCTCAAAACTTCTCGACCATGTAAATTCAGTCGAGCTTGTGCGCAAGATTTTCCATTTCGCCTGCTCTGTTCTTAAACCAGGCGGAAACTTCGTATGCAAGGTTTTCGAGGGTGAAGACAGGGATGCGCTGGTGAAAGAGATGAAAGTTCATTTCGATTTCTGCAAACACATACGCCCCGAAGCCACCCGCAAAGGCTCGTTTGAAATGTACATCGTACTGAAAGGCTTCAAAGGTCTGCCTAAAAATGAACAATGATCTTTTATCCGTACTTAAACTGGTTTCGGAAGGAACAATCAACGCCGATCAGGCGCTTGAGACCATTCAGGGTTTCACAAACGGCAGCGATGCAAAAATAGATACTGACAGAAAAAACCGCATCGGCTTTGAAGAGGTTGTCTACGGAAGGGGAAAAACTCCAGAGCAGATTGCCGCTATATCAAAGATTTATGCGGAAAAACAGATGAACTTTATCTGTACGGGTCTGTCTGAAGACAAAATAAACGGGCTCAGAAACCTCTGTGCGGACTTCACTTTTGTTCCGGAAGCCGGCATCGTGAAGCGAATAGTAAACCCTATTGAGCAAAAAAAGGGTAGTGTAGCAGTAATCACCGCCGGAACAAGCGACCTTTATGTGGCAAAAGAGGCGAAAGAGATTCTTGAGTTTTGCGGAGTAGGTGCAAAACTCTATGCGGACATCGGCGTTGCGGGTATCCACAGATTTTTGAGCCACAAAGAAGACATATCGCGAGCGGATGTTATAATCGTCATAGCGGGCATGGAAGGCGCTCTGCCGTCCATTACAGGCGGAATGTTCGCCCAGCCTGTGATAGCGGTACCCACTTCCGCAGGCTATGGAACCGCATTAAATGGTTTTACCGCCCTATTTGCGATGTTGACAAGTTGCGCCGCAGGGCTTACAGTAGTAAACATAGACAATGGATTCGGAGCGGCTATGGCAGCTGTACGGATCGTAAATATTTTGAACCTGCGTTAAAGCGGGAAATAGAGCTAAACCCAACCTTATTTGCATATTCGGATTTCAATACCTAGTGTACTTTTCACCATTTAACTATGGCAATTTTCAGGACATGTGCTAACTTATGTCCATAATACACGAATTCTGCGACATTTTATTTACAAACGGAGGAGAAAAATGCCCAGACCATCCAAGCCTAGAGTTATAGGCGCAAAACCAGAGATCGCAAGTTTTAAACCCAGAGGTATCGCCGCAAGGAAACTTAAAGCGGTAAACCTTACACTGGACGAGTTCGAGGCAATACGCCTTGCGGACTATCAGGGACTTTCACACGAGGACGCGGCGGTTCTTATGAACATTTCACGCCCCACGTTCTCCAGACTGGTTGAAAAAGCGAGAATCAAAGTCGCTTCTTTCATCATCGAAGGTTCAGAGCTGAACATTTCCGGCGGAAACGTTCAGTATCAGGAGAGAGGATGCAGTGTTTTCAAACAGTCGCTGCCCGAAAGCAGGATTGAAAGAAGAAAACATTCCGCTGCCATTCTTGAAGAGAGCTATTGCTGATAAGGCAAAGAATAAGGCGACCTTCGGGTCGCCTTTTTATTAATCATTCGTAAGTGATGTCGTATAGAGAAAAGAGAGACTGCTTCAACCCTATGGGGTTCGCAGAGACATATATTTTAATGTAAGCAACAATCTTAATCTAAACTTTCCGTTCAGAACCGGGCAGTTCAAGGCGTACGAAAAAAATATGCGCAGTGTACAAACCAGGGTACATGAGCAATATTTTTTCGAGTAGAACGCAGAAATGCGATGCGTTATGAGCGGAAACTTCCAGCTATCACCAGTACAAACGGTTTCTTGAGCTTCTCCGGTATCGCCGCCGCTATCTCTTTCGCGGTTCCGCGATATGTCTTCTCGTCAGCCATACCCAGATTAAACGACATGCTCATGGGGCGCTCGATAAAAACGACCTCTTCGATAAGCTGGTTTGCATGGTATGGTCTTTCGAACAGCACGACAGTGTCCCTGCTGTTCATAACCCTGTCCATGAATTTCTTTCTCAGAACGCCCTCTTTCGGCGGGAAGCCCATGAAATGGAATCTCTCGGAAAAGTATCCCGAAACGGACAGAGCCGCAGTTATTGATGAAGGTCCGGGGACTGAGATAACGTTAAATCCCGCGTTCCATGCCATATTCACAAAATCATATCCGGGGTCTGCAACACATGGAGTGCCTGAATCGCTCATGATAAGCACGTTTTCGTGCCCTTTGCAGATATCCAGCAGAAATTCCTTATCTCGGTCGAGGGAATGTTCGTTCAGCAGCATCTGCTCCTTGTCACGAAAGCCGGACGCTGCAAGCATTCTGCCCAGATTGCGCTTGTCCTCACCAACGATGAGGGAGCATTTTTCCACTACTTCGAAAAGATACGCCGGTGAACCGCCGTATTCGCCGCTGATGCTTGTTCCTGCTATGTAAAGTGTAGTCATGCGGTTATCACTTCCAGACCGCCGAGATAGGGTCTGAGCGCTTGGGGAACAGTCACTGAACCGTCCTCATTCTGATAGTTTTCAAGCACGGCAACGAGCGTTCTGCCTATCGCAAGCCCTGAACCGTTCAGCGTATGGGCAAACTCAACTTTTTTGCCGTCCTTCCTGCGAAGGCGTATTGAAGCGCGGCGCGCCTGATAGTCTGTGAATGTTGAACAGGAGGAAATCTCCCTGTAGGTATTCGCAGACGGCAGCCACACTTCGATGTCGAAAGTTTTTGCAGATGAAAAACCTATATCGCCTGAGCAGAGTGTCATAACTCTGTAGGGCAGTCCCAGTGTGCGCAGTATATTTTCAGCGGAGTCAAGGAGTTCCGCGAGTTCTGCTTCTGAATCTTCGGGAGCCGTTATCTTAACAAGCTCAACTTTGTTGAACTGGTGCTGACGGATGAGTCCGCGCACGTCCTTCCCGTGTGAACCGGCTTCCCTGCGGAAACATGCGGAATATGAGCAGTGGCGGATGGGCAGTTCCGTTTCGGAGATTATCTCGCCGCTGTAAAGGTTTGTAACGGAAACCTCTGCCGTGGGGATAAGGTACAGTCCGTCACGCTCGCATTTGAAGAGTTCCTCTTCAAACTTGGGGAGCTGTCCTGTTCCGCGCATGGCGTCGGCATTCACAAGGTAGGGTGCAAGCACCTCCTTATATCCGCGCTGTGCGTGGGTATCCAGCATGAAGTTTATGAGTGCTCTTTCCAGTTTCGCGCCCATGCCCATGTATGCGGTAAATCTTGATTTTGCTATTTTTGTTCCGCGTTCGAAATCGAGAATTTTCAGGTTCTCTGCTATGTCCCAGTGTGCTTTGGGTTCGAATGAGAATTGTTTGGGTTCGCCCCACGTCTTGCTGACGACGTTCTCTGTTTCGTCTTTGCCAACGGGCACTTCGTCTTTAACGAGGTTCGGCAGGTTGAGGAGCATATCCTCCATCTTCGCCTGAATCTCCGCAAGAGTCTTGTCGTTGGCATCTATCTCATCACCCGCAAGGCGCATTTTCTCCTGAATTCCGGAGATATCGCCACCCTCTTTGCGGATTTTGCCTATCTCTTTGCTGACTGTGTTGCGTTCGCTTTTCAGATCGTCGTTTTTCGCCTGAAGTTTTTTGCGCTCAGTGTCCAGAGCCATAAGCCCTTCGAAGTCAAACTGTGCGCCTCTGTCTGCGGTCTTTTTCCGCGCGATGTCCTGATTTGCGATTATATATTTAATGTCCAGCATCTTCTGTTAAGCTCCTTTTTTATCCAGTCTCTTCTGAACCCTGTCGAGGAGCGCCACAAGCTGTTTCGCAATGTCCTTTGCATATTTTGTGTCGGGCTTCTCTTTCATGAGCTGGTTGAAATATCTGAGGGCATCGTTCTCTTTGCCTTCCTGAGCCGCATAATAGAGTCCGTACTCGTAGAGTGCGTCTTCATATGCGTTGGTGTCTTTATATCTTTCGATGATATAGTCGAGTCTTTTAACGCCCGATTGCGGTTCCTTGATGCGGATGTAGAATTTCGCCACATAAAGTTCGCGATCGGCAAGCATGTTGCGCAGTTCAACTATCTTTTCCGTGAGTTTGTATTCTTTCGAAAAGCCTGGATCTTTCTCACGCAGGGTCGAAAAGCTCTTGAGCGCACCTTCTGCTGCGGACATATCCCTGTCCACCTTATCTATAAGAGCATAATGCGAAAGCCCGAGTCTGAGCAATGCAGTGTTCGCGTCTTCGGACGAACCGTAAACATCAAGATATTGCTGATAAGCGGGTATAGCTTCAGGGTATCTCTTGCTCAAAAAGTATGAATCCGCAAGAAAAAGCTGTGCTTTGGCAGCCATATCCGGAGATTCAGCCTCCATAATCGAGTTTTCGAACATAGTAATGGCATCGTCATAGTTCTTTTTCTGGAAATAGTTAAGTCCCTTCTGCATACTTTCGTCAGCAGTAAGGTGGGGTTGCGGTTTCGTGCACGAAAAGAGTGCAGCGGCAGCCAGCATGAAAACGAGAAGTTTTTTCATCATATCACCATGTGTTGTCTGTTATTTCGCAGTAAATATCGGGGTAAACGATTTTTTTTATTCTGCATCTGTAGGGTCCGAAACCTCTGTCGGCGAGTCCGCCTATTATATAGGTGCGCCCGTCGATTTCAGGAGCCTGAAAATCGGCTCTTCCCTGTAAAATGAACTCCGATTCCTCGCTTTCGCCCTCGACGTAGGCGATTATGTCGTCTTTTCTCATGGATTTCAAGCGGGTATTGGTGTTCTCCTTCTGGAGTTTTTGCAGAACCTTAATGCGTCTGTTCACTTCGCGCTTGCCCACAGGCATTCCGAGGTTATAAGCAGAGGTCCCTTTTTCCCTGTAATAAGGAAAAAATCCTGCAAAATCCGGTTTATGTTTTTTAAGAAAAGCGATGAGCTCTTCAAAATCAGCTTCCGTTTCGCCGGGGAAACCCACTATCATCGTGGTGCGCAGAAAACTATCAGGATCTTTTTTCCGTATGGCGGTGAAAACCCTGTCTATCATTTCAGGATCGGATTTCCGTTTCATGGCTTTAAGCATCTTCGAACTATAGTGCTGAACCGGAATATCAAAATAACTGAGTATCTTATCTGATGAACAGATCGTGTCGATAAGTTCGTCGTCCACACCATCGGGGTTCATGTACATCACTCTGACAGTAAAATCACCCTCTATGTTCTCAATTTTTTTCAGCAGCGGCACAATCTCTTTCCGTCCGTAAAGGTCGGTTCCGTATTTAGTGTTATCCTGCGAAATAATTATTATTTCTTTTATGCCTTGTCTGATAAGGTTTTCAGCTTCCGCAAGAATATCCTCCGCAGGTCGGCTTTTAAGCTGTCCCCGGATACCGGGTATGGCGCAGTATGAGCATTTGTTGTTGCACCCTTCGGATATCTTGAGATATGCGAAATAGGGCGTATTGGCTATCAGGCGGGAAGTTCCGTAGTTTTTCGGTCGTTCGCCGGTTCCGTTCAGGAAGCCGATAACCTTATCGAGTTCACCGACTCCGGTGAAAAAATCTATCTCAGGCATCTCGTTGAGCAGTTCCAGCTTATAGCGCTCGCTCATGCATCCCGTGACTATGAGTTTTGCATCTTTCCGTTTCCGGTTACTCATTTCCAGTATGTTGTCGATGGCTTCCGCAACGGCTGGTTCGATAAATCCGCAGGTATTGACCACTATCGCGTCGGAATCCTCCGGAACGTGGGTTATCTCGTATCCGTCGTCTTTGATGGCACCCATGAGATATTCAAGATCCACCTGATTTTTTGAACAGCCGAGGCTGATGAATGAAATTTTCTTATTTTTGTCCTTCAAAAAACACCTTTATGTTGTCGCAGTCGGTCATTATCTGAGCTTTCAGCTCATCCACCGACCCGAATTTTCTGTCGCTCCGCATGAAGTGAACCACTTCCGCTTCAATATATTTTCCGTAAAGGTTCCCCGAAAAACCGAAGAGGTTAACCTCCACCCGTTTTTTCAGTCCGGAGCCCACTGTCGGGCGCTCGCCTATATACAGCGCTCCGTCGTACTCTCTGCCGTCAACGTGAACCCTTGCCGCGTATATGCCGTTCATAGGTATAAGCTCGTTAACAGGCTCAATATTCGCAGTGGGAAAGCCTATGCCGGTTGCGATACCGTCACCCCTTACCACTGTTCCGGCGATGGTAAAATTGCGCCCCAGAAGCAAAGCGGCGGAATCTGTATCCCCTGAAAGAAGCGCCTTGCGGATGTTCGTGCTGGAAGCAGTTACACCGTTGACGACGACCTTGGGCACCTGAACCGCCGTAAACCCCAGCCTGCTGCTGAGATGTACAAGATATTCGTATGAGCCAGCCCTGCCCCGCCCGAAGCGGTAATCGTAGCCCACAACGATGAACGACGCGCGCATCTTTTTAACCAGAAACTCGCTGACAAATATCTCAGGATTTATACCCGCCAGATGCTCGTCGAATTTCATGAGAAACAGCTTGTCCGCTCCCAGCCTTTCAAATTCGCGTATCTTCATATCCAGCGTGGATATAAGGCTGATATCCGCGCCGAAAAATTTCAGCGGGTGCGGCTCGAATGTAACAAGCGCGCTCTCAAGCCCCTTCTCCCTCGCAAGACTGACCGTGCGACGGATGAGCTGAGCGTGTCCTGCGTGCACGCCGTCGAAGTTGCCAAGACTGACAACCATGTTCCTGTCCGACTGAAAAGAGGAGATGTCCCTGATTATTTCCATCTATGTAATATGCCAGACACATTAATTTAATCAATCAGAATTTAATACAAACACATCAATTCTTCACGGTTTTTTCACCAAATGCGGTGAAATGAAAAAAGATAACGTTTTGAATCTGTTAAATGTAAGTTTAAGGTTGACAGATATAGGTCTTATACATAATATTCATATATTCATTTTTCTTTGGAGGTTTTTATTATGGAAGAATGGTTCGCAATGTACTCCGAAAAGCTCAAGGCAATAGGTCACCCTATCAGACTCAAACTGATGGTCGGTCTTATGAGCAACGAGTGCAACGTTACCAAAATCTGCAAAGGGCTTGATATCCCTCAGGCAACAACAAGTCAGCACCTTGCAATACTCAAGAACAAAGGGCTGATCAAAGGCAAAAGGTCCGGAACCAGCATTTGCTACAGCATCGCCGACGACGGCATCAAAGCTATGATTAAAGAACTTATGGAGAAGACAGGATGCGTTTCCCCGTGCGAGGGTTCACACTAAGCCTTGCGCTGCTTTTCGCGGCACAGGCACACGCGGCTGCACTCACTTTTGCCCAGGCAAAGGAGACAGCGCTTAAAAATTCGAACGTCATAAAATATTATAAGGCGGACGAAGAAGCGGCAGGATATGTTAAAAATCAGGCTGTGGGCAGCTACCTTCCCAATATCAGTCTGCACCAGACGCTCATGAAATCCAACGAACCCGGCACAGCTGCATTCGCAACAGCAAAGCAGGGCAGGTTCGACAATTCATATTTCATGAATCAGATGGCAAACCCCGACACCGTCACAACCTACACAACTCAGGTGCAGGTTATGCAGCCTGTTTTTATGCAGGGGCAGATATACTACGGTATCAAACAGGCGAACAAAGCCTATCAGGCAAGCCGTATGCAGACGGAACGGGCTACGCAGTTCACACTGTATAACCTGCACATGGCGTTTTACGGGCTGGCTCTGGCTGAAAAGGCGCTGGACACCGCAAACCACTCATACGAACGCACAAAAAGATACTACAGAAACGCTGCGGACTTTTTTAACAACGGTCTCATAGTGAAAAGCGACCTGATGGTATCCGAAAGTTACCTGCTGATGAACGAACAGGCGGTCAAAGAGGCGGAAAAGCAGCACGCGGTTGCCATGAGCAGCCTGCAAAGGCTTCTTGACACCGACGAACCTATCAAGGTCGTGTGGTCTACTCCTGAACTGGAATTTTCAGAAGATATTTCAAAATATACCGACGCCGGTCTGAAAAACAGACAGGACCTCGCCGCTATGCAGAAATATCTGGACGCTGCTGGATATGAAACCAAAAAGGCAAAGGCGGCACTTCTGCCCTCTGTTTACCTTTTTGCAGACTATCAGCGCAACGACGACAAGTTCCTCGGAGACAACGGAGACGGCACAACATACGGGATTCAGGCGGATATGAACCTGTTCAAAGGGTTCGGCGACTATAATAAAATCGCCGAAACAAAGAGCAGACAGATATCCCTTATGCACCAGATATCAGACAAAAAACTCGAAATAAAATCAGAGATAAAAAATTCTTATTACGGCGTTATAGCCGCATCTAAACAGATAGAGGCATCAAAAAAACGTGTTGAGGCGGCGCAAACAGCGCTTGCCATTACGGAAAACAGGTTTAACGAAGGTCTTTCAAAGGTTACTGAGCTGCTCGACAGAGAAGTTGACCTGAAACAGGCAGAGCTTTCACTCTATATTTCTGAATATCAGGAGATAGTTGAAAAAGCGGGACTCCATCTGGCAGCCGGAGATTTACACTAAAATTTGAAGAGACTGCTGCGGCACTGCAATAACTGCAAGGGCGAAGCAGTCTCATTTCCATTTTTAAAACAAACAGCTTGAAAACTACGCACTAAATATTATAATATTTGAATATAATAAAATTAAGAGGATTAAAATGCTTCGTAAGTTCATTGCCTCGGCAGCAATTCTTGCACTTCTGACGGCGTGCGGCGGAAATGACAAAAAACCGGAAACCGCCCAGACACCCGCAACAGTTAAAGTGAAACTCCACTCCGTTTCCGAATCGGACGTGGACGCAACCCGCGTGTTCACCGCCACCGTCTCCAGCGACAAGACTGCGATCATCATTCCCAAAGTGACCGGCTACGTTGAGCAGATACTTGTCACGCCCGGACAGCAGGTTAAGTCGGGACAGCTCCTTGCCGTTATAAAAAGCGGCGAACTTGAACAGAAAATGGCGTTTGCGGCTTCCGGCGAAATGGAGACGCAGAACGCTCTGCGTCAGGCAAGCATCGGCTATAAAATGGCACAGTCCGAGTTTGACCTCGCGGAAAAAACATACAACAGATATGTGAACCTCATAAGAAACAGCAGCGTTTCCAAACAGGAGTTCGATCAGGTTGAATCCCAATATAAAGTTGCCAAGGAAAACCTTGATCTCTCTGCGGAAAAGGTTCAGCAAGCGAAGATAAAATCCGGTCAGGCGGGCGCCATGAAGAGTGAGGTTGACACATACCTCTCATACACTCAGCTCCGTGCACCCTTCGACGGAATCGTACTTGAAAAGGATATGGATGCGGGCAACCTTGCAAACCCAGGCAGCCCCGTCCTTAAAATTGGTAACAACGTGCCCGTGGTTGTGGCATATATCAGCCAGAACATGATAGATGATGTTAAGCTCGGCACAAAAGCGGTTGTATCGATTGATTCATCCGGCGACGAGTTCGACAGCACCATTCTTGAGATAAGCCCCGATATCGATCCCGCCACAGGCAACTTTAAAGTCAAACTCTCCGGCTGTGAAAAGATGGCTCAGGGGATGTTCGCAAAGGTGCGCTTCATCACAGGAAAGGAAAAGGTAATAGCCGTTCCATCCTCCGCCATAGTGACACGCGGTCAGCTTACCATGGTGTTCGTTGACGACAAGGGCAAGGCGGATATGCGCGTTGTTAAGACAGGACGCGATTTCGGCGGGTTCACAGAGATACTCTCCGGTCTTTCCGCAGGTGAAAAGGTTGTTTCCGAAAACGCCGCAATACTGAAATCCGGCGACATCTTAGAGGCTCAGTGATGGAATATCCCGAAAAGAAAAATCTCGCATCGAAGATAGCCTCGGCGTTCATAACGTCGAAGATAACTCCGCTGCTGGTTATAGCGACGCTTTTTATCGGTATGGTGTCCATTATAATGACACCCAAGGAAGAGGAACCGCAGATAGTGGTTCCCATGGTGGACATACTTGTCCCCTATCCGGGCGCGACGGCAAAGGACGTTGAAAAATCTGTTACAGAACCGCTGGAAGACATAATCTGGGAGATACCCGGAGTCGAATACGTCTACAGCACCAGCATGAACGACATGGGCATGGTTATCGTCCGCTTCAAGGTGGGCGAGGATGAGGAAAAGTCCATAACCAAGCTGAAAGACAAAATAGATTACAATATGGACAGGATGCCCCACGGCGTGGAGCCTCCGCTCATCAAAAAGCAGTCAATCGACGACGTTCCGCAGCTTGCGTTCACCTTCTGGTCGGACAAATACGATTCGTACCAGTTGAGACGCATAGTTTCAGAGGTCGAAAAGAACCTCAAGGAAGTGGAGAACGTCTCAAAAACAGATATAATCGGCGGTTACAAGCGCATGGTGCGCATCGAACCGAACATCGAAAAGCTGAAAAGCTATAACCTTGATCTGTTCAGACTTTTCAAAGCCGTTGAAATGAGCAATATGTCCCTCAACACGGGGGAAATAACCAAGAATAACAAAGTTCTCTATGTCAGCGCAGGCGGATTTTATAAAGACGCGGATGCAGTCAGAAACATGGTTGTGGGCGTTTCACAGGGAAAAGCTGTTTATATGAAGGACGTTGCCGCCGTAACCGACGGACCTGAGATTCCCGACCATTTTCTTCTGATGGGATTTAAAGCGTCTAAAGATATGGAACGCTACCCCGCTGTCACGCTCTCCATCTCAAAGAGACAGGGAAGCGACTCGGTTGTGGTCTCCGACGCGGTTCTGCATAAGCTGGATGCTCTGAAGGGCTACATAATCCCCTCCGACGTCAACGTCGAGGTTACAAGAAACTATGGCGATACTGCCTTCGTGAAGGTCATGACCCTCATCGAGCACCTTGTGGGCGCTATCATAGCCGTTATCCTCGTTATGAGCATAACAATGGGCTGGCGTGCGGGAGCTGTGGTTTTCGTTGCACTTCCGGTGACGTTCGCACTGACCTTTTTCGTCTATTTCATGTTCGACTACACCCTGAACAGGGTAACTCTGTTCGCCCTCATATTCGTTGCGGGACTGGTGGTGGACGATGCAATCATTGTCGTCGAAAACATGGAGCGGCACTTCCGGCTTGGTGCTAAGAACCTGCTGCAAAAGGCGATTTACGCTGTCGGCGAGGTGGGCAACCCCACCATACTTGCAACCGTAACGGTTATCGTGGCAATATTCCCCATGGCGTTCGTCCGCGGACTTATGGGACCCTATATGAAACCAATGCCCATAGGGGCTTCGCTGGCTATGATATTCTCGCTGTTCGTGGCGCTTATCATAACCCCATGGCTCGCATATAAACTGCTAGCCGGACACGCGGCAAAGAGCACGGAAGCACCCATAGAGGATGAAGCTGCATACGTTAAGACGACAAAACTTTACAGAATATACAACAGGACATTCTCTGCACTGATAGACAGCACACGCAACAGAATAATCTTTGCGGTAGTGATGCTTTCGCTCTTTTTCGGCGCTTTCATCTTCATCCCGACAAACCTTGTGGTAATGAAGATGCTGCCGTTTGACAATAAGAACGAAGTGCAGATAGTTATAGACATGCCCGAAGGAACGCCACTTGAACGGACAAACCTCGTGGCTTCCGAGGTTGGAAAATACCTCGCCACCGTGGATGAGGTAAAAGACTATCAGATATATACGGGCATAGCATCCCCGTATAACTTCAACGGTCTGGTGCGCCACTATTTCATGCGCCGCGGGCACAACGTCGCAGACATTCAGGTTAACTTCGCTGACAAGAGCAAAAGGAAACTGGACAGCCATGATATGGCTAAAAAACTGCGCGGACCGGTTCAGGAGATTGGTAATAAATACGACGCGAACATTAAGATTGCGGAGGTTCCGCCCGGTCCCCCCGTTCTCTCAACTCTTGTGGCGGAAATTTACGGACCCGATGAGAAAACCCGTTCCGATATCGCAAAACAGGTGCTCGGCGTCTTCAAGTCTACCAAAGGCGTCGTGGACATAGATACTTACGAAGAAGATGATATGATGCAGTACGACCTTCAGGTTGACAAACAGAAGGCGGCTGTTATGGGCATCTCTGCTGAAATGGTATCAAAGACTCTCTACATGGCTCTTCAGGGCGCCAAAGTGGGTATACTCCACACCGAAGAGGACAGGGAACCCGTTGATATAGTTATAAAACTGCCTGAGGACAGGCGGAATATGATAGAGACCCTTCAGGAGATAAACCTTATCTCCATGAGCGGTCAGCCTGTCAGCCTCGGTGAACTTGTAACAGTTAAACAGAAGCTGAAAGACAAGGCTATCTACCATAAAAATATGAAACCAGTCACCTACGTCGTTGCAGACGTTGCGGGCGAGGTTGAAAGCCCCGTCTATGCCATTCTTGACATGAAAGAGAAGATGTCGCAGATAAAATGGCACGGGCTTGACGTTAAACAATACTGGACAGGACAGCCTGATTCATATGACCTGCCTTCTGTCAAATGGGACGGCGAGTGGCAGATTACCTATGAAGTATTCCGCGACCTCGGACTGGCGTTTGCGGCGGTTCTTGTGCTGATGTATTTTGTGCTGGTGGGCTGGTTCCGCTCGTTCGTGACGCCGCTCATCATGATGGTGCCGATTCCGCTTTCCCTTCTGGGTATCATACCGGGTCACTTCATATTCGGGCAGTTTTTTACTGCCACCAGTATGATAGGCTTCATAGCCCTGGCAGGTATCATGGTGCGCAACGCGGTGCTCCTTATAGATTTCATAGAGCACGCTCTTTCTAACGGAAGAACACTGCGCGAGGCGGTGATAGAATCAGGCGCCATAAGAACGCGCCCCGTGGTGCTGACCACTGTTGCAGTCATTACAGGCGCGCTGTTCATGCTGCCCGACCCGATATTCGCGGGTCTCGGCGTATCGCTTATCACAGGCGCTGTGGTTTCTACAGTGCTGACGCTGCTGATTATTCCTCTTATGTACTTTTTTCATAAGAGGTTTTGGGATAAGAAACATAAAGAATTAAACTAATGAGACTGCTTCGTCGTGCTACTACTCGCAGAGACGTCTTCGCGGGGAGCACAAGCGACGCGGCAATCTGACTTCGGAGGAACATCATGTCCATTAAAGATATTTTAAGACTTGTACCCGGCATTTTCATACTGCTGAGTGTCGGAATGACAGTAGCCACAGACAATAAATGGTGGCTGGCGCTGGCGGCTTTCGTGGGGCTTAACCTGCTTCAGTCCGCTTTCACAAAATGGTGTCTGCTGGAAGACATCCTGCGCAAGATAGGTATCCGCGAGGTTTAAAAGAAAATTAGCCCGACAGTTTCTCTGTCGGGCTTAATTTTTTTGTGCTATATAATGCTTCATGAGCATCATCAAACTTGAGATAAACTACAAAAACCTGCTTATAGCCGCCCTCGCTGTCGGTGTGATAATCCTGTTGTTCAGGCTGCAAACCATCATCACCGTTTTTGCCGTTTCGTTCTTCATAGCTTACATGTTCGATCCGGTTGTCGATATTTTCGAGGCGCGCAGAATACCGCGATATCTCACAATTCTGGTCATGATGGCTCTTGCCGCTGCGCTCATAGCTCTTTTTCTGGCTTGGCTGATACCCGTTGCCGCATCGGAACTTCAATACCTCGCCAACAATTCCCAGAACTACATAGATTCTGCATTCGGATTCATACAGCACTCCGCCGCCACCCTGAACATTCAGCTGGACGTCGAAGCTGTTAAACAACACCTTGCAGCACGAAGCACAGACTATATCCGCGAGATATTCTCAAGCATGTCCTCCATAATGTCATCGTTCACAAAAGTGACAGGCGTGGTTCTGAACATTGCCCTGATACCCATACTCGTTTTCTATTTTCTCAAAGATTTCGACAAGATACTTGCCCGTGCGCTGGAATTTCTGAACAACAGATTTAAAATGGATTTTAAAGGCTATTACACCGAGTTTGACAGCATCCTTTCCAAATATTTCAGGGGACAGATAATTGTCGCTCTGATTCTCGGTATGCTCTATACGCTTGTGCTGCTCATCGCTGGTGTGAAACCTGCTGTTATTGTCGGAGCCGTTTCCGGCATACTCAGTATAGTACCCTATCTCGGATTTATCGTCGGTTTTTCAACTTCCGTTATTCTTTCCGCTCTTCAGTACGGCGACATGCTCCATCCTCTGCTGGTAATCATCGGTTTTTCCGTCGTTCAATTCCTTGAAGGCAACTTTATAACGCCGAAAATCATAGGCGGCTCTCTGGGTCTGCATCCCACAGCTGTCATTTTCGCTTTGATGGCTGGCGGATCGCTATTCGGCATCGGCGGAATGATCATAGCCCTTCCTGTTGCGGCTTTCATACGCGTTCTTATAACCGAACGTTCATCAGACTAAAACGCCTGACCTTCATTTGACATTTTCTCTTGCAAATCCGTTATGTTCTGTGTTACATAACGCTTATGAAAATAGACGGTAAACTCTGGATAGATATCAACGGAAACGGAATCGCAGGACACGGCAGGATAAAGCTGCTGGAACTGGTGCAGTCCACCGGTTCCATTAAAAAAGCCGCCGAAAGCATCAAAATGAGCTATAAAGCGGCATGGGACAGCATAAACCTGCTGAACGAGATATACGGCACACCGCTGGTGGAGAGGCAGACCGGAGGTAAAGGGGGCGGAGGAACAACCCTTACCAAATCCGGGCTGGAACTGATAAAAACCTACAACCACCTGAGTCGGCTGCACATGATGTATCTCGGCACTCTCACGGAATCCAACAAGCTGGGCGGCGTTATAAAATCCATCGCGGACACTTATGCCCTTGTTGAAACGGACAACGGCGACATCATCGCGGGAACAATGCTCGACCCGGACCTTAAACCGGGTGAAACAGTTTCGATATTCGTCAACCCGAAAGACATCATACTGGTGGATAGCGATAAACTGCAAACAAGCGCCAGAAACATCCTTAAAACAACCACAGAAAAGGTCTCTCCTGAAAAGGACATGACGGAAGTTATCTTGAAGACTGCATACGGGACTGTGCTGAAACTCAGCATTACAACCGCAAGCTCCGAAAAGCTCGGTCTGATACCGGGAAGAGAGATATTTGCACTTTTCAAAACCGCTTCCGCTTTAATAATGAGGTGAAACTATGAAAAAGCTCCTGATCATCGCCCTTGCGCTGGCTCTTTCAACAACAGCCTTCGCAAAAGAACTCAACATCTCCGCAGCGGCTAACCTTCAATTCGCTCTGGAAGAGGTCGGCAAAGCCTACAAAGCTGATACCGGCACCGACGTTAAAGCTGTTTACGGCGCATCCGGCAAACTTGTTGCACAAATACTCAACGGCGCGAAATTTGACATCTTCCTTGCCGCTGATATGAGCTTTGCCCAAAAAGCATATGAAGCAGGACTCACAACAGACAAACCCGTTTTGTACGCGGAAGGTCTTCTTGTTCTCTGGTCTAAAAAATATGACATCAAAACCATATCTGACCTCAAAGACCCCAAATACACTAAAATTGCAATCGCAAACCCCAACACAGCACCCTACGGCAGAGCTGCTGTTGAAGCTATGAAAAAATCCGGAGTGTATGACACTGTTTCTGACAGAATTGTTCAGGGCGAAAGCATCTCCACTATGGACACATACATCCAGACAGGCGCTGCCGACGCGGCGTTTGCTGCCAAATCTCACCTTGCAAGCGGCAAAGTGAAAGACGCCGGCGCATGGTTCGACGTTGACAGGAAACTCTATTCCCCCATCGAACAGGGCGGTGTCATCCTTAAAGCAGGCGATGTTGAAGAATCTCAGAAATTCATGAATTACCTGATGAAAGGCAAAGGCGCGGAGATCATGAAAAAGTACGGCTACGCAAAATGAATCAACTAGAGGCAAAGGTTCTCCATTACCGCACCTCCGGTCAGATTATCCTTTGCGAGTTTGAAACTTTCGGCTCAGAGGTCACCGCGGTGATACTCGACAGCCCCGGCGAGCTCGCTTATCTGAAAGAGGGAAATTCGCTGAACATCCTGTTCAAAGAAACGGAGGTCATAATCGCCACTGGCGAGATAGGGCAGCTCAGTCTGAACAACAGGTTTTCAGGCAGAATAACATCAATGGAGAAAGGTGAAATTTTCACCAGCCTTTCCATAGACTTCGGAACGGGGATAACTTCGGTGATTACGACCAAATCCGTGAACAGGCTCGGACTCGCGGTTGGAACAGAGGTCACCGCCCTCGTAAAGGCAAACGAAATAGCAATAGGCAGGAGAGACTAGATGCGTGAGCTTCTATCTCCGCTTATCCTTACATTTGAACTTGCGGCTGTGACAACCGTTCTTCTGGCTGTCACAGCCATTCCTTTTGCATACTGGTTGTCTTCAGCAAATTTCAGAGGCAAATCCATAGTTGAATCCATAACAGGACTCCCAATAGTCCTGCCTCCTTCGGTTCTTGGTTTTTACCTTCTGGTCTTTATGGGTCCCCATGGTCCTCTGGGAAGCATCCTGGAGCAGTTTAATATCAGGCTGGTCTTCACATTCGAAGGTCTTGTGTTCGCCTCGGTTATATACAGTCTGCCTTTTATGGTGCAGCCTGTTCAGGCAGGTTTTGAGGCGCTGCCCTTATCTCTTAAAGAGGCTTCATACACCCTCGGCAAATCAAAGTTCCAGACCTTTTTCCGTGTTGTTCTGCCTAATATCAAACCATCGCTTATCACAGGCATAGTCCTCAGCTTCGCCCACACTGTCGGCGAGTTCGGAGTTGTCCTTATGATAGGCGGCAGCATTCCGGATCAGACACGCGTGGCATCAATAGCCATTTACGATCAGGTGGAGGCTATGAACTATCACACGGCGCACTTCTATTCAGCCGTGCTTTTCATTCTCGCCTTTATGGTTCTACTGACAGTCAACATGGTCAACAGAAAGATAAGCGGAAAAACAATATGATTGAAATTGACGTTGTAAAACGTATAAAAACCGCCTCCGGCGAGGTCGATATGCACGCTAAGGTGGATATCGAAAAGGGAGGATTCTGCTCGCTGTTCGGAAAATCCGGAGCGGGTAAAACCACTGTAATGCGTCTTTTGGCGGGGCTTACGGACCCAGACGACGGCATTATAAAAATATCAGGCAAAACCTGGTATGACAAAAAAAACAGGATAAACGTTCCCGTAAACAAGCGTAAATGCGGCTTCGTTTTTCAGGATTACGCTCTGTTTCCCAATATGACAGTCCGCAGGAACATTGAATATGCGTCTGTTAACAAATCCAACGTGGATATGCTTATCGATATGGTGGGCATGACAGAGCTTAAAGACAGAAAACCTGCGACACTTTCAGGCGGTCAGCGTCAAAGGGTGGCACTTGCCAGAGCTCTTGCGGCGGAGCCTGAGATTCTGCTTCTCGACGAACCGTTTGCGGCTCTGGATGCTGATATGCGCAATACTCTTCAAAACGAACTTAAAACTATACACGACAAACTTGGCGTAACCACTATCCTTGTCAGTCACGATAAGGGTGAAGTATTCAAGCTGACAGATAAGGTGTATGTGATGGACGACGGGGTCATCACCAAGGTAGGCTCGCCGGAAGAAGTCTTCACCGACAACACGATAAGCGGTAAATTCAAATTCACCGGACGGGTTTTAAAGGTTGAAAAGGCGGACTGCCTGTATATACTGACCCTTTCCATCGGAGCTGAGGTAGGGCACGTTGTGGCAACACACTCCGAAGCCCACGACTTGTCCGCCGGAGACAGGGTTCTGGTATACACAAAAGCATTCAACCCGTCGGTCAGAAAAATATAAAAAGGCACGGTTTCCCGTGCCTTTTTCAAACTGATAACAGTCTTGTAAAACTCAATGAGATTGCCGCGTAAGCCTATGGCTTCCTCGCAATGACAGCAACTTACGTCTTTGCGAGGACTGAAAGGACGAAGCAATCCAGTCTTTTTTAGTATTTTTCAACAATCAGAAGGCACGGGAAACCGTGCCTTCTGATTTTATTTGTGTTTTTATGGAAGGTCTCTTTTTTACTGTTTAGATGCAGTGCATCAAAATTAGGCGCTGCTTAGAGCCGAACAGCCCAAGGCGGCTTGTAAAAAATCTTTTGACGTGTACACAGAAGTACACAAGAAAGATTTTTTACAAACAACGAAGGGATGTGATGTGCTATAAGCGGCGGCAGAATTAGTCTACTGCAACTATGATGGAGGACGCCTTCATAATGGTGTACACCTTTTTGCCTTTCGCAAGTGCAAGGTTGTCGGAAGATGCCTTTGTGATAACAGAAACTATCTCCTGACCGCCTGTAAGTTCAACAACCACCTCTACGTTAACTGGTCCTTCTTTTATCTCTTTAACTTTTCCCTCAAGAACGTTTCTTGCACTGAATTTCATAACAAGCCTCCTGTCTGTATTTGATATGCAAAATATAGACCCGTCACCGATGTTCGTCAACAGTATTTTATTCTTGTTTATCAATAGAATAACGCATTAAGCGTTATTCTGAAAACGCTAAGATGCTGATTTTGATGGATAATATATTCAATAAAAAAAACCGGAAAATAACGGGATTATTTCAACGGGAAATTGAAATAGGTATTGCTGAAAGGTTCATTTTTCAGTGTATAGTGCCACCATTCCTTATCGTAGTTATAAAAGCCATACTTTTCCATGACCTTTTTCAGGATATATCTGTTTGTATGCTGAACGCCTTTGATTTCGGGATTATCCGTGGCGGCAAGTGGGCTGAAACAGTCGAAACCTGTTCCCATATCAAGTGAATTATCTCCAAAGCGTTTAGCGGCGGGAGCATCGCAGCGTTTCATATTTTTATAGGCAGTAAAGCTCTCTTTCGGCTTGCTTCCGAAAGGAATAACGGTCAGATCAACGGTGCTTCCTCTGGAATGCCCCGATTTGTGTGCTATGAAACCGCGCACAAAAAGTGTCTCTTTAGGTTCATCCGGGTAAAATTCGGCTTTGGTCTTTGTATCGTTGATGTCCTCCGCCCAGCGTGCGAAATGGTCAACTGCGCTCTGCGGGCGGTAACAATCGTAAACTTTCAGTCCAAAACCCTTCGTCCTGAGCTCCGCCTGTACCTTTTTCAGTGCCTGAGCAGCCTGAACGGTCAGCACGCACTCCGGTTCGTCATAGCCATCAACCGGAACGCCTGTAAAGTTATGATATCCAAAATATCTGATATCCTGCGCAACGTCCGGCGCTATATCCCGCAGGTATACGAACCCGTCGGGCAGTGCGAAACATACGGAAGAGACTAACGCCATTACAACTGTCAGAAGTATTTTCATACGAGCCTCAAAAAGCCTATACGTATTTTTTTAAGTCCGGTCGTCTTGAAGAAAACGTCCGCGTTGGCTGTATCTCCGGTTCCGGCGATTGCAACAACCATCCCTTCACCGAATTTTTCGTGAAACACCTTGCTTCCGCTCTTTATGCCGTTGACCTCTTTTGCAGAAACGGCGGCTTTCCGTTCTTCTTTTATATAGCCGGGAACAGTACGCCTGGGCTGTACCGCAGCCTTCATACCGACAATGCCCATCTCATCCAGAAAGGTTGAGCGGCGCTGCGGCATACGGTTTCCGTAGACCATCCTTGTGGTTGCGTAGGTCATATGCAGGTTCTGTTTCGCGCGGGTAACACCCACATAGCAGAGTCTGCGCTCCTCCTCAAGCTGTGCCGGATCGTCCAGACTGCCCTGAAGAGGGAACAGACCGTTTTCGAGTCCGGTGAGAAAAACGTTTTCAAACTCAAGCCCCTTCGCAGAGTGGATGGTCATGAGTTTGACGGCGGGTGCGGAATCTGCCTCGTCAACAGACGTGGTGATAGCCGTTGCCGCGAGAAAATCGGTTATATTGCCATCGGGTAGTGCCTGTTCAAACATAACCGCAGCGTTGTAAAGTTCGTTTATGTTCTCTATGCGTTTCTCTGCTTCGTGTTCGTCCTCGTAACGCTTGATGAAAGCCTCATAGTCGGTCATGTTTATGACCAGCTTCACCATATCACTTATTTTAGGCGTAACGGAAAGCTCCTCGAATATCATCAGATATGGTTCCATGCCCTTTCTCTGGGCGCCGCGCATCTGCGGGAGGAACCTTTTGCACGCCTCAACAAGGTTTATACCCTCTTCCGAAGCATAGGCGGTTATGCTGTCCACCGCCATTTCACCAACTCCGCGTGGTGGTGCTTTCACACTTCTGGTGAATGAAACAGAGTCGTAAGGGTTATCGTAAAGCCTCAGGTAGCTGAGGATATCTTTAATTTCTTTTCGCTGATAGAAACTGATGCCGCCAATAACTTTGTAGGAAAGGTTAAGCCTGTTCAGGAACACCTCGAAGTTACGCGACTGAGCGTTTGTTCTGTAAAGAACCGCTATTTCGTCTGCGGGCACTCCTTTGTCTATGTAGTCCCTTATATTATTGACTACGAACTCCGCCTCAGACGTTTCGTTCGAAACAGGCATGACCTGCACCATACCGCCTTCTTCCCGGAAGGCTTTCAGGTCTTTTCCTTTTCGCATACTGTTGTTGCGGATAAGTTCGTTTGCCGCGGAGAGTATCACGGGGCGGCTTCTGTAGTTTTCCACCAGGCGCACTATTTTTGCCGTGGGGTAAACGCTGTCGAACTCCAGAATATTGCGGATATCAGCCCCACGCCAGCCGTAGATTGACTGGTCATCATCGCCGACCACACAGATATTGCCGTTTTCGTCAGAAAGGATGTTAAGAAACAGGAACTGGATATCGTTGGTATCCTGATACTCGTCAACGAGTATGTACCGGAACATATTCCTGTAATACTGAACAATTTCAGGATTGCGGCGGAACATGCGGATGGTGAGCGCCAGCATGTCGTCGAAGTCTATGAAATTCTGCTCTCTCAGCTTCTGCTGGTAGAGTTTGAAAACTTCATCCATCATGTAGAACGGATCTGTGCCGGGGTTCAGCTCGTCAACATAGGCGCGGGTGTTCTTAAAATTGCTTATGCGCCACATGTACTGTTTCGGAGGATACTTTTTTACATCAATGTTCAGACCTTTAACGATGTCGCGGACAACTGACAGTCTGTCGTCCTGATCCAGTATGCCGAATCCTGCACCAAGGTCGATAAGGTGTCCGTCCCTGCGCAGAAGCCGCAGGCAGATGGAGTGGAAAGTTCCTATCCATATGTCGGAATCCCGCCTGTCAACAAGTTTTAGGATACGCTCTTTCATCTCGCCCGCTGCCTTGTTTGTAAAGGTTACGGCAAGAATGTTCTGGGGCGCGACTCCAAAATTGTTTATAAGGTGCGCGATTCGGTAGGTTATCACACGGGTTTTGCCTGTGCCTGCACCTGCAAGCACCAGAAGCGGACCTTCCGTCTGTTCCACCGCCGCGTATTGTTCAGCGTTAAGTTCTTTTGAATAATCAGGCATGAAAATTAATCCTCAAAAATGAGACTGCCGCGTCGCCCTGCTCCTGGCAGAGACGGCAATTGTCTTTGCGAGGGCATCGCCCGAAGCAATCTGAAACGAAATCAATATCCTTTTGCTTTGAAAACGCCGTATGCTGCCAGCGGTATGCTGTGCAGGATGGTTCCGTCGGCAATCATAGCGTCAAGCTCCTGCCGTGTGACCTCAACTGGTTCGATGTCCTCGAACGGATCAAGGTTCAGTTCCTTCACTTTTTCGCAGCCTTCCGCTAGATAAGCATAGCAGAAATTGTCCATAAACGCAGGGTTCGGACGCATTTTTGACAAAAGAGTCAGTCTTCCTGTGAAGCCTGTTTCCTCTGTAAGCTCTCGAAGCGCACCTGTTTCTGCATCCTCACCAGCTTCCAGTGCGCCGCCGGGAAACTCATAAGTGACCTCTCCGGTTGCAACCCGGAACTGTTTGACAAGGATAAATTTTCCGTCTTTCGTAACGGGAATTATCACAGCCCAGTCCTTCATACTCACAACGGTGAATGTTCCAGTCTGTCCGTTCTTTGAAAAGTGAAAATCGCGGTGCTCAATTTTAAGGACAGCGTCCTTAAACCTTTCACGCCGCTCTTTCAGAAACCATCGGTCATGCATATTACAGGATAAGTCCGCTGTCGGATTTTCCGCCGAGACCGCCGAGGTTTCCGGCTATCCTGATGTTTGATTTTGTTTCTATGTATTTGTTTGCAAGGTCAGCGGGAGTTTCTTTGTATTCGTATACAACGTGGTCGAGCCTGATGCTTCCGCGCACCTCATCCTCAAATGGAAAACCGAAAGGAACTATGGCTATCTGAAGAGAACCTGTGTGTGTGGGCATAGCCTGAACAAGCACAACGTCGTTAACCATGCCTGCCGCTTCGTCTTTAATACCTATGATGGTTTCGCCTGAAACCAGCTTTGCGAACATTATATTTTCAACCATTGCTATTCTCCTTTTCTGCCTTATTAAAGGATGAATACTGTACCACATCAAAAAAAAATATTCAGCATAAAATATCTCAAGACACTGAAAAATATGGTGAAAAGTCCTGCTTTTTCTGAAAATGGTTTTCAATAGGCGGTTGGCACCTTTTTCTTATTGACAATAGCGTACTTAGACCTTATTAAACCCTTAGAAGACATTATGGAGGTATGATATGGCTTACACTATCAACGACAGCTGCACAAACTGCGGCGTATGCGAAGATGAATGCCCCGTGGGCGCTATCAGCGAAGGCGACGACTGCAGAACTATCGATCCCGACACCTGCACAGACTGCGGCGCCTGCGCAGAAGTATGCCCTGTTGACGCAATTGATGCGTAATTAACGGCAAAAAAAACGAATTTTCATATAGCCCTGTGTCATGCAGGGCTTTATTTTAAACATAAATACTACAAGGCAGCTAGGATATGGGCATAATAAATACTATCAGAGAAGAGATAAACACCGTTTTTGAACGCGACCCGGCAGCGAAGAGCAAGATAGAGATTCTGCTGTGCTATCCCGGTCTGCACGCAATGATCTTTTACAGGGCGGCACACTGGTTATGGGTGCGAAGACTGTTTCTCATGGGCAGGGTGCTTTCGCATCTGGGCAGATTTCTCACCGGAATAGAAATACACCCCGGCGCAACCATAGGCAAGCGGTTCTTCATTGATCACGGCATGGGCGTTGTCATAGGCGAAACCGCAGAGGTCGGCAACGACGTCACTATCTATCAGGGCGTAACACTCGGAGGCGTCAGCCTTGAAAAAAAGAAACGCCACCCCACCGTTGAAGACAACGTTGTTATAGGTTCCGGCGCAAAGGTGCTCGGCTCGTTTACAGTGCACAAAAACGCAAAGATAGGCTCAAACTCCGTCGTCGTTAAGGAGGTGCCCGAAGACGCAACCGTCGTAGGCATCCCCGGAAAAATAGTGACCAACAGCAAGGAGCAGTCCGCCAGATTTGACCACAACCTTTTGCCTGACCCAGTGGCAAGGACCATAACAGACATGGCGACAAGAATGTGCCATATGGAATCTGAGATAAATAATCTCAAAAAGAAGCTGGAACAGTATGAAAATAACGACTAAAAGCAGGTATGCTATCCGTTCCATATTTGCGCTGGTTCTGCTTGGCGGCGACGAAAAACCGGTCACGCTGACGCAGATAGCGGAACACGAGGACATCTCGCGCAAATATCTGGAGCAGATATTCATAAAGCTCAAAAAGAGCCAAATTGTTGAAGGTTCAAGGGGCGCCCAGGGAGGATATATCCTCGCCAAACCGGCAAATATGATAACACTCAAGGAGGTCATATATGCAATGGACGGTCCCGTTTCCGTTTCCGACTGCACAAACGAAGGCTTATGCGGCAACTTTGACCACTGCGGAATAAACTGGCTTTGGAGCGGACTGAAAAAAACTGTAGACAATTACCTTGAGAATATTACTATATATGACCTAAAGAGACAGGCCATAGGAGGGAAAGATGTCAATTTATCTTGACTACAGCGCCACCACGCCCATCGACCCGCGGGTCTTTGAAGCGATGATTCCATATTTCAAAGAAAAATTTGCCAACCCTTCGAGCATCCACTCGCTCGGACGCGTCGTCCGTGAGGATGTTGACAAAGCCCGCGCAACAATAGCGAAATCCATAGGCGCGGAACCACACGAAATAATCTTCACAGCCAGCGGTTCATCTTCCGACAACATGGCTATCAGAAGCATTGCGGAGAAATTTGCCGACAGAGGCAAACACATCATCACATGCGCCATCGAGCATAAGGCGGTTCTGCAAACCTGCAAATATCTGGAAAAACACGGATATGAAGTGACCTACCTGCCTGTGGACAAGGAGGGTCTGGTCAGCGTTGAAGATTTCAAAAACGCCATCAGACGCGACACTATCCTTGTTTCAATCATGCTGGTCAACAACGAGATAGGCACTATACAGCCCATCCGCGAAATATCCGACATAGCAAAAAAACATCAGATATTCGTCCACACCGACGCCGTTCAGGCAATGGGCAAGATGAAAATAGACGTTGGCGAGCTTGGCGTGGATCTGCTCACCTTCTCCGGTCACAAGATATGCGCACCCAAAGGCATAGGTGTTCTCTACGTTGACGAAAACCTGAAAGACGATATGGTGCCCCTCGTTTTCGGCGGAAGTCAGGAGTTCGGACTGAGGGCAGGTACAGAAAACGTGCCCAATATCATCGGTCTGGCAAAGGCTTGCGAAATAGTTATGGACGAGCTTGACGAAGAGACCGCACACATCAGACATCTGCGCGATCTTTTCGAAAACAGGATACTTAATGAGATACCCAAAACCTATGTCAACGGCAGCAGGGAAAAAAGGGTATGCAGCGTTACCAACATAGCGTTCAAATATATTGAAGCGGAAGCACTTATGATATACGCCGACGAGATATGCTGCTCCACAGGCAGTGCGTGTACCTCCGAAAGCGTTGACGCTTCTCACGTTCTTTATGCCATAGGGGTTGACCCTGTGGATCTTCACGGTTCAATCCGTTTCAGCTTCGGCAGATTCAATACCGAAGAGGAGATAAACCGCGCCGTGGACATGATTAAAGAGAGCGTGGAAAGACTCCGCGCAATGTCCCCTCTTGCTCAGTAACGATTCAAAAGATAAAGCGGCGGCGCGGGACAGATTTTTAATTCCCGTGCTCGCCGCATACTATTTCCTGCACTACTGCACTCTTGGGATAATTTACCCTTATTTCGGATTCTATTTCAAACAGACAGGCTATACAGGTACGGAAATAGGCATTTTCCTGTCCATACTCCCCATCGTCTCTTTCACCTGCACAAGCCTATGGGCGGATATCTTCACACGTGTGAAGCGGCGCAGACTTTTCATGGTAACGGGAATAATCGTCTCATCGTTCGCACTCGTGCCGATATATTTCGTTAACAGCAAGCCGCTCACGGCTGTTCTTCTGGCTGTGTTCGCACTCGCCAGAACGGGCATCCTGCCTGTCATAGACAGTTTCGCGTCCTCGCTCAACGACCGGATGCCATACGGCAGGATGAGAATATTCGGCTCGGCAGGATTCATAGTGACCTCTGTTGCAACCGGGTTCTTTTTTGACAGCTTCGGAGCGGGAGCTTTCATCCTTCTTTACACGGTTTTCAGCCTGCTGTCCGCTGTTCCGGCTCTGCTGGCAGATTACGACACGGGTCTTTTCAAACCGCGCAGCAAAGGTGAAAAGAAACTCAGTCCGCAGTTAAAAATTTTCTTCGCCGGAGTCACCATATATCTGTCATCATACGCTTTTCTCAGCAATTTCTTCAACATAAAGGTTGCAGAGGCAGGCTTCGGGCAGACATATGCCGGATACATGTGGACGACGGGTGTTCTTGCCGAGATGTTCTTCATGTACAATCAGGAACGGGTGCTGAAAATCATGCGTGTGGAATACATAATGATAATCTCCATGCTGCTGGGCGGAGTCCGCTATTTTGCAACAGCCGTAACAGATTCACTGTTGCTTCTGTTCTTTTTCTCTGCTTTCCACGGTTTTGCATACGGCACCTTCCACATAAGCATAATGAAATTTTTCCGCACGAAACTTCCGGAAGGACTGAGGCTCAAAGCTCAGACAATTTATTCCGGAGTCGGCTACGGGCTCGGAACCGTGGCAGGTTCTTTCATCTCCGGTCTGGTGTTTGACCATCTTGGACTGAAACCCGTATTTTTCACCGCATTTTTCTTTTGTGTCGCCGGTGCATCTGTAATATATTGGTACATGGGCATAGAGGAGAAAAATGGCAGCAAACAAGGTTGATACGCTCCTTGCGGAGCTTGAAACACTGGCACAGCAGCTGGGCATCCGGCTGCGCTATGAATCCACGCGCGCGAAGGGCGGTCTGTGTCAGCTCGACGGTAAATACCAGTTTATTCTGGACAGAAAGGCGGCGAAGGATTTTCGTCTGCTTATGCTTGCGCGAGCTATAAAAACTTTCGACCTGTCGGACACATACATCAGCCCGAAACTGCGGGAGTATCTTGATGAAGAGGTCTGACATAAAAGAAGTGTACGACCTGCTGGAAAAGGCGTACATCGAAATGGACGAACCATCCGTTACAAAAATATCAAAACAGACCAAACGAGACCCATTCAGGGTTCTGGTGAGCTGTCTCATCAGCCTGCGGACAAAAGACGAGGTCACTCTGGCATCCTCTGAGCGACTCTTCGCGGAGGCAGACAATCCGGCTGACATGCTTAAACTCACAAACGATGAGATAGAAAAATTAATCTATCCTGCGGGTTTTTATAAAACTAAAGCAAAAACTATTTTA
Organism: Deferribacteraceae bacterium UBA6793; assembly: GCA_002452405.1. Lineage (GTDB taxonomy): Bacteria > Chrysiogenota > Deferribacteres > Deferribacterales > Geovibrionaceae > Seleniivibrio. The sequence continues at coordinate 502,679 of DKFP01000014.1, read as the reverse complement.
AACATTTGTCAAATATTAATAAATGAGTATAATTCAAAAGTGCCCGACGACATAGACACTCTGGTCACACTGAAAGGTGTTGGCAGAAAGACCGCAAATCTTGTCATTGTCGAAGGCTACGGCGAACCGGCCGTGTGCGTTGATACTCATGTTCACCGCATTTTTAACCGATTAGGATATGTGAAAACGAAAACACCCGAAAAAACGGAAACAGAACTGCGCAGGTATCTGCCTAAAGAATATTGGATACGCATTAACGAGATACTTGTGGCTTACGGACGGGAGATTTGCAGACCCGTTTCCCCTCGATGTTCCGCTTGCGGGCTTGGCAGCTTTTGTGATAAGAACGGCGTAACATCCCGGAGGTAGTATGCGTCAGCATAACATTGATGAAACAGATAAGCTGATACTTAATATGCTTGTAAAAAATGCCAGAACTTCATATGCAGACATCGCGAAAGCGGCTGATATGAAATCCCCTTCCGTCATAGACAGGATAAAAAGACTGGAAACACTGGGGATTATCAGAAACTACACCGTTGACATCGATTATAAACAGCTAGGATATGATGTTATCGCTTTCATTGGCATCTCCATCGATAACGCGAAGCACATTGACGATTTTGAGATCACCATTCAGAATCTGGACGAAGATATCCTTGGCTGTCACCATGTTACAGGTGACTTCACGTTTCTTCTGCACGTTGTAACCAAAAACACCGACAGCCTTTCAAAGCTGATTAAAAAGATACGCAACGTTCAGGGCGTGGACAAGACAAACACCATTCTGGTGTTCTCCACCAAACTCGACAAAAAGAGACCCGTATGAAATTCAGCGTCGTCATCCCCGTTTACAACAGAACGGACACACTGCGTACAGCTATTGAATCCGTTCTGTGTCAGACGTTTAAAGACTATGAGATAATAGTCGTGGACGACGGCTCCGACCTGTCTGTTGCAAAGTGCCTCAAACCGTACATGAGCCTGATAAACTATATCAGGCACGACAAAAATCTGGGTGTCAGCGCCGCCAGAAATACAGGCATACGTGCCGCAAAGGGCGAATATATAGCATTTCTTGATTCCGATGACGTCTGGCTGCCCACAAAACTCCAAAAACATAGCGATATATTTCAGAAAGGCTGGATGTTCTGCTTTTCCGACGAATACTGGTTTAAAACCGACAGATTCGTCAACCAGACGGAAAAACATGCAAAATATGGCGGACAGATATTTTCACAGATTCTGGACATGTGCCGCATCAGCCCTTCAAGCGCTTCCATGCACCGAAACATTTTTTTAACCTGCGGTTTTTTCGACAGCAATATGCGCGTATGCGAAGACTACGACCTTTGGCTCCGTATAGCTGCAAAGCATCATATTCACTTTATACAGGAAAAACTTATAATAAGGCGCGCTGTCACCGACGACCAACTCAGCAAAAATATTATGTTCATAGAATCAATACGTCTCGTTTCCCTTGCCAGACTGGTGAGATGCAAAAAACTGTCCCTCTCGCAGAAAAGAGCGGCTATGACAGAGATTAACAGGAAGTATTCCATCGTACAGAGTGGTATAAAACGGTTTTAATTCTTGCATTTACGGGGTTTTTTATGTATGGTGAAACATTCATTACATTAATAAAAGGCTGCCCTATGAATAAATACATATTTCTGATAGTTTTAATGTTCACTTTCGCGGCGTGCGCACCACTTTCTCCGCGCCCCGCAGACAACGACGATCTTTCTTCTTCGACAGCAAAATCAACAAAAGTTCAGGATGAGCCGCTCTTTCTCAATCAGCAGGAAGAAACCGCACCGGACGGGTTCGAGCGATACTCACTTCCCGCTTATCTGAACGATATAAACTCAAGAGAACTCGTTATCTACGATGTACTTAAAAAACAGACTGAATTTCACCTCGACCAGAGCGACTCGGAATATGGAAAATACGACACCATCGCCCTTGTTGAAGAGGATAGATTCAACGCCTACGTAAACCTCTTTACCAACAGATATTCCACGGTTTTCCAAAAGTGGCTCAACCGCTCCAACCAATATATTTATATCGTCCGCGATATTTTCCGCAGAGAGGGCGTTCCGGACGACCTTACATACCTTCCCTTTACGGAGAGCGGATTCAACCCGTCCATCACATCCCATGCCGGCGCCTGCGGCATGTGGCAGTTTATGAAGGGAACGGGGAAAATGTACGGGCTGGACACAGACTTCTGGGTTGATGAGCGACGCGACTTTGAAAAAGCGACAAGAGCCGCTGCACGACACCTGAAAGACCTTTACAACAACCTCGGCGACTGGTATCTGGCTCTTGCAGCATACAACGCCGGACAAGGCAAGATAAACACAGCCATAAGACGTTACGGCACAAACGATTTTTACGAACTTTCAAGCAGGGAGAAAACATATCTTCGCCCCGAAACAAAGGACTATGTACCGAAATTCCTTGCACTGCGCTACCTTGCGCGGAACTATCAGGAATTCGGTTTCGATACACCGAACGGACTTCCCATGCTATATGAGAAGGTCACTCTTTACAGCCAGTCAAACCTGTATGTGATTGCAGACCTTCTGGAAACGGACATAGACACACTGCGCGAGCTTAACCCTGAGCTTATGACTCCTATGACTCCCCCCGTTGACGAATATGTTCTGCGCGTACCATACGGCAAACGCCTTGAGCTTGAGAGCAAGCTGGAACACGTTACAGACGAGGAACTTGCACAGTTTTACGTTGTTAAGGCGAAGGCCGGGGAAAACCTAGATACCATCGCATCCGAATACGGACTTAATTCTGCCGAGCTGAAAAAAGCAAACGGCTTCACAGTCAACCGTGTCATGAAGGATACTTATGTCTTCGTCCCGATCCCGCAGGTTTATGATGAGGAACTTAACTCCGATTTCGCAGGGGAGCTTAAAAGATATAACCCGAAAATGCATATCGTACGCAGAGGAGAAACATTTAACGCCATCGCTGCCAGATACGGACTCACACCCGACGAACTCTCAGCGCTCAACAATGATATGTCACCGAAGCGTATGCGCCGCGGGCAGTCGCTCGTCATCTCCGATACCTACTACAGCGACAAAGACAAACGCATAGCCATCACAAAACCGCTGAAAACTCAGACAGAAAGAGCAAGCACATCAGTAAAATATAAAGTCAGATCCGGCGATAACATGTTCCGCATTGCCAAAAGATTCGGAACTACTGTTGCCGACATCAGAGACGCCAACGGCATCAGAGGAAACAATATCATGGTCGGTCAGGTGCTCACGGTTCCTTCCACATCGGGCAAAGCAAGACAGGCTTCATCAACTGCTGCTAAATCCACCAAATATAAAGTCAGAAGTGGCGACAACCTTTGGGCTATCGCTAAAAAATTCGGAACAACTGTTGACGATATTAAAAGAATTAACGGTGTAGGCAAAGGCATCCGCCCCGGTATGGTTCTGAGAATAGACTGATTATCCACATGAATTAATACATAAAAGCCGCGTTTAACGCGGCTTTTTTTGTGTGTTGAGATCGCCGCGTCGCTGCCGCTCCTCGCGAAGACGAGATAGAGTCTCGCGAACCCTCAAAGGTGAATAAGCCTATCTTTATAAAATGGAAGATACGACCATACAAATAAATATGTGAGCCATGTCAAACTTTGGTGTTTATAACCGAGCAGTTCAAGGCGAAGGATAAAAAATATGCGCAGTGTACGAATGTGTACATGAGCAATATTTTTTTGACTGCAACGAAGAAATGCGATGTGTTAGAAACGCCAAAAATCAGATGCGTTTGTCGCGGGTGATACTGGCATAGGCCGAGTGATTGTGTATGCTCTCCATATTCTCGCTGGAAACCTCGAACCACACTACGCGGTCGTCAGCCATCAGCTTTGTGGTGGCATTTCGCACCACGTCTTCGACAAAAGTCGGGTTTTCATACGATCTTTCGGTGACGTATTTTTCGTCCTCGCGTTTCAGAAGGGGGAAGACAGGAGATGATGCCGAGCTTTCGGCAATTTCTATAATCTCTTCTATCCACATAAGTTTTTTCATGCGAACAGAGATGGTAACGTAACCGCGCTGGTTATGCGCACCGTACTGACTGATCTCTTTAGAGCAGGGACAAAGGGTCATAACGGGTACGCGGACGGACATCACCGCGTCGCGTCCGTCGGGTCCTGAAGACCCGAAATATTCGCAGTAGTAGTCCATCATTGCTTCCTGACCGGAAACCGGAGCCTTTTTCATCAGGAAATAGTTGAAGGAAAGCTCTATAAACGATTCCTCACTGTCGAGGCGCTCTTTCATTTCGTCAAGAATATGCCCGACAGAATAAAGGTTTATGTCCTCTGAATGGCGGCTGAGTATCTCTACAAACCTCGACATGTGCGTACCTTTAAAGTTGTGGGGCAGCCGCACATACATATTGATGCGGGCAACGGTGCTCTGCTTGCCCTTGTCGCGGTCGGAGAGAACGACGGGATAGCGGATATCCTTTATACCGACGCGGTCAACGTCGAGGTTTCTGTGATCCCGCTGATTTTGAATATCTTTCAATCTTACCTTCTCTTACCCATTCTCTGGTTGGCAAGGAACTGCTGATATGGTTTCGCACCCTGAGGCATCTTCGCGCCGAGGTGCATCTGGAGCCACAGGTTGCCGTAGTTCTGCATTTTCAGTTTTTTACCGTTCTTAACGGCTTCCATAGCTGATTGCAATCTTTCATCCAGCGGGTTTTTGTCCGCACCTTTTGAAAGGATAACCACAGCTTTATCGTTGTCGCCCTTTTCCATGAGAAAATGTGCGTAAAGACTGTATAAGAAACCTTGTTTGGGAGAACCTTTTATAGCTTTGTCCATTATTTTGCAGCACTGTTCGAAATTGCCATCTTTAAATCTCAGAGCAGCCAGCATAGCCATAGACATCCAGTTTTTTGAGAATCCGTTGTTAAGATAGGGTTCCGCCTCGTCGAACTTCTGGTTTGTATAAAGGATGATACCGATCTGCGCGTCAATCTGTTCTTTAACGAAGAACTGCCATTTACCGTAAGGATACGCTTCTTTCAGCCTTTCGATGGCTTTGTCGGCGCGTCCTGCGGTGAGGTCTTTTTCAACCATTTTAAAGTGATCCGTGAGCTTGTTCATGAACCTTTTGCCCACGAAGAAGTTGATTCCCAGCACGCCCACAACAAACAGAGCTATCGGCCAAAAGATGCTGTATGTCAGAAAATAGAGTATAAGCGCAAGAGCTGTTGATATTGCAACCGAAACTGCCAGTGTGTACATATTGAGATTCTCCAATTTTATAAAAGGTGTAGGATTATATCATCAAGACCCGAATTTTCAAGCACAAATGCCGTTATGCTCCGAACGCATTCTTAATATGGGTGATTTCTCCATTATCAATGGATATCACGTCAAACCGCGCTTGTGTGGGAGTTCTGCCCGCCATATAGGTCTGCGCGGTAAGCAGCAGTTTTTCCTGCTTCCTTTTTGTCACAGATTCGAACCCCATGCCGTAGCCGCCTCCGCTTCTTGTCTTAACTTCGACAAAAACCAGAACACCATCTTTCTGTGCAATCAGATCTATCTCGCCGAATTTGCAGCGGTAGTTTTTTTCAAGAACATCATATCCGTTTGACAGCAGATATTTTTCCGCGCGTTTCTCGCCGCTCTGCCCAAGTCCGAGCATCAGATGAAATTTCCGCAAAAGCTGATTCTGTGCAGCGGTGTCAGCCCGAATTTTTTAATGGCGTCCGTATGTTTTTTCGTTCCGTATCCTTTATTGGAATACCAATCGTAGTCGGGATATTCAATGTGCATTTTAGTCATGAGCGCATCGCGGAAAACCTTCGCAACTATTGATGCGGCGGCTACGCACTGGAATTTGTCCTCTGCCTTGAACGGATGTTCCATCGGCACCTTTACATCCTTCAGGTCAACCGCGTCCACGATAACCTTATGATACTCTATGGTTATCTGCCCCAGAGCGTCCATCATGGCGCGCTTTGTGGAATTCAGAATGTTTATCTCGTCTATGGTGGAGTTGTCTACCATACCGATTCCTATTGCCAGTGCATTTGCACGGATAACACCGTCCAGAAGACGGCGCTGTTTCTCAGGGATTTTTTTAGAATCTATGAGCCGCGTATCTGAAAAATCCTCAGGCAGAATGACACATGCTGCAACCACAGGTCCCGCCAGACATCCCCTGCCCACTTCGTCTATGCCGACAGTGAGCATATCAGCCTTTTTTCGCCTTTATCATTTTTTCAATATAGTCAGCCACTTTGTCAAGTCCTTCACCCGTTCTGCATGAAGTGGTGAAGAACTCAAGTTCGGGCTGGATTCCCTTTGCGTACTCAATACATTTTTCCACGCTGAAATCAACGTAGGGCAGCAGGTCAATTTTATTAATGATATAAGCTGAGCCTGCGCGGGTCATAACAGGATATTTAGCCGGCTTATCATCCCCCTCGGTAACGGACAGAAGAACGACCTTCGCATCTTCGCCAAGGTCATATTCCGCGGGGCAAACGAGGTTGCCGACGTTCTCTATAATGAGCAGGTCAAGGTCATAACCAAGCGAGCCGAGAGCTCTTTCAATGTCTATCGCCTCAAGGTGACAAGCGTTTCCTGTGTTCACCTGAAATGCCTCAACGCCTGTCGCTTTTATCCTGTCCGCATCGTGGGTTGTCTGCTGGTCGCCTTCAACAACGGCTATTTTATATTTATCTTTCAGCATCACCAGAACTTTTTCCAGCAGTGAGGTTTTTCCGCTGCCGGGGGATGAAACGAAGTTAAGAACCGCAACACCTTTCAGCTTTTCACGCAGTTCTGCCGCTTTCATCTCGTTTTTGGTGAGTATTTTTTCCTGAATATTAACGGTTTTCATCAGTCCACCTCAATTTCTGAAACAGTAAGTTCTTCGCCGGTCATAAGTTCCACTTCATACGAGCCGCACTTTGAACAGGCGAAAAACATTTCGTCATATGTGTCCGTCGCACCGCACTTGTTGCATTTTCCCGTCACAGGTACGTTGTCAATCAGAAGAACTGATTCCGCTATCATCGGATATTCCTCTTTGATTGCGTCGTAGGCAAACTTCAGTGCCTCGCTGTCAACGGCGGCGAGCCTGCCTATCTTTGCCGTGACGCTTCGGACAACCTTTGCGCCGTTGGCGTTGGCGTTTTCCAGCACAATCTCGATGAGGCTGTTTGCTATTCCAAGTTCGTGCATACCCTCTCCCGTTTGCTTTTTGTACATTTTCCAATAAGTTTAATAAGCTCAATCACCCGCCTGACCTCTCTTTCCAGCTTATCTATGTCGGCGGAATTATCTATTACAAAGTTTGCGTATTTCAGTTTTTCTTCAATGGGCATCTGCGCATCGATTATCTTTTTCGCCTGTTCCTGCGTGATGCTGTCCCGTTTCATAACCCTTTGCAGCTGAACACTGGGGTCTGTATACACCACAATGAGCCAGTCGAACCGCTTATAGCTGCCGGATTCAACTGTCAGCGCAGCCTGTGTTATGATTATAGCCTTGTCGTTCTTACCCTTTATACCGCCCACCGCCTTAGTTTCATATTCCAGTATGGCGGGCTGGACAATTCCTTCGAGAATTTTACGTTTTTCAGGGTCGTTGAATACTGCCTCGCGTATCTTCGCCCTGTCCAGAGTTTCGTCCTCTCTGACGAATCCACGCCCGAACGCGTCAACCACACCAAGATACGCCTTTTCACCGGGGCGCATGACAATACGGCTTATTTCGTCCGTGTCGATACAGTGACAACCGTGTTTTTCAAAGAACATTGCCGCAGTACTTTTTCCGCTGGCGATGTTGCCTGTCAGACCAAGATACATCTAAACTCCGTAAATATTTCTGTATACCGTGACCTTGTCCTCGTCTTTCAGCGTGCTTACAAGGACGCAGAGTTCGTCAGGCTTATAGCCTTTGCAGCCCCAAGGTCTCTTTTCGTATATTGTGCAGAGGTTTTCCACTGACAGATACCTGCAACGCTCCCCCGCTTTCTTGTCTATCTCTTTTATGTCGAACGCTGTGCAGCAGGTGCCGCAAAGAAGACAGTCTATATTATTTTCCATCTTTCACAATCTTATTAGTGAGCTTTCCTATCCCCTCTATTTCAACATCCACAACGTCGCCCACTTTAACGCTGCCGATGCCTGCCGGAGTACCCGTGGCTATTATGTCGCCCGGCAAAAGGGTCATTATCTCGCTCATGAACTCTATCAGCGCCGGAACGTCGTTTATCATCATGTCCGTTGTTCCGTCCTGTTTCAGCTCGCCGTTGACGAAAGTTTTTATGCGGGCTGTTTTCCAGTCAAAATCCGTCTCTATGACGGGTCCGATGGGGGCAAAGGTGTCAAAGCCCTTTGCACGGGCAAATTTTCCGTCCAGCTTCTGCAAATCTCTGGCTGTATAGTCATTGATACAGGTATATCCGAAAATCACGCTCTCCGCGTGTTCGCGTTTAACTTTTCTGCATTTCTGTCCTATAACAACCGCAAGCTCGCCCTCATAGTCGACATGCTGACTTGTGCGCGGAAACATAACCTCGCCGCCGTGACCTGTCACAGCCGTAGAGGGCTTTATGAATATCATCGGGACTTCCGGCACTTCGTTGCCCAGTTCCTTTGCGTGCTCCGCATAGTTGCGGGCAACACACACCAGTTTTGAAGGATACACAGGCGGCAGATACTGAGCTGTTTTCGCATCACGCACCCTGTCCGTCACCACGTATTCACCGAAAAACGAACCCTCTATCTCGCGGATAATGTCTCCGTCAACTATACCTTTCTTCTCTGCCAGTCCATCCAGAAATCTGCAAAATTTCATATCAGCACCTATAGATGAGACTGCCGCGTCAGCCTGAGGCTTCCTCGCAGAGACGTCTTCGCGAGGGAAGCAGTGACGAAGCGATCTATTTTACATATTTATCTTTAATATACTTTTCTGCACATTCAAGGCTCATAAGCTCCCTCGATGCGAGTTTCGGGCGCACATCGGCGATTATCTCGCCCATAAGCCTGCCCGCCGGAACACCCATTGCCATGAGAAGCCCGCCGTTGACCTTCATCGGGGTTTCAAAATCCACATAGCCCATCTCTATCATAACACGGTGAACGTAGGTTTCAACATCCCAAACTTCGACGTTATTCCTGGCAGCCAGCAGTCCGTATATCTGCAATGCATCGCGCACTTCGTCCGGATAGTCGTATATGAGCCTGCGCAGAGCGAAAGTATCGCCTGAAAAACTGTTTTCCGTCAGCTTTCCGGCAAGCTCCGCGGTCCTCAGAACGTTTTTAAGCGCACGGTGGGACAGACCCAAGCTCTCTATAAAACCATGCGATGCAGGCTGTTCCGCCAATAAAACGGCAAGAAAGAATTCCGCACCCATGGACAGTTTAGCAGCCTCGACCGCTACCGCTGTGAGTTTAAGCCCTTGGAAGATCTCTCCATACAGTCCGCTTTCGTTCATAGAGCTTATGGCTATGCCCGCATACTTTCCGCTGAACAGCTTCGCAAACTCCTGCAAAATGCGCTCGGATGCCGAACGCCCTATAGTTTCCTTTTCGGCGGAAATCTTATGCATCGTCTCATCCGCTATCACAAACCCAAGCTGCGCCTGAAAACGGAAAGCCCTGAGCATCCTGAGCGGATCATCGCTGAACGTATGATCCGAAACATGGCGTATCACTCCCGCATAAATATCCGCGGGATCACCTATAACGTTGCCGTCAAAATCCATGGCGAGGTTATTCACAGTGAAGTCCCGCATGAGCAGGTCCTCTTCGATGGTTTCGCCTCTTGGTTTTGAAATGTCAAGCTCTGCATCAGGGCAGACAAGACGGATATTGTCTTTAAATTCCACCCAGGCAGATGGCAAAAGCACACGCACTGCGGAGGCAAAGTCTTTATAATCATGGGAAAGACACACAAGATCAACATCGGCTGCGGGTCTTTTCAGCAGGATATCGCGAACGCATCCGCCAACCAGATATGCCCTGAACCCGTATTCGTCAACCAACGCTTTCAACTGTGAAAAGAAAGGTACGCTCATGCCTTATCCCGAATAATTTGCAAATATTTAAGCTATATCATAAATCTTTTATGTGTTGACAACAACCATTTTCGAAGAGATATTTGTCAAATGAAGATACTTATCATATCAGATACGCACACCGATTCAATAGCAAAACTGCCTCAGGCGGTCATTGAAGAGGCAAAACAGTGCGACGCAGTCATACATGCAGGGGACATCGTAAGTATGCAGCTCATAAACGAGCTTATGTCCGCGTGTCCGCTTGTATACCCAGTAAAGGGCAACATGGATCCATATTACAACGACGAACGGCTGCCGGAAAAGCGTCTTCTTGAGTTCGAAGGAGTAAAGATAGGCGTTGCCCACGGCACAGGAAATCCCGCCGGAATCGAAAACAGGCTGCTCTACACGTTTCCTGATGCAGATATAATTGTTTTCGGGCACACTCATAAGCCGTTCTGGGGCGAGATTGGCGGCGTGTGGTTCCTCAACCCCGGAAGCCCGACCAACAAAAGAACTGAACCGTTTCATACATATGCAATTCTAACGATAGACAACGGCACTTTCAGCGCCGAAATAAAAAGGATTTAATTATGAGAGTAGCGATAATCGGAGCGGGCAGCGCAGGTATGACCGCCGCATACAACTTTATGAAGCATCCTGACATCCATGCGGATATCTTCGAAAAAGGGAAAGATATCGAGAAACGCAACAGAAACGAAGTCATGGAGGGTTTCGGCGGCGCCGGAGCTTACTCCGACGGCAAACTGACGCTTACAACAGAATACGGCGGCTGGCTGCCGGATTATATGCCGGAAGACGTTCTGGAAAAATACATTGACGAAGCAGACAACATGTGGAAAACAATCAGCGGAGTATTGGAAACAGACTCAGGCTTTGATTACGAAACCACAAAAGACCTTCAATACCAGTGCAGCAGACACAAACTGAAACTCATTCCGGCGAAGATACGCCACCTCGGCACGGATAACTGTCTGCTTTTCATCAAACGCATCAACGAAATGATCAAACAGTCCGACAACATAAACCTTTACTGCGAAACACCGGTCACTGACCTGATAGTTGAAAACGGTGAGGTAAAGGGCATTGTTGTCATAGAAAACGGCGAAGAAGTGCGCAAATACTACGACAAGGTAATACTCGGCGTGGGACGCTCCGGCAACGGCTGGATGCAGGATATAGTCCGCAAATACGGAATCGAAAACGGAATTAACCCTGTAGATATAGGCATCCGCGTGGAGGTTCCCCGCTCCGTCACCGACAGGTTCACAGACAACCTCTATGAATTTAAAATCAAATACTACACCAGCGAGTTCGAAGACGAGGTGCGCACCTTCTGCGTTAACCCCGGCGGATTCATCTCGGTTGAAAAGAACGCGGGCGGACTGCTCACCGTAAACGGGCACAGCTATAAGAACAAAAAGAGCGATAACACCAACTTTGCGCTTCTGGTTTCAACCAAATTCACGGAACCTTTTGACGAGCCTGTAAAATACGGACAGTATATAGCCAACCTTGCCAACCTTCTCAGCGGCGACAACGTTATCGTACAGAGATACGGCGACTTCATCCGCGGCAGACGCTCCACAGAGAGCCGTATACGCAAAAATTTCGTCGTACCAACGCTGAAAACGGCACTGCCCGGCGACCTGTCGTTCGTTCTGCCGTACAGATATCTGCACAACCTTAAAGAAACTATCGAACAACTGGACAAGGTTATGCCCGGCATGGCAGACCCGAACACCCTTATGTACGGCGTGGAAGTCAAGTTTTACTCTGTGCGCATAAAAGTAGATGCGAAAATGAAATGCAGCAGTCTGGACAACCTTTACTGCACAGGGGACGGAGCGGGAATCACCAGAGGAATCATACAGGCTTCAGTTTCGGGGCTTATCGCTGCCAAAGATATAATTGAAAACAAATAACACAGATTGCTTCGCTCCGCTCGCAAAGACTTCTCTGCGAGGAGGCAGCACCGACGAAGCAGTCTCATTTTCAGGGAGTTTATACATGATAGTTAAAGTTGAAGGACTCGAAGCAACCACAATGGAAAAACCCAGAGGCGGCAAAGGCAGCGCGCTGAGGCTGGCATACGAAGCGGCAACAGGCTTCAAAGGCGAAGTGACTAACTTTGCCATGATGTCCCTTGAGCCTCACAGCTCAATCGGTATGCACCAGCACGTAGGCGATATGGAGATATACCTTATGCTCGACGGCAAAGCAAAGACCATCGACAACGGTCAGGAATTTGAGGTTGTCTCCGGCGATATGATGATAACAAAGGACGGCGAAGAGCATTGTCTTGTAAACGACGGCGACACGCCCGTAACATTTCTGGCAGTTATAATTAAGCATTGATAAAAGCGGACTCAGGTCCGCTTTTTCTTACCTTTGATAAACCTGCAAAAAAATACATGCAGATTTATAGGTTTATATTTTTCCAAACAATGACTCATAAAGTTCATCAATTTTGATAACCTGTCCTAAATCGTAATGCTTAACCCTTTCAGCCGGAGCACCTAAATCGAACACAATTAGAGGATACCCCATCTGCATAATCTCTTCTGCAGTATATGAAAATGTTTCAGGGCATATGGCCGGCAGCAGGAACTTAGTTATATGATATTTCTGCACAATATCCGGTAAACTTTTTTTGTCATATCTTCCAGTCATCTCGAACGAATCAGCGGAAACAGGAACTGATATTTGTCCTATCAGCACAATCTTGGCATTTAATCTGTTATCATCTATATATGCGGCTAATTTTTTGATGATATTTGCGCCTTTCGCTTCATTTATTGCACCCAGAACTCCTATAACAAGTTTATCCGAATTATTATCAGGGTTATATATTTTTTCATATCTTCCCGAGATGTCATGTGGGATAACACTAACCTGATGCATATTATCCTTGTAAGCTTTTAAGAAAATCTCTTTGGAGGAATTTGAAAAACAAATTATTCTTTCTGAAACAGCAATTATTTTACTCCATTCTGCTCGCCAATCTTCTATATGCATTTCCTGCTCAAAGATTTTAAATTCATTCCTGTTATTTTTTAAGCAGTTTTCGCAGATTTTCAAATCATCAGGAACTGCACAATACCGCATATTATCATCAAGAAGCGTATAGTTTGGACATATTGAAAAAAAATCATGAACAGGCAATACCATTTTAGCTTTCGTTTTCTCTTTTAATAATATTATATTGTCTATTAATTTTTTCAGATTCGGATAAGAAACTAATGAATTCAGAAAAATCTCATTTATTTTAAATCCGTATAATACACTGAAGACTTCTGATAAATCTGAAGAAGCAAATTTGTAATTTAAATTGTCCGCCATAAACTGAATATTGTATTTTTTAAATACGTTAAAATCATATCGTATAAGAATAATCATTTCAGATGATTCGACTCTTGCAGCCAGAGTTTCATCTATATAATGATTTGCTCCGCCACCCAAACCGTGATCAAATATCAAAACAGTATTTAATTTTGTGTTTTTAATTTTAATTTTTAGAAATATACGCAGATTTTCCAATTCATTCTTTTGAACCAGTGCCTGAACCTGATTGTCATAATCCGGATGTTTTTTATGTAAAACGGCTAAATTCTGTGAGATTAACCGCTGTTTTTCTTCATCGGAAAATGACCCGCCGTGTTTATGATATACGAAAAGGTTAGTAACATGAATGTTTTTGTAACCTTCTTTTATAGCCCTCTGACACCAATCATTTTCTTCGCCGTACCCTTTCCCGAACACCTCGTCAAACATGCCGATTTTATTGACTAAGTCCTTATTTACCCCCATACAAAAGCCGATGCCAGTTGGTATTTCAATAAATGTTTTTTTAAAATCCACATACTGAAAATAACCGTCAAGTTCCGCTAAATTCATGTTTTCAAAAATCGGATTATCTTCCAGATAATCGGGAAAGCTACATATAGTACCGGAATTGGTAAACGGAGTAGTGCTTGCAATATTTTTCATTTCAAAGATTGGATACATAAGTCTTTCCAGCCAATACGGTGGAACTTCCGTGTCTGTGTTCAGCAGTACGAAATGATTCTCAGTATAAGTTACAAGATTATTGACTGTTTTTATGAAACCTGAATTTTTTTCATTTTCAAGAAGGATAATATCCACGGAAGAATAATCAGCTTTTAGTTTTTTCAGCAGAGGTAGCACTTTTTCATCCGAGCTTTTATCGTCGCAAATAATAATCCGATAACGCATCAGTGTGTTTTTGACAATACTGCCTATTAGCGGCTCCAGAAACTGCAGCCCATTGAAAACGGGGATTATTATGTCAATCGGTTTTTCACTCCTGAAGCCGGGGATAATAACTGTATTATTAAACATACCGATTACATGATCAAAACTTTTAGCTTCATTATCATGCTCCGCAATTTGAACGACTCTATGATATTTATTCTTAATTTTCAGTATTGTTTTCTTGAACCCGTGTAATCTTATCTCAGATATAGCTCTTCTTGCTAATTGAGGATTATTTTTTATAAGCATTATCATTTTTATAAGATTCATAAACGTTCCTTAGGTTGCTTTCTTGATAAAATATTTTTTTATTTTATTTTCAATTTTTTTAATAGTTTCACTATCTTCCAGCTTGTGGAATTATATATATCCGACAGTTCTTTATTCTTTTTTTCAATAATTATACGTAATGCCTCATCTGACATATGCAGATATTTTATAGACACACAGAGCGTATCAACATTGTTAAAAATTGGTGTCTCGGATACGTGGAAATGAATCTGAGGATCTTCTGTAGAAAAGAAATAAACGTTACCTTCTTTAATATCTGCATTTGACTGTATATGAGGCATTAAATCAAATTTACTATTTTCTTTTTTTATATACATCTCAGCAAGCTCCACAATACACGAATCGTTCAATATGTCTAATCTAACAGCCAAACTATTGTGCCTATTGGATAATTCAAACTCAAAACTCTGTAGATCAGAATTTTGCATGACCAAAAAGTTGAATGATGTTTCCTCTAAAAACCCATTTTTATTGTCAATAAAAAGCTGTATAAAATGCTTTATGGGCAGCGAAGAAATAAGATATTCCTTTTGTCGCAAAGCAACATTTCGATAAAGATATTCAGTATATTTTACGGAATATGTCTTAATATTTTCTAATATTATTGCTATATGTGTACTTAATCGGTAATTATTTTCTGCAAATTCTTGATTATAAACAACGTCTGATTTAGCAAAATCATAATTATCCTTAATTTCCAAAACGATCTCTTCAAATGTTAATTTACGATTTGAGCATCTTCCTGAAAAGTTAAATTCAGCAGCTTTCTCTATATTTAATCGATTAATCCATCCGGGACCACCATATCTATCATAACAATATACTGGCAAGCCAATAGCTAAACAATATTGCACCGTCCTGCCTATAGTTATTACTGCATCGTATTGTTCTAATATCGCTGGAGTAATTAATTCAAAAACGCCATCCATCCCATATTGCACAACATCAAATCCATTATCTTTCAAATATGACTCAGCTTCCCTGATTTCACATGGCGCATGATTAGACACAACGGCAATTTTCTGAGGTTTAATTTTCGCCTTATATTTGACCATAAAAAAATCATCTGATACGGGATTAGGTAACACATAGATTGATTCCTCCGTTAACCCCATACTCACTAATTTCTTTTTTGTTTCATGAGAATTTGCCAAAAAAATATTAATTTTATCAGAAAATAATGGAGGAGATTCTAGAGGTTCATAGGGTGATAATGAAGAAAAAATAATATATTTTGCAGAAATATTTGATTCAGTGAAAATCTTATCAGCAGTTGTAAAATGCTGCAACCATATAATATCAAAAAAATCACTGTCATTTTTTCCGAGTTTATTTAAATCTATGTAGTAACATCCCAATTCATCAAAAAATTTTTTAAGCGGATATTCATATTTAAAACTACCAATATAAACACTGAAACCACGTCTTATAAACTCCTTTGCAATATCATAGACAGCTATCTCAGACCCTGTAAACTCTTTTAAGAAATGGTTAGTAATCAATAACTTATTCTCAATAAAAATACCGTTTAAGTTAAACTTATCCTCCACTTCGATAATATTATATTGTGGTTTGTTTGGAAATTGAAACAGTTCTGGAAATTTCCATGTTAATATCACATCTCTGGCTTCATTAATATAACTTGAGTTTATCGCACTAGATGTATTTGCAAGTTTTGAACCAAAATTTTGCCGGACAAAATTCATATGATGCATAACTATTTCATCTGCATTAAATAATCTAAACTGCCCACTCGTATTTACAATACGTCTGGTAGGATCAACATTCTCAATAGGGAACTCCTGATTATATTCAAAAGCCAGTTCCGGCGTGATTTTTGAAATGAAACAAATATTGGTTGTATCAGGTTGCTCTGAACGATATACGGGTTTGCGAAGATAAAAATAGGAATGAACACAACTATAAGTAATATTTTCCTGTTCTATGATTTTCTTTGCATTTACAAACTGTCCTTGGTCATAAAATTCATCAGTATCCATTATTAAAAAGTGTGTTGCACCGTATTTCACTGCTAACTCTAAACCTATTTTGCGCTTCAAAAATTCATTTTGGGCAGGTGCTATATTAAAATCAGGAATATAACAAAAAAAATCGTCAACAAGTTTTCTGTACTTTAAATCATCAATCAAGCACAATGCACTAGCACTTATAGGATTATTCAGATTACTCTTCGTCTGGTATACTAACGACAGATGATCAACTAGTGGTCGGATATTCAGAATTGTATTTATTAACAATTCTTCTCCATTAAAGAAATTTATACTTACGGATAACTTCATTATTCCATCACCATTAAGAAAATTTCCAGAGATGTTTTGCCCTGAAATACCCCTCAGAAACAGGCATACCTGCATAAGACCGTTTACTTTTAATATTAAAACTTTTTACATACTCTCCGAAATCGTAGGAAAACATTGCATTCATATCTGAAATTGATACAGAAACAAAATATTGTCCAGATAAAAAATCATTACAAGGAATAATTAAGGAAATATGAGAAAACATATCTAACGTAATGATGTCGTCTCTTACTGTATTAAATAATGTCACTAGAGTACCTTGCTCATCATATATCAGTATACCTATTGCATAGTCAAAAGTTTGCTTATTGAAATGCAGGGTTATAGAAATTTCAACATCTTCATCTGTTGTATATGAATCCTGAGAAGTTTTGACATCAATAATCTGTATAGTTTTTTCCGGATTTTTAGCACCACTAAACTCTCTCTTTTCTATTTTATTAGTATCAATAGATTTCTTCATAAAATCTGAATATGCTTCACAAACAATACTGGCTTCATTATTCATTACCATTTTACCATCTTTAATCCAAATCGCTCGATGACAAAAATTCCTCACACTAGGTAAAGAATGGCTTACAAATATAATATTTCTATTCGCATTTAGCATTGACTTCATTTTTAATATACATTTTTCCTGGAATGCCATATCCCCGACGCTCAATGCTTCGTCAACAATAAGAATGTCCGGCTCAACATTAATAGCAACAGCAAACGCAAGACGTGCAAACATACCGCTGGAGTACATTTTTACGGGTTGATGCACAAAGTCGCCGATATCGGCGAAAGAGAGGATGGAATCAAGTTTCGCGTCCATCTCTTCCCTGCTGTAGCCCATTATGGTTCCGTTCATATATATATTCTCGATACCCGACATTTCAGGATTAAACCCTGCGCCAAGTTCCAGAAGCGAGGAAATTTTTCCATTGACCTGTACTGTGCCCGACGTCGGACTTAGAACGCCTGTAATTATTTTCAGAAGCGTACTCTTACCTGCGCCGTTTTTACCGATTATGCCTACAGTCTCTCCTTTTTTTATCTCTAGGCTGATATCATCAAGCGCGTAAAAATCGCGGTGATATTTTTTACGCAGAGGATGCAGCGACTCTTTAAGGCGATCCAGCGGGCTGTCGTAAAGGTGATATATTTTGGCAAGGTTGTCGATTTTTATTGCAATGTCGTTTTTCATATCACATCCGCAAAATGTGGGCGTAGTCTGCTGAAAACCGCAGCACCCGTAAAAAGTATCACAATAGTAACTGCCCAAAAATATATTGTAAGAGCCGGATGTTCCCAGAACCATACTTTATAAAGCAGTGACTCACGAAAACCTTCCGTTACATAATATACCGGATTAAGTTTAATAAAAATCTGATATTTTTCAGGAAGTATTTGTATTGACCAGAAAATCGGCGTTCCCCAGAAGCCGAACTGGATAAACATACTAATCAGCTGGCTGACATCTCGCAGAAACACCACTAACGAGGAGGTGAGCAGTGAAAGTCCGAGCATAAGCACGAGCAGTGCAAAAACATAATAGAACACCTGAAAGTTGTAAAGAGAAAAGTTTATATGATGCAAAAACATAAAAAAGACTATCACAAAAAGAAAAAACGCATGTATTACAAACGAGGACATTATTTTCATCAGCGGCAAAAGACTGACTCTGAAAACAACCTTATTCACAAGGAATTTGTACTCTATTATAGAGTTGGTCGCATTTCCCCAGCCCTCAGCAAAGAAAAACCACGGAACAACCCCTGTCAAAAACCAAATAAGGAAGGGAAAATCCCCTACAGGCTTTGATTTAAACCCAACCTCAAAAACAAACCAGAATATAAAAATTGTAACGGCTGGCTGCACAAATGCCCACAATAATCCGAGATGTGAGCCTAGATATTTAGCTTTGAAGTCATTCTTTGCAAACTGAACGAGCAGTCTTCTCGACCTGTACACATCAGCGACGAAAGAAAAAAGTCCCATTATAGTTTTAAGCATTAAAAACCCTTTCTCGTTATATAGTAAGCATTTTTATCAATCCGCCGTTTACCCTGCGGCGTTCGCCGTCGAATATCCAGCCCCATTTATTGAAATATTTGATGGCGGAGTTGATGTGTATCATCCTCTGGCGGAAGTATTTGTATGAACCGCGTCCTCTGTGGTGGTATATGAAAACCGAAGGCACATAATAGCTTCCTGCGGTTTTATTGAAACGTCTGGAAAAATCCACGTCCTCCATAAGGATGAAGAAACGTTCGTCGAAATATCCGGCTTTTTCCAGCGATGTTTTACGGATGAACATGAAACAGCCGGAAAGATTGGCAACTCTGAGGCTTTCAGCGCTTTCGTAGGCGCGAAGTTCATATTTGCTGTCGTATCTTTCCACAAAGTTTTCAGGCAGATACTGGCTGAACATCCTGACGGCAAGATTGACGGGCGTCGGCAGCAGCTTTGCGGCATACTGGTTTTCGCCGTTGGCGGAAAGCACCTTGGGAACGATAAGTCCCGCTTCGGGGTGATTTGCCATATAATCCGCCAGCTTTTCAGGCACGTCGTTTTCAAAATATACGTCAGGGTTGCATATGATGTGGTAATCGGCAAGACTTTCGTATCTGTCTCTGAGGATAAGGTTGTGTCCGGCACCGAAGCCAACATTCCTTTCCGTATCTATGACTTCGATGCGTCCACCACCTTCATAATCGGGAAGCGGGGCACCGGAATTATTGACTATATATATTTTCGATACGCACTCACTGTTCAGCAGGCTTTTCACAGTCTCTGAAAAAACATTGAGATCCGTATCATAATAGACTATCGAAACCGTAACTTTATATTTCATTAAACAACCCGCCGCAAAATAACTTTGTATATTTACGCATATTCAGAATTTATTCAACTCAAAATGACTGTTTTGTTCAAAATTCATATAGTCTATTCCAGACCCTTAACAAAGAATAAGCTGAAGCGGAAAAGTTCATCAGTTATTTGCAAGAAAATCAGTTATTTCTTTCCTCATATTCTCAATAAGTTTCGGCATATTCGCCTCAACCTGCGGACTCAGGGTCATATCCATATCCACAGATTCGGTCTGTATGCCGTAAAGCATAACCTCCGCAGGACGCACACCCATCAGCTGCGCAGTTGCGAGCATATCTTTCATCCCCATCTGGTGACCGGAGAGTTTATTTTCAAAAACTGCGTCGATATCGTTTCCGTCAACGCGTACAACTGTTCCGGCGTCCAGTCCGAAATCCACGGCGTCGGCTATTACAAGCCTGTCCGCCCATTCTATGTAAACCAGAAGGTCAAGCCCCAGTGTCCCGCCGTCCATTACACGCAGATTTTCTCTTTCCGGAAACTCTTTCATCAGTTCCTGCGCGGCGAGAACACCCGCTGCGTCATCATTCATAACAAGATTGCCTATGCCAAGCACCAGCAGTTTCATGATTGCTCCTTAATAACTATAGCGGTTGCGAGGGCTGCTATGCCCTCCTCCCTTCCTGTGAAGCCCATTCTTTCCGTTGTGGTCGCCTTAACTGTCACGTCCTCTACATCTATCCCCATAACATCCGCAAGAGTCTTGCACATCAGAGGGATATGCGGCGCCATTTTTGGTTTCTGGGCGATTATTTCCGCGTCGACATTTGATATTTCAAACCCTGCCCGCCGTATCATCTCAACTGCTTTTGCAAGGAGTATTTTAGAATCTATGCCTTTATACGCAGAGTCGCTGTCGGGGAACAGATTTCCTATATCCCTGCCGAGAGCAGGACCCGCCAGCGCATCCACAATGGCGTGTATAAGAACATCAGCATCGCTGTGTCCTTCCAGCCCGAGATCGTAATCTATCTCAACGCCGCCGACAACCAGCTTTCTTCCGCGGGCAAATCTGTGTGCGTCGAAACCGATTCCGCTTTTAATCTTCATTATTTATCTCCTGTAATATTCTATACGTTTTATCATCATTTTAAAACATTTTATGTTGATTTAGTATTTCACATATATAATATTGCTTATCGGGGGATAATTTATGCACATACCTATTCTGACTGATATTACCATTATTTTTCTATTTGCAGCCGGTGCTCTTTTCATTTGCGGAAAACTGAAGATTCCTGAGATCATGGGGTATCTTCTTGCGGGCGTTCTGGTCGGACCGAACGGACTGGGGCTGATACACGCCGTTAAACAGGTGGATATCATGGCGGAAATAGGGGTGGTTCTCCTCCTTTTCACCATAGGCATAGAGTTTTCCCTCTCCACGCTGCTTTCGCTCAAGCGACCCGCCCTGATAGGCGGCAGTCTTCAGGTTGCGGCATGTGTCGCCGCTTTCACAGGCGCGGCATATCTGGGCGGATATCAGTTCAACACAGCGGTTGTGATAGGTATGATGGCTGCTGTTTCCGGTACTGCCATTATGCTTAAAGTGTTTGCCGCAAGGGGCGAGGTGGACTCGCTTTACGGTCGCATCTCCCTTGCCGTCTCCATCTTTCAGGATATAGCGGTAATCCCCATGATGCTCCTTGTTCCCCTGCTTGCGGGACAGGGCGGAAACCTCTCCGACGTCGGCATTATTCTGGGAAAAGCTGTCGTAGTCGTTGTACTGCTTTTCACTTTTGCAAGATTTCTCGTACCCAAGCTGCTCTATCAGGTTGCCGCGACCAGAAGCCGCGAACTGTTCATGATAACAGTGGTTCTCGTGTGTCTCCTTGTTGCATGGATGACATCGAAAACCGGGCTTTCTCTGGCACTTGGGGCGTTTCTCGCCGGGATAGTGGTGAGCGAATCCGGATATGGTCAACAGGCGCTTGGGGACGTTATCCCTTTTAAAGACGTCTTTGCCGGATTTTTCTTTGTGTCCATAGGGATGCTGCTCAATCCCGAAGTAGTGATAAACAATCCGGTAATGACAATATCAAGTCTGGTTCTTCTCATCCTTATAAAATTCGCGGCAACAGGCTTTGTGATAAACATAATAGGCTATCCGGTGCGAACTTCGGTGCTTGCCGGTCTGTCGCTGGCACAGGTGAGCGAGTTCTCGTTCATTCTGGGCGCTGTCGGCGCATCATCAGGTCTGCTCACAGCAGAGCAGTACTCCTTTTTTATAGCCGTAACAGTCCTTTCGATGGCTTCAACCCCGTTCCTCATAATATCGGCGCCATACGCGGCAGAGCTTATCGCCAGACTTCCAATGCCCCAGACGTTTCGCGGAGGGTACCTTTCCGAAGAACAGAAAGAACCTGAGAAAGAACTGATAGACCACATAATTATAGCCGGATTCGGAATGAACGGAAGAAACACAGCCAGAGCGGCACGCGAGGCGGGCATAGAGTATATAGTTATAGAAATGAACCCTGATACCGTCAAAAAGGAGAAACACAACGGCACACCCATTTTCTTCGGCGACGCTTCACAGTCTGCCGTGCTTGAGCACGCATGTCTGAAGACCGCCCGCGTGGTTGTGATAACACTGCCCGACCCTGTGGGAGTGCGAAAGATAGTGGAAACGGCAAGACGGGAAAATCCCACAATATATATCATAGCAAGAACCAGATATCTGACCGAGTTCAACGCGCTGAAATCCCTCGGCGCAAACGAAGTCGTCGTGGAAGAATACGAAACGTCCATTGAAACCTTCTCAAGGGTGCTCAAGAAATACAGAGTGCCCAATGAGCAGATAGAAGATCTGGCAAATAATATAAGAACAGAAATAATGGGAAAACCGGGAGAAATGATCTCCGGAGGCATAGACGGAAGTATGACCATCGCAAATATGAGCGTCAACAAAGTTACGATTCCCGTCGGTTCGTTTATCGCCGGAAAAACTGTTCGCGAGGTGGACATCAGGTTCCGGTACAAACTCAATCTGCTGGCTGTGAACAGAGGACTGGAAACCATATCCAATCCAGGCAGCGATTTCGTTCTGAACGAAAGGGACGAGCTTATGCTTATGGGTGAAGATAAGGACGCTGACAATTTTAAACATAACATAGGATAAAACAACCTGCTTCGGGTCGGAGCTCTCGCAGAGACATAAGGGATTTCGTCTTTGCGAGGAGTGCAATGACGAAGCAATCTAAATCCTTCTCCATCTGAAAAATCACATAAAATATCGCATTTCAGAAACCTCCTTAATGCTTTACAAATAGCTAATGTCTGATTTTTCGGAGGTATGTGGTTATGAGGGTTCTTTATTCGGTTATAATTGCGTCTTTGCTTATGCTGTTTGGCTGTGGAGACAGTGGGTCATTCTCTAGTGATAATAACGAAATCTCAAGTGAAGTGAAGATAGGTCTTTTTGTTGATTCTCAAGTTTCAGGTGTCAGATATGTTTCTGTAAGCCCCAGTGGTGTGCGCAAGGAAGGTATCACCTCTGTTAATGGTGAGTTTGAATACTTTGATGGCGGGACAGTGAGCTTTTTTGTTGGAAGTATACCAATAGGTACAGTAGAAGGTTCAAGTATTATCTCTTCAATTAATCTAGGAAGCAGCGAGGGTGAACAAACTAATATCGTAAGATTTCTGCAAACTATAGACGAAGATATGGATCCAAGTAATGGAATTCAGATATCAAATACGGTTAAACAGAATGCTGCGTATATTTCTAATCTTGACTTTAAAAGTGAGAGTTTTGAGACCTATTTTAATATTATAAAAGATGACTTATTTAGTGGCACAGACTATCAAGATAGAGAGTTGGTTGATCCGACAGCTGCAATAGCTCATGCTGAAAAGTCACAAAGAATTGCAAATATTTCTACATTTCAGCTTGGTAAGGCATATTCAGGGCAAAAGACATACAGTTCAAATTATAATGTTGCTTTGTTAAATAAATCTCAAAAAGCAAGAATATATTTATATATATGGCAAAGTGAGCTTGCCCCTTTCTACCAAATTCCAATTTCTATCACGTCTAAAATGTCTGGCGAAATTATGGCTCATGATTTAATAAGTACAAGTATTGGTATTGTAGACACAGTTACTGGCATTAAAGGAATGAGTGAAAGCTATAAAGTCTTAAAACAAAAATATATGAATAGATCGATGAGATGGAGTATTCTAAGAGCAACGGCTTTAACAGCAGAAGGATGTCAAACTGCTTTAACATTTAGCGATACAATGGGAAGTGCAATTTCTGCGACAGAAAGTGGTGATTTTTGTACTATATTAGAGTCTTTGAATTTCCATGTTGGAGATGTTGGTTCAGCGGTTATAAATGAAATGTTGCCAAAAGTATTAAAAGAGGTTGCCGCAGATCGATCATTTAAAATATTGAACAATTCATTGATTAATGAAAATACTGACATTAGTTTTAGTGCATAGACCAATGTAGCTAAAATTATAAATGACACACAAACAGCATATCATGTTGGGAACTATACTGCCGAGATGACAGACTATATTATCGCTAGACTTTGGTTAAGTTATTATTTTCAGGCTGGTTTTGATAAGAAATTCATGAGCAATTCTATAGAAGCGGGAAATTATTCATTGTTAGATAAAGAGTCTCAAATTAGAGCAATCGCAAAGCAAGTGGCATCATCAACTTTTTGGGATGACGTATTAGATTACCTTGGAATGAACTATCAGGATTCTTTAAATTATAATTATGACAAAGTAGTAGAATATATTTCAGATGGTATTGTAGAGTCAAATAAACGCTACCAAAAGTACAACTCGCTAATAGGACCATTCTCAAATGAAAATAGTCAAATAGGGCTTTTAGAGTTAATTGACCTTGAGGATAGCCAGAATAATGTCCCTGAAATCACAAACTCGCCAGCAACTGAAGTAGAGCTTGGCAACACTTACAATTATGTGCCAGTTGCTACAGATTCAGATGGTGATCAGCTAACATATTCAATAACAAATAAACCCTCATGGGCAACTTTCGATACGACGACAGGTCAATTAAGCGGTACGCCTACATCAACTGGAACATACAGTAATATAACTATTACTGTCAGCGATGGTGTCGGAGGGGCTGACTCTGTGACTTTTTCAATAATAATTAATTCATCTCCACTGGGAATTTCAGAATTTATATCTGCAATTAAGAATGACGTGATTGCTTATTATCCATTAAATGGTAGTGCTGTCGAAACTTACAATGGTTTAAATGGCAATATTGTTGGTAATGTTTCATTTACAAAAGATAGATTTGGCAACGAAAATAGTGCAGCGAGTTTTCCTGGAATCAGCTTTAACTATATAAATGTTCCCTATAACACTATGTTATGCAACAATGAACTTACTTTATCTGCTTGGGGATACGCAGTGAATCCATCAGGAGATCTGTTTCTCATTAATAAAGGAAGAGATATAGTGAATGGTAGCTATCGACTTCTTGCTAATAGCGCTGGGTTTCAGGTTGCATACTCTGGCACAAATGGAGCAGGAACAAATACGCGTCCAGAAGCAAACGTCTGGCACATGTATGTCGGTACTGTTAGTGGTAATGAAGCGAGATTATATATCGATGGAGTGTTAGTTGATACAAAATTCCTTACATATAACTTTTCGTGTAATCCAGGTGACTCTTTGGCTCTCGGAATGCACTACTATACTGGAGTACCTTCTAACTGGACGTATCCTTTTAATGGAAGAATAGATGATGTGGTAATATTAAAAAGGGCACTTACAGGCACTGAGGTTAATGCTTTTTATAATGCTTCGAGATGAAGTTCTAACTACAAAACTTTAATAATCAAAAGAGGGGTGCATTTTGCATCCCTTTTTTGTTTTAAAAATCTATTGAAATTTAATGTGTATACGTTATTGTATATACATGAGGTGCGGCATGAGTTATGCAAAAGTCTTTAAGAGTGGAAACAGTCAAGCGGTCAGGCTTCCGAAAGAATATAATCTTGAAGCCGGACAGGTGCGTATCAAAAAGGTCGGTAATATGATTATTCTAATACCTGAGTCGGATGTATGGGAAAATCTGAGGCAGTCTCTTGATATGTTTGACGACACCTTCATGAATGAACGTAATCAGCCTGAAACTCAGGAAAGAGAGGGCTTTTAATGTATATGCTGGATACAAATATATGCATTTATATCATCAAGAAGAAGCCTATGGAGATAATAGATAAATTCAGGTCGTTTTCAGCTTCAGAAATCGGTATCTCTTCGATAACACTTGCTGAGCTTGAATACGGTGTCAGCAAAAGCCAGCATGTTGAAAAAAACAGAGAGGCTCTGGCGATGTTTGTTTCACCTTTGGAGATTCTTGATTTTGATAGTTCAGCTTCGGCTGTTTATGGAGAGATCAGAGCGGGGCTTGAGAAAACAGGGAATGTAATCGGCTCTATGGATATGCTGATTGCCGCTCATGCCCTTTCAGTCAATGCAACACTGGTTACGAACAATGTGAAAGAGTTTGAGAGGGTAAAAAATTTAAGAGTTGAAAACTGGGTTTCTAATTCCTGAAATCATCCATATCCAGAATTTTATGACTCTTACCGCGTGGACAAGAGTCATTGCTTCCTATTTTGTTTGTGGCTCTGATCGGTGTCTTTTGAACGGTCAATGATTGTATTGACTTTTGACTGATTATCGCATGGACGGAAAAAAACGAAGATTAAATTATGTATTGTGCTGTTTGAAAAAATCCACGAGTGAAACAAGATTTTCCTTCTTAACCGCCTGAAGGTTCTCCTCTTTAATCGCCTCATAAACCTCTTTTCGGTGCACGCTGACATCTTTGGGCGCATCTATGCCTATCTTGACATTGCGCCCCGCAACCTCGACGATGGTTACTTCGATATTGTCGCCGATGATTATGCTTTCGTTTATCTTCCTTGATAATACAAGCATGTGCCTTCCTGTGGTTTATTTATTGAACAGGGGAGTCTTAATCTGCCATTTATCTTCTTCCAGAATGACCTGTTTTGCAAGTTTTTTCTCGGTGTTCATAACCATGGGCGCTCTCAGGTTCATGGTAGCGTTTTTCGGCTGGTCGGGAACAACAACAATGCAGAACAGTTTCAGTTTGCTTTCATCCTCTGCACCGAGAATTTTCAGCTCACGTTTGTTCATTTTGGGTGAGTATTCCTGAACAAAAAGCTCCGGCTCCACAAGAATGAAGCAGATATCCTTATCCTGAACCGACTGAAACCAAAGGAAAGGATATGACTTTTCGTTGGAAATAAGAATAAAATCGTTAAGGTCAGGGAAACCCAGCATCGGAGACGACAATGTTATTATATCGCTCTCAGCAAAGGTAATTTCCCCCAATTTACCGGATACTATCTTTCTGGTTTCCATTGTATCCTCACATATATTGACAGAATTTGCACCCATGAAATTCTCCTTGGTTCTGTTATCATCATATACTTAATCGGCACTTTTTACAGATAATCAAGCAGACTTACATTTAAAAGCATCGAAGTTGATTTCAACGCGTACTGGTAAGCCGTTTCGGCAACCGTAAGATCCGCCGAAGCCTGAGTCTGGTCTATAAGTGTCGAACCTGTGTATTTCGCTTTAAGCTCCTCAGTGGTGAGTTTGAGCGATTCGTTAAACGTCTGCGCCGATTCCGCCTTGCTTGTGCTGTTGCCGACAGTGGTCAGAGCGGAAAGTATCTGTGATTCGGCCTTAGCCAGAACGTCCAGCTCATATTCTATCCCCGAACCCACTGCCGCTGTGAAAGAATCCGTAGCGTAAAGGTATCCGGCGTCATAATACTGGTAAACGCCGTCCGCCACATAATATTTCTCTCCGGCGGTGTCCATGGAATAAGTGTTTATAAGCTCTCCGCTGTCACCTGTGACCTTGATACTTACGGAATCACCGGCTTTCGCAAAACCAAGAGTGCTTTCGTAGTCTCCTGAAACAGAGGTGCCGGTCACACCGTTAAAAACGAAACCTATGCTGCCTGTCCCAACCATTTCTGCCTGAACGACGCCGCTTATTCCGGCATCCGAGAGTTTTTCATTGATATTGGCGATCATGTCTTCATAGGTCATGAAGTTTTCCGCGTCAACCTCAATGCTGACGGTTCTGTTGGTACCGTCGTTATAAGAGAAGGTCAGTGTTCTTTCCTGAGAGTTTTTCTCGCTCAGATCCATAGTAACAGCCGATCTGCTTGTAACCGTATCAGCGCCCGCCTTGTTGTAAAAGCCAAGAGAGCCTTCGGCGTCACCTGAAACTATAATATCGGACGTCGGACCGGAAAATGTAATTAATTCTCCAGCGGCCATTGAGGCTGTGAGTCCGGTTGCACCAAGCTGAGAGTTTATCTCTGCAAGGAGAGCCGCGTTGTCCGCATAGTCCACGTTCGGAACCGTAACGGTTGCCGTCTGCCACGCGGAGCCGTCGTAATAGCTTATGTCCAGTGTGGAAGGGCTGTCCAGATTACTGAGCTGCAAAGTAGGCGGAATTTCCGCTGTGGCGGGTTTAAGGTCTTCCATACCCATCACATATGCTGAAAGATCGTCGTTATAGTTAACGTCTATCTCCATCGCGCCGGAGTTTGTGTCGATACGGAGCTGTCCGTTATCGTTGTAGGCACGCACGCCCATTTTCTGCAAATCATAATCGGAGTTTATCTGTGACACAAAATCATTCAGTTTGTCGTCGGACGTTGCCGCGGACGAAGCGTAGTTCTTCGTGACCTTTCCGTTATCTGTGTTGATAACCAGCTCGAAACCGACAGTACCGACATTCAGATCATTAAAGTTTGCGGAAGTCCACTCCTGTTTCTTCTGGAGGTAGAAATCGCTTTTAGACTGAGTGTACTGGACCTCGAAATTGAATATCTCGTTATAGTTTCCGCGGAACTCACCGTCCAGAGACGGAACGGCGGTTGAGTTCAGGTTTTCTTTAGACCATGAGCTGGGAGCGCCTATGCCGGAATCCGGTATATTCATCTCCAGAGCGAAGTAGAGGTTCTCAAGAGATTTGAAAACGTTCACATTCTCGCCCTTTTCCGTGATGTTCAGATCGCCGAAACTGAGGTTTGAATTCGCCTTGAGGTCTATGGAGAAAGAGGTTGAAACAGGTGTTGCCGACCCTGCAATGGAGCCGAGCTGCATCTTTACGCCGTTACCTATCTCTATCTCGCCGCCGTCATAGTTTGCTTTCAACATAGGATTTGCGGAATTGTCGTATATAACGTTACCGAGCTTATCGGTCACTTTGATAGTAATATCCGTTGCTCCGACGTTAACAACAACATCCCAGCTATCATCTTTTTTGGAGCTGTAATATCCTGACAGCATTATATCGGATGAGTTTTTCGCGTAGCCTATGCCTGAGTTGTGCTCGTCAATCGCAAAGGAGAGCTTGCTTGTTCCGCTTCTGAGGTCTTTAACCTGCAACTTGCCGTCAACAATGGATGCATCCACAGCGTTTCCGAAAAGGTTTTCAATATAAGACAGCATATCGCTGATATTCTTTTCATTATCAACAGGGTAATCATTGCCGCGCGGGGTATCGAACTGATAGTCAGCTCCAACTTTTGTGGCGAGCTTTGTCTCGTCGGTATATTCCGTGTTCATCAGCTGAAAAGTTATGTCATACTGACCAGGTGTCGCTGTGTCGGACACGCTGCCGTACACGTCAAAACCCATTCCCTTGTCCATCAGAGCCTGATTAAGAGCAGATTCTATGTCTGCTGCGGAACCGGAAGCAGGTGTAAACCCGATGGTCTGACCATTGACTGTCACCTCAGTATATGCGCCGCCTGTTATAGGCACATCGTTGTGAGTGGTTGTGACAGGTCCCACAAAGTTGTCATAGGAAAGCTCAAAAGTGGTATCCATACCGTTCCCGGTGACGGGCAGAGAGTTGAATCCCAGTTTATTGTTCTGGGAGCCTGTAACGGAAATCTGAACGCCTTCGCCTGTTCTGTTGGACACGAACATGATTCTGTCGCCGTCGCTGACAGCAGACATCTCGCCGCCGAGTCCCTGATTCTCAAGGCTTCTGTTTATGTCGAAGATAACTTCGTCCATGTCTGAATAGCCATCCTGGGCAAGAGTTATGTCATAGTCCCTGTTGGCATATCTGACAGTTATTGTTCTTTCCTCTTCGGATGCTGTTAACATGTCAAGATTCACATTAGACGGAGCAGAAACTTTCGCAGTACCTATCGCATAACCATTATGGTCTGTACCGGAAAAGGTTATCGAATCCGAAGTGCTTACGTTCGCGCCGTCAATCTGGGTGAACTTGGTGGTGTTCGTTATACCTATACCGTTTACGGTGTTCTGTGTGGTTCCTTTTGTGGTTCTGTAGGTCTCCATAAAGGTTTCCTGACCGTTCACGTTTATGACAACCTCCTGATTGGAGGCTATTTTCGATTTTATTTTCCCGTCGTCGCCAAGATAGGTTATGTCATCGCCGGGAGTGTAATAAAACTGCATCTTCATGGTGGTTCCGTCAGCCAGACCGGACGGAATTTTGATACCCACTCCAACGCCGGTGTTTACCACTGTTTCACCATTATACGCAGCAACAAGAGTAGTAGTGGTAATGTTGCCGGAGGTGGTGGTTTCGTCCGAACCGTTGCTGTCCAGAAGAACAGTCTTTCCGAGTGAATCCGTCATGTTAAGATACGCAACGCCGTCAATGATGCTCATATTCATGGTATAAGAGCCTTCGGAAAGCTCCGGCATATCACCGAAAAGTCTTTTCGATATGGCTTCGGAACCGGATATGTTTGAAACAACGGCTGAAACCTCTCTGTCACCACTGACAAAAGGCTCTGTCTGCGTTTCATATCCGGCAAAGACGTATCTGCCGAGATACTGTGAGTTTCCGATATCCTTCATGGCGTTAAGAATAGAAAGCACATCTCCGGCAAGAGCCTTACGGCTCTCCGCGTTCTGGCTGTCGTTCCTGCCCGCAACAGCGAGTTCGTTTTTCGCTTTTGAAAGATATTCATAAGCTGTCTGAAGCAGGTTGTCCTCGTTATCCAGCCAAGTTACGGCATTTTCCGCGTTCCTGCTGTACTGAGTTGCCTCATTGGACATTATCTGCATATTGTATGCGGTGACGTAATAGGTGGGGTCATCCTCAGGGTTGAGCATGTTTCTCCCCGCTGTCACTCTTTCATTCGCGTCCAGAAGGTTTGAAAGACTTCTGGCGTTACCGGACGTATATGTCATATGAACCATATTGGTAGTAATTCTCATGTCAGCCCCCTGTTATCTTCCGCCGGTACCGAGACCGTTCACAATCTTGTCAATCATCTCGTCAATGACGTTGATAAATCTTGCACTCGCCTCATATGCTCTCTGAAAGCGGATTATGTCCGCCATCTCCTCGTCCAGCGAAACGCCTTTGATACTCTCAAGTTTCAGCGAGTATTCATCCACAAGGTTCTCTTTTGTCGCCGCATAAGTATCTGCGGTAGCTTTATCGGTTGCTATCGTTCCTATAAAGAGCGAATAAAACTCATCCACAGTAACATTCTGTTCAAAGACTTTGGTTCCCTTCAGATCGGCAATAGCCCCTGCGTTGGTGTTGTCACCGACAGCACCCGACTTTGATGTAGCAAGGTAGCTTATGTTCTCCTTTATCAGAGTGGAAACGTCTATGTTCGATGCATCCTGACCGGAAAAAAAGCCGTATGTACCTGACGCCACAAGGATGCCTGACGTATCCTCTGCAAAAGAGAAGGTATAGCCTGATTCCGAAGTTATCTTGAGCGTGTTGTTCTGTGAAAGTGAAGCCTGTATCAGACCGCCGTTGGGATTGCCGTCAGCGTATGATATTTTTGATATTATAGAGTTCAGCGAATCTTTATTCGGATCTATCTCAATGTCAAGGTTCTGTGCAACGTTGCCTTCGCTGTCGTAAACGGAGATACGCAGCACCCCGGACTTAACAGCAGTAGGCAGTGCGCCCGCCGGCTCGTTCAGAGGGTATGATGCGTTCTTCACTCCGGAGGAAGAGGTTATCTGAGTGAGCTTGTCGGAACCTTTACCAAGTGCGTGCAGCTCGTTTGTCGCTTTGATCAGTGTGGATGCAAGGTCGTCAAGCTGGTCCATATAGGTCTGTGCCAGATTATCGCGCACCTCAAGCTCTCCGCCTATCTTGCCGGAAGAGAAAGAGGCTGTTATGTCCACTCCTTTTGGTCCTGTGGTCTTGGAACCCCAGTAGATGCTTACGTCCGTGTCTGAACCGGACGTCTGTGCCGCTGTCAGGGAGAAATAGTTTCCCTCGTCAACAAGGGCATTACCGCCGACATAAACAGCTATCTGCCCTGACGAACGCTCTGTAACGGTGATGTTCGTCAGTTCGGACAGGTCGTTTAAAAGCAGTTCGCGCTGGTCTCTCAGGTTGTTCGCCATTGAGCCTGTCGCCTCAACAAGCGCTATCTGACCGTTCAGATACGATATGTTCTGGGAGATGGAGTTTATTTCGGAAACGTAATCTTTTATGTTGTCGTTGGACTGAGCCTGCATACCCTCAAGAGCGGAATAACTTGCACGTATCTTCTCTGCAAGAACCGTCGCCTTTTCAACAACTGTCTGTTTCTTGATGAGCGCTTCGTCTGATTTGTCCGTGGCGGTGTTCGCAAGGTCGCTCCACGCGTCGAAATATTCCGACATGGCCTCGCCAAGACCGGAACCGTCCTCAAGCTCGTTGAAGTATATCTCAATGTTGGTCAGCGTATCCTGCATCGTAGTGTAATAAGCAAGATCCGAAGTTTCAGACCGTATGGTGGAAGCCAGAACCGAGTCGTAAACCTGCACAACGTTCTCAACTGTGACACCGCGTCCGAAAACGCCGTAGCTTGTCAGCTGAGAATTTGTAGTCACAAGGCTCACTCTCTGTCTTGAATACCCCTCGGTGTTGACGTTGGTGATGTTGTTACCGGCAACGTCAATCTGCGCCTGCGATGCAAAAAGTCCTGATACGCCTGTGGATAATATTCCTAATATGTTTCCCATGTCCCTCTCCCGCCTTTTTCAGGGGCGAATCTTAGCCTGTCTGACAGATGGTTGACGTTTTGGCGGAGTTATACTGCTTCGTAATGCCGTAGGTGCTTCTGCCGGCAATTCCGAGCTTCTGGAAAAGCCCGTCAATAAGCGTCATATTTGTCTTGAAAAGAATTTTGAGCGAGGTGTTCGCGTCGTTTACCTTTTTTGTCAGGGCAACAAGCTCATTGCGGACTGCCATCAGCTCTGAGGAGTGTTCACCCGCCAGTTCACGCGCGATAATCTCAACACGAAGCCCTTCGCGCCCGTGCTGTTTCTCGATCTTTTTGATGCAGTTGACAAAAGCCTCGTTGATAACCTTTTCTTTGTACGCAAGGGTATCTTTGGTCTTCGCAAGCTCGTTTGTGCGGGCTGCGTTCCATTTCATCGCGGCTTCTTTTTCCTGCTGAAGAATGGACAGCATCTCAGTGTAAACTTTTTTCTGAGAGTCCATTATCTCAAGTAATACGTTGATGTTTTCCATCTCATACCTCCGAATGATTCGGCAGTTATGAGATACAGGCTGTCATGCGGGTGTTGGACTAAAGGTTTTTAGAAGAGGTCTTCCACCGACGTCTGGACTATCTTATCCGCAATCTGGCGTCCGGAAACATTATATGTTCCGTTTTCGATTCTGCTTTTCAGATCAGCCACCAGATCGGTTCTGACGTCGGAAGAGGATGCAAGAGTATTTTTCATTCCTGCCAGCACCTTAGCGCCATCAGAAAGTGAAACCGAATCAGAGCCGGACGTTGATGAGGCAGACTCCGCTGAGGAAGCAGATGTCTTCTTCTTTGAAGCCGCTTCGTTCGCCTTGTTCAGGTCGAATCTCATTTTGTCGTCTATTCTCATTTTGAGCCTCCGGTACTAGTCTCTAATCGGACTACCCTCTAAAAACTTTAGCAGTTTTAATCCGGTTATTCCAGTAAAAAAATCTGTTACCCGTTTCCTGCACTCATATAGTGTCAGTTACCTGACTGACATATCAGAAGCAACATCCGTGCCACTTAATTGCTGCCTTAATTTGACTATATCGTCCCCCGCAGAGGCTGTTTTTTCCTGTGCGGGGAAATTATTTCCTTTTTCAGTGTTCGCATATTTGCTCATGGAATCGTAGAGCATCTTCGCAAGTCCCATGCCGCCGTTCTTAACCGATTCCTGCGCCACTTCCGAATCCATCATGGATGTGAATATCTCCTCACCCCTGCTCTTTTCGATAAGCCCGCCCTCTATCTCTGACTTGCGCATGGTTTCGAACATTTTTGAAACGAACAGAGCTTCGAAATCCTCACACGCTTTTTTCAGCTTTTCGCTCTTGTCCTTCGCGTAGTTTACGGAGCTGTCTACTAAATCTATGTTCATTACATCACCTGAAGTTCGCCGTGGAGAGCACCCGCGGATTTAATAGCCTGAAGAATGGATATCAGGTCTCTGGGGGTCACACCTATGGAGTTGAGCGCCTTAACAAGGTCGCTTATGGCAACGCCTTCGGGAACCACCATCAGCTTGGCATTCTCTTCGGTAACGGTTATCTGCTGCTGTTGCTGCTGCTGTCCCTGCTGGTTATTGTTCTGACCGCCCTGTGCACCGATGAAGTTCTGGTTAGGATTCACCTCAACGGTGGAGTTGATGTTTATGGTCAGGTTGCCGTGGGATACAGCCACTGTGTTTATGCGGACGTCCGCGCCCATAACTATCGTTCCGGTGCGTTCATCCACAACCACTTTTGCGAGGTTAGTAGGTTCTATCTCCGCGGACAGTATATTGTCCATGAACACATAAAAGTTATCCATCTGCGCGCGGGGAACCACTATCTCAAGAGTGGAAGGCGACGTTATCTTTGTCACGTTTGAACCGACTTTACGGTTTATGGCGTCCTTCGCCTTAACCATGTCGGAAATGCTGCCGTTTTTAAAATTCAGCGTTATGTTCGATTCGTCCATATTGAAAGGTATCTCGCGTTCAACTATGGCACCGTTGGGTATCATGCCCACTGTGGGGTGGTTCTTAATGGTACCCGCTCCGGCAGACGCAACGTTCATTCCGCCAACGGAAACGGGACCCTGCGCAACCGCATAAACCTGTCCGTTCGCCGCAGACAGCGGGGTCATGAGAAGCGTGCCGCCCTCAAGGCTCTTCGCGTCACCCACAGACGAAACGATAACATCCATCTTCGCCCCGCCCTTTGAAAAAGGCATCAGCTTGGCTGTGACCATCACTGCGGCAACGTTTTTGACCTTTACGGCATTCTTATCTACTGTTATTCCCATTCTTTCCATCATGTTCACCAGCGACTGAACTGTAAATTCCGTACCGCTCTTGTCCCCGGTGCCGTTGAGACCAACCACAAGACCGTAGCCTATCAGCTGGTTGTCCCTGATACCCTCAACGTTTGAGATATCTCTTATCTTAACCAGAGCGAATGCACTCTGGGCGAATACTGCAATTATGAGCGTTAAAAGAGCCGTCCTCATCCTGTCGTCCCCCTTAGAAAGGCATTACCCAGCTCAGAAGAGTCATGAGCCAGCCGGGTTTGTTCGCATCGGAGAGCATACCTGCGCCGCTGTAAGCTATCTTCGCATCGGCAATGGCTGTCGAAGCCACGGTATTGTCAGCCGCGATATCCTTCTGGCGGACTATACCGCTCAGAGTTATGGTCTGTTTCTCGTTATCAACGATTATCTCTCTATGTCCTTCAATCACAAGGTTGCCCGAAGGAAGAACCTCTGTGACCCTTGCGCCTATAGTACCTGTAACCCTGTCGGTTTTAGACTTTGATCCGTTCCCTGTGAAGGTATTGGAAGAGTTAAGGCTGTTGTCAAGGTTAAGCGGGTTGCCTGTTCCCAGCAGGTTGGAAACGCCGAGGTTTGTCGGCAGCCCCATCAGGTTTGTAAGGGTTGAAGACGTCGCCTGAGTTTTCGCTGTTGCCGTGGAGTTGGAGTTTGTGGCGGACGAGCTTTCAACTATATTCACAGTAATTATGTCGCCGATGTGCCTGCCCTTATAGTCCAGAAACAGGCTGCTCTGAGAAGCTGTGTCTGTCCAGAGGGAAGCAGTGGGCTTTTTGGATTCCTGCATCTTTTTATAGTCTTCAAGCTCTTTGCGATAGCTGTTTGAAAGAGCGTCGTTCTCAAATGTCGGTTTCTTCGCACATCCTGTTGTGATGAACGCGGTCAGAACCAGCATAAAAAGAATGTTTTTCATCATTGTCATACTCCGCAGCTTATTTTCATAAGGAGTAATAACAAAATTCGTGCCAGATTATGATTGGATTATGGAGAGGGGTTGACAGTCAAGTGTTATCTTGAGTTTACAATGACTTTCCGACCTTCGGCGTACACTCCGCGGATAATTTTGCCGCTGGCTATGTTTTCCACGCGGACGTTTTTTCCCTCATAGGCGTCCTCGGTCAGTCTTCCCTGCGCGGCGATCTCAAGATTGTCGGACTTATATATAATAGTGACGTTTGAATCTTTCAGAGCGTCCGGTTGTTTCTCAACAATATTGTCGGTTATCACTCTGCCCGCCGGGATGTTTATGCTTGCCATGAACCCGTTCAGCTTCAAGACGGGTTCGCCGTGAACCTTTGACATATCCATCTTGTAAAGGGTTGATTTTGACGCGACGCTGTCGCCCTTCTTTATCATGGAAGAGGCGATATATACATCCTTATAAGCCCGCAGCAATACACTGTAGCTGTATTTCCGCGTGCCGTTGTCCACACCGACCGAAACGTTACCAAACCTGTTCACAGGAATATCAATTTTATACTGCATATTGTCCGCAGTGTAAAAGGGTCTGGACATGCGCACGTCCTCAACCTCAACGTTCATATCAGGATACATAACGGCAAGCTGATTTCTGATGTCGTCTTTGAATTTATCAGGGGATATCTCGGTTCCGCGCCGCCTGAACGTGGCCTCGCCCGGCACGGCACCCGCAATCTTATATTTATTGATGATGTAGGCTGCCATCTGCCTGTTAATAACTTTTTCCTGACCATAGTCAAGCCCGCAGGCAACGTTGTCGTTTATGGGGAAATCGGGAAAGATATCCCTGAGCGTTATGCACTCGGAATCTATAAGTATTTCGTTTGCCTGTGCTCCGGCAAATACAAAAAAAGCTATAAACAGAATAATCAGTCTCATTCTCACACTATATTACCTTTTGAGACTGTTTACAACCTGTAGCATGTCGTCC
The DNA here is from genome assembly GCA_002452405.1 of Deferribacteraceae bacterium UBA6793. Classification (GTDB taxonomy): domain Bacteria; phylum Chrysiogenota; class Deferribacteres; order Deferribacterales; family Geovibrionaceae; genus Seleniivibrio. Next base: position 465,557 of record DKFP01000014.1, on the reverse strand, counting down.
GCTGTCTGAATCGCCTTTGAATTTATCTCATAGGCTCTCTGGGCGGTTATCATATTTACCATATCTTCAACAACGCTTACGTTCGACATTTCCAGAACGCCCTGCGCTATGGTACCGAAATTTTCCTCTCCGGGAACTCCTGCCACCGGCTCACCGCTGGCGCCGGAAGGTATGAAGAAATTTTTTCCTATTGCTTTCAGACCAGCCGGGTTAATGAAACGCACAAGCTCGATCTGTCCGACCTCCTGTGCTTCGTTCTGATCAGGAGTCACTACACTTATTGTTCCGTCCTCACCGAAAGCTATGGACGTTGTGTTGTCGGGAATTGTCACCGCAGGGTCGAGGAGATATCCGTTTTCGTTAGTCAGGTTGCCGTTGACGTCAATTTTCAGCGAACCGGCTCTGGTGTATCCTATGTCGCCGTTGGGAAGCTGGAACTGGAAATATCCGTCCCCTTCGATGGCTATGTCAAGGTCAACGTCGGTGTTCTGAAAACTACCCTGAGAATGAACCTTCTCAATAGCGGAAACCTTTGTACCAAGCCCCACCTGAATACCTGTCGGGTGTGTCAGACCTGCCGCGGAGATCGCTCCCGCCGGTTTTATCTCCTGATATATGAGATCCTGAAAGAACGTTCTGGATTTTTTAAATCCGATGTTGTTAACGTTCGCAAGGTTGTTCGATATGGTATCAATATTCGTCTGTTGTGCCGTCATACCGGAGGCGGCTGTCCAAAGTGCTCTGAACATTTATCTGCTCCTTAGCTCATTGAGCCGACAGAATTAACTGCTTTATTGTTGAGTTCGTCTATGGTTGTGACGACCTTCTGATATGTCTCAAAAGTCCTGTTCGCTTCTATCATCCGCACCATCTCCGCAACGGGGTTAACGTTACTGCCTTCCAGAAATCCCTGCTCAATGCCGGGATTTTCAGACTCCTCCGGCAGCATGTCCACTGCGGCAAACAAGTTACTCCCTACCTTTTCCAGCTTGTCCATGTCCTCAAACTCCGCAGTCGCTATGCGCATTGTCGCAATGCCATTGACCAGCACGTCGCCGTTCTCTGCGATTACAAGTGTCTGCGCATTCTGAGGTATCGGGATATTCTGCGGCACTGTCAGGTTTGAAAGCACCTTATACCCCTCCTGCGTGGTCAGCTCACCTGTGGAATCCACCGTGAAATCACCGTTTCGCGTAAAGCGGATTCCAAAAGGCGTATCCACGGCAAAATATGAATTGGGATTGGTCAGTGCAAAATCCAGACTGCGCCCAGTTTCCTGCATATTCCCCATGGCAAAATCCGTTTTGATATCGTCAAGCCTTGATGTGGCGTTTATGGTCTTGTTATAGGTGCTGTTTCTTATAACGTCGTCGGGGTACTTGCCCGCATTTGCGAGGTACTGCGAAAATACCGCCGTGTCAGATTTGTAACCTTTGGTACTTGCGTTCGCGAGGTTGTTGGATATAACGTCCATCCGCCTCTGCTGAACCATCAGACCTCCGGTCGCAGTGTACATTCCGTTGAGCATCTGTCAGCCCTCCCTGTTCATTCCGACTTTGGCAAGCGCTTTGTCTGTGGCTGCCTGAAGTTTTGTCCTGTCGCCGTGCGCCTCCGGCAGACTGTTAGCCATTATATATGCAAGCCCTTTCATCGTCAGCGTTCTGACCGGCATAGCTTTCTTTTCCGGGTAATACCAGAAATTCTTATCCGATTTGCTCTCCATACGCAGACTGGCAGCGTAAACCGGAGTGTCATCCTTCTTCATTATGGAAAAATTCACCTGAGACGAGTTCGTTCCGTAGTTCCTGTCGAAAGACTCCTTCGCATTGAAAACAACGATATATTCCGCCTGCGCTATGGTGTCCACAGGGATACCGTATTCACCAGCCGCCATAAAATTGCGTATCTGGGTGTGCAGGGTCTCGTTGAACTCATATGTTCCGTCGGAATGGATTATCCGCGGCGGAACCACATATATGAATCGACCGTGATCCAGCTTCTTCGTAACGATATGGGCGTAATCTTCCGCCTTTTCCTTCGTTTTGTCATACAGGAGCGACGAAACGTTTGTGTTGGTCTCAAGAACAACAGCGAAAAGCAACAGCCCCGAGCTGGGTCTCATAAGTTCCGTTACAGGCTCTATGATGAGACTGTCGATTCTGTTGGTTACGTTTTTGCCGACCGAAGTGACGGGGTTGTTCTCTATAACATCAACCGCCTTATTCTTCACTGAACATCCAGCGAAGACAATTGCGGCTAGCAATATGGGAAATAATTTCTTCATTTTTCGCTCCTGAAATGTGTAGAAGCAATGGAGGTGCCAGATTTGATTGTGCGCAATTTTATCCATCCATGGAAAAATTGCGTAACATTACGGTCGGCGAAGCCTCCCTTCATTCACGCAAGCGGGTTTCATCCCTGAAACCTTATACATTCTCAGAAACAGCGTCACTTCGTCTTCGCGAGGAGTAAAGCGACGAAGCAATCTATTCTTCTTTTTTATACTTGCAAATCATTTGCAAAGATGTATCATTAGCTCATGGAAAAATGTAAAGCAGACAACCTGCTTAAAATCACAAATACTGTAAAAACAGAGGCAAGAGAAACAATTCTCCATGCAGTGCTGGACAGCGAAAGACCAATGTCTGCAAACGAATTGCATCTTATGGTGAAAAACAGAGGCATAGATCTTGCCACTGTTTACCGTGCAATGAAGCTCTTTACAGAAAAAGGGCTTGTGCGCCCGGTACATGCGGACAGCGGGCTTACGTTCTATGAAAAATCCTGCGAGCACAACCCGCCACACGCCCATTTCATATGCGAAAATTGCGGCGGGATTGAGTGTCTCAAGCCATACGGATTCGACGAGTCCGCTTTTTTCATAAAACTCGGACAGCAGAAAGAAGTTTCATCCGTAGAACTCATACTTAAAGGAAGGTGCAGCTCATGCGCAAGTTAGTATTGTTTATGTGTGCCGTACTCATCGCGGCTCCGGCGTTCGCCAAAATGAAGGTGTTCGTCTCCATTGCCCCCCAGAAATATTTTGTTGAGCAGATAGCAAAGGACAAGGCGGACGTTTTTGTTCTCGTGCCCGCAGGCTCAAGCCCGCACTCATACGAACCAAGACCGAAACAGATGACCGAGCTGGCTCAATCGTCCATATACTTTTCAATCAGCGACCCTTCCGAACAGGCATGGCTTAAAAAAATTGCCGGCGTGAACAAAAATCTGAAAATCGTTGCCACTGATAAGGGCATCAAAAAAAGAGAGATGGAAGAACACCACGATGCTGACGAAGAAAAAGAGGAACACGGGCACCATGACCACGACCACGGAATGGCTGACCCTCACATCTGGCTTGACCCCGTGCTCGTCATGGCGCAGGCAAAGAACATCGCCGCCGCTCTTTCACAAGCAGACCCTATGAATAAGAATTTTTACACAGCAAACCTTAACGGGTTCACAAACAACCTGAAAGTGCTCGACCAGCAGATAGCCAGAACTGTTCAGTCGTCAAAAAACAAAAAATTCATGGTGTTTCACCCGTCATGGGGTTATTTCGCCGACAGATATAAACTGACACAGGTATCCGTGGAAATAGACGGCAAGTCACCGAAACCTGCGGAACTTGCAAAACTTATCGACACGGCGAAACACGAAAAACTGAAAACAATATTTGCTCAGCCTCAGTTTTCACAAAAAGAGGTTCAGACAATAGCAAAGGAAACAGGCGCAAAGGTGGTAATCATAGACCCGCTTTCAGCCGACTGGGAAAATAATATGCTCAAAGTGGCGAAAGCCATCGCCGGACAATAACAAAAAGGGGCGCATCTGCGCCCCCCTTGTATTTAAATTGTTTCTGTCATTGCGAAGCCCTGAAAGGGCTGTGGCTTTTCGTAGCGTAGCGGAGAAATGGCGAACTTGTTCGGCATCATCTGTGTTTTTATTAATACAGCTTGCTGCGAGCTAAAACAGTCTGCATTTGTAGACTGTTTTTATTCAGAGGCAAGTGTAGAAATTTTATCTCGGTAATCGGCAGGAACATCCTGTGTTATCGTGCCGTCAGGAAGCTGAAAATAGATGACATTATTTTTGCTGTAAACATTTGCAATGCCGTTTTTAAGGCTGTTCTGCTGTGCTTTTCTGACAGCGTCGTTACCGATTTTAGTAATTTTATCTCTAAGTTCACTCATGTTTCACTCCATTTAGGAAAACATCAAACAAATACGGATTCAATACTTCATTCTGATTGGCTACGTATTGAAAGTCGTCGTCACCGTTGAAAAAAAGCATCCATTCATCAGCCATCTCTTTATAAAGATTCCAAAAAAGAGATTTACTTCTTTTATATCTTCTTACAATATCTTGTTCAGGGATATCGTGTCCGCCGTTAAACACCCTGTTTGCAACCCTGAAAACATGCTCAGATTCAGTCTCCAAAAAAAGATATATTATCACAATCTTAAAGTTCCGTTGTTTTGCCTTATTGATAATTTTAACAAGATACTTGCCAGATAATGTCGTTTCGATGACAAAAGAACTGTCAACTGTCAGAGACTCATTAAGCTCTTTAAAAAACTGCTTACCTGCAAGAATTTTATATTTATCTATATTATCAGAATCAAAACTCTTAGCGATTTCATCGGCATTTATAAAATATAATTTATCAATATCCGCAAATGACTTTGCAAATGTGGTTTTACCACTGCCGTTTGCACCCGCAATTATGTACAATACTTTTTGATTATCAGTCATAATAAAATATATATTTTTATCCTTTCAACGTCAACAAACGAAAAAAGGGTGCATTTCCGCACCCCTTTATAAAGCTATTCTGTCTCTGCGAGGGCTTTAGCCCGTGGCAGTCTGTGTTACTTTAATACAGATTGCTTCGTCATTTCATTCCTCGCAATGACGATTATTTATCACTGTCCGCTCCGAACACACCTGGCGTAATAGTCGTTGTTCTTAATGTTTGCGTAAGTGTAGCCGCCGTCGAAGGAGACACCCCACGCATAGCCGGTGCTACCTACATTTGCAGTAGACGACCAGTAACCGTCCGAAGCCGTATTAACAAATACTGAATTTGTCGCCGGGTTATAACGGCTTCTGTCGGCTATCGATAAAAGTTCTCTCTGGTTCGGTAGTCTCCAGTCGCTGTATCCGCCAAGCACCTTGTCCTCGCAATAGGTTATGGCTGCCGACCATGTCATAGTTGAGCTGACAGCATCATCCTGCCACATAAGACCTGTGCGGCTGTCTGTGACGATACCGGTTGTTGCATTCCTTGTGAAATCCGCATATGCCGTAGCGAAAACACACATGTTAATCATCATAAGAAAAAGGATCTTTTTCATCTATCTCTCCTCGGATATTATTTTTATTCTTTATATTGTTTTAAATACAGATTGTTTCGTCATTTCATTCCTCGCAAAGACAGAAAACTAAACGTCATTGCGAACCCTTATGGGTGAAGCAATCTGTGCTCATGTTAATACAGACTGCTTCGTCGCTCCGCTTCTCGCAGTGACGGAGAGAACTAAACGTCATTGCGAACTCTTAATGGGTGAAGCAATCTCACAAACATATTTCATCATATAAATCCGTCCATTGCGGATTTACTGAGTTTATTAAATCCAGCTTCTTCTGCCTGCGTCCGCCTTTGATTTGTTTCTCTCTGGTTATGGCAGTTTCTATATTTCCCACAACCTCATAGTATACAAGGTTATGCAGGTTATACCTTTTTGTAAAACCTTCGGCTAAGTTATTTTTATGCTCGTATACCCTTTTGACCAAGTCGGATGTCACGCCAACATATAATGTTGTGTGGTTATTGCTGGTCATAATGTATACATAGCCTTGTTTCATAAAATACCTTTGTTAATACAGATTGCTTCGTCATTTCATTCCTCGCAATGACTTTCCGTCACTGCGAGGGCTTTAGCCCGTGGCAGTCTGTGTTTCTTTAATACAGATTGCTTCGTCATTTCATTCCTCGCAATGACAGGGAAAAGCTGCGCTCGCAAAGACTTCCCGTCTCTGCGAGGGCTTTAGCCCGTG
>DKFP01000014.1:0-459392 GCA_002452405.1 Deferribacteraceae bacterium UBA6793 | reverse complement strand
GGGCATTTTCTGTCTCTGCGAGGGCGTAGCCCGTGGCAGTCTGTGTTTCTTTAATACAGATTGCTTCGTCATTTCATTCCTCGCAATGACAGGGGAAAGCTGCGCTCGCAAAGACTTTCCGTCTCTGCGGGGCTTTAGCCCGTGGCAGTCTGTGTTTCTTTAATACAGATTGCTTCGTCATTTCATTCCTCGCAATGACAGGGCATTTTATGTCATTGCGAACCCTTTATGGGTGAAGCAATCTGTGTTTCTACCAATACAGATTGCTTCGTCGCTCCGCTTCTCGCAATGACAGGGAAAGCGATGCTCGCAAACCCATAAAAACAGTCAATACTCAAAACAATCACTGTCCGCTCCGAACACACCTGGCGTAATAGTAGTTGCCCTTATAGTGTGCGCCCGTGTCGCCGTCGTCGAAGCCGACAGCCCACGCAAAGCCGGTGTAATATACATATGTAGTAGACGACCAGTAAACGTACGAAGCTGTATTAACAAATACTGAATTTATCGCAGGGTTTACTCTCCCGAAATCGACTATGGATTCTAGTTCATCTATACTCGGCAGTCTCCAATCATCGTGTCCGCCAAGAGACAAGCTATCACAAGTTGTGCCTGCATCAGCCCAAGTCATTGTTGAACCAACAGCATCATCCTGCCACATGAGACCGTTCAGGTTGTCTGTGACTATGTCTGTTGCATCATCCCTTGTGAAGTCAGGGTCAGTGCCCATCTGATATGCGCCATCCTGACCGCTAATAAGACATGCCGCCGCATCAAGCAGAGTACCCGCACTGTCCCAACAGTCTGTCTGTCCTGTCTTGGTGAGAACCCAAGGATAATTTACAGTAAGGTCAAACACAAGTGTGCTTACGCCGCCTGTTCTGCCGTCAGATACCGTAATGGTTATATTGTTATAGATTCCTATTTCAGCAGTACCGGAAACCTCTCCTGTGGATGAATTTATTGTCATCCAGTTCGGGTTGCCCGATATGCTGTATGTCAGTGTGTCGCCGTCTAAGTCACCCGCTGTTGGGGTGAAGCTGAAAGCATCTCCATTTTTAACAGTTGCCGGTGTGCCACTGATGGTTGGAGCATGGTTCTGCACCACTATGTCAAATGAGGCGAGAGATACCCCTGCGCTTTTGCTGTCTGTCACTGTTATCACGATGCCGCTGTATGTTCCCTCGACAGAGGGAGTTCCTGTCAAAGCACCTGTTGTTGTGCTGAAAGATGCCCAGCTCGGCATGTTTGTGATGCTGTAAGTCAGCGTGTCGCTGTCAGCATCGCTCGCAGTGGGGGTGAAGCTGTATGCAGTTTTTATGTACAGAGAAGTTGTGGGCGTGCCGCTTATAGTGGGAGCATTGTTAGGGTTTTCCACAGCTATTGTGAACGCCGTAAGGTCTGTTGTGTCGATGCCGTCGCTCACGCTTATCACAATGTTTGTAAAAGTGCCCGCCGTGGTCGTTCCGGTCAGTGCACCTGTTGTTGTGCTGAAAGATGCCCAGCTCGGCATGTTTGTGATGCTGTAAGTCAGCGTGTCGCTGTCAGCATCGCTGGCTGTGGGTGTGAAGCTGTATGACGCTCCTGTTGCAGCCGATGTGGTCGGAGTACCGCTGATTGACGGAGCACGGTTGGTCACTGTTATTGTGAACGCTGCAAGGTCCGCCGTCGCTGTACCGTCTGATACTGTAATTACGATATTGCTGTATGTGCCTGCCACAGCCGTACCTGTCAGTGCACCGGAGGTCTGGTTGAACGTTGCCCATGAGGGTTTGTTCGCTATGGTGTATGTCAGCGCATCACTGTCTGCATCCGCACCTGTTGGGGTAAAGCTGTACGATGCGTTGCGGTAAACAGCTGTTGTTGGAGTGCCTGTGATTGTCGGTGCAGTGTTAACCACTGGAGCCGCAGCCACTGTTATTGTGAAAGGTGCGAGGCTCACGGTTTCTGTGCCGTCTGTAACACTGATGGTTATACCTGTGTATGTACCTATAGCAGCCGTTCCGGTCAGTGCACCCGTAGTAGTGTTGAACGTTGCCCAGTCAGGTTTGCCTGTGATGCTGTAGGTCAGAGCATCATTGTCGGCATCGCTTGCTGTGGGGGTAAAGCTGTACGCCTCACCGTTGACTATATTATATGTGGGAGTTCCTGCTATTGTCGGCGCTGTGTTTGAGGGCTGTTCCTCTCCGCCGCCGGGGGTTGTCTGGCAGACGTTGTTGCTCTTCTCTATTTCGCAAACTGCTCCGTAATTGCCTATTCCGTCCGAAGGAGCATAGCATGTAAGCTGATAGCTTGCCAGTGAGGCGTTTGCATATGTCATGCCGTATTCTTCAGCCAGTTTCTGTGTTAATGCAGCAGTAAGGTTTTCACCTTTCCATGTTCTGCCTATCTTCATGTAGAGGTTGCTGTCTATTGTCTGTCCCGCAAAAAGGATTATTTTTGACCCTGCCACGGCTGAGAGAGTGTCTGATATGCCCGATGATGTGGCGCATGTCGTTGACCAGCCTGTGCCTGTGCGTTCGGCTGTGCCCATGAAACCTATTTTAAGGTTCTCTGCGTCAGATGAAAAACCTGTGGGCAGACCGCCTTTCTGTGTCAGAGGTACGCTGAGGTTATATGATGTCGCCCTTTCAGACGTATATTTGACTTTACCGCTTCTGGGAAATTTTGATGCAAGTTCGGTGGGGGTACCTATCAGAACAATATCACCGTATAAACCGTTGTCGTCTGTCAGGTAGACAACCGACTTCCCGCCGCTTTCGGCATAGGTCAGTTTAACTCCGGTAACAGGCTGTCCCGACTCGTTCAGAGCCGCTACCTCGTAGACTATTCCAAGCAGTGCGCTTGTAACAACAGCCTTGCCTGTGCTGTCTGTAACAGCGGAAACCTCGCCACCGCTGTATGTCACCTCGGAGCTTAGCTCCTCCTGCGACGACGAACCGCTGTCGCCGTCAAAACAGCCAAACAGCATAAACAAAGACGCAATAATAACCGAATAAATCACCTTCATAACACCAGAACCTCCGTTAATAATACGACATATCCTCGACGAATGATTCCATCACAAATATGTCGAACTGTCAATATATCCACATGTGAATCTGCACAAGATATGAACATATTAACTTTATTCACTTTAACGAGTTTTAGTTAAATCTGAAATGTGATATTTCATGTGATTTTTGCTAGAAAACACTTTATTTCATAAAATAAAAGTTCACGCCGTCCATATCTCTTATCTCAAGGTGTTCCGCCGGAATCTCTGCCAAAACAGTCTCAACGTCCGCCTTAGGCACGCCGAAAACCATTGAAATGTCAGAAACACTGCAAGGACGCATACTGATAAGCCTTTCAAGCTCGGCGCGGGTCATGCTGCCGCCTGAAAAATCCTTTATATAGTTGCTGACGGGTTCAACCTTTATGCCTCTCTGGGAAAGGAACAGCGCCGCCTCCAGCAGAAACGAACTGCCCACAGCCTTCGCACTGGAAAAAGCGGGCGGACGGTGCACGGTGTTAAGCTGAACCTTTTCATATCTGCACCTTTTTATAATGTCCGCAATCTTTCCGAGTTCCTCAAAATTATCGTTTATCCCCTCGCAAAGAAGAATCTCAATGAGCAGTCTGCCCTTATATTCGTTGGAAAACGTAACGACCGCCTCGTTTATATCCTCTATATTAAGGGACGGATGAGGGATGCACACCTTTTTAAATGTCTCCTGAGTTGCCGCGTCGATACTGGGCACAACAACGTCCGCCTCCATAAGCTCTTCTCTCACCTTCGGGTCGGTGAAAAGGGTGCTGTTTGTCAGCACGCCCACAGGAACTTTGCTGATTTTCTTAATTTCCCTTATCAGATATCCCATATCCGAACATAGGGTCGGTTCGCCCGAACCGGTTATCGTGACAATATCAAGCCCATGTTCAAGCGATGGGTAACATTGGCTGAATTCATCAATTATATTTTCAGGATTGTTAAAACGCCGTCTCGAAACTTCGCAAAGGGTTGTTCTTCCTACTTCACAGTATATACAGTTAAGAGAACAAACTTTCGAAGGCACTATGTCAACGCCGAGAGACCGCCCCAAACGCCTTGAAGGCACAGGTCCGAATAAGAATTTATATCCATTGGTTTTCACATACATATTTTCCACCATGTTTTAGACAAAAGTTTAAATTTATTGTAATACTACTGTGCAAAAACACAATAATGAGTTTATAATGTATTTATATAGAAAACCGTTTCAGGAGGTCTGTGATGAGTCTTAGAGAAGTCCTGCGATCCTGCGGTGTCAGCAGAAGAGAGTTTCTGCAATACTGCACGGCTGTCAGCGCAACACTTGCGCTGCCGCAGACATTCGCTCCGCAGATTGCCGAGGCTCTGGAAAACGAAGATGGTCGTCCGTCCGTTATATGGATGGAATTTCAGAGCTGCTCAGGTGATTCAGAAGCGATTCTGCGTTCGGGTCGTCCGAAAATTGGAGAAATCGTTCTCGATGTTCTGTCAGTTGACTACATGGAAGTCATCATGGCGGCATCGGGGCACCTTGCCGAAGAAGCTAAAGAACAGGCAATGGAAAAAAATATGGGCAAATACCTGCTCGTCATAGAGGGCGCTATACCCGTTAATGACGACGGAGTATATTGCTGCATCGCTGGCGATACAGCAATTAACCACCTTAAAAAAGCTGCCTCAGGCGCCGCAGCCGTGATTGCTGTGGGCAACTGCGCGGCATTCGGCGGCATACCCGCCGGACACCCGAACCCCACGGGTGCCAAAGGCGTTCAGGATCTTGTCAGCGGAAAACCCGTTGTCAACCTGCCCGGCTGTCCCTGCAACGCGGACAACATAACGGCTCTCGTGGTGCATTACCTCGTCTTCGGAGATCTGCCCGCTGTGGACAGACACCTCCGCCCGAAATTCGCATACGGCAAACGCATCCACGACAACTGCGAGCGCAGGGGTCATTTCGATGCCGGACAGTATGTTGACGCATGGGGTGACGATGCCCATAAAAAAGGCTGGTGTCTTTACAAAATGGGCTGCAAAGGTCCCGAAACTTTCCACAACTGCCCAACAATACGCTACAACGACGGCATAAGCTGGCCTGTAATGGCCGGTCACGGCTGCGTTGGCTGTTCCGAACCGGGCTTTATGGATACAATGGCTCCGTTCTATCAGCGCCTGCCCAATATTCCGGGCTTCGGTGTTGAATCTCAGGCAACCAAGATAGGCGTTAAACTCGCCGGTGCCGTCGCCGCAGTATTCGCGGTTCACGGTATCCTAAACATGATACGCAACAAAGGTATGGTCAAGAAGGTCGAAGCACAGCACCTTGACCATGACAAAACGGAAGAAGGGGGCAAATAATGTCTGACAGGATAGTTGTAGACCCTATCACCAGAATAGAGGGTCACCTGCGCATTGAGGCAAAGGTTGAAAACGGCGTTATCACTGACGCATTTTCAAGCGGCACAATGTTCAGAGGTATAGAAAAAATCCTTCAGGGCAGAGACCCCAGAGATGCGTGGTACATCACACAGAGATTCTGCGGTGTCTGCACCACGGTACACGCAATCGCATCCATCCGCGCCGTTGAAAACGCACTGGATATCCATGTGCCCTACAACGCGGAACTGATGCGTAATATAATAATGGGTTCCCAGTGCGTTCAGGATCACGTCGTCCACTTCTATCACCTGCACGCTCTGGACTGGGTTGACATCACGTCCGCTCTTCAGGCTGACCCTGCGAAAACAGCGCAGCTTCAGCAGTCTGTTTCCGACTGGAAATACAGCAGCGAGGACTATTTCAAATCAGTTAAGGATAAACTCACCGCATTTGTGAACACCGGAAAACTCGGTCCCTTCGCAAACGCATACTGGGGACACAGCGCATATAAGCTGCCGCCGGAAGCAAACCTGATGGCTGCGGCACACTATCTGCAAGCCCTTGAGATACAGAAAGAGATAATCAAGATTCATGCTGTTCTCGGCTCGAAAAACCCCCACCCGCAGACTTTCCTTGTGGGCGGAATGGCACTCCCCATCGACCCCAACAGCCAGAACGCACTAAACGCAGACCGCATCGCCATGATAAAGGAATATAACAATATAGCGAAAGAGTTCGTTGAAAAAGTCTATATTCCTGATGTGCTGGCTGTCGCACCCTTCTATCTCGACTGGGCAGGAATCGGCGCAGGACATAAAAACTATATGTCATACGGCGAATATCCCGAAACCAATAAGGGATACCCCAGCGACATGTGGATACCCTCAGGCATAATCATGGGCGGCGACCTCTCCAATATAATGGAAGTTGACCAGTCTAAAATTGCTGAGGACACAGCCCACTCATGGTATGCCGATAAAGACGCGAGACACCCCTATGAGGGTGCAACGGAAAAACGCTATACCGGACCCAAACCGCCTTATCAGTTCCTTGAGGTGGAAAAAGACTACTCATATGTCAAATCACCCCGCTATAACGGCGCGCCAATGGAAGTTGGACCGCTGGCAAGGGTGCTCATAGCATACGCGAAGGGTCACAAAGAAATAAAACCCGTTGTTGATTCCGTTCTGGCGAAACTCGGCGCCGGACCTGAAGCGCTGTTCTCAACTCTGGGACGTACAGCTGCAAGAGCAATCGAGACGCTTGTCATCGTCAACCGCGTTGACAAATGGATTAACGACCTGACAGAAAACGTCCGCGCAGGAGACTATTCAACCCACGCGGGTGAAAAATGGGAACCCGCAACATGGCCGAAAACAGCACAGGGCTACGGATGGCATGAGGCACCCAGGGGCGCTCTTGGTCACTGGATAGTCATTGAAGACGGCAAGATAAAGAACTATCAGGCTGTCGTGCCATCAACATGGAACGCAGGTCCCATGGACAAAGGCGACATCCACGGTCCTTATGAGCAGGCTTTAATAGGAACGCCCATAGCCGACCCGAACAAGCCCCTTGAGATTCTCCGCACAATCCACTCGTTCGACCCGTGTCTCGCCTGTGCGATACACCTTACGGACGAAAAAGGCATTGAGATAACGAAAGTTCAGGTACTTTAAAAAGAAAAAGGCAGACCATGGGGTCTGCCTTTCTTATTTATCCGGTTTCAACACGCATACGCGTGATTTTGTTATGAAGTGGCTGTCTTCTCCTGCCGGAAGTGAAAACCCCTCAGGATATCCATCTCCAACATCCAGAATAAGCTGAGTGTGCTTCCATACCTCATACTGACGAAAGTCAATATAGAATGGACACCCGCCAACCTCGCCAAGGAGAACATCGTTCTCGCCTATCATAAACTCGTCCTTTCCGAAACACATAGGCAGGCTGCCGTCGCAGCATCCGCCAGACTGGTAGAACATGATAGATTCGTGTTCTCTGAGCAGTCTTTCTATGGCTTCCAGAGCTTCCGGAGTGGCAACAACTGCCGGTTCACCCGTTGGCGTTTTCATGGCTGTTTTGCTGTCAAAAGAATCCCAGAGGATTCTGACTGTAGCTTACCAGCAGGTTTTTGGTCTGGGTATAATGCTCAAGCATCATAAGGTGGTTTTCCCTACCCACGCCGGATATTTTATATCCGCCGAAAGCTGCGCCTGCGGGGTACAGGTGGTAACAGTTAGTCCATACACGTCCCGCTTTTATAGCACGACCCATGCGGTATGCGAGGCTTCCGTTTCTTGTCCAGACACCTGCGCCGAGACCGTAAAGGGTGTCGTTGGCGATGCTGAGCGCTTCGGCTTCGTCTTTAAATGTGGTGACTGCGAGCACAGGTCCGAATATCTCTTCCTGAAATACGCGCATCTTGTTGTTTCCTTTCAGGACAGTGGGCTTGAAGTAATATCCTTCTGCAAATTCGCCGCCCATTTCTCCACGACCGCCGCCGATGAGACACTGCGCACCTTCCTGTTTGCCGATATCAACATAACCGCTGATTTTTTCAATCTGCTGTTTGGAGACCTGCGGTCCTATCATAGTTGATGTATCCAGAGGGTTTCCCTGAATAATTTTTTCTATGCGTTTCAGCGCACGTTCCATGAATTTGTCATAGATGGATTCCTGAACGAGCGCACGGGAGGGACATGTACACACTTCACCCTTGTTGAAGGCATAAAGGACAAGACCTTCAATGGCTTTATCGAGAAATGCGTCGTCGGCATCCATAACGTCTTCAAAGAAAATGTTGGGTGATTTGCCGCCTAGCTCTGTTGTGGACGGGATAAGATTCTGTGCCGCATACTGCATGATGAGCCTTCCGGTTGTGGTTTCTCCGGTGAAGCCTATCTTTGCGATGCGCGGGCTTGTGGCAAGCGCCTTGCCTATCTCTCCGCCGGGTCCGGTGATAACGTTGATAACGCCTTTGGGCACTACATCGCCTATAACTTCCATAAGTTTAAGGATTGACCACGGGGTCGGAGATGCGGGTTTCAGCACGGTACAGTTGCCCGCCGCCAGAGCGGGTGCTATCTTCCATGCCGCCATAAGCAGCGGGAAGTTGAAAGGTATAATCTGTCCCACAACGCCCAGCGGCTCGTGGAAGTGGTATGCAACTGTATCTTTATCGATTTCTGTCAGTGTTCCTTCAAGGGATCTTGTTGCTCCTGCGAAATAGCGGAAGTGATCCACTGCAAGGGGGATATCCGCCGCAAGGGTCTCACGGACGGGTTTTCCGTTTTCCCAACTTTCTGCTACGGCGAGCATTTCAAGATTTGCCTCTATCGCATCGGCAATTTTATTGAGAACAGCCGCTCTTTCCGCCAGAGATGCCGAACCCCATGCGTCTTTTGCTTTGTGGGCTGCATCCAGCGCCAAATCAACATCAGCCGCCGAAGATTTGGCGACCTCGGTAAATGCCTTTCCAGTGGAAGGGCTTATATCGGGCATATACTGCCCGCTTAACGGAGCAACCCATTCTCCGCCGATATAGTTTTCATAACGGGACTTTAGCGATACAATACTTCCTGCTTTACCAGGTGCTTCGTAAATCTTTCCCATGATTACCTCCATAGGCTAAGATACTTGGTCTGTTTCCTGCCGAGGGTTAACCTCTTTTTGAAACTCTTAAAACCTATTCGGAGTATTTTACTCCGAATACCTACCACTTATAATAGTCCTCTGCGTTAAACCGTCAAGTCGGCGCCTGACTATTATTTATAATTTAACGAACATTAAGCAGTTGTTTAGTTCAATACAATCTAAATAGTCCGATTAATTTTAAATCCTCCCTTCATACCATTGACTATATAAAAACGCTGTAGTATCGTGAAAAGTAATTTTCTCTAAAATAAAGGTGCTTATATGCTGAAAAAATACCTCATGGCACCCGGACCGACACCCGTTCCGGAGAAAGTGCTTCTGGAAATGGCAAAACCCATGATCCACCACAGAACAGACGAATTTTCCAAAACCTTTGCACAGTCCGCCGAAGGACTTAAAAAGGTATTCAATACAAAAAAAGAGGTGCTGATGCTCGCCGGAAGTGGCACGGCAGGCATGGAAGCAGCCATCATCAATACCCTGAACCCAGGCGACAAGGTTCTGGTCATTGATGCGGGCAAATTCGGTCAGCGCTGGAAAAACCTTTCCAAAACATTCGGGATGGACGTTCACGTCATAGAACTTGAATGGGGTACATCTGTTGATCCGGCAATGGTTGAGAGCTTCCTCATCGCAAACCCCGACACAAAGGCAGTCATGCTTCAGGGAAGCGAAACCTCAACAACCGCATATCACCCCGTTAAAGAGATAGGTAAGATAATCGCCACAAAAGAGAACACAATCTTCATAGTTGACGGTATCACATCAATAGGCGTGCACGAAACGCTCATGGACGAATGGGGCATAGACGTTGCCGTTACAGGCTCCCAGAAAGCCTTCATGCTGCCCCCCGGTCTCGCCTTCATAGCACTCAGCGACAAGGCATGGAAATTCTGTGAAAAAGCGACCATCCCCAGATATTACCTCGACCTCAAGCGCGAGCTTAAATCCCAGCGCGAGGCGACAACCGCATACACCCCCGCAGTCACCATCATCAACGGGCTTAAAGTTGTTCTGGACATGATGGAGGAAGAGGGATTGACAAACGTATACAAACGTCACCGGATAAACGGCGATGCAACCCGTGCCGCTGTTCAGGCGATGGGCTTTAAACTCCTGCCCACAGGCACCCCTTCAAACGCGGCGACAGGCTTTTACCTCCCCGAAGGTTTCGAGGGCGGTAAATTCGTCAAGTTCATGCGTGAAAAGGTCGGCATAACCTACGCGGGCGGACAGGATCACCTCAAAGGCAGGATAATCCGCATCTCCCACCTCGGATATCACGACGCTTTCGACACCATCACAGCCATCAGCGGTCTGGAGATGGGACTGGCTAAATTCGGCGTTAAGTTCGACATGGGCGCAGGTGTTACAGCCGCGCAGGAAATACTGAAAAACTACATCGGTGAATAAATGGTACGCAATATGATGCCGAACTCCGCAGGCAACATCGCCCCCGGCAGGTCGGTCAAAATGAACCGCATCGAAAAAACTATAAAGGACGTTGTGAAGTCATACGGGTATATGGATATTTTCCTGCCCATATACGAGTATTACGACATGCTCAAAGACACTATGCACAACTTCCGTGACGAAAACATAATCCGTTTCATAGACCGCAACACAGGCAAATCCCTTGTGCTGCGTCCCGACTTCACACCGCAGGTGGCAAGGTATTTCGCTAACTACATGAGCGAATTTCCGCTGCCTATCCGCCTTTCATACAACGGAAGGGTGTTCCGCAACGTTGATCTGGACAAGGGCGTTAAGTCCGAAAAGTTACAGGTTGGTGCGGAGCTGTTCGGCAACAGCAGACTGGAAGCCGACACGGAGATGCTTCTCATGGCGAAACGCGTTTTTGAAAAGCTGAACATCGAAGGCTGTAAATACGTCTTCGGACACAGCAGCTTCACACGCCGCGCGCTGGAGCTTGCGGGCGACCGCAGAGAGGTATATCATAAAAATCTTGCTGCAAAGAACATAACGGCTGTCGCCGAGATGTTCAAAGGCGACAACGACCCCGAAAAGTTTCTGAGGCACCTGCCAAAGGCTTTCGGCGGCATAGACACAGTGCGGGAACTGGCGGAGAAATGCAGATTTGACAGCGAACTGGCAGAGAGCGTTGACTACATAGTAACACTCTTCAAAAGACTCATCGCGCTCGGTCTCGACCCTAAAGCGCTGGTTTTCGACGCTTCCGAATCCGCAGGGCTTGACTATTACACCGGAATCACACTGAGCGTTCTCCACGCGAAAATAGGTGAAAGCCTCGCTGTCGGCGG
The DNA here is from genome assembly GCA_002452405.1 of Deferribacteraceae bacterium UBA6793. Classification (GTDB taxonomy): domain Bacteria; phylum Chrysiogenota; class Deferribacteres; order Deferribacterales; family Geovibrionaceae; genus Seleniivibrio. The sequence continues at coordinate 448,067 of DKFP01000014.1, read as the reverse complement.
ACGTTATGACAATCTTACTGAAAACTTCGGCAGAAAAGCCTGTGCCTGCGGCATGGTGTTCTATGTCGAGGAGATATACAGCGTTGACGAATCCGACATCAGCCTTAAAGAGATAGACTGGCTTGTTGTCGGCAGCAAAAACCTCGGCAAATGCGAGGAACTGAGAGATAAAGGATTTTCCGTCTTCTATGCAGAGGACGAAAACGAAAAAGCTGAACTTGAGAGCAGTTACAATTTCTTAAATACACTTTCGTGAGGTAGCAAAATGAGCTGTACAGTAGTTCTTGGCGCCCAGTGGGGCGACGAAGGAAAAGGAAAGGTCGTAGACCTCAGCACAGTTGATGCAGACGTGGTTGTCCGCTATTCCGGCGGTCACAACGCAGGTCACACCGTTGTTGTCGGCGATACGAAATACATACTCCACCTTATTCCCTCCGGTATCATCCACAGAGGAAAAATCAACATTATCGGAAACGGAGTGGTCATCGCTCCCGACGCACTCATCGAAGAGATGGAAATACTGAAAAAACAGGGCGTTGTTTTCGATGAAAACTTCTACATCAGCAAACGCGCACACGTTATCATGCCCTATCACAAGACCATAGACGTTCTCAGAGAAGAGATGAAAGGCAAAAAGAAAATCGGCACCACAGGAAGAGGTATCGGTCCCACATATGCCGATAAATCCGCCAGAACAGGTATACGCATATGCGACCTTTACGACGATGAAGTTTTCCGCGAAAAACTGGAACAGAATGTCCGCGAAGTAAACTTCCTTATGGAACACCTCTTCAAACAGGACAAAATCGACGCTGAAAGAATCTTCAAACAATATAAAGAATACGCAGAATACATCAAACCCTACGTCGCAGAGACTTCCGAAATGGTCACAGACCTTTACGACGCAGGCAAAAAGATAATGATGGAAGGCGCACAGGGAACAATGCTGGATCTTGATTTCGGCACATACCCCTATGTCACATCCAGCAGCGCATCCGCAGGCGGCGCATGTACAGGTTCCGGTCTCTCACCCCGCAAGATAGACAACGTTCTCGGCGTCGTTAAGGCTTATTCCACACGCGTGGGCAGCGGACCCTTCCCCACTGAGCTTCTTGGTCAGGACGGCGAAGATCTGCGTCAGGCGGGACATGAATTTGGCGCAACAACAGGCAGACCCAGAAGATGCGGTTGGCTCGACCTTGTTTCACTGAAATTCTCAGTCTCCATTAACGGCATAAACCTCATCGCGCTTACAAAGCTCGACGTGCTCTCAGGTATGGATAAGATAAGAGTTTGCACAGCTTATGAGTACGACGGTAAGGTGCTCGACAAATTCCCCGCGGAACTTAAATATCTGGACGAGTGCGTTCCTGTTTATACAGAGTTCGACGGATGGAAAGAGGATCTTACAACCGTTAAAAGCTATGATGAACTGCCTGCCAACGCTAAAAAATATGTACAGTTTATCAGCGATTTCCTGAAAGTTCCCTATGCTATTGTCAGCCTCGGAACCGACAGGGAACAGACAATAAAATTAAATGAACTTTTTTGATAAAAAGTAGTTGACATAGATTTATCACTTTGGTATAACCTACCTCTCGCGTGGGTAACCGAGAGTTGCTTAAACGGGAAAAACTAAAGTGATACGAGCCATTAGCTCAGTCGGTAGAGCAATTGCCTTTTAAGCAATGGGTCGTTGGTTCAAGTCCAACATGGCTCACTTTAATATGTCTCCATCGTCTAGCCCGGCCTAGGACATCGGCCTTTCACGCCGACGACAGGGGTTCGAATCCCCTTGGAGACGTTTTAAAAAATAGATGCCAAGGCTTCAGGATGAAGCCCGCGGAGCGTAAGCGGAACGAAGGCTTTTGCCTGAGAGCAGCGGCATCAAAAATTTTCCATTGACGGAAAATTTTTGCAAAGTATAATCGGGTGGTTAGCTCAGCTGGGAGAGCATCGGCCTTACAAGCCGAGGGTCGCAGGTTCGATCCCTGCACTACCCATTTTTTAACAGGGGGCGTAGTTCAGTTGGTTAGAACGCTGGCCTGTCACGTCAGAGGTCGAGGGTTCGAGTCCCTTCGTCCCCGTCCTGTTAAAAAACGAAAAGCCTGTCTTAAAGACAGGCTTTTTTGTTTGTATTTCTCAGCCTTTAATTTCTGTACATCTCCTGAAAAACTCTGCGACTTCCGACTTATCCAAACTACCTTCCGCAACGGAAAGAGCAACACGATATAACTCATCATCGGTGGAGTTTGTGCCATATCCATTGATATCAAGAAACACCAGAGCAGATATTAATCCGGCACGTTTATTCCCATCAACAAACGGGTGATTTTTAGTGATGTGATAGATACGCTGCTGCCATTTCAAAAACATCTGTATAAAGATAATTATCGCCAAAAGCAGCAACAGGCATTGCACACGCGGAATCAAGTAGATTCGCATCTCTCAATGAGCTGTCACCACCGAATTTCATAATCTGTAACGAATGAAGTTTAATGACAATTTCAGGAGTCAGAAAGGATACATCATTCATTCCGCAAGCCTCCTGAATACATCAGAATATTTTTCTGTAATCCTTTCAGCTGCATCCAAAATTTCTTTCTCTCTTTCATCATCCGTAACCGGGGTCAGAATAAGCGCTTTGCCATCGGTAGTAATTTTAAACTGTGTCTGCGCATTCGCGCCCAAAAGCTCAAGAACAGGCTTTTCTATCACCAGCGCAAGGCTGTTTCCGTGTTTTGTCAGATTTTTTATCATACATCACCGTATATACAATGTTATAACCAAAATATAATTCCCAACATTCTTCCTGTCAATCTTCTTACCACAATTTTATTTCCCCTTTCAAAATCTATGCTACAATAACGTCATGCTGAACAAACAGAAATTTCATCTTTTCAAAAACTGGGGATACGCACTTCAAGGTCTGAAAGAGGTGTTCCTCAACGAAAGCTCCTTCAAGATTGAGGTCTATGTTTTCATAGCCCTCCTGACAGGCATAATCGCCGCTCCTGTCCCTGTTCTGCACAAAGGCATACTCAGCACCTCCATGCTCATTCCTCTCGCCGCAGAGCTGGCAAACAGCGCCATAGAGCGCACGGTTGACCTCGTCACCATGCGATATGACGAAAAAGCGAAGCGGGCAAAGGATGCGGGCAGCGCACTGGTCTTCATGAGCTTCATAATTACTGCACTTATCTGGTTCTGGACAATTTTTTCACTCTTTTTTGACTAAAATCAATTTCATTCCTGCAAAGTCCGCTATATTTACAAAAAACACACAGGAGGAGACCATGCACGAAGGATGCAGCGGTTCTTTTGAATCAGGAAAACAGGTAGTGGACAAACTGCGCGCGATGGGCTTTTCGGAAGGCATGATGCCCCTGCCACTTCATATATCATGCGATAACTGCGGACAGGAATTTGAAATGTACACATTCGAAGCCAAATGCGAATGCGGAATGGTATACGGTGTAACACCCTGCCACGCTTTCAGCGCCGAACACGTTCAGGCGGCGGGTGTGGAGTATTAAGAATTAAATATAGATTGCTTCGCTCCGCTCGCAAAGACGGCTCAACGTCTCTGCGAGGAGCGCAGCGACGCGGCAGTCTGATTTTATTCCAGATTTTTAAGAATTTTGATTTCCCTGCCCTGCACCTCGATATATCCCTCTTCCTGTAACTTTTTAAGTATACGGGAAAAGGTTTCCGCGGTCGTACCGAGCAGAAGCGCAAGTTCCCCTTTAGGGACAGGTAGTTTAATCACTGCGGATTCTTTCTTTTTCTGGGATTTCAGCCAGTTCACAAGCCTTGCCCGCACGTCGTTAACGGTAAGACTCTCTATCAGGTTCACAAAATATTTGATACGCTTTGAAAGCGCGCCGATGAGCCGCATGGATACTTTCGGATCTTTCGAGATAACCTCTTCCAGCCTGTGCGCGTCAATTTCCAGAAGTTCGCACTCCTCCAGGGTCATGGAAGTTACGGGGTATTTCAGTCCGAGCTGCAAAAGTATCTCGGCGAAAATTTCGCCTGAACGCACAAAATGGACGACAGCTTCTCTGCCCTCGTCGTTGGTGCGGAACAGCTTTATACTGCCTTTAACAAGGAAATAGACTGTGCTGCCCTCCTGCCCCTCGACAAAGAGAATACTCTTCTTCTCCGCCGTTCTGTGGCGGCAGATGGCATCAAGCACATTCATAAGTTCGGGATCGGCAGAGCCGAAAAAACCCGCCGCAAATTGTTTGATAGCTTCCTGTTTATTCATACCTGCATTATAGCATAAATCACTTAAATGTAAATTTCAGCGTATCTTCCTTTTTGTTGTCGGGGCAGGCGTCCACGCAGTCCCCGCAGTTGTTGCAATGGGACGTGTCCCCCATTGTCATCGGGTTTATCATCATGGGGCAGCTTCGCACGCAGGACATACAGTCAGAACATTCGGTGCGGACTTTGCGAACGGTCATTCCTCGTTTTGAGCGGAAAAATGACAGAAAGGTTCCCGTCGGGCATAAAAATCTGCACCAGAACCTGAAATAAAAAAGTTCCAGAAGCAGAAGCACTGCTACAAACACCAGTTCGAAGGTTACATAATGGAATTTTACAAGTACCATCGCCTGAGTGGAGATTATCCCCGGCGCGGATATCAGGTTCAGTATGGGCACTCCGGCAACAGCCATCAGCACCAGCCCCGCGAACAGGAAAATATATCTGACCTTTGACTGTTTTATGTGAATATTTTCCGCGAATTTCGGCTTATACGCCTTCATTCTCAGTTTACCGCGCATCCACGACATAAACTCAGCACATAGATAGTACGGGCAGAACCAACTGCACCACACACGCCCAAGAAGGAGCATCAGCACAACAGGAATCACCACCGAGCCGAGCATATATTCGTTCACACGTCCGGCGGCTATCATGGACTGGAAAACCGCCAGCGGGTCAGCCATAGCCGCGTCGCCTATATCCATTGAGATGAACGTGCCCTTTATGAAATAGAGCTCGAAAACGTTCAGAACGGGTATGAAAAAAATGGCAAAGACCGTGAGCAGCTGCGCCGCGCGCCTGTATCTTTTTATCTTCATGGCATTACCATTCCTGATCGTAATTTTCTGTGTTGTACTCGAAATCGGGCTTAGCGTCCGACGAGTCTATCTTCTGTTTCTCCTCAAGGAGTTTTTCGCCCTTGAGTGCGTCTTTGCTCTTTTTGCGCTCTTCACCGTGAACCTTTGACCGTCTGCCGAAATATCCCGTGTTTTTGTCAACGGGCATCCCTTCAGGGTAAATTGCGATGGCTTTTTCCGGTGTGGCGGGGCATTTCTCGGTGCATATGCCGCAGCCGGTGCATTTGTCAGTCACCACGGGCAGGATGAATTTCTCCATCACGATAGCCTCATCGGTGTAAGGGCAGACATTATAGCAGGTGCCGCAGAGCTGCGCTGTTCCTGTGGATGAAACACCCGTCATCTCGTCCTTGTAATAGAGAAAATTAAGGCAGATGTTCTGATTTATGACCGCTATGCCCATGCGCACATGTTTCCCGTCGGTGAGTTTCGGGTTAAGCGCACCGGTTGGGCAAACCTTCATGCAACGCATACAGAGGTAGCAGGCTTTGTTTTCCGGATAGACATATGGCGTTCCTATCTGAAGTTTTTCAAAGAGGTCGGCTCTCTCTATGGAGTCGTAGGGGCAGACCTCTATGCAGCGTGCGCACCGTATGCACAGCTCCATAAAGGTCTCCTCATTCGCCGCACCGGGAGGGCGCAGCCTGTTCTTTTTATAGTAGTTTTTAAACGGATTGCTGTTCAGAAGCCCTTCGAACAGCTCCGTGAACCTGTTCCTCATCTCTCTTCGCGCTTTTTGCTTTTAAAGAAGCCGTCCAGTGACGGAACCTTGTTTCCGGCGAGAATTTCCTCCACCTCGTCTTCAAAATGGAAGATGTGATGGGCGACTTCAAGAATCTCCGGAAAACCGCGCAAATCTGCACATATCTTCTGAATGTGCTCTTCGCTGTCCGCTTCAATGGCTATGATTATCTGTGTTTTGTCGTCGCTCACGGCGAAAACGTCTATATTGTCGCTGAATTTCAGTATCTCTTTGGCTCTGGAAAGATTTTCGGGGTTTACATACACCACGCTGCCTGAAAAAATCATAAATTTTCCTCCGATTGTGTCAATTGGAACTGCCGCGTCGCTGCACTCCTCGCAGTGACGATCAAAAAAGCGCCCCGCCGTCACGGGGCGCAAGAGGCGTATAAACTCCCTTAGGAGTATTTGGAATTTATGTCTCTGATTATGAATTTTTCAGCCACATTCTTGGGACCTGAAACCTTCTTAATCTTAACGGCGGCAATTTTAAATTCGGGTTCGAAGGAGACCTCATCCACAGCATCGTTGCAAACGAAGTTTATCATACGGATGAAAGCCTGATCGTGCCAAGGAACGAACAGAACGCCAGGAAGTGTGCCTGTAACGATATGGGCAGGCATTACGCATTTGCCCCGTTTGCTGGCTATCTCAACCATATCCCCCGCTGTGATGCCCGCTTTTTTCGCGTCGTCTGGATGAATCTCAACATACGCGTTTGAGTGTGCTCGCGCTATTTCAGGGATACGCATTGTCATGGTTCCCGTGTGCCACTGCTCGATAACGCGTCCGGTGGTGAGATAGAACGGATAATCCGCATCCGGCACCTCTGCCGCCCCTGCATAGGGACGCATAAAGATGTTGGCTTTGCCCTCTTTTTTCGCGTCGTTATAGAAGTTTACCTTCCTCGCCGGATCAAAGTTATGTCCGAATTTCGCTTTAAATCCCGCGTGCTCGAACATGGGGTCTTCGCCGCGGACGTATCTTCTCACTGTTCCGGGCTTATCGACAGACGGACAGGGCCATTGCAGTCCGGCTTTCTCCTTTTTCAGACGTGAATAGGGAGCGCCGGCAAAGGTGTGGTCTGTGTCCTTCGTGATATTTCTGTAGTCGTCCCATGCCATCTCGTTCATCTTCATGGTGTCATCGCCATTCCATGGAATGAGCTTTTCCATACCCATGCGCTTGGCAAGCTGTGCGGCAATCCAGATGTCTGCTTTTGCCTGACCGACAGGTTCAACAGCCTTTTCTGTGAGCTGGCTTCTGCGCTCGGAGCATCCGTAGACACCGCCCTTCTCATATATGAACGCGGCGGGCAGAACAACGTCCGCAAGCTGGGTTGTTCTTGTGGGGAATATATCCAGCACCACCATAAAGCTGTCCTGCATACCCTTCACATATCGGTGGAGGTTGGGGAGCGACTGCGCAGGGTTAGTTGTGCAGACCAGCACCGCTTTTATGGGTTTGGACGAATCCGCCTCGCCGCCCAGTGCATCAAACATTTTCATCGTATGGAATCCGGGTTTGGGATCTATGGTTCCCGGTTCAATGTCCCAGCATTTTTCCACATGTGCCCGCCATGCGTCGTTTGCCACGGGTTTTGTTCCGGGGAGCAGGTGTGCAAGAGCTCCTGTCTCGCGAACACCGCCGCAGGCGTTGGGCTGACCTGTCAGTGAAAAAGAATCCGCACCGGGTTTGCATATCTGACCTGTGATAAGGTGCAGGTTATGTATAAGGTTGTTAGCCCATGTACCCTTGACGCGCTGGTTAAGCCCCATACACCACAAAGACATGGTGGCGTCGCTCTTTGCGAACCACTCAGCAGCTTTTTTGATGTTCTCTGCGGGACAGCGCGTGAGCTTTTCAACTTTCTCAAGTGTGAAATCTTTCAGGAATTCCTTATATTCCTCAATGCTCTTAACCTCTTTTCCGTTGGTGATTCTGGTGTTTTCCGCCATGAATTTTGCATCGTAGAGGTTGTTGTCCAGTATATATTTTATCATGGCGTTGAACACAGCAAGGTCAGTTCCGGGGTCAACCGGCAGCCAGAGGTCTGCTATCTTTGTTGTCGAGGTCTTTCTGGGTTCGCAAACGATTATCTTCACATCGGGGTTGTTCAGCTTGTGGCGCATTATCCTGCGGAAAAGAACAGGGTGGCACTCACTGGTGTTGGAACCTGTGATGAACAGACATTTTGATTTTTCGATGTCAGCATATGAACCCACAGGCTCATCAGAACCGAACGTGCTGACATAGCCGGCAACGGCTGACGCCATGCAAAGGCGGGGGTTGCCCTCAACCATATTGGTGCGGAATCCGCCTTTGAAAAGTTTATTGAATGTATAGGTCTCCTCTGTGAGAGCCTGACCGGAGCCGTAGTATGCAACGGAATCCTTACCGTATTTCTGGCGGAAATATTTGAATCTGTCTGCGACGTAGTTAAGCGCCGCATCCCATGAAACCTCTTTGAACTTGCCGTCTTTCTGGCGGATCATAGGTGCTTTCAGTCTGTCGGGGTGATACATGCATTTGTACGCAAGAAAGCCTTTGACACAGAGGAATCCGAAGTTGGTTTTCGCGTCCGGATTACCTTTGATTGCAACGAGTTTTCCGTTTTTAACACCGACATACACGCCGCAACCCGTTCCGCAGAAACGGCATGTTCCTTTCACCCATTTGTCAACAGCCTCGGCAGCCTCAACCTGTTTCGGCAGTGTAACGCCCACAGATGCGGCAGCGGCAGCCGCCATTGATGCTTTTATAAAGTTTCTTCTGGTTATATTCATCATATCAAGATCCTTCCTTACTTAACGTCTGTGGGAGTGTATCCCGGCTTGTGTGTCAGAAAAGTATGTGCCTTGTGGCAGGTGATGCAGGTCACTTTCGGTGCAGTGTTGTTCTCTGCCTCGTGGTCGTGACAGCCTATGCAGGTAAGCTGATCGGGCGTCTTTTTAAAATTCTTTTCGTCGCCGTGACAAACCTGACACTTAACGCCTGTAAATCCGTGGGCGCTCTGTTCCCACTGCTGATACGCTTCGGGAGTAACGTCAACGTGACACTCGATACAGTCCGCAGTGCCCATCTTCTCAGGGTGCCCTTTCGCTTTGGAACTCTTTGCCGACGCTGCGCCGAACGCGACGAGCGAAAGCAACAAAATAAAAACAGCCAGTCTCTTGCCCATAAAGTACCTCCGGTTCACAAAAATTAGCGTTTCCGGCGCGACTCAAACCGCACTCTGTGCGGCAGTTGGGGTAAGTCCGGCGGAAACGGTTTAACGTTGCGCTATTTCTCCTTTAAGCCTAGCGCTATTTTTGTAAATGAGAGATTAAGGTTGTAAGCATACTGTAAATTATGTAAATACGCCCTCCTGCCGTTATTTCATTACTTTGATTTATTGCTTATGAAGGCGCGCGGGGGTATAGTGAATTATAAAACACCCGGAGGGAGTTATGGCTCATTTTGACTTTATTGTGACGGGCAGCGGCATAAGCGGCATGGTATTCGCCCGAAAAATGGCTGAAAAGGGGAAAAAAGTTCTGGTTCTGGAAAAAGCGGAAAGAACGGGCGGATGTCTCGCTTCCACATCATATGATAATTTCTGGCTGGAACTCGGAGGTCACACAGTTTACGCGTCATACGCATCATATATCTCCGCGATGAAAAGTGCAGGAATGGCGGCGGATTTCCTCCCCAGAAAAAAGGTTCCCTTCCGTATGCTCACATCGGCAGGGCTTGTTCCTCTGACCAAATGCCTGAACAAACTGGAACTCGTATTCAATATGCCTAAAGCCTTTTTTGTGAAAAAAGAAGGCAGAACCGTAAGAGAGTTCTATGGGGCGATACTTGGCAAAGGTAACTATGAAAAGATGTTCCGCCCTATGATAGCGGCAGTGATATCTCAGGACGGTTCTGATTTTCCTGCGGACATGATGCTGAAAAGCAGACCGAAAGACAAATCCCTGCCCCGCAGCTTCACCATTAAAGGCGGTATGGCACAGTTCATAAACAAAACTGCTGAGATGGAGAACATAACGCTCAGGACCTCATGCGGCGCCGAATCGGTCTCTTATGACGGCGAGGCGTACACCGTTGTGACGTCAACAGGAGAAACATTCAGCGCCAATAACTTTGTCGCCGCATGTTATCCGGCAGAGGCGGGCAGACTCCTTAAAACTACTTCACCGGAAGCCTCGGCTATCCTTTCTTCAATACCATCAGCAAAAGTCGAGAGCATGGGCGTTATCGTTAAAAAAGGGGATACACCCATTGAAGAACTCAGCTTTATCATTCCGGCGGAGGGAGAGTATACTTCCGTAGTTTCAAGAGACGTCGTCGAGGATTCGCAATACCGCGGATTTGCGTTCCACTTCAAACCCGACAGGCTGACAAGTGAACAGAAAATTGCTGTAATAGAAAAGGCTTTAAGAACTGATAGGTCAAAATTCGTGCATACGGCAGAAACCGTTCACTACTGCCCGACGCTTAAACTTGGACACGAAGAACTGATGGTGATGCTCGATTCCATTATCGTTAAGACCAAAGGACTTTATGTCACAGGAAACTGGTTCACAGGGCTTGCCCTTGAAGACTGCGCCATGCGCAGCGCGAATGAAGCGGCGCGGGCAACTGCATAGTGATATCGCATACTTAAAGATGAGACTGCTTCGTCACATTATTCCTCGCAGAGACTGAATTTCGTCCCGTCTTCGCGAGGCTAACTAGCCGAAGGCTGTATGAGTCCATATTCAATTTAGTTGTCGAATAATGCCCGAAGCGATCTCCTCCATAAAGAGTGTTATCAGCCACTTGATATTAAACCACTGAATTATCAGGTTGTTCATACTCGGCGGATGCGAATATCTCTCTTCCGCCGAGATATTCTTCATATTCAATTCCCCAGTCCTTCATCATATTAAGTATCGGTATCATCTTTTTTCCTATGTCAGTAAGGCGGTATTCAACCTTTGGAGGGATCTGGTTATAGATGTGACGGCTTATCACACCGTCTGCCTCAAGCTCCCTGAGCTGTTTTGCAAGCATCCTCTCCGTTATGCCGTTCATCCCTCTGCGTATCTCACTGAAACGAAGCACTTCAGCTTCGGCTATGTGGTAAAGAATTATAGCCTTCCACTTGCCGGAAAACACAGTCATGGTAAGTTCGAAAAAGCAGTTGTACGATTTTCCGCACAGATTTTTGGTTTTACAGTTGCCCACGGAAACCTCACTATACTTTATGTAAGTACATGTATTTTTTTACCGTTCTTGTGTTTACTATAGTATCGGTTTATTATTTGCGCAACAAGAGGAGGAAAAAATGTTTATACTTCACGTAACAATGACGCTGAAAGACGGTTTTGCAGACAGGACGCTGGAAGGGCTTCTGAAAGTGCGCCCCGACGTGCTGAAAGAGGACGGATGCGGCGAATATACCATAACAAAACTGAACAATCAGGTTTTCTGTTTCGAGATATGGGAGAGCGACGCGCACCTTGACGCGCATATGAAACAGCCTTACATGGTTGAATTTTTTGAGAAAACTAAGGACTGGCACAAAGAGGATGTCGTCATTAACAAATACGAGGTGGCAAAATGAAGGTTTTAGGTATCAACGGCAGCCCCAGAAAGGGCGGCAATACGGAAATAATCGTAAACAGAGTTCTGGACGGACTTAAAGCCCGCGGATGGGAAACGGACTATGTGCAGATTGGCGGTCAGGTTTTCCGCGGCTGCATTTCCTGCGGAGGATGTTTCAAAAATCAGGACGGGAAATGCACTCTTAAAGAGGACAGATTCAACGAAGTTTTTGCAAAAATGGTGGAAGCTGACGCAATAGTCATCGGTTCACCCACATATTTTGCGGATGTCACTGCCGAAATAAAGGCGCTTCTGGACAGAGCCGGCTACGTCGCCATCGCAAACGGACACCTGCTGAAAGGCAAGATAGGCATGGGCGTTTCCGCTGTGCGCCGCGGCGGCTCCATACACACAATAGACACAATCAACCACTTCCTGCACCTTTCACGCATGGTTCTGCCCGGCTCAACCTACTGGAACATGGTATACGGACGGGGCAAGGGCGAAGTGCTTAACGATGAAGAGGGAATGGCGAATATGGATCATCTCGCGGCTGTTACCGACTGGCTGGGAAAAGCCATCAAGCCCTTTATAGACAGCTACCCGCTGTCAGGCGGCTCCTGCGCGGAATAGAGCATACACAATATATGATTATACATCTCCAGAATTGAGATTGCTTCACCCTTTCAGGGTTGCAAAGACAGATAGAAAATCCGGTCTTCGCGAGGGTTTTGCGCCCGAAGCGATCTCGCTTTTTGTCTACCCTTTTGACAAAGGCGGGAGTGAAAGCCAAGCTACAAAATAATCTCACGCATAGAATCCACCGTCCTGTCAGCTATGGACGAATGGTCTTCATCTGCGAACTGTTTCAGGAAGTAGGTGTAGACCCCTGCTGCACGGGCGGATGTGATACCCATCTTCGAATCCTCCACCGCAAAACTTTTTGAGGCTTCGATGTTCAGACGTTGCAGGGCTAATAGATATGGCTCGGGGTGGGGTTTTCCGTTAACTATATCATCGTTTGTCACTATCGTATCAAAAGCTGAAAAATCCACTATATGCGAGAAAATCTCTATCTCCGCTCTGCTGCTGCCCGTCACTATGGCGCGCAGTATCGGCTTTTCCATCAGTTCGCGAAAGCCGTCGGCGACGACCACCCCGTGATGTGCGAAAAAATCCGCTTTCCGCTCGATAAAACGCACGTTAAGTTCTTCCGCTGTGATTTTCCCGTATTTATTCGTGATATACCGGAAGATATCCAGCCATGAACTGCCGCTGAAATGCAGAAAATCGTCAACGCGCAGACCATGCCCGTATACGTCGTGCATGGCATCGTGGAACGCCTTAAAATTCCCTTTTTCAGTGCCCAGAATTGTATTATCGAAATCCAGAAGAGCAGCCTTGAACATCTATTCTCCGAATACTTCCATTACGTATTGTTCGTCCGCATCTATCTCAAGGGTCTTGAGTCTTGAGGCATGACCGGAAACCAGCTTTACAGACGATTTGGGCAGTTTGAGCGTCTTCGCCACAAACTTCACCAGTTCGTCGTTCGCTGCGCCGTCCACAGGTGGCGCATTCAGCCTTATCTTTGGTCTGCCGTCGTGCATACCGGAATGTTCCGTCTTTTTTGCACCCGGCTGAACATAAACGGAAAGTTTCATATCAGTCCCTGCGCAGAGCTTCCACCGGGTCGAGCTTCGCCGACTGTCTGGCGGGAAACAGACCCGCGAGATAGGTTATCAGCAGCGAACAGAATGAGACCACAACAAAGGTCATAACCTCTATCTTGACGGGTATTCTGTCCATGAAATAAACGTCGGCGGGCAGAGAAATTATCTTGAATTTCATCAATATAACACATATCGCAAGCCCCAGCAGGTTGCCTATTATGGTTCCCGTAACACCGATTATCATGCCCTGACGCTTGAAAATGCCGGAGATTGAACCTTCCGACGCACCCATTGCGCGCAATATGGCGATATCACGTTTTTTATCCTTCACGGTAACAGTTATCATGCTGATAACATTGAATGAAGCTACAATTATTATAAGAGTAAGGATTATGAACATTGCGTATTTTTCCAGCTTGAGCGCTGAAAAAAGGTTCTGGTTCATACTTATCCAGTCCCGCGACCAATAGGGGAAATCCAGTTTTGCCTGAATTTTATCCGCTATGTCCGGCGCGTAATCAAAATTTACCGTGCCCACGCTGAAACCGGAAACCACATCCGACATGCCGAAGAAATCCTGTGCAGCGGACATATTTATATAAGCCAGAGTGTTGTTGTATTCGTACATCCCGGTGTCGAATACACCGCACACCTGAAAATGTTTCATCTTTGGAGTGATTCCGAAAGGTCCCTTTTTGCCCAGAGGCGAGACCATAGTGATGTTATCTCCCACCACAACGCCCAGATTTGCCGCAAGTTCCTTGCCCAGCGCTATCATAGGAACTTCACTCTTTATGTTCAGGTCGGCGAACGATCCATCTTTCATGAATTTGGAGATGGTCGTAACCTTCATCTCGTCCTCAGCGTTAACACCACGGATAACGGAGCCCGCCACATTATTCTGACTCGTCAGAAGAACCTGACTGATGATGAAGGGTGAAACTCCGGTGACACCCTCAACGGAAGCTATCTGCTGTTTGACCGTGCGCCAGTCCTCTATGGGGCTTACATCCATGCGGTTAACGACTATATGGGCGTTCGCACCGAGGATACGGTTTTTCAGGTTATCCGAAAAGCCGCTCATGACGCTTATCACCACAATAAGTGTGGCGACGCCGAGAACTATGCCAAGAACCGATACTCCCGAAATAAACGAGAGTATACGGTTCGATTTTCTGGACTTTAAGTATCTTTTCGCTATAAAGCGTTCATATTTCAACTGAGATTACTCCCACTCGATTGTTGCCGGTGGCTTGGAGCTGATATCATACGCCACGCGGTTTATGCCGCGCACTTCGTTGATGATGCGGTTTGATATTCTGCCCAGCACTTCATAAGGGATATGCGCCCAGTCGGCTGTCATGCCGTCGGTTGATTCCACCGCGCGGATGGCAACAGCGTTTTCATAGGTTCTGTTGTCGCCCATAACACCAACGGTGTTGACAGGCAGAAGCACTGTAAACGCCTGCCATATCCTTCTGTAAAGCCCCGCTTTGTGCAGTTCTTCCATGTATATAGCGTCTGCTTCACGCAGAACGTCGCATCTCTCTTTAGTTACCTCGCCAAGCACACGCACGCCAAGTCCGGGTCCGGGGAAGGGGTGTCTCCAGATGAAGTTTTCACCTATGCCCAGCGCAGCACCCACAGCACGCACCTCGTCCTTGAACAGTTCGCGCAGAGGCTCAAGAAGTTTGAACTTCATATCCTCAGGCAGACCGCCGACGTTGTGATGGGTTTTGATGGTGACCGAGGGTCCACGGAACGATACGGACTCGATAACATCTGGGTAAAGCGTTCCCTGTGCAAGGAAATCGAAATCGCCCAGTTTTGCGGACTCCTCTTCAAAAATCCTTACGAACAGGTTTCCGATAGCTTTTCTTTTTTTCTCAGGGTCTGTAACGCCTTTCAGCGCATCAAGAAATCTGTCTTCTGCATTTACGGCTATCAGGTTCATGTGGAAATGGTTGCGGAATGCCTCCTCAACCTGTTTCCCCTCGTCCTTGCGCAGAAGTCCGTTGTCCACGAAAACGCATGTCAGTCTGTCGCCGATGGCTCTGTGTATGAGAACCGCCGCAACGGACGAATCCACGCCGCCGGAAAGTCCGCAGAGGACTCTTTTGTCGCCGACAAGCTCGCGGATGCGCTCTATCTCGGCTTCAACAAAGTTTGCGGGAGTCCAAATCTGTTGGCATCCGCAAACGCCCACAACAAAGTTTTTCAGTATCTGCGCGCCGTTGTCGGTATGCGCAACTTCGGGGTGGAACTGTATCGTGTAGATAGGTCTTGTGTGGTGCTTCATAGCAGCCACAGGAGCGTTTTTTGTGTAAGCTATAACATCGAACCCTTCGGGCATCTTTTCCAGTCTGTCGCCGTGGCTCATCCAGACGGTAAACGATTCAGAGTCTATGCCGTCGAAGAAAGGATCTTTTTTGCCGATAAAGAGTTCTGCACGTCCGTATTCCCTGTGATCTGCGGCGGCAACCTTTCCGCCGAAGTATTCACCTGTGAGCTGGTGTCCGTAGCAAATGCCAAGCACAGGCGCACCGAGGTCATAGACCTCTTTTGAAACCTTAGGCGCATCCTCATCGTATACAGATGCGGGACCGCCCGAAAGGATTATCCCCTTTGCTCCGAAATTGCGTATTTTTTCGAAATCTGCGGTACAGGGGTATATCTCGCAGTAAACGTTCGCCTCGCGCACACGTCTGGCGATAAGCTGGGTGTACTGCGAACCGAAATCCAGTATAAGTACCTTCTGGCTATGAATATCCATTTAATCTCCCATAAATTTCCCCTCCGTGGGGAAATTTCTGATAACGTTCAGCGAGGCAAAGCCCACGCCTCACTCACTCTCCGCTCGCATCGCAGGTAAAACCAGCTCTGTTCGCTCCGAGAACTTCATCCTGAAGTTTTATCTATAATATTAAGTTGTAACCCAGTAGTTAGGAGCTTCTTTAGTAATTATAACGTCATGGACGTGGCTCTCTTTCAGTCCGGCGCCGGAAATTTTTACAAATTTCGCATACTTGCGCAGGTCATCGATATTGCGGCTGCCCGTATAACCCATACCGGATTTAAGACCGCCCACAAGCTGATAGATAGTTCCGCTCAGTTCGCCTTTATAATGAACCCTGCCCTCAATGCCTTCCGGCACATATTTCTGTTCGTTCATCACGTCGTCCTGAAAATATCTGTCCTTTGAGCCTTCTTTCATAGCGCCCACAGAACCCATGCCTCTGTATACTTTGTAGCTTCTTCCCTGATAAAGCTCGATATCTCCGGGAGCTTCCTTAGTTCCTGCGAACAGGGATCCCATCATGACGCATGAAGCGCCTGCGGCTATTGCCTTAACAACGTCTCCTGAATATTTGATACCGCCGTCAGCGATTATCGGGATACCGTATTTGTCGCCCATTGACGCACAGTCCATAATGGCTGTTATCTGGGGAACGCCCACACCAGCAACAACGCGTGTCGTACAGATAGAACCGGGTCCGATGCCCACCTTAACGCAGTCAGCGCCTGCTTTTGCGAGATCTTCCACAGCTTCGCCCGTTGCAACGTTACCCGCAACGACCTGAATGTCGGGAAATTCCTTCTTTATCCAGCGCACCATGTCGAGAACTTTGAACGAGTGACCGTGCGCGGTGTCAACAACGATAACATCAGCCTTTTTACCTACAAGAGCCGTAACCCTCGCCCTCGCCTCTTCGCCCACGCCAACGGCGGCACCGACAAGCAGTCTGCCCATGTCGTCCTTTGCAGCGTTAGGATACTTGATGCGTTTATTTATGTCTTTTATGGTGATAAGCCCTTTAAGCTGATAATCGTCGTCCACCACCAGAAGTTTTTCGATTCTGTGTTCCTGAAGGTGCTTCATGGACTCTTCCAGAGAAGTTCCCACAGGGACTGTCACAAGGTTTTTGCTGGTCATGAACTCTGATACTTTCGCGGTATACCTGTCAACAAAACGCAGGTCTCTGTTGGTGAGGATACCCACCAGTTTCTCATCTTTAACAACCGGAACGCCGCTGATTTTATATCTGCCCATAAGATCGAGGGCATCCTCAACCGTTCTGTCCGGGTCGATAGTAACCGGGTCAACTATCATTCCGCTTTCGGAACGTTTAACCTTGTCAACTTCGTCCGCCTGACTGTCGATGGACATGTTTTTGTGGATGAAGCCGATGCCGCCTTCCTGCGCCATGGCAATGGCGAGTCTCGCCTCAGTTACGGTATCCATAGCCGCACTGACAAGCGGGATATTAAGTGTTATTCTGTCAGTGAGTTTGGTTCGCGTGTCCACATCCTTGGGCAGGATTTCGCTCTTTCCGGGAACGATGAGAACGTCATCGAACGTCAGCGCATCCTTCAGTATTTTCTCATGGTACATCCAATCACCTCTATGTAATTACGATTATCGTCCAGCATATGCTAAAGGCTCACGGATGAGCCTCGCGGTTGCCTATCAGTAGCCCCAGTCCCTGCAATAGCGGAAGTCACGCCCTATCGTACGCTGGCTAACCTTTGCAATGACCGTCATATTCCTCTTAAACTGGTTTCTGCGCACCTTCTCCGCAACCTTTTTAACGAGTTCTTCTTCGAAACCCATCTCAATAAGCTCCGGTATGCGTCTGCGCTCGTCCACCATGGCATAAAGCAGATCGTCCGCCTGTCTGTATGTGAAGCCAAGCTCCTGCTCGTCGGTCTGTCCCACCCATAGGTCAGCCGTAGGCGCTTTGTCCACAACCGACTGCGGGATGCCCAGATATTCCGAAAGCTCCCACACCTGCGTTTTGTAAAGGTCGCCGATGGGGTTAAGAGCACTTGCAAGGTCGCCGTACCATGTGCCGTAACCCAACAGAAGCTCCGTTTTGTTGCTGGTGCCAAGCACCAGCCCGGCAACTTTTGCCGACATATCGAAAAGGCATATCATCCTCTGACGCGCCATTACGTTGCCCATGCGGAGTTTGTCTATATCCGGTATCATGTCGAAATACGGATCCACCATCGGGGTTATCTCTATCACATCGAAATTCAGCCGGAAGGTCTCCGCAACTTTCATAGCGTCTTTAAGACTCTCGTCACTGCTGAGTTTATAAGGCATACAATATGCATACACTCTGTTTCCGCCAAGCGCTTTTGCCGCGAGCGCCGCGCTGAGAGCTGAATCTATTCCGCCGGAAAGTCCGAGTACGACATTTTTAAGACCTATTTTTTCAGTTTCGTCCTTTATAAAATTTGCAAGAATATCAACGGTGAGGTCAAGGTTCAGCTTCATTTTCCGCATCCCTCCTCATTCAGAAAGTTCCTTACAATAAAGCTCTTTTCATCGCGCAGGAAGGGCGTTTCTATTCGTGCTCTGCGCACGCTGTCATGATCAACCTCGACAGTGACTCCTTCCTCTCTGAACATGTCCGCCGCGGCAAGTCTTCTGCCTTTCGCGTCGTATGCCTCCGAGCCACCCCAGAAGGATACCCCGTCCTCAACACCAACGCGGTTCACAAATACCAGATTTACCGTGAGCACGCCCGCAATGTATCTGTTGGATGTCTGCCATGTGTTTGAAGCATCGTGCCCCTGCTCAAGATTACCTCTTGCGGGGCTGTTTGAAGGAATGATTATATTCTGCACGCCGGACTGGGAAAGGATATACAGCGAGCTTAAATGGAAAACGTCTTCACAGACAAGTATGCCGCATTTGCCGAACTCGGTATCGAACGCCTCTATACTGTTTCCGGCGGCAAAGTATCTGCCCTCTTCAAAAAGGGTGTAGTCCGGCAGATAAACTTTTTTGTGCAAATGCACGGTTTTGCCTCTGTGGACAAACGAAGCCGCGTTGTAAAACAGTTTTTCTCTTGACTCGTAAACGAAACCAAAGACTATTGCGATTTCATTTGAATATTCCAGAAAACGCTGATAGACGGGGTGTGTCTCGTCCATAGCAACGTCGTATACGAGGTCAAGCAGATAGTAGCCTGTGAGTGAGAGTTCAGGAAAGACCACAAGGTCGCAGCCCTCTTCCACAGCCTGCTCTATTATTTCGAAATGCTTCCCGGCATTCTTTTCCAGATTGCCCAGTATAGGTTTCATCTGCGCCAGATGTACTTTCATATATTCCTCTATAAGAAAATCCACCCCGACCCTCCTTTGTCAAAGGAGGGAGAAAAAAGCCTCCCTTTAGCAAAGGGAGGTTTGGAGGGATTTATATTCCTAGCCTTCTTCCCTGATGTAAGTTCCGCTTTTGCCGCCAGACAATTTAACAACGAAAAAATCCAATCATAGGATTTTTTCGCCAACGCTCCAATCGGCTAAGCCTCATTCCGCTCACGCTGCGCGGTCTGCATCCATGCAGACGAAAAAAACAGGCGTCTGTCTCTTCCGTCTCTGCGAACGCAGTAATGCAGTCTATTCTTCCCTGATGTAAGTTCCGCTTTTGCCGCCAGTTTTTTTCATCACTCTTATCCCGCCTATGAGCATATCCTTGTCTACTGCTTTGCACATATCATAAATAGTGAGTGCGGCTACGGAAACGCCTGTGAGCGCCTCCATCTCCACACCGGTCTTGCCCGCCATTTTGACCACAACACGTATGTCCACAAGCGATTTCTCCATGTCGGGTTCGAAATACACATCCACCTTAGTGATAAACAGCGGATGACACATAGGTATAAGATCAGACGTGCGTTTAACACCCATCACAGCCGCAACGCGGGCGACTTCAAAAACGTTCCTTCCCTTCGCCATTTCGCCTTTGATAAGCATATCCATGGTTTCGGGTTTCATCTTTATGTATCCTGCGGCGATAGCCTCCCGAACGGTTTCACCCTTGTCGGTGACGTCCACCATCCGGCTTCTGCCCTCTTCGTCAAAGTGAGTCAGTTCCATCTTTCCCCCCTACAATTATCTCGGATATTCGGCAAAAACGTCCGCAAGTTTTTTTGTGGAGCGAACAACTGTCCAGAGTGAAATTTTTCCCTCTTTAATCTCCGCAAGCTCCTGCGCTGTGGGTCGCATAACAAGATCGGCATATACCGCCTCACCTGCGACTTTGCCTCCCATGCCGAATGAAGGCACCATGATTGTCAGCTTATATTCAGCCGCCTCATGCACCAGCATTTTGCGGAAAAGCAGACTGAGAAGCTCCCGCATGTTCTTTGCCAGCGGGTTTTTTTTCAGCGAAGGTATCTCTCTGCCCTCTTCGTCTATGCCGGAATATCTCAAAACCGCCTCTGTGGTTTTTTTGAATACGACCAGCTTCAGTTCGGGAAAGACCTTCTCTTTCTCCGCAAAGTCCGATTTTTTTACTGTTGAATTGAATTTATCAAGCACACGGTCGATATCATCGCCCGTTTTGTCTTTCTTTTCCGGTTCCTTTGGTTTTTCTTTTGACGTACTCACTCCGGATGCCTTGACATATCCCGTCCCACCGTCCAGCAGCTTAATTTTCAGCCAGCCGCTTTTGGAAGACAGAACCTCAACGGATGAATCGCGCCCCAGAAGCCCGACAACCTCAGCCTTTGAAGACGGTTTCGCATATATATTGGCTCTGGACGCCGTAACACTGCCATAGGTGACTTTTGCATCAGCCCACCCGCAGAAAAACACAAAAAGCAGGGTCAGAATCAGTGTTTTTTTATACATTAAACCTGAAATAGATTATGTCCCCGTCCTGAACGATGTATTCCTTACCTTCAAGACGCATTTTGCCCATCTCTTTCGCCTTTGCAAGCGAGTTGAACTCCTTGAAGTCATTATACCCCGTAACCTCGGCGCGAATAAAGCCTCTTTCAATATCCGTATGGATTTTTCCGGCTGCTTTCTGCGCTGTGGTTCCGCGTGTTATCGTCCATGCCCGGACCTCTTTCTCTCCCGCTGTAAAAAAAGTGATGAGGTCGAGCAGTTTATATCCCTGTTCGGTCATTTCGGAAAGTCCGGAACGGGTAAGTCCGAGGCTGTCCAGAAATTCTTTTGCCTCTTCCTCATCCAGTTCGGAAATTTCCTGTTCTATCTTTCCGCAGATACGCACGCATACTGCGTTCTCTTTTTCAGCTATTTTGCGTACTCTTGTCGCATATTCGTTATCTTCAAGGATGTTATCCTCGTCAACGTTCATAACGTACATAACGGGTTTCGCCGTAATGAACGAATATTCGCTCAGTTCCGCAACGTGTTCTTTATAGCCTTCAATATTGCGGATGAGTGTGCCTCTGGCAACTTCCGCCTGAAGCACTTTCAGCGCTTCCAGTTTTTTAAGGAGGTCTTTGTCACCGCCCTTACTTGCTTTCTGGGTTCTCTCAACGGCACGGTCGATTATCTCCATGTCGCTTAAAAGAAGCTCTGTGTTGATGATATCGATGTCGCGCTCAGGGTCAACATCACCCTCAACGTGGGTTATGTCCGTGTTGTCGAAACAGCGGACGACATGAGCAACGGCATCCACCTGACGGATGTTTGTCAGAAACTGGTTTCCCAGTCCCTCGCCTTTGCTTGCACCTTTCACAAGTCCGGCGATATCCACGAACTCAACTGTGGTTCGGACTATAGATTTAGGTTTGATGAACTGTATGATGTAGTCTTGTCTTTCGTCCATGACAGGCACGATGCCCTTGTTTGGGTCGATGGTGCAGAAGGGGTAGTTCGCGCTTTCCGCTCCCGCTTTTGTAAGTGCGTTAAAGATGGTGGATTTGCCGACATTGGGCAGCCCCACTATTCCGCAGTTGAATCCCATTTAAAACTCCGATTATAAAATAAAGGTCTCCCTTAAATATAGGAGACCTTGGATTCACTGTAAAACAAAAAAGGCAGACACGCAAGTATCTGCCTTTATTTTTTTCATCTTACGCAATAAGCGGTGCGATGATAAGTGAAACGATGGACATCAGTTTGATGAGGATGTTCATCGCGGGACCGCTCGTATCTTTAAAGGGGTCGCCCACTGTATCGCCCACAACTGCCGCTTTGTGCTGGTCGGAACCTTTGCCGGCGGAGCCGTATGCGCCTTTTTCGATTGCTTTTTTAGCGTTGTCCCATGCGCCGCCGGCATTTGCCATAAGCAGAGCGAGAAGAACGCCTGAAACTGTTGCACCTGCAAGTGTTCCGCCGAGAGCCTCTTTTCCGAGGATAAAGCCGACAAGAACAGGGCAGACAACTGCGAGAACACCGGGAAGGATCATCTCTTTAAGAGCAGCCCGAGTGGAGATATCCACGCAAGTTTTTGAGTCGGGTTTTACACCCTCTCTGCCTTCGAGAAGACCGGGTATCTCACGGAACTGACGACGAATCTCCTCAACCATCTGCTCGGCAGCCTTACCGACTGATGTCATTGTAAGTGCGCCGATGAGGAAGGGCAGGAAACCGCCGATGAAAAGACCGATAACAACTTTAGGCTCGGTGATGTTGATAACGCCGACCTGAGCCGAGCTTGAGTATGCCGCAAAGAGTGCAAGAGCAGTAAGAGCGGCAGAACCGATGGCGAAACCTTTACCAACAGCAGCAGTTGTGTTGCCGATTGCGTCAAGGCTGTCTGTGATGCTGCGCACGTCTTTACCAAGACCAGCCATCTCAGAGATACCGCCGGCGTTGTCTGCGATAGGTCCGTATGCGTCAACTGTCATTGTAACGCCCACTGTAGCAAGCATACCGACAGCAGCGATACCGATACCGTAAAGACCTGCAACTGCATTTGCAACATAAATACCGACGCAGATGAGCATTACGGGAACAACAACAGATTCAAGACCTACAGCAAGACCTGTGATGATGTTTGTGGCGGGACCTGTTTTGGAAGCGTCAACGATTCTCTTAACAGGACCGGCAGCAGTGTAATACTCTGTTACCAGACCGATCATGATACCGATAAGAGTACCGGCAAGAAGGGCGAAGTACACACCGTTTGCTATAGCCATTGATGTTATGTAGAAGTATGCGAAGACAAGGAAAAGTCCCGCACCTATAAATGTTGAGTAACGAAGTGCCGCAGCGGGTTCGATGCTTTTCAGCAGTTTCATTGAGAAAACACCTGCGAGAGAAGCTATCAGACCGAGAACTGCAAGCATCAGAGGTGCAGCCATAAGATGCATCTTAGCGTTTGTAACGTCAAACTGGATAGAGGGCGTTACAATAGCAAGAAGCTCAGGGGAAGCTGTAGCACCGATGATAAGGGTCGCAACGATTGAACCGACATAGGATTCGAAAATATCCGCACCCATACCTGCGATGTCGCCCACGTTGTCGCCAACGTTGTCAGCGATAACACCGGGGTTTCTGGGGTCGTCTTCGGGGATACCCGCTTCAACCTTACCCACAAGGTCAGCGCCAACGTCAGCCGCTTTGGTGTAAATACCGCCGCCAACACGTGCAAAAAGAGCGATTGAAGATGCGCCCATTGCAAAGCCGTTAATATATTTTGCTGTTTCAGGATTGCCGAATATCATGAAAAGCACGCCTACGCCTATGAGACCCAGAGACGCAACGGCAAGACCCATAACCGCGCCACCGTTGTATGCAACGGAAAGAGCTGCAGCCATGCCTTTTGCTCTTGCAGCCTCAGAAGTTCTGACGTTAGCTTTTGTGGCTGCGGTCATACCGAAGAAACCGGCAAGTATTGAACACAATGCACCGCCGAGGAAGGAGAGCGCAGTGTTGATTCCGAGGTCTTTTGCAAAAACCATAAGGACAAAAACGATAGCTATGAAGATAGCAAGAACCTTGTACTCACGACGAAGAAACGCCATGGCGCCATCGTGGATGGCATCGCCTATCTCTTTCATTTTCTCGCTGCCCGCGGACTGTTTCGCAATCGTGCCGTAAATCACGAAAGCGACTATCAGACCGAGGACGCCCAGTATAGGCGCGAGGTAAGACATGTCAGTCATCTTGTCACTCCTTTAGATGTTCCTATTATTATAAGCGTTCATCGCTTTTAAAAGCCCGTCTTTAACAATGGAAACTATAGCTTTTACACTGAAATTAATCAGTTCGTCAAGTTTTTCAGCCTCGTCCGGCGCAAACCTGCCCAGAACATGCCCCACAACCTCTTTCTTTCTGTCCTTTCCGATTCCCACCTTAACTCTGGTGAAATCCTCCGAACCGATATGCTGTATGATTGATTTTATACCGTTGTGTCCGCCTGAGCTTCCGCCACTGCGTATCTTGATTTTGCCGAACTCCATATCCAGATCGTCATGCACAACAACTATGTCCTGAAGCGGTATCTTGTAAAACGCACAGAATGGCTGTACGCTTTCACCGCTGAGGTTCATATATGTCTGAGGTTTAAGCACAAAATGCTTTGCACCGTCTATGAAAACTTCCGCATAAAGCCCTTTGAAACCCTCTCTGTAGCTGCTGCCGTATTCTTTTACAAGTGCATCAGCCGCCATAAAACCTAAGTTGTGGCGGGTGCGGTCATATTTTTCACCCGGATTGCCCAGCCCGACAATCAGCACTTATACCTGACCTTTGGCGAAAAGAGAGCTGATGGACTCTTTCTGCCATATCCTTGTTATCGCCTCCGCAAAAAGCCCGGCAATTGAAAGAACTTCTATCTTGCTGACAGCTTTCTCTTTTGCAAAAGGAACGGAATCTGTCACAAGGACTTTTTCCAGCGGCGAGTTGAGTATTCTCTCGATTGCGGGTCCTGAAAGGATTCCGTGGGGCGCTGCGGCGATAACCGATTTGGCGCCGTGGTCTATACATGCCTGCGCAGCCTGTGTCAGCGTGCCGGCAGTATCTATCATGTCGTCAACTATTATTACTTTTTTACCCTTAACGTCTCCGATAACGTTCATCGCCTGCGCAACGTTCGCTTTCTCGCGCCGTTTGTCAACAATTGCGAGTCCTGTTTCGAGTATCTTGCTATACGCTCTTGCTCTCGCAACGCCGCCTGCGTCGGGTGATACCACAATATAATCTTCACCGAGCATATTGTTTGCCACAAAATATTTTTCAAATACAGGAGATGAATAGAGGTTATCCACGGGAATGTCGAAGAAACCCTGAATCTGTCCTGCGTGGAGATTCATTGTAACTACTCTGTCGATACCTGATTTAGTGAGCAGGTTTGCAATGAGTTTCGCGGTGATAGGCACGCGTGGTTCACTTGTTCTGTCCTGTCTGGCATAGCCGAAATAGGGCATAATCGCCGTTACGCTGTTCGCAGATGCACGTTTCAGTGCGTCTACCATTATCATAAGCTCGATAAGGTTTTCCTCTGCGGGTTTGCAGGTGGACTGGATAACGAATACGTCACGTCCGCGGACGCTCTCGTTAATTCTGACGAATATCTCGCCATCGCTGAATTTACGGATATCCGCATCACCCAGTCTCATTCCCAGCTTGGAAACGATCTCCTGTGCCAGAGGACGGTTTGACGTCCCGGAAAAAACAAGATAGTCCATTTGATGTACTCCTGAAATTTATATCAATTTGGTTAAAAAACATTTCCAGCCCGGATTATCTCCGGCAATCTTTCTTTCCGCTGAAAGGGCGCGTTCGAAATCACAAAACAGACCGAAAACGGTCGCACCGCTTCCGCTCATAAGGGTAAAATCCGCTCCGGCATCCTTCAGAGCGTCTTTTGCCTGTGTCACTGCCGGATAAAAAGGCAGAACCGCAGGTTCAAGTCCGTTGAAGAGGATTTCGCCATACTGCTCAAATTTTGCTATGTGCGGGATTTTATTCAGTTCCGCCCTGTCAGTCAACTGCAAATTGCCCGATGTGAAAACTTGCGCAGTGGAGACATGCACAGAAGGGTTCACCAGAAGGACAAAAGCCTGCGGCAAAAAACCGTAAGGCGAGAGTATCTCTCCTCTGCCTCTGCCTGTCATCGGTCTGTCATAAAGGAAAAAAGCTGTATCAGAACCCACCCGCGCCATAATATCCGTCTGTACGGACAAAGGCATATGCAGCCCTTTCAGTTTCAGAACCGCTTTAAGGTAAGCTGCGGCGTTCGAACTTCCGCCGCCAAGTCCACCGCCGTCGGGTATACGCTTTTTAATATCAACACGATGGCGACAGTCAATATTGTAGTCCTCTGCCAGTATGTTTTTAACTTTGCTGATTATGTTGCGTTCGTCGGTGGGAATATGAGGGTTGTCACATGCGATTGAAAAGCTGTCTGATTCTGTTATTGTTAAGGTGTCGAAGATGCCTATCGGTGCGAAAAGTGTGTAAAGCTCGTGGAAACCGTCGTCTCTTTTGCCGAGAACATGCAGAAAGATATTTATCTTCCCGCAGCTTTCAACGGTGACACTTTTCATTGCAGCCTTATGAAAACGGACTGCTTAGGAGTGACATATTCCAGTTCCTCTGCCTGCCCGCCGCTGTATTTATATGTATAGGTGCCTTCCGGCGTTTTGATCGTTTTTATAAGATAGTCGGTTCCTGCGGTTATCTCATATTTGTCTTTTGTAAGGAAATAATCGCCGTCCTTCAGAGATATCTTGAAAGAATCGTCAACATTTATGTACGGATATCGTATAAGTTCCACCATACTTTCAAGATTTTTCTGCTTCATTATATACTGCGCAAGAAGGCTCACGTCGCCTG
The DNA here is from genome assembly GCA_002452405.1 of Deferribacteraceae bacterium UBA6793. Classification (GTDB taxonomy): domain Bacteria; phylum Chrysiogenota; class Deferribacteres; order Deferribacterales; family Geovibrionaceae; genus Seleniivibrio. The sequence goes on along the minus strand of DKFP01000014.1, from coordinate 421,399 downwards.
TGCCGTCAACGGCTGTTATTCTGCCGTCTTTATAGTCAACTTTTGCAAGGGTTATGCCGAGGGGACCTAACATGGTAAGTGTAAAATCGTTGTTGCACTGCTTGTCCAGATAGCCTTTCAGACGAATATCCTGCTCTTTGTAGACGTATCGCACCACAACCTTGCCTTTATATTCACATACGACTCTGTTGGTTTGCTGTATCCTGCTCAGTGCATCCGGAGGTATGTCAGTGACCACCGGTCTGACCGTACAGGCGGCGACTGTCAGGACAATTATGAACAGCGAACATAATAAGCCAAAAAATGAGATTGCTTCACCCTTAGGGTTCGCAAAGACGTATTCCGGTCTCTGCGAGGAGCGATGCGACACGGCAGTCTCCTCTTTTACACTAATCCTCTTTAATGATTTCATCTATGCTTTTCTTAATACCCAGTTTTTTCATTATCGCCTTCATGTGTGCGGCGATCTCCGGCTCGTCCGGAGCTTTTTTGACTGCCCGCTTCTGATATGCGAAGGCGTCCTTATATTTGCCCTGTTTGTAGAGTATCCAGCCGAGACTGTCCAGATATGCCGCCTCATCCGGACGTTTGTCAAGAGCCTTGCGGATCAGTCTTTCGCCCTCTTTCAGGTTTACACCCATCTCGGCATACATATATCCGAGAAAATTAAGGAACGATTCGTTATCCGGGTGATGCTTGAGCCCCGCTTTGACAATCTCGACAGCCTTTTCTCTCTGTTTTTGCTCGTCATAGAGCACAGCAAGATCCAGCCTGAGTTTGATATCCTTGTCGTTCTCCTGCAAAGCATTGATAAGAATGTTCTCTGCGGAGGTATAGTCCTCTTTCTGAATGTATGCTTCCGCAGTTATACGGTAAAAGTCAACGTCCTTATAGACTTTGTCGATATCTTCAAGAACCTTGATTGCCCTGTCCGGTTCCTTGTCACGGATGTAGATGACAGCAAGACGTTTTCTTGCATCCGCAAAATCGGGACGTTTAGCAAGCAGCGCGTTATACGCGGCTTCGGCTTCTGTATCCATCTTAGCGGCCTCTGCCATGAGCGCCATGGAATAGCCTGTCTGGATATCGTTGTCTATCTCGTATGCGCGTCTGAAATAATCGTATGCCCTGTCGTATTTCCCTGAATTATAGCTGAGAGAACCCAGCTGTTTAAGAACGTACAGTCTTTCGTTGCCCTGAAGATTTTCAAGGATACTCTCATAAAGCGGATATGCATCGCCCTCTTTTCCCTGTTTTTTCAGTATCTCCGCCAGCCGAAACTGTGCGATGATATTTCCGGGGTTGGTCTGTATGACCATTTTGAGGTACTTGACCGCATTCGCAGTATCATTAAGCCCAAGGTAATAGTCGGCAAGCCGTGATGCGGCAAAAAAGTTACCGTCGATGTCAGCCGCTGCGTGATAGTCTGCCAGAGCCTCTTTTTCAAGCCCAAGCATAGCGTACATTTTTGCCCTGCCGACATAGTATTCAGACTTCTTATCTTTGGATATCAGCTGGTTATATGCACTTATGGCGCTGTTGTAGTCCCGCATCTCCTCGTATGCATCTGCAAGCGATTCGATATATCTGCTGTCGTTTGAAAGCTCATACGCCTTCTTGTACATTTCAACAGCCTTGGACATATTCTCCCTGTTCATGCGGTAGATATCGCCCATAAGCCCGACAAGCTCAACGGAATCAGGATTGTGCCGCAGCCCTTTTTCCACGGTGAGCTTAACCGCCTGAAGATCGTTCAGCTTTATATATGTCTGGGCAAGTTTCAGATATACGTAGGCGCTATCCGTATTTTCAAGCATCTGCTCGTAAAGATCGGCAGCCTCTTCGTACTGTCCCTCGTTATCATACAGCGAGGCGCGCATGTACAGCGAATCCAGTGAATAGTCCGCGATGCTTGTGTCTGCCGAAGACATTATGCTCGTCAGAAAAAGCCCCGCCAGTATGATAATGAGTTTATTTCGCATTAAAAGTACCTTTCGATGAATGCCGTGCTTATTTCGCCTTTTATGAACGCATGATGCTCAAGTATGCGTTTGTGAAGCGGGATCGTGGTTTTGATGCCCTCCACAACGAACTCGTCCAGCGCTCTTTTCATTCTGGCTATAGCCATTTCCCTGTTTTTTCCGAAGACGATGAGCTTAGCTATCATACTGTCGTAATAGGGAAGGACCGTGTAGCCGTCGTAACATGCGGAATCCACTCTGGTTCCGAAACCGCCCGGCGTGTTGTAACCTGATATGGTGCCGGGGCAGGGACGGAAAGTTTCCGGATCCTCCGCATTTATCCTGCATTCTATGGCGTGACCGACAATACGGATGTCCTCCTGATTCAGCTCAAGGGGTTCACCTGCGGCAATCCTTAACTGAAGCTGAAGAAGGTCGATGTTGGTCATCATCTCCGTAACAGGGTGTTCCACCTGAATACGGGTGTTCATCTCCATAAAATAGAAGTTTTCATATTTATCCACAAGATATTCTATTGTTCCGGCGTTTTCATACTGGAGCGCCTCGATTGCCTTAATGGAAGTATCGCCCATCTTTTTTCTTGTGGCTTCGCTGATACCTGTGCTGGGGGCTTCTTCCAGAAGTTTCTGGTGGCGGCGCTGTATGGAACACTCCCTTTCAAAGAAGTGCAGCCCCTTGCCTTTTCCGTCTCCGAACACCTGAATCTCAACGTGTCTGGGCTCCTCTATATATTTTTCGATATACACTTCGTCGGAACCGAACGCGTTTGCGCCCTCCGCACGAGCCATCTCGAAAGCGTTAAGGAAGCTCATCTCATTATGCGCAACGCGCATACCTTTTCCGCCGCCGCCTGCCGCAGCCTTGATAATGACCGGAAAGCCTATCTGCTTCGCAATCTCAAGACCCTCTTTGACATCCGCAACGGAACCGTCGCTGCCGGGGACAACAGGAACGCCGAATTTCTTCATCGCGTCCTTAGCGGCGGATTTGTTACCCATCATGGCGATGTGTTTCGAGCTGGGACCGATGAACTTAAACCCGCTCTCCTCACAGATAGCGGCGAAATCCTCGTTCTCGGCGAGAAAGCCGTATCCGGGGTGAATAGCGTCTGCATCTGCTATCTCAGCTGCTGCCATGATGCTTTTCACGTTCAGGTAGCTGGCTCTGGACTGGGCAGGTCCGATGCACACGGCTTCGTCCGCCATGGCAACGTGGAGGCTGTCGCGGTCAACGTCTGAGTAGACAGCGACCGTTTTGACATTAAGCTCCCTGCACGCTCTGATTATTCTGAGGGCTATTTCGCCCCTGTTTGCTATCAGTACTTTATTGAACATGACACGCCCTTATATGGGTTCGACTATGAATATCGTCTCTCCGTATTCCACGGGTTTTCCGTTCATACCGACTCTTTTTTTGATGATACAGTCAAATTCCGCTTCAATCTCGTTCATAATCTTCATCGCTTCGATGATGCAAAGCGTCTGCCCTGCTCTGACAGTGTCTCCTTCGGCAACGAAAGCAGCGGCGCCGGGTGACGGAGCTTCATAAAAGGTTCCGACTATGGGAGATTTAACCTCTGTGCCGGAAACTGCGGGAGCAGCGGGGGCAACAGCGGGGGCAGCAGCAACAGCGGGCACGGGTGCCGCATATTGCATTGGTGCCGCATACTGCATCTGCGGTGCGCCCTGAATTATCTGGGGAGCATCGGTATTTTTGGATATGTAAATGCTCTCGTTCTCGTTTTCGTACTCAAACTCTTTGATGTCTGATTTTTCAATAAATCTGATCAGTTCTTTGATCTCTTTGATGTCCATCTTCCACCCTCCTTATCTGGCGGTTCTGACTCGTTCCATGTATGTCTGTTCTCTCGTGTCGATTTTAAGCACGTCGCCGATGTTGATGAACAGGGGCACGTTAACGCTTCCGCCTGTGCTCACTTTTGCGGGTTTGGAACCGCCGCTGACTGTGTCTCCTTTCAGACCGGGATCTGTTTCAACAACTTCAAGCTCAACAAAGTTCGGCAGGTCTATGCCAATAGGCTGACCGTTGAATATCTGTACGCCCACATGGATATTTTCGGGCATGAACAGTGAGCTATCGCCGACAGTGTCGGAAGGAATTTCAATCTGCTCATAGCTCTCGTTGTCCATGAAATAGTGTTTTTCACCATCGCTGTAGAGAAACTGCATCTCTTTTTCTTCGAAATCAGGCTGTTTTATTTTTTCATCCGATTTGAACGTTCTTTCGATAACGGCACCTGTGCGAAGGCTTTTCACTTTTGTGCGGACGTTTGCGCCGCCTCTTCCGCATTTAATATGAAGATACTCGACAACGGCATAGGGTTCACCGTCGAGTTCAATTTTTGCTCCTCTCTTAAACTGGTTGGGAGTGATAACGCTCATAAACACCTCATAAATTCTTATAGATATATCTGTCAAAAACCGCTGTAAGGTTCTCGCATCCGTTTTCAGTGACCAGAACAGTGTCCTCAAGGCGAACCCCGAATCTCTCAGGCAGATAAATCCCCGGTTCAATGGTCACAACCATCCCGGCTTTAAGGATGGTCCCGTCCCGCCTGTTAAGCGACGGCTTTTCGTGGACGTCTATGCCCACACCGTGTCCGAGACTGTGATTAAAATATTTCCCATAGCCTTCAGACTCAATATATTCTCTTGCCACAGCATCCGCATCGCAGGCTTTAACACCTTCGCGCACAAACTCCGACGCTTTTTTCAGCGCTGTATAAACTATGCCGGCTATCTTTTCCGCTTCCGCGTTTTCACCGGCGATCACCAGTCTTGTCACGTCGCTGCAATAGTTCAGCCTGCATCCGTAGTCCAGTACCACAGGATCGTTTTTCTCAACTTTTTTACGTGTGGCTATTCCGTGAGGAAGCGCCCCTCTGGCACCTGAAGCGACGATGGTATCAAAAGAAGTCGTTTTAGCACCAGCCAGCTTCATCTGCTTTTCAAGCTCCGCAGCCCAGTGATCTTCCGTGTTGCCGGAAACGAAAACTGGCAGCGCCTTAACAAAGCCTTCGTATGCGGCTCTGTACATATCTTTTATCTGCAATATCTCGTCAGCGTCCTTTATCATGCGCAGACCGCCGATGAGATTTTCCCTATCGATGTCAACGTCGCATCCGGCACCTACGAGTGTTTCATACTCCAGAAGCCCGCAGGAATAAGTGACATGCACCTTCTTATACAGTCCGGCCTGCGCGGCTACAGATTCCTGATAGCCGCTTACTATGATACTGTCAATTCCTTCATAAAGCTCGGACTTTATCTGCTGTTCATACCTGCCGTCAGTCATGAAGAGTGCAGAAGACCCGTCCACAAAGAGCATTGCGGTGCTCCCTGTGAATCCGGTGAGGTAGAAAATATCAGAAAGAGAGCTGACGAAGAGGCAGTCTATGCCGCTCTTTTCCATCAGCTTTTGAAGTTCAGCAATTCTGCCTGTCAAGCAAGCTCTCCGATGAAATAACCGAGGGCGAGCATATAGGATTTCGCACCGAAACCGGCTATAACGCCCTTCGCAACGTCAGAAATATATGATTTATGACGAAAATCCTCTCTGGCGTAAACATTTGAAAGATGCACCTCTATGAACGGGAGCGAAACCGACAGCAAGGCATCCCTGATTGCGATGCTTGTATGCGTGTAGGCTCCGGCATTAATGATTATGCAGTCCGCATCGGTTCTGTGCAGCATATCTATTATGTCGCCTTCGTGGTTAGACTGAAAAAATTCCAGTTCGCACCTTCCGTCCGCTCTCTGTTTCATCTCCTCGCAAATAGAGTCAAGGGTAACGTCACCGTATATCCCCTTTTCCCTGCGACCGAGCATGTTCAGGTTCGGACCGTTTACAACAAGGATCTTCATCTGTTTCTCCAGTGAGATAATTCAGCTATTATATCAATTAGTACCGTCAAATCCAGCTATATAAATATCAAAAGCCGCCGTTTCGGGTCATTTTGAGTTATTTTTTATAAGCTCCAATAAGTTTTCAAGCCTGTTCACTTGTTCATATGTCTCATTGTCAAGCTGCTGCGGGTCATAGACAAAGCCTTCAGTGCCACCATCATCTGAATCACTGCTCACATATTCATTAAAAGACGGTTTCCTGTCACGTTCCTCCAACTCGTCCATTGCAAAAAGAGTAGCAAGCTCGTCGTTAAGCTCTGTATCCTTCTCGATCTCCTGTTTTATCTCCGAAACGATTTCCGGTTCCTGAGCAAGTATGTCTTCAGGAATAACCGCATTTTCAGATTCGTCAGAAATATCGTTTTCAGTTTCCGCCTCCTGAACGTCTATCACAGGGCGGATGCTGCTGTTATGCGGAATTATCTCGTCCGCAGATTCGGCTGTTTCATGCTTATCATCTTTCAGGACATCTCTGAGAGCGTCATCTATCTTTTCGTCAGTCATCAGTTCATCGTATATCTCTTCAGGTTCATCCGTCCGTATCTCCGGTTCTGCCGCATGGATAGCGGACTCTTCGGGGTGAATTACAGTGTCTTCATCTCCCGCAACCTCCTGCCCGGTCGCATCATCATAGACAGACTCTTCCTTCGCAGGTTCATCTTTAATTTCATCATCCTCATCAGCCGTGGAAGCCGATCCGTCGGCAGCCATATCTTCCGCATCAGATTCTTCCGGCTGCGGTTCAATGTATGCAGGCTCTTCCTGCTGCTCATCAGCAGGTTCGTCAGATACAGGTTCTTCCGTTTCCGTCTCTTCTGTGATGTTCTCTTCGAACTGCTGTTCCGGTTTATGTTCTTCAACTTCCGAAGAGATGTCGGCAAGCTGTTCGTCCGCGTCTATCTCAAGCGGCTCATCGTGCTCCTCCGGTTCTTCCGCTTTTTCCTGTGTTTCAGGCGTTTGTGTCTCTGTTGCCGCAGGTATCGGAGCTTCCATCTCATCTCCGTCCTCAGAAACAGGCACGAAGCTGAAAAGGTCATCTATGGATGCCAGGTGTTCGTCGGATATCTCTTCAATATCACCAAAATCGTCAAATATATTATGTTCAGCTGGAGCGGCAGTCTCATCAGGTGAGGATTCTTCCGTTTTCTGCTCTGCTGATTCAGCTATTGCGGCAGGTTCTTCTGGGACTGAGTGTTCATCCGCAAATGCTTCCGCCTCGCTCTTTATTCCATCAAGCCCGAAGTCAGCGGAAAGCTCCGCTGCAAGTGCGTCAACGCCCCCTGTAACAGCCGCCTCCTGCTCGTCGATACCGGCAAAGTAGTTCTGCTCGTATTGCTGAACAGCGTCTTTAACTTCGTCAAGGCTTTCAGTAGGTTCAACCTCTTCTGATATCTCGGCAAGCATCTCCGATTCTATTTCGTTTGAAGTATCCGCAGGACTGTCGTCTTCGGCAAATTTGCTCAGATCGGCATCTTCGATATCCGGCGAATGTCCGACGATATCGTCAACCGCGGTCTTAACATCCTCTTCGGAAAGGCTTGGGCGGTCGGCAACATCACCGATCTCGTGTTTGACTTCATCCGCAAGTTCCTGCCCGATAGTATCAAGAAGCTCATCGTCGTCCATAAGTTTGCGCTCATCGCGCAGGTCTGCAAGCTCCATTCCTGTCTCGGCAAGCAGTTCCTCTATGAGTTCCCTCAGCTCCGAGTCTTCAGGTGCGGAGAAATAGGCGTTTTTATATGAAATAATGGCTTTTTTATACTCGTTTTCGCTCTGGTATATTTTTCCGAGGAGTTTTTCAGCGGCATAGTTATTCGGGTCAAGAACGCGTATCTCCGTAAGGAGAGCCTTCGCATCGTCAACGCGCCCCATGCCAACATAGCATTTAGCAAGAAGAGTTTTTGCAGTGGATATTTCGGGATTTGCATCCAGACCGTGCAGAAGCACCTGAACAGCATCGTCGAAACGGTTCAGATCAACATATGCCTTCGCCAGCGGAAGAAAGAGCATGGAGGTATTGTCCGCCTCCAGCTTCGCGGAAAAATATTCTATATCACCCAAAAGTCCGGCTTTTGTTTTTTCGTCCATACAGAGTTATGTTACCTTGAAATGAAACAACAGTCAAAGGTTAAGACTCAGAAGGGGTCAGACACCCGCAAAGTAACTGATAACCTGATCTATTGAGATATTCTTCACCAGCTTTCCCGTGCCTGTTTTCGGCGATATCGCCAGTGTAAGTCCTTTTTTATCCGCCTTTTTGTCGGCAGTCATAGCACCGAAGAAAACGTTTTTATTTATAATATTATATTTGATATCGAATCCGTATGCGGTCAGAACCCTCTTAATGTCCTCAAGAGCTTTAGCATCCGCCAGTTTATGTTTAACGGCATAATCAGTTTCCAGATACATTCCAGTTGCGACGGCAAACCCGTGTTTAACGCTGTGGTCGGAATCGGTTTCTATGGCATGGGCGAACGTATGTCCGAAGTTAAGAAGAGCCCTTTCGCCTTTCTCTTTCTCGTCTATACGCACAACTTCCGCCTTCATACCGCAGCAGCGTGTCACGATATAATCCAACACCTCAGCATCTCTGGCAAGAACCCTGTCTTTATTGTCGTAGAGATATTCGAGAAACTGAGCATCGTATACCATGCCGTATTTTATGACCTCGGCAACACCGTTCAGAAATTCTTCATCTGTGAGTGTATTAAGAAAATCCATGTCGATATAGACGTGTTTAGGCTGTGCGAAGACACCTACGTTGTTTTTTGCGCCTCTGAAATTTATGCCTGTTTTCCCGCCGACGCTGGAATCCACCATCGAGAGCAGGGTTGTCGGTATCTGCACAAAACTGATCCCGCGCATATAGGTTGCCGCGACGAAACCACCCACGTCCCCGGTTATGCCGCCGCCGATGAGCACCAGTCTTCCGTCCCTGCGGCACTCGCCGCGGAAAAGAAATCCCAGCACGGCAACAACTGATTCATGAGTTTTGTTGTGCTCGTCCGCGCGAAAACGGTATACCCGTTCTGTCGGCATAATATCGCTGTACAGCCGGAAAACGTTATCATCAACCATGAAAAAATCGTTTCCTGCACCGAAACTTTTCAGCGTATCCGGTATGAAACCACTGCCGATAGTAATCTCATACGAATCGTCAACCTGTTTTTTCAGATCAACAAATACTTTGCCCATGTCTCTCCCGTCTTATATAAGGCTAGTTTGCCAGCTCTTCCCTTATTATGGCGATTATCTGGTCTGCAGCCTCTCTGGGAGTTATATCGGAAGTTTCAATGATATGATGAGCATTAATATAAAAAGCCGCTCTTTCAAAAAGCAGACGCTTTATCTCATCCAGAGGTTCGTCAACCTCCAGAAGCGGTCGGCAGGTCTCGTCTTTTTTAAGTCTTTCGTGTATGGTGTTCGCATCTGCAATGAGGGTGAAAACAAGTCCGGAATTTTTCATAAGCTCAAGATTTCCGCGTGTAACAACTATTCCGCCGCCTGTGGAAACCACTCTTCCCTTGCCCTCTGTAATGTTGCGCAGAACGTCAGTTTCCAGCCTGCGGAACTCTTCTTCCGATGCATCTTCAAATATTTCGCTTATTTTTTTCCCAGTCATGTCCTCAATCATTTTGTCAGTATCAACAAAATCCAGCTTAAACTCTTCCGCCAGAATTTTTCCGACAGTGCTTTTGCCTGTTCCCATAAAGCCAATCAGGTATATGTTTTTCATCTATTGCCCCTTGTTTGTGTTTTCAGTATTTATAGGTTCAACCGCGGAGCGTACGCATGGTTCGGGGAGGTTGTCCTCCGCAAAAGCCTCGGCATACGTCCTCTGCGAAGTGCAGGCATCGCCCGGAAGCACTCCGCTGTAGTAATCCACATCTTTTAATACAACACCCGGCGGAATATTAAAATCAATTTTTTGCCATTCGTTCCACATTCTTTTCTGAAAAGCGGCTATGACAGGTGCGGCAAGTCCGCCCCCGGTCGCCTTCTCGCCCATGCTCCTGTGGTCGTCGAATCCAACCCATGCAACAATGGCATATGGAGGAGCTATGGCAGCGGTCCACGCGTCTTTATAATCGTCCGTTGTTCCGGTTTTTGCAGCAGTTCCGGGGATGAGCCCCGTTCCCCTCGCAGTCCCTATCCGCGGTACGTCCTGCATGATATGAAGAACCTGATAGGCGCTCACCGGTGAAACTATCTGCTCAGGCGAACGTTTTACATAATAAAGAGGTTCACCCTTTGTGTTCCGTATACTGAGGACAAGCCCGCTGTCCCTGCGAAGACCGTAGCCGCCTATAACGGAATACACCTGTGCCACGTTCTGTACAGTAAGAGGGAAAATACCCAGAGGCATAGCCAGATAAGGCTTAACGTCATAGTTCATACCAAGCATTTCGGCAGTTTCCGCAACTTTTGGAAGTCCGGCAAGCATGGCAAGGCGTATGGTTGCGTTGTTCAGCGAAAAAACCAGCCCTTTTCGCAGCGGGATCACACCCATGTAGTAATCCTCGAAATTGGCTGGATGATACGGTTTCCCGTGATTCTTATACTCGTATGGTTTATCGACGATGAGCTGGTTCGGTCGGAAACCGTTGTTAAAAGCGGTAAGATACACCATCGGCTTGAAGGTTGAACCTATCTGTCTTTTCATTTGCATGGTGCGGAACCGGAACCTGTTGTTCGCAGCAAGCGCCTCAACGGAACCGTCCTCTATGTTCACCACAGCAAGAACAATGTTCGCACCCTCCGGCACAAACGGCATCCTCTCTGCGATAGCTTCTTTCGCTCTCTCGATTGTATCAAGGTTAAGTCCCGAAGTTACCACGACTTCGCCAGAAGGCTGAAATCCGCGTCGCTCCATCTCTTCAAGAATCAGTGAAGTATACTGAGGGTAATTATCTGTCAGCTTATTTATATTATATTCAACCGGAATCCGTATCGCATCGCGGAAAGCGGTCCTTCCCTGCTCTGTCATGTACTCCGCAAATTCGCCGGTGCGCCGGAGAAAACTCTCCATATCATCGTACGGCAAAGTGTTAAGAGTAAGAACGCTCATCAGCCACAGAATCTGCGATTCGTCGGCAAATTCGGCGCTCCTGTCCAGATAGAACAATGAAGCCGATTCCAGCCCCCAAAGATCGCTCTGCATGTATGCGGTCTGCATATAAGCGTCATAGATACCGTTTCTGCCGTGCATTTTAAGCAGGTCCGCGGCTGTCTTCCAGAGCACCAGCTTATAGTGTTCGTCGTCGCGGTACATATACGCAGCCTTCTCCGCTTCGTATAGAACGATGCAGTCGTCAAGCCCGACAGGCGATATCCCATATTTTTTCAGGAGCTTAAAATCATCCTCATTGTCCGGCTTTTCGCAGGTAAAATAGTTTTTTCCGGCAAACTCCATCAGAGTGTAAAAATCCTGCGGCAGATTTTCCGGAATGTCATCCGAACGTTCATAAACGTTCTTATACATCAATATATTATCTTTGGAATAGATTGAAACTGTTTTGGTTTTACGGTCGTTAAAAAAAATGGCTCCCATGTCGGGAGAATAGAGTTCGAGCCTGACCCTCTGGTTTTTCTGATACCACCACCAGCCGCCGGCACCTGCCGCGGCGATAAGAAGCAGCACAAGAAAAACCTTGAGAAATTTCATTATTTAACCTGTTTTGAATCCAGATACTCTTTAAGGGATTGCACTGCCATCTTTCGGTGACTTATGGCGTTCTTCTCTTCATCGGTGAGTTCAGCCATGTGTCTTCCGTCCGGCAGGCGGAAAATCACGTCGTATCCGAAACCGCCTTCTCCTTTGTATTCTCCGGCAACTGAACCCTGACACATGCCGCCGAAAGTGCGCTCAACAACTCCGTCCACAGCCAGAGCTATGACGCAGATATAGCTTGCGCTGCGCTCTTCTTCCGGTACCTTGCCCATAACGGCAAGCAGCTTCCGGTTGTTGTCATCATCTGTGGCGTTTGCCCCGGCAAAGCGTGCGCTGTATACACCTGGCGCACCGTCAAGAGCATCCACGGAAATTCCGGAATCGTCCGCTATAACATATCCGTCTATAAGTTTTGAAAGAGCTTTCGCCTTGATGGAAGCATTCTGGAGAAAAGTTTTACCAGTCTCCTCAACATCCATGTCCTTTTCAATAAAGTCGTATGCACTGACAACCTCAACTCCTTCCAGAATTTGAGCTATCTCTTTTAGTTTATGTTTATTTTTTGTTGCAACGTATAGTTTCATTCCATCCCCAGAAGTCTTTTCTGTGCGGCATAAAGGCTTTTGATACCGGTCACGCCAAGATCCAGCATCCTGTCCAGCCCCTCGCGTGAGAAGGCGGCACCCTCCGCACATCCCTGAATCTCTATTATCTCACTGCCGTTTTTCATAACAAGATTAAGATCAACGTCCGCGCGGCTGTCCTCAGTATATTCGAGGTCGAGCAGATATTCGCCGTCAACGATACCAACGCTGACCGCCCCCACAAAATCTTTAACCGGATTTTCCGCCAGCACGCCGCTATCAACCATGCGTTGCGCCGCCAGATAGAGCGCACAAAATCCGCCTGTTATGGCTGCCGTGCGTGTTCCGCCGTCGGCCTGAATAACGTCACAGTCTATTATTATGGTATTCTCACCGAGTTTTTCAAAATCCACGGCTGCGCGCAGGCTTCTGCCCACCAGACGGGATATCTCCATGGTTCGCCCGTCCTCTTTGCCGCGTTTGGACTCCCGCTGATTACGGGTGTTTGTGGCTCTTGGCAGCATAGCATATTCCGCCGTGACCCAGCCTCTGCCTGTGTCTTTCAGAAACGGCGGCACGCCCTGCGTAAAGCTGGCGTTACATATCACTTTTGTGTCACCGAATCCGCACAGAACGGAACCTTCGGGATGTATGATGTAGTCTTTTATCAGCGTCACAGGGCGTACCCTGTCCGCGTGTCTTCCTGTTCTCAATTAAAATTCCTATTCGCTTATTATGAGTGCATTGGGATATGTCTGGGATTTTCCGTCTTTAAACGCGATTGCATCCTCTCTGGTCGTAAAACCTATGACCCGCACCCTGAAATATTCGTTTCCGTTGATTATCGCCGGTTCTATGATTGCGTTTTGTATACCGCCGGCTACCTCTTCAGCATTCTGGCGGATTGTGAAAGAGGCAAGCTGTACTGAAAAATTGCCGAACTCCGGTTCTTCCGTCTCTTCCTCTCCGTTGAGCAGTGTTACGGAAACTTTAGTAAGTCCCTTACCCACAAGCTCAAGCTCGTTCGCTGCGGCGTATGAAAGGTCGATTATCCTGCCCGGCACATGTGGTCCTCTGTCGTTTATCCGCACGACGACGGACTTACCCGTCTCCTCGCAGTCCACGCGAACAAGGCTTCCCAGTGGAAGCTGCTTATGCGCGGCGGTTTTATCGAACATGTTATATTTTTCACCGCTGGAGGTCATTTTGCCGTGGTCGTCCTTTCCGTACCATGAAGCAAGCCCCTTCTGTTTGAAGCTCTCCACGGATTTCATACGGTAATAGGTTATTCCGCGCACGGTGTAGGGTCTGTCGTATACCGCTCCAAGCATCTCCGCACCCGCCGGAGTGCGTGCGTCTGCAATTGCAACTGTTTTGTCAGGCTCGGTGACAGTCTGCTGCGCCTGCTGCGTTTCGTCTTCAGCATATGCGAATACGCTCACAAGCAGCGCAAGGCTAAGTATGATTGTTTTGATTGTAAATCTGTTCAAGCTGTTTCTTCCCCTCTTCAATGTCTTCATACCTGATTATATAATCGGGTCTTTCGGGTATTGACCGCATGTAAAGCGGGTCGTAGTACGACTCAAGCAGAATCTTAGTGAAGCTCTCGTAGTCCTTTGCGTCCAAAAGTTTTGCCAGCTCAGCGACTTTTGCATTGCCGATGTGTATTTTGAGGCGAAGCAGTGAACGCAGTATTTCATCTTTATACAGTTCGGGTTTGTAATTGTCTACCGTAAAGCGGATGCGCGCGTCCAGCGGCACATCTGCAACCACGCTGATACCTCCTCTCATCCTGTTGAAAAGATTTTTAGGAACAGAAACTTTGCCTATCTTCATGCTTTCGCCCTCAACAAGATAGACGCCCTCTTTTTCCTTATATAATTTATACCATATCTTCGATTCAAAATTCTTCTGAGTAACGTTTTTATATTCAGGCTCGTCAACATCGCCGAAATTTGACCCCTTGTGCGCGGCAGCCTTTTCCAGGTCGAGCACTCTTGCCGAGCCTTCGAGAAGTCTTAAAATCGCAGTCTTTCCGCAGCCGGTCGGTCCGTAAAGATTTATGAAAGAGTAATCGGGTGAAAAGTTCTGAAAAAATAAATTGACGTGATTTCTGAAATACTTATATCCACCCTCTATTCTTGATACGTCAAGCCCCGCGAGTTTCAGCAGCCCGGAGGTGCTCCCGCTTCGCAGTCCGCCCCGCCAGCAATAGATCACCATAAGCCGCCTGTCCTTTATTTCCAGAAAATGGCGGATAAGCTGCGGCAGCTTCGGACTGACAAGGTCAACGCCCAACAGACGCGCCTCTCTGGGTCCGGTCTGAACGTAGCAGGTGCCGACCTTTGCCCGCTCCTCATTGTTCAGAAGAGGAATATTCGCAGCCGTGGGAATTGCATCCTCTGCAAATTCACCCTCAGAACGTACGTCAATGAGGTTGAAATGCTCCAGTCCCCTCTCAATAATGTGGCTTAATGAAATTGTCTCGCTTACGCTCACTTAAACTTCAAAAGGGTTTCTATATAGTGCTTCAAAAGTTTTTTATTTGTCCTGTTCTTGCTGTAGACAACGTAAACCTCTTTTTCAACCACAAGGTCCGTAACAGGAATAGCCTTTATGCAGCCGTCGCACTCGTCTGTGAGTGCCATTTCCGACATAAAAGCGATGCCAAGTTCTTTCTTAACCGCATTTTTTATTGAGAAAGTGGAGCTGAGTACCGCCACTATGTTAAGACTTTCGAAATCATACCCTTTCTGTTTAAATCCGTGTTCCACAGAAGCGCGGGTGCCGGAACCTATCTCGCGGGTGATGAACTCCTCACCGAGTATCTCCTCAATAAAGACGCTTCCTCTGGTGTAAAACTTGTGGTTCTTATGCACGATGAGGACAATTTTATCCTTTGTAAGCACCTTATACTCAAGGTCTTTTTTAGGTATCTTTCTTGCGACCACAGCAAGATCCAGAATACCGTCGGAAAGCCTCTGTATGATAGTCTGAGTGCTTGCGTTGTCTATATTAAAGAAGGTTTTGGGATAGTCTTCTTTGAATTTTTTAATAACTTCGGGCAGTATAAACTCCGCCGCAACAGTGCTGTAACCTATGTGCAAATTTCCGCTGACTTCGTTCAGAAACTCTTTTACAGCTTCCTGCGAACGCTCGCGAAGATCAAGAATATCAACGGCATACGGGAAAAAAATCTGACCCACCTCAGTAAGAACAACCTCTTTTGAAAGTCTGTCGAAGAGCTTCACTCCGAGCTGCTCCTCAAGCGTGCTGATGTGTGTGGATATGGTTGGCTGGCTCAAAAGCAGTTTTTCCGCAGCGCGTGAAAACGACTTATATTTTGCTACAAATACGAATGCTTCAATCTGTTTAAAATCCATATCCTACTCCCTCTCATTTCAATATAGGTTGAAAATACCATAAACATAGAAAAAATCAATACCGAAAAGTTTATTATGACCAGAAAATGGGATATTAGTCTGCAAAGCACTTCTTCTCAGCCTTATACACGGCAATAAACGGGTAATTGCGATATACGAGACCGAAACAACCTATATCATGACTACCAATAATAGCCGTTTTTCCAAAAATTGAATTTTCTGTTTTATTGTTAAATACGGAAAAATAAGCGCCGTTTCTATGCAATTTTAACCCGGAATCGGAATTATGTTCAATATTAGTAAAATTCAAACCTTTTGACGAGAAATAGCCATGACTTCCGCCTTTAAACGGGACTTCCTCAGTTAACACAAGCCATACGTCATTCCCTCCTCCGATGATTTTAAGCAGTTTATTATCCGGCACCGCTGATTCCATAAGCATCTGCGACAAATGCCATTCCTTTTTGAACTGATTTGTTCCGTCAGCAACCGCTTTCACCCCTTTCAGGTATTCCAGCACAAATCCGTTGTCCCACTGCGTAACCACCACACTTTTTTCCGGAATATTCAGCTTTGCGAACTCTGCAAAGACCTCACGCTTAACATATGGTGCCGGAACAAAATACACACCCGACAGAATAAGCGCGAAGAAAAATACTGCCGCCATTGAAAGCGCTTCACCAAACCGACCGACCTCTTTAAATACATACGTGAAGAGTACCCCGAAACCTATTCCGGCGAACATGCCCAGATACATACCAAACCGCTGCCCCTTAAAGAACATGAGACAGCCCAGCACAAACAGAGGCACGAGCAGATAAGTTCTGCGCAGTGTTACGATGAAAAGTACCAGTCCGGCAAGCGCCGAATAGCCGTCACGCGTAATGAGCCGCAGGCTGTTCCAGAAACCCTTCACGCCAAGCTCCGCAACCTGTGCAGGATATGACCTTCCGGCATCCGTCATAAACCCGAAAAGATTTTTAAAGCCGATTGCAAACTGAAAAGGTGAACAAAAAACAACAAACAGAACAAGACTATAAGCTATCAATTTTTTATTTATGCGCAGAACCGACAAATGAAAAGCAAGCAGCGCAAACCACACGGCAGAAAATCCGGCATGTGCATACCACCTGTAATGAAGCCAGCAGAAAAAACCCGCCAAAGCTGAATTCAGAAGTGTTCTGCCACGCCCTGCCAGATAGATAAAGAGAATGACCATAAGAGGAAAGAAAAGATTGAGAATATCCGTATCCGGCTGAAAAGCCGTCGTGCGCTCAAGGTACGCCATACACATTCCACCCGTCACCCCGCCGCCCACAGCCGCCGCAGACATACCGTTCAGGTACAGATATACCCCCAAAGGAAACACGAACAGTCCCGAAAGAAAGACAGCAAGCAGACTGGAAGCAGTCTCCATATCCAACCCTGTCAGCGCAGCTGCTCTCTCTGACATAACGCTGATAAGAGGAGTGAACGGAAACGGTGTGCCGTTTGAAAGCGGGTCTATGCCGCCGACAAAACTGCCGTCAGCTATCTCCTTTGCATAGCGAACCCAGCGGTAGGAGTCGTTGCCCGCCATGATGATGTGCCCGGCTGCGCGGTGGTCAGCACTTGCCAGAATATCCGCGTGCTGACGGTATCTTACGGCGGTATTCGCCAGATATGCCATCACCAGCAGCAGGATAAAAAAAAGGACACCCCAGCCGAGGTGCCCCGTTTTATCGTTATGCATTTTCTGCGTAGTGTACTTTTATGAACCTGTTGAGCAGTCTTATGCCGAAACCGGTTGCATATTTGCCGAAGATGGGGTGATCCTCCTCAACATATGAAGGACCGGCGATGTCAAGGTGTATCCACGGCCAGTTGTCCACAAACTCCTGCAAAAACAGTCCGGCAATAACAGAACCCGCCTCGCCCTTCTGCTTCGCAATGTTGCGCAGGTCGGCAATGTCGCTTTTTACGCGTTTCTGATATGACTCAAGCAGAGGAAGTTCCCATATGTCTTCAGCAACATCGTATGAAATATCGGTAATATTCTTCGCAAGGAATTTTCTGTTAGAAAAGAGCCCCGCACAGTGCTTGCCAAGCGCAATGATGCACGCTCCTGTGAGTGTCGCAACGTCGATGATAACTTCCGGGTCGGATTTTGTCGCCGTATAAAGCGCATCTGCAAGGATAAGCCTGCCCTCCGCATCGGTGTTCAGTATCTCGACGGTTTTTCCCATTGCACTTGTAAGGATATCGCCGGGTTTATAGGCGTTTGTACCGATGATGTTCTCAACCATGGGGATGTATGTTTTGATATTGACTTTAAGTCCGGTCTCCGCCGCGGTCTTTGTAACAGCAAAAACCGTTGCAGCACCGGCCATATCTGTTTTCATATCCTCGATGGAGCCGGTAGGTTTCAGGTTGCTGCCGCCGGAATCAAAGGTCACGCCTTTGCCTACAAGGGCAACGTGTTTTTCGCTTGCCGGATTTCCGTTATATTCCATCATCACCATTCTGGGGGGATAGCTGCTGCCTTTGCCGACGGCGTATACCATCGGAAAACGTTCTTTCAGTTCCTCCATGTCGTCTATAACAGTGATTTTAAGCCCGTCTGCGGCGCACTCTTTAATTCTGTCCGCAAATATCGCAGGGGTAAGATCTGCCGGCGGGGTATTCACAAGATCCTTTGCGAGATAGATATTCTCGAACTGAACGTTCAGCCCAGCGGCATTGTCGTCCATTGTACGTTTCAGTTTCGCATAGGAAGTTATGACCTCAACCTCATCGAACTGCCAGTTCTTCTCCTGTTTTGTTTTATAAGCATCATAGGCGTACTGACCGAAGAAGAAACCGTCCAGAAACGCAGCGGAATACTGCGGATCTTTCTTGTCCATGTACACGTCTTCGAACGCTATCATTGAAAAAGATGAAATCCTGTCCTTTTTCAAAAGTTTTGCGAACGAAGCGCCAAGCTCCATATAATATCTGAGTTCCTGCGGATCCTTGGAAATATTCACCAGATATATTTTTTTGAGCTTTTTGCCTATTTCGACGTAAAAACCGGAGAACTCTTTTTCGTCATAAGAGAAATAATCGGAACCTATCATCTCGTTGATTGCGTCTTCTATCTTTTTCCCTGTAAGGGACTTGAGCGGGCGCATGTTACGGTAAACGGGAATGAGGATCGCGTCTTTTTTGGAATTGAGAGCTGTTTTCTTTCTGCATGATATCTTCATGACAACTAACCTCTGGAAGCAATTTATATATGTATGTATATTAAGCAGCTTTTTAAGCATAAATTCAAGTATAAAACAGCAAATACGAGCATTTTTATCTGCCATTTTCAACCTCTTTGACGTCGTTTTCTCTGTTTTTCGTCGTAAAGCCTCATTTAACGGCGGTTTCCAAACATGCGCATTTAGCCTTAAAAATAAATATTAAAAAAAATTTAAATTCACCATTGACACTTATGGCTAAAACTGATAATCTTCGTTTCCCTTGACGCGGGGTAGAGCAGCTTGGTAGCTCGTCGGGCTCATAACCCGAAGGTCGTTGGTTCAAATCCGGCCCCCGCAACCAAAAAACAATGCCCACCTTTGGTGGGCTTTTTGTTTTGGAAGTATAAGACTGCTGCAATGCTGTCTCGTTACGTTTAATGCATCTGCCAATTTACTGTTCGCGGCATTTTTCTGTGGGGTTGATTATGTCCGACGTTCTTTTCTATCTTATGATGGTGCTTGCCATGGTGAGCTGGGGCGAATCATGGGTTTCCGCAAAGGTCGTCGCAAAGATGGCATCTCCCGAAGTTCTCATGTTCTGGCGTTTCTTCCTCACATTCATATCCTATATCCCTGTCATGATTTACCTGAAACAGACCTTCACAATCAGCCGGAAAGGAATAATCTTCACTTTTGTCTGCTCTGTTGTGCTGATACTTTACAACGAAATGTTCTTCACCGGACTGATCTACGGAATGGCAAGCGTCGGCGGCATACTCGTAACAACGCTGATACCTGTCGTGACATTTCTGCTGGTAAGCGTTCTTACGCTGAAAGCACCCTCTCTTAAAGATTCATTCGGGCTTCTGCTCGGAGCGTGCGGCGCTATGGTAATCATAAAGATATGGGATACTGACATTGAAAAACTTTTCCACAGCGGAAATATATACTTCCTCACGGCAGCGTTTCTCTGGGCGATACTGACATATCTCGGCGCATACGTTAAAAAATACACCAACGTTTTCACCTACAGCTTCTACCTATACCTGTTCACAACAGGACTTATAGCCATGGTAACAGTGGCGAAAGGCATCAGTTTTTCGGTTCCTCAGACTTTCGTTTTCTGGGGCAACATGACGCTTCTTGCTGTTGGCGCAACAACCTTCGGCTCAACACTGTTTTTCATAGCGGCGGCTCGTCTGGGCTCACAGAAAACAAGCTCTTTCGTGTATCTGGTACCTGTGAACGCAGTGGGACTGAGCTGGTTTTTTCTGGGAGAGCAGATACACGTGAACACTCTGATGGGCGGTCTGCTGGTCTTTATGGCTGTCTATATTATCAACAGAAAAACCAGACGCGCTTAATCAGCTTTGTTTCCGGCAAGATATGTTGCGATTATTGAATCGAGCATCGATCCGAACCTGTCTTTAAGCTCATCGTATCGCGTGGAATTCCACGCCTCCACACCTTTTCGCTCTGTCCGGACAAGTCCGCAATCTCTAAGTATTTTGAAATGCTGAGATATAGTCGATTTTGCATAGGATTTTCCGTCTATGTTGAGAAAACACGCACAGATAACAGGCGTTTCCGAACGGAAAAGCTCAACGAATATGCGCATCCGCACAGGGTCGGACAAGGCATATAAAATACCTTCAATAGTTATGTCGTTGACAGACGGAAGATATATCGGCTGCATATTTTTACATACCATACTCTTGACTTTCAGTCTATTAGTTCTTATATTCTGAACTATTGAATTATCTCTTTATTTAAGGAGTCTTAATATGGTCAACGTAGGAATATTAACCTGCTCAAACTCTGTGAACGAGAGCGGATGCAGCGGAATAGGCTGTCACGACGCCGCGCATAACCGCACAGGAAAACTGGGCGAACACGGCGAAGAGATACGCATAATGGGGATGATAAGCTGCGCAGGATGTCCCGGAAAAAGCGGTTTTGACAAGATTCTCAGAAGGGTGCGCTCTCTCACGTCATCAGGAGCCGAGGTACTGCATTTCGGCAACTGCATGGAGGTCTATTGCCCGTTCATATCAAAATACGAACAGGCTGTCAAACAGGCGTTCCCAGAACTGAAAATTGTCAGAGGAGTACACGATTCGCCTCCTGAAGAGATATTGAACATTATCAACAACAACGAGGATATCAGAGGATACAACCGTCCGACATCAATTGAAGTGCTGAAAGCTGCCATAGCTGCGGCAGCGCAAGAGTAACCTACTACCTCTCTTCGGGCTTTCGTCAGGCGGAAAACGCTCCGTCTGGCGAAGGCTTAAAGATACAGCCCTTTCCCCGTTACAGCCTCATAAAGGTGCATATATGCTTCCGCCGATTTCTTCCAGCCAAAATCCTGTTTCATGGCGCGTTTTCGCATCAATTCTATGTGCTGCGGACGGTCGTAATAGGTGCTTACCGCCCAGCCTATCGTATTAAAAAGTGCATCGGCGCTGATAGCCCAGAATTTAAATCCTGTGCCGCCGCCGGTCGTCTCGTCATAGTTTTCAACAGTGTCGTCCAGTCCCCCGGTGGCGCGCACGACGGGGAGCGTGCCATATGCCAGACTGTACATCTGGTTCAATCCGCACGGCTCGTAAAGCGAGGGCATAACGAAAAAGTCGCAGCCTGCCTCCACAAGATGCGCAAGCTCCTCACTGTATCCTATGAAAGAGCCAACTTCTCCCGGAAATCTCAACGGAAGTGAACCGAAAAATTCCTCATATTCCTGTTCGCCGGAGCCAACCACAACAAACTGACAAACCATCTCATTCATTGCGCGGACGCACGCATCGCGCATGAGATAAAGACCTTTCTGGTCAACAAACCGTCCGACAAACCCGAACAGCGCAACACCTGCGTCCTGTTTCAGTCCGAACCGTTTCTGGAGCTCCAGCTTATTCTTAGTTTTGGTTTTAAGCGTTTTGACATCATACGGATAAGGAATATACGCATCTTTTTTCGGGTTCCACACGTTCGTGTCGATACCGTTCAGTATACCCACAAGGTCGCCGCCGCGGGCATTCAGCAGGTCGTGCAGACCGGAAGAACCTATGGGTCCGCGTATCTCGTCCGCATACGTCGGGCTGACTGTGGTTATCTTATCAGCGAACGCCAGACCGCCTTTAAGCAGGTTCACACCGCCATAGTTCTCGAAAGCTCCGGCATGAAAATCCTCCTGAGCAATTCCCGCATACTCCATAAACTCACTGCCGAATATTCCCTGATAACCGATGTTATGTATGGTTATTACACTTTTCGTACCGGCGAAGAACGTGTCGCCACATTTCTTGATATAATAAGGTATCAACGCCGTCTGCCAATCGTTTACATGCGCAATGTCCGGTTTGAAATTCAGGTCTTTTGCAACCTGAAGCGCGGCACGGCACAGAAAGCTGAAACGGAACGGGTTATCACCGTATTCGCCCGCTTTCGTATGGTAAATACCTGCTCTGTTAAAATATTTATCGAACTCTATGAAATAGAAATCTACGTTATCATATTTTGTATGATAGAGTGCGTAGAACTCTTCGCAGTTGCCCATATGCACGCAACAGCCGCCTGCGACCAGCGTTATGCCGTATTTTTCACGATCTACAGACGAATACAGAGGGGAAACGACAACAACTTTATTGTCGTGTGAAAGCGCAGCGGGGAGCGCTCCGGCAACGTCGCCCAGACCGCCTGTTTTTGAAAAGGGTGCCGCTTCGCTTGAAACGAATAATATGTTAAATCCTGACATAGATATACCTCACATCCGATTTTACATCCTATGAGGTGCCCTGTCCATTGATTATAGGATAAATCTGACCCCGATGACCACAAGTATGAAAGCGCCGAAATACTCGGCATAGTGCCCGATGTAGCCTCGGCTGTGCTTTCCTATGAACACTCCGAGAAAACTCATAAGCGCACAAACTATACCTATCACACAGGATGCCCAGACTATTCCGCCATCCCACAAAGCCAGCGAGATACCCGCCCCCAGAGCATCCATGCTGGTTGCCAGAGACAGCATCAGAAGCGAAAGCCCGACCGTCGGGTCGCTGAGATATACCTTACATTCCTTATGTTTATAAGCCTCCCGCGCCATATGGAACGCCACGTAAAACAGGAACGCTGCCGCCAGATACTTGATATTACCAGTGTATTTCATAAGGATGCGCCCGGTGAATGCGCCGAGCACAGGCATGAGAAACTGAAAGAAGCCGAACGCAGCTCCCAGACGAATATAGTTAGACGGCTTATTATATTTCATTCCGACGCAGATACAAACACAGAATGCATCTATGCTCATAGCCAGAGCAATGCCTAAGATATCGTAAAAGGTAATCATTTTGCACCGTAAGTTTTGAATCGAACTGAATAATATAGGAAGGCTGATAGAAAAACAAGCTCCCTTCCGTATAAAAAATACTCTGAAAATCAGTTTGCGGCAAGCCCGTCCGGAGTGAGACACATAATACGCGCACCTGTCCTGTGCACAAAATCAAGGTCATGGGAGACAATGAGCATACTTTTGTCTATGGATGCGAGTACGGATGCGATCTGACCTACGGATTTTTCATCCAGCCCAGCCGAAGGCTCGTCCAGAAGCAGTATATCCGGTTTCATAACCAGCACGGAAGCCAGCGTAACCAGTTTCTTTTCACCACCGGACAGGTGCAGGGTTATCCGGTCGCGCAGATGGGGTATACCAAGCTCCGCAAGCATCGCCTCCGCCTGTTCCTGTGCCTGTGCGGGTTTAACACGGCTGTTCAGCAGCCCGAAGGCTACCTCCTCAATGACTGTCGGCGCAATTATCTGGTCGTCGCTGTCCTGAAAAACAAACCCTATGTGACCGCGCGCTTTTCTGAAATCGTCCTCCGTTTCCAGCTTATGATGGAAGATCTCTATAGACCCTGACTGCACACGACAAAGCCCCACGATGGCTTTAAGAAGCGTCGTTTTACCGGCACCGTTGGGTCCCATGACGGCTATTTTGTCCTTATGCCCGACACTCAGCGTTACGTTTTTAAAAAGCGTATCGCCGTTTCTGACCAGCGAAATGTCTTTCAGTGTGATTGAACAGCTCAAGCAAGCCCCCCGAACGTAAGTACAAACTGGAATACCAGCAACGCTGCAACGACAACGTCCGCCGGAAAGAAGGGGCGGAAGTTGAACGGATACAGTCTGCCTGAGAAACCGCGCATCTTCATAGCCTGTGTGAGTGCCTGCGCCCTGTTCATGCTCCGCACAAGGAGCATACCCAACAGATACGCCAGCGTTTTATATGTGAAAGTGTCGGTTCTTGGTTTAAAATTACGTATTTTCAGCGAATTTCGCATCTTTTCGTATTCATTTCCAATGATTTCGATATATTTGATCGCAAAAAACAGCAACACTGTGAATTTGTGCGGTAGTTTAAGCGTATAAAAGCCGTAATAAAAATCCGTAGCGTTCATTTCGCAGAACAGGGCGGCTGTTACACATACGATAAGATTGTAGCGCAGAAATATCAGAAGTGCGTGCTGTGCATCGTCGCCAAACAGATAGACCGTGGCACAGATGAAAAGTATCATCAGGTTCAGCTTCAGTATGCGGAAAAAATACCGCGGAAGACAGTTCACCCTGAGCAGCATAACGCCAGCCGCAAAAACAGCATCCGCAGGCGTTATCTGCTGCCGGAATGCTATTATACAGGAATAGACCGCTGCGCAGAATATACCTGCGGCAGGTGAAAATTTCATTTTTTCTTAACCAGAATAGCTATCCCGAAAATTCCAAGGATATAGCCTATTCCGGCAATTATCATATCGATATGGCTTCTGCCCTTGTCGATCTCCGCTTTCAGCTCCGCCGTCTGCTTTGAAAGCTCTTCGCGGACAATCTGCCTGAGTTGGGTCGTGTCCGCCGCTGTGGATGCGGCAGGTTCTTCATAAGCCATATTCGTGTCAACGGATGAGGTTATGGTCTGTTCGCCCCTATGCCCCATTCCTCCGTCGACGATTATCTTCATCTCGGTTGGCGTTTCACCGTTCTGCGAAAACTCGCCGCCTTTATCCAGCTTACCCTCTGCAAACACTTTTCCGTCTGCATCAAGCACCTGAAACGCACATTCGCGACAGGGGGTGCCGTCGGCAAAGTATGCGTTCACCGTAAGGGTGTTGTTCTCCGCGAATGCCAGAACGTTCAGCTTGTGGGCAAAAGCGCTTGAGTTTATCAGCATCATAACAAATACAAAGAAAAACAAACTGCTTCGCTCCGCCCGCAGGGACAAAACAAAGTCTTTGCGGGGAGTAATGCTACGAAGCAATCTCATAAAATTATTATTAGTTTTCATATTCGGTTCTCAGAAAGTCCGGATAGACCTTATTCAAAAAATTAAACAGATACATCGACACAACCCCCTCTATGATTATTACTGGGATGTGCATCAGAAATATTGCCTTGGCGGTATCATACAGCCTGCTGCCGCTTAATGCAAGCACAGTCGACAGAAGTACAGCCGACAGAAACACAGGAACAGAACCTGTAAGAAAGAACAGAATCCAGCGTTTTGTGCCGGCGGTCTTCATACCGAGCCTGAAAAGTCCGTAACCTGCCAGCGCAGGGAGCGCCATCACGAGTATATTCGTGCCGAGGGTCGTGAACCCGCCAAACTGGAACATAAGCGCCTGAAGAACCAGCGCAACCATGATAGCAGGAAACGCGCAGAACCCAAGCACAGCACCCACAAGCCCGTTCAGAACGAGGTGAACGCTGGTGGGACCAACAGGGATATGGATGAAAGACCCCACAAAGAACAGACTGGACATGAGGGCTGTCTTCGCCAGCATCTCCGTCTTCATTTTATAAAAACCGAAAACAGTCAGAGCGGCACCCGCCGCCCCTGTGGAAATCAGAACAGGGGCGGACAGTACGCCTTCGGATATATGCATTTATTTAACACCGTATGTTTTTACCCAGATAAGCGCGCCAAGCTCAACAGGATACTGTTTCCCGTCTTTTTTCAGCTTAACGTCGTCCTCTATCAGAGCCGCAAATCCCCACCAGCCCGTGAATGGCATAGCATATGTAAATACGCCGTTTCCGTCCGCTTTAACAACCTGGGTGATATGCGTGTCTGTGGGCGCTTTTATTTTAGACCCTGCGTTGTAAAATTCAACCTCAACTTCTGCTCCGGGTACAGGTTTACCCTTATGAAGCACTTTTCCGGTGAAAACGTTGCCTGTATACAGACCATATGGACGTGTCAGAGGCACAATCTCGGCTTTCAGCCCCACAGGCGTATCCCAGCCCTCTTCCATGCCGAATCCGTTGACGATGGTCTTTGTTATGTGCTGAATAAAAGTTGCCTCAGCGGGTTCAAAATAATAATCCGGAGTAACGACAAAAATATGGTCGCCGGGTTTCTTCATCTGATAGGTGAAGTTCCACGCGGTCTTGCCGTTGTTTTTCACCTGTTTGATGGTTCCCATAAGGTTCTCTTTTTTACCGTTATGATACACGTCAACCGCTTTGGGCTTCACCATCTCCATCATGGGTCCCTGCTCAAAAGGGTGCGTAAAGAGCATATCAAATTTAATGTTGCGGTTCTGCTGTGTTGCCGCGTCTGTGTTAGGCATCAGAACCTGAAAGTGTGCATTGGCATAAAATGCTGTCAGCATACACATTACAATAAGAATCCTTTTCATAAAACCTCCCGTCAAAATGAAATATAACTAATATTAACACGAACAAAGTAATAATAAAATATTAAAAGTATGATTTTGTTAAGAATATTGTGATTCAGAACTTGACATAACCCTTACGTTTCTGTTTAGATTTCCCTATGCAAGCGGGGTAATTATGAAAAATTTACTGACAATACTGATACTTATGATTTCGCTTTCCGCACATGCGTTCAACAGCGACGACGCAGACAAATCAGGCGACGCACTGCGGACTGCGCTGCCTCTTGCGGCTCTCTACACCACAATCCTGCACAATGACAAAGAGGGTGCGGTGCAGTTTTCCGAATCTTTTCTGGCAAACGTAGCGGCAACCTATGCCCTTAAAGAAACAGTGAAAAAAGACAGACCCGACGACAGCGGCGACGATGCTTTCCCCTCCGGACACGCATCCGTAACATTTCAGTCGGCAACCTTCCTGCAAATGCGCTACGGCAGCGCATACGGCATTCCGGCATATCTGGCTGCTGGATACACAGCATGGACTAGACTGGCTGCGGACAAACACGACGAAACGGATATAATAGCAGGCGCTATCATCGGTGCAGCATCTGCATATTTTCTGACAACACCTCAAGTCTCCGTTATGCCTTATATAGATAAGAAATCTGCGGGTGTGAGCATATCTTTCAAACTGCCCTGACATTTTCTGAACTAAACAGCCGATTGACCGTCATGAGGATATGTTAAATTATATCAGGGGTTATTAACATGAACATGAGAACAATTATTTTGGGAGGTCTGGCAATACTCTCCCTCTTCAACTTCGCATTTGCCCAGTACATAGGTCCCAACGCCGCAAAAAACTACTCCACAGTGTCGGAAGTGAACAAAAAACCGGTTGACGACGCAGAGGTAGTCTTTCAGGGATATCTCACAAAAAAGGTCGGCAATGAAAAATATATCTTCACAGACGGCACAGGTGAAATAAGGGTGGACATCGACAATGACATCTTTCCAAACGTCGCTGTGGGAACTAAAACAAAGGTCGAGATAAAGGGGGAGGTTGAAAAAGACTTCCTTGAATCACCGGAAATTGACGTGGATATCATTCAGGTTCTTGAAAAATAAAAGGGAGCTTTCAGGCTCCCTTTCCCTATTTATTAAAAAGTGAAAAATAGTCTACTCTTTCAAAGACTTCCAGTTTACCGCCCGCTGTTGCGTTGCGTATTTTTCCTCCGGCACGTTCAAAAAACTTGCCCGCTTTTGCGTAACCCTGTTCCATCCTGTCAACCATAGGGTCGTGCCAGCGTTTGCCCTTGCCGAAATAGTCGGGGTGAAAGTGGTTGGGATCGTCGCCAGTGGAGGTTATTTTGAGTCCTTCCACCTCCGCCTCCTGCGGAATGATGTAATGGTGGTCAAACCCTATGAGGTAAAGTTCGCGGATTCCAAAGTAGTAAGCCAGCTGCATACATACATATGTAACAGAGCCGCCTGTGAATACCTGACGTGCCGCATTTGTTGAGAAATACGGAAAATCGGGATAATTGTCATATCTCATTCGTACGTTCAGCCAGTTTGTGCAGTCATCAGGTTTAAGACAATAGCGCAGGTAGTTCCCGAACCATTTCTGTGTACCTTTCAGCCTGTTTATCTCGTCGGCTCTGTCTTCCGCAACAAAATTGTCCTCGACAACATAGTGCGTCGGCAGAAAACCCATCTTTTCGTAGTTCAGATATATGCTGTTGACACCGATGGTTACTTCATCTTTTAAAAGTGTCAGATCAAGTTTATTCAGGCTGGGTCCGTTGCCTATCAGAAACGCGCGCTTACCTTTATGCGCATTCTGATATTTCAGGATATTGCGGTGGTTCTCCGTAAGCCCTATACCGCGCCCCGCCAGCTTATAACCGAGCGTTTCAACAACCAGCTCCATCGCGGAAGAATCGTATTTGTCCTTATAGGGTCTCGTATAACCGTCAATAAGTTTTGAGCGTACTTTTCTGTATGCTCTGTAAGGTACTGAATTTTTAATAAATTCTTTCATCTGCCACCCTTAATTTCCTGATATATCCTTTCATAGTTAGCCGCCATAATATCTTCGCCGAAAAATTCCTCAACAAACGGGCGGCAGTTCTTTTCAATGCTCTTTATCTCATCTCTGTGTTCGTACAGATATTTTATTTTCTCTGAAAGCTGTTTTGTATCATAGGGGTTGAAAAGCCATCCGGTACGCCCCTCTATAACCATTTCAGGTATCCCGCCTGTATTCGCCCCGAGAACCGGAGTTCCGCAGGCAAGGCTTTCCAGCACTGTGTTTGGCAGATTGTCCACTATTGACGGGATGCAGAACACGTCGGCACAGCTGTAATAACGGCTGATAGCATCCGTTCCCGAAACTGAACCCTTTATAACAAGTCTGGGGTCGCGTTTGTCGGTCTTCGCCACACTTCCGACCACAACCACCTGCATATCGAGTTCCGGCACCATTTTGACCGCTTCAATAACTGCATCTATGTTTTTACGCTTCCAAGCGCCGGTTCCGGCGAGAAACAGCAGCGTGAACCTGTCGGGGTCTATTCCGACATATTCGCAGGCTTCCGCTTTTTCCACAGGCACTATAGCGCCAAGCGGTATCCCGTTGTTCACCTTAACGGCCTTTTTCCGTCCTTTAAGCACGGCATCAGCAAGGTCGGTGAGCCACTGCGAAGGCGGAGTAAACATAACGTCAGCCGCCTTATCACCTGCAATATCCTCAGGGTTATAAAGGTGCCTGCGCCATGGTTCAACAGGGCAATAGGTTGTCTCCTCTCCGTCCAGAGCCTTTATCTTATAGTTATACCCGTAAAGTGCAAACTGATCATGCATCGTCCAGACAACAGGAAACTCGGATGCCAGTTTCGCTATCTGCTTCTGGGTGAAATAGCAGTTATGCAGATGCACCACATCAGGCTTAAACTGCCTGACACGGCTAAGGAAAACCGAAAATATCAGATTCCGGTATACTTCCGTGCGTGTGTATCTTGCAATTGTTCTGGCAAGCCTGTAGACAACTTTTTTCGGCAGTGAATAACTTCTGCCGAGGTGCCACGGGCGTATTCCGGTATTTTTATATAAAGAGTAATCGTTCTTCTGCTTTTCGAAAACGTACATGACCTCATGGGTCTTAGCCGCGGCAGCGGCGAGCCGGTATGCGGCTATTGAAGCTCCGCATCCGTAATCGTTCTCACTGTATAGAATGAGTTTCAACCAAAATACCTCTTATAATATTTCGCAAAAGTTTCCCGCAGTCCGCGGTAGCTTTCAAGTTTTGCTCGGACACTTGTATAGGGCGTTTTAAAGTGTACGTCAAGAGCGTGCATAAGCTCCGTTGCAACTTTCTTCTCCTGCTCGTGCCATCGGCGCGCTGTGTCACCCCGTTCTTTCTCCGCCTCGTTCCACCTGGCAAACTTCTCTGCCTCCGCCTTTTCGTGTTCGTGCCAGCGGTGCACGGTGGCAAGGTCGTCTTTCAGGTTGTTGCGGATGGTGCTGAAATTCAGTATTCCCTCTTTCAGAAACTCACGGGAGAACACCAGTTTTTCCAGATATCCCATTATATCCGAATAGTTTGAAGAAGTATCCACAACCGTTGCTGTTTCGCAGGGTCTGAAAACCGCCTCCGCTTTTTCGTTCGCGCAGAGAGTCTCAAAACCACCCCCGGCGAGTATCGCAGTCAACGAAGTTCTGTTAAAGTTATACATGTGCGCATGGATAAGATATTCGAGGAAATCAAAATTGTAAGTGGCTATATTGCCTATATTGCAAAGCCCTGGCACCTCAATATATAAAAGTCCCTGAGGTTTAAGCAGTTTTTTGATTTTATCCAGTTCCGCCCGAAGGTCTGTGAAGTGTTCGAAAACGTGGCTGAGTATCAGCACATCACAGGTCGCGCCCTGCGCAACCATAGTGTCCAGATCTCCGTATACGATATCGATACCTGCCTGCCTGCACTCCTCGATACAGTCAGTGCTGTATTCCGTGCCAGTGGCGTTCACTGTTACACCCTCTTTCGCAGCCTCTTCAGTCATCTCTTTCAGAACATTGCCTGTGCCGGCGCCTATTTCAAGCACTGAAAGTTCTTTCACGTCCGGCAGATATGGTTTCAGCATACGGTATATCTTGTTCCCTTGCCACAGACGGAAAAGCGCCTGCTGGTCATGGACATGGAGATGCCCGTAGTTCAGCACATGGTAAAATTTATCATAATATTCAGGAAGTGATTCTGCGGCTATGCGCGGGGATGTTATCACCAGACCGCACTTTTTGCAAATGAGAGCACCGAATGGAAGCCCGAAGCGGTCAATTTCGGCTATTCTTTCAAGGTCTCTGCACCCGCATTGGCAGGCTGTAACCTCTTCGGTTCTGATTTTGCCGTTTTTGATGTATTCCAGAAAAAGAAGGCGCTGCTGTTCAGCGTTTTCGTTCAGCTTTCTGGGGATTCTGCCTTTTTCAAGAAGGATGCTGCGGAACTCAGGAAAGTTGATGTCACTCATATGTCTCCCATTTCTGACTTATAGTCACAAAACCGAAAACCCTCTCCTGCGGTGCCACGCAGAAGCCGCCGTTAAGCTGTCTGTACAGAAATTCCCGCCCGTCCACAACCGCAATGACAGAAACGTACTGTCCGGGATTGAAAACGCATGGAATCCTTAAACTACCTTTTACCACATTATTTTCATTAGAAAAATGGAATTTTGCGGTGTCGGTATTAAAGGCTGTCACCAGCGTCCCCTCGGAAGTGTATAAAGGGATGCCGATTATCAGGTTTTTCGGTTCGAAATGCAGCCGGAAAGAGAAGCTGAACACCATCTCCTCGCCGAGCCTGTATTCCTCTTTGTCCCAGAAATGGGTGACGTCCGATATTTTGCCGTCGTTGTGAAAAATGTCGCCGTAAAATGGTCTGACAGGCTCCGCCTTGCCCTCCGGTTTCTGGCTGGAGAGATAAAGCTCAATCGCCTCGTCGGGGTTTCCGTTGAAGACCGCCTGACCGTTCTGTATAACCATTACTTTGTCACAGAACATTTTCACATCGTTCATGGAGTGGGAAACGAAAATCACGGACATCCGCTCCCGCATGGAATTTATCTTAGCAAGGCACTTCTGACGGAAGACAAAATCGCCCACAGCAAGCACCTCGTCCAGAATCAGTATGTCCGGATCAACAGATGTGGCGATGCCGAACCCAAGTCGGGACTTCATCCCGCTGCTATACGTTTTTACAGGCTGATTGATGTGATCTTTCAGCTCCGCAAATTTTATTATCTCGTCCGCTTTGGTTTTCAGCATGTCGCCTGAAAAACTGTTTATTTTAAGGTTTAAGGCAATGTTCTCCATACCGGTAAGCTCAGGTTTAAGCCCCGAAGTCACTTCAAGTATGGCTGCCACCCGCCCGCGTTTATGCACAACGCCTGACGTGGGCTGTATGACCCCTGCAATGATTTTAAGCAGTGTGGATTTCCCATGACCGTTTCGCCCGATTATACCCAGCGTTTCGCCCCGTTTCAGCTCAAGCGAAACCCCTTTCAGCGCATGAAATTCCTTATGGTGCGCCTTTCCCGTGAGGCTGAAAACCTCAAGAACCCTGTCGAAAGGCTTATCGTAGAGCCTGTAAGTTTTGCTGATGTTCTCCGCGCGGACAACCGTGACCCTGTTAGGCATCAAAGCACCTCCGCAAAATGGGGACGCAGTTTTTTGAACACGATAACCCCGACAAGTAGAAAAACAACCGCGAACACCAGAAAAAATCCAAGCTGACGCAGATCTTCAAAGAACCATTTATGATAGATAAAGGTATTTCTGTAACCCTCAACAACATAAACCATAGGGTTTATATAAAGAAAAAAACGGTATTTCTCCGGCACAGACGAAGCCTGCCAGAAAATAGGCGTAACCCAGAACCCCGTTTGCAGAATAACACTGACAACCTGACTCATATCCTTCGTAAACACCCTGATAGCCCCCGTAAACCAGCCCAGACCAAGGGTTATCAGAAAGATACATATGAGATAAAACGGGAGCTGGAGCCAGTAGACCGTCGGGTAATAGCCTTTATAAACAGCTATCGCCGCTATGATAAGCAGAAAAATGAGATGAAGGTAGAAAGACGATATTATCTTAACCAGCGGGAGGATACTCACCCTGAAATCCACTTTTTTAACCAGATGCCTGTTGTTCACAACTGCGTTCATGCCGCCCGTAACGCAGTCGGCAAAATATGCCCACGGAGCATATCCGCTCACCAGATACAGGATGAAAGGAACATGGTCGCTGCCAACGCGCTTAAAGCCTACTGAAAATACGAGCCATATGGTGACAACGAACAACAGGGGACGAAAAAGCGCCCAGAGCAGACCGAGGTATGACCCCAGATACTGTTGACGGAAATCGTCCACTGAAAGTGCGAACACAAGTGCGCGCTCCCTGTATATATTCGTGATGAATTCAATGGAACCCTTTATTATAGCAGGCAAATTGCACTCCAATATCTATTTGATACGAGACTGCCGCTTCGCATACGCTCCCCGCAGCGACAGTTGCCGGTTTTTGCGGATGAAACGAAGCAATCTCAGTTCATTAGCCTATGTATTCTTTCTCGAAAGCGGCGTAATCGTCTATGTAGTAATCTGAAAACTCCCGCAGGCGCTCGCCGTTGAACCCGCAGAATATAAGCCCGCTGTGCTTCGCAGCATCATAGTCAGCCCTCGAATCACCTATCATTGCCACCTGATATCTGTCATATCCGTTCTCAACGACTATGTCTGCAACAACGTCGTTCTTAGGACGCGGCGAACCGTAGACCGAAACGAAATACTGTGTGAGATCAAGACACTTGCAGAGATACCGCAGCTCCTTCTGCTCGGTGCCCGAAGCGACGTGCATAGGAATATGCGTATAGTGCCTCTTTATGAAATCCAGCGTTTCGGGAATGATGTATTTTTTATCCGTAAGCTCTGCCAGCATGAGTTTCGAATACCTTTCGGCATACTCTGTGACAATCTCTTCCGTAATACTCTTTCCCAAAATTTTTTCGAACATATAGCGTATCTTCACAAATCTTGATATACCGCCGTTGTTTCTGTGATACTCAAGGAGCTTGTCCACGGCAGTCTTATCAAAATCAGCGAAAAGAAGCTCGAAACCTTTGTCTTTAACAGTCATTGAGTCCAGCACAACGCCGTCGAAATCGAAAATTATACTCTGAATCACTCCATTTCCCCCACAACAGTACAGGGCAGACCGTCTGTTTCGTCCACCCTTAAAGGCAATATAATAAGTCTGCTTATCATATTGATATTTTCAATATCCAGTTTCATATCCTCAAGGAGGATAATCGGTTTTTGAGGGTTAAGAAACGCCTTATGCGCCTTTCTGCCCTCCGGTCTGTTCTGAAAAGAAGACACTGAAAGCGTGTCCATTCCAAACAGCCTGACGTTTTTGTATTTTTCGCGAATACAGTCAGCTACCGATTCGTGGAACCCGAAGTTTTTATCGGCATTATTCTCGTCTGTCCTGTCAAATCCGGTGCGGACGATTATGCAGTCGAACCCCTTGTCGTCAATGGTATCGAGTTTTTCGGTAAGTTCGTCCTTTATAACATAATCCGCAGGCTCAACATCAATAAACAGAGGTTTTTCGAAGAACCAGAAATCAGCACCGAAAGAGTTTATATCCTGACCGTCGGCATAAAAATGCAGCGGCATATCCAGATGCGTCCCCGTGTGCACACTCATACTCATGCGGGTATTGTTTGCGGCATCGCCCTTTGACATATCGGAGATGCGCTCCAGCTCAACCTGCTTTCTCCCGCCATATGCAGGAGTTTCAGCATTTATGGTGTGAGAGAGAAATATCCGTTTAATCGCTCTCCTCCCTGCTGTTTATCTCTCTGTCGTGTATCTCGCGGATACAGTCGAGAATACCCTGCCCCATGTCTATGAAGGGGTTCGGCACCAGTTTCTTGCACACGCTGGGGTGGAACGAATACGGAGTAAGTTTATAGTGATGGTCATTGACCTCTTTGTTCAGCACTATCTCAACGTCGTTCCCCAGAATCTCTTTTATCATCGTAAAAAGATCCACCCTCGGCATCCGTTCGATACCAGTCAGGATTATGTGACCGTTTATAAATTTCGCATCCTCTATGATGTCCACCGACATGGCAGCGGCATCCTGCGCGTGGATATATTCCCGCACCTCCTGCCCGTCCCTGTCATGGATTATCTTTTTCTCGGTTATGGCGCTTTTCAGCACGGAATAAAGATAGTTATTGCCGTATGCCCGCTCACCGTATACGGAGCCGTAGCGTATGATGGTAAACTCCAGTCCGAACGCTCTGTAATATTCCTCGGTGAGTTTTTCCGAAGCAAGTTTACTCACACCGTAGAACGAACCTCTGTCACTGAGAGCATAAGCACTCGACGCATACACATATCTTTTAACATTTTTGTTTCTGCATCCCTCAAGTACGTTCAGGTTTCCCACAATATTGGTCTCTATGGTCTCAACAGGCATGGACACAGCCATGTCCAGATTTGCCATCCCCGCGAAGTTATAGACATATGAGACCTCGGATGTAATAAGCTGGCTTACCATATCCCTGTTCATTATATTACATTCCACAAATTCGCAGGATTCGGGCAGATATTCACTCTTTCGAAGGTCTGCCGCAGTCACCCTGTAGCCCCTTTTCAGAAGCTCTTCGACGACATAGCACCCCAGAAATCCCGCTCCGCCGAAAACAATGACCTTCTCATTCATTTGAGAACACCTCGTTTTTCAGGTTTTTGCCTGTGAGAAAGCGCACAGCCTCTTCAACAGACTGAACCTCCATGTCAGTACGGCTGGCGGTGGTCGCCGCTCCCATGTGACAGGTGAACAGCATGTTGTCCAGTTCCAGCAGCTTGCCCTTATAGGGTTCATCCACGAAAACATCCGCTGCGGAAGCCGCTATCACACCGTTTTTCAAAGCGTTGTAAAGGTCGTCCTCGTTCACAATGCCTCCACGCGCCGTATTGATGAGAAAGGCGTGTTTCTGCATCATGTTAAGCTCTTTCGCGGTGATAAAATTCCGTGTGTCCTTTTTCAGCGGCAGGTTTACGCTCACGATGTCGCTGTTTTTAAGAACCGTCTCTTTATCGGTATAGGTTATGCGCTCGCAGCGCCCGAAGATTATGTCGGGGTTTGTGTCGTGGGCAAGAATATTCACGTTAAAACCGGAAAGCATATGCGCAAGGCTCTTTCCGATGCGTCCCATACCGAAAATGCCTATGGTCCGGCTATGAAGCAGCAGCCCCATGTGCCTAGCCCAGCCGCCGTCACGCATCAGCTTATCGCTGGATGTTATCCTGCGGGCGAGGTCGAGCATCATACCCAC
The DNA here is from genome assembly GCA_002452405.1 of Deferribacteraceae bacterium UBA6793. Classification (GTDB taxonomy): domain Bacteria; phylum Chrysiogenota; class Deferribacteres; order Deferribacterales; family Geovibrionaceae; genus Seleniivibrio. The sequence goes on along the minus strand of DKFP01000014.1, from coordinate 385,571 downwards.
ACAGAGTTCCGCGACAGCAGTTGTGGGCGCTTCCGGGGTGTATGCCACCCGCACGCCGTATTTTCTGCACAGTTCGAAGTCCACACCGTCAAGTCCGACACCCACCCTTGATATAAGTTTCAGGTTAGGCGCATTTTTAAATACTTCCTCGGTGATATTCTCCGTTCCGGCAACAAGCACCGTCGCGTCTTTGATATCCTCTGCAAGTTCCGAAGATGTCAGCTTACGCCCGCGTGTATTTTCACGGTATTCAATACCGTTGCTTTCAAGAAGCTGTTTCGGAACAGGCGATGTCTGAAAGAACGGGTGTGTGGAGATGAAAACTTTCATGCCTTGTGCCTGCCCATCTCTTCTCTTGCTTTCTGTCCCAGAAACAGGAAATCGAGGCTGAATGCAAGGAAGGTATATCCGAGATCAATCTTCTCTTTCAGTTTTTCATAGTCGGGCTGGATAACGTGAAAACCGAGGGGGAAGCCAGCCGCCTTACAAGCCTTTTCAACGGCGAGAAGCGCCTCTTTCACTTCCGGTCGGTCATACTCGCCCGGCACGTTCATTGACCCCGAAAGGTCGTATGGTCCTATGATTATTCCGTCGATGCCCGGCGTTGTGATTATCTCGTTTATGTTGCGGACGGAATCAATATGCTCAACCTGAGCAATGATAACCGACTCGTCTTTAAGCCATTCCTTGTATTCGTCGAAACCTGTGCCGTATTTCTGTGCACGAGCGAGACCAACGCCGCGTTTGCCTATGGGCGGGTATTTTGTGAAACGCACAGCCTGTTCCGCGTCCTCGCGGCTGTTCACCATGGGGACGATGATGCCGTCGGCTCCGGCGTCCATTATGCGTTTAATAACCACCTCTTCGTTTTTGCCCACGCGGACAAGGGCTTTCATACCAGCCGCCTGAATGTGCCCGATGAGGTTCTGCGCCGCCGCAAGCTCTATGACGCTGTGTTCAAGGTCGATGGTGAGCCACTCGAAACCTGCGCTCGCCATAATTTCGATAACGGACTGGTGCCCTATCGTCACCCATGAACCCAGCGTTAGTTCGTTGTTTTTCAGCTTTTGTTTAAGAGACATTTTTAACTCCGTTGTATCTTGCTGAAATGCTCGCAAGATATGAATCGTTAAGTGAGATATATTTTCTGCCGCGCCCCTCGCCGTAAGCGAAGAGAGCCGCCATAAGTTCATCGTGTCCGCTCTGATATTGTACATAATTTCTGTCGCGGAAAAAAGAGGGATGTGCATCAACTACCTTTTGCATCAGTCCGTCGTACTGCACCATGCTGTTGTGTTTCCAGAACATTTTGTCGTCGGGGCTTCTGCCGTTGGCACCAAGAATATAAATTTCATCAGCAAGTGCGGAAGCCGACGGGAGCATGAGATAGGTTAATATATTGTCGGTAACGCGGACGGAAAGATTTTCCGCCGACGGGAAATTAAAATCTTCGTTCCTGCCGATGCCTATAATCTTATCCGAAAGCTGCGGATAATGCGCCAGCATAAGCGCCACCATATTTTCAGGGATAACGACGTAAACGCCGTATCTCTCGACGGTTTTCAGTACATCTTTGCGAAAGGTCTGAGAATATTCGTTCCAGCTGAAATGGTACACAGGATCGGCAAAGCAGAGGATATCGGGATGTAGCCACTCAAGAAATCCGTCGTTTTTCACGACGCTGTTGCATATCACTTTTATCATGTCCCGCGTTTCGGGATGGCTTTCGTAGTCCGAAAAAGATTCGCCCGTAAGAAAGCAGCAGGCGCTGTTTTTACTTTTCAGTTTTTCGGCAAGTGCGGAAAAATTTCTGCGGGAAATATCAGAATAGTCTCTGCCGCAATAGGTACCGTAAAGGTAGCTCCATGCGGTGCACTCTTCGGTTGAATAGAAGTTTCCATCCACAACTGCGCACTTGTGCAGGCGCAGCAGATTGAAAAATATCAGCCGCCAGTCGGTAATGAGGTAAAAATCGGCTCTGCCTGTCACCAGTTCAAAGGTATCGGGCAGATACCATGCCGCCTTCGCCCCGAAAGAGGCATCGCGACCGCCGATAACGCCTATTCTGCGGACGTTTTGCGGCGTTCCGTACACAGTTTTGCATATTTTGCGGAACAGTCTAAAAATAAACCAGACCGAGCGGCGCAATGTCATCCGTTCTTCCTCTTGATATACAGAAGCTCCGCCAGTTCGAAATCCTCCGGCTCGTCGATATCCACCGCTTCCAGCTTGTTCATCTCGCTCATGGCGGGTTTCAGTCCTATGCGCTTATTGCCTGCCGCGGCGAAAGAGGTCTTGCTGAACACAAAGAAATTGCTGTTCTCCTCATAAACGGGGGGCAGATCCTGCGTGCGCAGAAGCTCCGCGGGGTTATGGTTGACTGGTTTGCCGTCTGCCCAGTAAAGGCGGGTTTGCAGCCTTGTAACAGAGAAAACAGAATCGTATTTTCCAAGGTTCGCGAAATATTCATCGATTGCTCTGTCGATGGTCTCCGGTTTCACCAGCGGGTTTGTGCTGTGGGTCTGGAGGAAGTGTTCGCCCTCCAGCTTTGAAAGGTCATATGCTATTATGTCGTTCATGGCGACGAAATCACCCTGAATTTCGACGGGGCGGTCGATAATCTGCACGCGGTTGAAATTTTTCAGCGCGTCGTTCTTTATAATCTCGCTGTCGGTGTTTATCACAACCTTATCTATATTGCGGCACTGCAAAAGCACGGTCATAACCGCATGGTAGAGCGGCTTGCCCGCAAAATCGCGCATATTTTTGTTTTTTACCCTTTCGGAATTGCCCTTCATGGGCAGAAGTGCCGTAACTTTCATATAGCCACCCGCCGTATTTTTCTTTAATGAGACTGCTTCGTCAGCTCACAGCTTCCTCGCAGAGACGAAAATTTGTCTTCGCGGGGAGTACAGACGACGACGCGATCTCGTATTTATTTGGGATATTGTTTAATAACCCCCCTTTTGGGGAACTGCAACAGATTTTTATTGATATTTGCCGCGAACGGGCAGAATATACCTTCTCTGCGAGGTGAAAAATGGCTGTAATCACGGTTCTTGATGAATTAATAAAGACTTGCCCCGATGAAACGATAAAAAAATATCTGCTGACGCTCAATGATGAAACTTCTGAGACCATGCGCCGTATAAAGTCGTTCAAGCCCGCCACCTTCGAGAGATTTCAGATTACTAAGGATGTGTTCGCCATAGAGCAGTCTTTTGAAACGAAGGACAGAAGCCTGTGCTTTTTCGAGTCCCACAGAGGCTACGTTGACATACAGATAATGCTTGGCGGGAACGAGCAGATGGAACTCTGCCGCATAGAGAAACTTGAAACCGACGTGCATTACGACGCGGAAAAAGACCTTATAAAATATAAACTGACTGACAGAGCCTCAAAACTGGCGTTCGGAAAATACGACTGCGCGGTGTATTTCCCCGCCGACGCGCACCTTTGCGTTGCGAAGCTGGACGGCATATCCACAGTTTACAAAACAGTTCTTAAAGTACCCGCAGACTATAAGGATTTCTTCGCCTGTATCGTTTCGTAGAAGGCTTTTGTCTCAGCAAAACACCTGTCCCATGAAAAATTCGCAGAGTGAGCGAACCCCTTTGCAATAAGCTCCGCCCGTTTGCCTACAACGCTTTGAAGGGCTTCTGCAAAACCCTGCGGTGTCATATCTTTAACGAGTATTCCGGCATCCCCCGCGGCTTCCGGCAGAGACGAACAGTCGGACGCTATCACAGGGCATCCGCACCGCATCGCCTCCAGCACAGGCAATCCGAAACCTTCGTAAAGCGAAGGGTACAGCAGGCAGTCCGCCGCCGAAAAGATGTCTTTTATCTGCTCGTTGGTCATATATCCGAAAACTCTGTATCTGCCTTTCAGCTCCCCATCCAGAAGGGTTTTTTCATCATCGGTCACAGCGCGTCCGCCCAGCACCAGCAGGAAATGACCGCTGAGTGCGCACGCTTTCACCGCTGTGTCGAAATTTTTGTATCCGCCGCGCTCACCCATGAACACAGCATAGCTGTCACTCGCCAGCCTGAACTCTTCAAATATCTCATCGCGTGATTTTTCCGACGGTCTGAAATCGTTCCCCACGCCGTTATGAACAACGATAACCTTTTCCGGGTCGGTCTCCGGAAAGAAGTGCAGCAGGTCTTTTCTGGTGTTTTCCGATATACAGATAACCCCGTCGGCACGCTGCACTGCGGCGCGTTTCTGGGCTGTGTGCACAACTCTTTTCAGACCCCTCACATATATCTCATAAGTGAAATCATGCACAGTGACTATCTTTGCCGCCCGCAGGTCGGTGCAGTCTCTATAATAGCTGGAATGAAAAATACATCCATTACCAAGCCGCAGGCGCACCGGAAGATATCTGTTTATCTTAACGGGCAGTCCGCTGTCATATACTATATTTTCCATGTTCAGCATTTCACGGAATTTATTATCGCATTGTCCTTTCTGCTCTATGAAAGTTATACGGCACCCGCTGTCCGCTGCAAAGCGTGACGCAAGCTCCTGCCAATAGCGGGATATGCCTCCTGACCTCTGTAACCGGAACACGATGTTGTCATAAAATATATTCATACAAAACATCTTATCATATGCCGTGAAAACAGTTAAGATTTTTGTAGTGCTGTCCGTCCCCTTTAAATGAAATTGACATGCAACCCTGTTTCGTTTAAATATGTCGGATTACACTTTAATCAGGTATCTGAGTGAAAAACAAAACCGTGGTCAAAAAATCTGACTGTGTTCTCGTTGCCGGCGCCACAGGACTTGTGGGGTCCGCCATCGTGCGGGCGCTTGCCGAGAGAGGATACGAAAACATCGTCGGTACTTATTACAAAACAAAACCTGCCCCCGTTTACAAAAACTATCTGAAAAATTATCAGAAAATGATAAAAAGCGGACAGCTTCGCATGATAAAATGCGACCTGACAAACCAGAGTCAAACAATTGCGCTGTTCCGCAAGATACAACCGGATTTCGTCTTCAACTCCGCAGCACGTGTCGGCGGCATCTATGCAAACAACACGTACCGAGCGGAATTTATCTATGAAAACCTCCGTATGCAAAACAACATAATCCACTACGCATACGAATACGGCGTGAAAAAACTGCTGTTTCTCGGCAGCAGCTGCATCTATCCTAAAAACGCCGAACAGCCCATCAGAGAGGACCAGCTTCTCAAAGGCGAGCTGGAATACACCAACGAACCCTATGCGCTGGCAAAAATCGCAGGAATCAGACTGTGCGAAAGCTATTATCTGCAATACGGCAGCAACTTCATATCTGTTATGCCCACAAATCTTTACGGGTATAACGATAATTACGACCTGAAAGGTTCCCACGTTATCCCTGCGCTTATCAGAAAGACATATCTTGCCTCACTCTTCGAAAAAGGCGACATGGACGCAATAGCCGCAAACCTGAAAGACGACTGCGGCGACACCGGACACATCGAATGTCTGAAAAGCATCGGCATAGAAAAACAAAACGGAAAAACAGTGCTGAACCTATGGGGAACTGGAAGCCCCCTGAGGGAGTTCATGCATGTTGACGACATGGCGGACGCTTCATGCTTCCTTATGGAAAATGTTGACGCATGGGACATGGACGACGGCACCGGAATATACAGAAACGCACATATAAACATCGGTTCCGGCGACGAGGTTTCAATAAAAACCCTTTCGACAATGGTGGCTGAAGTTGTCGGATACAGGGGAGAACTGCGGTTCAACCCTGAAATGCCGGACGGCACCCCCAGAAAACTGCTGGACTGCTCCAGACTGCATTCGCTTGGTTTCAGACACCGTATTCCTCTTGAAGACGGTCTGAAATCCGCCTTTAACGATTATCTGAGTCGGCAGTAATGAAGAAAGTGTCAATCGTTACCATAGTTAAAAACGATTCGGCAGGTCTTGAAAAAACAATCAAAAGTGTAACAACGCAGACATTTAAGGACTATGAACTTATAATAGCCGACGGCGGTTCCGAAAATTCCACCCTGTCTGTAATAGACCGCTTAAAAAGCTATATTGATATCTTTCTGGAAGGTCCGGACAGAGGTATATATGACGGAATGAACAAAGGTATTGCGGCGGCGGGCGGAAAATATATCATTTTCATGAACGCAGGCGACGTTTTCGCATCACCTGATTCACTGGACAGTGTTTTCAGCGCTGTATCAGGCGAACCGGACGTTATTTACGGCGACTACAGAGTGGACTACGGATACGCTGAAAAGCCCATAAAAGGCTTACCTGCGAAAGACATCTGGAAGGGGATGCTGACATCCCACCAGAGCACACTTGTCAGAACGGAGCTTATGAAAAAACACCCGTTCCGTCTGGGCGTGCGGATAGGCGCGGATTTCGACAGGCTTTTTCACCTTTATTCCGTCGGCGCTTCGTTCTTCTACGTCCCCGTGACGATATCCGTGACCGAGCCGGGGGGCGTTTCCGACAGAAAACGGGTTCAGGTGTATAAAGACCACTTCCAGACACTTATGGAACACAATGCAGCCGGATTTTCAAGAAGGCTGTATTACATATACATAACCACAGACGCATTTCTGAGGCTCACCGCAAAAAGACTGCTTCCGCGGAAGGCTGTAAGAAGGTTTATCACGTCAAGAGCGGAAAAATGAGCCTTAAATACCGAAGCGATATAGACGGACTGCGCACGCTCGCAGTCATGCCCGTTATCTTCTACCACGCCGGAATGACGCTGTTCTCCGGCGGATACGTCGGCGTTGACATATTTTTTGTCATATCCGGCTATCTGATAACATCCATCATCGTCCGCGAACTGGACGAGGACAGGTTCACCATCGCAAACTTCTACGTCAGGCGCGTCAAAAGAATATTTCCGGCGCTCTATTTCCTGCTGGCGTTCACATTCATTCTTTCGTTCTTCTCGCTCATGCCGGCTCACTTTGAAGGCTTCGGTAAAAGTGTGGTTTCAACAGTACTTTTCGGTTCGAACATCCTTTTCTGGCAGGAAAGCGGCTACTTCGATGCACAGGCGGAAACAAAGCCCCTTCTGCATACATGGTCGCTTGGTGTTGAGGAACAATTCTACATCTTTTTCCCTCTGATGCTGATGCTCATTGCCAGATACGGCAGTAAAAAATATATCCGGTTCGCGCTGACCCTGTTCGTTATCTCATTCGGACTTTCCGTGTGGGGCACAAAGACACACCCGGAAGCGGCGTTCTATCTCATCCCCTACCGCACATGGGAGCTGATGCTGGGCGCGCTGATATCCCTCGGCTTCTTCCCGAAAACTGAAAAACTGCTGAACATAAATCTTATGTCACTGGCGGGCTTCATCATGCTCTGCGTCAGCATATTCACCTTTAAACCCTCAACGCCCTTCCCCGGCTATGCGGCGCTTCTGCCCTGTATGGGTACCGCGCTCATCATCATGGCACAGGGCGGTATCGTGAACCAGATACTCAGTCTTAAACCTGTAGTCTGGATAGGGCTTCTGTCGTACTCTCTCTATCTGTGGCACTGGCCTTTGTTCGCGCTGCGCAACTACTGGGAGAGTGCAAACATCCCCGAATTTTACACTTCGGACTATTTCCTGATATTTCTCACGTTCGCGTTCGCTTCCTTCTCTTATTACATAGTCGAAAAACCGCTGCGCGTTAAAAAGATACAGAACAAGAAACTCTTTTTCAGATACACTTACGCCGTTATGGCGGCGGGCTGTGTGTTCGGCGCACTGGTGATATTCACAGACGGTATCCCGCAAAGAATACCTGAAGACGTGGCAAAGTTAGCCTACGTCCCCAACAGCAAATTTAAAACTAAGGCATGTTACGAATTGCCGGAATCAGCCATTAAGGCTGGGAAATACTGCGGACTCGGCACAGAGAAAGTTAAGCCTAAATTCGCACTCTGGGGCGATTCTCATGCCCTTGCGCTCTCCGACGGCATAGATAAGCTGGCGAAGGAAACAGGCACGGGCGGTGTTTTCATGTCAACGTCCGCATGTCCGCCACTTCTAGGGCTGGCAGGCACGGACAGGGCGAAGGCAAACGCTTGTATAGAGACGAACCTTGCCGTTGGCGAGGTGCTGGCAAACGACAGACATATCAAAAAAGTCATCCTCGTCTGCCGATGGAAAAAATACACCGATACTCCCGCGCGGGTTGAGGAATTCCGTCAGGCTCTGGAAAGGACCCTGGACAGGCTGAAAGGAAAAGAGATTTACTTCGTTCTGGACAACGCGGAGGCGGACTTCGACGTTCCCCGTGAGCTGGCAAAGAACGCACTGCTGAAAGCCTATCTGCCTGCGCTGGCATCCTCTTCACAGATGAACATTCCACTTGAGACCTATGAAAAGGAGAACTCACCCCTGCTCACCCTTCTGCAATATTATGAAGATATGGACAGATTCACTGTTGTTCCGCTTTACAAAGCGCTTTGCGCTGAAAAAGGATGCATTACGGAACACGACGGACGGGCGCTTTATTACGACGACGACCACCTTTCCGTATTCGGCGCGGAGTATGCTGTTCTGAAAGATAAAGAAATTACCTCTGAGATGGTTAAATGAGCCTTAAATACCGAAGCGATATAGACGGACTGCGCACGCTCGCAGTTATGCCCGTTATCTTTTACCACGCCGGAATGACCCTGTTCTCCGGCGGATACGTCGGCGTTGACATATTTTTTGTCATATCCGGCTATCTGATAACCTCCATCATCGTCCGCGAGCTGGACGAGGACAGGTTCACCATCGCAAACTTCTACGTCAGGCGCGTCAAAAGAATATTTCCGGCGCTCTATTTCCTGCTGGCGTTCACATTCATTCTTTCGTTCTTCTCGCTCATGCCGGCTCACTTTGAAGGCTTCGGCAAAAGTGTGGTTTCAACGGTACTTTTCGGTTCGAACATCCTTTTCTGGCAGGAGAGCGGCTATTTCGACGCACAGGCGGAAACAAAGCCCCTTCTGCATACATGGTCGCTTGGTGTTGAGGAACAATTCTACATCTTTTTCCCTCTGATGCTGATGCTCATTGCCAGATACGGCAGTAAAAAATATCTCCGGTTCGCGCTGACCCTGTTCGTTATCTCATTCGGACTTTCCGTGTGGGGCACAAAGACACACCCGGAAGCGGCGTTCTATCTCATTCCCTACCGCACATGGGAGCTGATGCTGGGCGCGCTGATATCCCTCGGCTTCTTCCCGAAAACTGAAAAACCGCTCTACCTGCACATCATGTCGCTGGCAGGCTTCATTATGCTCTGCATAAGCGTTTTCACTTTCGAGACCACGACGCCTTTCCCCGGCTATGCGGCACTTCTGCCCTGTCTTGGAACCGCGCTCATAATCATGGCGCAGGGCGGCATAGTTAACCGCATACTCAGCCTTAAACCAGTCGTATGGATAGGACTCCTGTCGTACTCGCTCTATCTGTGGCACTGGCCTCTGTTCGCACTGCGCAACTACTGGGAGAGCATACACATCCCTGCGTTTTATAAATCCGATATCTTTCTGATATTTCTCACGTTCGCATTCGCTTCCTTTTCTTATTACATAGTCGAAAAACCGCTGCGCGTTAAAAAGATACAGAACAAGAAACTCTTTTTCAGATACACTTACGCCGTTATGGCGGTCGGATGTCTCGTTGGCGGATATGTCATAGTCAAAAACGGACTGCCCGAAAGAATACCCGCGCAGGCGGCGGCTTATGCTAAAACATCCAAAGGCGCTTTCGAAATTCCCGCATGTTACGGCATGAAACCTGAGAATATAACCCTCGACGGGCTGTGCATCATGGGGGACAAAGACGTAAAACCGTCTTACGTCCTCTGGGGCGATTCCCACGCACTCGTTCTCGCAGACGGAATGGACGCATACGGCAAAGAACACGGCATATCAGGCATACTCGCGGCGAAAGCGGCATGTGCCCCCCTGCAAGGTGTAACACGCTCGACAAAGCCTAAAAACTTCGGATGCGTCGAGTTCAACGACAGAATAATATCTCTGATCAATGAATCCGACATAAAGAACATCATGATAAACGCCAGATGGCGCGCTGCCTCCGAGCCTGTTGCGCCGCACTTTTTCATAAAGGACGACGCTACGGTTAAATCATCGGCAGAGGAAAACCCGAAAGTTCTTGAACGCGGACTTGAGCGCACACTTGCTGCTCTTAAAGGAAAAAACGTTTATTTTCTAATGGATAACCCGGATTTTCCTTACGACGTTCCCCGTGAGCTGGCGAAACTCACTGTGCTGAAAAAATATCTCCCCGCCCTCGCCGGAAACAGCAACGTAGGTTCCTCCCGCGGAGAATACGAGAATGAGAACAAAAAAGTGCGCGGCATACTGAAAACTCTTTCTGCAAAATACGACTTTACCACAGGAGAACTTGCAGACGGACTCTGCCCGCAAAACCGTTGCATAGGCGAGAAAAACGGCAAATCGCTTTACATCGACGACAACCACCTCTCCACAGCGGGTGCTGTTCTGGCTGCGCAAGGAATTACACCTATGATTTCTAAAATGGCGTTTCAATAAAATATGTTGAAATTGTCGCGCTAAAGAGTATAAGGAATGTGTCGGAATGTCTCAAATTTTTGAAAATTGCCGGTGTAGGGAAAATGAAAGTCAGTGTCATCACTGTTGTTAAAAACAACGAAAGGACTATCAGACAGGCGGTAGAATCCGCCATCAGTCAGAAAAATGTCGATCTTGAGTATATCGTCATAGACGGAAAGTCCACTGACAAAACCCTCAAGATAATCAAAGAGTACAAAAGCAGGATATCCGTTCTTATCTCAGAAAAAGATAAAAACCTTTACCACGCCCTTAACAAAGCAGTTAAACTTGCTACAGGCGATATCGTGGCAATACTCCACTCCGATGACGTTTACGCAAACGACACCGTGCTTTCCGACGTTGTGAAATGTTTTGAAGAGACAGACTGCTCAACAGTATACGGAGACCTTGCCATCGTCCGTCATGACGATTCGGACAGGCTTGTAAGATACTGGAAAAGCGGCAGATTCACCAAAGCAAAGCTCTTTATGGGATGGATGCCACCACACCCGTCTTTCTTTGTTAAGCGCGAGCTTTATCAGAAATACGGGCTTTTCGATACAAGTTTCAAAATCTCCGCCGACTATGACCTCATACTTAGAATCATGAACAGCGAAGGTGAAAGATCGTGCTATCTTCCCAAGCTGCTTGTGAAAATGCGCGCAGGCGGTGCCAGCAACAACACTCCGAAAAACCTTATGAGAAAAATGAAGGACGACTATCAGGTTGTGAAAAAACATAAGCTGGGCGGTCTCTTCACAGTTGTTATGAAGAAGATAATAAAAATGCACCAGTATCTTGTGCCGGACGCCCTTCTTCCTTTCAAAAGGATACCTGCGGATGTTTTCGCCCAGAACCATATGGCAAAAGCAAGCTATATCACCGGCAAAACAGGAAGATAGGTCAGATTATCTCTTTCACGTTCTCAGGGTCTCTGTGTGAAATGACGTATACGAACGCCGATTTGAAAGGGATATACAGCAGCAGACTCACCGCCACAATTATCGTATAATCGTAGATAGCTTTTCCGCTCAGAACCCATATCGATATCACCATGAAAAAATTCAGCAGGTCGAAAGGAACGAAAACCCTCGATAAACGAAAAAATCTGGAAAACATGGCTATGCTGACACCAAGTCCGCAAACGGCAAGAACAGCCAGCCAGCCCCTTCCTGCATAATAAGCAGCAGCAAAAAACAGCCAATAAGCAGCAAGACTGGAATAAAAAAGCTCGCTGACACTGCTGACCCTGTATACAAAGAGAACAAACGTCGTCATAAAAAAGAGCAAAACGGTAGCGAGACCGACCTGCGGGTAGCTGCCGGAACGCAGAAATACAAATGCCGAAAGCACAGTGCAAAGTATTATGACCCCTGCGCTGACCGAAAATCCGATTTTGTCAGCCTTTATCCGAGCCAGACATTCGCGGCTGCGCTCCTGCATTATCCTGCTGTTTATGTCGCCTATCAACCTGCCGAGATTGGCAAAATTCAGAAACTTTATCATCAGCAGAAACACATAGAGTATCACAACAGCAAGAAGCACCATATACAGCTTCTGATCACGGAAAAAAATGAGCGCCAAACCTGAAAGAACTATTGAAAGAGAATAGAACACCATGAGTGTCTGACCCATGCTGAGGTTCAGATCCAAAAGTTTATGGTGAAGGTGTTCCCTGTCCGCCCTCATCGGGTTCTGCAAACGCAGAAGTCTGCGCACAATGGCAAGGAAAGTGTCAAAGAGAGGTATAAGTATGAAAAGCGTCGGCATTACCACCGACATCACAGTATTCGTTTTAAAAGAAGATGAAAGTGACAGCACGGCTATATTGAAACCCAGAAACAGACTTCCGGTGTCGCCCATGAAAACTGACGCTTTCGGCAGATTATACCTCAGAAAGCCCAGTATCCCGCCAAGGAAAGCAAGAGAAACAGCAAAATTCATCCCGTTCTCCGCGTATGAAGCCACCATCAGAGAGCCGAATGCCATAAATGATATTCCGCCGGCAAGCCCGTCCACTCCGTCGATGAGGTTCACTGCGTTTGTCACCAGAGCTATCCAGAAATAGGTTACGAGAATCATTAGTATATCGTTGTTAAGCCATGTCAGCCACGGAAGATAAAACTCAAACCGCACGCCCATGACAAAAATAACCACAGTGGCGGCAAGCGCCTGAAAAAACAGCTTTTGCAGAGCAGAAGCGCCCCTGCTGTCGTCATATACCCCGATTCCGATTATAATGAGGTTAGCCAACGCAAGATAAAGATATTGTGAATCAATTTCGCAGAATATCAGAACTGAAAGGAATACACCCGTAATTATCCCCAGACCGCCAAGGCGAGGGGTGTGACCGGAATGTATCTTCCTCTCATCGGGAATATCAATTATTCCGAGTCTGACAGCCATATCCGTAAACAGAGGCACTGTCAGCGCGCTTATCAGAAAAGAGAAAAGAAGGATGTTTAAACTATTCATACCCGTCCGTGAAATATGAAAAACTTAAACAATAATACCGTTTTGTAACTGTTTTGTACAGAAGATTTCAGGAAATGGAAAACAGTCCGCGAACTCCCTTGCTGCGGGAGACATAGCCCATCATGTTATAAACAAGCTGTGCCGCGGTAAAATCCGTGCTGTGCAGCCCGCTCATTGGCGCATACTCCACAACGTCAAACCCCACGCAGGTGCGCTGCCGCGTTATGCTGTCGATGAGACGCATAGACTGAAACCATGTCAGTCCGCCGGGAACCGGAGTGCCCGTTGCAGGCATCACCGACGAATCCAGCGCATCTATATCAAACGTGATAAACACCTTCTCAGGAAAATCAGCGGGCAGCCGGAAAGCATCCGTACCCTCGCGATCGATATCCTCGGCATCCATATACGGTATATTTCTGCCGAGTCGCAGCCGATGTTCCTCAAGGCAATAGCTCCTTGTGCCAAGCTGATATATGGGTATACCCTTGTCAAACGTTCTCTTCATCACGCAGGCGTGGCTGAACTCAGACCCCTCATAGCTTTCGCGAAGATCTGCGTGTGCGTCGAACTGGACAACACCGAAATCCGTACCGTATTTCTCCACCAGGGCATCCACGACACCGTTGGTAACCGTATGCTCGCCCCCAAGCACAACGGGCATTTTACCGCAGATAAGGCATTGAAGAACAGCGTCTTTTATGTTTGCGACAGACTGTTCGTGTCCGCCGGAACAGTCTACGGGTTTATATGTACAGATACCGTATTGCGCGGGAGTGCTTTTTCCGTCGAACACCTCAAGCTGACAGGAAGCAGCAAGTATTGCCGCAGGTCCTTCGGCAGTGCCCGAACCATAGGACACAGATTTCTCATACGGAACCGGAATAACGTGAAACAGCGCCTCTTCCGGCTTTGAAGGGGCAACGTCGTCCCCGTGAAAATTAGTGTATTCGCTCATGACAACCTGTTCTTATAATCTTCGTAGCCGAACCTGCGCACAACCTCCAGCGTACCTTTTTCAAGGCTGAACACCGTCAGGTCGGGAAGCTCCACACCGTTAAAATTTGTGTTTTTTACAAAAGAGTAAAGCGCCATATCAGTGAAAACCAGTCTGTCGCCTATTTTCAGTTTTTCAGGAAACGAATAGGTTCCGATGAAATCACCCGCCAGACAGGAGATACAGCCTATTTTAAAATCATGGGCAAATTCGCCCGATTGTCCCGCGCCTATAAGCACAGGGCGGTAGGGCATTGCCAGCACATCAGGCATATGAGTCTCCGCCGATGAATCCACAACGGCGATATCGACCCCGTTGCGCATCACATCAAGCACCTGAGTGACAAAAACTCCGGCGTTCAGAACAACAGCCTCACCCGGTTCCAGATAAACCTGAATACCGTTATGGCGGCTGCGGAAACTGTTTATGGTTTCGCAGAGCAGTTCCACATCATAATCCTCTCTGGTGATATGGTGACCTCCGCCGAAATTTATCCATTTCATCTGCGGAATAAGATGCCCGAAACGCTGTTCAAAACTCTCAAGCACACGGGTCAGAACGTCAGAATTCTGCTCGCACATGGCATGAAAATGCAGCCCGCTTATACCTGTCAGATCAACGCCTTCAAGGTCTTCCGGATTAACACCGAACCTCGAACCGGGCAGACAGGGGTTATAAAGCTCAACCTCAACCTCCGCATGTCCGGGATTGACGCGCAGTCCCATTTCAATGTTTCTTCCGGATGCGGCTATAGCATCCCTGTGGGTATGCCACTGGGTGACGGAGTTGAAAACTATATGGTCGCTGAACGCAATAGTGCGCGCCATCTGGTCTTTTTTGAACGCGGGCGAATAGGTGTGCACCTCACGTCCGAACTCTTCACGCCCCATCTGCGCCTCTATTGGTCCGCTGGCACATACCCCGTGAAGATACTGTGCGATGAGCGGGAATACCTTCGGCAGCGCAAACGCCTTCATGGCAAGAAGTATCTTCGCCCCGGTGCGCCTCTGAACACTGTCCAGAATTTCGCAGTTGCGGCGTATCACACCCTCGCTTATCAGGTAGCAGGGTGTGTCCACCCTGTCCGTTATCTCTTTCGGAAAATCCGATATAGTAAGGCGGCTCATTATTATGCAGGAAGCTCGCCGTTAAAGTCCACAACCTGCCACGGCAGACCACACCTGTTCAGTTCATCCATAAACGCGTCGGGGTCAAGCTGTTCAACATTGAAAACACCCTTACCCGTCCATATGCCTTTAAGCATCATCATCGCGCCTATCATTGCGGGAACGCCCGTGGTATAGGAGACCGCCTGTGCCTGAACCTCGCGGTAGCACTCGGCGTGATCACAAACGTTATAGATATATTTTCTCAGCTTTTCGCCGTTCTTTTCGCCGTCGAAGACACAACCTATAACTGCTTTTCCGGTATAGTTTGTACCCAGACTGCCCGGATCGGGCAGAAGCGCTTTCAGAAACTGAAGGGGGATTATCTTTACACCGTTGTATTCAACCTCGTCGATGCGGGTCATGCCGACGTTCTCAAGCACCTTGAGGTGTGTAATGTAATTCTGTGAAAACGTCATCCAGAAGCGGATGCGTTTCAGACCTTTTATATGTTTAACAAGGGATTCCATCTCCTCGTGATAGAGCAGGAAGCTCTCTTTAACGCCAGCCTGCGGATAGTCAAACGGAAAATGAACGCAGCTGTCGTCGAGTATAGCGGGGGTCTCCACCCACTCACCCTCTTTCCAGTGGCGCACAACCTGCGTAACTTCGCGGATGTTTATCTCTGGATTAAAGTTGGTTGCAAAAGGGTGTCCGTGGTCGCCCGCATTGCAGTCGAGGATATCTATTGTCTCAATGCTGTCGTAAATATGTTTCTGTGCATATGCGCAGAAGATGTTCGTAACACCGGGATCAAATCCGCAGCCCAGAACAGCCATAAGTCCTTTCTCTTTGAATCTGTCCTGATACGCCCACTGCCATGAATATTCGAAATGAGCGGTATCCTTGGGTTCATAGTTTGCTGTGTCCATATAGTTAACGCCTGTTTCAAGGCAAGCGTCCATAATTGTAAGATCCTGATAGGGAAGGGCAACGTTCAGAACCAATTCCGGTTTGATGCTGTTTATCAGCTTTGCAAGATCAGCAACATTGTCTGCGTCCACAGCATAGGTGGAAACTTTTACGCCGTAAAGGTCATTGACCTCTTTAGCTATCTGGTCGCATTTTGATTTTGTGCGGCTGGCAAGGTGTATATCTGAAAATACGTCCGGATGCTGCGCACACTTTTTAACAACCACGTTTCCGACGCCGCCGGCGCCGATTATAAGAATTTTTGACATTATATTCACCCCTAAGATTGAGACTGTCGCGTCGCTCCGCTCATCGCAGAGACGTTGTCAGTCTTTTTCAAAATATGTATATCCGCGAAGCCCCTCGTCAAACCCGTTAAGGATGTCCTTTCGCTCCTTGCCGGAGATATAGCCCTGCTGAACCGCGTCCTCCGCTATCTTTTTAAGTCTGTGCTTCATGCTTTTGACATCGTATTCAACATACGAAAGAACGTCCGCCACCGAATCGCCCTCAAGCTCGCGCACAACCTGATACGAGCCGTCCATATTGACGCTTATAGAAACCACGTTAGTATCACCGAAAAGGTTGTGAAGGTCCCCCAGCGTCTCCTGATAAGCACCCACAAGGAACACGCCAAGATAATATTCATCGTTGTCCTTTAGGTCGTGCAGAAGGATTGCATTCTTGTCATGTGAATAGTCGGGGAAATTATCTATCTTTCCGTCGCAGTCGCAGGTTATGTCCGAAATTATCGCCGGACGGGTAGGCGCCTCGTTCAGCCTGTGGATAGGCATAACGGGAAAAATCTGGTTTATCGCCCAAACGTCGGGCAGCGACTGAAACAGTGAAAAGTTACCGTAGTATATATCGTAAAGCAGCTTGTCTATGTCCTGCACGTCTTTGGGTACGTGGGTCATGGTTCTGGCTGTGGATGATATCTTCATAAGTATATGGCGTACAAGATTTTCCGCCATAGCACGCTGACGCAGGGTTATCTGTCCGTGCTTAAAAAGCTGTTTCGCCTGATTTCTGTAGAACAGAGCATCGTTACAACTCTCCTGTATGCTTCGAGGCGAAACGTCGTTGAACGTAACCAGAAGGTTGTCCAAAAGACCGCCGTTGCATTTAGGAAGTTCGTCGGGTATAGGATGTGGGATAAAGGTTGATACATCCAAAACATTGAACAGCAAAACCGAGTAATAGGCAACAGTTACACGACCGGACTCGGTAATTATGGTCGGGTGGGTTATGCCTTTTTTGCCCAGAACGTTTATAATGGATTCCACCACGTCGTAGCAGTATTCTTCAACAGAGTAGTTACGGCTTGAGTGGTAGTTGGTGTTCGACCCGTCATAGTCCACCGCCAGACCGCCTCCGAAGTCTATGAACCCCATGGGCGCCCCTTCATTAACAAGTTCCTCATATATGCGGCAGGCTTCAAGCGCACCTGCGCGGATATCCCTGATGTTAGGTATCTGCGAACCGATGTGATAGTGCAGAAGTTTCAGGCAGTCCAGCTTGTTTTCCTCTTTAAGCCTGTCCAGAACATCAACCATCTGGCTGATGTTAAGCCCGAAAACGCTGTTGTCGCCACCGGATTCCGACCATTGACCCTCCGCCTGTGTGGAGAGCTTTCCGCGCAGCCCAAGCAGCGGACGCACCTTGAGTTTTTTCGCACGCTCAAGTATAAGGTCAACCTCGCCCGGCACCTCTATAACGAAAAAGCACTGATACCCCATCTTTACCGCGTTAAGTCCGAGGTCAATGAACTCCTCGTCCTTGTATCCGTTGCAGATAAGACATGCGTCGCGGTTTTGCAGCATACTGATAGCCGCCAGAAGCTCCGGCTTGCTTCCCGCTTCAAGCCCGTGGTTAAACTCCTTTCCGAACTCGGATATCGCCTCGATAACCTGTTCCTGCTGGTTAACCTTGATGGGGAAAACGCCCTTGTATTGTCCCTGATATCCGGTGTCCTCTATAACCTTGCGGAACGTCTGGTGCAAAAGTTTTATCTGAGAACCGAGAATGTTTTCGATACGCAGGATAACGGGCATACTCATGCCGCGTTCCTCTATCTCCTGAACTATGTCGTAAAGGCTGATACGCGCCCCGTTATCCTTTCCGAAAGGCGTAACGGTCACGTCACCCAGCGGATTTATCGAAAAATAATCCGCACCCCATTTGTTGATCCCGTAAAGTTCTTCGGAATCCTGTATGGTCCAGTTCCTGCATTTTTCAGGGTCACGCCACATAAGCAAACTCCTGCCGTTTATCTTGAGACAGGGAAATCTACGGAAAAACATTTCGAATGTCAATATAATACTATAACCCGACCATTATTTTTCACTTGAATTATAACATTGCCACCTGAAAAAATCAAAAAAACAGAGATATATTTAATTACCCGCCTTATCATATTAAACACCTAATAAATATGATTTTATATACAGACATGACAGTTTTATGACATGAAAACCAACATAATTTTACAGATTATGGCACTGTTTTAGACAAAAAACTGCCGATTATCATCTATTTTTATATGACAAAGATAAAGTTGTGCAGAATTTGCACAGCAGGCGGCAAATTTTACCAATGTAAATTTTTGGCACTGTGGTGTATTATTGATTTATGACAGATACAGCCGCTAAAAAACTTAAAAACCTGCTTATCGCCGTGCTTGTTCTTAACCTGCTCGTAATCTTCGCGCAGATTTATAACACTGCGGCAACTCTCAAAAGTGCAAAGAACTCTCTGGCGCTTACAGGATTTGCCGCCCTTACGACGTTTGAGGGCGGAAGACGGGCTATGATGGCGCTTGATCCTGAGTTTGCCCCCCGCTTTAAGACCTTCCTGCGGGAATCCTCAGAGACTTCCGCTGTCCGCTCCATCTATCTTTTCGACAAGGACGGAAATGTCCTTCTGAACACCGGCGATATAGAACTGCCTAAATTTCCGCTCAACCGTAAAATGGTATTTCAGACCGCGGGCGGCATAATGGTGATAAAACCTATCAAGCCTCACCATTTCGGAATGGGCATGGGAATGGGCAGGATGCGCATGGAAAACGATGACTGGAAAACACCCATAGCATACGGTGGCGCGCTGGTGGACGACACAAACCTGAAGAATCTCCGCGCATCACAATATAGCTTCCTCGGAGGCGTTGTCCTCCTGCAAATACTCCTTGGAGTGGTCTTTTTTTACAGTTTCCGGCTTTCAAGACAACACTCTGAACAGACCCGCCAGCTGGAACTTGCAGAAAGAGAAGCGGAAATGGGGCGGATGTCGCTTGTTATGGCGCATGAGCTGAAAAACCCCCTCAGCTCCGTTAAAGGACTCATGGAGTTTTCGGCAAAAAAGAGCGAAGGAACCGCGAAGGATATTGCGGTGAGATGCGTTGAGGAACTTTCACGTCTTGACAGAATCGTGAACGACTTCCTCACATACGGTCGGGACATGACCCTTGAAAAATCTGATATTTCATTGATGGAACTTGCGAAACGTACTGCCGAACTTTTACAGACGGACGCAGAGGCAAAGGAAGTCATCATAAACATCACAGGCGAAAACGTACCGCTGCACGCAGACGGCGCAAAGATGATGCAGGTGCTCTTCAACCTGTTGCTGAACGCTGTTCAGGCATCACCCGCAGGCGGCACTGTCAGTGTAATCGTGACAGAAGAATCCCTCAGCGTTTCAAACATAATGACTGGACAGCTGCCCGACGTAGAAAAGATAGGCACTCCTTTTTACACCACAAAGACCGTCGGAACAGGGCTTGGTATCGCAATCGTCAGAAGGATACTGGCTCTGCACGGATTCAGGTTTGAAATACACGCGGACAATAAATTCACTGTGGAGATAACTTTCTGATGAACATATTAATTGTTGACGACGAGCAGAACCACAGGCTAATGCTTAAACTGCACCTTGAAGATACGGGACATACGACAAGCGAGGCGGCTAACGGCATGGAAGCACTGGCTATGATGGACAAAACCGTATACGATGCGGTGCTTCTTGACATGAAGATGGATATAATGGACGGAATTACAACCCTCGGCATGATGCGCCAGAGAGGCATAGAGACACCTGTAATTATCATAACTGCTTTTTCCACTGTCAAAACCGCAGTTGAAGCAATGAAACTGGGCGCTGCGGACTATATCACAAAACCGGTGGACATCCCGTCGCTGCTTGAAACTCTGGAAAACTGTGCATCCTCAGGCGCTGCCTGTGAATACACCCCGGTTCAGGGCTATGTTTTCGGCGGAGTATACTCGGAAACGGGTCTGGGCACCATAATCGGTCAGCTTAAACTTGTCGCCCCCACTGACGCAACGGTTCTGATTCTCGGCGAGTCTGGCACAGGAAAGGAACTTGTGGCAAGATCGGTACATGACAATTCCCGCCGCAAAGACAAGCCTTACCTCGCCATCAACTGCGCGGCATTGAGCGAAAATATCATAGAAAGCGAGCTTTTCGGACACGTGAAAGGCGCGTTCACAACCGCTGTCAAAGATAAAACAGGACTCTTTGAAGCAGCTGACGCCGGAACTCTGTTTCTCGACGAGATAGGCGAACTCTCCCAGACAGTTCAGGCAAAACTGCTGCGCGTTCTTCAGGAAGGCACCTTTGAGCGTGTCGGCGACACGAAAACCATAAAAACAGACGTACGCATCATAGCCGCTACCAATAAAAACCTTAAAAAGCTGTCTGAAACAGGAAATTTCCGCGAAGATCTCTATTTTCGTCTGGCAGTGTTTCCTGTTGAAATACCTCCTCTGCGCGAGCGGAAAGAAGAGCTGCCGGCTCTTGTGAAATTCTTTATAGAGAAACATGCCGCCAGATTCGGAAAACTGGTCAAATCTGCCGACGACACATATCTGCGCGCACTGAAAAACTACTCTTTCCCGGGCAACATCCGCGAACTGGAAAACCTTGTTGAACGAAGCATAATCCTCACTACGGCACAGAAACTGGAAGCGTCCACACTGCCCCCTCTGGGAACAAAACAGACCGCAGGACTGAGCATACGTGACAACGAACGTGAATTAATTGTGAAGGCTTTGCAAAAAACCGGCGGAAATAAGTCCAAAGCGGCGGAAATCCTTGAAATATCGCGCCGAACACTCCATAATAAGCTGAAAGAATTTGATATAGAGGATTAAATGAAGCTCACTGCCCTTTTGCTCTGCCTGCTCATAACCTTTTCGGTTTATGCGGATGATAAAATTTCCGGATATATTTCCGGCGGCGTCATAGTTATAAACTCAGACGACAAACTTATTCCTGATGGCGAGGCAAAGGACGTGCACTTCGACACGCTTACTAAAATAGGCGCCATGATTACTGGCGAAATAACCTATAAACCGGATGAGCGGACAAAAATACATTTCGGCATCCCCCAAACAGACCTTTTTCCCAAACTGGAACTGGGCATCGCCCGCGAATTTGAAAACAAAACCAGAGCCGACCTCTCCATAATAGCAAGCCCCCTCGACAAAACATGGCAGAACCCCTATGTGGAAAAAAGACACGAAACCGACGCCGAAAGCTATGGACTACAGATGAAACTGCGCAGAATACTCGGCACAGGATTTTTCACAGAACTGACACACATGAAATACAACATAAGCAAAGACACGGCAGAGGATCAATACTCAACTCTTGGCAGAGCGGGCAACGACACCGAAGTGAAAGCAGGATATACCTTCGCTCACAAAAAGACGTTCACAGACGTTTTCGCCAAATACACGGTGGGCGACAGAGACGGCAAAGCGGAATCGTTCAAAGGCTACGGAACCGGAGTTAAAGTAACTGCGTTCACAAAAGACAATAACCTGCTGGTTTTCCTTCTGGCACTTGACAGAGTCGAGTTTGATGCAGACAATCCATATTTCGGAGATACAAGAGAAGAAACGTCATATGGCGCGATGGCGCTTTACACCCTTAACGACGTTTTCGGATTTAAAGATAAATTCATTTCATTCTCAGGCGGCTACGGAGCGCGTGAGGCAAACGTTGACTTTTTCGATGCGGAATCGTTCTTCGCAGGAGTTGGTGCCGGTTTAAATTTTTAACCTTTTCCTCCTGTACAAAAAGACCAATCCGGTGTAAATTTGATTATAATATACACAGGGGCTTTTTATGAAAAACGTTCTTATTCTTGGGGGCGGCTTCGGCGGTCTCACAGCGGTCTCTTTTCTCAGAACACATATCAAATCAGGCAAAGTCTCAGTTACACTCATAGATAAAAACAACTATTCGCTCTTCACCCCAATGCTTGCCGAGGTTGTCAGCGGCAACGTTAAACCCGAAAACATCGTCTTTCCTCTCAGAGAAATATGCGTTAAAAACGGCGTTCATTTTATAAAAGACGAAGTTACCCACATCGATACGGAAGCAAACAGAGTTACCTGCGAAAACGGCGAATACACCTATGACTACCTCATCGTCGCCACCGGAAGCCGCACAAACTTCCGCGGAAATCAGTCCGCCATGAAAAACGCTTTCGAGTTCAAAAACATAACCGACGCTATCCACATCAAATATCTCATTATAGATTTCCTCGAAAAAGCAAGCACGCTCACAGACCCGGCAGAGAAAAAGAGCCTGCTCTCATTCTCAATCATAGGCGGCGGCATCACAGGCGTTGAGCTGGCAAGCGAGATGAACGACTACATCCGCGCTAAGATAAAAAAAGAATACAATACAGTTAAGCCCGACGAATATGATATTACCATCTTTGAATACAGCAAAACCGTCCTCCCCGCCATCGACCCTGCACAGGCACAAAAGGCACAGGAGATACTTGTCACGAACGGTATAAATGTTATAAACGGTGCCGCTGTGGATGAGGTTGGACTTGAAAACATTACGTATAAAAAGGATGGGCAGAAATTCACCAAAAGCTCATCCGTCACAGTATGGACAGCGGGTGTGGAGGGACAGGAATATCTGAAAGAGGTCGGCGGCGACGCAACGCCTGACAGCAGGCTGAAAATCACTAAAACACTCAATCCTCAGGCTCTTAATGCTCCGAATGTATTTGTTATCGGTGACAGCTGCGCATACGAATTTAAAGGCAAATTTCTGCCGCCTGTGGCACCTCTGGCTATGCAGCAGGGTGTTATGGCTGTTAAAAACATTATGCGCCTTATAAAAGGCAAACAGCCCATAGACTTCACCTACCTTCACTTCGGCTATCTTGTGTCTCTGGGCAAAAACAACTCTGTTGTGAACCTGTTCGGGATCAAAATGCGCGGAGCGTTAGCATACTACATCTGGAAAATGACCTATCTGTTCAAAATCGGCATGTTTAAAAAACAGGTGGCAGTTTTTTTCGACTGGGTTATGTCGTTCTTCTTCGGCAACGAATCTGTACTGATTATCGATCAGGACAACTGCACAAACTGCATTTTGCAGAAGAACCACAAAAAACCTGTGAAAAAAATGCCGCTGTAATGGGATAAAAACAGAAAAGCCGAACCCGCAAAGGTTCGGCTTTTCTTTTGTATGGCGGTGCAGGGAATTGAACCCCGGACACTGCGGATATGAGCCGCATGCTCTAACCATCTGAGCTACACCGCCGTAAGATAGGGATGTTTATATACCCTATCTTTTTATTACAGTCAATAAGTTTTTAATTGGCAAGCACAAAGTCTTTATTCTTTATCTCAACGATTACGAACGAATCCTTCGTAAGCCCTGTATGGTCAGCGGGAGACATATTGAATTCTCCGGCAATACCTATCATCTTTTTAACTTTTTCGAGCTCTAAGGCGAGTTTATCCCCGCCAGTGCCCGCTTTAGCATAAGCGGTCTTAAACAGCATGAACGCATCGTATGCGTGCCCACCGAAAGCAGATACGGGAGACTTGAAGTTTGACTCAAAATCGTTCTTATATTTCATAAGTGTCTTTTTGAATTTATCAGTGTCCGCAAGCTGATCGGCGATAACAATTCTGCCCGCTGCGAGCTTAATTCCGTTCGCAGCGTCGCCTGCAAGTTCGATAAAATTCATGGATGCGACGCCCTGTGTCATATACATGTCGCCCATGCCGAGCTGTTGTGCGTTTCTGGCGATAATGGCAGGTGCCGCGCCGGCTGCCCAGCAGATAACTGCATCGTACTTTTTACCTTTGATATTAGAAAGCTGAGAAGTCATATCTTTATCTTTGTCGCGGAATTTTTCATCAGCAACAATATTCATTCCGTATTTTTTTGCAATCTCAAAAACAGCGTCTCTGCCTGTTGAACCATAGCCGCTCTGTTCAGTGATAAGGGCTATGTTCTTTTTCTTTTTAGAGGCAAGATATTCCAGCAGTTTTTCGGCAACCTGAGTGTCTGACTGAGGTGTTTTATAAACGTATTTGTCAACCGGAGTAACGATGTCCAGACTGGCTGCACAGGAGATAAGCGGTATTTTATATCTTGCGGCAAGGTTTTTGATTGCAAGCGCGGAGCCTGTTCTGGAAGGTCCGACAACAGCGACAACCTTGTCTCTTGTGGCGAGTCTTTTAAAAGAGTTTATGGTGATGTTTTCGTCACCTTGCGTGTCATAGATGAAAAGTTTTATCTTTTCGCCTTTGATACCGCCCTGTTTGTTCACTTCTTCAACAAGCATCTCCAGAGTCTGCTTTTCGGGCATACCGAGGAAGCTGGTGGGTCCTGTAACAGAGAAAAGACCGCCAAGCCTTATCTCCGCGTGCGCAACGGCACAGATGAGCAGCGCGAGCATAATAAAGGATAACTTTCTCATTAATCTCACTCCTTGGAAAACGTCGGTGGCTGATTATAACAAATGTCATGATAATTTCAAATGTTTTATCAGACTAATTATAGCCTTTGGACATATCGCGATAGTTCAAATAGCAACTATAATCATGTTAAGTTTATATTTTTTTCGCCGATATAAAGACATAGGAGATTTATATGGACTTAGCAGGAATGGCGGCAGCCGCCAGCGACATGAAGGCTGCGGAAACACAGTATGCGGCGAGTATAAAGGTTATGAAGATGGCGCTGGACACCCAGAAAGCTGGACTCTCCGTTTTGTCACCCCTTAATTCCGCATCGACCGCCAACAGGGCAGCCGAAGGCGCAATGAAAGGATCTATGATAGATATCCTCGCGTAGCCGTGGGTTATTTTATAATGCTTCCGTCCGCTATTTTGATATACTGAACCCGCTCAAGGGTCTGAAACTGTCTTATCTTTTTGCGCAGAACAAGCCCCACTGCATCCTCAAGGTTCATTTCGTGCTCATCCAGCCATTTTTCAAGCCCCTGATTAAGCTCTGTAACGGCTGAAAACCCCTTTTTATAAAGCAGAGAAGCCACCTGAACAGTTGATGCACCCGCAAGAATATACTGGGTCATAACATCCGCATTGTGCACGCCTGTTGAGGCTGAAATATCTATGGACGATTCTTTCGCAACTGCGGCAACCCAGCGGATAACGTTATACGCCTCACTCTCCTGCGAAAAATAATGCACAGGTTCAAGCTCAAGCGTCTTAGTATTTATCTTCATCTGATAGTATCTGTTGAAAAGGGTCACGGCAGAGGCACCCGCGCTGTGGAGTCTGCGCACCATATAGGGAACTGCTGTAATGTTCTGACCTATTTTGACCGCGACAGGTATTTTAACAGTCTTTTTGACCTCGTGAACGACTTCAAAATATCTTGATTCAGCTTCCTGAGAGGAAATTCCGGCATCAAAAGGCATAAAAGAGATATTCAGCTCTATACCGTGAGCACCCGCCTCTTCTATGGATTTCGCATAGTCCGTCCACCATTTTCCGCCTTCGCAGTTAATGCTGGCGATAACGGGTATTGAAACAGCTTTAACGGCTTTGCGCACCAGTTCAAGGTATTCTCCGGCTCCGTAGACCATTGCGGCATCCGCAGCCATGTAATCATAGGCTTCGCTGTGAAAAGACGTATCCAGATCAAGTCCGCTGTCCTGACGGATCTCCTCTTCGAAAAGGGACTTCAGTATAACTGCTCCCGCGCCCGCCTCTTCTGCTTTTTTCAGGTTATCGATATCCTTTGTCAGTGTGCTGCTGGCGGCCACCACGGGGCTTTTCAGTTTCATTCCCATATAGGTTGTGCTGATGTCCGGCATATCGACCTCCTAGTCTTTAATAAGAAGTTCTCTGGGCTTGGAAGTACCGTCGCTTGGCGCCACGATACCCTGTTTTTCCATAATTTCGACAATTCGTGCGGCTCTGTTATAGCCGATGCGCAGATATCTCTGTATCATTGATATGGACGCAAAACCTTTCTGGCGCACAAGTTCCAGCGCCTCCTGATATTTTTCGTCTATTTCGCTGTCGTCAACGTCGTCCGCGTCTATGCTTTGCTCGCGAACAAGATCCATGTTGTATTCCGGTCTGCCGATGGATTTAAGATGCTCGACAATGCGCCCGACCTCCTCGTCTGACACAAAGCATCCGTGTACACGGGTACAGTCGCTCATGCCGGGGGGGATGAAAAGACTGTCGCCTTTACCCAGAAGCACTTCTGCGCCTCCGGTGTCCAGAATTGTTCTGGAGTCTATCTTTGAAGAAACCCTGAACGACAGACGGGCAGGCATGTTCGCCTTGATTATACCGGTGATAACGTTTACCGATGGGCGCTGTGTCGCAAGAACAAGGTGTATTCCAACCGCCCGCGCCATCTGGGCTATGCGGATTATTGACTGTTCAACCTCTTTGCCGGCAACCAGCATAAGATCTGCAAATTCGTCTACAATAACCACCAGATAAGGCATTTTCGGAAGTTCCGGGTCGTTTTCGGCTCTCATGTTATAAGAATCTATGTTACGCACTTTAAGAGACGCGAGTGCGGAGTATCTGTTCTCCATCTCCTCAACAACGTTCTTCAGCACGTTAGCAGCCTTGCGCGGGTCTGTAACGACCGGAGCGGCAAGGTGTGGTATATCGTCGTATACAGAAAGCTCCACCATCTTCGGGTCAACCATAACGAATTTGACCTTATCAGGTGATGCTTTGAATATTATGGAACATATCAGCGTATTCACGGCGACGGATTTACCGCTGCCCGTCGTGCCCGCCACAAGAAGGTGCGGCATGGTTGCAAGGTCACTGACATACCCCTTTCCTGCAATGTCTTTACCCATGGCAAAAGTAAGCGGTGATACGCTGTTTGCGTATTCTCTGGATTTCAGAAGCTCGCTGAGTGACACCATGGCGCGGTATTTATTGGGAAGTTCTATACCAACAACAGACTTACCCGGAATAGGCGCGATAATGCGGACGCTTACAGCGGACATCGCAAGTGCGAGGTCATCAGTAAGATTTGCAATCTTATTTATCTTAACGCCGGGTGCAGGCTCAAACTCATATTGAGTTACCACCGGTCCGGGCTGAATCTCGCGTATCTTTCCGTTAACGCCGAAATCCGCCAGCTTGGAGAGCAGCAGCTCGCCCTTCGCTTTCATCTCCTCTGTGGTCTCCGCGCGGCTGTCTTTTTTCGGTTCGTCCAGCAGCGACAGGGG
This sequence comes from Deferribacteraceae bacterium UBA6793, assembly GCA_002452405.1. Classification (GTDB taxonomy): domain Bacteria; phylum Chrysiogenota; class Deferribacteres; order Deferribacterales; family Geovibrionaceae; genus Seleniivibrio. The sequence continues at coordinate 357,920 of DKFP01000014.1, read as the reverse complement.
TACGGTGTAGTTCCCCAAAACCTGTTCCATGGTTACGGGTTCTTTTATGTTTATATGGTTGAAAGGCTCTTTTATCTTAGGTTTCGCTGCGGCAACGCTTTCGAGATTACCCAGATCCTCCTCCTCTTTCGGGATGGTCTGCACGGCGGGTTTTTCAGGCACTGTCACCTTCGAAGGCGGGGTGTAAACGTCGTCCTTATCCGACCCGACAGCTTTGTTAAGGTTCCTGATGGGCGAATTTTCATCTGCAGGCATGTTCTTAACTGGCATAAAATCGCCGTAATCCGGCTCCTCCTCTTCAGTCACTACGCGGCTTGAAGCGTTCTTCTTTTTAAGCTCCGGAATCTGCGGCAGATTTATGCCCTCACGGATAAAGCCGATGATAACGCGTGGAAAGAGCGCCAGCAGGTTGAGCAGTATGAGGAAGATGCAGACAAGAACACCGCCAACGCGTCCCACAAGGGACGAAAACAGGTCAGCGGAAAAAAGCCCCCAGAGTCCACCTGTGGGTTTCTGGGAGAAGATAAAATCTGTCCCGCCCACAAAGCCGGACAGGGTTGAAAACAGATAGAGCAGCAGCAGAAACAGGATGAAACGAAAAATCGTACGTTTCCACTTCATCGTTTTGTCTTTCCGGTGCAGATGTGCGCTGTATGTCAGCCATATGAACACGCTGGGCAGCAGAAAAGTCGTCCACCCGAAAAAGGTCGCAAGGATATCACTGATATAGGCTCCGGTTTTTCCGAAAAGGTTGGACACATGCTGTTCGTAGTTTGAAAAAACTATGAAGGTGTATCCGGGATCGGACTCCGAATGTGAATAAATAGCCAGCGCCGCAAACAGCGTCAGAAACAGAGCGGCAAGAAAAACAATATCTGCTCTGATGTTCTTGGTTTCTATATCCATACTATCGATACGATTCCCACTATCAGGCAATACAGCGCAAAAGCTCTGAGATTAGCCCTTTTTATGAAGTATACCATAATATTTATGGCGAAAAGTCCGGTTATGAAAGCCGCAATCATCCCTGAGATATACATTGGAATGTGGGCTGCCGGTACGGCGTCGAGGTGTCTTGACTGCAAAATTATGGCACCTATTATTGCCGGAACGGACATGAGAAAGGTAAACTCTCCCATTTCGGAACGTTTGACACCGAGAAAAAGTCCGGCGGCGGTGGTTGAACCTGCTCTGGATATTCCGGGCAGAACCGCGATTCCCTGCACAATACCTATTATGAAAGCAGTCCAGACTGATATCATCTTCTGCCCGTGAAACCTGTCGGAAACAAGCAGCATAACGGATGTTACTATCAGGAAATATCCAACAAACGTGGGTGTCGCAAACATTCCCTCGACGCTCTTTTCAAGCGCCAGACCTATTATGCCTGTGGGTATTGTGGCGATGATGATTCCCCAGAAAAACCTTTTGTTTTCAAAATAAATAACTTTGTAGCTGTTGTTCACCAATCCCAGCGGGCTGATCAGCAGCTCAAAAATCCTATGGCGGAAATACACAAAAACAGCGCCGAGAGTGGCGCCGTGCAGCAGAGTGTCATAAAGCATCCCCGGCTGCTGAAAATCTTTCATAAGCGCCTGAGCGAGAACAAGGTGTCCGGAACTGCTGACCGGAAGAAACTCCGTCAGCCCCTGAACGATACCCAAGATGATGGCATCCAAATAACTCATTTATTTCTCCGTAACAACAGGAATAACCAGCGGTCTTCTGTCCAGTGTCTTTTTGAAATACCGCTTCGTAAGGCGCCGCAGCCCGTCCTTAATCTCCGTGTTGTCATAATCTTCCGCATTAATAAATTCGTGCATATGCTCAGTCAGAAAATCCTGAAGCCTCGCCAGATTTTTTTCATCCGGCTTAAAGCCTGCTGTCTCCACAACGGGAGGCAGCTCGAAAGTTCCGTCCGCGTTCTTACGCAGAACAACGGTGACCGCTCCGTCGCGGCTCAGGTGCTTGCGTTCCCGCACGGACTCCTCGTCCATGGCAAAGTGCCCTCGCAGGTCGATGAATATCTTGCCTGTGGGAACCCTGTCCCTGCGTTCGAACTCGCCCCGGTGAAATTTTATCTTATCACCGTCCTCAAGCATCAGCACGTTTTCGTTGTCCAGCATGGACATGCTTTTCAGCATCCTTTTCATGGTTATAAGGTGCATCGGCTCGCCATGTATGGGAATGACGTATTTCGGGCGGGTGAAGTTCACCATCAGCTTTATCTCCTCCTGAGAGGCATGACCGGAAACGTGTATCCTGTTTTTGCCGATATCAACAACGGTGCCGCCGGATTTGTATATCATATTAACGAGATTTATAAGGTTCTTTTCATTGCCGGGGATAACACGGGCGGATATTACGAAAAGATCCCCTTCTTTAACCGAAAGGTCTTTGCGTTCACCGGATACAACTCTGTACAGGGTACTGTTTGTTTCGCCCTGACAGCCTGTTATCACAAAGCATATTTTTTCCGGATCCATGCGTTTTGCGGTCTTCAGATCGACGATGAGGTCTGTTGGCAATTCAATGTGCCCAAGGTCAGCCGCGATGGAAACATTCCTGTCCAGCGCCGCACCCTCCAGAACGACCTTGCGTCCGCACTCGCGGGCTATATCGAAAACCTGCCTGAATCTGTCAACGTTCGACGAAAACGTGGTGAAGAAGATGCGCCCTGTCGCGTTTCGGAATATTTTCAGCAGATCGCCGCGGATGGACGATTCGGAATGGGTAAATCCCTCCCGTTCTGCATTCGTTGAATCTATAAGAAGAGCCGTCAGTCCCTCTTCTGCCAGTGCAGTGAAATCCGCAGGACAAAAGGGTTCGCCGCCGACAGGTGTCTGGTCTATCTTGAAATCGGAGCAGTGGAGCGCCGAAAAATCCTCAGCGACGATATGCAGTGCGTATGTGTCGCTTATGGAATGCGTGACGGGAAGGAATTTAACAGTAAAACATCCCGCCTGAACAGTCTGTCTGGGATCGATGAAATTAAGGTCAAAGGGACAGTGTCTGGCGCGCCCTTTGGCAGCCAGAATCCCAAGTGACAGCCTTCCCCCGTAAACAGGAAGATTATATTTGCGCAGAAGTATGGGCACGGCACCTACGTGGTCTTCGTGTCCGTGGGTTATAAAAACCCCTTTCAGCTTATGCTTTATCTGCTCGATATAATCAAACCCCGGAATGACATAATCTATGCCGGGAAAGCTGCTGTCGGCGAACATTACGCCGCAGTCAACAATAATGGCGGAGCTTTCGGTCTCGTAGACATACATATTCATGCCTATCTCGCCGACACCGCCTAAAATTGAAATAGAACAAGACATAAGAGTATATTAAAGAAGTCCGTGGCAAAACACAAGCACGTTAAGATTAAAGAAACAAAAAACCCTGTGCTTTTGCACAGGGATTGAACAATTATTTTCCCTGCGAGCTGTCTGCTGTGCGTTTCCACAGCCGCAGTCGCTCTGTGTCGGCACCATAGCGCTGTTGCTTACAGACAATATATTTAAGTTCAGACGATAAATATTTTCCCGTCTATATTTCTTCCGAAGCGCAGACTGTTGCCGATACGCCAGAGCACGTTCGCCATATCGTTGATATCCGTGTCGTCGTCAAATACGAAAATTTTGGAAAATCTGCCGTAAAAGGGATCGTTTTTGAGTCTTTTCAGCAGAATATCGTTGATTCCGTCAGCAAGAACGAAACAGAGACGACCGTATACGCCGACCTCCGGATGCCTTATATCGCGCACAGCGGAATAACCATCGCGGAAACGGTAAAAGTTAACCCTCGCAGCCGCCTGTCCCAGATAGACGTTTTCTGTGGGAGGTATGTCCGTTATCATCGTCTGGAGGAAGCCGCCTCGCATAATCTGCACGGATTTTATGTTTATGACAGGAAAATCTTTGGGTTCTGTATATTTTCCGGTGTGATTAAAGAATCTGCCGCCTTTCGCACGCTCATGCCCGATGGCACCGTGGATTATGACGCGTGTGTCCGAAGGGACCGGAAAGCCGGATGTGCGGATGTATTTCACTCCGCCAAGTTTAGAAGCAAGGCGCAGAGCATCGGAATCGTATGGAAAACTGCACGCGCAGGTGAAAACCAGAAACGGCGAACAACCGACTGCTATCGTCACAGGAACGTCTCCTGTCGCTTCCGCCAGTGCCTTTCCGAGTCCGCTCTTATCCGCGCAGTGGATTATAGCGCGTTTCTGCCCGGCAGGCTCGATGCGGTATATCCCTCCGTGAAATATCCCGCTGTGCTCCGTTATTACACATCCGAGATTTATGGAACCTGCGGTGTCGTCATCATGGAATCTGCACAACGGCAGACTCTCAAGACCTTCAAGAGTCTCGTATGCCTTGGGTTCTGTAAATGAAAGCTGGGTGATATCGCGGGAAAAGCGGTTTGCACGTTCTGCGAGTGTATCGGCGGACATGCCCCATGCCGCCTCAAGTCGCTTCATGGAGGCGAAAGCATTTATGAGGAGTGGAAACCGGGAACCTTTGACACGGGCGAAAAAGGGCGGTTTTCCTTCCGCACAGCCGTTTTTCGCCAGCTTCGCAAGTTCCTGTCCGTCGTATTCACCCTCCGGAAAGGATATCTCTGTGTGTTTCAGGAAATAATCAAAATCGGGTATAACGTCCTCCAGACACTATACCCGATTATACACATAAAAAAGATTAAAACGCACCTTTATTCTGTGCGGAATTCACCTGCAAGCGCCATAAGCTCTGACGAGTCTTTCTGCAACTGCGCCACCGTGTCGTTCACATTCGAAACGGCGATAAAGCTCTGTTTTATGCTGTCTGTGACGTTTTCAAGTCTTGCGCCTATCTCATTCATTGACCTTGTCTGCTCAAGAACAGACGCAGACATGCCTGAGTTTGCATTCTTTATCTCGTCCATGGCGGTTATGATGGTATCGAAAGTGACCTTTGCGTCGGTGATGGTGGAAACGCCCACTGTGACGGTCTGCGCAGCTTCTTTCATTGTGGTGTTCACAGTCAGGGTTTCCGACTGCAAAGCTGAGATTATCTTGCCTATTTCGGTTGTCGCAGACTGAGTCTTCTCCGCCAGTTTCCGCACTTCATCCGCGACAACGGCAAAACCTCTGCCAGCCTCGCCTGCCCTTGCCGCTTCTATGGCGGCATTAAGAGCCAGAAGATTTGTCTGGTCGGCGATATCGCTTATAACACTGATAATGTTCCCTATCTCCTCAGATGAAGCGGAAAGTCTGTCCACAGTGTCCGAAAGCTCGCCCACCTGAGTGTTTATGTCCTGAATTGCGTTCAGCGATCTGTCCAGCTTCACGCCGCCGTCTCTCGTTTTGGATATGGTGTTCTCGGTCTGGACAGATATGCTGCCGAGGCTGCCCTCAACTGCGTCCGCCTGCTCTCTTACGGCGGAAAGTTCACTGCTGATACCTGTTATTTCCTCGGTCTGTATGCGGAAGGTCGCCGCGAACTCCTCCATTGTGGATGCCAGTTCGCTGTTTATGCTGGAGAGGTCTGTTGTACTCTCCTTAACGCGGATGATTATCCGCTGAAGGTTCTCTATGAAAGTGTTCATATATGCAGCAAGCTGCCCGACCTCATCCGCCCTGTTCAGTTCGATGCGGTTTGTTAGGTCTTTTTCGTCGGTCATTTTATTGCGCAGGAAGATGAGGTCTCTGGCAAGTATCCCTGTGACGATTATAACCGTGAGCAAAAGGGTCATTATGGCGCCGATATGAATGAACGCCAGACCTTTGATAACCTCTTTCTGGTAGAGAAGAAATTCGTCCTCAAAAGAACCCGTGGCGACGACCCAGCCCAGCTTTTCCACTGTAAAATATTTCAGCAGCTTACCTGCCGGCTTTCCGTCTTTCAGCTCCGGATATTCTATCTCGCCGCTTTTGTTCTCTATCATCTTTCTGACGTATTCAACACCGTCCGCATCTTTTTCGTCCAGTCCGTTCTGGCCCTGTTTCTGCGGATGAACCAGATAGTTGCCCTCAGTATCGAAAATGAAGGGGAAGCCTGTTTGCGCAACCTTCATCTTGGCAAACGATTCGCGGATGGAATCCAGAAGCACATCTTCGGATATCCCCACGTAGAGCACGCCGATGATTTCATTTCCGGATTTTATGGGTTCATAAACCGTCCAGTACCATTTTCCGACGACGTTCGCTCTGCCTCTGTAGGTTTCGCCGGACATCACCGTTTTGTAGACCGCTGAATCCTGTGGAACAAAGGTGCCCACCGCGCGGGTGCCGTCTTTTTTCATCACGTTTGTAGAAACACGCAGAAGCCCCCTGTCGATAACCTGAAAGATAGTGGACGTAAGTCCTTTGATGTCCGCGCGTTTTGCCGCTTCGTCAACTGGTGCGAAATTGCCGTAAATATCCTCGCCCGCATACATCATGGCGGGGATGGTTACGGAATATTCCTCACCGCTCTTCTGGTCGATGGCTGTGACGGTCTTTGTGTTCGAACTGTCGATGGAAAAGCCGGATTTCATGTAAAGAAGTGTGCGAAAGGTAGAAAAGTTTGACCGGACAAGCTCGATAGACTGAGCGTAAAAAAGATTAACTGTTTCGCCGAGAACAGCTGTGTTTTCCTCAAGAGAGGCTCTGGATTCCAGCAGCATCTCTTTTTTCACTTTCTCGCCCGTGGCATAGGCAAGTATAAGGAAAATAAGGACAAGCGGAATTCCGAAATACAGCGAGTATTTCGCCCTTATGCTTTTGATATTCATCTTTCCCCCAAAACCGAAAATTAAAGTACGGATGTGTTTATTGTATGCAAAAATATAGGGCTTATGCCCGTCATTTCAATAAAAAAATTAACAAAATGAATTATTAGTTTTTAATACAGATAGTAGCGTCGCAAATACCGAAACTCATGGGATTGAACCGAACTTCAGAAAAGCCTGCATCCATAATCATTTGCCTGTAGGCGTCCCGTTTCGGGAATTTGTATACCGAATCGGGCAGATACTCGTATGCCTTTCTGTTTCCGGAGATGATGCCCCCGATGAAAGGGAGTATTTTTGTGAAATAAAGTCTGTAGAGTCTGCTGAAAACAGGACCTTCAGGCTGGGAAAATTCCAGAATACAAAGTTTTCCGCCGTCTTTCAGCACCCTGTGCATCTCTTTTAGTCCCCTTGGCTTGTCCGTAACGTTTCTAAAACCGAAAGAGATGGTTATCCTGTCGAAACTTTTGTCAGCAAAAGGGAGACAGTGTGCATCTGCAACGCTGAACGAGCCTTTAGGAAATTTCTGTTTGCCTATCAGCATCATGTTATAACTGAAATCGCCGCCGACAAGATTAACACCGTCAACGCGTCTGTCCATCTCTATCATCATGTCGGCTGTTCCGCACGCAAGGTCGAGAACCGTCTGACCGCCCGCAATGCCCGCCAGCTTAATAGCTTTTTTACGCCAGCGCACGTCTGCGCGAAAGCTGAGAAGCCGATTCAGAAGGTCGTACCTTCCGGCTATATTGTCGAACATCTGCTGTATTTCTTTTGATTTCTGTTCCAAGAAAAAACCCCTTAAATCCTGATGATCATGCAGGTGAAGTCATCCCTCTGCATATCCTTGTCCAATACCATATCCTCGTAAAGAACTTCAAGTATATTATCCGCGCCGGAATTTGCAAGCTGTTTGACCTTCACAGCGAGACTTTCCTCGTTCATATACTCCGTAAGCCCGTCTGTGTAAAGAAAAAGCGTGTCGCCAGCGGCAAGAGGCTCAGACTTTACGGAATACTGTTCCTCCATGAGACCTATCGGAAGAAAGTCAGACAGTATCTTTCTGTCGCCGCCCTCAGCGATATGCATAACGGGTTCGTGCCCGCAGGAAAGATACTTCAGAGTATAGTCCTTTTTATCTATGTATCCGAAAAATGCCGTAATGAACCTGTCTCCGAAGTTTTTCCCCAGAAGGAATCTGTTCAGCGTACCTGCCAGCTTATCCAGCGCAACGTCCCTGTCGAAAAGGTCGGCGTTCTCCGTGAAAACGCTGAGAACCACTGTGAACACCGCAGCGGAATATCCCTTTCCGCATACGTCCGCTATGCAGAAGAAAAGCCCGTCATCGGTCTCCTTAACGGTCATATAGTCCCCTCCCGCAGTACGCGCAGGATGGTTTATCCCCCGCAGGGTTATGCCGCAGTCGGACGAAACGGATTTAGACACGAACTTGTTCAGTATCTCTCCGGTCGCAGCCATCTCCGATTCCTGAATTTTCAGTTTAGTCATTTTCTGGTGGTACATGGCGTTTTCAACTGCCGTGGACACTATGGAGGACACCAGTTCTGAAAATTCCTTGTCCGGTATGATGTCAAAATGTATATTAAAAAGAAGTATTCTTATATTCTTGGTTTCTTCATAGATAAGAAAGATGTTCTCAATGTTGAACTTTGAACAGTCTATCCTGTTCTCTATGAACTCGGTGTATTCAACACCCATAACATAGGCATAGGCTCCCTGAGACCCGATGCGGATATTGTTGCGCAGGTCACTCTCTTCAAGTCCGAACCCTATGAACTCGCTATTGTGCAGAACGCACCCCGCCTCCGCGGAGAACACATCCATAAAGAAGGTCAGCGCCATGGCGACAACCTCGTCCAGCTCCACCGCACGCAGTATTCTGCTGCTCTGCTTAACGAATTCTATCTTCTTCTGATAATCTACATAAACGTTTATGTTCTTTTCGCGGGCGATAAGCTCCGCAAGCCGCTGACCGATGTAATCGCTGAATGCGATAAGCTCCGCGAATATCTTATATTCCGGTGCCTCGTGAAAGCTGACCGCGCAGTACACTGTTCCCATATGGCTGAAAAATACTGTGCCGTAGACCTCTATCTTTTCGTCGAAGAACTCCAGCGTGCGACGCTCTTTCGAGTTTCCCGTGCCGTCGAACCCAAGGTCGTGGATATCGTATCTCCCCTCCGCATTTTTATATGCGCCTGTGACGGGGGTACAGATGCTGATGTCTATCTGCCATATGGTGAAAGGCGCAAAGCACGAGCTGTCCAGATATTCTCTCATTCCGTGGTAAAAATCATGGACTCCGCTGGCAAAAAGCGCATCGAGAAGTTTTTTAGGAAATATCATTATCCGCTTTCTCCGACTCAAGCACGGGGTCAACCGCCTCGTGCAATTTCTCCGCAGACATACCCAGCGCGAAAGCACAGTCCGCAACAGCGTCTTCCAGCGCTTCGGGATCGTCTATATTCTTGTGCATCTGGTTTGCAAAATAGAGTATCTGGCTGAAAACGTCTTTGCTCATATGGTGGTGGTTCCGCACCGCTTCCGCTATGTCCTTCATGACAGCCCATTTTGTGAGCACCAGCTCACCAACGGCACAATGATCCGTGCCGAGCTGATTGCGTTCGTCCTCAATGGTGACCGCCTCTTTCACAAGAAAATCCACTATAACCGTCTTGCCCATGTCGTGCATAAGTCCAGCCAGATAGAGTGCATCCTCGTCTTCGCCGGACAGTTTCGCAATCGCCTCGCAGAGCCTCGCCACGGCAAACCCGTGCTGCCATATCTTCTGCCCTGTGGTTTTCAGCAGGCTGAAGTTTTTGTTGTAAAAAGACTCTGTTGAAACGGCAAGCGCAAGATTTTTAACAGTGTTCAATCCCAGAAGCACCGTTGCCCTGTCTATGCTGGAAATCTCCTGCCGCACCCCGTAAAAGGGTGAATTTACAAGTTTTATTATACGGGAACTGAGTCCCTGATCCTTTTTTATCTGGTCGACAAAATCCTTTATCCTGGTCTTGTCGTTGCGGGTGAGCCGCACAAGCTCGCGCGCCAGCGCGGGCAGAGGCGGGATGTTCTCCGCCTTGGCTATAATCTTGGCTTTCAGGGTGTCAAACTCGCTGCCGTTGGCAACTGCGGTCTGAATGTTTCCCTGAAACATTTTTTTAACGACCTCTTCCGGTTTTATTGGCGGAAAGAAGATTCCTGATATTTTAAAATCAGTGAGAGCATCAAGAAGCTGCCGGTCTTTTTTTGTTATGTAAAAAAAGGTTGGTACGGGAAATTTCTTGGGAAGCCGGAACAGAGTCTGGGTTTCGGCTATCTCTATGATGCAGCAGTCGGCATTTTTGTCGGAGGTTATCTCCGCGTGTTCCGCCACCGCAGCCTGAAACAGGTTTCTGCTCTCCTGCGAGCCTATGAACAGGATCCGCATCATACCCTGCTTTTTATGATGTCTATAAGCTCTTTCGGACTGAACGGCTTGGTCAGGTATTCGTCTGCGCCTGCCTCCCGCCCCTTTTTAATATCATCTGATTCGGCCATTGCCGTAAGCAGCACAACAGGGATGGAAGCAAGCTCCCGTATGCTTTTAATCTCCGCACACGCCTCAAGTCCGGTTTTCTCCGGCATCATAACGTCAAGAACGATAACATCGGGCAAAAGTTCTTTTGCCATGTCAACAGCCTGCTGTCCGTTACCCGCCTCATAAACATCAAAACCGCTCTTTTTCAAATGCAGCGACACCACTTTGCGAAGGCGAAGCTCATCATCGGCAATTAATATTCTCATCTTGGAACCTCAAAATAATGGAAGTTTTGTCATAACTCATCACGATACCGGTTCTTTCAAAAATCTCCGCAAAAATGGCAAAAATGGGCTGTATCTCGTTGTAGCCCTTATCGGGCAGAATATATATTTTATTGGGATCATGAGTGATTTTCAGCTCGTCCTTCGACGATGAAAGCCCTTCCTGTAAAAGTATCTGGAAAAGGCTTTTGAAGGAATATGCGTCGCAGTTCACCGTCACTCCCCTGAGATGGTTTGCAACTGCCGCGCCCTCCTCGGACACAGCATTTTTGATATAAAGCTCAACAAGATGGTTTATATCCACATCTTCGTGTTCGGCTTCATGGGGCTTCCCAAGAACATGGTTAAAACAGACGCTCATTCCTCTGTCATATATGTCAAGCAGATAGCCCGACTCCATTATCATGTCCGTCATGGATTTATCGGTCAACCCCTCCGCAACGGCATCGAGCATGGCAACAACAACGGATGTGCAAGTCCTTATGTGGTGGGAGAAATACCGATATGTAACGTCCAGACGACGTTCAATATCCGCCGGTGAAATCATCCGCGCTCCTTATATAATGAAAATACTAAAAATATTTTACACGAATTTTCGGTAAAATGCTCGGAATAATTTACACATACGGAATGTGCGGACAGGAAAACCTGCCCGCACGATGTGACCTGTTTATATCAGTTTGTTATGAGCGTCTGAGCTGGAAGAATAGACCCTTTGTACTTTTCCTCAATAAACTTTTTAACGTCTTCGGAAACCAGAACGTCCGCAAGTTTTTTAAGAGCGGGGTCGTTCGCTTTTTCCGCCTTTACAACAAGTATGTTTGCATAGGGCGAATCGGAATTTTCTATAAAAAGCGCATCTTTTGAAGGATTGAGACCACCCTCAAGTGCATAGTTGGTATTGATTACCGCCACCTCAACATCCTGAAGCGCGCGCGGAAGCTGTGCCGCATCCAGAGTTTTTACAGACAGATTTTTGGGATTTTCAACGATATCCTGCACTGTCGCCTTGATACCCGCGCCCTCTTTCAGCTTCAGAAGACCGGCTTTTTCAAGGAGAACAAGCGCGCGTCCTGCGTTTGAAGGGTCGTTGGGGATGGCTATAACAGCCTTGTCCTTAATCTCCGCAACGGATTTCACCTTCGCAGAGTAAAGACCGATAGGCTCAATATGCACCTTCGCGATGGCAACGAGGTTCAGACTGCGGTCAGCGTTGAACGAATCGAGATAGGGGATATGCTGAAAGTAGTTAGCATCCAGATCACCTTTGTCCAGTGCAAGGTTGGGCTGAACATAGTCGGTGAACTGCACTATTTCAAGGTCAACACCCTCTTTAGCAAGAATAGGTTTCACAAACTCCAATATCTCCGCATGGGGAACGGGTGTGGCACCCACCTTAATCACCGTCGGCGCATCCTGTTTCGGTTCCGCCGCAGCCTCCTCTTTTTTGGGTTTTGAGCATCCTGAAATAAGCAGAACACTGAAAACCGCTATCAGAACAGCCGTAATACTTCTTTTTCTCATGTAAACCTCCATAGGACACATATTCCTGTCATCTTTTTGTATGCATTGCGCTCACCGCAAGTCTGGTGCCGAGGGTCTGAACCGCCTGAACGAATATCACAAGCACAGCCACCGTGATTATCATCACGTCCGTGCGGAACCTGTTATACCCGTACTGGATAGCGAGGTCGCCGAGACCGCCGCCGCCCACCGCACCAGCCATTGCCGTATAGCCTATCACGTTGATTATTGTTATTGCCGCACCGAGGATCAGAGAAGACTTCGCCTCCGGCAGCAGCACCTTATAAATTATCTGGAAAGGGGACGCGCCCATGGACTGCGCCGCCTCTATCACCCCGTGGGGTATCTCTTTCAGCGAAGATTCCACAACCCTTGCCACAAACGGAGCCGCCGCAACAACAAGCGGAACAACAGCCGCAGTGGTACCGATGGACGTACCAATAACCATTCTCGTGAACGGTATCAAAGCCACCATAAGCACGATGAACGGTGCCGAACGCAGGATGTTTATAACCGTCCCCAGCGTCCTTTCCACCCACGGTGCAGGCATAATATGCCCTTTGGAGGACACCACAAGCAGTATCCCCAGCGGAAGCCCTATCACATATGACATAACGGCGGAAGCCGCCACCATATAAAGCGTTTCAAGCACAGCCGGAGTGAGAAGCCCCAGCATGGATGCGATATACCCGTCACTCATAGCTGACCCTCTCTACGGAAAGATTCTGACCCAGAAGATATTCATGCGCCCGTTTTCTCTGCTCGTCCGTTCCGCGCAGCTCCAGAAGCAGGTTGCCGAACAGAGTGCTCCGCACATGGTCAACACTGCCGAAAAGGATGCTCACCTGAACATCGCTGCTGCGTATAAGCCCGTTTATCATGGGTTCCGATGCGGAACCGCCAAGGAACGACACCCGCACAAGCTCCGAATCGCTGTGTGATTCCAACTCGCGCAGAAGTTCCTCCGGTATGTCCGCCTTGAATATGCCGGACACAAACTCCTTTGCCACCTGTGATTTCGGCGACAGAAAAACCTCTTCCACAGTGGCGTTCTCCACACATTTTGAATCGTGCAGAACGGCAACGTGGGTGCATATATCTTTTATGACATGCATTTCGTGGGTGATAATAACTATGGTAAGCCCCAGACTGCGGTTTATATCCCGCAGAAGTGTAAGTATCGAACGGGTTGTCTTAGGGTCGAGAGCGGAGGTCGCCTCGTCGCAGAGCAGAACGTCCGGTTTAAGAGCAAGCGCACGCGCAATGCCCACCCTCTGTTTCTGACCGCCGGAAAGCTCCGAAGGATACGCGCCAGCCTTGTCTTCCAGCCCCACAAGGGGAAGAAGTTCCGCAACACGCGCACGGATATCATCGGCAGTCATACCCGCTATCTCAAGGGGAAAAGCGATGTTGCCCGCAACCGTTCTGGACTGTAAAAGATTGAAATGCTGGAATATCATGCCTATTTTCTGTCTGGCGCTTCTCAACTGTTTTTCGCTGAGTCTCGTCAGGTCATGTCCGCCGACGATTATCTCACCGCCTGTTGGGCGTTCCAGCAGATTTAGACAGCGCACCAGAGTGCTTTTGCCAGCGCCGCTGAGACCCATTATGCCGTATACCGACCCCTGCGGGATGTCGAAAGATACGCCGTCCAGCGCGCGCACATCGCCGCTGCGCGCGGGGTAAACCTTTGAAAGGTTCCTTATCTGAATCATATGTTCCTCTTAAAAAACAAATAACAGATACGGTAATAAGCCGCATCTTTTTAAAACCTATTTAATCTATGATTTTTATATATTATGCTTTCCGGAAAAGTCAACAATAAAAAATTTTACATTTGTGCAGAAAAACTTATCGCTCCGAAGCTCTGATATCTGCTGCCCTGCCCGTCAAATTCGCGGGAACGCATCACCTGCGTATACCCAAAACGATAGCTGCGCCATGAAGCCACCGCACCGAACTGCACGTCCGCCACAAGCGGTTTTTTGTCCGTGCTTACACTGTCGCAAAAGGTGTTTCCGTCTAAAAATATATTGCGAGCAACCGCCCTGCCGTCCATTCCTGCGAAAACGTACCATCTGAACCTGTTCTCCGGCACAAAAAAACCGGAACCGGGCATACTCGGCTGTATCCGCGGCGGACCGTAATCAAGGTCGGGCTGCTGCCCGTAGCGCACCATAAAGCCTGTGTTGGCATATGTGAAAATATTGCCTACCGCCCCTCCCAAATGGGGAGTTATATCCAAAGGAAAACCGAACGCATCGTTCGTTATGAGACTTCGCCAGTTACGCTGATACATCAGTATTATGCCGGGTTCATCTTTAAGCTGACCGTCCCAGCCCTGCGGGTCGTCGGAACCGATTATCTTGTGCACCGTCTTCTGTGTCTCTTCCGCAAGAGATGAAGGACCAACCATACCCATACTCAGTTCAAGCTGGTCAAGACGCTTGCCGTCTTCGGCAATAAGCCCGACAGAGCCGTAAAGCCATCCGGCATAGGGTCTGTCACCATCCGGCGGGTTCTTTTGCGTTATACTGCTCGGCGTATACATACTCTGCCCAACGGCATAGCTGGTTCTCACAGTATATTCTTCCGGAAAAAGAGGAAAAAGGCGCGCCGCTTTCCTCGCAAGGCTGCTGCCGCCGTTCGGTGCACTCAGCCATGACGCTCTTATCCCGTTGGTATAGTATCTGTCGCTGTGAAATATATCGTTCTCAGCAACTATACTGAAAGTCCCCTTATCCTCCGCATACGCGGAAAATGAGAAAAGAGCAGCACAGAATAATATTAAAAACCTTAACAAAAAATACCCCCGCTTTTAATAACGGGGGCATCTTATCATTTTAACCGAAAGTCTTCCAGAGGATTAATCTATCTGACCGGGCATCCTTTAAGCCCCTTCATAGAGGATTCGTCCTCTTTAAAAGTTAACTCAAGCGCGCCGTCTGTCTTTTTGCCGAAGTTTTCAACGGCATAACCTGAAAGCACAGCCGCTGTCTTTGAAAGTTCACCGTCGCGGGTGAATATCTTGCCCTGCCATACCGGCGGTTTGTCAGTATTTCCGGCTGTAAACAGCTTTATGTCCAGATAGCTGGTGTCCTTCTCACCGGAAACATCTTGCCCCACAGCCGTTCCCATAGAGAATCCCGAACCCAGCCCGCCGGAAAACATGCCTATGCCGCCACCGACACTGAATCGCGGTTCGACCTGCGCCTTACCCGGAATAACCCCGAACACAGGCGTAATAGCATATGCGGGATTTCCGGCTTCTCTTTTCCAGCCGATACAGTTCAGCTGTGCTTCAAGCACGCCGATGTATTTCATCATCTCAAGGTCGGTTTTCATATTCGCAGGGAGCGCGAAATCATAGGTTTTGTTTCCGAAGGTTTCCTGTCCGCCATATCCCGTGAGGTTCACATCATATTTTGACGCGCACCCCAAAAGGGCGGACATTATTATGATAAATGTGATTGTTTTAAACATACGGTTCTCCTTTAATACTAATTTAAGAGATGAACCGCATAACACAAGACCGCATTAGTCTTATTTGCCTGCTTTCAGAAGTCTCTCCGTTTCTTCAAGAGACGGCATACCGTCCTGAGCGCCGGGTTTTGTTGTGGAGATTGCAGCGGCGGCATTCGCAAAGCGCACCGCATCAATAATCGCAAGCCCTCTGCCCAGCCCGAAAGCAAGCCCCGCATTGAACGTATCCCCTGCGGCAGTGGTGTCAACTGCGGCGACAACGAATCCCTCAACATGAGTAAGAGTGCTGTCCGCAAAAACATATGCGCCCCTGTTCCCCGCCTTCAGCACCGCAGTTTTGACACCCATCTCTATAAGTCTCTGTCCGGCGGCGGCGAATCCCGCCTCGTCCGCCGGTTTGACTCCTGTTAAAATCTCCGCCTCGGTCTCGTTCGGCGTGATTATATCCACATATCTTAAAAGCTCACTGCCCAGAGGCGCAGCAGGCGCAGGGTCAAGAATGACAACCGTCCCCGCCTCCGAAGCAGTCTTTGCCGCCTGAACAACCGCGTCCATCGGTACCTCAAGCTGCAACAGCAGATAGTCTGCATCTTCAATGATTTTGCTGTTTTTAAGCAGATAATCTTTATTCACCATGGCATTTGCGCCGGGCACAATAATTATTGAATTTTCGCCCCTGCCGTCCACGGTGATAACGGCGATGCCCGTTGACGTTTCAACCCTTTCAACCCCGTCCGTATTTACACCCAGCCGTTTGAAATACGCCAGATAGTCGTCGGCATAGATATCGTTTCCGGTCATGCCCACCATTGCCACATCCGCACCCAGCTTTGCAAGGGCGACAGCCTGATTAGCCCCCTTACCACCTGTAAAGGTGCTGAAACGCTCGCCGTACATGGTCTCGCCCGGTCTGGGGAATCTTGGAGTCTTTGTAACAAGGTCGGTGTTTATGCTCCCCGCCACGCAGAATCTGCTCATGCCTCTTCCTCCCCGCTGAGGTTTCTTACGCTTCCGCGCTCCACAACCTCGCCACCGATAACGGTCTTTTCATAGGGCATCCCGCTGCCCTCTTTTATCCTCTGCACAAGTATGCGAACCGCTTTTGTACTGATGCTCCTTTTTGAAACATCCACAGTGGTCAGCGGTGGTTCCGCCATTGCACTCATGGGCAGGTTGTCGTAACCCGCCACGGAAATATCATTCGGAATGGAGTATCCCGCCTCTTTCAGAGCGCGCATACACCCAAGCGCTATGATGTCATTCACACAGAACAGCGCAGACGGCATCTCTTTATGTTTCTTAATCAGCGTACGCATATCCTCATACGCACCTTCGTATGTTGATTCCACCGTGAAAACAAATTCCTTGCGGAATTTATGCCCGAAATGCTTCATTGAGTTTTCGAAAGCATCAAGACGCTGCTGAAAGTTTATTGTCCCTATACGCCCCGCAACTACTCCTACCTCGCTGTGTCCCATGCGGGTCAGATACGACATCATGTTGTAAACAGAGGACGCATTGTTCATATCAACAAAATCATACGGCATGAACGGACAAAGAATATCTATGAATACCAGCGGGATATGGATTTTAAGAAAATGTTCCACGTCCGCCTCGTCAAGCTCGGTTGCAAGAACCACTGCTCCGCTGGCAAAAGAGTTGTTCACATAACCGGTTATCTCCGCAGGATCAAACCTGTCGAAAACCGCAACCTCAAGGGAAAATCCCTTTTTCGAAGCCTCCATCTGCGCACCGTTGATATAATCCGCAACGAAAGCCTGATGATTGCTGTTCAGTATGTGTCCGTGCTTTACGATGTTTACGAACAGTATCGTTTTGTGCCGTCTGTTCAGCCCGCTGTCAGTTGTTCCTTTATAACCGTGCTCCCGCGCAATCCGCAGTACGCGTTCACGGGCGGCGGGACCGACACCTGTCTTGCCGTTGAGCACCAGAGAAACCGTGCTGACAGAAACCTCTGCCATTTTAGCTATTTCTGTTATTGTAATGTTCTTTTTCATATATGTTACTAAAATTTAAACATGAACAAAAGTTGCCATAGATTTTCCAAATAACATCTATAATCACGCATTATGTTCATTTACCCCATAATTCTTATTATAGCATATTTCAGCAGACGGCAACTAAAATTTTAGTAAAATCAGCTAATATTTTTACTTGATATCTTCCAGCGCTCTGGTATTCTTAATGTTATAGAGCACATGAGACTGCCGCGCTGACTGCGTCAGCTCGCAGAGACCACACACTGTCTTTGCGAGGAAGCAGGGTGCTGACGAAGCAATCTATTCTCTGTTTTACGGTTTTACGAAGAGGACTGTATGAAAAAAGGAAAACTGCTCAACAGTCGCATTTCGGCGGTCATTTCCGAAATGGGACACACTGACACTATAGTTATAGCCGATGCCGGACTCCCCATCCCCGCCAGCGCGGAACGAATCGATCTTGCTCTGTGCGCCGGAATGCCGGATTTCGTCACCGTCCTTAAAACCGTTCTCGAAGAACTTCAGGTGGAACAGTTCACAATCGCCTCTGAAATCTCGGACAAAAATCCAGCTGTGGAATCGGCGATAAAGGATATGCTGAAAGACGCAAAAATGAGCACTGTTTCACACGAGGAGTTCAAAAAACTCACAAAAAACGCGAAAGCCGTTATCCGCACAGGGGAATGTACCCCCTATGCAAATGTGATACTCCATTCCGGGGTGGTGTTCTGATGTCCGGTTCACCCGTTCTGCAAATGAAAAATATCTGCAAATCCTTCCCCGGCGTAAAGGCGCTTAACGACGTCTCCCTGAACATCTACTCAGGCGAGTCCATGGCGCTTCTGGGCGAGAACGGAGCCGGCAAATCCACTCTCATGAAGATACTCAGCGGGGTCTATACGAAAGATTCCGGAGAAATGATATTCAAAGGCAAACCCCATACACCAAAAGATCCCAAAGATGCCATGAACAAAGGTATTGCCATAATCCATCAGGAGCTTAACCTTATTCCCGAACTTACCGTTGCGGAGAACATTTTCATCGGGCGGGAACCTGTGAACGCTTTTCTCAAGGTAAAATATTCACAAATGAACGCCGAAGCCAAAAGATACCTCGAACAGCTCGGCGAAAAGACCTCGCCCACAGCGAAGGTATCCTCCCTCAGTGTCGGACAGGCACAGATGGTTGAGATAGCAAAGGCACTCTCCATGAACGCGGAAGTGATAATCATGGACGAGCCTACGGACGCGCTCACAGACGTTGAAACCGAGAACCTTTACAAAGTTATCCGCAGCCTGAAAGCGGAAGGAAAGGCGCTGGTATACATCTCCCATAAACTCTCCGAAGTTTTTGACGTGTGCGACAGGGCAACCATCCTGCGGGACGGCACCTTTGTTGACGAAAAACCCGTTTCAGAACTTGACGAGGAGAAAATAATTCAGCTTATGGTGGGTCGCCCCATCAGCGACAGATATCCGAAATGCGACTGCAAAGCAGGAGACGTGGTCTTCACGGCGGAAGGGCTGACCAACAGCCGCATAACTGACGTATCGTTCAGCATCAGAAGCGGTGAGGTTGTCGGCATAGCGGGACTTATGGGTTCCGGCAGAAGCGAGGTCGCAAAGTCTATATTCGGTGAAATGCCGCTGAAAAAAGGTAAAATCTCCCTCGCAGGCAAAGAATTGCGCATAAATCACCCATCTGAAGCCATCAAAAACGGAATTTCATACGTTTCAGAGGACAGAAAACAGCTCGGTCTTATCATCGGAATGACTATAAAGGAGAACATCACCCTTCCGGCACTGAAAAAATTTCAGACCGCCCTTTCGAAAATTTCCTTCGGAAGAGAGGAGGAGGTCTCCAAAGAATATATAGATATGATGTCCATCAAGACCACGGGACCATCACAGCGGGTCGTTGACCTCAGCGGCGGCAACCAGCAGAAGGTCGCCATTGCAAAGGGACTCGTCACGGCACCCAAGGTGCTCATACTCGACGAACCCACCCGCGGAGTGGATGTCGGCGCGAAAAAAGAAATCTATGAGCAGATAAATCTCCTGAAAGCGAAAGGAATGTCAATCATTCTAATCTCGTCCGAGATGCCAGAAGTCATAGGCATGAGCGACCGCATACTCGTCATGAGCGCAGGACGTATCGCAGGGGAGGTATCCGGTGCGGAAGCCACTCAGGAAAACATTATGAAACTCGCCATAAGCAATATAAAGAACGCCGTATAGATTCGGAGAAGTTATGAAAATAGATATGAAAGACGTTCTGAAAAGGTCGAGACCGCTCCTTGGGCTTATCATCCTCTCGGTGATAGTGTCGCTCATAAGCCCCGACTTTCTCACCGTCGGCAACATACTGAACGTTATGCGCCAGACATCCATAAACGCGGTAATTGCTGCCGGCATGACATTTGTCATCCTTACCGGAGGCATAGACCTCTCCGTCGGTTCAATACTCGCGCTCTGCGGCGCCATAGCAGCAACTATGATCTCCAGCGGGTTCGGTGTTGCGGCAACAGTTTTCGCCACTCTTGCGCTGGGCATATTGCTGGGCGCTCTGGCGGGGATCGCTATCACAAAGGGTAAAATTCAGCCGTTCATAGCAACACTCGTGGCAATGACCCTCCTGCGTGGCGCTACACTTGTACATACTGACGGCAAACCTATCTCCACAGGATACGACGCGGCAGCCGATGCTTTCGCATGGTTCGGAACGGGCTACGTTTTCGGTATTCCGGTTCCCGTGATACTCATGATAGTTGTATTTCTTATATCCCATTACGTTCTTAAACACACACGTTTCGGGCGCTACGTTTATGCCATAGGCGGCAACGAAGAGGCATCAAGACTCTCAGGCGTGCGGGTGGACAGAATAAAGATAGCCGTATACGCAATATGCGGACTGGTTTCGGCAATCGCAGGCACTATCCTGACCTCAAGACTCTCCTCCGCGCAGCCCACTGCCGGCGCCGGGTACGAGCTTGACGCAATAGCCGCAGTTGTTCTCGGCGGGACAAGCCTTGCAGGCGGTATCGGTACGATATTCGGCACCTTCACGGGTGCGCTCATAATAGGCATACTTAACAACGCACTCAACCTGCTGAACGTTTCCTCGTATTATCAGATGATTGCAAAAGGTGCGGTGATACTCATCGCCGTTCTTATGGATAGAAAGAAGTAAGAAGATCGCTTCGTCGCCTAAACTCCTCGCGAAAACGTCTCTGCGAGGAGGCTTTCTAAGCCGACGCGGCAGTCTCATTTAAGGAGTGAAGTATGAAAAGATTATTTGCTATTTTCGCAGCCATTATGATTATCCCCTCAATGATGGCATTTGCGGCACAGAAGACTGTGGGGCTCGTGGTCTCCACGCTGAACAACCCCTTCTTCGTGACACTTAAAGACGGCGCAGTTGGTGAAGCAAAAAAAGCGGGCATCAATCTCATCGTCCTTGATTCTCAGAACGACCCCGCAAAAGAGATCGCAAACGTTGAAGACCTCCTGTCTAAAGGCGTAGCGGCAATACTCATTAACCCCACAGATTCCGACGCAGTGGGCAACGCAATCAAGATGGCAAACAGAGCTAAAGTTCCCGTTATCACCCTCGACAGAGGCGCTAATGCAGGAACAGTAGTTTCACACATCGCCTCCGACAACGTGGCTGGCGGCAAGATGGCAGGCGCTTTCATAGCTGAAAAACTCGGCAAAAAAGGGAACGTTGTAGAGCTTGAAGGCATACCCGGAACATCTGCGGCAAGAGACCGCGGCAAAGGCTTTAACGACGCACTTAAAGGCACAGCAATCAAAGTGGTTGCACGTCAGGCGGCAGATTTCGACAGAACAAAAGGTCTGAACGTAATGGAGAACATCCTCCAGTCTCAGCCCAAAATAGACGCTGTTTTCGCACATAACGACGAAATGGCACTTGGTGCGCTGCGCGCTGTTCAGGCTGCTAAAAAGAATATAATGGTAGTGGGATTTGATGCGACAGACGACGCTGTTAAGGCTGTTAAAGACGGCAAGATGTCGGCTACAGTTGCACAGCAGCCCGCATTCATCGGCGCGAAAGGCGTTGAAACTGCAAAGGCTGTACTTGAAGGCAAAAAAGTTCAGGCATACGTCCCTGTGGGTCTGAAACTCATTGTAAAATAGTAAGGTATTGCAAACACCATACTTTTAAGGGGCGGTCGTCTGACCGCCTCTTTTCATTTGAAAATTTATTTGTATACTTCTTTCCTGTGTCCGATTTTAAGCGCAAGAATTATAAGCTCATCATCCTGAATATCACATATGATGCGATAATCCCCGACTCTGAAACGCCAGAACTGACACATTGAACCTGCCAGCTGCTTTCCTAAAGATTTTGGCTTATCTGAAACAGAAAGACGTTCTCGCAGGAATTTAATTATCCTGACAACAACTTGCTTGTCCAGCTTTGCAAGTTCTTTTTCTGCTGTTACGGTCAGCTTGATTTTATAAGCCAAGGCGCTTCTCAACCTCTTCCAAAGCTGAAACATCCTCTTTGCCTTCCAATACTCTGCGATAAACTGTCTCAGCAGTATAGATGTCTTCAAGGTCTTCCAGATAGTTTTCCAGCGCTTCACGAACATAGTAACTCTTGGGTCTGCCTGTCTGCTCTGCAAGGGCAGTGAGCCTGTTATCTATTTCATCCGGCAACCTTACGGTCAGCATATTTTCACCTCATGCCTGTATTATATGTAATACATATATGCTGCGCAAGGCTATCTTTCATTTTATCTCTTTTATAACCTTGTCCAGCTCGGTATCGGTGATGCGCACAGGGGGCATCACAGCAAGTTTATTGACGCTTCTGGGGTTCTTTATCCACTCCCGCAGGCGCTTTTCCGTCCAGTGTTTTTCGCCCGCAGGAAGTACGGACGATAAAAAATATTTAGTGAGCAGACCGGAAAGGTTAGCCCCCTCAATACCCGTTCCTTTGCCGCCGCCGTTTCTTGTTATCATCCTGTGGCAGCCGCCGCAATGCTTTTCAAACGCTCCTTTTTTCGCGGGCGTGATATACGCGACATACGGCTCGTTCGCCTTTTCCGGCTGTTTCGATGCGGCGTTCAGCAGATAGAGTATCACAAGCCGCCTCTCAGCATCGTTAAAGTGGAAATCAGGCATATATTCGTTAACGTTTTTCAGTTTATCGTCCAGGTATTCGCCAGTGTATTTCATGGCGGACGCGTTCAGGTCTGCGGCGGCTGTTCCGCCCTCGGCACCTATGGCGTGGCATCTGCGGCAAGCTGAATCAGACACTATCTTTTCGCCCGATGCGACAGCTTTTTTATCAGTATAAAATGACGAGTATTTCGCAGTTATCAGCCCCGCATGGGCGACGTTTTCGCGGGATGAGCGCATCTCGCCCCTGTGGCACGCCGAACAGGTACCTACCTCAGTATAGTGCGGCTCATGGCATTTCACACACGCGAAAACCTCCGCGGCGGACATCAGAAATATCAGTAATAGAAAGGCACGAGTTCCCAATTTGCCCCCCTGAAATATACTGCAATTATCGTGAGCACGACGATGAACACGGTTAACAGCAGCATGAACACCCACACGGGTCTTCCGCTTCTGCCAAACCAGACGGCACGGTCAGTGTGCATCTTATTAAAAGACGGCAGAAAATAGCAGAGTATAAAAACCACGGCAACGGCATTGAAAAGCGAAGCGCGCCAGCTCACTATCTCCTGAATCCACAGCAGAAACCATGCGCTTTTTGCGGGGTTCGGCGGCGAAGCGGGATCAGCCGGAAGTTCCAGCGGGCTTTTGAATATCACAGAAAGCAGGATAGCAACCGCAACTGCGGCAAACGATATGATAAGCGAAAACCTCACGAGCTGTTCGCGGGATTTCACCTTTTCAGGCTCAAGCATTGGCACAAGTCCGCCGTCCCTGCGCACATTATACAGATGTGCTGAAATGAGCATAAGTGTCAGCGTCGGCAGAAAAACTATATGCAGAGCGAAAAAGCGCAGAAGGGTGAGCCGCCCGCCAACGTCGTCGGGCATCAGCAGATTTTTAAGAAAAACGCCTGCGGGCAGGGTGTTCATCAGCTCCATGCCCGTTTTGGTTGCCCAGAAAGAGAGCTGATCCATAGGCATGAGATAACCTGTATAAGCCTCGAAAACTATAAGTCCGAAAATGATATAACCAAGCTGCCAGTTCTTTTTCCGCGCGGCGTAAACACCCGTGAAGACGGTTCTTAACAGGTGCAGTGCAGCAAAAACCAGAAGCATATGTGAACACATGCGGTGGAGCGAACGGATAAAAGCGCCGCCTACGACGTGCTCCTCAAGAAACATTATAGAACTGTAAGCAGTTGCTGTTTCAGGTGAATAGTAAAACAGGAGCAAAACGCCGGTAATTCCAAGCAGAACGAACAGAGCGGTGCATATTATGCCCAGATACCCTGTTTTTCGGAAAAGCAGGGTGTCTTTGTTAAATGTTACGGGGAAGAGGTGGGCAAAAAAGCGGGATATCATACCGCGCTCCTGCGGTAGACCGTTACCTTGCCGTCCTTTTCCTCTGCGGCAAACACCGCAAGTCTTTTCACCGCCGGTCCTTTGATAACATCACCGTTAAGCGCAAAAACACTGCCGTGGCAGGGACATGCGAACCTGTCTCCGTCCAGCGCAACGGTACAGCCCAGATGGGTGCAGGTCAGAGACATTGCGGTTATCTTTCCGTCCAGCTTCATCACAGCGGTCTGTTTGTCCGAAAATATCAGCGCGCCGCCCTCCGGCACCTTCGCACTTTCAACGCTTAAAATCACGTCGCCGCCCTCAACTTCGGGGGTAAGAAACCTGTACAGACCGAAAGCCGCAAATGCGCCGCCTATAAAAACGGACAGTTTTTTGATGAAACCGCGTCTGGTGACGCTTTCAGCAAGGGGCATGAAAAAACCTCTGATTTTTTGAATATCATAATATAAATAATTGAAAAACGGGAGCCTTTTTGAAGGCTCCCGTCCGCCGTAAAAACCTACTGGATATAGTCCGTAAACTTCTGGGTATAAACCCCTGCGTGGACTATGAGGAAACGCAGGAAATAACCCCCCAGAAGTACCAAAGCCTCGAAAAAGATCAGTTTTCCGCCTGTAACGTGCATCTTACCGCTTTCGCCCAGACCGAATACAATCGCCGGAACCAGCAGACCAAGAAACACAAGCACAGCCCAGAACTCGATGGCAAATTTGCCGCTGAGAAGGCTCTTCGCGGAATACTGCATCTCCGGCACGCCCTGCATGGCGATGAGAAACATGCCGAACAGAAGAAGAATCTCAAGCACTATCAGATAAAAGTGGGTTGTCTCTATCTTGTGCATACTATCTTCTGTTTTGAAAGCAAGCTCGCGAATTATCATAGCTCCGGAGATACCTGTGGATGTCGCGGAGATTATGAACAGGATGGGCAGAGACGTCTGGTGCCAGAAGGGTATAGCCCTCAGCACACCAAGCAGAACCGCCGTGTATCCCGCAGTGCAGATACCTGTAAGGATAAGCATCCATTTAATCCATTTGCTGCTTCCCATACCGTCGATGAGCTTGGGTAGCCAGCCGCCCATAAAGCTCACCAGTCTTGAAAGTCCGAGGTTGTACATTGCGTACAGCATCGAAAAAATTATAAAAAGTGTCAGTATACCCGTACCCCATGATATAGCAGACGTGGGGTTTACGAACAGAAGAAGCAGCAGCCACGGCTTCCACATACCCTGTCCGAGGTCTATGTACAGAAAGAATATACCTATTGCAACCAGCGGCATACCTATCACGCTCGCCGATTTTATGAACGAAATATATTTCTCTCTGTCATACATATCCGCCAATACAGCCGCAACTATCGAACCCGCGCCGACGCCGGCGAGGAAAAGATAAACGGCGATATACCATTCAAATGCTTCCTGAAAAACCATACCGCCCTCCTACTTCTGCACGTAATAGATATTCGGCTCTGTGCCGAGGTCCTGACGCAGTTTCCACACCTTATAGTGTTTCTCCGAGGCATCTCTCAGCAGAGCGGATATTTCGCTCTTGGGGTCGTTAACGTCCCCGAAGACCCTGACGTTGCCGGGGCAGGTTGTAACACATGCGGGGGCAAGTCCTTCAGCTATTCTGGGCAGGCAGAAAGTGCATTTCTCTGCCACGCCAAGTTCATGGTTAAAAAATCTCGCGTCGTAAGGACATGATACTATACAATATTTACAGCCGACGCATATCTTCTGATTGATGGACACTATGCCGTCTTCCCTTTTATAGCTTGCCTTTGTGGGGCAAACGGTTACACAGGGAGCATCGTCGCAGTGGTTGCACTGGTGGGGAAGGAAGTGCAGCCTCAGCTTGTCTGTATAGTCAGGGCTTTTACCCGTGTCTATGTGGGTGCGGAAATCTTCCTCCGGAACATGCCATTCCGCCTTACACGCCACCATACAAGCCTTGCAGTCTACACAGCGGTCAACAATATATGCCATTGCGTATTTCTTTTTCATCTTTGCATCCCCCTTATGCCTTTACAACTTTGACGAATCCGTTATGGAAGCCTGCCGAACCGCTGACGGGGTCTGTAACATCCGATGTGAAATCAGAATCACGCGCGCCCACACCAACCACTCTGGTCAGCATCTTGCTTACGGAACCGAAGCCGTGGGGGATAAATATGGCATCCTTATGGATGTAGTCCACAACCTTTGCCTTACACGGGTGGCTCTTTTTATCGCCTTTGACAATACACACATCGTCACCATTTTTAATGCCGAGGTTCTTCGCCCGATCACTGTTTATCCAGAGATCTACCTGCGAATGGTGCAGGGCAAGCAGCCACGCGTTGTTCTGTGTTCTGGCGTGGGTATGGAAGCTGAGACGACCGAACAGAAGCCTGAACTCGTCGCCTTTTGGCATGGGGGGTGCTTCATAGGAGGGCAACGCCTCGTAACCCAGATCGTCCATCATACTGCTGAACAGCTCCGCTTTGCCGGAAGGTGTGTGGAACTCAGGTTCCGCGCCGGATCCCACAGGGAATGGATCGCCCTCTGCGCCCACAAGGCACCCGTGTTTCTTCATGTTCTCCTCGGTAAGCCCGATGGAATCAAGAAACTCTTTATTATACTCGCGCACATCCATGAAATGGTTTTCATAGCCCATGGCTTTTGAAAGCCGCGCCGCAATCTCCCAGCCGCCGAGAGTGTCGTACAGGGGCTTGACCGCAGGTTCGCGATACTGGATGTAACCGCTCTTTCTCGATGTGATGATTATGGGGTCATACCTTTCCAGATATGTGGATTCCGGCAGAACAACGTCTGAATACCATGCGGTATCCGTCATGTATATCTCACAGGTTACGATAAGCTCGCTCGCCTTGATAGCCTTTTCCACGGTCTCCGTACTGCCCTGATTGTGGAACGGGTTGCAGCCGTAAACGAACATTCCCTTGAGAGGATGTTTCTGCTCAGCGATAGCCTGCATCATTTTGTTCGCAAGACCAAGATCGGTTGACGCTATGGGGAAATCAGTACCCGCGCCGTCTGCTCTGTCCGCCTCAACACGTTCAAGGTCGTGAACCATATGCGGCGTATCGAGTTTCAGAGGCACCGGTCTGTATATACCGCCCGGCTGTTCCCAGTTGCCCATAAGTGCGTTAAGAATAGCAATAGCCCTTACAAACTGGGTGTCCGTGCCGTATCTGGTAAGACGGCGTCCGGGGTGGATATAGCAGTGGGGTGCTGCCGCGCAGAGTCTTTCAGCAGACTCTATAATGTCTTTTTCGGGTATCTCGGTTATCTCTGATGCCCATTTAACGGTATACTGGCGAACGTGCTCGCGCAGCTCCTCCAGACCGGATGTGTAGTTTTCAACGAAATCTTTGTTATATATCTCTTTAACAAGGATATAGTTGATCATCGCCAGAAGCAGAGCGGTGTCTGTTCCGGGTTTGATCATCATATACTTATTGGATTTTGCAGCGGTTTTGCTGTATCTGGGGTCAACATAGATAACATAAGCGCCGTTTGCACAGCCGTTTATGAAATCCTGAAGCTCGCCTACGTGGAGTGCCTCCGCTATGTTACGCCCGAGGAGCATAATGCATTTTGCGTTCTCGGAATCCACAGGCTCCTTGCCTCCGACCGGTTTTCCGTATGTAAGCGCCCAGCCGATATCCCTGCTTCCAGTACACTGGGAGTATGAGGGAATGCATATATTGGGAGAACCCATTATATGGATAAGATCGACAAAAGAGTGCTCGCCGGAACCGTGGGCAAAAAGAGTGAAGGTCTCAGGACCATACTTGGCTTTAAGTCCGTTCGCTTTTTCGGCGATGTACTTAATTGCCTCATCCCATGAGACTTCTTTGAACTGACCAGACCCTCTTTCACCCGTGCGGATGAGAGGCTTTTGTAATCTGTCGGGGTCGTAAAGCTGGAAAACGCCGGAGTTGCCCTTTGCGCAAAGTTTTCCGAAGTTGCTGGGGCAGTCCTTCTGACCTTCCAGTTTCGCTACTTTCCCATCGACAACCTTCGCCGTGAGGCCGCACTTCCAGAAACACATCTCGCACCAGTTCTGGGTGTATGTAATTCCGGATGGGGTAGAGTGCTCAACCTCTCCTGCGACAAGACTGAGTGACGGCAGAGTCGCCGCCGCCGCACCAGCGGCAAGGGTTCCCTGTATAAACCGCCTGCGGGAGATTTTGCTTTTCATCTTGTGTCCCTCTTGATTTTTGCGTGATGAGGGACATCTGTATCTTGCTTGAACTAAATACAATAATAAACATACCAGTGGATTTGTCAATAGTTATAAGTAAAGAACATGAAGTAAAAATACTGTATACAATTTTACTTTGAATTAAATCGAAATATAAAAGAATTAGAAGATATCAGACTCTGAAGTATTGTATTTGTTTTTTCAATAACAACATCGTTTATTTATAATTACAATGTCGTATCGTATATTTGATGATGCTTTTAATTAAAGATGAGATCGCTTCGGGCATAAAGCCCTCGCGAAGACAGAATAAAAGTCACGTCTTTGCGAGGAAACCGCAGGTTGACGAAGCAATCTGAACCACATAGAATTCTCAGTGCAATATATTACCGCCGCACCGCTGTATTAGAGCATTTTGCATATGTTATTGTCGTACATATAAAAGACGAGACTGCTTCACCCCTATGGGGTTCGCAGAGACGTGGTCTTCCTCCGTCTTCGCGAGGAGCACTAGCCGAAGGCTGAATGAGTCTACTTTCAATTAATTGTCGAATATAGCGACGCGGCGATCTCATTGCTCTATGAAATATTCCATCTCATATGAAAAATGCTCTGGAAACCTATTTCCCTGCACTTTCAACAACGTCCGTCACCTGACGCCATTTTTTCATGGACGCTTTCTTATATTCCTTATTTTTGTTCACAATTCTTTTGTATTCAGAATCATTTATAAATCGACCATTCACAACCTTGAACCCATTGAAGTTATAAAAACTCTCAAACGGCAAACCATCCTTATCGGTCAGATAGAGCCTGTCCTCTTTCCGCTCCCGCATGAGCCTGCGCGCGTCCGCGTGGCAGCTCTCGCACATCACTGTTTCCCGCCTTACTGTGTGGGGAAAAACAGCCCTGAAATCAGCCGAAAGCATCTCGTTGTCCCTGCCGACAACCTTGTCGTCTTTGATATGGGTGACAAGCGCAATATACTGCGGGCGCAGGGGTGAATACTTCTTCCGCGCGTTCACACCTATGGGGAAATCCGCGTACTGCTTGGTGTGGCTGCTCTTTGCATAATCGAGGTGAGGGCGCTTTACCCATCTGAAATATTCCGCAAATTTAGTATTCTGCAAATATATCCAGAAGGTGCCGTACTCCTGATTAGCCCATGCTGAGTGGCATGTGTAACATTCCATGCGGCTGTGCTCAAGTATTGAGTGTTCCACGGACGAATTTTTGTTCATAACATGGCAGTCGGTGCAGGTTTTTGAAAACGTTCTGCCCTCCGCAAGGCTCTTCATGGAGTGACATTCGCCGCATGTCATACCCTTTGTATGATGCACGTCCGGCAGCATGGAGGCGTATTTACCGCCTTTATGCTCCTTACCCCTTGAATAGCGTTCATGGTCTTCACGCTGTCCGTATCCGCTGTATTCTATGCCTGTATAATAATCCCTGTGGCACTCCTGACAGTTGTCTGTCGAAGGTTTCTTTATAGCGTGCGGGTTTCCGCCGTCGTGACAGTTCATACAGCTCTGCACATGGCAGTTCTGACAGTTCTTGTTCCAGAACTGTCCGTCAACACGTCCGTATGTCTTTTCCACATAAGCCTTTTCAGCGCTCCTGTGTGCCATCGGATTTTTCAGTATTCCTGAGTATTCCTTATGACAGTTAAGACATCCCTTAGCCGAAACGGAGAAGTCCGCAGCTTTATCAAAATGCTCTTTATTGGGCGCATGGCAGGTTTCGCACTTCTGTTTTGCGTGCACTCCAGTAACCCGCTCTTTGTGGCAGGCGGCGCAGTTTTTATCGCTTTTTTCCAGTGCAAAGCCGCTTTCAGTCAAGCAGAGGCTTATGCATAGGGTCAGAAAGAACACTGTCGTATGAAAACTTCTTGCCATATATCCTGCCTTCTCCTTTTTCGTGGCACACAATGCACTGGTTCGCACGAACCATGGAAGCCAGCTCATTGTTGTTCAATATCCTTGAATGGTCGCGGACAACATCGGATATAACATCCTGTTTGCCGCCCTTTATGCTGTACAGCGAATCCAGCGGTTTATCGCACTTATCGCACAGATACGCGCTGTTGATGTTCTTTTTACTAACGGAAACAAGTCCCTGCCCATAACCCGCGAACGCTAGTTTGCCATGGCACGTCTCGCAGCTTACCGCCTTTTTACCCGTGTTGTGGCTGTAAAACGGTGCAAATTTGAAATTCTTTTCGCCTCTGTAGTTGAAGACGTAATCGTCCATAACCATCTCGCCCTTTTCGTCCATAACTGTCAGAAAAGTCTGACAGCCTGGGGTTACAGGGGATATCCTCCCGCGCTGATTAACACCCAGAGGGAAGGGGAACAGGGTGCGGAAATCCTCTTTTTCACTGAATGCACCGAAGGTGTCCTCCCCCTTTATAAGGTCGGTCATCTTCTCGCTCTTGTCGTATGAAGTGTGGCAGCCATAGCACTGGACAACGGTATTTGAGTGGCATGTGTAACACTCCATCCGGTCGTGACCGTAAACACCGTGGTTGTCCTTGCCCTTAACCGTCTTTATCTCTATGCGCTTGCCCTCGCGCTTGGTATACAGATAATATTTGCCGTTCTCTTTGCGCACGTTGGAATACATGCGCCCTTTGGAGGTGAGCACCATCTCATCGCCGTAATTAACCCTGAACGCATAGTTCTGCGATTCGCGGACAGGTCTGCTGTTCTCCTTCGTAACCTTCTGCGTTTTGGGAAGCTCTTTTTCCGTGCCGTGGCAGTCCTCGCAGGCGGTCTCTATCTGCATGTACATGTTCTCGTACATATATCCGTCGCCCATCATGTCCGCGGAGGTGTGGCAGTCGATGCACTCCATACCGAAATCGAAGTGGATATCCGCCTGCATGTGGCGGACGTTTCGCACACCGTCTATAAGATCCGGTCCGGGATAGCCGTCTTTCGTGGGCACAAGTGAGTTGTTGCCATCGTAAAAGCCCTCGTATGACAAAGCGATGCGCCCGCTTCTGTTGTGGCATGTGAGGCAGACGTCGTTTGAGGGGAGGGCGGATATCTCGTGTTTCTCAGGGTAGGGTCCTTTGCCGTGGATACTCTTGTCGCCGCCTTTGTACGTACCCTCAACAGAGTGGTTGAAATGGCAGGCGGAACAGCCGGAAGAGTGGTGGGCGCGGTAGCCCTCCAGTTTATCGTAACCGACGTGGCAGGCAGCACAGAATTTTCTGTAAAGCTCGCCGGAAAGCTCCTCAAGCTCCGCAACGGACGGTCTTTTCTGAGGATTCCCCTCCGCGTCGAACCCATCCGCACCGTGGGTGCTGTACAATTTGCCCTTATAATCGTCCCATGCCTGCTGAGAGTTTTTTATCATCCCTGTGGCGGTATACATAAGCGTTCTCGAAACCCGTTCAAGCTGGTACTGGTGACACTGCCCGCAGGTCTTGTCCCAGACGGAAGGATCGCCGGGATTGCGCCCCCCAAGCATGTTCGCGTGAGCAACAGTCTTGTCCACAGCCTTCGGGTCGCCGCCGTGGCACTGTTCGCATGGGATCTCATGATTTTTCGAAGGATATTCTATTCCGGCATGGCAGTTTTCGGACATACAACCGACAACTGTCTTACCTGTATGATAGAACCCGAAATACACAAACGCCGCAACGCAAACTGTTAAAGCAATTCCTGCAATTATGTATTTAAGCATCTACCCACCAAAGTTTTTTTTGATTATATGAGAAATTGAATGGAAAATAAAGCGGGGCATAAAGCCCCGCCGAAAATAGATCAACAGCCTTGAAGTTTGAAGCCGGGTTTGCCGCCGACAGCTTCCACCTTCACTGCGTCGCCAGCCTTAACATCAATTGCGCTGTCCAGCTTAATGGTGATGTTAGTTCCGTCAACGCTTGTAACCTTACCTTTGGAGGATTTAGCCGCAGCAATCGCTATTCCCGCTGTAACAACCATCACTGCCAGCACGATAATTCCGAGTTTCTTTTTCATAATTCCATCTCCTTTTGCTTGTTTTCAATTAGAATCTGACCTGCATATACAGTTCTACAGTATCGAAATCCTGTGAGTTAGTATCCGAACCGACCTCTTTGTCGAAGTCTGTTTTTGAATACTGAGCAGTCAGTTTAATTTTGTCTTCATCAATGTAGTAGTTAACGCCCGCAGCCATGAAATCTACGGAGTTGTCTTCGTAACCGTTAAGTTTTGCGAAGTCGAAAGAATCGTAACGTCCGAAGAACTGTACTTTACCGGGACCTACGTTAAAGGGAAGCATGTAGCCGGCTTTAACATAGTAACCGTCGCGCTGACCGTTCAGACCGTATGAGTTAACGTCTGAATCTGCGCTTTTGTATGCGTCGTCGAAATCTACATCAAGATATGCGGCAGACAGTGTAAACACACCGGCTTTTGTGGGGAGTTCACCGAAGATATCATATGAATATGCTTTGTAGTCTTTCGCATCTTCAAGGTTGTCCACGTCAGCGTATACCGCATCAGCTTCATACTGATATGAGGCGCCCGCTGTCAGTACTGTTTTCTTACCGAAATATGTACCTTTGTAGCCATAACCGGACTCTTTGTCAAAGAAAGAGAAGTGAACACGACCGGTATAGCGGAGGTTTGAACCGGGATCGGGTGAACCTTCAGAAGCATCGCCTGTACGACCTTCCTGAATTTCGCCTCTTACCTGTATCATATCGTCAAGAAATTCGCCACGCGCTCCGATACCTTTGTCACGGCTTGTTTTAAAGGGCGCGTATACAAAGAACGAACGATCGAGTGTCAGAGGGTTGAAACATCCTTCAAGGTTTTCCCTTGTGAGTGAGTGTTTGAACTTACCAAGCACGATGTCGAAGTTCTCATAGGGAGTGTATCTGATCTGGGCGTCCAGAAGATAGAAGTTCTGGCTGTCGTCGTCAGATATGTCAACGTACAGAGGGTTGATGTTTTTGTCCTCAACATACTCTGTCTGAACATAAAAGCTCAGCTGATCGTTATATGTTCCGATGAAACCGATTCTGTTCCTTCTGAAGTTGAACTCGTTGGTGTCATCCTCGCCTGTGTCACCGCTGCCTGTGTTTCTTCCTGTGTACCCGAACTGTGCGTCATAGAAGAATTGCAGATATTTTCCGTCGCCAAGATCAATCGGCTTGAAGGCGAAGGCGCTGCCCGCGCACATAAGCATCAGCATAAGTACTGTTAATATTTTTGTCTTAAACATAATTACTCTCCGGTTTTAATCAGCAGCCGCCGCCGCCACCAACGTTGGTGACAGATTCGTCTGAGCTGCCTGAGCTGCGTTTTTCAAGATATTCTTTGTCTTCATGATACAGATCTCTGCCGTCGCCGTCATAGTCCATATCAACAGTTACGGGGCTGTTGCAGACACCCGCCACAGGGGCTTCTCTGCACCAGAATTTAGCCGCATAACCAAGGAACTGAGCATCTGTGCCGACATATTCTGTATAGGCTGATGTGTTCAGGCTTCCAAATTTACTCTGAGCATAAGCAGCAGCCATGGGGCTTTTATCTGTGTATACAACCCACTGTGCCCATGAACCGTCGAACATTGCGGCGTTATCATTTCCTGTTACTTTCGGAAGCAGTTCTTTTGCAAAATAGTATGCAGGGGCAGCAGCATTACCGGCCTGGCAATGAGTGATTATCTTTTTGGTTTTAAGCAGATTAAGCGCAGCAGCCTTTTTCTCTTCGTCCGTACCTGTGGCAAGAACCTTTCCAAAACCTTCCGCAGTGTTAAGACCGTTTACCGGGTCTATCATTGCGGTAAGGATTGCATCAAGAACATCATTGGGATCCTTAAAGGTTCCGTCAGTGTACAGGTTGCCCTGGCTGTAGAAAAATCTGTTTTTTGATATCTTGCTGAAACCACTGCTGTGGCTTCCCCATGAATCCCAGATTATAGCGGAATCGTCTTCAAGCGACTGAAGAACTTCCGCAAGGGATACTCTGGCAGCAAAATGGAGCTGAGGGAGTTTTTTAACAGAAAAAGTTCCTGTTTTGGGCGCTGAATAGTTAAGAGCTATCGCAGCAGTCGCTACATCAGCGACTTTTCCATCAAGTATTTTAAGTTTTGATTCCGGAAATCCCCAGTAGTAGAACATCTGCCAAATGCGGGCAAGAGCAGTGTTTATTCCTGTTTTCTGAGCAAAAACAATCACTGTTTTCTCATTTGCACCTGTTTTTGCAAGGATGCCGTCAACTGTTTCTCCGGAAAGAACCATCTGTGAAGCCGTAGTGTTAGCAGATTCTGACGCTTTAAGAGGACCTTCGTCCCTTACTTGGTTGTTAGAATAGCCGATATCAGCCCCTTTAAAAGATCCGGGAATCGTTTCATCTGTGCCGAAAGTTGAGCTGATGTCAATGATAACAACGGGTTCACCGGTTCCGGTTTTAAATCCGTTTGCTATCCACTCGTCAAGAGTTGCCACGCTGACGTTTGTGTCAGCCTTCTGGTCATAACCTTTCCACCAGGAATAAAGGGGGGGGTTGTTTTCAACAGAGGTGTCTACCGAGCCGCCACCTCCGCCACATGCTGTCAGTACCGCCAGCGAAAAGGCAATGACAGCAGCTACCGCAAGAAAGCGGTACTTTCTCAATAAAGAGTGCTTCATAAAATCCTCCAATTCAGGCAAATGCCCATACGTGTTACTGGTTTTGTTCAAGTTCAGCCGGATACAAAATGTCCTGATCACGCTTTTAGTTACGAACCACTCAGGGCGAAGGTTCACGCAACTGACCCCCGCCCGGATTTATATGCTTGTTCAAATTCAAGCATACGAAAATCTTACAGTCAACAAAACTTGGCATATGCCCAATACGGTTAACTCCTGTTATTCCATAGATTTAGATATCTGAATGTTCTTATGTAAGGCTGTTTTGGAGGGGCATATGCCTATAAGGACTGATTACGTCTTTTTAAAAAGTATGAAAGTTTTTTTCATGTTCAGACCGGATGAATATTTCAAACAATAAATTTTCTGAATAAAATAAATATTTGCATATGTGTTTCTGAATAAAGAGATAAAAGAATCTACTGATTTTTTGTAGGATTTTACCTAAATTTAACCGACATGGAAACGCTACGTTAAGATGTGAAAACTGAGAGCATATTCAAAATACTTAAAACTTGTTTTCACTCAGCAAAATGCTAGAATATATGAAAATTCAGCGAGGTGCTTTATGGACTGCATATTCTGTAAAATAATCAGTGGAGAGATCCCATGCAGCAAGGTGTATGAGGATGACCTTTTCATCGCCTTTCTGGATATCAGACCAATCCGGAAAGGACACACTCTCATAGTGCCGAAAAAGCATTTCGAAAATTTATTTGACACTCCGGAAGAAGAGGCACAGGCTATCTATCAGGTTACGGCAAGGGTCGCCTCTGCCGTTAAAGAAGCTACAGGCGCATCCGGCATAAACGTTATTCAGAACAACGGGGCAGACTCCGGACAGGAGGTTTTCCACTCCCACCTGCATATCATCCCCAGAAAAAAGGACGACGGGCTGAAATTTGACCGTCAGCATGAGGAATACAACGGATTTGAAGAGATGGGCAAACTTGCCCACAGGATAATGAATCTTACAGTCTGACAAACCGGAGGTGTATGGGGTGCTGGTGTCCCCCGCGGTCTTCAAAACCGATTGTGACGCGCTTGCGCGTCAGGCAGGTTCGATTCCTGTCCACCTCCGCCAATAAATTTTAAACATCTAGTTTATCAGCAACATACAGAGGTCACTTTTTGGCGTGTGCCTAAAGCCTTTAATTTTTATCGATACAAACCCCTTGTAAATCATATAAATATATGTTCAACAGCGGATTTTTTTTTTCAATTTCTAAACTGAAATATACGTAAAAGCGCATAAATTGCATTTATAGTCTTATCAATATAATTCACGCCTATTGACTTATACCCAAAAGCTGATATTTTATATTTATAGTCTTTACGATATTTTTGCATTTTATATGCTTTAGACTATAGAGAGGAACACATGGAACAGCAGAGGATATACTCACTTAACATTCTGGGACAAACCATAAAAAGAGCAAGAACAGAGAACCATTTGACCCAAAAGGATCTTGCCGATATGACAGGTGTGGCACAACCGACTATATCCGATATCGAAACAGGCGAAACCAATGTACGCATGGAAACTCTGCTGAAATTAGCTTCTGTTCTGAAATTAGACATTTTCATTCAGCCCCAGCAGCCTAACAAGGATACTTGGTAATGGGCAGAAAGAAACTCTCTAAAACGCTTGAAATTCACATGAATGGTTTTTATGTAGGGAGCCTAAACAGACCTTCCACGGGAGCTATGGAGGTTGTCTATTCCGATGAATGGATGGCATCCGGAAGATCAATTTCCCTGTCACTCCCAGTTATTACGAAGTCACACAGAGGTGAAAAGGTCGCAAACTATTTCGATAACCTCCTGCCTGACAACGAGAACATAAAAAGACGGATTCAAAAGCGATTCAAAGCTGATTCAACAAACAGTTTCGACCTTTTGTCTGAGATAGGCAGAGACTGCATCGGTGCAATTCAGCTATTGCCGGAAGGCGCAAAACCAACAGACATGAAAACAATCAAAGCCGAGCCTCTCGATGATATTCAGATTTCACAGATTTTGACAGATTATCAAGCCTCTCCACTTGGCATGCAGGAAGACAATGATTTCAGAATTTCCATAGCCGGAGCGCAGGAAAAGACTGCTCTATTAATGCACAACGGCGAATGGTGCAGACCCGTCGGCGCAACGCCAACAAGTCATATCTTCAAACTACCAATGGGAGTGGTCAATAATAAATTTGACATGACCTCAAGCATTGAAAATGAATGGCTGTGCGGTGAAATCATTAAAGGATTCGGGCTTCCCGTCGCAAATATGCAGATAATGACTTTTGGAGATAGTAAAGCACTCGTTGTTGAGCGATTCGATAGAAAGCTGGCAGAAGATGGTACATGGATAATCCGTTTGCCGCAGGAGGACATGTGTCAAGCCTTGGGCATCTCTCCGGCAATAAAATATGAAAGTGACGGCGGTCCAGGAATGGAGCAGATTATGAAAATTCTGCAGGGTTCTGAAGACAGCATGAGCGACCGCAGGACATTCATGAAAAGCGTCTTTATCTTCTGGCTTTTGGGAGCAATCGACGGTCACGGAAAGAATTTCAGCATCTTTCTGAGTGCGGGTGACAAATACAGAATGACTCCACTTTATGATGTTCTTTCTGCATATCCTTTACTCGCAGAGAAACAGCTCTCTGCCCAAAAGACCAAGATGGCGATGTCCGTAAGGGGTAATTCAAAGCATTATAACTGGGATAAAATCCAGCGTAGGCACTGGATTTCAACCGCTAAACTGTGCGGATTTCCGGAGAAAGAAATGGCAAACATTATTGACGAAACTTTGGCATCAGCTGAAAAAATTATTCACTCAATATCTTTGCCAAAAGACTACCCAACCAAAATCTACGAACAGATAGCAGAATATTTTATAAAAAAGTGCCGTTAGATTAGTACCATCTCTCTTTGTCATCAGCATCAGCATGTAGGGCAAGAAATCCTGTTTGGGTCTGCTTTTTTGCAGAGTCTTCAATACTATTCTTCATCGCTAGCAACCAAGTGCACCATTAATTATTTTTCTACAGATTATTGGAACCAAGTCAGCCGCATTGCCATCTATAAACTTGTAGCCTCGAGGTAGCTTTTCTGGCAGGTCTTTATTAATAATAATTTTTACGGCTCTATATCTTGCCTTCTCAAGAAGTGATGAAAATGGATGAACTGACAATGACGTACCTATAACCAGCACTATATCTGTTTGTTTTATAATGCTAATCACTTCAGCATTATAAAAAATATCCTCTCCAAACCACACAACATGAGGTCTTAATTGATAACCCTCTTCGCATGTGTCTCCTTTATTTATGAGACCATTTATAGTCGGATAGATTTTTCCAGTACCCGTGCTTCTGGACTTCATAATCTCGCCATGCACATGCAGCACATTTTTCGAGTCGGCTCTTTCATGAAGGTCATCCACATTCTGAGTGATAACGCTAACGTCAAAATGATGTTCAAGCTCTGCAATGGCAATATGTGCTGCATTTGGTTCTGCCGACATCACTTCTTCTCTTCTTTTGTTATAGAACTCTAAAACTAGACCAATGTCTTTTTGCCAGCCTTGCGGAGTAGCAACATCCTCTACATTGTAATTTTCCCAAAGCCCATGATTATCTCTAAAAGTCGCTAAGCCGCTTTCAGCACTTATGCCTGCACCAGTAAGTATTCCGACTCTCTTTTTAATCGTTTTCATTTTTGCTTTCCAAAAGAAATATTATATACAGGAGGATTATCAGGTTCTTCTACCGCGACCAGCTTTGCGTAATCTTCAACGATTTTGTTGAAAGCCTTAATATGCCATTCTTTTATTCCAATGTTGAAATCATCCATAAAAAGTTCCTGCACATACGCTTTGAAATAACCAAAATCTTTCATACTGAAGCATTCAATCCCATAGACCTCAAAACCCTGTTCAAAGAGCCTCTGGACAAGTATACTCATATCCTTTTCATTGAAATAGGGAATATTCTCTTCCATCCATATTACTGAAAGACCTTCGGTCAGACAGCTCTCTTCTTCTTTGCTAATTTCCGGAAATATCCGTTTAGTTTTTTCCATGACCACCTCTAAGTTAGAAATAGTTGTTCTATGCGACAGTATCTGTCGCATCTCTTGTGTAAATTAAAAATAAATACTAACGAGGTCGCTATGTACGGTGCAATTCTTGGTGATATCATAGGTTCCATATATGAGTTCAAAAATATTAAATCCACCGATTTTCCTTTAATCAGTCATGAAGCAAGATTTACGGATGACTCGGTTTTGACGGTGGCAACAGCTTATGCTCTTTTGTATGACAAAGACTATGCAGAAACATACAGAAAATTCGGAAGAATATATCCAAACAGAGGCTATGGAGGAAGGTTTAAAGATTGGCTCTCAAAAGATGATGCACCTGCTTACAACTCATTTGGAAACGGCTCTGCTATGAGGGTCAGCCCCGTTGCATATTGTCATAACAACCTTGATGATGTCCTGACAGAAGCTGAAAGGAGCGCAGAGGCAACACATAACCACCCCGAGGGGATAAAAGGCGCACAGTCTGTCGCAGCAGCGGTTTACATGGCGAGGACAGGCGTTATTAAGTCGGACATAAAAAGATATATTTGCGACAATTTCAGTTACGACCTGTCCTTTTCACTTTCGGATATTAGACAAAGCTATGAATTCAATGAAACTTGTCAGGGTAGTGTACCGCAAGCTATTGTCGCATTCCTGGAGTCCGCTAGCTATGAAGATGCTGTGCGGAAGGCTGTTTCTATAGGCGGTGACTCCGACACTATCGCCTGCATAGCAGGGAGCATTGCTGAGGCTTACTATGGCGGTCTGCCGTTAGACCTTATCAGATATGCCGAAAGCAAACTGGACTATTACATGACTGATATAATCAGGCGATTCAAAACTAAATATAAATTTTAAGGAGATAGTCTTGAGTTCGACATTATTTTGTATTCTGCCAAAAGACGTAAACCATGTTGAGGAGCTTATAAACTCAGGCATTAATGAGTTCAGTTTATGGTTTTCGGAATGGATATTCGGATCTGAATTGAGCCTAATGATAGGCAATTACGAATATGAGTTTGAAGCCGGAGACACACATAAGAAGCCATGTAAAAGTATCAATTTTAATGGAAAAACAATATCTCTGGAGATTCCGGATAATGTTCTTGAAAACTGCATTAAAATTAACGCCGAAAAGACCAAAGCCGAGATTGATGCGACCTGCGAGCCATCAGGCTTTCTTGCGATAATGAAAATATCTGCAACGGACACCAAGGTGTACTGCGGCAATAGTGTTGTGTACTCTAAACTAAATCATTAAGTTCAGACCAGTATTTAATATCGAAATATCTTCTGGCGGCACCACTTGTTGACGGGCATATATAGAGCTTTGTTCTGCCTATTTCAAGTGTTTGCAATCCATACTGCAGATTTTTGCTCTGGAAAAACATTTTTGCCGCCTCTTTGCTTGTAAAAGCCAGAATTTTTGGAGCATATTTTAAGATTTTGTATTTAAGTATAGCAATATCGGTATCATCACCTAAATCTACATCTTTATCCATTCCGGATTCGGACTTATTAATATCTGTAAAACCAATATTGTATTCAAGCAATTCAGCATAATTTTCCGGCATTATTTCTTCTTTTGTCAGCCCAACCTGCATTAATACCTTCCAGAATGAATTTGAGCTGCCTGCGTAATAGGAATTGCTCTCTGCTGACTTGTTGCCTGCGGCAGTTCCGCAGAAAACAATATCCAAACCATCTCTCAGCATGTCTTTCAGTTTGTGTTCGTCAGATGAATGAAGATTTTCAATCCTGTTCTTAATGCCATCACAATCAAAAAGCGGATAACCCGCCTCAAGTTCTGCTCCAAGAGCATAGCTGTCGCATTGTGGGCATAGAGAAAAAATACCGTCTTTTTCTTTTGAAATTGATTTAAAAGACGGCTTAATCTCATCAACAATCTTTTCGTATGTCTTTTTGGTAATAAAAACCAACTCAGTGCCGCATAATTTACATTTGGAGTTTTTCATGCTTGTCATTCTCATTTCCTTAGCATATCCACCCAGCCCTCATGAATCATAACCATGGCTAGGGTATCAAGCTCACAATATTTGAAAAGAGCTTTCTGAAGTTCACGTCTTTCAACATCAGACATATCAGTAAACTGCATTTTAGCATAAGCAGTAAGCGCAGCTCCGCCGTTTCTTATTTCGTCCTCTTCGCTTAATATAGCAAAATCCTTTTCAGAGACATCTTCAAACATCTTTGGTAATAGTTTGTAGGGGTCTTTTACTCTGCCATCTTCTAACTGTACCCATGTCCAATCCTTGAAATTGAGGCTTTTTATGCCGCCTTTCGCTCCATACAGAGGTTTAGAGTATTTTTCTTGTAAGAATGCTGAGGCATTTAGCATCGCAGGCAACACATATTTTATAGAATTTGAACCGTGTGTATCCGGAGCATAAAAATATCTTTTCACAAGCTCCCACTGGTCGACCATACACCGCTCGCCATGCCATGTTTCAACGCTATCGCCAGTTGACTTGGTTATGGATTTTATAAAACTTTTAAGGTCATCTTTGTCAATAACGGCCGATTTATCCTCCGTTAGCTGCCTGTAAATCATATTAAGATAGGAATTCTCGTGGTTTGAATAGCGGAATATGGTGCCTTTATTTGCTTCTAAGGCAGACTTAAGTTTCCTCAGAAAATCATAGTTCGGGAACACTCCCGGCTCTGTATTAAGATACTGGCTTTTATGCTCAACAGTGCCGTCTTTGTTGATGGTATGATGAGAAAACTGAAAAGCTATGCCTTCATAGGGTCTTCGGCCCTGATTAAAGGGTATCGCAACGGCTGAAGTTTCAAAATCTATAAAGTTAAGCGGATATTTCCATTCTGACATTTCATTGGCAAAACCATCATTATCAAAGTAGATACTGTTGTCATTTTTTGCATATTTCTCAACCTGCATCCACTGTCTCTCTCTTGGCGACAATCCAGGTTTCTTATCAGGTGCAGGAGCGATGACATCTTCAGAGATGTCTTTCAGCTTATATGTACCTTCTGCAATCAGTTTATCTTTCCCTCTGAAATTCCATAGCTCGAATATCAGGGCATCGTCAAAATCTTTATCTTT
The DNA here is from genome assembly GCA_002452405.1 of Deferribacteraceae bacterium UBA6793. GTDB lineage: Bacteria > Chrysiogenota > Deferribacteres > Deferribacterales > Geovibrionaceae > Seleniivibrio. The sequence continues at coordinate 315,830 of DKFP01000014.1, read as the reverse complement.
CCATTTAAGCCGATTTTTCCAGCACTCTTTAAATCCGCTCTTATATCCCTGTGCTTCTATTTCGACAGAAGGGTTAAATTCGCATGCTCCGCAGTTTTTTGAAATGCGTGACTCTATTTTTACATCATTTTTATAGTTTTCCGCGAGCCAATTTATATATTGGCGAAATGTCAGCCCTTCTTCCGTAAATCTTCCGCCACGAATCTGTTCTATGGCCTCATCAACCGATACTTTACGAAGTATTTGTTTATCCAACTCTCTTTTGGTCAGAGGCGTTACAATTCTGGTACTTTTGCGCCCTTGTTCATCTTTTACTATTCTAAATTTCTGATTCATGCCGCTTGATGGTGACTTAGTATTTTTATCAGCCAACATAAGATATGCCGAAACAGACCATTGAGGAAAAGCTTTTTCCATTACATACTTCTGGAATGCTATATCAATCAGATACTCTTCCCATGAAAAAGAAATCTCACCCTTTTTTGTGAAAAATGGATTCTCTTCGCTGCTATCAAAAGACTTGGCTTTTACTTCAATAAGCTCAATCTGTTCTCCTTTTTTCACCAGAATATCGGCTCGAATAAACAGGTTTTTGTATTTGATAGCGGCTTCATAGATAATCACGCTTCTTTTGTTCAAAAGCTCATTTGTCTGATATAATGCTTCGTCATAATCCAGCGTTTTTATATCATGTCCATCTGGGTGATAGCATTTTGCCAGCTCACCAACCTGAAATCCGCCCTCCGCCAGAGCTGCCATGAAAGGGTCATCAAGACTGGAGTTAAAATATTCATCTTTTCCAGTGTAAAACAACTTAGTCGGGCAATCATGCCCAATTTTAAATCTGGATTTCGTAAGATAGCGCGGCTTATTTGTCATCCGAGCAACCTCTAAGTAAAAAATGTTAATTATTAATATGCTAAAGCATGCCAACAAAATTGAAAAAAAGACTTTGTGCTTTGTTGCATTTATGCCCAAACGATCAGTACGCACACGACGAAATTGTCGAGTCCAAGTATAACGCACATGAACTGCTGCTTCATAATTTCAAAAAGTTTATGTTAATTTTTAAGTGTTCCGACATTTTTCTGTATACGATTTCAAAAAATCAACATCCAATTCTTTTAATACATCTAAAATAGATTTTATTGGTTTTAATGCATCTTCCCAGTCTTCCTCAATAAAACCTTTGAGAACTGCTGTTGAATCAAAGAAAATATTCTTATAGTACCTATCAGAGAATCTGTTTGTTTTTATAAAACCGCTTGTTGTCAGCCGTTCACTATTTCTTTCGTCAAATTCGTTTAGAATGGCTTTATAGTTTGGAAATTGCTTCAGTAAATCATCAAAAGTGACAGAGAAACACACTTCATTTTCATTGTTTTCATCATTTACACCAAAAAACTTCCAGATAGGATTATCACCGCCAATTCCCATGTATGGCCAAATCAACGAGCGTTCTTTTTTATCTCCAGAATTTATGACCCAGTCAGGATGCAGAAAATTTATAGCCCAGTCCTTCTGTAGTGATTCAAAGTTAGGTGTAATCCAGTCTGATCCGCACCAATCTTTGATACTGCGACGGATCTCGTTATCAATTTTAGTAAATATTTCATCATCCATGCGAGTTATCGCTGCGTATATTTCATATGACTTTTGAATATTTTCAATTAAAAATTTTGTTGTTTCAGTAATAGCCATAACAACCTCAAAGATTATTTTTTATAAATTCTGCATATTGATTGGCGATATTTGCAACATAATCACTTTTGCATTCTCTGGCAAAATCAACTAAAATTCGATTAATATCACTCCATGAAATACACAGGGTAGCATCTCCCGATTTTGGTTTATATCCGCTTAAAGTCAAAAAAACTATCATGCAGTTTTCTTTTTTAATATTATAAATCGTGTGATTTGAGTTTATAATTTCATTATATCTTGCGATCTGACTATCTTGTTCATCAGCATTGATTTTAGCTTCTACGATAATCCAGAAATTTTTACCAAAAATATTAATATCAACTCTACCGTTATCTGAATAAATATCTTCAGTAGTAACAGAAAAACTCCCATCAGCAATTAGATCTAGTAAGTTATCAAGTTTATAATATTTAAAAAATACCTGAACGAATAAACTACCTTGGCAATGATTTCCCCGTGGATTCATAAACCATGCTAAAACTGAACAGTGTCTAACTTCATTATGCCCAAGGTTCATACCTTCAAATATATTGATCTGCGGGGGATTTATTGAAAAATTATGTTTGTCTATTGCTATCTTAGGCTCAACAGCATTAAAAAAATCATAATCAAATCCTGCCTTCTTCTTGGGTCTGGAAATCGGAAATTTTTCAAAGAAACCTGAAAAAATGTCAATTTGAGAACTGCAATATTTTAACGGGAAACTATTAAAAAATATATTTAAAGTATCAGACATTCTCTACCTTCAATTGATATATGTGGTTATTTCCAGATTATAGCATGTTGCTACAACCAAGTAAACCAACGCTACTGCCGTTTTAACCTTAAATCCGCCAAAATAACGAAGGCGTTTACGAATTTTTTCACTTCTTCGAAATTCGAACGGATATAATTGTATAACCTCAGTTAAAATTAACAAATAACTTTATCCAGTGAAACCAATAATATTTTCTCTCTTTTTAAAGTTCATTTCCGTGTGTATTATTTCGTTTAAGGAAATATCCTGTCCTGTTCTGATAGCTGTCTCAACATGATATTTCTTTGCGATATTTTCAATCTGACCGCCTGAAAGTTCTTTTGATGAGAGATGCTCAAGAGTGACGTCATCTATCTCGGGCAGATATTTCTTCCATATCTGCTTTCGTACTTCGGCATCAGGATTTTTGAAGTTAATCTTGTATAAAAACCTTCTGGAAAACGCATCATCAAGATTGTCAACAAGGTTCGTTGTCGCCATAAAAATACCGTCAAACTTTTCCAGCTCTTCGAGCAGAATGTTCTGCATACTGTTATTCATCTGGTCAACGCTTTTTACAACATCAATCCTCCTACCAATCAGAGCATCTGCTTCGTTAAAAAGAAGAATTGGCGTATTTTTCATCTGGTACTTGAGCGCATAATACTCACTAAACACTTTCTTCAGTCTTTTTTCGCTTTCACCGACATACATATCCCTTATTCTGGAAATATCCACCTGAACTATGTCTCTTTTTGTAATACGGGCAATTTCTTTACATACAGCTGTTTTGCCTGTTCCAGGAGCGCCATATAAAAGGCACACGAATCCATGACTAAAACCTTTTTTATTCAAACTGCTCACCAATGATTTATACCTCTGAGCATACAGAGCATTGGTAAGAACTTCAATTTCAGCCTTCAACTCTCCGGAAAAATACAGACTGTTTCCCTTTCTTGGAGTTCTAACAACTGACACCATTGCATTTTCTCCCATTTTTATTACCGGATTGATTTGCAAGAGCTTTCTGATCCCTTTTGATGTGAGAGTTAATTGCAAATAACTGCTAAAGAAGCTCTTTTCCATCTCTTTCTCGACAGTTCCATCTTTTAAAAACTTCATCTCATCGTTTTCTATTTTGTCAGAAATGCGTTTAATATCCGCTTTCATTTCGTATGAATTATCAAGAATATCAGACAGGTTGGCTCCGCTTTCAGAATTGAGATATTCGTTAATGCAGAAAAAGAGAATATTTATTTCGTCATCACTGAGTTTTTTGATATAATTCTTGATCGGCAGCTTATCGTCTATCATCCATGTAAGACTTTTTAGCTCTTCAAAGTAGGCAGCAGGACAAATGCTGTCGTTCAAACTCTCCTGCAGTTTATCAAAATATCCGAAAATTGAATTAATATTAGAAAAATCAACATTCACATACTTATTTCTAACAAACTTCTCGCCGAAATAAATTGATTGTGCCTTCACTGAAGGAAAAAGAGCCACTTCCTTCTCATCATAATTTTTGACTATTGTACTTTTATGTATCAAACCTGATTCAAATAGAGGCAATGAAGATTCTGTTACATTGTTTTGATCTTCAGATGATGAGTCATCACCCATTACATCCCTGAAATAATCATCTAATTCCGCACTTTTTTTATTGGCTATAAACCGCTGCATCACATACATAAATATGGACTTCTCAATATCGGACATCTTTTCGAGTTCTGCCTTGGCAAGTATTGAATCATCCATGTGCTCAATATCCGTTTTGAGAATATTACAATAGGTCTCATAACTGATTTTTTCATCTTTACGCTGACGCAACAAAGCAGCATACCGATCAATCCATGCATAAGGGTCACACGAATTAATACTATGGTATGGCCCAACTCCATTTAAAATACTTTCAGCAGGCTGTAACAACATTTCAACGTATGGGTAAAAAACTGATGATCTGTGTCTGCTTGATTCAAGACTTATCAGCCCTCTCTTATCAAGGGACTGGAAAGTTGCGTAGATATCAAAGTACTCTTCATCTGTGAGCTTATATTGCTCTTTGAATGCATTTGCATACAAATTGCTGTCACTTTTCATAGTGAACATCAGTATCGCAATCAGTACTGCCGATTCTTTCACATCAGTGTTAAGTATCATCTGCACTTCTTTTATCTCGCTGTCCTTTTCAGACGGTTTCAGCATGAATGTTTTAGTTATCTTCTTATTAATAATTCTCAGATGCAGCTTTTCAGACATATCATTCTCCTTTTTTATAAAAATACAGGCATAGTGCGACATTTTATGTCGCACTTACTTTTTCGATGATGTAAACTTGATAAAATTCTTCTGAGGCGAACATGAACAAACTATACGTTGCGTTGGAACTCTTTAAAATGCTGAGTGAAAATAGAGAAATCGGAACAACGATGGTTGCTAAACAATTTGAGGTAAGCAAAAGAACAGCGCAGAGATATTTAAACGAAGTAGCCTCACTCCCGTTCATACACTACGACGAGGAGAGATATACTTATTCACTTGTGGACAAGAACGGTTTTAACGGCACAATACTTAAAGGCGCTGAATTATCCTTTCTTACTGCTGTTTTCGGATACACCAAAACCGTTCTGGGAAGCAATAACGCCGATATGATAGATAAAATCACCAGAAAGATCTTTCATGCTAACTACACAAACTCCACTCATCACATGATCAACATAGCATCCGTTGATTACGACAAGATAGCCGATACACATATCCGGCTTGAGCAGCATATTACGGAGGAAGATGAAATTACATTTCATTATTCGAGATACGGCAAAAGCTATACTGTGTTTCCATATAAAATTATTTTCCATAACGGTTTCTGGTATCTTGCGGCAGAAAATGCGGGGGTGCTTAAGAAATATGTCTTGGAATATATCTCAGATATTAAATCAACCGGAAAGAGTTCTCCTCAGCCGTCCGAGAAAATGATCGAGACGCTTAAAAATGCTAAGTCTATCTGGTTTGAAGACGGAGAAAAAACTGAAGTTACCATCCGAGTTACAGGTTTTATTACAGACTATTTCAGACGCAGACCTTTTCTGGACGGACAAGTGAACACTGAAGAGGGGGAAAACAGCCTGCTGATAACTTTTAAAGCAGTCAATGAATATGAAATGTTTCAGATGCTGAGTCCCTGGATTGAGCATATTGAGATAATCAGCCCTCAGAATTTCAGAGAATTTATATATAAACTTGGCAAAAAGGTTGCAAAAATTAATGCAGGCTCACGTTAAGAAAACCGGGGCTTTTGCCCCGATTATCAGATACCGGCTATGAGTTTATACATCAGCTTATCGTTGGCTTCTCGCACCATCCCCGCGACTCTGAAAATGTCAATTATCCACCATATATAGATTCCGCCAAAAGTTATAGCGAACAAAAAAAGAAGTAGCCATTTACCAAGATAGATGTAATGAAGCCCGAAGAGTGCCAGAATTATACCTGTGCTCTTCTTTTTTTTCTCCGACAGAAAAAGGTTTATGACCTTCTCCTGCTTTTCTTTGTCCAACTTGGACACTTCATTGATGGTTGAGGGTGAAAGATAGTCTGATAAAATCGATGCGTTCATAAAAAACCTCCTGCAGTGTTGCATACAGGAGGTTATCAGGCATGTGCGTCAACCTGTGTCGTAGCGTAAGACGAATATCAACTAGGTGTGTGAAAAAGTGAGATAATATAACAATTACTAATGCTAGTTTATTGCCATTCAAAAGTTTCTATTGAATCCTTGAGTTTTGCAATTGCTTTCTGCATATCTTCGTGTTCATATAATTCTGCCATAATATCAGATATTAACTCTTCATTGTCCCAGCCACCATCTGAATCACTAATTCTTTTCCACTTAGAATATGTTCTTGAGTATATGCTATCTTCTTGCTTTGCTACTTTTGAAAATTTTAGCCCCTTTGTTTCTGCATGTTTTATAAAATTTACACGTTGATTACCATCAATAAATGGTCCAACTTCAAGAACTATTTGGAGGCAATCGTCTTTATGCTTTGAAAACCAAATTGCAGCTATATTATTTGTAAACCACTTACTTTTCATTTCTTTGGCAATATCTTTATTGATAACGTAAAACAAACCAGGCTTATTCCCAGACTCTACGAAATCCTTATCTTTAACAAACAGCTCAAAAGCCTCTGCAATCTTATCTCCTTTACCATATAAATATATATTTTCGATAGCTTCTCTATGCTCACGATAAATATCTCTGCATAATTTCACAAATTCAGCGTCCATACCAAACCTCTCCTTGACAGCTCTTACATAGAACTGGATAAATGAAAAAATGTCACTAGGCATTCTATCATTATTCATGATTGTGATTGACTCCACTACTCCAATAATATCCCTATATGTAGCAATATAATATTTATCATTAGAAGGCATCTGACCATCTAAAGAAAGCAACACAGGAAATACATATTTCCCGCTAAAATCTTCTTCTACTATATCCAGATATTTCTTTAGCTGATTAGAGTGTTCTTTTGAATCAACCTTATTTTCAATCAGTATTACGAGCTTATTCAATTCAGACACAATCAGAATATCAATATTACGATATTCGCGGAATACTTTTGCATCGAGCAGACCATTTTGATAAATATTAAATATATTTAGACCATTTTCTCTATCACCATTAGATTGGCTCATCATAGTTTCAAATAAAAATTTAGTGAGTATTTTATCGTCTAAATTATGATTTTGAGATGGATCAAACAACCATCCTAAGAAATTTGAGTGTCTTATTTCATAATCCTGAACTTTAAGAATCTTAAACGGATTAAACTCAGTAAGTCTACTTGTTAAAACCTCAAACCGAGGATCGACAGCAATTAATTTAAATATCTTGTATTTATCTTCCATAAATCCTCTTGGATTAACCCATTATTATCTACAAATTTCTCAATATATTAACTCAATCATACATACAACGCAAATAATGATTAATACATCATCCCGAACAACCAGAGGGGGATTTTGTTGCCGTATCCGATTTCAAGGTCTGCGGCGGCAACGTAGGCATTGTCAACATCCTTTATCTGTTTGAATCCTTTGTCTTTTCCGCCTATCTCAAACGTGATGCCGTCAGCTGTGTAATCGCCGCTCTTCGCACACTCCAGAGACACAGGCAGGAAATTGTCCTGCATGCGATAGTAGTTATTAAGCTGGTTTACGAAAAACACTTCCCGCACTGTTCCGATGTCAGGCTTTGAGCTTATCGCAAAGAGCAGGTTCGAGTTGTTCATCAGTAGTTTTTCAGACTTTCTGACTGCGCCGTCACCCCTGCCTACAGGCTTAACCAGATTAACCAGCCCGGCTTCACGCAGATATATAAGGTATTCGTTCATCGTCACCCTGTCTATCCCGGTAACCTCGGACAATCCTGTCTTTTTAAGTTCATATGGCGGTGTTGTGGCAAGCATATAGAGCAGTTTCTTTATCTGATGTATCTTCGCATATTTGATATCGCACACAAAGCCCATATCGGTTTCAAGGACTTCCCTAACCGTGTTGGATAGCTTCATGTGAAATGTCGGCTTATCATTGAGAAAGAACGGATAATAGCCATATGAAAGATATTCTGAAAACGCTTTCAACACTTTCGGGAATTTAGCGGTGAGATCACCTGCAATACCTATATGATCCTTTAGCAGGTCTTCCAAACTACATATTCCGAACTGCATGTTATAGGCGAGATTCAGATATTCTCTGAACGAAAGCCCATCCAGATGGTAAAAAGTCGCTCTCCTGCTTAGGTCTGCATCCTGCATATTCATCTGCAAAAGGCTTGATCCTGAAAACACTACTTTCAGATCAGAGCGTGTATCGCATATAGCTTTGATATGCTTCGACCAGTCCGGATATTTATGCACCTCGTCAAGACACAACAGTTCCCCACCGCTTTTGGCAAATTCGGTGGCAAACTCGTTTAAAGGCAAATCCTGAAATCTGGGATTATCCACTGAAACGTATAACGCATTGGTTTTGCCGTCATATTTCGATTTGAGATACTGCATCATCATGGTGGTTTTCCCGACACCACGTGCGCCAAGTATGCCTATGCAGTTATTATCCCAATGTATTTTACTAAAAAGATAGCGACTGTCGGCACTCGGAAGTTTCTTCATAACAATCGCCTGTTCGGCAAACCATAAGTCAAAATCAAACATACAGCACCTCTGTAAGATACATCTTACAATGGGACGGCTATAATGTAAAGTGTAATTTACACAAAACAACCACGCCAATGTAAGTTATATTTTACAAATGCAAGCCTTGCGTGTAAGTCTTACTTTACATCACTACACATTCAAACTTAGCGTCTCATTTTATTTTAGTCCTAATACGGACATTGCGAATTTTGGATTTTATGTCAGAGATTTTTCATTTTAAGAAAAGCATTACGCACAATATCTCGAAAATAATAACCCTGTGATAACTGCCGAAATATAATTGATTGTGTCTCAGAAAAATCCTGATGCGGACAAGTCAACGATGTGATATAAAACATATGAATCCGCCATAGAAGGGAATTACACGCAAAACAACTGTCCTTATAAGGACTAGCCGCAGAACCGATACAGAGCCAAAAGAATGTGTGCCCAAAGTGTGCCTTAAAATGGTCTCAAACATGCCTAAAATATCCTAATCAGGACTTAGATAAAATCAGACAAGACAGAACAATCTATAATTTACCAATAATTTAATGTACAACAGAAGTCCTAGACAGGACACAAATACAGTCCTGTCCACCTCCGCCAAAAAAATTATTACGGCATCGGCTTTTCAAGACGCCTCACTTTTGAAAAATTCCTCGACTATTCTATTGCTGATTTTCTGTATTCTTATTTCAAAATCCAAAATATTACCGTCCGGGTATGTGCAGGAACCACTACAGAACAAAGTAAACCAGCCTTCAACTCTGCATACAGCTTTTCCGCTTTCAACCATCCTGCCTCTCAGACATTCGTTAATTGGTTCTGAATCTGGAAGTTCAATTTCAAAACTACTGAAAAACTCTTCCCCTTTGAAGCCGTAATACATCTTTTTAGGCTTAACTCCTTTATCATCAGTCGAATACATTTTTCCGTCCCCATCGTTCCATTTAAGATATTTGACCACATATGTACCGTCAAATGATTTGCGATTGTCCGGTTTTATCACTGAAAGACTGAAAAAGACAAAGAGAATCAATCTGAGGAATAGCGGAAGAGAAAATTTCAGTATATAAAAGACTGCGATTACGGCATACATCACAATAGCCAGAAAAATGCTGCTAAAAATGAACAAGCATACAATGATAAAAAACATCTCTATCATACGAGCCTCCTAATAACATTATTATGGAGGCATTAAGCGTCAGTTCCTGTCGTTATGTCTCAATTAATTACTACAGTTTTTTGACGAATTCTGATTTCAGCTTCATAGCGCCGATACCATCGATTTTGCAGTCGATGTTGTGGTCGCCCTCCACCAGACGGATGTTTTTGACCTTTGTGCCGACTTTGACAACAGATGAAGAGCCTTTGACCTTCAGATCTTTGATAACTGTTATGCTGTCTCCGTCCTGCAAAACGTTTCCGTTCGCATCTTTAACAGTGAGTTCGCCTGAGTTTTCAGCCTCTTCAGTTTCGCCACTCCACTCGTGAGAACATTCCGGACATATTAAAAGTCCTCTGTCTTCATAGGTATATTCAGAGGAGCATTGCGGGCATTTGGGCAGTGATGACATAGATAAATCCTTTCTTTTGTTAACGTTCCCCAGACAATAACCGGAAAAGCATGATGATTCAAGATATTTATGAGCAGAGCACTATTGCTCATCCTCGTGCACAGCGGCAGAGCGGGCGATTATCAGCTCTTTCAGCTCACCATCCCGCCTGCCAAGTCTGTAAAAGCTCCAGCTTCTGCCGTCCCTTGAGGAATAGACGGCGATTCTGTTTCCGGCGAATCCTGCGGGCACCTCGTGCTGCTCGCTTGTAACAAAAACAGCATCCGCGGAATCCGTCGGCAGTTCGTTTAACGGGCGTACTCTTTTGCCTATCGCCCATACTTCTTTAATACCGAGGTCCCCGTAAAAGATTTTATATTTAGAAAAGGCAGCGTCATTTCTGACCTTTTCAAGTATTCTGAAATCCTGACCGGACATCTTAATGAACGGTGCCGCCAGAAGAAACGTAAGACATAAACAGGTAATCACATAGGAAATACTGCGGACTGCGCCCTCTTTTCTTATCTTCTGCACGGCAAAATACAGAATAAGCGCCGAAACAAGCCAGAAAACAGTAAAGTGCGCCCATGAAACGTAACCTTTGGATATCTGGAGATAAAGAGAACCTGCTACAGCCGTAAAAAGAAGGAAAATACCCAAAAATGCCCAGATGTTCACTATATATCTGTCGGCTTTTGCCAGCCGGACACTTTTAACAAGCGCTGTCAGATATTCACCCACAAGAAATGCGGACGGAATCACCACCGGCAGCAGATATCTGTCTTTTTTCTCAGGTATTACAGACAGCAGAACCAGCGCTGTAAAAAGCCATATCAGGTAAAACTTCGCCCTTACGGGATCAATCCTTTTGAATGTAAATTTCGGAAAAAGCAGGGGAACGAGCATAACACACCAGAGTCCCAGCATTGCCGGAAACTGCACATAATACCAGAACGGTTTCATGTGTCTGCTCACCCATGCGGTACTCTCCGCAGAAACGGTATTGAGCACGGCATGGGTTTCATGCATATAGACATACAAGGGCCAAATGGATGAACATACCACCGTAACGGCAGCGCACAGGAGTATCCTGCCGTAGTACCTGCGAATAAAAACCATTGGCGAGAATGTGAAACAGGCGGCTGTAAGCAGGGGCAGAAGCACCGTATAGAACGAAACGGGACCCTTGCTCATTGAGGAGCCTGCGAACATAAGCCCTGCAAAAGCGTAATACGGCAGCGCGTTTTTAACCTTTTCCGCGTGTGCATAGACAATAGCTGCAAGCCCCGCAGCCATAAAGGCATGGGCATAGATATCCCATGTATTTTTGCGCGCCATGAGCATAAAGAGAAAGCTGGTGGAAAGCGTCAGAACAGTGTAGTAACCGACATCCTTTGAGCGGCTGAAAAAGCGGGCGAAAACATATATCCCTGCCAGCATCAGTAGTCCTGCCAGAGCAGCAGGCACCCGAACAATACTCATTGCGTTGTCCGTTCCGGCATACGCAACCCCTGCGGCGGTGAACCATGTTGGCAGAGGCGGTTTCGCAAGGCGAAGTTCACCGTTCATAGTCGGTATAAGCAGACTTCCTCCGGCTGCCATCTCTCTTGCAGCCACGAAATTACGCGCCTCCATAATATCAACGTCTATAATGCTTCTATACGCAAATGTTCCGGTGAACACAGCGAGTATAATCAGTAAGAGAATTCCGTTTTTGTGTGATGTTTTCGTTTTCATACATCACAGATACGCCATAAAACATGAAGAATTGATGAACTGCTAGACTGAAGGCAGAATAATTTTCACAACAGTTTTCTTTTCATCCGAATTTTCGAGCGTTACCGTTCCGCCGTGCAGTTCCACAATCCTTTTAACTATGGCAAGACCAAGCCCCGCGCCGCCATAGCCGGAAGACCTTGACTGTTCCACCCTGAAGAACTCCTCGAATACCTTTTCAGTATCCTGCGCAGGTATGACACATCCGCCGTTGGTCACCTCTATATCAATAAAACTGTCTCCGCGTCTGCCTAAAACCTGCACAAGCCCGCCGTCATCGCTGTATTTGACCGCATTGTCCAGAATGTTTGAAAAGGCTCTGGTCAGCTTTTCGCTGTCGCCGCGGACAAAAAGTCCGCCATCCAATGCACATTCGATGGAAATTTCTCTGGAATCAGCAATGATCCGGTAATCTTCGACAAGCTCCGAAATGGTTTCCGTCAAATCAACAGAGGCATTACCAACGGAATTTATCATTTCCAGAGCAGACAGATTGAGTATATCCTTAACCAGCCTGTCCATACGCATTACCTGATTTGACAGACGGCGCACATCTTCGTCGGCGCTGCCGGTTCCGGCGGCGTTCAGTTTGCAATGCAGCCCCTCCGCAGCCAGCCTCATAACGCTGAGAGGGGTTTTCAGCTCATGGGAAACATCCGCGATGAGCCGTTTCTGTCTTTTGAAAGCATTCTCAAGGCGGTCGAAAAGTCCGTTAAGCGTTTTAGCAAGCTCGTTGAACTCGTCGTTCTCACCGCCTTTCTCTCTGAACGGAAGCCGCATATGAAGGTGTTTTTCAGTGATGTTTTTCGTGCTGTCGTTAATTTCTCTGACAGGTTTAAGTATAACTCCGGCAAGGAAATAGCTGCCGCCGAAATAGAGCAGCAGAGCAAGCACCAGTCCGCCCGCGAGACCCGCCGTAAGTTCGATAAGCTCCCCGCGCATATACTCAACGGGCGCACCGGCATAAACAATGTATGTTATCCCGTTATGGCTGAGTTCTTTCATGCGCATGTGAAAAAATGACGTGCCGTCGCGGCTCTGTCTGGCATATGGTGCTTTGCCGTCAACTTTTACGCTTTCGTTCCAGCGTCCGGCGGAACGTTTCGCAATGGTCAGCCGCTTTGCAAGTTCCGTCCTGAAAACGGGTGAGTCTTTACCGCTTTCGTATATCTCCATCCAGTATTTATTACTGTCATATTTTGATATTTCGTCAGGTCTGCCTTCAAAAAAAGAGCGCCCCGCCTCCTCTGAAAACATTTTGAGGTCGTGGTCAACGCTCTCTGTATATTCGTGGATAACCTCGTGCATCATCCATGCAGAGAAGATAAATCCCGAAAGAAAACCGGCAAGCGCAATAAGGATGGATATTTTAAGCCGTATGCTCATTCCTGTTCATCCCTGATTATATAGCCCATTCCTCTTATGGTGCGAATGACGGAGCCCTGAGCGGAATCACCAAGTTTTCGCCGGAGATTTTTCATATGAACGTCAATATAATTGGACATGCTGAACGGGTCGAAGTCGTCACCCCAGACGTGTTCTGCGAGACTGAATCGGGAAACGGCTCTGTTCTTGTTATAAAGAAGAAACTCAAGAATTGAAAATTCCCGCGCGGTAAGCTCTATCAGTGCACCGTTCATGGTCACTTCGCGGCTCACTGTGTCCAGTTTCAGCCCGCCAGCCTGAATTATGTTGTCGGTCTGGTTGCCCGATCTTCTGAAAAGCGCCCTGACACGAGCCATCAGCTCGTCCGTATAAAACGGTTTTGTGAGATAGTCATCGGCGCCAAGATCAAGTCCGCTTATCTTATCCACTGTGCTGTCCCTTGCGGTGAGCATCAGAACAGGGGTCTTTATACCTGCCGCGCGCATCTCTTTCAAAACCGAAAGCCCGTCGCGCACAGGGAGCATTATGTCGAGGATAACAAGGTCAAACGGAGCGTCGAAAAGTCTGTTAAGCGCCTCTTCACCGTCATACGCGATTTCCGCAGAATACCGCTGTTCCTCAAGCGCCTGTCTTATCTGTTCCGCAAGCTCCTTTTCATCGTCAACAACAAGTATCCGCATCACTGCTCCGAACTTTTTGAAGTATGATGAATAATATCAAAAAAGTCCGCCATGTTGCATCATAAAATTAAAAAACATCACAGTGGCTGTGGAGCAGTATCCTCAACGGTCTGCGGCTGTCCGGCATTTCTTCCGTGTATGAAATAATAGAGCAGCATACAGAGAAGAGCCACAACAGCCAGAAGAAAATACATCCCCTTATATCCTGTTGCCGGAATAACGAGTCCAAGAACGAGAGGTCCCATACCAACCCCGGCATCCACGAACGAATAGAAAGTCGAGTTTGCCAAAGCCAGTCTTGACGGCGATGTCAGTTTAACGGCAATCGCAAGTCCGCATGACTGCACAACGCCTATACCGAAGCCTATGAGCGCCGCCGATGCAAAAACGCCGACAGCACCTTTTGAGGCTCCGAGAAGACACATACCCGCCGCAACTGCGATGAAAGACGGATACATGGAGATATTTTCACCTTTGGTATCAAAAAGTCTGCCTGTATATGGGCGGGAAAAAAGGATCACAACCGAGTATACAACGAAGAACATCGACGCGGCTGCCGTCAGACCCTCCTGTTTCGCGAAAGGGGTTATGAACGCCATCACGCCTGAATAGCAGAAATACATCACAAGGCAAACCAGACTTATAGGCACCGCCGCGATTTCAAAATATGATGAAAGCCCGCCTTCTGCTTTCATCTGTGCGGTTTCCACAGTATTTTTTTCGTCTCTGCCCATGAACGCTGCCTGAACAAAACATATGAAAGCGGCAACGGCGCACACGGCAAATATAGTCTTAAAACTCCAGCGGGATATAATGAACATGCCGATGAAGGGTCCCACTGCGGATGCAAGGGTTATACTTAGCAGATAATACCCCAGTCCTTCTCCTCTGCGTTCGGGAGGTATCATCCCGGCAACTATGGTTCCCACAGCTGTGGCGGCGGCACCGTATGCTATGCCGTGTATCAGCCTCACGGCATAAAGCAGAACAAGGCTCTTTGCGGCAAAATATAAAAGCACTGTGGCAAGGCAGACCAGAGTGCTGTAAAAAAGCAGATTCCACCTGCCAGTGTACATCATCCACTTCCCGCAAAACATCCTTGATATCAGCGCGCCTATGACAAACAACCCCGCCGCAAAACCACCTTCGCCGATTGAGCCTCCGACGGATTCGGTAACGTACAGGGTCATCACCATCATTGGAATATAGTAGCCGAGCATCAGAAAAAAATTAACAGATGCGCCGAGTATGAAGTCCTTTGTAAAAACCCTTTCATGGGTCATATGGCGGACTGCTCCTTGATTATCATAACAGGCACCTTTGCGTGCTGAACAACACCATGACTGACGCTGCCCAGATATTCCTTAATTCCGGTCAGCCCGCGGCTTCCCATCATAATAAGGTCGCTTCCGGTCTTTTCCGCCTGTTCAACAATAACGAAAGAAGGCGAAATACCCGTTATCATCATAAACTTCTGCCGTCCTCTGAACTTATTGAGGATAGTGAGCGCCCTGTCCTCAACTTCACAGTCTTTTTCGTAAATGTCCGCAAGTTCAGCGGACGGCGCACCGACAACGACATGAATTGCCATAATCTCCGCACCGCAGGTTTCCGCAAGAGCTATCGCCCGTTCCAGTGAGCTGTCGGACGCTGCTGAACCGTCGTATGCAACCATAATTCTTTTACACCACATGGTCAGTCCCCTTGTGTTTTTCTGACAGAATATCACCGCTGATTAATAATTTGAAATACATATTTTATCATGATAATATAGCTTCAAATCTATATAGAGGCTTTCTATGGAACACATACAGCTCAGATATTTCCTGACTGTCGCAGAACACGAGAACATCACACATGCGGCGGACGAGCTGAACATAACCCAGCCGTCGTTAAGCAGAACTATCGCCAGACTGGAAGAAAACGTCGGTGTGAACCTTTTCGAGCGAAAGGGCAAACGCATCATACTTAACCCCTACGGAAAGATATTCGAAAAAAGGGTCCGCAGAATGTTCAGCGACATGGAGCAGGCGCAAAGAGAGCTGAAGGACATGGCAAAACTTGAACAGAACCGGATAATCATCGGTTCCACAGTGGCGCGCATAATGCCAAAACTGCTGACGGATTTCCTCGGGACCCATCCGGATATTCTCTTCAACCTGATTCAGATAACCAACCACGAAATGATACGTAAAAACCTTCTGGACGGCGACATAGACCTCAGCGTATCCATCATGCCCATAGACGAACCGGGAGTGGAATGCCGCAGGCAGGCATCGGACGAGATACTTATAGCCGTTTCAAAGAACCACCGTCTGGCAGGCAGAAAATCCGCAAGCCTGCTTGAAATAGCAGACGAACCGCTGGTGTACCACTCCTACGAAACCGGTCTGCGCAGGATAACCGATGCGCTTCTGAAACGCATGAAAATCAACCCTAAAATATCTTTCGAGTGCACCACGCCGGAGATAATCTGTGAGCTTGCGGGGCAGGGGTTCGGCAACGCCATAATACCAGCGTCGTGGCTGGGCATGATGGGGATGACCTCACTTTCTGTAATGCATATCAGCGATTTCAAATGCGAAAGGGGCATATGGCTCTCGTGGGTTGAGGGGAGATATATGCCACCGTCAGCGGAAGATTTCATAACACATGCGGGCAGACACTTCGAGAAAGGCTACAGTCTCACCTAACAGGTTGATTTATACTTTCTCCTGTTATATCATCGCCGCAAAAAGATAAACGGAGGTTTAAATGGCTATAGGCAAAGTTAAGGAGTATTTCGCTCAGTTCGGCATTGAGGGTCGCATACAGGAATTTGACGTATCAAGCGCAACAGTTGAGCTTGCGGCGGCGGCATTGAAATGTGAACCTGCGAGGATAGCCAAAACGCTCTCTTTTTCAACACCGGAAGGTGCGATACTGATTGTCATGGCTGGCGATGCAAGAGTGGACAATCCTAAATTCAAGCTCCGGTTCAACACAAAGGCGAAGATGCTTTCGCCGGACGAAGCCGAAAGCCTTATCGGTCACGCGGTGGGCGGCGTATGTCCGTTTGCTGTGAACAAAGGAGTTAAGGTATATCTGGACGAATCGCTTAAAAGGTTCGAAACCGTATTTCCCGCCTGCGGAAGCAGCAACAGCGGCATAGAGCTGACCATAGATGAACTTGAACAATATTCAGCTTCATCCGAATGGGTTGACGTGTCAAAATTCTGACAATTCATTAAAAACACTGAATTAGTATAATTACCATTGACTGTTTATATATATTTCGTTATATAATTTTATATATAACGATAAAGGAGGCAATTCATGGAAAAACTATCACGCAGACAGCTTCTGGGCACAGCGGCTGTGGCTGGCGCAACCCTTGCAATGGGCACGTTTTCAACCGCACACGCGGCAGAACCCGCAGGTGTTAAACTCGGAAGCACAATCAAATCAGCAGACTTTAAAACAGAAAAACACGTTCCTGTTATTGATGCTCCCGCATCAGTTAAACCAGGAGAAACCTGCACAATTACGGTATCTGTGGGCAAAGAAGTGCCTCATCCAAACACAACTGAACACTTCATCAGCTGGATAGCGCTCTATTTCAAACCCGCGGCTGGCGGTCCCATAAGTGAACTGGGCAAATACGAGTTCACAGCTCACGGCGAATCCGCACTCGGCGCGAACAAAGGCAACGCATACGCAGACCCCTTCTCCGCCATAAGACTCAGACTGAACGCATCCGGAACTCTGGTTGCTCTCAGCTACTGCAATATACACGGTCTCTGGGAATCATCCAAAGAAATCACTGTCGCATAATAAAACAGGCTCCGGTAACCCCCGCCGGAGCTTTCTTTCCACACATTCCGTCAAAAGAAAATTATTACATTAAACTATTTACCACCTGACTGTATGTTTAGTTACTTTGTATACTTTTTCCTTTACTTCACAGGTTTAAGCTGTTAAAAATTTACATTCTGTGCTGCAACACAGGATAGGAGTTCTTTCAGGGGTAATTTCAAATGGGGACGCACAAGATAACCTTCCGTATCACCATCATATCTTTGTATTTTCTGTTATCGCTCATAATGCTGGGCATAATATTCTTATCTATGATATACTTCGACAATATTCTCGTCAGAAGAAGCATTGTAAAAGAGTTCGGTTCCATAAGCCGAAACGCCCAGAACACCATCTCGGACATAGACGAGGTGAACAGCCGCATACTCAATCTTGTTTCGGTTTATGACAATGCAAACGCGGATTTTTACAATGCAGACAAGGGCAGACTGCTGGAAATCTTTCTGAAACTGTTCCAGAACAACCCTAAACTGTATTCAGCATACATAGGCTACGGCGACGGTTGCTTTTATGAGCTTATAAGTCTGGACATCAACCAATCCCTCAGAAAAAAGTATAACGCCTCACCATCGGACAGATGGCTCGTCGTCACGGTTTTCACAGATTCAGGCAGATACATAAAAAAACTCGACCTGCTGAACGAAAATCTGAATGTAACCTCCTCCTCTTCGGTAAATTCAGATTATGACCCGCGCACACGCCCATGGTTCATCAAGGCCTCAGCATCGAACAACGTGATAAAAACCGACCCCTACAGCTTTTCAAACTTCGACGGCAGAGGCATAACCTATGCGCTCAAACTTAAAAGCGGCAACGTACTCTCTGTGGACGTGCTTACCGACAGTCTTGACACTCTACTGAACTCGTATAAATTCACCGGATCGTCCTCAGTATATCTTTTCGATAAGAACGGCGGAATATTTGCTGCTGCCTACGGAGGCACAAAGAACGACAACCGCATGAAAACAGAACTTCTTGCCGCTGTGGAAAAGAGTGACTCACCGAAAACACTCCATTACATCAAGCGGGTAGGCGGACAGAAATATTTCTTCCACATCAAAAAACTTACGCCCCCACTCGGCGGCACCGCACATCTGGGCATTGTGGCACCCTACAGCGAGGTCATGCGTACCTATACTGACCGCAGTTACAAGATATTGTACGCCTGCCTCGGCAGTCTGATGCTTATGATACCGCTTATCCTTTATCTGGTTTCGCTGATAGTACGCCCCATTACTATGCTGGAACACGAGAGTGAAAAGGTGTCAAAAAGGCAGTTCAGCCGCATAAGCAGGGTGAAAACGAGACTTATGGAGATACACAGGCTCTCCGAATCAATGTATGTGATGTCCAAATCTATTCAGGACTACCAGCAGAATCTCGAACAGAAGATAGAGGAGCGCACAAAGGAGCTGGAAGAGAAGAACACCCAGCTTGAAAAGCTCTCCGTCACGGACAGGCTCACAGAAGTTTTCAACAGGATGAAGCTGGACAGCGTTCTTGAGGGTGAGATAAACCGCGTAAAAAGATATAAGAACCCGCTCAGCCTCATCATCCTGGACATCGACCACTTTAAGAAAGTCAACGACACATACGGACACCAGACAGGGGACAGTGTTCTTGTGGAGTTTGCAGCGATACTGAAATCCACTGTCAGAAGTACCGATACTGTCGGACGCTGGGGAGGGGAAGAGTTCCTTGTGATATGTCCTGAAACGGGTCTGAATGGTGCTCTCAGTCTTGCCGAAAGCATCCGCGAAAAGATAGAAGCCCACAGTTTCGCCACAGTCGGTAGCGTCACCGCCAGCATAGGTGTCTCTTCATACGCAGACGGCGACATGGAAAAAGACATGATAGGACGCGCAGACGGATGTCTCTATCAGGCAAAGTCAGAAGGGCGCAACAGAGTTATCTGCACCTGAATCAGTATACAACGCACAGTCTGCTGTCTATCTCACGGATATCCATAGGTATCTTATAAACGTCAGACACGGCTTCGCTTTTCAGACCGCAGCAGGGACAGAAATCAGCCTGTCTGCCGTCGTCAAGCAGAAGAACGCTGTCCGCATAGCGCAGCGCGAGGTTCAGATCATGTATCACAACCAGAGTGCTCAGCCCCGACTCCTGCGTAAGCTGCCTTGCGGTCTCCATTATGTCTATCCTATTCTTCACATCAAGATGGTTAACCGGCTCGTCAAGTATAAGAACCGACGTTTCCTGCACTATTGCACGGGCGATCAGAACCTTCTGAAGTTCTCCGCCGGAAAGCTCCGTTACGTTCCTCTCAAGCATATGGGCTATCCCAAGTCTTTTCGCAACATCCTGAACTCTCTCTCTGTCGCCCAAAGACGGATACCAGCTTATGTAAGGCTTTCTGCCCAGCAGCACCGCATCCGCAACCGAGCTTGAAACAGCGCCCGTCACCTGCGGCAGATATGCAACAACCTTCGCGCGCGCGCGCGAATCAAGCGTCGTAAGCTCGCAACCCACGTAACTTACACTTCCGCACTCAGGCTTGATAAGCCCGCTTATCACTTTCATAAGCGTTGACTTTCCGGCACCGTTGGGACCGATAACGGCACAAAGTTCACCAGCACCTACACTGAAACCTATTCCGTCAAGAATCTTTCTCCCGCTTTTCAAACTGTATGAAATATCTTTTACATCAAGCATTTTTCATCGACCTCCTCAAAAGAAGTCCAAGAAACACAGGCACTCCGGCAAAAGAGGTGATAACACCCACCGGAAGCGCCGCCGGGTAAAGCACAGCCTGCGCCCCTATGTCCGCTGCAAGCAGAATAACCCCGCCAAGCAAACCCGCGGCAGGTATCAGAAATCCGTGCCCTGCCTGCCTGAAAATAAGCCTTACCATGTGTGGAGCAATCAGACCGATGAAACCTATCACACCGTAAAACGCTGTGGCAAACGCAGCCATCACAGCCGTCACCAGCAGCGAGTATACCCGCACCTTTCTGACCTCCACGCCAAGCCCTGCCGCATAGGACTCACCCCACGCCACAGCGTTGTAGTCCCAGCTGTACCTGAACACAAACAGCATCCCCGCAACACACACACCGCCCATCGTGAACGCCTCTGCCCAGCCACCCTTTCCAAGATCGCCGAACGTCCAGAAAACAGCCGCCGCAAGCTGGCTGTCCGTGGAGAAATACTGCAAAAGCATCGTGCAGGCTCCGAAAAAAGAAGAGACCGCAACACCCGCCAGTATCAGCCCCTGAGAGGTCATACCCCTAACAAACGAGAACAGCAGTATAACTGCGGAAGCCGTCAGGGAACCTGCAAAAGCTCCGGCTGCGACATATCCGAGGTTTCCGAGCACAACACCGG
Organism: Deferribacteraceae bacterium UBA6793; assembly: GCA_002452405.1. Taxonomy (GTDB): domain Bacteria; phylum Chrysiogenota; class Deferribacteres; order Deferribacterales; family Geovibrionaceae; genus Seleniivibrio. The sequence goes on along the minus strand of DKFP01000014.1, from coordinate 294,586 downwards.
AACCTGTAAACTGCGTGCTGCCGGCACCAAGAACTATTATCGAAAACGCAGCTCCGAAAGCCGCACCCTGCGAAAGTCCCAATGTAAAGGATGAAGCCAGAGGGTTGTTAAGAACACTCTGCAATATGACTCCGCATACAGCAAGACTCATCCCGGTGAATACCGCCGCAGTTATCCTCGGCAGCCGCAGATAATATATGAAATATTCAAGATCTTTGTTGTCGCCGCTCAGAAACAGTGCCGAGACGGTATCACCCCACGAGCCGCCGCCAGCGCCCCTGTGCAAACCAGCCACAACGGCTGCGAGAAGCAGAACCGCCATAACGGCAAAAAACGATATCTCTTTTTTCATCTTTCAAGTGGTTCCAGCCCAAGCCCGCCGTCTTTCAGCACAACCTTGCGGTAACCGCCCGTGTCCTTTTCAAACTGCTTATAAAGTGCGGCACCGACAAAAGTCCCGAACACCTTGTCCGCCTCCGCAACAGGATCAATCGCAGCATATTTCTCAGGATATGCCGCTTTAGCCACCATAAATGCATTGGCAAGCATCACTTCGGGGTTGACATAATATGCAGTGTTGGGCAGCAGCAGATACACCTTTCCGTTTTTGAACGCCGGAATTTTCCCGAAAAGCTGCGGGTCGTCCCTGAACTGTTTCTGCATTATAGCAAGCCCCTCACCGTCAAGAAAAACAAGCTGAGGTGAAAGACTTACGATGAATTCCTTATTTACGAACATCTGACTTCTTTTTCCGGCTTTCATGGCAAGATTTGAAACCTTCGCAATATTGAACGGAAGAAAATCACCCGCAGTACTGTCTATTCCCTGATAACCCTTATAAGCTATGCCGCCGACATATGCCTGCGCCTTCTGAGGCACATCAATATTAAGCCGGCTTATTATATTTTTTATATACGTGTTCAGCTCCGCGCCCCTTTTCTGCCTGCCCAGCACCTCACCTGCAAGGGTGATTGACTGCATCCATGTTTTAAGGTCAAAGGAACCTCTGCCGTAGCTAACGGCAACAACTGGTATCCGCAGCTTTCTCTGGAGCATGTCCGCAACTGTGGAATCCTCGGAATTGATGAACAGCACGTCCGGTTTAAGACTGACTATCGCCTCGACGTTATAACTCTGCGCCGGACCGCCCCTGCCCACCACAGGCAGGTTCTTCACCATCTCCATATTCGCATAGATATACGGCTTGGGAAAGTTAGCCCGCTTATTAATATCCTCAACGCCTACTGCGAGATTCTGCGCCTTCATATATGTAACAAAGCTCATACTGCTGCCGAGAGCTATCAGTCTCTCAACTTTGTCCGGTACCGTTACTTTCCGCCCCTGCATGTCGGTGACGGTTTTAGCCTGCGCGGAAAAAAACGCACAGAAAATCAGCAGGACTGCCGCTAAACGTGCCATACTATAACCTCGATACGATACTTGGTTCTGTCGATATACTCGCCTTTATCGTTCCTGAACTGCTCGGCATATTCTTTTATATACTGCGCATCCAGCGGTACATTGTATGTCGAAAGCATATCGTATGCGTTCTTCGCCATCTCGTCCAGCGTGCGCACAACAACCCATTCTCCGTCAACAACCTCGGATGAATAGGCGTATCTGTTTTTCTCAAGCCACTCCTTCATCCTGTGCGAATCGCTGAAATCCCGCTGAACTATGCCGAATTTTCCGTAAAGCCCATTCAGCACCGCGGAATCCATTTTACCTGCGAAACCCATATATGCTGCACTTTTCAAAGCGCAGTCTGCAACTTTGCGTCTGGCATCGTCAGACTGTACGGCTGGTGTCATGGAGCAGAAAACAACGTCGTATTTTCTATCCGGTGTAAATCCCGCCCAATCGGTGTGCACAGTGGTGATGTTGCTGATACCGTGAGCGCTTGCATCCTCTTTCATAATGCGCAGCATCTCGCCTGAAATATCAGTCCCCGTAACGGCTTTCGCCTCTTTTGCTATGCGGATGGTATACATTCCGCTGCCGCAGCCGACGTCCAGCACGTCGGCATCTTTAAACACCACGCCCATCCGTCTGATTCTGTCGAGCATACCGGATTCGTAGTTACTCTCTTTATCCTCATATCTGGGGAAGGTCTGCGCCTTGTTATCCCAGAAGTTTACCTGCTGATCTTTTGTTAAAGTATCCATTTCACACTTACCCCCATGTTAAATCCAAGAGCGGGATACCCCCACGATTCCTCATAGTCCTCGTCGGTTATGTTGTCCGCATAAAGCTCAAGGGTGAGCTTTTCCGTCAGTTTATGCCTTATGCTCGCGTCGAATGTCGTGTAGCTGTCGAGTGTTGCAACGTCTTTGGCGTTGATTGCATATTCCCTTTCACCGATGTATGTTGCACCGACGTCGAGCCAGGTCTTTTCGGTTATCTTCCAGCTGAGTCCCGCCTGTGCCTTATAGTCGGGAATATAGTCCACTTTTTCAAGGTTATTGTCGGGATCTGCGGGGTCGTCCTCTTTCTTAGTTTTCTGATATGTTACGCCGAAATTACCGGAAAGGCTTTTGGTTATGCCGTGCACGCCCATCAGCGTTAAACCGAAGAATTTCGCCTGCGCGTTATAGGCAGCGAACTGCGTCTTCGTAGATGTCAGTGAAACAGGGACAGCCTTATGCATGATGTAGTCGTCAACGTCATAGTAATAAGCTGAAAGCTGAACATACTCACCACGGGAGAAACTGTGCCTGTACGCCGCGTCCAAAGCGTTTGCTTTTTCCGGTTTCAGTCCGCCTTCAAGATATGCAATCTGTCCTGCGTTTGACTGTGAGTTCCAGTAAACTTCCGGCAGGGTGGGTGTTCTGTAGTTCTGATAAACGAACACGGAAACCTTGTCTGAAGGGGTTATGGCATAGGTTGCGCCGAGTTTCGGGGTTACTGCCGATTCTGTAAAGTCGGCACCCTCCACGTCGGAATCGAAAACGTCGTATCTCGCGCCGAAATTCAGAGTCAGCCTGTCGGTGACGCTGTAAGCATCGGAGATGAAAAGTCCATCTGTACGGGCATCGTTGCCGCCGGAATCAGCCATCGTACCTTTCCAGCCATTCTGTGCGCCTATATTGTAGTTTGTATCGACGTAATTAACGTCTATTCCGCCGGATTTCAGGTGTTTCTGTTCCGCTCCGGCGACAATGAAGTGGCTTCCGGCGGTTATCTCTGTTTTCAGTTTGAATCCGTAGCTCCTGTCAACCTCAACGTCCCTGTCCATAACGAGATCGCCTTCGGCAGTCTTTGTCGCATCAAATTTGTCCATGGGACTTGTCTGCGCAAGAAGTCTAGATCCTATGTCGGCATAGTTCTTTTCGCTTCTGTCTTCTATGTTCTTGTATGCAGATGCTTCGACATAAACATTCTGCCCGAAGAACTGAGAATATTTCACATCAAGCAGCTGGCGTACCTTCGTCCAGTATGCGCCGTCACCAATAACTGTCATTGATGGTGTCGGCGTGCCGCCTGCAAATGTCTCCCCGCTTGAAAGGGGGTAATCGCCGTATATTTTTGTATTGAATCCTGCAAGATTCAGGTCGGAATCGCTGTCTGGCACTCCGTCTGCACGGTTGGTGCGTATCAGTCCGCGTCTGGTTTTGGTATAGTTATAGCCGAACACAAGCTCGCCGCCGTCCCATGGTGTTTTCAGATAGACCTTAGGAGCGATGTGAAACGATTCGTAATCGTTGTTAAGAAGATACTCATCCGCCTGCTGGTGGCTCACGCCGAGGCTGACGCCGACAGCACCGAACTGCTGGGAGTATGCCGCGCGGACGTTGTGAAAATCATCTGCGTTGTCCCACCCGCCGAGGGTGCCGTAAATGCTGAGTTCTGGGGCTTTCGCAGGATGAGCTGTAGAAGAATTTATCACGCCGCCGAGGGCACTGTTGCCGTATTCCGCAGAGCTTCCGCCCTTGATTATCTCAATGCGGTCTATGCTGTCCAGCGGGATCGTGCCGAAATCGATATAGTTACCGCCGACGTTACCTGTGGAACTGATGTTTCTGCCGTCCAGATTGAGAAGTATCCGCTTGCTCTCCATACCTCTTATTGAAAGAACATCACCGCTGTCACCGAACGCCGCCTTGCGCTTCATGGAAATTTCAGGGTCTTTTGAAATGAAATCCGCGATGTTGTTGCTGCGGTTTTTTTCAACGACCTTTGCGTCGGTCTTGTCCAGAGTATTCACGCCGCCTGAATAAGCCGAATCTTCATAAGTAATACTGTCAAGGTAATAGGTGTCCTGCATAAGGCTTTCAGCCATTGCTGACGCAGCTATCATAATCATCATACAGGTCAATATCTTTTTCATATTGCCTCCTCCGGTTCTTCAGAAAATTAAACAACCGTACAGAGGTGATGTCAATATAAAAGTATTAACTTTTTAAAATAAGTATTACCGATGGATTAAAAGAATTATCACAAGACATTGTATATAAACAGTATTTTCAGTTTAAATATTTAATCAGAACACCGATAATAACGACAACAAGCAGCATAAACAAAAGCCGTCCATTGTAATGCTCGTCCTGCTTGTAGTGTTTTTCGTCTTTCTCCTGTTCCTTGTCTTCCTGTTGAAGGGAAAGCATCCGGTTACCTCAAAATCAAATAATAGACGATAATTTTATAGTGATTGTTAAGCCATGTAAAGCAGAATGAAAAATTAATACCGCCAATTTATATTATATAACTAAAATTTTAAGGATATAGTGTTAACTCTTGTCGAAGTTCATTAATTACAAACATAGACATAACTTATCAATAATTTATATTTCAAATGAAAAGGCTTAGTTAAAATTTTACAATAAAATGTCAATTCTAACTATATAAAAACATAATATCGGATTCTATAATATTAACAATATTATATATAAACATAAGCGTCCAAATGGCTATCAGAGGCCATTTTCATTCTTATTTTATTAAAAATATAAAGACATTGATAAATATAGCTATTTAACTTTATAGCACTCTCATTCAATAACTTTTATGAATTAATAACTACACTAACTTACATAACTGGTAAAATTCACTTAGGGCTTATAATTTGATGTTTTATTATAAATAATTGCAGAATAAGACCTATTTATCAGCCCACCACTACTGGTAGTCATATTTTTTTGTGTACAAGCATTTATTTTTCTGCTTAAAATCAATCATTATTACAGTTATTGTCAAGGGGTGTAAAACATGAAACAGCTGCAGGCCATAGTCGGCAAGATAAGCGGCACTTACTATGCCAGCACGCCGGAAGGCGAGGTAAGACTTCTTAAAGAGGGAGACCCTGTTTACGAAGGGGAAGCTGTCTATTCTCAGAACGAAGGTTCTGAAGGCAACTTCATCGAGCTTAACCGTGTCAACGGCGAAACAGTTGTTCTCACAGATACTTCATATTATCTGGTTGAAAACAACGTAACCGGAAACGACCAGACGGAAAAACCTCAGACAACGCGTGAGGACACGCAGGACACAGAGGAAACCGTACGTGGACGTGCCCGCGACGAAGCACCCGCAGGACAGCAGCAGGAAGAGACTGCAATCTCTTCCGAACAGTCATCAGGGGAACAGATTCAGCCAGCCATCATCACGGTAAACTATCAGCCGGAACCATCCGCACCTGCAATTGCGGACGAAACACCGGAAAACACACAGGAAACACCGCAAAATCCTGTCTCGGAAGCATCCAACAACGCACCGTCCTCTTATGACAGCGTTGTGACAGGAGTTGAGGACACGCCCTACATCTTCACACTTTCAGATTTCGGATTCGCCGATATAGACGGCGACCCTTTACAAGCTATACGCATAGATACGCTGCCCACAGACGGCACACTGCTCATAGGCGGCGTACCCGCATCCGCAGGGACAACGGTCACAACATCTCAGATATCCTCAGGTCAGCTTACTTTTATGCCTGATACGGATGAAAACGGACAGGACTATACCACATTCCTTTTCAGCGTGTCTGACGGAAAAGAATACAGCACTCTGCCGGGCAACATGACTGTGCACATTGTGCCTGTGGACGACCCGACAGTATTCACCGACGGCACTCTCAACCCTGCCGCGTTCACCGAAAACGGTTCCGCAACTGCAATTGCGGACGGGATCACTCTCAGCGACACAGATTCAGAGATTATTAAGACCACAGTGAAAATAGAGGGCATAACCGCTGGAGATATCCTGAACTGTACCCCCCCTGCGGACAGCGGGCTGACAGCATCTTATGACGCTGTCACCGGCATACTTACCGTCACAGGAACAGCAACACCTGAGGTTTACAGCTCGGTTCTTTCATCAATCACTTTCAGCAGCACATCAGAAGACCCGACAAACAACACGGACGCATCCACCAGAACAATTACATGGACAGTCACAAACTCCGAAAATCTCACGACTGAAATGACCACGACAATATCCGTTATCCCCGCAACCGACAATCCTGAACTGACAGTCAGCGGCGACACGGAATATAAAGCGGGCGGAAACGATGTTACGGCTCTTTCAGACGCGTCTATAACCGATGTGGACGACACGCATATGAGCGGTGCCGTCGTGCGTATCACTGAAGGGTTTACGCAAGGCGACTATCTTACAGCAGCGACAGCAGGAACAGCCATAACCGCTGTTTACGATGCGAACACTGGCACACTGACACTTGCAGGCATCGACACCATTGAAAACTACCGCGCAGTTCTGGCGGGCGTGGGCTTCGGCTCCACAAATCCTTCACCGACCATTGACAGTGTCACGCGTGAAATAACATGGCTGGTTACGGATGCGAACAGCGACCTTGCCGGCACAGGAACAAGCCAGACAGGCACCAGCACCATAACTATCGACGGCGTTCCGCTTGCAAATCAGGCAGACGACAAAGAGATTACCGAGGGCGCAACGGCAACGGGCAACCTATTCACAGATGGCACCGAATATGCCGACGGAAAGGATTTTGTCCCCGAAAACGGTACTCCCGAAATTCATGAGGTGCGCTATTACGACACCACAGGACAACAGCAGACGGTTGAGCTTACAGACACAGTCACAGTCATAGAAACACTTTACGGCGAGCTGACAATCAACAAAGAAACCGGAGAATACTCCTTTAAAGCGGACGACGTTCTCAACCATCCGTCCGGCAATATACTGACGGAAACCTTCCAGTACAGCATAAAAGATATCACTGACGGCGATATTTCAAACTTCGCTGATCAGAACATCTTAATTTACGACGGAGATGATCCCGCAATAGCACCCTCCGATTCACAGGTCAGCGAGATGAACCTGCCCGGCGGTATTATCCCTAACCCGTCGGCGCTCATCAAAACAGGCACACTGGGCGTTGAGGGAGGAAGCGACGATTTCTCCGTGCGTTTCGGCGACAATATCGTAACACAGCTCACGAACATGGGACTTACCTCAGGCGGTCACGACATCACATATGAACTCTCCGAAGACGGACTTACCATTGTTGCCAAAGCGGACGGAACAGAGGTGTTCACGATTACCATAACCGATCCGACAACTGAATCAGCAGGCTACACATTCGAACTGAAACAGCCGCTGGACAGCAGCGACGACGTAGTTTACACCTTCCCCGTCACAGTCACTGACTCCGACGGCGACACCGAAGAATCGACATTCGATGTCACAGTCCTTGACAGAGGACCCGAAGCCAATCAGGCGGCGGATGAAAGCATCACAGAGAACTCACCCGTGACCGGAAACCTCTTCACAGACGGAACCGATGCGGCAACAGGACTCGACCACATCCCTTCAAACGGAATAGGCAGGGTCTATGAAGTCACATACACCGACGATGCGGACACTGAGCATACGGTCACTCTCACAGACACCATAACAACTCTGGAAACAAAATACGGCGAACTGGTTATCAACCGAAACACAGGAACATACACCTTCACCGCAGACCCCGACATCGACAACACAGGCGGCAGCGTAAAGGAGACCTTCAGCTACAACATAATAGATGAGGCTGACGGTCAGATATCCAATACCGTGCCACAGAACATCATAATATCAGACGGTGCAGATCCGGCTTTAGGCACTCCCGCAGCATCCACAGTATATGAAAAGAACCTCGCAACAGGTATCGAGCCTGACGCTGACGCTCTGACCCAGACAGGAACGCTTGGAGTCACAGGCGGAGATGACAGCTTTGACACAGCATTCACTCAGGATACAGTGAACTATCTGAACGGACTTGGGCTTACAACACCCGACGGCACACCGATAACCTATTCCGTCACAAACAACGGACACACGCTGACAGCTCAGGCGGGCGGCGACACAGTGTTCACTGCGGAGATAACAGATCCGGCAGAGGAAACGGCGGGTTACAGTTTCACCCTTACCGAAGCTATAAAAGACGCGGACGACGTTACACTCTCAATCCCATTCACAGTAACCGACACAGACGGCGACAGTGTTTCATCCTCATTTGATGTGACCATAGTTGACGATGCTCCGGTTGCATATGAGGCGGCGGAAGTGACTGTCACCGAAAAGACGATAGACGGAACCGATATCACAGTCACAGGCAATCTGTTTACTGACGACACAGACGACTATGTGCCCACAGGCGGCACAGCGCAGGTTAACGAGATAACCTACGTCAACGAACACGGTATTGAAACAACCGTCACACTGACAAACGACAGCACGACCCTTACCACCGAGTACGGCACGCTGACAATCGACCGCAACACAGGCGCATATACTTTCGTATCGTCAGACAACCTCGACCATACGACACAGGAGAGCATCCCCGTCACTTTCAGCTATAACTTTAAAGACACCACAGACGGAGACGTATCCAACACTGTGTCACAGACCATAAATATTACGGACGGAGATGATCCCGCAATAGCACCCTCCGATTCACAGGTCAGCGAAATGAACCTGCCCGGCGGTATTATCCCTAACCCGTCGGCGCTCATCAAAACAGGCACACTGGGCGTTGAGGGAGGAAGCGACGAATTCTCCGTTAAGTTCGGTGACAACACCGTAACACAACTCACCGGCATGGGGCTTACCTCAGGCGGTCACGACATCACATATGAACTCTCCGAAGACGGACTTACCATTGTTGCCAAAGCGGACGGAACAGAGGTGTTCACGATTACCATAACCGATCCGACAACTGAATCAGCAGGCTATACATTCGAACTGAAACAGCCGCTGGACAGCAGCGACGACGTAGTTTACACCTTCCCCGTCACAGTCACTGACTCCGACGGCGACACCGCATCCGCAACATTTGACGTGACCATCGGCGACGAAATGCCAATGGCAAATCAGGCGGCGGACAAAGATTTCACCGAGAGCTATTATGACGGCGCGGACGTCACTGTCACAGGCAACCTGCTCACTGACGGTGCGGATTACCTCAGCGGTCAGGACTACGTTCCCGCAGGCGGCACCGCACAGATAAATCAGGTAAAATATTACGACGAAAACGGAGTTCAGCAAACTGTTACGCTGACAGAAACAACAACCGTGCTGAACACAAAATACGGCGAGCTGACCATCAACCGCGAAACCGGAGATTACAGCTTCACCACCGATACTCCCACAGACCACACAGATACCGATGCTGTAACCGAAACGTTCAGTTACAACATAAAAGACACATCCGACGGTCAGGTTTCCAACTTCGCAGATCAGGACATCATCATCCGCGATGGCGACGATCCTGTGTTTGTTTCCGCAACGGACGTTACTGTTGAGGAAACGAACTTTGAAGGCGGACTCGCCGGAAATCACTATGCGGAACTCAGAGAGACCGGGCTGATAAACGTCACAGGCGGAAGCGACACTTTCGACGTGACCATAAACAGCAGCATAATTGCGCAGCTTGAAGCACTGAACATAACCGTATCGGGACAGGCTCTGACCTACGGTATCGAAGCGGATGGACATGCGCTTTACGGTTCACTGAACGGATTTGCCGTTTTCGAGCTTATCCTCACGGATACGGACACCGAAACAGCAGGCTATAGCTTCACACTGAAAACACCCATAGATTATCCTGGCGATCTCACATTCACCGTTCCGCTGGACGTAACCGATGCCGATGGCGACACTGCATCAGGCTCACTTGACATCACCATAGTTGACGATACCCCTGTTGCAAACTCTGCGGCAGACGTCACTCTTACTGAAAAGTCCTATGACGGTACCGAAAACACGGTGGACGGCAACCTCTTTACAGACGGCGCAGACCACGCATCCGGCAAGGATTTCATCCCTGTGAACGGCACCGGACAGATATATCAGGTGAAATACTACGACGCAGCGGGGGATTTGCAGACAGCAACCCTCACCCAGACGGAAACCACACTTGATACAAAATACGGCAGCCTGACAATCAACCGCGACACAGGCGCATATACCTTCGCGGCCGACCAGACAATAGACCACCCTGTCGGCAACGAAGTTACTGAAACGTTTGAATATAACTTCAAAGATACGTCCGACGGCGACGTTTCAAACTTCGCCACCCAGAACGTAATAATAACAGACGGCACAGACCCGGTTATCGCATCGCCCGAATCGTCAACAGTTTACGAAGCCTCCCTGTCCGGCGGTTCAGACCCCGACACGGATGCTCTCACTCAGACGGGAAGCCTTAACATAACAGGCGGAAGCGATACTTTCGACGCGAAATTCACATCGTATACAATAATTTACCTTAACAGCCTGAACCTGAACTCCGGCGGAACGGCTCTTGCCTATACCCTTTCGGACGATGGACACACCATCACAGCGAAAGCAGGTGCAACAACCGTTTTCACTGTAGACATTACCGACCCGGCAACAGACAGCGCCGGATACAGCTTTGTACTCTCTGGTGATATCAGGGATGCGTCAAACGTTTCAATGGACATTCCGTTCACGGTTACTGACCACGACGGCGACAACGCTTCTTCATCGTTCAGCATAACCATCGTTGACGACGCACCCGTTGCATATCAGGCGGCGGACAAGGAACTTTTTGAGAAATCATACGACGGTTCCGCAAACACCGTAACAGGCAACCTGCTCACAGAAGGCGCGGACAGCAGCGAAGGAAAGGATTTCGTACCTGTGGGCGGCACAGGGCAAATATATCAGGTGCAGTATTACAATGCGGCAGGCGTGCTGACAACGGCAACGCTGTCAACCACTAACACGACACTTGATACCCAATACGGCAGTCTGAGCATTAACCGCAACACAGGCGCGTATACTTTCACAGCTGACCAGACAATAGATCATCCTGTCGGCAACGAAGTTACTGAAACCTTCCAGTACAGCATAAAAGATACGTCCGACGGCGATATTTCAAACTTCGCCGCACAGAATATAATCGTTAAAGACGGCACAGACCCCGACATAGCTTCCGGAGCATCCGCCGAGCTTTATGAAAAGAATCTGGAGAATGGTTCAGACCCCGATGCCGCAGAGCTGACCAAGACAGGCAGCCTTAACGTTACGGGCGGAAGTGATACGTTCGATACAAAATTTACAGAAGCTACAAAAACATATGTGGCAGGTCTGAATCTAAGCTCCAATAATTCCGACGTAACAGCGGATACCATAACGATTTCAGCAGACGGGCACACCATGACCGTTAAGAACGAGGCGGGGGACACCGTTTTCACAGTGAGCATCACAAACCCCACAGCGGACAACGCGGGATACACATTCGTTCTCAGCGACAACTTCGACAAGGGCGAGGATGTGATTCTGGAACTGCCCTACACAGTGACAGACCATGACGGCGATAAGGACGACGGCACTCTCACCGTTACTGTCCATGACGATGCTTCACCCGACACCATGAACATATCTCTTGATGAGGACGATTCTATCACGTTCACAACGAATGCGGACGTCAAGCAGGGTGCAACGGACATAGAGCAGGGCGAACACGGAACAGCCGTGATAGACGCAAACGGGAAGATAACCTACACTCCCGATGCAAATTTCAGCGGTACCGACAGCTTTACCTATACCACCACCACTGACAGCGGCGTTGAGAAAACCACAACCGTTTATGTCACAGTAAACCCCGTATCAGATGCGCCGACATGGACAGGCACGACATCCTACAACACACCTGAGGACACGAACGTCACCCTCACCGGACTCACAATCCCCGTAATATCTGATAACACAGACCAGAGCACAGGCGCCGGTGACCATGCGGAAAGGCTGGGCTATATAACGCTCACAGGCATAGACAGCGGAGTGCTCATAAAGAACGGCAGCGACACTATATTCACCGCAAACGGCTCAAATACCCTTACGGTGGTGATTGTTGACGGCAGCGGCAACCTTGACACAAACTATCACTACACAGACCTCGACGAAAACGCGGCAGGAGTTATAAAACTCACCGCAGCAGAGTATCAGGCGCTCACCTTCGTTCCGCCTTCAAACAGCGGCACGGACGTTATTTTCACTGTTAAAGCCACCAGCTATGAAACCGATGACGACGGCAACAGAAACACAGGCGTTGCCGGAACAGAGAGCACCAACGACGTGCGCGTAGACGTATACGCCGTGACAGACCCCGTCGATATAGAGCTTGCCGGCGGCGCAACAACGACTGTTGACGAAGACAGCTGGGTGCGGGTGGACAACCTTTTCACACAGACCAAAAACGACACAGACTCAGAGACATATACCATAACCATCTCAAACCTTCCGGCGGGATGGACATATAAGATAGGCGCGTCCGGCACGGAAACCTCCATAACCGGGGGAACCTTCACAGTGGCGGCAAACTCTCAGATCTATCTGAAACCGCCACACAACGATTCAACGGACGTTACAGGACTGCGGGCAACGCTCACCGCTCTGGACAGCGACAGCGACCACAAAATCGCTATAACTCCCACATCGGACTACGTTGACTTCAACATCACAGTAAATCCCGTTTCGGATAAACCCACAATAAGCGGTTCCGGCAGCGGATACGAAGACACGAAGATAGCCTTCACCATCAGCGCCGCCATATCCGACACCAGCACGGCTACGGGTGACGACAACTCGTCGGAGACACTTAAAACCGTCACGATATCGAACATACCCCTCGGTGCGAAACTTTACAGTGCGGACGGTTCAATTGAGCTTACCGACGGTACGGTCACAAGCTACGTCGTCCCCGGCGACATTGACGCTACGACCTATTCCGGTTCATTCAAAATACTGCCTCCGCAGGATTCAAACACCGACATCAACCTCACAGTCACCGTGACTGAGATTGAAAGTGATTCAGGTGCGACACTTGCGACAAACTCCGCAACAGTGAAGATAGACGTTATCGGGGTTGTGGACACCATCGAAGGCGACGACGACTATGACGATACAGGCAGACTGTACGTTGAGATAAACGACGTACTCACCACAGGTGCTCTGACCACGCTTTCAACAAATGAGGATACAAGAGTTGATCTCGGCATTAACCTTAACAGCTATGAAAACGAGACCAACGGAACGACTGACAGTTCCGAGAAGATAACCGTTGTCATTCAGAACAGCGACACCGGCAACGGCAGCGGGTTCACCGTCGTTGACGCGAGCGGAAACAAAATCGGAACGCTCACTGCAACAGGATGGCAGCTCACAAAAGCACAGGCTGAATCGGCGCATATCCTGCCCGAACTGAACTACAGCGGAACTCTCAACCTGAACGTCATTACAACCGTCAAAGATATGAACGCTTCCGGAGTTGCTGACGACACCAACGTACAGACGGATGCCGTTCAGATAACCGTCAATCCCGTTACGGACGCACCGGACATAGTTGTCCGCGAGGTCTTCACAAAAGAGGACCAGACGGTAGAGCTGGATTTCCGTCCCGTCATAACAGATACGTCGGAAACTCCTCTGTCCGTCACCATTGCGGACATCCCCGCAGGTTCGATTCTCACACTTGCAGACGGAACGCCCCTTGACGTAAGCTCAGGTTCCATAGTCCTTAATATAGGAACAGTCAGAGACATAGGCTCAAATACGCTGACAATGGCAGATCTCTCCACGCTCCAGTTCACACCGCCCGCCGAATCAAACGGCAACATAATACTGAAGGTCACTCCCGAAATTCAGGACGAAAGCGGAGCGGCACCCGCAAGCGACGTTATAGACGTAACAGTCCACGTTCAGGGCGTTGCGGATATGCCCGAAGTGACATTTGTGGACGCACCCAACAGCAATCCGTACGTTGACGGTTCTCCCGTTTCCGATGGCGACACATACACATCAGGCGATGTCAGCATCAGAGGTCTTGAGCTGACAGGTTCAGGCTTCAATGGAATATCTCTCGGAATAACAGGAGTCAGCGGCGAAACACCCGGAGTAGTCGGCGATGACGGTTCAGAGACAATCTCCTACCTCATAGACAACGTTCCCGCAGACGTTAAACTCGTTGCGGCAGACGGAACCACAATAGTCGGAACGTATATGGGCGATGGGACAAACGGCGGCAGCAAATGGTCGCTCACTCAGGCGGAAGTTGCGGGGCTTATGTTTAAAACCCCTACAAACTTCTCAGGCGTCATATCCGGTATAACTCTCTACACCGTTGCAACAGAGAACGACGGCGATTCAGTTAAAACTGAAATGCCTATCACACTGGAAGTGCAGTCGGTGATAACGACAACAGACAGCATAATCGGCACCGCATCCGGTGTTGAGGACGAAAATATCTCACTCGGCTTCGGTGGAACTGCGGAAAGCAGCGAGATAATCACCGAAATCCGCATCCCCGTGGCAAGCATAGATGCTCTCGGTGTAACCCTGTACCACAACGGTGTGGAGGTCACAAACATAGCGGGCGGCTATTACGTTATCACAGACGATTTCGACAAAATAACCATATCAAACCCGCAGGCACAGTATTCCGGCAGCGGCGATTACACCATCACGGGTATCAAAGTTGACATAAAAGATATTACGGATACAGACACCGCGTCGCTTATGACAGAAACAACCGTCACAAACGACATGCCTATCGTCATCTCACCCGTGGCGGACGTACCCGATATTACAATAGCCGACGACACCATTGACGGCGCTTGCAGCAGCGGCGTTATCCCCCTTGGACTCAGTGCTTCATACGCCGACAGCGACGGTTCGGAAACCCACTATTTCATCATCAAAGGGGTACCGGACGGATGTCTGCTCACCAACGCAAGCTACAACGGCGACGGCACGTGGTACGTTGACAAAGCCGACCTTTCATCCGTCGGAATAGACGTTTACCCAGGCGCGGTACAGAACACCTATACCCTGACCATAGAGGGCTACTCAATCGACGGAGCCAGCACAGACAGAGGAAGCAAAACCCTTGAGTTCACCATCACGGATGGCTCATGCGGCGGAGGACCCGCAGACGACCACACGGTATTCCCGCCTTTTCTGACAGTAATACCCCAAACGGTCAGCGAAGATTCCGCATCTGTTCTGCTCGGCAGCTTTGTAACACAGGCGGAACTGGACGATGCAACAGACCCCACAGGAACGGAAACACTCAGCTTCGTAATAAAAGACGTGCCCGCAGGTATGACCATATCGTCATTGGACGACACTAAGGTTCGTCTGGTGGACTACATCGACGAAGAGGGAGAACCTGCCATAAGGGTCTTCATGGTGGGCGGAACCTCAGTCACCGATGCGCTGGGCAACGTACAGATTACAATTCCCGGAGATTTCAGCGGCGATACGAAATTCACCCTTATTGCCGCGGCGACTGAAACAGGCGACGGTTTCCCCGAATCGGCATTCACCGAGCGGGAGATAACCGTACACATTAATCCGGTTGCGGACGCGCTGACAGCATCCGCCGGAGTTTCATCAGTTGTTGAAGACGCCGTCACACAGCTTAAACTGAGCCTCGGCACAACAGACGGCAGCACTGACGTTAACGATGGCGGTCTGGAAACCGTCAGCAACGTAAGCCTTACCATAACAAACGGATATTTCACAACATCAGACGGTACGCACCTTGCAGACACCATAGCTGTGACTGTGGAGCCGGACGGAACAGTGAAATACGGCACCGAAATAGTTTATATAGTATCAAAAGAACAGGATTCCGGCACTATATCAATAGAGGTCACGGCAGATGTAACCGACACCAGCGTGGTTGATTCCGTCACTCAGACCGACACGGCTATAGACCGGACGGCTACAGTAACAATAGACGTTACGCCTCAGCCCGACCCCGCAGGTGCACCCGACGGAACAACCGTTCCCGCGGAACTCCATATTGAAAATGCCGTAACAGACGAGGACACAAAGGTGCTTCTGGATATCACAGCGGTTTTCAGAGACACGGACGGTTCGGAGATACACTCGCTCAAACTCACAGGAATACCCCTTGGCGCGCTCATTGTTAACGCGGCTGGTGAGCTTGTGGGACAGAACAACGGCGACGGCACATGGAAAGGCTCCGAAGCGGACGTTGCGGCGGGCATATATTTCGTGCCGCCTGCAAACTGGAGCGGAACACAGACCATCGGTCTGACCGTATACGCCATTGAGCAGGAGACATTCGAAACCGCTACAAACTCCACAGCCTTCACAGTGACGGTAAATCCCATAGCAGACGGCGTGGTGGCTACACTGCATCAGGCAACCGGCGACCAGGGTGATTTCATCCGCCCGGCAGGGGACACAGGCTTCTTTGAGGGCGCACTTATCGAGACCGAAGTGTTCAAACAGTCTCCATATTACGCCGACGCACAGCCGGACGATTCCAGAACGGACGAGCTTTACACCGTATCGTTCACAGGCGTGGACAGCGGCATGGCATTCTATTACGAAGATGCAAACGGCTATCACATGCTTCAGGATGAGAATGCCGCAGACGACGTTTACACCGTCAGCAAACTTACGCAGGAACAGCTCGATTCACTCAGCTTCGTTTCCAAAGACACATCCGGCACAATCGGGCTTGATATAAGCATCGCCTCTCAGGAGGTCGACGCGGACGGAAACGTTGTAAGTACGTCTGCCGCAAGCACCGGAACTCTGGTGATAAACGTAAATTCAGTCGCTGACACTCACCACATCGACACGGTCAGCGGAAACACCTTCACATTCGACTCGACGATTGCGCACGCAGCGTCCACAGACGACTCAACCGGACTGAACGTTTCAGGTTCCACCCTGACCGTTACGCCATCCGGCACGGAAGCGTTCGACGTAACTGTTTCCGACAGCAACGATACGCACCTCGCAACCATTCATTACGGCACAAGCAGTGCGGACACGTTCAGCTATAACGGAAGCGACATTTTCATGGGGCTTGGCGGCGAAGACACCATAAAACTGTCCGACAATATCGATCTGGATTCTGCAAAATCCCAGATGTCTTCCATCGAAAAGATAGATATGACGAACGGAAATGCAAACAGCATCGAGCATCTCTCAGTTGAGAATGTTAAGGATATTCTCGGCGATTCCACAACGCTCACCATAGAGGGTGATTCAGCCGACAACGTATCTCTTGACGGAGACTGGGGAATATCAACAACAGATGGCAACTATAACGTTTACACCGCGGATTTCGGCGGCGTTGATTATACCATTAAAATTCATAATGACGTTAACGTAGGATAGGAGGATTTAGCATTCATGAAAAGGGTTATTGCAGGCATAGTGGGGCTGCTCTGTGCCACAGCGCACGGAATGACATTACAGGAAATGGCGAACGAGGTTGTTAAAACCAATCCCTCGGCGCAGGAACAGGTGAAGAGCTATAACTCGCTGTATCAGGAATACAGAAAGGCTAAGGGAGGATACCTCCCCCGTCTGGACATCTACGGCGGTATAGGTCACGAATGGGTGAACAACTCAAACACCAACTGGGAAGACTGGGACACAGATTTCTACTCAGGCAAAGTGGTACTGAGACAGGATCTTTTCAAAGGTTTCGGCGTACAGAACGAGGTGAAAAAACAGCTCTCGAAGATACGCTCAACCCAGTATCTCTATTACAATGAGGTGAATACCCTCTGTTTCGAATCTGCACAGCAGTACACAAATGCACTTAAAACAATGACGATTCTGGACATCTCCAACAGGAACATAAAACAGCAGGAGGAGTATCAGAAGCTCATAAAGGAAAGGGTGGACTCCGGCGTTGACAACGGCTACGACCTTGAAAGAGCCAACGCAAAACTGGCTACCCTGCAAACGGACAACCTTGTCAAACTGAACGATTACAAAGAAGCGGTAATCAAAACCCAGAAACTTCTGGGCAGGTTCCTCGACGGGCTTGATATGACAAAACCCGAACCGGATATCAAATTGCTGCCCTATTCACTTCAGGAGAGCATTGACACCCTGAACAAGAACAACCCCATGCTCATCTCATCCATATATGACATCGAGTATTACAAAAACAGTCATAAGGAGAGCAAAAAGGACTACTGGCCTGAAATATATGCGGAACTGAGCCATGATCTTTCAAACGATATGGGCGGAACCGACGGGCTTGAAAGAGAAACAAAGGCGTCCATAAATCTCCACTATAACCTGTTCAACGGAACTAAGGATTACAGAGAAGTTCAGAAGAACGTCAGTCTTGTTCACAAAGCAGTGGAAACAAGAAACCGCGTCGCGAGAGACCTCAATAATGACCTGCAACTTACATGGTCTGCACACAGGCTCCTTGCGCAGCAGCTCACTCTTCTGCAAAAGAACAGAAACTCGCTTGTGAAGGTGCTGAAAGCCTATAAATCCGAATTTAAAATAGGTAAAAGAAAGGTCGTGGACATCATGGATCTCGAAAACGAGATCTACAACATCGACGTGAAGATAGCCTCTACAAACTATGAGCTGCTTCTGTTCAAATATAAACTGCTCTACACCACAGGAAAACTGCCGGAAGCCATGGGAGTTAAACTTGCCATAACAGAGAAAGAGGGCGACAAACTCACCGTTATCAAAGACACCCTGCCCGTTAGCGACGACAAGGATACGGACAAGGTCAACGATGCAAAAGACTTCTGCCAGAACTCACAGGGAGACACCGAGATAAGCGGATGCGATACTAAATCCACCGCAGGGTTCCTTAACGACAGGTTTGAAGAACCGAAAGCGGTCATAAAATCCAACGTGATCAAAAGCACGGAAGAACTCAAACAGAACAAAATGACCAAAAACACTCTGACAACCATAGCTCTGAAGTTCTTCAAAAACAAAGAGAACGAGTTCACTCCCGAATCAGTCGAGCTGATGCGCGAAATTGTCACCCAGCTTAAAGAGGCTTCCGCCGACAACAGCGTAGATATCTTTGTCTATTCAAAGGACAGCGGAAACGGGAATGAGGACTATATTCTCTCTTCAAAACGCGCATACAACATGTTCCGTGTGATGCTGAAAAACAATATCGTTATGTCCAGCCTCTCAGCCTACGGCAAGGCTTATCCTTCGGACAATGCCGATATGCCTGAAAACTACATTCAGATAGCCGTTACAGACCAGAACGATGTTCAGGAAGACGTATACGAGCTTTTCTCAACATCCGCGCTCTCCTTTAAAGGTGCAAAACCGGAAAAAGCGGACGATGCGGGCAGACTGGATGAAGTCGCTCTGGACACCATGAAACACTTTGCGGCAATGGCAAGAACTCAGGCGGCAAACGTTAAGGTTGATGTTATCAACTTCAGCTATGACAAAAAGAACGCTGCGGCAAACAAAAGCGTAAGCGATGCACGGGCGGAACTGGCTGCGAAAGAGCTTGCGAAAATGGGTACGGAAAACCTTATCATCACCAGTTTCGGCATCGACCACGAGCTGAACGAGGATGACATAACGGCGGACAGAAACACGCCAAAAAACAGAACCTATATCATTATGCACAAATAATTTTTTAAAGTCGTGGGGTATCCTCTGCAAAGGGTACCCTGCGCTTTTTATGCGGGCTGAAACAAGATGGAAACAAAAGTATCTGCAATCGACAACGGGTCGTTCTTTAACGCCCTGCACCTTTTCATCTGCCGCTACGAGAGGCAGATAACACCTTCCGTTCTCCTTTCCGACATCCCCATGGAAGAGGGCAAAAGTATCCCCGATATGCTGGGAATAAGCGGTAAGAAATTCACCGCACAGCTCATCGCTGAAAAATTCGGAATGAAATCACAGTTTATCAGAAAAAATATCGCGGAAATCCATCCCGACGCCGCTCCCTTCATCTTCTTTATGAAAGACGGAACAGCGGCTGTCGCGGATTCATTTGATAAAGAAAACAATACCGTAAAGATAATAACAAAGGACGGCGAAACGGTATGCAGACCGGAAGAGGCAAACTCCGCAGCCGCGGTATTTCTTCTGCGGCGCGAAACGGTTTTCAACGATTCAAAAGTCACGGAAAAAAAGAGCGCGTGGTTCTTCGACGCCGTAAAAATGTCCGGCGGCATCTATGCAAACGTTCTGCTCGCATCGCTGTTCATAAACATCTTTGCGGTGGTGACGCCGCTGTTCACCATGAACGTTTACGACAGGATAGTGCCAAACAACGCTGTGGAATCGCTCTGGGCGCTCTCCATAGGTGTTGTCATAGTTTTCGTGTTCGATTCTGTACTGAAATATCTGCGCCACCACTTCCTTGAAGTTTCAGCGAAAAAGACCGAGATGATGCTCTCCAGCAGGCTCTTCGGAAAGGTTATGGACTACAGACTGTCCGACAGACCGAAAGTTATCGGTTCTTTCGCATCAAACATAAAAGACTTCGACATGATACGGAACTTCCTCTCATCATCCACACTGGCGGTGTTTGTGGATTTCCCGTTCATGGTGATATTCTTCGCGGTAATAGCCTACATAGGCGGCACTCTGCTGTTTTTCATACCGCTCATCATCTGCATCCTGATACTCGCGTACGCCCTTATAATCCGCAAACCACTGCAAACGCTCATTCAGGACAGTTATACCATCTCAGCCCGCAAAAACGGGCTGCTGATAGAATCGCTCAAGTGCCTTGAGACAATAAAATCTTTCAACTATCACAAGTTCCGCCTCTGGGAATGGGACAGCATCGTTGCCAAAGCCGCGAGCCAGTCCAAAGCTGTTAAGAGTTATTCCTATACCATGAACACTTTTTTCGGCGCCATGGTATCGTTCAACACAGTATGCATCATAATTGCCGGCACATATCTGATAGGCAATAACGAGCTCACAACCGGCGGACTGATAGCTGTTGTGATGCTCTCCTCACGAGCTCTCTCCCCCGTCGGGCAGGCTATATCCCTTATCACCACCTACGATCAGGCTAAAGTGGCGTATAAAGGCATAGACGACATAATGCAGAAGAACACCGAATCGGAAAACAAAAAAGACCTTGTGGCTCCCACCGATTTCAAAGGTGCTGTGGAGTTCCGAAGCGTCACTTTTAAATATTTTGATGAAGGCGCAAGCGTTCTGAAAAACGTCAGCTTCACCATCCAGCCCGGCGAAAAAGTAGCTATTCTGGGCAAAATGGGTTCCGGCAAGACCACCATAATGAAACTGCTCATGGGTTTCTATAAACCCGCCGACGGCGAAGTCACGGTGGACGGCATCTCCGTAAGCCAGATAAACCCCGCATCCCTGCGCACTGCAATGGCATACGTTCCGCAGAAAATAGAGATTTTCAGAGGTACCCTGCGCCAGAACATCACCATACGCAAGACCGACGCGGACGACGATTCAGTTCTTAGGGCTGTGGAAACGGCAAGTCTTCAGAACATGGTGAACAGGCACCCGAAAGGGCTTGCAGGGGAGATAGACGAGGACGGAAACAACCTGTCCGGCGGGCAGAAACAGGCGGTGGGCATCGCCCGCGCATTTGCCGCGCCATTCCGCATAGCTCTGCTGGACGAACCGACCGACGGAATAGACCACAATGCGGAGAGCCGCATCATAGATAACCTTAAAACCGCGCTGAAAGATTCCACAGTGGTGCTGATAACCCACAAAAACAACCTGCTGGCTCTGGTTGACAGAGTTATCGTACTTGACGAAGGGCAAATAATCTTCGACGGTCCAAAAGAAAAAATGTTTAAGAATAACGGATAACAGTATGTTTTTAAAAAAAGACAGAAACAGGGAAGAGCTGGACTTTCTACCCATAGAAACCGCGTCCTCAGTTGAGGGCACTTCATACAAATCAAGAATGATACTCTTTGCAATAGCGCTTTTCTCATTCTGCGCGATAGTCTGGGCGTCCTTCGCAGAGGTGCAGGAGGTGGTGCGCGGATTCGGTAAGATTATCCCGTCACGTCACGTTCAGGTTATACAGAGCCTCGAAGGCGGAATAGTCGCCGAAATCCCCGTCAAGGCGGGGGACATAGTGGACGCTGGACAGCTTCTGATACGCATCGACAACAAACGGTTCGTCAGCAACCTAGGCGAGAACACCGTCAGCCTCGGCAGGATGAAAGCAAAGGCGGTCAGACTCTATGCAGAAAGCTACGGAGTGAATTTTGACGAGGCGCTCAGAAAGCTGAACTTTAAAGACGTGCCGGAAGATGCATTACAGGAGGAGCGCAACCTGTTCGGAAAGAATGCCGCATACACCTCAAACGACGCCAGCATCATCCGCGAGCAGATAAATCAGGTTTATATCCGCAACAAGGAGCTTCAGGAGCGCATAGCCAACCTCAACTCAGCTCTGACGCTGACTAAAAAAGAGATAGCCATGACCGAACCTCTCATCTACAGCGGTGCGGCATCTCAGGTTGACCTTTTGAAACTGAAAAAAGAGGCGAACAGCACACAGTCCGAAATAGATTCCGCCCGCACACGTATTCAGGAGAATAATGCGAACATAGCCGAGTATTCCCGCAAGCTCGCCGAGGTCTCCATGAACAGCAGAAGCACCGCACAAAAGGACTTCAACGACATCATGACAGAGATAGGCAAAACACGGGAAACCATTACCGGAGTCAAAGATCAGGTGGACAGAAGCAAAATCACATCACCGGTAAAAGGGGTTGTGAAACAGATATTCACAAACACCATAGGCGGTGTCGTAACCCCCGGAATGGACATAATGGAAGTTGTGCCCCTTGAGGACAAGCTGGTTGTGGAGGCGAAGATAAAGCCTTCGGACATAGCCTTCATCAAAGAGGGAGACAGGGCGCTGATAAAACTCACTGCGTATGACTACAGCATATACGGCGGATTGCACGCCACCGTCACACACATCAGCCCTGATACGACCGTTCAGGAGAAAGAGGTGTTTTACAGCGTTCAGCTCACCACAGACAAAAACTTCATCGAAAAGAACGGAAAGATACTTAAAATTATTCCCGGCATGGTTGTTCAGACAGACATCATAACAGGCAAAAAGACCGTTATGCAGTATATCCTGAAACCCATCATCAAAACAAAACAGTCCGCTCTCACCGAGAGATAGTTTTGATTTTGAAGGTTCAACGTGCTATATTGAAAATTATAAAAAGAGATCGCGGCGTCTTAATCGCTCCCCGCGAAGACAAATTCCGTCTCTGCGAGGAAGCCTTCGGCTGACGCGGCAGTCTCATCAGATTGAAAGAATATGAAAATAAAATACCCGCTGCTGATACTCTTCGTGCTGATAACCTCCTCCGGATGCCTCTCCGGAAAACAGACCGTACTGGTGCCCACTCCCGACAACGGCTTTACCATTGCGCCTGAACAGAAGAAATTCATAGACTATTATCTGCGCGAGCTTGAAGTCGGCGAAAAAACTGCTCTCATAGAGACAGTTAAGTCCGCAGCAGGAACAAAATATGTCTGGGGCGGAAACGAACCGGAAGGCGGTATAGACTGCTCAGGACTCCTTGTCTGGGCTTATTCAAAACTCGGCTATATGGGCTTCCGCAACGATGAGGACATTGTTGACGACATAACGTCAAACGATATGTACGCCTACGACACAGCGGCTCCCTCACCAATCACAGATATGAAACAGTTTCTGGACTATGAAACAGGAGATTTCCTCTTTCTGGACGTAAACCACGACGGCAGGATAGACCACGTTGCGGTATTCATGCACTACGATGCTGAAACAGAAACCGTATGGGTGTGGGATGCATCCACAAACACCCGGATGGTGGCTTATCGTCCGGTGGTCGGCATACTCAGCAAAAATCCTTTCATGGGTCGCCCCATGGCGCTGGAACCCAAACAATCTCCTCTCGCTTCAACATCCGAATAACACAGACTGCTTCACCCCATACGGGGTTCGCAGAGACATATGTCTTTTTAGTCTTCGCGAGAAGCGTAAGCGACGACCCGATCTCTCTTTGATTTTTGTTCTTATCTGTAAACCACGTCATTACTTCTAAAAAGACAAAAAAACTCACAATTAAGCTCTTGTTAACGAATTTAATCGGGTGTAATATTGGCATAAGCCCAAATTAATCTGACAACAGGAGGCAGTCTGATGGACGCAATAGCATTGTCCAGACTCCAGTTCGCGCTTACAGCCGGATTCCACTGGCTTTTTGTACCGCTTACGCTGGGTCTGATAATTCTGGTCGCCTTTATGGAGACCATGTATGTCCGCACAGGAGACAGGGTTTATCTGAACATGACCAAATTCTGGGGAAAACTATTTCTGATAAACTTTGCCGTCGGTGTCGTTACGGGCATTACTCTCGAATTTCAGTTCGGAATGAACTGGGCGGAATATTCAAAATATGTCGGGGATATCTTCGGCGCACCCCTCGCAATCGAGGCGACAGTGGCGTTTTTCCTCGAATCAACGTTCCTCGGTATATGGATATTCGGCTGGAAAAAAATCAGCAAAAAAACGCACCTCTTCGCCGTATGGATGGTTGCTCTCGGCTCAAACCTCTCCGCACTCTGGATTCTCATAGCAAACGCATGGATGCAGCATCCCGTGGGCTATGTTCTGAAAGACGGCAGGGCAGAGATGGTTGATTTCGGAGCACTCATTTTCAGCTCACACGCATGGGCAAAATTCTTCCATGCCGTATCTTCCGGCTGGGTTGTGGCATCATTCTTCGTAATGGGCGTTTCCGCCTATCACCTTCTTAAAAAGAACGAGACGGAATTTTTCAAAAAATCCCTTAAATTCGGAGCTGTGTTCGGTCTGGCGGCATCGCTGTTTCTGGCGCTCATAGGCGACACAAGCGGTGTTCAGGTCGCAAAGACTCAGCCTTCGAAATTCGCCGCAATGGAATCGCTCTGGGAAACACAGTCCGGCGCACCGGAATATATGCTTGCGCTGCCCGACAGCAAAAACGAGCGGAACACCATAGAGATTCTCCCCATACCGAAACTGGCGAGCTTCCTTGCTTTCCATGACTGGAATGCGGAGGTCAAGGGACTTAAAGAATTCGCACCCGATATGCGCCCGCCCGTGGGGCTGACATTTTTCAGTTTCAGGGCTATGGTTGGGCTTGGCACCTACTTCATTCTGGCAACGGCTCTGGCACTGTTCTTCATCCGCAAGGGCAACATTCAGGATAAGTCATGGTTTCTGAAAGTCCTGCTGTTCTCAATTCCCCTGCCCTACATAGCCGGAGAACTCGGCTGGATAGTGGCAGAGGTCGGCAGACAGCCATGGATTGTCTACGGACTGATGAAAACAGCCGATGCGGTTTCCAAAAACCTGTCTTCAGCGCACGTTGTGCTCTCTCTGGTGGGTTTTGTGACATTTTACGGGCTTCTGGGCATCATAGACTTTATGCTGCTCATCAAATATTCAAAAAAAGGACCTGAAAAGGCATAAGGAGGCGCAAAGATGGAACTTTCTACCTTACAGATCATCTGGTTTGCCCTCTGGGGGCTTTTGTGGGCGGTCTATTTCATGCTGGACGGTTTCGACTTCGGAGCGGGGATGCTTATGCCTGTTCTGGCACAGTCCGACACCGACAGAAGGGTTATCATAAACACTCTGGGTCCCGTGTGGGACGGAAACGAGGTCTGGCTTATCACAGCGGGCGGCGCAACATTTGCGGCATTCCCGACAACCTATGCATATATGTTCAGCTGGCTCTATCTGCCGCTTCTGGCAATCCTTTTCTGCCTGATATTCAGGGGCGTTGCCTTTGAATTCAGAGGCAAGAAGGACTCGGACGGCTGGCGGAAAGCGTGGGACAGAGTGATAGTCACATCCAGCTTCCTTGCGGCGCTCCTTTTCGGCGTGGCGTTCGGAAACATCTTCCGGGGCATACCTATCAACATGGTTAACGGCGAGTTTGTGTACGAGGGAAACTTCTTCCTGCTGCTTAACCCGTACGCCCTTCTGACAGGCATAATGTTCGTGCTGATATTCGCCTTCCACGGCGCTTTGTGGGTCTCCTGCAAAACAACGGATGCTTTACAGAAAAAGGCGGAAGCCACATACAAAAAGCTGTTCATCCCTATGCTGGCAGTGATAGTGCTTTTCCTCATCTACACATGGTTTGACACCTATCTGTTTGTAAACTATATGGAACTGCCTGCATTGTTTACTGTTGTGGTTTTGTGTGCGGCGGCTTTTATAGCGGCGGGATTTATGAAGGGCGCAAAGGCTTTCATCCTTTCCTGTCTGGGTATCGTGCTCACTGTGTTCACAGGCATCATCGGGCTTTTCCCGAACCTGATACCTTCGAACATTGCGCCTGAGTTTTCGCTTACTGCGTTCAACTCATCTTCCAGCCAGTATACCCTGACCATCATGACGGTGGTCGTGCTTATCTTCGTGCCTATAGTGATAGCATATCAGATATGGACATATTATATTTTCAGACATCCGGTTCGTCCTGAGGACGTTGCGGATCCTGACGTTGAGACCTATTAAAAACATAAAGCCCGCCTTTTAAGGCGGGCTTTTTTTATTCTGTATTAACAGAACTTACAAACAGATTAATTTCTCTAGTATAATCGGTAATAATGGTTAGTTTATCACCATTTGAAATGTTAAGGAGTTCTTTGCATCTCGCATTTATACCAAGTAAACACTTATTGCGAATATCTTTCTCATTAATAATCGTTAGGCATAATTTTAAAGCGTCTAAAATACCTCGCTGTAAATGCGACTTGGACATATCAACTATATGTTGAAAA
The DNA here is from genome assembly GCA_002452405.1 of Deferribacteraceae bacterium UBA6793. Classification (GTDB taxonomy): domain Bacteria; phylum Chrysiogenota; class Deferribacteres; order Deferribacterales; family Geovibrionaceae; genus Seleniivibrio. The sequence goes on along the minus strand of DKFP01000014.1, from coordinate 267,514 downwards.
TCCCGTATCTTATTACTAACTAGGAACAAGTGAGAAAATGCATTTAATAATTCGTTATACTGTTTTCTCAGACATTTTGCGATAAAATCTTCGAGCTGCCCACCAGCGTGAACATTTATCTGGTATTTTTTAAGAACATCAACAACTAGTGTGTACGCTTGGAAGTATGAAGCAAAGTACAAGTTCCAATCTTCTTTCTCAATTACACTTAAGTCTATGATTTTAAAGTCCATACTTAGCGCGGAAATAATGTCGCTAGAATTTGAAACACCTTTTAGTTTAGGAATTGCTTCAATAAGTCTACGATTTGCTTCATGATCGCAATATTCATTGTATTGGATGATTAAAGACTTATCCAGAAGTTTAGCTAAATAAGATGAACTCAAAGATTTTTTCTCAAGAATCTCACGATACCACATAGAAACAGCAGAAAAAAGGATATAAGAGGTAGCTAATTTTTCACTACCAGCAAATGAGAGTATGCCATCATAAGCACAAAAGGTTGAAACTCTCTTTTTATCTTGTCCGACATTTAATAACACTGACAAAAAGTCAGGAATACTAGATCCCATCAAACCCCTTAAGGAACTCTTCAGTTTCTGTTTTCAAACTATGAGCTTTTTCTGGATAATTCTGACCGATGCAGTCATTACCCCAATGATTACGGCTATCCTGAGGAACCAAATCATATACAGAAACGTAAGGATTTTTAAGTGACTCCAGTGTTTCTTCGTCTGTTCGAATCCTAAACTGATCTTGCGGCATCTAAAGCTCCTAAAAAAGAGTTGATATTCTACCAAAATCGTTTCATTTGTCTACAACTATTTTTAAATCGACCATAAAACGCTTCTCATAAAGACCAATAACAATATAATAACAACTTTTGAAAAGATATGTACTATAAAAACAATATTTAATAACCAAAGCATACTAAACATTACAACATCAAGAGACAAACTATTGTAATAATAGACCATCTTTAAAGTATCAATATAAAGACTACATTCAAAACATTAACCTAACCCAACGCCATGACGGCGGCAGTATGCGCATGTATCACGGTGGTGTCGAAAACAGGCACGGAACTGTCGTCCGGCTTTATGAGAAGCCCTATCTCCGTGCAGCCGAGGATAACCCCTTCCGCTCCCCGTTTTTTCATACAGTTTATTATTGTCTGATACCGCAGTCTTGATTCATACTTAACAACACCCTGAACAAGCTCCTCGTAGATTATGTTGTGGACGGTGTTCCTGTCCGCCTTTTCAGGCACAATCACCTCAAGACCGTTGTCGATTAGTCTCTGCTTATAAAAATCCTGCTCCATTGTATAGCGTGTGCCGAGCAGGGCGACCTTCTTTTGCCCCTGCGCCTTTATGGCTTCGCAGGTTGCGTCTGCTATGTGCACGAAGGGTATGCTCACGCTTTTCTGTATCGCATCAGCCACCTTGTGCATTGTGTTTGTGCAGAGCAGGATAAAATCCGCACCGCCCGCCTCAAGCCTTTTCGCCGCATCTGCCAGCAGTTCACCCGCTTCGTCCCATTGGTTTTTCACCTGCAAAGCCTCTATCTCCGCAAAATCCACTGAATACATAAGGCATTTCGCAGAAGCGAACCCGCCCAGCTTCTCTTTCACCCGCTGGTTTATCAGCCTGTAATATTCCGCTGACGATTCCCAGCTCATTCCGCCGATAAGTCCTATAACTTTCATATGCACCCCCGTTTATTATATCAGGAAAAGCATATGTTTTCCGCAAGAATCGGGTGGAAACATATCCGGTTTCGCTGTAATCTGCTCATTATCAGGAGATGAATATGAAAACAGTATTTGCGCCGGGCTGTGCGCTTTTTATCCATAACACAGAACTTGCGTCCGCTGTCTCAGACTATCTGAGACATAGATATAACATAGACGAAGTACACTCAACCTGCTGTCACCATGACCCGAATGTAAACGAGGAGACAAAGATAGTCTGCGTCTGCTCCGGCTGCATCCGCCGCTACGACACGCTTTATGCCAATGTCTGCGCTATTTCCCTGTGGGAGCTTGTAGACCGTGACCCGGACTTTCGTTTTCCGGACTACGGCGGAATGACAATGACCGTGCTGGACGCCTGCCCCACAAGGCTCTATCCGCAGATGCACGATTCGGTACGCTCCATATTGAAAAAGATGAACATAAACGTTGTAGAACCCGCACGCACCGGAACAGAGGGCAAATGCTGCGGCGACAGTTTCTACGGTGTTCTGCCGAAAGAGCAGGTTCTGGAAAAGATGATTGAGCGGGGAAACGAGATGCCCGCAGAAGATGTTGCCGTATACTGCGTTTCATGTGTTAAGGCGATGAAAAACGGCGGAAAAACTCCACGCTATCTGCCCGACCTGCTGTTCGGCACAGACACGCCCGCCGGAGAGTGCGATCCGGACGCATGGCACACACAGATTGACGATTTCATTGAGAGACACTAGATTTCAGATATTTCGCAGGGGGACTTCCCGTCTCCTTGCGAAAAGATTCTATAAAAGCGCTGATGCTCTGATAACCAAGGTCATAAGCCGCCTCGGTAACTGATTTACCGCCGCCGAGCATCTGCACCGCCTTGATTATTTTAAGCCTTTTCCGCCAGCCTCCGAAGGTCATTCCTGTCTCTTTAAAAAAACATCTGGCAAAATTGCGGGTACTGGTGTTCGCCTCCGCCGCCCATTCATCAAGTGTCCATCGGCACGAAGGATTCTCATCGAGATACTGCATAATACGCACCAGAGCGGGACTTGATGCGGCAGGCAGAGAGAAAGGCTCCTCCTTTGCATCCGCTATCTCATCCATCACCACCGCCGACAGGTTAGCCAGCTTATCAACATCTTCCGTAAGGCAGAATTTCGCTATCAGCTCCCGCAGAAACGGACTGACGGACAGAACAAAACACCTGTCGGGCAGTCTGTCAGCGCAGGACGGGTCAAAAAAAAGATTGCGCAGAAGCACACAGCCGGGAAAATCCACCTTATGTTCGACATAAGGCGGCAGCCAGACAGCCTGCATAGGAGGCACAACCCACATTCCGCTGGCTGTGCGCACCCGCATAACGCCGGAACTGGCATAAATAAGCTGTGCCCTCGGGTGACGATGCGAAGCGGCACAGACAGGCTCATCCACCTCCGCAATATAGGCTATCACAGGTCTTGAGCTGTCTAAAATGTACCCCGTATCAACAGGTTTATAACTTGTCAGTTTACCGATATTCATAGTCATATTATCGTTAGATTTTCATATACTGCAAGGTTTATAATCTTTCCCACAGGAGGATGACATGAAAATAACACCTGTCTTTCACGACACGACACTCAGAGACGGCAACCAATCACTCGCTAAACCGTGGAACCTTGAAGCAAAGCTGGAAGTGTTCGGGCTATTGAGAGCGCTAGGTGTTGAAAAGATAGAGGTCGGGTTTCCTTCGGCATCGGTCATGGACTTTGAAACTTGCAGAACCATAGCGCAGACAGCGGACGGAAACACAACGGTGGGCGCACTTACAAGGGCTGTGGAAAAAGACATAAAGACCACATACGAAAGCATATCCTGTGCGGCAAATCCCCGCATACACATTGTTCTGGCTCTCAGCCCCTTCACAATGGAAAACGTGCTGAAGATGCCGCCTGAAAGGGTGAAAGAGCTTGCAGTGGAATCGGTCGCATACGCCCGCTCACTCATCAGAGACAGAGGAGAGGTGCAGTTCACCGCAGAACATTTCGGAGACTGCATGGAAAATCTTGATTTTGTCACAGAGACGTTCCTTGCCTGTGCAAAAGCCGGAGCGGACATAATCAACATGCCCAACACTGTTGAAAGATACCGCCCGTATCTGTTCACAAACATGGTGGAAAGGGTTGTAAAAGCTCTTCCGCAAAGCGTTACAGCATCCGTACACTGCCACAACGACCTCGGCATGGCAACGGCAACATCGGTGGAATCATATTTCGCAGGTGCCGTGCAGATTGAGACCTGCATGAACGGTATAGGCGAACGTGCTGGCAACGCAAACCTTTTCGAGATTGCGGCGGTGCTGAACAACTGCGGAGTGGACACCGGACTTAACATGAAGCTGTTCGCACAGACGGCAGAGCGCATGTCAGAGCTTTCCGCAACACCCATACACATAAAAGCGCCCCTTTTCGGCGAAGAGGCGGTGATGCACCGCAGCGGGATACATCAGGACGGCGCAGCGAAGACAAAGAATATGGCAAAGGGCGCATACCGCCCGATGGATTTCAGCGCCATAGGCAGAGAGCAGAACGACAGGATGGGTTTCACAAGCCAGTCAGGGCGCTCCGCACTCACAGAGATACTGGCACAGGCTGGCATAAGCCTCACCGCACAGCAGGCGGCAGACTTCATAAAGATATGCAAGGCAGCATCCGAAACCGAGGGCGAGCTTTCGCCCGACCGAATAATTGCACTCTACTGCGCTGTTAGGTAGCAAGAATCGGGTGGAAACATCCGTTCAGGGGATGTAATGTATTCCCATGAACAATTACGAACGCATAGAACGGGCGATAAGATACATTGAGGCAAACGCAGAGCATCAGCCGATGCTGGACGACATCGCAGCCCATATAGGTCTTAGCCCGTACCACTTTCAGAGACTTTTCACGGACTGGGCAGGGATAAGCCCAAAGAGGTTCATGCAGTGCCTGACAATTCAGGCGGCGAAGAAACTTCTGGACGAATCCCGCCCCGTTCTGGAAGCCGCTTTCGATGTGGGACTCAGCAGTCCTTCCCGCCTGCACGACCTGTTTGTCAGCGTCGATGCCGTAACACCCGGCGAATACAAATCACTCGGCACAGGGCTTGAGATAACATATGGATTTCAGCCTACGCCCTTCGGCGACTGTCTCATCGCCACCACAGAGCGGGGTGTCTGCGGACTTTCATTTGTTGACGACAAAGAAAAATCCCTTGAACAGCTCAAAAGCGAATGGGCAAACGCAAAATTTATCCGTGACGACAGCTCTGTAAAGCATGTCGCCGGGATGATATTCTCAAACAAAAATGAAGGCATGAAGATATTTATGAAGGGCACTAACTTTCAGATAAAGGTGTGGACTGCGGTGCTCCGCCTGCCTGCCGGAGTCTTTGCCAGCTACGGCGACATCGCCCGACTGATAAACATGCCGAAAGCCTCACGGGCAGTCGGCACGGCACTGGGGCAGAACAGCATAGGCTATCTTATCCCCTGCCACAGGGTTCTGCGTGAAACGGGGGCTGTTACAGGCTACCGATGGGGCGCAGAACGCAAAAAAGCCATGATGGTCTACGAATCAGCATTCAGCCAAACTGAACTTATTTAAGCAACTTCAAAAACAAAATTCCGTCTATATATCATAGTTATCCGAATTTCATAATGTATTGAGATTTTCAATGATTAATGTTAAGTTTAAAACAGTCAAAAGAAGGAGGCTTTATTTGGAACAGTTTGAGAACATACTAAATACCATCGGCGGTTTTGTATGGGGCGTTCCGCTCCTCGTGCTTCTGGTGGGAACAGGAATCTGGCTTACAATTAATCTTCGTTTTCTTCAGTTTACTAAACTTTTTTACGCTCTCTGGCTCGCCCTTGTAAAACGCAAGGAATCAGACGACGAACCCGGCGACATCACACACTTTCAGGCGCTTATGACTGCAATGTCCGCAACTGTCGGAACAGGTAACATTGCCGGCGTTGCAACCGCAATCGCCCTCGGCGGACCCGGTGCAATGTTCTGGATGTGGGTCACAGGGCTTGTGGGCATGGCAACAAAATATGCGGAAGCTGTTCTTGCCGTTAAATATCGCGAAGTGGACGAAAACGGTAATATGAGCGGCGGTCCCATGTATTACATTTCAAACGGTCTCGGCTGGAAATGGATGGGTATTCTGTTCGCGGTTTTCGCAGTTGTAGCATCCTTCGGCATAGGCAACATGGTTCAGTCAAACTCAGTCGCAGACGCTCTGCGCTCGACATTCAACGTGCCGACCTATGCAACAGGTCTTGTTCTTATGGTTTTCACAGCCCTTGTTGTTCTCGGCGGAATCAAATCCATCGGCAGGGTAACAAGCATCCTTGTGCCCGTAATGATAATATTTTATATTATCAGTTCATTAATCATCCTTGTTATGTTTGCGGACAAGATACCCGCCGCATTTATACTCATCTTTGAAGAGGCGTTCACCCCCACGGCTGCATCCGGCGGTTTTGCAGGTGCAAGCGTTATGATGGCTATCCGTATGGGAGTTGCCCGCGGCGTTTTCTCGAACGAATCCGGACTTGGCAGCGCACCTATCGCGGCAGCTGCGGCACAGACAAAACACCCCGTTTCACAGGCTCTTGTATCCATGACCCAGACGTTCATCGACACGCTTGTTGTCTGCACAATGACAGGTCTGGTGCTCATCTCAACAGGCGCATGGAACATTGGCAAAAACGGGGCAGACCTCACAAACTATGCATTCTCACTCGGTTTCTCAGCGGGACCCGTTGTTGTTGCGATAAGCCTTGCGCTGTTCGCATATTCAACCATCCTCGGCTGGTGCTATTACGGTGAAAAATCCATGGAATACCTGTTCGGCGTGAAATCCATCACCCCATACAGAATAGTGTTCATCCTTTTCATCGGTGTAGGCGCAATGGCAAAGCTGAATATAGTCTGGCTGCTTTCCGACATCTTCAACGGACTTATGGCTCTGCCAAACCTTATAGGTCTTCTGGGTCTCTCCTCTGTTGTTTTTGCGGAAACAAGAGATTATTTCGCCAATTTAAAAAAATAATTCTTTAAAAATTTTAGGCGGCCAGCCCTTCTGACCGCCTTTTTAAACACCTGAATTATTACTGAAACTCATTTTCAAATCTGAAAAAAAGTTGACTTTTAGAAGCTCCGGTGCTTAACATTGGTTAAGCGTTCGGGTTGACACATTAACAAATCTGCTCCCCTTCGGGCATGGGGCGCACAGGGCGGTTAGTGTGTTAAAGATTGCTCATGCCTCCCCAAACAGGGTCAGGCTCAAATATCCAATCCTAAAAACAGAGCAGAATCTCTGTTCATCCATAATCAGCGTCCTTTCATCGAAACAGGGCATAGCCTCAGTACGGTGCAACAGAAAATGCGCAAGTCTTATAATCGCGTATGACGGCGGAGTGCTCTCCGTTTCGGACATTGTAAACGCTGTTTCCCTGATAAAATCCGTTAAGTTGATTCCGGCGGAAGCGGCAAAAGCGGGCTGTGCATGTTCCGATGCGAAGGACGGTCTGGCGCTTCTCAACAAAAAAACAGAGTTTGCGGCTCTTACCGCCATGACAGGCGCATCCTTCATATCAAAGCGGCTGTTCGGCAGAGTGCTTTCACAGGCTGTTTTCAGCCCCATGTGGTTCCTTACAGCGTTCTTTGCCGCTCCGCTTGTATATTCCGCTGTTTCAAAATCACTTAAAGACAAAAAAATAGGGCTGGATGCGTTCCTCGGTGCAGGTGTCGGCGCGGCGCTTCTCACCGGAGAAACCATGACCGCACTTGAGATACTCTGGGTGAACAGCGGCGCGGAACTTATGCAGGAAAACATCACCGAAAAATCACGAGCCTCCATAAAGAATATTCTCGACATAACGGCAAAAACCGCCTTCGTCCTTATTAACGGGCGGGAGATAGAGGTTGCCGTTGAAAAGGTTGAACAGGGTGCAACTGTCATAGTGCGGACAGGTGAAAAGATATCAGTTGACGGCGAGATAATCCGCGGCGAAGCGATGGTTAATGAAGCCCCCATAAACGGGCGGCAGGAACTTATTCATAAAGTTAAATCCGAATCAGTCTACGCCGGAACCTATGTTCAGGATGGGCTGATATACATCCGCGCGGACAGAGTCGGCGACAGCACATACCTTGCGCGCATATTGCAGGCGGTGGAAACATCCCTTGAGAACAAGGCTCCCATTGAGCTGGAAGCGGACAAGCTGGCAAAGAAACTCGTGGGCATCGGATTCATAATGACGGCGGGCACCTTTGTGCTCACCCGCAGCCTTTACAGAACACTCTCCGTCATGCTGGTTATGACGTGTCCCTGTGCAACGGCACTGGCTGCGTCTTCCGCTGTGAGTGCTTCCATCGGCAACGCGGCATCCAAAGGGGTGCTCATCAAAGGCGGGCGCTACCTTGAAGACGCCGGCGAACAGGAATCGTTCTGTTTCGACAAAACCGGTACCATCACAACAGACATGCCGGAAGTCATAGACATCTATCCGCTTAAAGGCTCATCCGAACAGGATCTTCTCATGCGTGCATACGCGGCGGAACTGCACAACCGTCACCCCATGGCGGCGGCGATACGCAAAAAAGCGGAACAGCTCTGTCTGGAGAAACCGGACCACGCCGTGTGCGAAACCATCCTCGGGATGGGGGTTGCGGCGGACACAGCGGAAGGCACCGTCTGCGTTGGCAACAGAAAGCTCATGGAGCGGTTCAGCATAAAAACCGGCACAGTTAAACGCCGTGCTGAAAAATGGGCGGAAGAGGGCAAAAGCGTTCTCTACGTCGCAGAGGACAGCAGACTCCTCGGCATCATCTCCATCCGCACAAAGGACAAAGAGGGCGTTGCCGAAACAATAGATTTTCTGCGCAGAGACGGCGTTAAAAATCTCATAATGGTAACAGGCGACGAGCGGCAGTCTGCGGAACCGCTGGCACAGCGCCTCGGTTTTGACGAATGTCACTACTCCGTTCTGCCTCAGGACAAAGCGGACATCATCCGTCAGATTCAGAAAGAGCACAAGGTCACAATGATAGGTGACGGAATTAACGACGTTCTGGCTCTTGCACAGGCTGATCTCGGCATTGCTATGGGCGCGGCGGGTTCCGACGTCGCAGTGGAAGCGGCGGACATAGCGCTGGTGGACGACGACCTGAACAAGATAGTCTTCCTCCGCCAGCTCAGCAAAAAGACAAAAACCATAGTTCATCAGAACTTCACCCTCGCAACGTCAACCAACATCGCCGGAGCCGTGCTGGGCGCGCTGGGCATCCTGAACCCCGTTATGGCAGGTCTTCTGCACATAGCACACACGGGGGGTATAATGGCGAACTCTTCCAGACTTATGAACTACGACGGAGAAAAGGAATGATAGAAGAACTTCTGGCAGTAAAAAAATATGTTTCAGTCGTGCACCACGTCGAAGGGCGGATAAGGCTTAAAGTTGACCCTGCAATCATGAAAGACCCTGTGAGCAAACGGCTGGAGGAGATAAGCGCGTCCATACCCGGCGTGCTGGACAAGCGGGTGAACATGCTTGCCCGTTCGGTGGTGCTCCGCTATGACCCTGCGGTGATACATCCTGCGGACATGGCAACTCTGCTGGGGGCTTCCGACAGCGAAAGCCTCACAATACTTAAAAAATATGAAGAATTTATAAAGTAATGAGATCGCGTCGTCGCCGATGCTCCTCGCGAAGACTTTAATTTTTCTGTCTCTGCGAGGAAGCCCTCAGGCGGACGCGGCAGTCTCATATGACGAAGTCGAATCAAAATAAAATATAAAAGGAGGGTTTTGTGGAAGAGAAAGAAACGAACGAAACTTCCGGACAGCAGGAAGCGGAAGAACAGATGCAGAACCCATACATGGGCGAACCGCAGATGCAGCAGCCTTTCATGGGCAATCCGTATATGTATAACCCATACATGTATCCGCCTCCCTATCAACCGATGCAGGGCTACGCACCCTATCCGCCTTTTCCGCCGTATATGCCGCCATATCCGCCGCAATACGGTTTTCAGCCAGCGCCGCCGCCACCTCAGGGCGAGCATTGCGGACACCACCATCAGGAAGATCCTATGAGCGGCATTATGGGCATGTTTGGGCAGATGATAGAGGGCAACACGCAGCTTTCAGAGGTCAGCAGAATGGTAAACGCCACCGGCAGTGACTTTATCAAAGGGCTGGTGATGGGCGCAGGACTTGCGATGCTTTTAAGCAGCGAATCGGTGCGTTCAGCACTCAGCGACATTCTGGGCAAAACAGTCAGCATGTTCACAGAGGACTCGGAGGAACAGATATGAGTAAGCATATAGGATCATCAATAGGCAGGGCAACGGTGTCCGGCGCTCTGGCGGGCGCAGTCATAGGCGGCGCAGTATCAGCTGCAAAGCAGACAAAGGACTATAAAGCCGGAAAGATTACAAAAGAACAGGCGGCTGAAAACGTTGTTAAAGAAGCGGCAGGAACAGGTATCGCCACAGCGGCGGGCGTTGCCGCGGCAAGCATGTTCGGTTTCGGGGTCTTCATGTCCCTGATAGCCTTCACAGCGGCATCAGCAGGCGCAAAATATCTTTGGGATTCATCAGTAAAACCTGAAAATACGGTTAAGGAGAGTTAATCATGGAACAGCAAAAAGCACCCGAAGCAGCACAAGGACAGCAACAGCATTACTACGCACCCCAGTATGCACAGCAGGCATACTATCCCCAGCAGCACACAGCCGCAAGCCATCTTAAAGAATGGTTCAACTTCCGCGAGCCGTCATATGTTAAAGGCTTCGTTATCGGCGCAGGCGTTGCGCTCATACTCACCAACCCCGCAGTTAAAAAAGCCATCGTCAAAGGCGTTGTGAAAGTTTGGGGCGGTCTGCAAGGCGGCGTTGAAGAGCTGAAAGAGCAGATAAGAGACGTTCAGGCGGAGATGGGCGGGGAATAACATGCCCGAAGAAAGAAAATTAAGCCCCATGCAGAAGAAACGCAGATACACCAAGTACGCCATGACGGCGGCGCTTGGAGTTCTTGTGGTTTCAGGGTTCAACAAGGGTAAAACCTCAAGAAACATCCATACCATAGCCGGTGTGGCTTTGGTAGGGCTGTCGGTTTACCATACATTCTTGTACAAAAACAGGTCATGACGAAGAAAAAATATTATCCGACGGGATTTGAAAGCGTGAGCATCGCTCACAAAACTGATACGAGGATACGGCTGAAGGCGGGGGTGCTCGGCAACCCCGCCCTCGACTGCACTCTGCTTGAATCAACCCTAGAGTGTATCAGCGGCGTAACTGCCGTCCGCGTAAATCAGCGCGCAAATACCCTTGTGGTTGAACACGAAAAGGGCACAGAGATAACCGAACCTCTCCTTTCGATACTGCAAACCTTCTCCCATGCCGTTTTTCAGGCGGAGGAGGAGCTGGTTGATTCACCCGACCTGATAAACGTCTACTGGGCGGGTTCCATGTGGCTTTCAAAGCTGGTTCTGCCCCAGTGGTTCCGCACGCCTCTGACATTCGCAGGGGCTGCACCCGTCCTTTTGAAAGGGATAGACACTCTCGTAAACGAAGGGCTGAAAGTTGAAGTGCTGGATGCTGCTGTTGTTTCCATGCTTCTAATGCGCAAAGACTATTTCACGGCGGGCTCCATCACGTTTCTGCTGAACCTCGGACACTATCTTGAGGCATCCACCCAGTACAAATCCGACAGGATGCTGAAAAGCCTCATTAAACCCGATGTCGAGCACGTCTGGATTCTGGAAGGACAAACAGAAAAAAAGGTACCCATCGGCGAAGTGCTGGTGGGCAGTCTGGTCATAATCGGGTCGGGCGAGATGATACCTGTTGACGGTATAGTCCGTGGCGGCGAAGGACTCATAAATCAGGCTTCCGTGACAGGCGAAAGCCTGCCTGTGACTGCCGGATGCGACAGCGAGGTATACGCAGGAACTGTCGTGACGGAAGGCAGGCTCATAATCGAAGCCCGCAAAGTAGGCGCTGAAACAACAACCGCCAGAATAGCAAAATTCATCAATAACTCACTGAAAAACCGCTCCAATACGGAGGTTCAGGCGTTTAAAATAGCCGACAGGATGGTTCCCGTCACCTTCGGCATAGGGCTTGCGACATTACTTCTGACACGGGATTTCCGCAGGGCATCATCTGTGCTGTCCGTGGACTACTCCTGTGCACTTAAACTCGTAACCCCCACCGCCATAAAATCCAGTATGTACTGCGCCGCATCAGAAGGCATCTTCATCAAAGGTGCCCAGTCACTTGAAAACATGGCACAGATAGACACCATCATATTCGACAAGACCGGAACACTTACAAAAGGCACCCTTGAGGTTTCGGACATAATCAGCTTTTCGGAGATGGACGAGCGGGAAATTCTCAGAACCGCCGCCAGCGCCGAAGAGCACTACAGCCACCCCATAGCGTCGGCTGTTGTTAAAGAAGCGGAAAAAAGGAACATCCACCTTGAAGAGACAGGGGAGGTGGACTTCATCATAGCCCACGGCGTTTCAGCGTACGTTGGCAAAAAGCACGTTCTTGCAGGCAGCAGACACTTCATCCACGAAGATGAGCATATCGACTGCTCCGCTGCGGACGACGCGTCGGACAGACTGCGCAAAACAGGCAAAAGCATACTCTATGTGGCATGTGACGGCGTGCTGGCAGGCATAATAGCACTGAAAGATGTCCCGCGGGGCGAATCGGCACAAGTCATTAAAGACCTGAGAAAACGGGGCATAAGCCGTGTTGTGATGCTTACAGGCGACCACAGGGACACAGCGAAACACATAGCGAAGGAACTCGGCATCAGCGAAGTCTATTTCGAAATGAAGCCTGAGGACAAACTTGAAGTGGTGAACAGGTTCAAAGGAGAAGGACGAAAAATCGCTTTTGTCGGCGACGGGGTTAACGATGCCCCGGCTCTGCTTTCTGCACATGTTGGTATAAGTATGCCCGAAGGCGCGGATCTCGCGAGGGAAACATCCGACGTTATCCTTCTGCGCAACGACCTGCACGGGATACTCACGGCACGCATCACAGCGGAACGCACCATGAAGGTAATCAAACGGGTGTCCGTCGCTAACATAGGCATAAACACCGTTACGGTACTTCTGTCCGTCATGGGGCGCATCAGCCCTCTGCAATCAGCAGTCATGCACAACGGAACGACGCTGGGCACACTGCTTTATGCTCTGAGCCTTTCTCAGAGCGGGAGAAATCAATGAAATTATCCGATGCAAAAAGCGGCGGCTTCTATAAAATATTATCCGTGAAAGAACCGGAACTCGCCCGCAGACTTGGGGCATACGGCATCTTCGCCGGAACCATAGTTTCAAAGGTCGGGCGGGGCGATATTGAACTTGCCACACTGAAAATAAGCACGGAAGACGGCACAAAAGCACTGAGCGGGTCGCTGGCACGCCACCTTTTCTATAAATCTCCGTCCGGCGAAAAACGCAGCATCTATGAACAGGAGGCAGGCGCGGATTTTACTGTGGTTGTGCCTAAAATGGCTCTAAAAGACGCATCAATGCTCGGCATAAAAGGCGGAGACACTATTCAGGTGATAAAAAAACTGCCCCATATGGAATATATCACCCTCATCGGACACAAAACGAGATGCCGGCTCTCCGAAGCACACGCCGCCTGCATCATAGGTGACGGCAGGCAGTTTTCCTTCGCATCAAAAAACAGGGATTTCATCGTTGACACACTTTTAAGTCAGGAAACCTACAGTCAGGTGATGGCTGTGAACGGCATAGAGAAAGGCACTGTACTAAACCTTGAAGGTATTGAAACCGGAAAATCCGTACATCTGGACGATTATCCCGACATGGTGATATGCACAGTAGAAGGGCTCAGAGTGTTTATTTCCGAAAAAACCGCAGAAAAAATAACAGCCGAATAGATTTCCGCTTGAAATCACAGCAGGATAATGATATTCATTATCAACATCGCCCGTGCGGCATTTTAACGGGGTGCCCGAGCGGGCTTTCGGCACTATTTTCCACGATTGTCAACCCAACGCTAACTGGACGAAATCTCCGATTTCAGACCATCGCAGAATGCCTGAAGCCCGTACCCCGGCCACAAAGTTAATTATATGATTTTCCAAATATATCTCAAACATTTTCTTTGACCTTGCACACATCGTAACAAGCTCCGATATTAGTTAAAATTTTATTCGGAGGCAAGCCTTGAAAACTACAATACAAACAGGGACAATGGCTGAAATAGAGTTAATAGTTACTGAAAGCAAAACCGTTCCAAGCCTTTATCCCGAATCGGAACTTTTCAAACCGATGCCGAAAGTATTCGCCACAGGCTTCATGGTGGGTTTTCTGGAATGGGCTTGCATGGAGGCGCTGGCACCCCATCTGGACGAAGGGGAACAGAGTGTCGGCATAACGGTGAATGTCACCCATTGCGCCGCCACGCCCGTAGGCATGAAGGTGCGGGCAAAGGCGGTCTGCACAGGTGTTGACGGACAGAAGACATCATGGGAAGTGGAAGCGTGGGACGAAAAAGAGCTTATCGGCAAGGGAACCCATGAAAGATTCACAATCAGCACCGACCGTTTCAACATAAAAATGGCGAAAAAAGCTGATTCCCTGCTACGCCTCAACTGCTAGAGCATTGTTCAAAATAGATGGCATATTTCATAGAGTGTGAGATCGCCGCGTCGCTAAGGCTCCTCGCGAAGACGGAGAAAGACCTCGTCTCTGCGAGCCCCATAGAGGTGAAGCAGCCGCGTCTTTGCGAGCGAAGCGAAGCAATCTCATTGCTATGAGATCGCCGCGTCGCTAAGGCTCAAAATACATGGCTTCAAAAGGGATTTAATACTCCTGAGTGTTTTTATATTGACGTTGCGCACTTTTTTTATTATCATAATCGCAGATAAAATATGTCTGCAATATCTTCATAGGCGGTACAAAAAATGATAAACGAAACATTCAGAGAAGTTTTAAGAAACGAAGGAGTTGTCTCCATAGTTTCGTGGGGCAGGGGTGAAGCAAACGTAGTCAACACATGGAACTCATATATTGTGGTTACGGACAACGGCAGGCTACTTATCCCCGCGGCAGGTATGACCAGCACCGAGGCTGACCTTGAGGTGAACGATAAGGTTAAGCTGACACTGGGCAGTAAAAACGTTCAGGGGCTTTTCGGCATGGGCACCGGCTTCAGGGTGGACGGAAAGGCAAAGCTCGTATCTGAAGGCGCTGAATATGAAATGATGCAGAAGAAATATCCGTTTCAGCGCAAGATGCTGGAAATAACGCCGGAACTTGTGAAACAGACCGTATAAAAAAGACCAGACCGCTTCGTCACTGCGCTTCTCGCGAAGACAACTGCCGTCTCTGCGAGGGCCTCAGCACGAAGCAGTCTCATTGTTATCGGTACAACGTAGACTTATCATCTATAAAAGACCTCCCTGTCAGAGGGAGGTCTTTCTATGTTTAAACCATTCATCGGTATCCTTTATCTGTTGCGGATCCAGCTTCTTGCGAAGCTGTTCGCCCAACCATCCTATGTTCTTTGACCGCAGATAGTCCCGCATCTTATCTTCCGCCTCCAGCATAACCGTTTTTATGACACACGGCTTTTTACAATAGGCATCGGGCAGATTATTCCTGTCCACTATTGCGCTGTGCTGGCGTATCTCGCAGCACTGAAACAGGGGTGATTCGCCTTCTATCGCCTGCACAACATCCCAGAATGTTATCCTGTCAGGTTCACGCGTAAGCTCATAGCCGCCGTTAACCCCCGGAATAGACCTTACTATTCCGGATTTACGCAGCTTTGTGAGCATTTTTGACAGATATGTTTCTGAAACACCCTGATATGCGGCAAGCTCCTTAACACCGACCGGTCTGTCGCGCCCTATGAAACAGAGACAGTGCAGTGCGTATTCAACTCCAACGGAAAACTGCATATCTTTTCCTCAGTCCGCTTTCAGCCAGACCTGTGTACGGTAAAAAGGTCCCAGGTATCCTCTCAGTTCCAGTTTTTTCCCGCCGTCTATAACTTTTATGCGGGCCTTATACACCTTTCCGTTTTTCGGGTCTAGTATATTTCCACCCTCCCAGACATCAGAATCGTCCGTGCTCTGTCTGAGTCCGCGTATTATATTCAGCCCGGCGATAGGTTTTCCTTTTCTATCGTCTTTGCACTCAAAACACACCGCATCCTTTTTAACGTCTGGATCGAGCAGCTTTTCAATGCTGCCGCTTATTACTCCTCCGCTCTCGGATATTTTTACTATGGATTTTTCTTTGCCTGTTTTGTCGTCTACCGTTTTCCAGAGACCTGCGGGTGTTGACGCAAACCCCAACACAGGCACAAGCAGCACAATCGTTAAAAGAAATTTCATGACATCACCGGATTATTATTTGAGAGTTATCTTACATCTTACAGGAGGGCATGTAAAACTGATTTTCAATGTCATAAATGGAAAAGGGAGTTCGCCATGCAGATGTACCCCATACACTGCATAGAAAACTCCCGCATCCAACGATAACCAAGAGGTCCCTAGTCTTTGGTTCTTTATGTCTGGCTGCTTCATAAGCGTTATATTGTTGCGTATATAACGCTCTCTGACAATCTTTTAATTTACAATAGTTAAAGGGTCAAGCAAAATTTTAAGCAGAAAAACGACAGAATAATGATATCCCCATCAAGATGCTATAAAAACAGCGAAAGAATTTGCGGCTGAATCACGCCAAAATAACAGAGACGGACAGAGGAATTGTTAACCTCTGTCCGTTTCATTACAATTAATGCGTGTGGACTCCGGAGATTATCTCAGACAGAGCTTCGGCGGTTATAACGCCGTAGTTCTGCGCAGCCACTTTGCCGTCGGCGTCGATAATAACAAACCCCGGCTGTGTCATACTGTATGATGCCGCGGATTTTTCATTCTCTTTGAAATCAAAGGCTTTAAGAATAACTTTTGAAGGTGCCTTTTCGTTGAACACCCTTGCCGCTTCCTCCGCCGCTTTCGCCTGTGCATCGTCAGCAACAAACTGCACAACGGGTATCATGCCCGATTTTTTCTCTTTCGAGATGAACTGGTTCACAGGCATTCTGGATTCGATAACATAGGGCCATGTACTCACAAGTATCATGGCAACAATAAACACGAGAAACACCGGAATCATCTTTTTGTTCATCATAACTCTCCGAATAAATAAATTGGCGGTTCGGGCACAAGGATACCCGCAGCCTTCAGGTTTATGCACCGACCTGATTTCTGCATGTAAAGTTCATAATAACATAAAAATACTGTAAAATGCCATATATCGGTTGATGCAAAAATCAAACAATGCTAGCATTTGTTTCAGCTATGCATATATTGGAGGGCATAAAACCGCAAGCCAGCGGTTTTGTGGAAATACGCATAGGTGGGCACGGGATTTCGTGCCTTCCGCAATAATCTGGTGAACAATGATTAGTTATCTGCTGACAGACAGCCGGATAAGAGAAGCCAGAGAACTGCTGATTGGTTCCGGTCTGGATTTTGACCCGAATTTCGACATCTTTCTCGGATATTATGAGAAAGGACGCCTTATCGCCGTGGGGGCAAGGCACAAAAACGTCCTGAAGATGGTTGCCGTTGCACCCGAACACAGGGACACCGGGATTTTTGCCGAGATAATCAGCGCTCTGGTTAAAGACGCATATCAGGCGGGATACGAACACACATTCGTTTTCACAAAGCCTGAATATTCGCAGAGCTTTCAGTATCTGAACTTCCGCCCGCTGACACATACGGACAGGACGGCTGTTCTTGAATACGGCTATAACATTCAGGACTATCTGAACAAATGGAAAAGTATCGTCCGGCAGGGAGTGAACAGCGGTATCGTAATGAACTGTAATCCTTTCACCTTCGGACACCGCTACCTCATAGAGACAGCCGCGGCACAGTCGGACAACGTTTACGTCTTCGTGGTTGAAGAGGATTCTTCACTCATACCCTTCAGAACACGCATTGAGCTTGTGAAAAAAGGTACGGAAGACCTTAAAAACGTGCATATTCTTTCAACCGGACCCTACGCAGTTAGCCGCATAACATTCCCTTCATATTTCCTTAAAGACGCTGACAAGGTGACGCAGGAACAGCTTTTGACCGACCTTTCAATCTTCTGCGGGTACATCGCGCCTTCGTTCGGCATTAAAAAACGCTTCGCCGGACAGGAACCCGTTTGCAGGCTCACCGCCATGTACAACGAAGCTATGCGGAACACTCTGCCCCAGCACGACATAAACTTTATCGAGATAGAGCGTAAAACGGCAGGCGGGCGCATAATCAGTGCGTCGTCCGTGCGGGAAATGCTCCTTTCGGGTGAAACGGAAAAGCTGCGGGCTATGGTACCGGATGCAACTTACAAATATCTCACCGAGAACACAGGGGTTCTTGCCAGCAAGAACGCGACTCCTGTTCTCAATTCATAGGTGCTTTATGATAATACAGAAAAAAGCGCAGGCGGGGACAATGCAGTCCAGCGACCTGATGGTCTTCACAGAGCCTTCGGACGGGCTTGAAATACTCATCGATTCCACGGTGGCGAAGCAGTACGGACACCTTATCCGTGCGAAGGTGGAAGAGGTTCTGGACAGGATGAGCGTCACACAGGGAACAATCCGGATCAAAGACAGAGGAGCCCTTGACTATGCCATCGATGCAAGGGTGCAGACGGCTGTTCTGCGTTCACAGGAGGCTTAACGTGGAAGGTTTGTGGTACAAAGAGGCGAAGACCGACCGCAGTTTCATGGTTAAGATACTGCCCGGCGAATCAATCGTGGAAAAACTCACCGAAACCGTTAAAGAACTCGGCATACAATACTGCGTGATAGTTTCCGCCGTAGGTTCGGTTACGGACGTAAAATTCCGCGGCATAAAAACAGGCGCGAAACTCCCCATCACCAGACCCAGAATGACCATCCACGAGATAGAGTATCCCATGGAGCTTCTTGGGCTTAACGGCAACATCTTTCCCGACCAGAACGGCGAACCGGACTGCCACCTGCACATACAGATGTCAAAATCATCCGGAGAAGTGCTGGGCGGACACCTTTTCAACGCAAATGTATTCGCTTCATGCGAAATCATGATAACTGAGCTTTCCGCAATGGGCATTGAGCGCCACGTCTCAAAATCCGCCGGAACGCCCACCATCTTCATCGAGGAATAACATGGAAGAGACATTATCCATACGACGCTCACTGCTTTATGTGCCGGGCAACATGCCTTCTATGCTCCAGAACATACCTATTTTTAACTGCGACGCAGTTTTCATAGACCTTGAAGACGCGGTGCCTATGAACGAAAAAGACGCGGCGCGTCTGCTGGTGAAATCCTTCATACAGTCCTATAAAAACCGCAACAAAGAGGTCTTCTTCCGTATGAACGCTCTGGACACGGAGTGGGGATACGACGACCTGCTCACCGTGCTTCCGGCTCTGCCCGACGGCGTGCGTCTGCCAAAAGCGGACACACCTGAGATAGTGGAGCGTCTGGACACCTTTCTGACAGAGTGCGAAGAGAACCTCGGTCTTGAAATAGGCAGATTCAAGATAATCCCGTCCATCGAAAGCGCACTCGGAGTGATAAACTGCATCAAAACCGCAAGATGCTCATCACGCGTAATCGCCCTTGCGTTCGGCGCGGAGGACTATACCACAAGCATGGGCATTGAGCGTACGAAAACAGGCGAAGAACTTTTTCAGGCGCGAAACCGTGTTGTCTGGGCTGCAAAGGCAGCAGGTATTCAGGCTATCGACACAATTTTTGCCGACGTTTCCGACGAGGAGAGCTTTACCCGCGAGGTCAGACTTATAAAGGGTTTGGGCTTTACAGGCAAATCACTCATCAACCCCAGACAGATAGACATAGTTCATAAAATTTTCGCACCCGGAAAAGACGAGATAGACTATGCGCTGGAAATCATCGAAGCGATAAAACTTGCCCGCGAGATGGGAACAGGCGTTATCTCCCTGCGGGGTAAAATGATTGACGCGCCCATCGTTAAGCGCGCCGCAAGGGTTCTGCGCACGGCTGCGTCCCTCGGCATGATAGACATTGAGATAAGCGACGAGGTTATCCATGGTACAAAATAGTCTGGGACGCTTAGTTCCCGAAATTTACAACGGCAAAAAACGCATCCCATATAAAACACCGAACACAATAATACCTGTCGGGCGTGAATATGCGCGCCCCATAAAGGCATTCCGTACCGGTGAGAAGAAACTTCTCGGTTCCCTGCGGGAAGCCATAATAGCTTCCGGTCTGAAAGACGGAATGACAATCTCCACTCACCACCACCTGCGCAACGGCGATTTCCTGCTGAATGCCATCGTTAAAGAGCTGGATGAGCTGGGCATAGGCAATATCACCATAGCTTCAAGCTCTATACACCCCGTCCACGCGGAGCTGATACCCTATATCCGCAAAGGGGTGATAACAAGCCTTGAGTGCGGCGTCAACGGACTGATAGGCGAGCTTGCCACCAAAGGCGAGCTGGACATACCCATAATAGTCAGAAGCCACGGAGGACGTGCACGCTCCATGATGACGGGTGAAGTCAAGGTGGACGTTGCCTTCATAGCTGCGCCATGCTGCGACGAATACGGCAACATGAACGGATATTACGGAAAATCCGCGTGCGGCAGCCTCGGCTATTCCCACGTGGACGCGCGCTATGCAGACAAGGTGATAGCTGTCACCGACAACCTTGTGCAGCACCCCGTAAGCCCCATCGCAATTTCACAGACCTGTGTTGATTACGTGGTAGCCGTGGAATCACTGGGCGACCCGGCAAAGATAGTCTCCACAACCACAAAAGTGACCAAAGACCCGATAGGGCTTATGATAGCGAAGAACACTGCCGACGTTATCGAGGCTTCCGGACTTCTGAAAGACGGTTTTTCATTTCAGACGGGCGCGGGCGGAACATCCCTGGCAGTGGCAGAGAACGTACGCCGCAAAATGCTGGAAAAAAACATTAAGGGTTCTTTCGGTTCCGGCGGCATAACCGGATATTTTGTGGAGATGCTCCGGGAAGGGCTCTTCCACACACTTATGGACGTGCAGTGTTTTGACCTGAACGCCGTAAAATCCATCGGCGAAAACTTCAACCATCAGGAGATAAGCGCAGACCTCTACGCAAATCCATTCAATATGGGCTCCATCGTGAACATGCTGGACGTTGTTATCCTCGGGGCAACGGAGATAGACGTCAATTTCAACGTGAACGTCAACACCGAATCCAACGGATATCTGCTCCACAACACAGGCGGACACACCGACACCGCAGCGGGTGCAAAACTCTCCATCATAGTCGCACCTTCCATACGCGGCAGGCTGCCGATAATCATGGACGACGTTATCACCGTCACCACGCCCGGCGAGAATATAGACATCATCGTCACTGAGCGTGGCATAGCCGTTAACGACAAGCACCCGGAACTGAAAAAGGAACTGCTGAAAGCGAAGCTGCCTGTCAAGAACATACACGACATCAAAAAGGAGATAACCGACATCACCGGAGTCCCCAGACCAGTGCAGTTTACCGACGAGGTGGCGGCACTTATAGAATACAGGGACGGGAGCATAATAGATGCCGTACGCAGAGTTAAAGAATAGTATTCTGAAGGCGCGCCAGCAGAGGTGGGACACCCTTCTGAGCATGGCGGGAAACATTGAAAGCGGATGCATAGTTGCTCTCGCAGGAAATGCGGCAGGCGCCGTCAAAGATTCCTCCGTTCTGCGAAAACTGATATCGCACGCCGAAATGCGGATGGTAAAGGATGCCGACGCTCTCACTCTCGGAGCATATGGCGACGCGGCGGGCTATATAGTCTTTATGCGCAGCCCGCTGACTATGACGAAGGCAAAGGAAAAAGCGGTCGCCATTGAGAGTGAACATGAATGGAACAGACTGCTCGATATAGACATTTACGGCAGAAACGGTTCATCAGCCGACAGAAGCACCATGGGACTTGCACCCCGGAAATGCCTTCTCTGCGGTGAACCCGCCGCCGACTGCATAAGGACACAGAGACATGACTACAGCGATATTATCGCGGAAACGGAACGTCTTCTTAAAGGATTTCAGAGGGCTTGCACAGGCGCTCACTGACGGAGCGATGCTTGAGCTGACACTCACGCCGAAACCCGGTCTGGTGGACTGCTTCGACAGCGGTTCACACCCCGACCTCAGTTTCGGGATAATGGAGACGTCAGTAAGGCTTCTGCCGCGTTATTTTGAAGAGCTTGGCGACTGCTGTCTTTCCGGCGGCGGAATAAATGATTTCCGCTCGGTCGGACTCGCGGCTGAAAACCGGATGTTTAAAGCCTGCGGGAGCAACACCCACAAAGGTTATATCTTCCTGAGCGGTCTTGCTCTGCTCGCACATATCATGTACGAAGACACCAGAACCGGAATAAGAGAACTTTCAGCAGAGTTTTTCGCATCCTCCCTGCCCCACTCAAACGGCTCGCAGGTACGGATGGAATACTGTACCGGCGGGATAATAGGCGAATGTCTGAACGGACTGCCGTCTGTGTTTGGCACAGGCGTACCGGCGCTTAAAACCATGCCGGACTCTCCGCATTACTCCCTCGCCTGCATTATGGAACAGGCGGAAGATTCAACCAGCCTCCACAGATGCGGTCAGGCTGGACTTGAAACCGTGCGCCGCGACGGCAAACTGCTCAAAGCCATGCTGGAAAACGGGCAGGATGCCTCACAGTGGCTTCTGACCCGCAACGAATACTATAAAGAAACAAACCTCACGATGGGCGGCTGTGCCGACCTGCTTGCTCTCTCCTTCGCTCTGATAAAAATTATCTGATAATATCCATCTTCCACTATGTTTTCCTTTTTTTCCGATACGGCATGACCTATAATATGATTATGATAATCATTACAGGAGGTAGGTATGCCTGATTTCGGAAATTCGTTCAGCGGACTGCAAAACGACAGAAAACTGACAGACAAAGAACTTATCAGGGCGATAAGATTCATGGTTGCCGCAGAGTATGAGGCTATCCAGCTTTATGAGCAGCTTGCGGAATCCACAGACAACAAGCTGGCGCAGCAGGTGCTCCTGGATATTGCAGATGAGGAAAAGGTTCATGCAGGTGAATTTCTGCGGCTTCTGAAGGAGCTGGCACCGGATGAAGAGGGCTTTTATCAACAGGGTTATGCTGAGGTTGAAGATGAATTTTTGTCAGGACCGACAGAAACAAACCCCAAAGACGGCGGACTGGGCATAGGAAGCCTGAAGAAATAAGGAGAAACTTATGAATTTCTTACGAAAGGAATTCGCTCCTATAAGCGAAGAAGCATGGAAAGAGATAAACAGACAGGCGAAAGACACCCTTATGGCGAACCTGTCTTCAAGAAAATTTGTAGACGTGGACGGTCCCAAAGGACTGGATTTTGCGGCGGTGAGCCTCGGAAGACTTTTTCTGCCGAAAGCACAGAAAGGATCTGTTAAATACGGTATCAGCACGATACTGCCGCTTATCGAGATAAGAACACCTTTTTCCCTCAGTCTCTGGGAGCTTGACAACATTGAAAGAGGCGCGAAGGACATAAATCTGGAACCGCTGACAGAAGCGGCAAAACAAACGGCAGCATTTGAAGAAACAGCCGTTTACAACGGATTTAAAGAGGGCGCAATATCCGGACTGAACCAGTTGAACGTTCCAAAAATCGCCATAAGCCTTGAAAAGGACAGCGTTACCGATGCAGTTACAGAGGCTGTGGCTATGATGCGCAAAGAGGGTGTCACAGGCGGAGCTAACCTCGTGGTCAATCAGGATCTCTGGAAGTTCCTCGCACACGTTGTTCCCGGCGGCACACTCGGCGACACAGTCAAGGCTCAGATAGGCGGATCTGTAATCTACTCTAATTCCGTGGACGGAGCCATGCTCGTTTCAGCCCGCGGCGGTGATGCGGAGCTTACTGTAGGACAGGATTTCGCAATAGGCTACACAAGCCACGACTCGGAAAACATCAACCTGTTTATGACGGAATCTTTCACTTTCAGGGTCATCAACCCCGAAGGATTCGTCAGATTTGCGTTGAAATAAATATAGGACTGTATCTCATAAGTAATGTCGCATATTGAATGATGAGACTGCTTCACCCTCATGGGTTCGCAGAGACGGGAAAGAAAGAACCGTCTTCGCGAGGAATGAAGTGACGAAGCGATCTCGTTTTAAGATAAATGCGTAAACAAATATGTAACATGCCACAAGACCGCCGCGCCGACCTTCTTTCATGGTGACGCGGCGTTCTTTATGAAAATTATCTTATCTTAAACTGGTTTATAGTGCGCAGAAGATCCTCTGCACTTTTATGCACCTGCCCGGCAAAGTCGGATACCTCCGCAAGCTCACGGCTGCTCTCTTCGGCGATACGGTTTATCTTCTCAACGTTTCTGGCTATCTCCGTTGTGGTCGCCGCCTGCTCCTCCGCTGCGGAAGCTATCTGGTTTATCATATCAGTTGTGACAGAGGTCTGCTCCATGATGAGCACAATTGATTTTCCCGCTGAATCGGCAGACTGAGTGCCCTCCTCTACCTGACCCACACCGCTTTCGACCTTCACAACAGCATTTTTCGATTCATTCTGGAGCATGGTTATCATGTCCGAGATCTCTTTCGTCGCAGACTGTGTGCGTTCCGCAAGTTTCCGCACCTCGTCTGCCACAACGGCAAAACCGCGTCCCGCCTCGCCGGCTCTCGCGGCTTCAATAGCGGCGTTCAGCGCCAGCAGGTTTGTCTGATCTGCAATATCGTTGATAACGTTGATGATATCACCTATCTGTGAGGATGAAGCACCCAGCTTTGCTATCACTTCGGAAGATTCCTTCACGTTCTCGGCTATCTGCTGCATCTTTGCCACCGTATCCATAACGGAAGCCTTACTGCCCCGCGCGCTGTTAATAGTGGCGTTCGCCTGAACAGACGTTTCGTTTGCACTTTCTGCTATCTGTCCTATGGTCTGGTTCATCTCTTCAACAGCAGTTGCAAGGCTGTTGGTCTCGTCGGTCTGACTGTGCATACCCGTGGATATTTTGCCCACTGTTGTCGAAAGTTCTGATATGCTCCCCGCCATGTCGTGTGAAAGGCTGGAAACCGATTCCACAATATTCTTCATCCGTCCGATGAATTTATTAAATAGTCTTGCGACCTCTCCCAGTTCGTCGTTTCTGGACTGATCAAGGGTTTTGGTGAGATCCGCCTCACCCTCGGCAATATGCCTTAGTCTGTCGATGAGATTATCTATGGGTTTAAGCTGTCTGTTAACAAGTATATAGAACAGTACGATACCTATCAGAACGGGTATCAGGGATATCAGGATGAGGCTGTACGCCTGCTTTCTGACAGGGGCAAAGACGGCATCCTCGTCCACCATCATATATGAGACCCAGCCAAGCTCCGGCACCTTTGAAAATGCAAGGAGCATGTCCTTCCCGTCAACTGTACAAAAAACTATGCCGCTGTCCTCCTCCGCAACCCTGTCTGTCACACCGGAAAGCGAGGGATCAAGCTCGGCAACGTTCTTTTTAAGAACAGCTTCTTTGTCGTCGTGTATGAGTATCTTGCCTGTGTTATCCGTTACGAACGGTCTGCCCGCACTTCCCGCGCCGACGTTCATCACCTTTTCAATGATGGATGTAAGCGGGATGTCCGAGCCGAGAACTCCGGCGAAACCGCCGTCTGCGTTGACCTGTGAAACTATGGAAACCACCAGAGCGCCGGTGATGGCGTCAACATAAGGTTCTGTGAACTGTACGCCATTGCTGTCCCTGCCGAGCTGATACCACGGTCTTCCGCGGGGGTCGTAATCTTCGGGAAGCTGAACGGGTTTGGATGTTGTGAAATTACCGTCCGAATCCTGTGCGAAATATACAAGGTCAAAGGCGTTCGCATCGGCAACCAGCGAATAATCCACTGTATTTGCCTCCGCATCGTCATTAAACCCTGCACCCTTCGACTCAAGCCTTCTCGCTTCGGCGGCAATCGCATTCTTTTTGCCGTCCGCCCAGAGACCGATAAGCGATGCGATTTGGCGGCTTCTGTCAATCTGCTCGTTCTCAATCATGCGTGTGGCGATGGATTCCGTGTAAAAATAAGAGCGAACAACTAAGGTTGTCACAATGGCAAGGAATACCGCCAGCGCCGTGACAATAATTTTAAATTTCAAGCTCATAAACCTCTCCGGTGCGGGCGCGCGAATAACGCCGCCCTGCATAAATTATTCCATTTAAAACAAAAGACAAAAAACCCGACAAAAAAAGTAATTAAGAAGACAAATCATATATTACAATATTTTGATAATTATCATATCTGGCAGTGAGTTATGATATCACGGGGTATTCTGGATGTCAAATGTACATAATTTAAATCAAATGTTCAATAAATGTCAGGAGAGTTCCCTGTATCTGAAGCAGTCTTCGACGTGATCGTTCACAAGCCCCGTCGCCTGCATATGCGCATAGATGATCGTTGTGCCGACAAAAGTCATCCCGCGTTTTTTCAAATCTTTTGCCAGCGCGTCGGATTCCGGCGTGGATGCGGGTACCTCAGAAAGACTTTTGCGTCTGTTCTGCATGGGTTTTCCACCGACAAAACGCCAGACGTATGCGTCGAAACTGCCGAACTCTTCCTGAATTTTCAGAAAAGCGACTGCATTTTTGCGCGCACCGAAAACTTTCAGGCGGTTGCGTATTATTTCGGGATTCTGCAAAAGCGCTTCAAGCTCTTCGTCGGTCATGGCGGCGACAGCGGACGGCTCAAAATTTTTGAACGCCCTGCTGTATCCGTCCCGTTTTTTAAGAATAGTGTCCCAGCTGAGACCGGCCTGCGCACCCTCAAGAATCAGAAACTCGAAATGAGTCCTGTCGTCGCGGACGGGCACACCCCATTCCTCGTCGTGGTATTTCTCGTAATAATCCTTTCCGGTGCACCAGCCACAGCGTGTTTTTCCGTCCATTTCACCCTCCTTTTATTCCGTTTCTGCGGCGGTTTCCATCTCATCGGTCATGGTTCTCAGCGAAAGTATATAAGCTGTAACCCCCACGCCGACAACGAAAAGAATACCTGCCACATGTATCTTCTGAACAACAAGCGCCGACAAAACAAGCGAACCCCACAGAAACAACACCGCGCGCGTCTTCATATCCTTCCGCACAGCACGGTATTTCATGTAGGAACCGATGTATGCGCCAAATATTCTGTGATTTATAAGCCAATTGTTGAGTTTTTCAGAGCTTTTCGCATAGCAGACGGAGGCGAGAAGCAAAAACGGAGTGGTTGGCAGAACAGGAACGAAAACACCGACCAGTCCAAGAAGCGTAAACAGCGAACCTGAAAAGATAAGCAGACCTTTTTTCAAACGAAACTCCGCAGAACAAATAAAAGGGGGCGGAGTGCGCCCCCTTGAAAGTTATATCATAGGAATATCACTTCACTTTATCAAGTGAAATCCCAATGGCTTCTGCAACACCTTTGCCGTATGCAGGATCGGCTTTAAAGCAGTTGCCTATATGACGTATCTTTATCATCTCCGGAGCATCGCCCATAGCTCTTGCCGTATTTTCGCAGAGCACCTTCTGCTGTGCAGGCGACATAAGGCGGAAGAGGATGCCCGGCTGGGTATAATAATCGTCGTCGTCCTCGCGGAAATCATACTGATATGCACCGCCTTCCAGAGCAAGCGGCGGCTCTTTAAGCTGCCACTGATCCTTCCACTCGCCGTAGCTGTTGGGTTCATACGCCAGAGTTGAACCCTGATTCCCGTCGACACGCATCTGTCCGTCCCTGTGGTAACTGTGGAAAGGGCAGCGGGGTTTGTTGACCGGTATCTGGTGATGGTTCACGCCCAGTCTGTATCGCTGGGTGTCGCCGTACGAGAACAGCCTTCCCTGAAGCATCCTGTCCGGTGAAAAACCTATGCCGGGGGCGACATTCGCAGGGTTGAAAGCAGCCTGTTCAACGTCCTGAAAGTAGTTTTCGGGGTTTTTATTAAGCTCGAAATATCCAACTTCTATAAGCGGAAAGTCTTTTTTATACCATACTTTTGTAAGGTCAAACGGATTATAGGGCATATTGCGCGCCTGCTCCTCGGTCATGAGCTGAACATACATCTTCCATCTGGGGAAATCGCCCTTCTCTATGCTGTCGTAAAGGTCGCGCTGGTGGCTTTCGCGGCATTTGCCGATGACCTTTTCAGCCTCTTCGTCGGTAAGGTTTTCAATGCCCTGCTGCGAAACGAGATGGAATTTCACCCATGTGCGTACGTTGTCGGCACTGATAAAACTGTAAGTATGACTGCCGAATCCGTGCATATTTCTGTAAGATTTCGGGATTCCCCTGTCGCTCATGGTTATTGTCACCTGATGGAGTGCTTCGGGCAGCGACGTCCAGAAGTCCCAGTTGTTCTGTGCGCTGCGCAGGTTTGTGCGTGGGTCGCGTTTAACGGCATGGTTGAGATCGGGAAATTTCAGCGGGTCGCGCAGGAAGAAAACGGGAGTATTGTTGCCCACAAGATCCCAGTTGCCCTCTTCGGTGTAGAACTTCATGGCGAAACCGCGGATATCCCTTTCCGCATCCGCCGCGCCGCGCTCGCCTGCCACTGTTGAAAAGCGGACAAACATATCCGTCTTTTTGCCTATGGATGAAAATATCTTAGCTTTTGTATACTTAGTTATATCGTTTGTGACGGTGAACGTACCGAAAGCGCCGGAGCCTTTCGCGTGCATCCTCCTTTCGGGGATGACCTCTCTGTCGAAATGCGCCAGTTTCTCAAGAAACCATATGTCCTGAAGGAGCATTGGACCCCTTTTGCCTGCTGTTGCTGCGTTCTGGTTGTCCGCAACGGGAACACCAGCCGCAGTGGTGAGATGCTTTTCCTCTTTTTTATTCATTTTTTGCCTCCTGACAGCCGACTTTCATATCAAAATCGACATAAGATATTTTAAGACAATTTTTTTCCACTGGCAATAGATAGTAATGAAATTCTCAAGAAAATTTTTGTTATTAAAATTATTTTACATACCAAAATTAGTTATAACTGTTTAACAAAAATGGTAAAAAGACCTTTTTTATACAGATTCAGATGCTATAACAGGCTTTATTCAAATGACAGACGAAACTTTTTTTGATATATTGAGGTCAACTTCATTATCGGAGCTTAAACGTGAAAATACTTGTCGTGGACGATTCAGGATTTGCCCGCAGAGCACTTATAAAACTTCTTAACGAACAGCTTGAGGGTTGGGAAATTGTTGATATCGGTGACGGAAGGGAAGCGGTCGCGCTTTTCAGACAGCACAAGCCCGATCTTACGTTTCTGGACCTGACGATGCCCGAAGTCCGCGGGGAGGACATCCTTGAAGAGATACGTACTTTTGACAAGGATTCCAAAATAATCGTCGTGTCTGCCGATATTCAGCTCAAAACACGGGAAAACGTTATTGCTCTCGGAGCTGACTACATGGTGAACAAACCCATAAACGCTGAGAAGATCGCTCAGGCTCTGACAGCTGTTATGTGCTGACGCACAAGAGGTCTCGTAAAATGAATCATCTCACAGAAATTCAAACCGAAGCGATGATCGAGCTTTTCAACATCGCATACGGAATGGCGACCTCGCTGATATCCGATTCCATCGGGATGCACTCCACAATGTATGTGCCTGAAATGGAGATAGTCAGCATAGACGAGTTTACAAACGTCGCCTACAACGCCATCGACAAGAACAAAGGATACTTCATCGTTTCACAGGTCTTTCTGAACTATCTGGAAGGCGAAACAGTTATGCTGATGAGCACCCGTTCCGCGAAGGCTCTCACCGAATGTTACGCCAAGATGGACGACAGCCTTAACCCTGAAGACCCGGACGACGTAAAAAGCTGCACACTTGAAATAACCAATATAGTCTCATCTGCCCTTCTTGGCAGGATAGCTGATCTGACCAATACGGAAATATATTTCCAGCCGCCTGAAATACGTATCTTTGACCACACGAAACTCAGCGAAGTAAACCGCAACCGCGAGTTCACACAGGTTATCGTAATCAAGATCATCATCGACGTGGACACTACAGAGGTAAAAGGCAACATGTATATCCTGCTGAAAGAGGACTCGTTTGACAAGTTCAAACAGGCGCTTGACTATTTCATAGAGAGCTATTCCGGATAATATATGACATCCCTCAACTATCTTGATCATATCCTGAACGGCGCCATGGTTCTGGATGAAAATCTGACTGTTCTTTATTTCAACCATTGGCTTGAACTACAGACAGGGATTAAAAAGAGCGAGATAGAGAGCAGAAATATCACAGAACAGTTTCCCGATGTCAACGCACACATGCTTAAACGTAAACTGCGTCAGGTCTTCATGCTCAACACGCCCGCGTTCATAAGTGCAGAGGCGGAAAAATATCTGATCAAAGTTCCCAACAAAAAACTCACAGGAAGCCTGTTCCCCTTTATGCTCCAGAACGCCGTAATGACTATTTACGACAAAGAGAAAAAACAGGTTCTCTGTATGATATACGACCAGACGTCCCTTTTCGAGACCAGGGCAAATCTGGAGATAAGCGCCGCAAAACTCGCCGAACAGCACGTTCTGCTGCAAAACACCATGGATTTCCAGACAAACATAATTTTCGTTATGGACGAAAACCGTATAATCAACTGGAACTACAGCTTTCTTGAGCTTTTCGGATATGACATAGTTGACAGAATAAATTCCGGCGCGGCGGATCTTATGGGCTTCGTCACCCACGACAGTTATCTGACGACAAAAGAAACCAGCTTCTATAACTTCATCCGCATCAGTCTGGAATCGGATATCACCAACAGAATAAACGTTTTCGACCGCAGCGGAAAAGAACGCTCTTTCATATTCAGCGCCAGAAAGATGCCGGAACGCGAAAACTACATCATCGTATCCATGACCGATATAACAAGGCTGAAAAACAAGGAACGTCTGCTACAGGATATCAACAACGAACTCAGCCGAAAATATGACGAAAAAAACCTTGAGCTTAAAAAGCTGAATTTTGAACTGAGCCGCAGCCGCGACCAGCTCCAGCTCGCTCAGGAGGTTGCCAGATCTGGCAGTTTCGAATATTTCTGCTCCGACGGCAGCATAAAGGTCAGCCAGGGGATGAAAAACATTCTTGGAGATCCGAATTTTAAACCTGAATCAGTTGACGACATCCACAAATTTTTCCACGGTTCACACGCAGAAGGGATCAAACAACTTTGCAAAAGAACTCTGGAAATGGATGCCGGCAATTTCTCCGTTTTCTCAGAAATAGTCAGTATGAGCGGACGAAAAAAGCCGGTCGGCATATATGGCAAGGTGTTCGGAAACGAAAGGGAAGGCAAACGCCTTCTTGTCACCATGCAGGATCTCACAGACATCCGCGAACTGGAAAAACAGGTCAAAGACAAGGAAAGACTTCTCGTCTCTCTGTTTGACATTGCAGACATAGGTTTCGTGATTCTTGATGCGGAAGGAAACATCATCCGAGTAAACAGGGAATTTGCAGATATGACAGGCTACGCCGAGCAGGAGATACTGGGCAGAAAACTTGACTATTTCAACATCGTCTCCCACAAAAGCGATTACGAAAAATACGTCCGCACCTCAGCCGGCGGCATAGCCGAGGTTATGTTCAGAAACAGAGACGGGGAAACCCGCTACGCTTACATGAACGTAACAGTATATCCTGTTGATGAAAAAACGTCATACAGCGTTTACGCTTTCACAGATATAACCGACAGGATATCCATACTGTCCGAGCAAAAGGATCAGGAACAGCTTCTCATTCAGCAGTCGAGAATGGCGGCAATGGGCGAGATGATAGGCGTTATCGGGCACCAGTGGAAACAACCTCTTAACGTACTTAACCTCGTGCTGGAAAACATTAAAGAAAGTATGGACAGCGGTCATGCCGACCTCAACGAAATAAATAGAATGACCGACACCTGTATAGAACAGGTGAAGTTCATGGCAGAAACCATAGAGGATTTCCGCAACTTCTTCAGCCACGATAAAACCCCGCGTCCGTTCGACCTGATAGGTACTCTGAACGATACAGTCCGGCTCCTTTCGCCGCTTTTCGGCGTACGCGGAACGAAGATTGACATAACCAACAACCTCTCCGCACGTGAGGCTGTTTACGGAGTTGCAAACGAATTCCGCCACTGCGTCATGAACGTTCTCTCCAACGCCAAGGATGCTATACAGCAAAAATGCAATACTGACAGCAACTTTAAAGGACATGTAAACATAGATATCTCAGGCTGCAACGACAATATCGTCGTAAAAATATCCGACAACGGCGGCGGTATCCCGCAGAATGTCATAGATCACATTTTCGACCCGTATTTCACTACAAAAGGAGAAAAAGGCACCGGAATCGGCATGTATATGGTGCGGCTGATCATAAAAAAGATGAACGGCGACATAACCGCAGGAAACATAAACGGCGGCGCCTGCCTCACTATCACACTTCCCAGAATACAGCCCAAGAGAAACTGATGCACACAAAAAATCTTATCCGCCTGCTCATTTTTCTGAGCATAGCCTGTGCCGCGTCCGTTCTTTTTCTGGACATACCTGTTGCAGAGTTCTTCAAGTCTCATGAGAACAAGGCTTTTTTCCGATTCAGTGCAGACGTGACAGAGCTTGGAAAATCCGACATATATATTCCGGTTTCGCTGGCACTATGGCTGATATTCAGAAAGCGAAAGCCCCTTATAGCGAAGATAGCCCTTTCAGTATTCTTTGCGGTTGTGATAGCGGGGCTTGCATCCAACCTTTCAAAATTCTTTTTCGGACGCAACAGACCTGTTATGCTTTACGACTTTGACACTTACGGATTCGAGTTCCTCCATACGAAATATTATAAAACGTCCTTCCCGTCCGGTCACACGACAGTTGCGGCGGCGCTGGGCTCAATGCTTGCGCTCCACTGGCGGAAGCTGACCGTCCCGGCGGCTTTTTTCATAATACTCATGGCAGTGACAAGGCTTGCGACGCTTAACCACTTTTTAAGCGATACGCTGGCGGGAATGGTACTCGGAATAGGCACCAGCCTGTTGATCTATAAAAAGATGTTTCCTCAGAAAAGATTATAAAGCCTGCCGAACTTCTCAGTGCAGTCTTCAATTACATACCTGTCCCGTTCCGGCGAAGGCATGGGCAAAATCCCCAGCAGAACAGGCCAGAAAAGCGCCTCTTTTATCATCCCAAGATATTGCTGCGCAGCCAGCGGGATATCCCCTATGGGCTTTCCGGTGGTTTTCAGGTAATCACCCACGGAATCCAGAAGGGAGCGTATTCCGTTCTCTGAGTACACCGCTTTGAGTTCGGGAAAACGTCCCGATTCCCCAAGAACCAGTCTCAGCAGTTTCGTATAGCGTTCACTGCGGAGCATGACAAGGCACTTTGCAGCGTAGTCCGAAAGATCGCGCCTTATGTCCGCACCCTCGTGGTATACTATTGCCGGCACTCCGAAAGTAGTCCAGATATCTTTCACTATCTCCGAAAAAAGCAGTTCTTTCGACTGAAAGTGGTTATATACAGTCCTCTTTGAAACGCCCGCAAGGGCTGCTATCGAATCCATGCTGACGCTGCCGTATCCACGCTCCAGAAAAAGCTCCGTCGCCGCGGAAACCACTGCATTTCTCTTTTTCTGACTGAAACTCTCTTCCAATTCGTTCTCCTTTCGCGGTGATTATACCTATCGGTGTTTATAATTACAATAAATTGTGTTGACTTTTACCGCAAGAAATATAAACTACACCGTATAGTTTACTTTTATGGAGGAGCAGATGGAAAAGAGAATCCTCGGTCAGCTGACCGTTTCAGCAATGGGACTTGGATGTATGGGCATGAGCGAGTTTTACGGACAGGCGGACGACGCGCAGTCCATAGAGGTCATCCATGCGGCACTGGACAGAGGAGTAACTATGCTGGACACCGCCGATATGTATGGCATAGGGCACAATGAAGAACTTGTGGGTAAGGCAGTGCGCGGGCGCAGAGAAAACGTCGTCATAGCCACAAAATTCGGCATAGTGCGGGAGAAGGGTAAGTATGAGCGCTCCATATGCGGAACGCCGGAATATGTCCGCTCCGCCTGTGATGCCAGTCTTAAAAGGCTCGGTGTGGATACAATTGACCTTTACTATCAACACAGAAAAGACCCCAATGTCGCCATAGAAGAGACAGTAGGAGCGATGGCGGAGCTGGTTAAAGAGGGTAAGGTCAGATATCTGGGGCTTTCCGAATGCAGCGTGGAAACCCTGCGCCGTGCGTCTAAAGTGCACCCGATAACAGCGCTTCAGACCGAGTATTCACTTTGGACGCGCGATATAGAGGCAGCGATACTCCCCGTCTGCCGTGAGCTTAGCATAGGTCTCGTGGCGTACAGCCCTCTCGGACGCGGATTTCTCACCGGAACGGTATCCACAAAGGAAAATCTGGACGAAAAGGATTTCCGCAGATTCAGCCCGCGGTTCAGCAACGACAATATAACTGAAAACGCGAAGATGGTTAACGAGCTTTCCGCCGTATCTGAACGGCTCGGATGCACAAACGCACAGCTTGCGCTGGCGTGGGTTCTCGCAAAGGGGCAGGACATAGTACCCATACCGGGAACGAAACGGCTTAAATACCTTAACGACAACCTTGAGGCGTGCAATATAAAACTCTCTGCGGATGATATCGTTGAGATTGAAAAGATAGCCGCACCGGAAAGAATCAAGGGGGCAAGATACCCCGAAGAGGGCATGAAGGGGCTGAACGGATGATAATTGGAATTCAACTGGATTAGAGCATACTGAAACTGAGACTGCATCATCCCTAAAGGGGTTCGCAGAGACGTGATTTTATTCCGTCTTCGCGAGGAGTGCAAGCGACGCGGCAATCTCCTATTTTATAACTTTATCAGCAATACGGGGCGGGCTGAAGTCCGCCCTACCCACAAACTCCGCAGGAGAGAGCCGGTATCTCTATAGTAAACTCTACGCCGCCGCCATGGTTGCGGAAGGTCAACTTACCTTTGAAATGGTCGTTGACTATCAGCTTGCTCATATAAAGTCCGATACCTGTTCCCTGTTCCGGTCCTTTTGTTGTGAAATATGGATCGAATATCCTGTCTTTAATATGCTCCGCTATGCCGCCTGCGTTATCGGCAACATATACCTTCAGTATGCAGTCATTACAAGTAACCCTTATGCTTATCTGCGGATGGGCAACGTTTCCGCCAAGGAAAGCGTCTTTGCTGTTTGTCAGCAGATTCAGCATCACCTGCGCAAATTCGTTGGCAACTCCGTAAACCCTTGCGTCGCATTCTTTTTCAACGGAAATGTTTATGCCGTGGGCAAGAAGCTGCTGGTTCACCAGACCTATGACCACATCCACCTGTTCCGAGGCGGAAAACTCCGCACGCTCCTTATCGGTGCGGAAAAAGTTTCTGAAATCATCTATTGTGCTGGACATGAACAATATCTGTTTCATGCCTATGTCAACGAACTCGTCCATAACCTCGCTGTTCAGCGTACCCAGCTCATACTCTTCCTGAATATTCTGAACCATCAGCGACATAACATTGAGGGGCTGCCTCCACTGGTGGGCTATGGCGCCTATCATCTCGCCCATGGCAGCAAGCCTGCCCTGCTGCATAAAAAGACGTTCCTGTTCCATACGCCGCTTAGTTTCCTCGACAACCTTCGTTTCCAGATCAACATTCAGTTCCTTCAGCCTGTCTTCCGCCTGTTTCCTTTCAGTAACATCCGTCATAACCCATATGGAATATGGCTGTGTATCCTTCTCCTCTATGAGTTTACCGGAGATATCCACCCATGCGAGGCTTCCGTCCCGCTTGCGGAACTGGGTGCGCGCCTGCGCATAGCCGCTCTTTTTCATGAGCACTTCGGAATCAACGAATCTGCCGAAATCCGTGTAATGATTTTCATCGGGATGTATCACGATGGTGGACTGACCGATTATTTCGTCCGCCTTATACCCGAACATATCCAGAAAAGCGTTGTTAACCCACTCAAATTTCCTGTCTTTAACCTGAATGATGGCGACAAGGGAGTTCTCTATTATCGCAGACTGCCGCAGGTTGAGCGCAAGAAGAGCCTCTTCCGTCTGTTTTCTGCGGGTGATGTCCTCTACTATCATGATGATGAACATAGGGGTATTGCTTTTGTCTGTCAGCACCGATGCGGTTATCTCGACCCAGATTATACCTGTGTCTTTACGCACGATGCGTCTTTCCGTCACATAGGTGTCGATATTCCCGCTGACAAGACCGGACGCGCAGCCGTCGCCCGTGTGCATGTCGTCCGGATAGGTTATGTCCAGCATGGTCTTTTTCCTGAGTTCCTCTTTGCTGTAACCCGATATCCGGCTAAAACATGCATTCGCCTTTATAAACCTCCCCTCAAGGGTAGTCATGACGATTCCCACAGCCGCCTGCTCAAATGTTCTGCGGTATCGTTCCTCACTCTCATAAAATTTCTGCGCCATCTGCTCCGCCATCTCAAACGCCTTGCTCCTTGTCTTGAGCAGAATATATATGAGAAGCGACAGCAATATACCCGTAATAACACCGCCTATCAGAAGCAGAAGCGGCTTATTCATATCAAACTTTTCAAAAAATACATCGCCTGCCTGAAATTTCAGATACCACGTCCTGCCGTAGATATCCAAAGGGACAGTTTTCGTAAGCCCGGCATTGACAGGTGTTCCGGTCTCAAACATCAGATTATCGTCAGCAACCGAGCTATCGTATATTTTAAGAGAAACACCTTTGGCATACCCGCCGAAGATACCGCGCATAAGATCGTTCACGCGAAACGGGGCGGAAACATAGCCGTACAGTTGTCCGTTGCGGAAAACGGGCATGGACATAAGTATCCCCGCCGGAGCTCTGTTCATAACGG
This sequence comes from Deferribacteraceae bacterium UBA6793, assembly GCA_002452405.1. GTDB lineage: Bacteria > Chrysiogenota > Deferribacteres > Deferribacterales > Geovibrionaceae > Seleniivibrio. The sequence continues at coordinate 230,738 of DKFP01000014.1, read as the reverse complement.
TTTCCTGTTTCAACACCATTTTTCCGGAGACAGCCGTTTTTCCTGTCTCTTTCGCCCTTTTCAGCATAGCTTCACGCACAGGTTCGCTGGCAAGGTCAAAACCCATCACCCGCATGTTCGGAATATTCTCAGGATACATCATAATGACGACTATATATTCAGGTTTGTCTTTTAAGGGATGCACAGCATAATCCGAAAGTCCCGATGCCCTGCCCTCCCTGATATGCTGTTCAAGCCCGCTTCTGGGCACCACTCTGGCAAAGCCAACCGCCTGAATACCGGGATAAAGTCTGTCCAGCTCAAGCGACTGCGCATATGCCATCCACATCTGCCTCGTGACCCTGTCACCGTTCGCCCTGAAAAGTCCCTCGCCTCCGCGCAGAACCTGTTCGTATGTGCCCATGCGCACGGATATGGCATTGCTCATCTCACTGACATACATATCGAAAGTGTTATTTATATTTTTATTGAGAGAATCAGCGGCGGATTCGTAAAGAATGATAGACAAGGCAAGGGTGAAAATAAAAACTGCTGTAGGAATAAAGCCGGTCAGCGACCGTAATCTGTCCATCATATACCCCGCAACGGATAATCATTGTCTATGCTTTTATGATAACATAAATAACACAATTTACCATATTTTCAGGATATATTCAGGCAAAGCGTGAACGGAAACTGACCGACGGAGTTTTTCTTCGCCGGTCAGATATCATTATGCATACATGTCAACAGACGAAAGCCCCTGAAGAAGAGCTTCTTCCGTGCTTGTTCCCGACATTTTGAGCTTCTCCACAGCGGAAGATGAGGTCGCAGCTGTTTCGTCGGTTTCGTCAGTCTCCTCTGTTCCCGACTGCTGATCCGCTTCATAGGCTGCCAGTTCGTCCTGGCTTATCTCCCCGTCGCCGTTGGAATCGTATTTTTCAAACTCTGACTGGCTTACGGAATTGTTCCCTATCTTATATGACGACGTTGAAATTGAAACCGTATCCATATCCGTCTTTTTAACGGACGAGTCCTCACTGTCCTGTTTCTGCGCGGTCTGTCCCTGACCTTTTATGCTCATGGTGCCCGCTGTCAGTTCGGAATAGGAAACGGAATAGTTTGTAGAGATGCTCATGACTTCCTCCTTGGTGGATAGATGTTCGATGCCTGTTATATCGCCGGCAGGAGGAAAAATATAAATTCCCTAAAAATACATAATGTGTTCCGAATATGTGCGAAATGCGCTTCTAAATCATTGAAAAACACTGAATCACGGCATAGCGCACACATTTAATACACATAAAATCGCATAAGAAGTCACAATAAAACACATTTTCCACACAAATATGCACGGACACAACCGATGCGTCAGAACACCTCCACATATCATTTTATTCTTCTCACATAGATACTTATCCATAGGTATTGTAATAATTTCCGGAAGACGGATGCCCAGAAGGCACAGAACCTGCGCAGCAGCAGCCGGAAGAGGGAGTGTACGCGGAAAACTCCAGAACACTCATAACGCCGTCGCCGTTGCTGTCGTACGCGTTGAATTTTGCCATTGTATCTGCGCTCACTGAGGACGTATATGTCGGAACCTGAGAGACTGAAGATGTCTGAGCGTTCCGAACCGGCGCCGTCTGCCCCTGTGCCTGTGCCTGTGTTTGTGTTTGTGTTTGTGTTTGTGTTTGTGTTTGTGTTTGTGTTTGCGGCTGCGTTTGTGCTTGCGCTCTGTTATACAGGCTGGATGTATCCAGTCTGTTTGTCGAATTATAATATCCGGGTGAGTTTGCAGGTGTAACTATCATGAGATTCCCTCCTGATTATCTTTTCTGACCTTCTAATCGTATGAAACGCAATATGCTTAAATTTAAGCTAAACAACCATTTAAACAAAACAGCAGTATAATGTAAATAATTTTAACCTTGTATGGCAAGGATTTACGGAAGGTCGCCGGACAACGTATAAAAAACCCAGCATTTATACGCAATTGAAACATCAAACAAACATAATTCTCTGGTGTAGTGATAACGTACAAAAGTGTGTCATATAAGGAGAATGATATGCCATCTGCCGCATATTTCAGACAGTTTACAAGTCTTTTCCTGATTCTTTTTATCATGTTCATGTCCGGTCCCGCCAACACAGCCCACGCCGCAATGATAAACTACCAAACGGGAAGTATGGATACTCCTGTACAGGAGGCGAGGCAGACCGTCGATGCATTTGTGGCGCGTGAGGATGTGAAAAGCGCACTCGTTAAGCTGGGTGTCGATCCGGTGGAAGCATCCGGCAGAATTAAAGCTCTTTCAGACAGTGAAGTCATTGCGGTGGCACAGCATATCGACAATGCGCCTGCCGGAGGCGGAGGCATCATTACCATTATCGCAGGGCTGCTGGTTCTTATATTCGCAGCGATACTGGATCTGACCAAAGCGATACTGTCGTGAATATTCACTTCAATTGTTTCTGATAACTCCTATAATATATTAATCAATATGAAGGAGAGACCTATGAATATGTTAAGGAAACAGAGCAGAACCATCGGACTGCTGCTGATATTCAGCCTTATGTTTCTCGCAGGTCCGGTTCACAACGCACAGGCGGCTATGATAGGCACTCAGGCGGTCATCGACACGGAGAAAGCGGAACAGGCGAAGACACAGATAAACGCTTTCCTTGCCCGCGAGGATGTGCAGAAAACACTGACATCCATGGGCATCTCGCCTGATGAAGCGATCAAGAGGGCGCAGTCCCTTTCCGACAGTGAAGCGATAGCCTTTGCAGACAACATGGAGAAAGCGCCCGCAGGCGGCAGTGGACTCGGAATTGTTGTGGGTGCAGCGGTGTTCGTTTTCATAGTTCTGCTGATAACCGATATTCTCGGATTTACAAAGGTGTTCAAGTTCACCAAAGCGGTAAGATGATAAAACAGCTTTTACTGCCGCTTTGTCTGCTCATACTCATGACAGGGTGCGCGGCAAAGGTTTCATCAAGATGGGACAGCGTGATATCAAAACAACAGGACGTCGCGCTGTCCGTCCCTTTTTTTGCCCAGAAGGATTATTACTGCGGTCCCGCATCCCTTGCCATGGTGCTTGAACAGAGCGGCGTGAAGGCGGATCCGGACGAACTTGCTGAAAAAGTATTCACCCCGTCCAAAAAAGGATCTTTCCGAGAGGACATGCTCACCGGAGCACGCAGGAGCGGACGCATACCCTATCCGGTCAAGTCTCCTGCTGACCTTTACGCATCACTGCGCGAGGGAAAGCCCGTCCTTGTTTTCATGAATCTGGGACTTGATATTTATCCTGTATGGCACTACGCAGTTGTGACGGGCATAGGCGACGGATACCTCCTTATTCATTCAGGAGAAACACCTAATGAAAAATTCAAAACGGCAACGTTCGACAAGGTATGGGCAAGGGGGGACTACTGGGGATTCATACTACTGCGCCCCGGCGAAATACTGAATGATGCAGACCCCGTAAAACTCGCAGACGCTGCGTTCGCGTACTCGCTCACCGACGCGGAAGGCGCTATCCGTACACTTAAAAACGCATATGACATGTTTGACAGCAAACCGGTAATGTTCGCATACGCAAACGCCCTCTATGCGGCTGATAAAAAGCCTGAATCAATAGATATATTCCGCACCGTCACGGAAAAATATCCCGACGACGGTGACGGATGGAACAATCTTGCACACGTTCTTAACGAAACCGGACTAAAAAAACTCGCCCTCTATGCGGCTGAAAAAGCTGTCTCCATTGGCGGAAAAAACCTGCCTGTTTATGAAGAAACACTGAAATCCGTTCAAACGCCTTGATTTTATCCCGCTATAATATAAACTGTGCATACTAAGGTACATGGAGTAGTTATGCGAACCGTATTCATGGGCACGCCGGAAATGGCTGTGCCGACACTTAAAGCACTAGTGGAAAACAATATAGATGTCGTTCTGGTCATAACCCAGACCGACAAGCCAAAAGGCAGAGGAAACCAGATGCAGTCCCCCCCTGTCAAGGAATATGCAGATTCCATCGGCATAGAGGTTATCCAGCCCAAAAGCCTGAAAAACAACGAAGAGGTTCTGGAAAAGCTGAAAAACATAGCGCCGGATTTCATAGTCGTTGCAGCATACGGCAAAATCCTTCCGCAGGCTGTCCTTGACGTGCCGAAAAAAGCACCCGTTAACGTGCATTTCTCCCTGCTCCCCAAATACAGAGGAGCTGCACCCGTCAACTGGGCTGTGATAAACGGCGAAGAGGAGACCGGAGTGGCAACCATGCTTATGGACGCGGGACTGGACACGGGCAACATACTGCTGGTTGAAAAAACGCCCATCGGTAGAAAAGATGCTGTGATGATAGCCGAAGAACTCTCCGAAACTGGCGCAAAACTCCTTATCAGAACATTAAATGAGTTTGACAGCATCGCACCGATTAAACAGAACGATGCCGACATGACATACGCCCCAATGATGAAAAAAGAAGACGGACACATCAAATGGGCGGAAAAAACTGCACATGAGATTGAGTGTATGATACGAGGCTTTGTGCCTTGGCCCGCCGCCTATACTTTCCTCGACGGCAAAATGTATAAACTTTTTGCTGCTGAAATTGTCAATACAGAAAACAGCACTGAACCCGGAACAATATTCGATGTCACTAAGAAGAGCTTCTGCGTTAAATGCGCAAAAAACGCACTGATGATAACAGAGCTCCAGCCGGAAGGCAAAAAAAGGATGCCTGCCGTAAGTTTTCTTGCCGGAGCAAAGCTGGCGGGCGGGGAAAAATTTGAATAAACGGATGTCCAAAGACAGAGCCATATTCATGGCGCTGTTCTTTCTCTGCGGATGTGTAATATTCGGTGCCGGACTTGTGGTCTGGTTTCTGATGATGCTCGGTGCTGCCACTGTTTCGACTCTGGCGGCGGAGATAATCACGGCTCTATTTATCATCTTCGCACTCTCTGTCACAGTTTTCACCCTGATTTTCGCATATACAGCGCTGACAGGCAGAGACCTGAACATGGTGAAGGGACCGCGCAGGATAGCAACAAGGCTTACGCTGCCCTTTATGCTGCGTGTGGCGAAACACGCGAATATCGACAGGGACATGCTGGTGCGTGCCTTCGTTAACATCAACAACGACATGGTGCGCGGTATCATAAAGAGGAAAAAACCGGACAAACTGCTTATACTTCTACCCCACTGCATCCAGCTTGAAGGCTGCGACCTGAAACTGACAAAGGACATAACAAGGTGTACAGGCTGCGGACGCTGCGATGTAAAAGAGCTTGTTAAGATAGCCGACAGGTATAATATTTCTATAAACATTGCCACAGGAGGCACCGTGGCAAGAAAAATAGTTAAGGAAACACGCCCCGACCTCATTCTTGCGGTGGCGTGCGAGCGGGATCTGTTAAGCGGGATTCAGGACACATACCCACTGCCCGTTCTGGGCTTCTGCAACAAAAGACCCAACGGCGAATGTGTCAGCACCCGCATAGACACACGCATGATAGAGGATGAAATAAATAATATATATAATATCAAGGAGGCAATATGAACACCCTAAAGACTGTTCTGCTCATGACTGTGCTGATGGTCTTCTTCGTGTTTGTGGGAGGACTCATCGGCGGCAGAAACGGAATGTATATCGCATTCGGTATCGCCTTTGCTATGAACATCTTCTCATACTGGTTCAGTAGCTCCATCGTGCTTAAAATGTACGGAGCGAAAGAGGTTACAGAGGCGGAATACCCCGCACTGCACCGTCTTGTGCGCAACCTCGCAACAAGAGGTAATATACCTATGCCTAAAGTCTGCGTTATGCAGAGCGCGACGCCAAACGCGTTCGCAACAGGCAGAAACCCCCAACACGCCGTAGTTGCCGTTACCACAGCAATTATGGGCATACTCACGGAAGACGAGCTTGAAGGCGTTCTCGCCCACGAGCTTGCACACATAAACGGACGCGACATTCTCATCGGAACAGTAGCAGCAACGATGGCGGGAGCTATAATGATGCTTGCCGACATGGCGCGCTGGGCTGCAATTTTCGGCGGCGGACACAGCAACGATGAAGAGGGCAATAACAACCCCCTCGGCATGGTGGGCATGATAGTCATATCCATCCTTGCCCCTCTGGCGGCAACTGTCATTCAGATGGCAATATCACGCTCCAGGGAATACAGAGCCGACGAAGAGGGCGGACGCCTCTGCGGAAGACCCCTTTCTCTGGCATCCGCGCTGGAAAAGATATCCAAGGGCGTGGCTTATCACCCCATGGAAGAGGCAAAACCCGCAACCGCTCACATGATGATAATGAATCCATTCTCAGCAAAAGGTGCTCTTAACCTTTTCTCAACTCACCCGCCTGTGGAGGAGCGCGTTAAAAGACTCCGCGAGCAGGCAAGAGGAATGCGTTAATGGCGGACAGATTTCGTTACAGACTTTACGATATCCTGAAATCCTATTATCTGGGCAGTCTGAAAGAGGATTATTTTCAGGATTCAAGCGAAAAACGACTGTACCGAAAAATATACTTCGAAACGTTCCGGCATCTCGGCTTCATTGAAAGGGCACTGGGAAAACTCTATTCCCGCCCCCCCGAAGCGGACGTCCGCGCCGCGCTGGCTCTCGGCGCTTGCCAGATAATGTTCATGGACGACATACCGGAGTATGCCGCAGTGAACGAAAGCGTATCCCTTGTGACCGCACAGAAACGCAGCTTTGTTAACGCGGTGCTGCGCAATCTGGCAAGGCAGAAGGAATCGCTGATGAAAGATTACACCATCCGTCAGGATTTCCCTGACTGGTTTGTTAAAAGATGGGAAAAACGTCTGGGGGCGGAGCTTGACGCTTTTCTGACGGATTTGAACACCAAGCCGTCATTTTACAGCGTCAACCCCGCCTCCATGACCATCGAAAAGACAGAAGGTGAAGCGGAAGGACATATTATGGATCTCGCCTCGTTCAGCGTTGCACGCCTTGCGGGGAAAACAGACCCGCTATCGGTGCTGGACTGCTGCGCGGCTCCCGGCGGAAAGACCTTTGTACTCTCACAAACCTATCCCGATGCACGCGTGTTTGCCGTTGAAAAGAACAAAAAACGCTATGAACAGCTTAAAGCCTCAATGATGCAGTATACAAACGTGGACTGCATCTGTGCGGATATTCTGGAGCTTGATACGGAAGCGGAGTTCGATCTCGTTCTTCTGGATGCACCCTGCACAGCTCTGGGCACCATAAAACGCCACCCGGAAGTGCGCTGGCTACGCACGACCAAAGATATTGACGACTGTTCACGCAGGCAAAAAGAAATGCTTGAAAAAGCAGTGAAATTTACGGGAAAAGGCAGTACAATAATTTATTCGGTCTGCTCTCTGGAACCTGAGGAAACGACAGAAGTTGTGGAAGGTTTCCTGAAAACACATACTGATTTTACGACTGTCAAACCAGTTTGCGCAGAACAGTTCTCAGACGGGAACTATTTCGTCTCGCTCCCTTACAAAAGCGATGCAGACGGTTTTTTTGCAGCCGTTCTGAAAAAGAAATAAGAGGCTCTGCTTGTTTGAAACTATTCTGATTCAGCTTGGCGCTTTCTCTGTCAACGTATCCATATCCGCAGCGCAGTTTTTCCTGTCTCTGCTGATAATCTTTTCGGCGGTGAAACTTTATAAAACCAGAGACTTTTCAGTATTAAAGTCCTGGCATACAAAATTTTTCATCCTTATGATACTAACGGAGACCATCTCGGCGCTTGCAGGAACAAACATCCAGAAGTCACTGAGTGAAGTTCCATCCATATGGACCTACACCTACCTGTACGCCTGTCTGATACTTTTCAACGGTGCCAACCTTAACAGAGTTCTTTACGCCTTCTTCGCAGGAAGCATACTGAACGCATTTTCAGGCACTTACGACGTATTCGTTACTAATTATGACCGGGCAATAGGCTTTTATACCCACGCGCTGACCTACGGTAACGCAGCAGCGGTTGTTTTCATCTGTGCGCTCAGTCTTATGATATTCGTCAGAAACCAGCCACCAAAGCTGCGTATGCTGACTGCCGCAGCGGCGGTTATGTCCGCCTTCGCACTGTGTCTCTCTGTCAGCAGAGGTCCCATGCTCTATGCTTCAGCAACGGCTGCACTGTTGTTCATTTATCAGTATAAGATGAAGGCGGCGGCTGTGGTGACTGGTGTCGCTGTGCTTATGGCGGCTCTTGTCTATCTTGACGATTCCCTGCGTGATAAAATACTCACCGACAGAGGCGGTTCATCAACTGATTCCTCCGTGGGCACACGCGTAGTGCTGTGGAAAACCGCAATTAAAGGCATAAGCGAACGTCCTGTTCTGGGTTTCGGTAAGGGCAATTTCACCCGATACGTCAAAGAGAACGTAAAGGTTCCACTTTCAAGCACTGCACACGCCCACAACTCATACCTTCATTACACGTTCAACAACGGACTGGTGGGGTTGGTATTTCTGCTGGGTTTCCTCATCAGTCTTTTCCGATACGTACACCGCCGCTCAAAAGAATATCCTCCGGCAAAAGCGGCTCTTTTCGTTTTAATAGTCTTTCTTCTGGAAGGTCTCACAGAAAACAACTTTGGTGATTCCGAAGTGGTCATGCTGACGATGCTCCTCATTGCGGTGCTCACCGTTCCTGTCACATTTTATAAAAACCTTTGACAAATTCCTTTTTTACGTATAACCTAACAGAACTTATCCAGAGTAGCGGAGGGAAAGGGCCCTGTGAAGCTACAGCAGCCGGTCGGCAATATAATCCGATGTCTGGTGCTAATTCCTGCCGATGAAGGAAAGATAAGCCTATATGTATAACAAGCATAAGCCTCTTTCCCATACGGGAACAGAGGCTTTTTTGATATCCGGAGGAAACATGAGCAAGCAGAGATTTGAAACAATTGCAATTCACGGGGGCTACAGACCCGATGAAAAAACCGGCGCGACACAGGTTCCGATTTACTATTCAAACGCGTATCAGTTCAAAGACGCGCAGCACGCAGCAGACCTTTTCGACCTGAACGTCGGCGGGCATATCTACACACGCCTTTCAAACCCCACAGTGGAAGTTCTTGAAAACCGTATCGCAATGCTTGAAGGCGGTTCCGCCGCCGTTGCGACATCCGCAGGGCAATTCGCAACATACATGGTAATAACGACTCTCGCCGAATGCGGCGACAATATAGTTGCATCCGCTAAACTCTACGGCGGTACATATAATCTTTTCACACAGACGTTCAAAAAACTCGGCATAGAAATACGCCTTGTGGATCAGGACGATTTGAACGCCTTCGACGCGGCTGTTGACGCAAAAACCAAAGGCATCTACATAGAATCCGTCAGCAACCCCGGCAGCGACATACCCGATATTGAAAAAATAGCCGAAGTTGCACAGAAACACAGAGTCCCGCTCATAGTGGACAACACATACACCACGCCCTACCTTTTCAGACCGCTGGAACATGGTGCCAACATAGTCCTGCACTCCATGACAAAATTCATCGGCGGACACGGTGCTGCAATGGGCGGCATAGCTGTTGACGGCGGAAACTTCGATTGGTTCGCCAGCGGCAGGTTCCCTTCGTTCACAGAACCGGATCCCAGCTATCACGGAGCTGTCTACGCGGAAAAATTCGGCAATATGGCACTCGCAGTCAAAATGCGCGCACAGATACTGCGCGACGTGGGCGGATGCCTTTCACCCATGAACGCGTTTATGATTCTGAACGGGCTTGAAACGCTGCACCTGCGTATGCCCCGCCACTGTGAAAACGCAAAAAGACTGGCGGGCTGGCTACTCAGCAACGATAAAGTGGCATGGGTGAACTACCCCGACCTGCCCGACAACAGAAACTATCAGGCAGTTAAGAAATATCTGCCCAAAGGCTCCGGAGCAATGATGTCCTTCGGACTGAAAGGCGGACTGGAAGCCGGCAGAAACTTCATCGAAAACGTGAAGATAGCCATTCATGCAACAAACCTCGGCGACGCGAGAACCATTGTCACACATCCGGCGAGCACAACCCACCGTCAGCTCTCAACAGAGCAGAGACAGAGGGGCGGTATCCCGGATGAACTCATCCGCGTTGCAGTTGGTATAGAGAACATTGATGACATAATCGAAGATTTTGAACAGGCTATGAAGGCGGTTAAATGACGAACAACGGTTCCGTCGGGATTGTAAAGACCCGATACGTTACATTTAAAGACGATTTCTTTTTCGAAAGCGGCAGGGTCGTTTCGTCCGTCACTGTCGCCTATGAAACATACGGAAATCTGAACGAGGCTAAAGACAACGCCATCCTCGTCTGCCACGCGCTGACAGGCTCCGCACATGCGGCGGGCTTTAACCGTGCGGACGAACAGCGCCCCGGATGGTGGGATTCCATGATAGGTCCCGGCAAGGCGTTTGACACTGACAAATACTTCGTCATCTGCTCAAACTTCCTCGGCTCCTGTTTCGGCACCACAGGTCCCAGTTCCGTTGACCCGTCCACCGGAAAACGCTACGCACTGCGCTTTCCCGTCGTCACTGTGCGCGATATGGTGAGACTGCAAAAGCGGCTCACAGACCACCTCGGCATAGAAAAACTGCTCTGCGTTGCAGGTGGCTCTATGGGGGGTATGCAGGCTCTGGAATGGGGCGCGACCTACCCCGACAGCGTTAAAAGCATCATCCCGATAGCAACCGGCGCATACATAATCCCTATGTCCATAGCCTTCAACGCCATTGCAAAGTTCGCCATAATGAAGGATCCGCGCTGGAACGGCGGCGACTACTATGACAGCGAAATACCCGTTGACGGACTTGCCATTGCAAGGATGGCAGGGCACATAACCTATCTGTCCGATCCGGCGTTCCACAACAAGTTTGGCAGACGCTATGCCAACTTTGAGGGTATTTACGATTTTAAAGGCATGTTTGAGGTTGAAAACTATCTCCGCTACAACGGATATAAATTCACAGAGACTTTCGACGCGAACACATACCTTTATGTGCTTAAAACCATGGATATTTTCGACCTATCATACGGCAGAGGCAACCTTGAGGAGGCGATCTCGCTCATAAAAGCGAAATCACTTTTCATGACATTCACATCCGATTTTCTCTTCCCGTCATACCAGACAGAGGAGATAGTCGGAATACTGAAAAAACAGGGCAAAGAGACTCACTGGGAAAACATTACATCCGATTACGGACACGACGCGTTTCTCCTTGAGTTCGAGGTGCAGACAGGACTGATAAAAGACTTCCTCGGAATGGTGTGATATGGGTTTCGACTCCAGCGCCGCAAACTATCTGAACAGCAGCGACCACCGCACTGGTTCCGATCTGGAGTTTCTGGCGGAAAGATTCACAAAGGTCAGATTCGGACGGATGCTGGACGTCGCCTGTGCCGCCGGACACTTCGCAAACGCCATCCCTGCCGACACAAAGATTATCACCGACCTGAGCCTTAACATGCTGAAAAAGGCGGACGAGGCTTTCGGGCTTTCACTCGGCGCCGTATCCGCAGCAGAATTTCTGCCGTTCCGGGATGAGTCGTTCGATTTCGCCGGCTGCCGCATCGCCATGCACCACTTCCGCAACCCCTGTATGTTTATGGGCGAAACCTTCCGTATTCTCAAAACAGGCGGAACCTTTGTACTGATAGATTCCATTGTGGACGCGGACGACACACATCTTAACCAAATAGAGGTTCTTAGGGACGAGACCCACAGAAAAAGCCATACGGCAGAAAACATAATTGCCATGGCGGAATGTGAGGGCTTTGAAGCTCACGAGGCTGTCATACTCCATAAGCGTCATGATTTTTCCGAATGGGCAAACAGACTTAATCCGTCGCCGGAACTCTTCGCAAAAATTGAAAAGGCATTTTTTGACCTCCCCGCTGAATACAAACAGAGATACTGCATTGAAACCGAAAACGGACGCATAAAGACATACACAGACAAAAAAGGCTTATTTATTTTCCAAAAACCTTGACTTAACCGCCGCGGGTGTTTACTGTAGCGGTTCCTACTGGTAAGATATATATAATGAAACGTTTTAAGTTTAAAAAATTGACACTGCCTGTAATTGGCAGGTGGTTCATACTCGGTTCCGTCGTGGGTGTTGTGGCAGGTCTCGCCTCAATAGCCCTCTTCTTTATGATCCAGGTCTGCGAATACTACTTTCTTGACGTCGCTGTCGGCTGGCCCGTAGGTGAAACATCCGGCGAGCCTTCATTGTTCGGTCACTCAGGAAAAGAATTCAACAGATGGCTTCTGCTCATCGTTCCCGCCCTCGGTGGTCTGGTAAGCGGATACATCGTGTATAAATTCGCACCGGAAGCACAGGGCGCAGGCACCAACACAGCTATTGAAGCAATTCACCAGAAAAAAGGGAATATCCGCTGGCAGGTGCCCATCGTAAAAATATTCACCAGCGCAATAACTATCGGTACCGGTGGTTCAGGCGGTCGGGAAGGTCCTATATCACATATCGGCGCAGGATTCGCGTCGTTCCTCGGCAATATGCTGAGCCTCACAGACAGGGAAAAAAGGATTCTTACAGCAGCCGGCATGGGCGCAGGTGTCGGAGCTATATTCCGTTCGCCTCTGGCAGGTGCCATTTTCGCAGCGGAAGTGCTCTATTCGTCCTCCGATATGGAATATGAAGCGCTGCTCCCTTCAGCAATAACCTCAATCATCGCGTACTCAGTATTTTGCAGTGTTTTCGGCTGGGAGCCCCTGTTCGCTGCACACGACTTTACATTCAGAAATCCGGCGGAGCTCATAGGTTACACCATACTCGGTTTTGCATGTGCCGGTTTTGGCTGGTTCTTCGTCACAGTATACAAAAGATCTGCCGACGTTTTTAAAAAAATACCAGTAAAGCCATATATTAAACCCATGATAGGCGGGTTTCTTACGGGCTGCGTAGCCATTTTCATCCCCGAAGTGCTCTCCGGCGGATATGCCCAGATAGACCATGCAATGTCGAACAACCTCGGGCTTCTGTTTCTCGTGCTGTTCATCTTCGCAAAGATATTCGCGACATCATTCACCATAGGTTCCGGCGGTTCCGCAGGTTCATTCGGCCCCTCAATGGTTATAGGAGCGTGCGTGGGCGGCATGGTAGGCGTCAGCCTCAACGAGCTGCTCCCCCTAATTGCACCCGAACCAGGCGCATTCGCAGTTGTAGGTATGGCAGGATTTTTCAGCGGAATCGCAAACACCCCTTTATCTTCCATCATCATGGTGAGCGAAATGACGGGAAACTATCATCTTCTGGTTCCGTCGATGTGGGTAACTACACTTTCGTTCCTGCTTTTGCGCAAGACCAACCTCTATTACAATCAGGTACCCCAGCGCAGCGATTCGCCCGCGCATAAGGGAGAGTTTTTCCTTCAGGTGTTACAGGACATCAAGGTCAGAAATATCATGCGGTCCGACCCAATAACAATTCCCGAAACAATGAAGTTCAGCGATGTTGTGCATTTAATATCTAAAACTAAGCACAACAACTTTCCGGTTCTTAAAGAAGACGGCTCTTTCGTGGGCGTTCTGCTTTTTGAGGAACTGCGCGAGTTTGTATTCGACGAAGGACTTGAGGATATAGTCGTCGCAGGCGAAGTATGTGAAAAAGACCTGCCCTATGTATATCCCGAAACAACACTTGCAGACGCTATCGACAGTATCGGCTTTAAAAATGTCGAACTTCTCGCGGTTCTTGATCCGGGAGACAACCAAAAACTGCTTGGCATCATCACACGCAGAGACATCATCACAACATATAACAAAATGATACGCCGCAGACAGCTGGCAGAGAGCGAAAAAGATGATTTCTGATTAGATATACATAAAATTACCTCCTGTCATTTTCGGTGCAGAAACATTTGCATTAATAGTGCAAATGTTTTGACAAAAGGGAGGTTTGGAGGGATTTGACTTTACTAAGTTTCTTAAAATAGAAAGAAAATCCCCCTTTGTTAAAGGGTGATATAAGAGGAGATCGCCGCGTCGCTGTGCTCCTCGCGAAGACGGAATAAAAATCACGTCTCTGCGAACCCCATAGGGGTGAAGCAGTCTCGTCTTTTTTCTATACAACATAACTTATGAACTATGCCCTAGTGTCACTTTATTCCTCGCAAAGACGTATGTTTTTCGTCTTCGAAAGGGCTTTATGCCCGAAGCGGTCTCATCCTATCATCCCATACAAAATAATCAGAAAATTTCCTCTTCTTTTTTCTAAAGTAATGGCTTATTATGTCGATACGATAAAAGCAAGGATGCGCAATTTCATACAGGGATGTTCCGTCAGGTGCGTCCATGTCAAGAGTTATAGGCGGTTCAGCCTCAAATGAAGCATACTCACGTATGCTGGAAGAACAGAGACAGAAAAACACAGAAAAAATGTATCAGCAGTATCACCATAGCGAGCGTATACGTTCATACAACGATGATGCGACCTACCGTCAGTCTGTCCGCACGGACACTATGGAAAGCCAGCATCAGGACAGCTCGCGAAAGGAACGCAGATTCGGCAACCCAGGATACAATCTTGATGTGTATGCATAATTCTACATGCAACATAATATAATTGTACATAAATCCGCTCTGTGATATGATTACGGCGGAGATACAATGTACAGATATTTTCTGATATCCATTATTTCGGCCGCGTTTTTTCTGTCCGGATGCAACGCTGATTCCGGCAAAACAACTGTCGGTTTCATAAACACTCTTACAGGCAGATACTCGGACATGGGGCAGGACTCCATGAAGGGTGTTTTGCTTGCCCTTTCGGATTCCGGCATGGAAGACAAAATTTCCCTTGATATCCAGGATGATAACGGCACACCACAGGGTGGGGTATCCGCACTTTCCAGCCTTTCTGACAAGGGTGTGAAATATGTAATAGGTCCCGGACTCAGCAACGTTGCCAAGTCCACCGTACCACTCCTCAAAAGCCGTGGCATGTATATGTTCAGCCCGACAGTCAGCACTTCGGAACTCGCCGGAATAAACGATAATTTCGTAAGAATAATCCCCTACAACAGCAAAAATCAGGCTATGCATATAACAAAATACATAGTCCGCGAACTTGGCGTCAAAGAAACGGTTATCATTTACGACACAAGAAACAGTTCATACTCAACGGATATCGTACGCAATATTACTGCGTCGTTCATGCAGCTTGGGTGCAGCGTAAGGGACATCCGTGCTTTCAATCCGGAATCAGGCGAAAGTATGCAGAAGCTCATTGAAGAGGACAAAGCAAACCCGCCCGGCATGTATTACATAGTTGGTTCGCCTCTGGACACGGCGCTTATCATCTGGCAGATACGCAAAGCCGGATATAATTCAAAAATAGCCATACGGGCATGGGCTGCCGGCAACGAATTTATGACATTCGGCGGAGACGCAGTTAACGGCGTATACCTGTTCGACTTTTACATAGACAAAAACTCAGCACCCTACAAAGAGTTCAGCAATAGATACAGAGCGATGTTCAACGAGGAGCCTTCATGGATGAGTGTCCACGGATACGAATCCGGTTTTATCCTTTTCAACGCGCTGAACAACATAAAAAACGGAACGCCTTTCTGTGATGCAATAAGGGAAAGTGCAAAAAAGATCAGTCTGCTCAAGGGACTCACTCTGGACAAATACTGCGACGCCAATCTGCCGCTAAGCGTTTTTATAGTTAAAAACGGAAAAGTGGAACGCATAGGGAGTGCTGAATGAAGACAAACCCCAGTCTGAGCAGGATGTTTGTCGTATCTTTTTTACTGTTTCTAATGCTTCCGCTGGCGGTTGTTCTCACTGTTTTCCTTGTGAGCTCCTACGCATCGCAGGATGAAAACGTAAAAACCAGGCTGAATATCGTTGCTTCGTCTCTCAACGACAGGATAAACGACAGACTGGACAATCCATACAGATTTCTTGAGACCATAGCGGAAGTGGCGGAAAAATACGGACAGAAAAATGAACATCTGGACACTATGCTCTCTTCCGGCATTAAGAGCTTCAAAATTTTTGAGGCGATATATGTTCTTGACAGCAAAGCCAGAATCTCCCTGTTCGACTCCTCATATTACAAAAGCTACGACCGTGCTGATTTCATAGGCATACCCCTGCCGGACATCTCCTATAAAACAGGAATGGAAAACAAATGGAGCAGGGCGGTGACATCTCCGCTCTCAAACAATATGGTCATCAGAGCGGTTGTGGAATTTGAAGGAGGGTACGTTGTCGGCGATATCAGCACAGGGTTCATCAGCGAGCTTCTCGCAGAGGCTATGCAGGACAGCAGCACCGTAATAACCCTGACAGCAGCAGACGGAACGGTTATCGCATCGTCTGCGAAAAACATGGCAGGCAGTCTTTCAAAACATCCGCTTATGTCCATGGCAGGCAGCTATGATCCTGTTATGCTCAACTATCACTTCGGAAAAGAGGAACGCGTCGGGACCATAAAAACTGTACGCACACCCGGCTGGTTCCTCCTTTACGAACAGTCGGCATCGTCCGCATACGTCTATTTCGCCCAGATACTCCTTATGAACGTAGGTTCGGCTGTGGTTCTTGTTGGTTTTTCCATATTCGTACTGTTTTTTATAAGAGCAAAGGTGATAGTACCCATGCGCCTTCTGACGGAGCGCAGCGAGATGATAGCGCAGGGGACCTTCCTTGAGTTCAAAGATTCCGAAAAGGGCGTGTTCAAAGAACTGCGCACCCTTTACGACAGCTTTGAAAAAATGATGATAACCATCGACCGCCGCGAAAAGGAACTGCGCGACAAAGAGGAATATCTGCGCTCAGTCTTCGATTCAACAACAACAACCGGCATACTCATAATCTCCACCGATGAAGAACCCATCATAATAGACGCAAACGTCGGCGCGCAGATAATTTTCGGATACAAGCTGTCGGAGCTGCTCGGTCTGCCGCCCGCAGGGCTTATAAAGGCTCTGGGTGACGAGCTTGCCGACATGTGCATGGAAAGCCGCAGAACCGATGCAATGGTTACAAAGCAGCTGGAGATGGTCAAAAAGAACGGCATGGTATTCCCCGTACTCTGCTCGGTATATCCGCTTTTCGGTTCAAACGGAAACATAATGGGCTTCATCTGCGTTTGCATTGATATAACGGAGATCACCCGCGTTCAGAACGAGCTTGAAAGTGAAAAGGAAAGGCTCGACGTAACGCTTAGAAGCATAGGAGAGGGTGTTGTCGCTGCCGACAAGTTCGGACGCATAACACTTGTGAACAGCAGCGCTGAGAACATTCTGGGGCAGAAATACAGGTTCATACTCGGACACAACATAAACGAGGTCATTCAGGTTTACGACTATGAGACAGGAAAATCTCTCACGGAAAAAATAACCGACCTCTCGCCTAAATCCAATCGCACCTACCGCGCAAACATGGTTACGAAAGAAGCAGGGGTTATCACAGTTTTCATAACATCGTCCGCTATGACAAACAACAAGGGCGAAATAATCGGTTCGGTCTACGTTTTCAGAGACATCACCGACCGGATGAAGATGGAACAGGAACTCATCAACCGCAAAAAAATGCTTGAAGACATCAACAAGAGCCTTGAAAAACGGGTGCAGGTGGAGACAGAAAAACGCAGAAAGAACGAGCAGATGCTTTTCGAACAGGCTAAATTCGCCGCCATGGGACAGATGATAAGCGCCATCGCCCACCAGTGGAGGCAGCCGCTGAACGCTCTCGCGCTTTATGTTCAGGATATCGAGGACGCACACGAAATGGGCGAGGTTGACAGACCGTATCTCATTAACTTTGCCTCCAACGCGATGCGCCTCATAGACCACATGTCGGCGACTATCGACGATTTCCGTAATTTCTTCCATTCTGCAAACTCAACGGAGAAGGTTGATGTTGCCGCAGTGATCCTCGAATCACTCTCGCTGGTTACAACTCAGCTTCGCAGCCAGATGATAAACTACAAGGTAATAATCAGAGACGGGCAGAATGAGATTGTCTTTGAAAACAAGATACCCGAAGACTACAGCCCCATAAACGATACTCAGCTTACAATCTTCCCAAGCGAGCTGAAACAGGTTCTTCTGAATATCTATCAGAACGCCAAAGACGCCATAATCGACTACAGAAAAAACACAGGCGAAAAGATAGGTAATATCATAACAACAGTGGCGTATAAATCCGACAGGCTGAAAATAGATATTGAGAACGACGGCGGAAATATTCCTGACGAAACGCTTGGACGCATTTTCGACCCATACTTCACCACAAAACCGGAAGGCGAGGGCACGGGAATCGGTCTTTATATGTCGAAAATTATCATAGAAGACCATATGGACGGGCTTCTTGTGGCACAAAACACAAAGTCCGGCGCGCTTTTCTCTATAACGCTTACATATGACAATTGACAATACCTCAGCTTGTGTTATCTCAATATTTGTGATAACTTCATAACATACGGATATAAAAGGCAGATTATGGGACTGATCTATATTGATGATTTAAGACCCGGTATGAAGCTGGAACATGATCTGATTTGTCCTAACGGTCGTTTTCTGCTCAGTTCAGGCTCCGTACTGGAAGAAAAACATATACGAATCGCCCGATCATGGGGGATTACCGAGGCTCATGTCTTCGGCATGGACAGGGAAACGCTGAATCTGGAAGCGCAGGCAGGATTCAGTCCCGAAACCGTGGCGTCTGTTGACGCGTATATGGAGCAGCTTTACCGTTTTGCAGATCTGACAGTTCCCGCCATGAGTGAAATCCACAGGATAAATAAGCTGATGCTTTGCAACAGGATCGAACAGAAAGGTGCCGACGCGCTCCCCAAAACACCTGCGGCAACAGAGGCAAGGCTCCCGAAAGGCTTCACCAAAGGCGCTGTCACAGCCGATTCCATGGTGGAAAAAGAAGTCGGTCTGGCATCTTTTCCAGATGTTTACTATAAAATAAAAGACGTTCTTTCAAACCCTACAAGTTCCGCCTCACACATGGCGGACGTGGTTGAAAAGGACACCAGCCTTTCAGCAAAACTCCTTAAAATCGTTAACAGCGCATTTTATAATTTCCCCTCAAGGATAGACTCAATACGCCGCGCAATCACCATTATCGGAACAAAGGAACTGGGCACTCTCGCAGTGGGCATCTCCGCCATAGAGGCTTTTAAAGGGATACCGACGGAATTTACCAACATGCGCAAATTCTGGAGACATTCCATCGCGTGCGGGGTCTTTGCAAGACTTCTAGGAGTCCACATAGATGAGGTTTCAACGGAAAGACTGTTCGTTTCCGGTCTTATGCACGACATAGGCAGACTGGTTATCTTCCGGACACTGCCGGAAGAATCGGCATATACCCTTTTTCTGTCGTACAAACTGCAAAAACCGCTTGCTGACATAGAATACGAAGTGCTTGGATTCGACCACGCCGATGTCGGCGGAGCTCTCCTTGAAAAATGGAAGTTTCCGTCGCAGCTTGTTAAAAACGTACGATTTCACCACAGCGTAAAAAACATACATTTAGAATCGTCAATTATTGCCGCCGCAGACTGTATGGCGGTGGCATTCGGCTCACCCGTGACCAGCTCTTATATCATCCCATCCATCTCGAAAGAGGTTTGGGACGCTCTGGGAATATCCACCTCCGTCATAGCGAACGTGGTCACGCAGTCTGAACGGCAGATAGATGAAATCGAAGACGCATTCTTCGGGTGACATATGACAGAAAAAGATCATATGGACTTCATAGAAGCCAAAGCCGAACATCTGCAAAACGAAAAAAACAACACAATGAAGGTGCTAGAGGCGATCTGCTCCGTGCGCAGCCTCAATACCAGCCTTAACAAGCTGGAAACCCACGACATCATCCTTGAGAACGCGTTCAACAAACTGTTGGCGCTTGTCAGGCTCAAAAACGGCGGTTTCTTCCTTGTGGATGAACTTTCAGGCAATTTTTCACCTACGAAATTCTTTCCGCAGGAAGACAAGGAACTCCTTCTGACCGAAACCGATAAACTGATAACAGACGGAACTTTTGCCATGGCTGTCAAAACAGGCAAGACCACCATAATAAAAAGCAAAGCCATTAAATCCTATGTACTCCTGCACGCCATGTCCACCATATCCCGTACACGGGGACTTTTTATCGGTCAGCTCAGCACTGCGAAAGAGGAAATCCCCGACGCGGTGTTCTACCTCATAACCATTCTTATGAACGAAACTGCACATCAGCTTGAAAGTTTCGAACTGTATAACAGAAACAAAGATACCAACAGGATGCTTACTGAAAGCGTCAGAAAACTGGAAGATTCACAGCAGCAACTTAAAAATTTCAACGAAAAGCTGGAAGCGGAAGTTTACAACCGCACGAAAGAGCTTAAAGCCACCAACGACCTGCTGGAAAATGAAATCAGCGAACGTAAAAAGATAGAAAAACTGCTGGTTCAGCAGAAAGAAGCTCTTCAGGAGCTGAACGAAACACTGGAAAACCGTGTCGCCATAGAAACTGAAAACCGCAGAAAAA
Source organism: Deferribacteraceae bacterium UBA6793 (assembly GCA_002452405.1). GTDB lineage: Bacteria > Chrysiogenota > Deferribacteres > Deferribacterales > Geovibrionaceae > Seleniivibrio. The sequence goes on along the minus strand of DKFP01000014.1, from coordinate 210,193 downwards.
GCGAGCGGATACTGCACGAACAAAGCAAACTCGCCGCCATGGGGCAGATGATGAAGGCAATATCCCACCAGTGGAGACAGCCGCTGAATGCCCTCGGTATGATAATTCAGGATATGCTGGACGAACACGACGAAAAAGGGATATCGAGAGATTACCTACACGACAGCGTAAACAAATGTCTTAAACTGGTCATGCATATGTCCTCCACCATTGACGATTTCAGTTCTCTGGTACGCAGCGATACCGACAAGGACACATTCAGCCTCGCACCTGCTATACATGAAGTGATTTCGCTTGTTGAAGTGCAGTACAACAGGCTCGGAATATTCCTTGAACAGGAGATTTCCGACCAGTGCACACAAAGCAGTGGGCAGCCACGTATCTTGGTTCACGGCGACAGCGGTATGTTCAAACAGATTATGATGAACCTGCTGGCAAACTCAAAAGACGCTATACTACCACGACTGGAAAGCGGAAAATCTGAAAAGGGACTCATAAAAATATCAATGGACTGCGATGAATCATATGCCATCGTCAGCATCGAGGACAACGGAGGCGGCATACCGGAAGATATAATAGACAGAGTTTTCGAACCCTATTTCACTACTAAAAAACATGACAAAGGGACCGGAATAGGACTTTATATCTCACGTCTGGTGGTTCAGGAACATATGAAGGGCGAAATCAGTGCCGGAAACAGCATGAACGGCGCAGTCATAACCTTAAAGATCCCGCTGTCATCCTGAGAAAGGGGTGCTTTATGCCCGACAAACTAAAGCTGGCGATTGTTTCAGAAAATCCCGATGGTCTGTTGTACGGGAAAACCGTACAGTACAGCCTTTTTTCACCGTCTGACCCTGATTCTATTAACCCCACCCTTTTTGACCTTATAATAATAGATGCGCGAAAAGGCATGAAATACCCGCCTGCAAGCCGCTTCACGCAGCTTTTCGGCGACACTGCAATCATGTTCGTATCCGAATCTTTCAGCGCCAAAAGCAAAACTGAACTTGCCGGCAATATGCCGGCGATATTCGCCGTGGCTCCCGTTTTATACTCCGAAATGCAGCCTCTGCGCGGGGCATCCGCAAAAAAACAGGCGGAAGTATTCGCCGGAATGAACGAAAAGAGGAACAGGTCTCTTGCCGTTCTCGGTCAGATGTATGAAGCGGAGTTTGAGGACATCCTCGATTACGCCCTGGACAGCGCAGTCGAACAGACCGAAAGCAAAGAAGGCTCCATCAGCATAATGGACAAAGAGGCCGGAGGTCTGCGCCTTGTGGTTTCTCTCACGGAAAACGGAAAAACCGTTTACCCGCTCCAACAGTCGATATTTATAAAAACAAAGGATATGGAAGGACTGGACGCCGTACTTTCAGACAACGAGCCATACATCGGATCCAACGGCAAAAACACCATGATAGTGCCGCTTATGGCGCAGGGCGGTGTCAGCCTTATCCTTCATCTCAGCGGCAAAAAGACCTCCTATACAATGACAGAATCCATAGGGCTCGTACACTTTATGGAGGGCGTCTGGAGGCTGAAAGAGCGCAAAGAAGCGGAAGAGGAGATAAATCGGCTCAACACAGAGCTTGAAAAAAAGGTGGAACAGCGCACCTCGCAGCTTCGAACCAGTGAAAACCGTTTCCGCGCCGCCTTCGAATCGTCCGCCAACGGCATGGCGATAATCTCTCTCACCGGGGAACTGATTCAGGTGAACCGCGCTATGGCGGCTATGTTGGGCTACACTCAGCAGGAGATGAACGGCAGACTTTTCACAGACTTTCTCTACACAGATCATGCCAAAATGGCAATGTCCCTGATGAACGACCTAATCACCGGAAAAATAAGCCACTATTCTGTGGTAAAAAAATATATCCATAAAAACGGCGGACTGGTTATAGTCTCCGTCAGCGCCGCACTGGCACACGATGAAAACGAAGTTCCGCTTTATCTCATAGCCCAGCTTGTGGACATCACCGAAGCGGAGCGGACAAAAGCCGAGAGAGACAGAATTTTCGAACATAGCCGCGATATTATCTGCATAGCGGATTTTTCCGGACACTTTCGTTATGTCAATCAGGCATTCGAAGATCTCATAGGCATCCCCGCAGAACGCATCAAAGGAAGAAAGTTTCTCGATGTCTTTTCGCGGGACGAAGCGGGCAGAGCATCCAGCTTCATAAGCAGACTGGCTGGCGGTGAGGATATCACCGATTATGAAAGCAGACATGTGTCCGCCGGAAAAGAGCCGGTATGGCTGTCATGGTATGCAACGGCAGACAGGGACAACATGCTTATCTACGCCATCGCCAGAAACATAACCGACAGAAAGAAATATGAAGACGCACTGAAGCAATCGAAAGAAAAAGCGGAAAAAGCCGACATGGCAAAAAGTGAGTTTCTGGCGAACATGAGCCACGAAATACGCACTCCTCTGAACGCCGTCATAGGCTTCAGCGAACTGCTTGAGGCGCGAATTAAAGACGTTAAAGCAAAATCATATATAAAATCAATAAAGACCAGCGGACGCGCCCTGCTCAACCTGATAAACGACATCCTCGACATATCAAAGCTGGAAGCAAACGCAGCGCGTGTCAGCACTTCTCCCGCCAGCATAAGACACCTCGTCACCGATACAGTAAGCATCTTTTCGCTGAAATCCGTGACAAAGGGCGTAACCATCACCAGCAGCATAGACAGGCAGGTGCCGGACGCACTCATGATAGACGCCGCAAGGATACGCCAGATACTGCTGAATCTCGTTGGAAACGCTGTTAAATTCACCGAAAAAGGATTCGTCCGCGTGAACGTAACCTGCACACCTGTCACAGCGGGAAGAACAAATCTTAGCATAGTCGTCTCCGATTCCGGTATCGGTATACCGGAAAGCGATTTCAAAACCATCTTCGAACCCTTTCGGCAAAGGGACGACCACAACATAAACCGTTACGGCGGAACCGGGCTGGGGCTGTCCATATCCCTGAAGCTGGCGCAGATGATGGGCGGAACAATCTCTGTCACCAGCGAGGTTGACAAAGGTTCGCAATTCGTCGTTGACCTGCCGGACGTGCTCACCGCAGAAGCAGCCTTCACGGAAAACGGCAGCACACCTGAAATCAACTTCAAACCTGCAAGGGTTCTTATTGTTGACGACGACGAAATGAGCCGCAATATCCTGCGGGAGATGTACGAAAGATGCGGACTGACGGTTCTTGAGGCACAAAACGGAAACGCTGCGACACTCATAGCGGAGGAAATAGTGCCCGCACTGGTCATAATGGACATAAGGATGCCCGACATGGATGGTTTTGAAACGGCAAAACGGCTGAAAAGCAGCCCAGCGACAGCGAAAATACCCATGATTGCGCTTACCGCCGCCCACGATGAAAACAACAGAGGTGGAATATTCAACGATTTTCTCATGAAACCCGCCGATTTTACGCATCTTATGCAGGTTTCGGCCAAATACCTGCCCATTGAGGCGGGAAAAACCGTGAAGGAAAAACCGCTCCATGATGTGAAATTAGTAGACGCTGTTGAGGAAATATTTGTAAACAAAGAGGAAACAAAGGATATCCTTGAATATTTCAAAAAGAATATATCCGTCATTGACCTTGGTTTCTCACAAAAAATAGCCGAGATGCTCCTTTCTGCGGGGAAAAAACTGAAAAACAGAGATATAATTTCATTGTCTGAACATCTTAAAGCCTGTATAGATAATATGGAAATTGATAAAATCAAAAAACTGTTCCGGCAAATTCACGAAAGGACGAAAGAGATCAGATGACGAACGAAACAGAATACAATAAAACACTCATACTGATTGTGGACGACAACCAGCAGAACCTGAAAGTTTTAGGTAACATTCTGCGGGAAAACACAAAGTACGGACTAGCCTTTGCTATGAACGGATTTGAGGCGCTGGACTTCATAAGCGCAACAAAACCTGACATGGTGCTTCTGGATGTTATGATGCCGGATATGGACGGATATGAGGTTTGCAGACAGATAAAGAAAGACCCTGAAACTGCTAATATTCCTGTTATATTCATCACCGCAAAGACCGAGCCGGAAGATGCAGTTCTGGGGTTTGAAGCGGGCGGAGTGGACTACATATCAAAACCATTTCACGAGACCGAACTTCTGATGCGTATCAGAACCCATCTCGACCTGAAACTTTCCAGAGACATGCTTGAAGAGAAAAACAGGGAACTTCAGGGCGCATATGAAACCATAGAGAAACTTGCACTCACCGATTCTCTCACGGGACTTGCCAACCGCAGAAGCATCATGAATCAGCTTGCTGTGGAGGTTTCCCGCTGCGACAGGAACGGCGGCTTTTTCTCGCTGATCATGTGCGATATCGACTTTTTCAAGAGAGTGAACGACACTTACGGGCACGATACGGGGGACTATGTCCTTAAAACCGTTGCTGATGTAATGCGCGCTAACCTCCGCCAGCAGGATATCGTATCACGTTGGGGAGGCGAGGAATTTCTCATTATGCTGCCACTGACGGAACTTAAAAAAGCAGTTGCGGTTGCGGAAAAGCTACGCGAGGCTATAAAAAATACAGAAATGTCGTTTGCAGGAGAAAATTTCAGAGTGACCATGACTTTCGGAGTATCAGCATATGACAAAGGCATGGGCATTGAACACAGCATCAAAAAAGCTGACGACGCCCTTTATACAGGCAAACAGACAGGACGCAACAAGGTAGTAATGGCGGAATAATATATGGTGCGGGAGATATGGTCATTATGAGTATTGCTAAATATTAAGAATAACTTAAACGTTTAGAGCTTTACAGCAAAATCCTTGAAACGGAAACGGAGACATAAACTTCTAATGACAAAAAATATATATCCACCCCGACCCTCATTTGTTTGACAAAGGAGGTGGCGAAATCAGAGAGTCTTTTTCAGGTATTCGCAGACCTCTCCGACGCTGTTAAGCATCACGTCCGCCTCTTCCGGTTTTGTGTCCGTATACTGGCTGGCGACGATGATATTAAGCCCCACGCCTGCGGCTTTGCCCGCCTGCATATCCGAAACCTTATCCCCCACCATAATGGACTTTGAAGCGTCTATATCATACATCGTCATTGCCATCAGAAGCATACCCGGCTTCGGCTTGCGGCAGCCACATTCACCGGTAAAATCCGGATGGTGCGGGCAGTAATAGACATCCGTTATCTCAACTCCACGCATTTCAAACTGACCCCGCATCCAGCGATGCAGCGTCTCAACATCTTCCTCGGAATAGAAACCTCTGTCCACCCCCGCCTGATTTGTGATGATAAATATCTTATAACCTTTAAAATTTGCATAAAGGCACAGGTCAAAGATGCCATCGATGAATTCTACGTCCTCCGACTTGTAAAGGTACCCTTTATCGACATTGATTATACCGTCCCTGTCCAGAAAAAGTCCTTTCTCCATACCATCTCCGCGTATTTTATAATCAATATCAATGTAGCATAATTTTTCAATTTATACTATAATTGTATACAATTATGTCAGCAGTAATAACATTTGCAAACAAAAAAGGCGGCAGCGGGAAAACATCAACTGTTGTCAACGTTGCGGGAGTTCTCGGTGGACGCGGTTACAGGGTTCTTACGGTGGACCTCGACCCGCAGGCACACCTCTCTTTCTGGTCAGGTGTTAATACATACGATACTTATCTAAGTATCTACGACGCGCTGCTCGGCAAATGCAACGGGAAAGACGCACTTTTCCGTACGGAACACGGGCTTTACGACGTTCTGCCTGCTTCCACAGCGTTCTCCTCATCCTTCATAAAGCACCTTCTGGACAAACCCAATCCCGAAGGTCAGCTTAAAAAAGTGCTGCTGGATTTTCAGAACGATTACGATTGCATCCTAATAGACACCCCGCCAACAGTGGCGGCACTGACACTTAACGCGCTGGCGGCGGCAGAATCTGTTTTCATACCCATACTGCTGAACTTCCTCGCCATAGAGGGACTTGCGCAGCTGACCCAGACCATCTACCGTATAAACGCCGCATTCAACCCGACTCTGCGCATGTGCGGAATTATTCCAAACCAGTACGACATCCGCAGTAACCACTCCAAACGCGTTATGAAAGAGATTTACGAAAACTTCGGCGAACCCATGATATCCCCGCGAATCCGTAACGATATCAGGGTTGCTGAGGCTCCCGAATACAGAATCCCAATAAATTTATTCGCTCCGCACAGCAGAGGGTGTATGGATTTCAATCTTTTAGCCGATTTTATACTGGAGAAAGTAACAATCGCTAAAGGAGCGCCCAAATGAGCAGATATCCCGCCGGAATAGATTTCGGCACAACAAACTCCATGATAGCAATATTTAAGGAGAAGGGAACCATCGAGGTCATTTCGTCCGACAGCGGAAAACGCTTTCTGCCTTCTGTGATATATTTCAAGAACGGCAAAGAGGCGGTCATGGGCGACAATGCCCGCAGTATGCAGATGCTGGAATCGGAAAACACCATCGCGAACGTTAAAAGATACATGGGTTCGGATAAAAAATTCTCTCTTTACGGGAAAGAATATACAGCTGTTGAGCTTGCCACGCTCTTCTTTAAAAAGCTGAAAAACCTGCACAGGGATTACACTGGGGACGACACGGCAGAAGCTGTAATAACAGTTCCGGCGTATTTCGACCATCTCCAGAGAGAAGCTGTGCGCGCGGCTGCACAGTCTGCCGGCTTTGAAGTGATTGCGCTGCTCAACGAACCGACTGCGGCGGCAATATATTACAACAACATAGGCAAAAAAGAGAACGAGCTTTGCCTGGTTTTCGACCTTGGCGGCGGAACTCTGGACATAAGCCTTATCGAACTGAACAAAGACTGTCTGAAAGTGATAGCCACAGGCGGCTCAACACAGATAGGCGGAGTCGATTTCGACGTCGCTGTTGCGGACTATCTTAATGAAGAGTTCAGCAAACTCCACGGCATAGACCTGAAAACCGACCCCATAGCCTATCAGCAGCTTCTTTTTCAGGCGGAAAAGGCAAAAATGGAGCTTTCCAGCCTGAATGAAACCAATCTCGTAATTCCATACATAACCATCACCCCCAAAGGACCTCTGCACTTTAAGATGGAGCTGAACAAACAGCTTTTCGGCAAGATAACCGAGCCAATCATTCAGGGCATCCGTGAGATAACCGAAGGACTTCTGCGGGAAAACAATATAAAGCCGGAGGATATCAGCCGTGTGCTGCCCGTCGGCGGCGCAAGCAGGATATGCAACGTGCGGGCTTTTGTAGAGAACATGTTCGGCGCATCCGTCAGCAAAGACCTTAACCCGGAAGAGGCGGTCGTGTGCGGTGCGGCAACAAACGCGGCAATGCGTCTCGGACTTCTGGGCGACAGGACTTTTTACGACGTCACCAGCCACAATCTGGGGCTTGAGGACGACAACGGAATGTTCGAAATAATCATGCGCAAGAACGAACCGTACCCGGTATCCTTCACCCAGCGGTTCACCACTGCCAGTGAAGACATCCGAAATATAACCGTTCACGTTCTACAGGATACGGCACATTCCAGTCTTAACGTATCCGACAGTCCGGAAGACGATCCCGACTACTTCATTAGCCTTGCAAAATTTGATTTTACAGTAGAAAATAGCGAAGAAGAAACTCTTATTGATATCTGCTTCATCATCGACGACAGCGGAATAGTAACTATCACTGCCAGCGATGTTAATTCCGGAAGGGAGACCGATTTCACACTGAAAGCGTCATTCGATTCTGATAAGATTAGTGATATAAAAATATATTAGGTTCATTTGGAGGTATACATTATGAAAAAGCTGGCGAAACCCACCAGCCTAACCGGAAGGACGGGTATTTTGAAGAAGGATGCGGATTCCGCAGCGGCGTCAAGGGAGGAGTCTAAAAAGATGGCTGTAGAAAAAGCGAGGGCAAGAACTCTGGCAAAACAGCAGTCCAACGCAGAAAGACTCGCCACTGCATCAGAAGAGATGGCATCAGCCATTGAACAGGCATCAAGCGCAGCAAACCAGCTTAACGCCTCCATGGAACAGGTTACAATAGCCTCCGCACAGGCAAGCCGTAGCGCGGAAGGAATAAAAAACGACACAACTGCTCTTGAAAATGACGCGAAAAACGTTCTCGCCACAACCATCGAATACGAAACCTCCACGGCGGAACTTATCAAAAAGGTCAAATCCACCGTCACGGCGGCAAACGAGCTGAAAGACTCCGTTAAGGACGCAACCGAAAAGGTTGAAGAATCAACACAGCTCGTCGACCAGCTTAAAGAAAAAGCAGACTCCATCGGTCAGATAGTTCAGGTTGTAACAAAGATTGCAGACCAGACTAACCTGCTGGCTCTCAACGCCGCTATCGAAGCCGCAAGAGCGGGTGAACACGGAAAAGGATTCGCAGTTGTTGCCGACGAAGTGCGCACGCTGGCTGAAGTTTCCGAAAAATCAGCTAAAAATATTAAAAACGTTATAGACCAGTCACTCACACAGGTGCAGCATGTTGTCAGCAAAGTTGACAGCTTCCTCATTCTGTCCAGAACAAACCTCTTCAAGGCGGACTTCATCTCCAAACACTGCGGATACGTTGGCAGCCACACAGATGAAATAGGCATTGAGGTCGGAAAGATAAAAGGCGGAGCTGTGGCAATCAGCGAGGAATCAACCCGTTCCATGGATCTTGTGAACAGGCTGGCATCATCCGCAGAACAAAACGCGGCAGCTGCGGAAGAAGTCGGCAAGTTCACCGAGGAACAGACAAAAGCATTCGCAGAACTTACCGTAGCTTCTCAGGAACTTGCAGAGATGGCGGACGACCTTAAACAATCCACCGACATTGCAAAATCCTCCGAAGAGGTTGCAGCGGCGGCGGAAGAGCTTTCTTCCACTATTGAGGAACTGGACGCATCCGCGGACGAGGTTCTTAAAGCCATCGACCAGATGGACACGGGAACCTCAGAGATATTCACCGAGATAACAGGCATCACAAAAGAGTTCGACAAAATAAACACACACATAAACAACGTGAAAAAGAGCTGGCTTGTGATGGCTGACCACGGAAAGCTGGTTGATAATGCCCTGGACGAGATAAAAGCTCTCGACCACCTTGTCTTCCTCGACCAACTGGAAGACGCAATGAACAACAATCACGACTTCCACGGACAGCTCGACCCCACAAAATGTGCGTTCGGCGCGTGGTATCTCACATACAAACCAGACTCCGGCAAAGAGGAAAAAGCGTACGAATATATCCGCGAACCCCATAACCACGTACACCTTGGTGCCGGCGAAATCGTCAACCTCATGAAAGAGGGCAAGATGCAGGACGCAAGACGCATTTATGATGAAAAGGTGAAACCCGCCGTTGGCGAGTTCAAAACCCAGTTCAAGGACTTCAAACACGGAGTAGAACTTATCATCAAAGGTTTCGTCGCATCCATCAACAACCTTAAAGACGTTCACGACGAAGTGACTGTTCTTAATAAATCGTTCGGCAACATCAAAAAAATTGTTGATACAATCAATAACGTTGCCATCCAGACGAACATGCTCGCCGTCAACGGTAATATCGAAGCCGCACGCTCCGGCGAATACGGAAGAGGATTTTCCGTTGTTGCCGCCGACATCCGCGCGCTGGCGAACGAATCCGCAGACAACGCCGACAAGATGAAAGACATTCTGGACGAAATGTACGAACAGGTTATCAACTTCCAGAACGAACTGGCGGAGATAACATCGCTCATCCGCGTTCAGATAACTAAATCCCAGTATGCCGTGGATAATCTCGCAGAGGTCGGTCAGATACGCAAACACCTTGTGGATCTCTATAAAAAATGCTCAGACCATGTTGATGCAGCCGAGAATAAGGTTGAACAGGTCAACGGAGCATGTGACGAGGGAAGAGAGGCGGCGGAAAACCTTAAAGCACTTTCCGAAGAGGCGAAAAATGCCGCAGACGAGCAGGTCAAGGGTCTGCGCGAAATAGCGGCAGCAGCGGAAGAGGTTGCTTCCCTCGCAGACGAAATGCAGACATTCTGATAATGCTCCTTACAGCATTCCGACAAAGGAGAGAATTAAATGTCATCAGCAGTTGAAAGTCCGCAGGACAGCATATACGTTTCGTTCCGGCTCGGTCAGGAGACATATGGCATAGGCATAGCTGACGTTAAACAGATAATACGTCTGCCGCACATCACCCGCGTGCCGAAAATGCCGCTTCATGTGCTGGGAATGAGCAATCTGCGCGGCGAAGTCATGCCTCTGACAGACCTGTCCCTGCGTCTCGGCTATCAGAAGCCTTGCGACAATACAGACGACACCCGCGTTATCGTAATTGAGAAAGAGGGAACGCTGAACGGCTTCGTTGTGGAATCCGTCAGCGAGGTGAAATCCACAGAGATACACCAGCTGGACGCTTTTCCCGAAATGCTCAACGCGGACGTGGACAAAAGATACATCAGCGGAATAATGAAGGTCAATCAGGGCGGAAACATCCTGCTGATCCAGATTCTGAACACCGACGAGGTTATCGACATAACCGCTCTGAAAGCGCACATAGATAAACAGGGATTCCGCAAAACCTCCGCCGCAAGGGCGGAAGAGGCTGCGGCAGCTGTTCTGCACGAAAAGCGTTTCATCAGCTTCAACATCGGTCAGCTGGAATACGCAGTTGAAATACACCGTATCAACGAAATTATCTGGATGCCTGAAGTAACCGCTATTCCGGGGCTTCCCGACTATGTTCTTGGTATTTTTTCGCTGAGAGGACGCGTCATACCCCTTATCTCGCTCCATGACAAGTTCGGCAGAAAACACAGCGGGATAAACGAAAACAGCAGGGTTATCATCGTCGATATAAACAACGTGATGGTCGCCTTTGCCGCTGACAAGGTAAACGCCGTTCTCAGCGTTGAAGAAAACTTCATCGAAGAGCCGCCGAAAGCCTTTGCGGAAGATACGGAAGAGGTATCTGCCGTTTTGAAGCTGGAAAAAGGCGAAAGGCTGGTTATGGCTCTTGAGCCTAAGAATATTGTGAATAAAACGGAGCTGGAGGCGCTTTCAAAGGTTGCCGCGCAGTCCGCAGGGGGTCTGACTATGGCTGAGGCTAACACCCACTCTAAAGACGACGAAAAACAGATTGTCACCTTCCAGATAGAAAACGAACAATACGGCATCCTGATTGAAAAAGTGCAGGAGATAAACCGTTATACAAACGTTACGAAAGTGCCCAAAACACCTAAATTTGTGGAAGGCATAATTAACCTCCGCGGCGAGGTCATCCCGCTTATAGACCTGCGCACGCGTTTTGACCTGAAAGCAAAAGAAAGAGACGAATTTACACGTGTTATAATAGTTAATTTAAAGAATATGAAGGTCGGCTTCGTCGTTGACGGGGTTGACGAGGTACTGCGCATCAAAACGGATGACATAGACGTGGTGCCGCCTGTTCTTTCAGCTACCGTAAGCTCGGAATTTATCGGAGGGGTCATTAACGTGGTCAGCAAGCAGAAGATGATACTTCTGCTGAACATTGAAGACTTGTTTTCCCATTCCGAAATGAGCAAACTGGAGAAAATGAAGCAGGAATGAAAAAAATAAGGGTACTGGTTGTCGATGATTCCGCACTTATGCGGAAGAAAATTAAAGAGATGCTTGACGAATCCTTCGGCATCGAGGTCATTGACACGGCAAGAAACGGAGAAGACGGAATTGCAAAGGCGCTGGCGCTGAAGCCGGACGTGGTGACGCTTGACGTCAACATGCCGGTGATGGACGGTCTGACCGCCCTGAAAATTATTAATGAAAAGAGAATATGCCCCGTCATAATGCTCAGCTCGCTGACGCAGGAGGGAGCATCCACAACTTTTCAGGCGCTGGAACTGGGCGCGTTTGATTTTGTGGCGAAACCCAGCGGTACCGTCTCCCGCGATATTGAGATAGTTAAACGTGAACTCGCTGTCAAGGTCAAGGCAGCCGCAGGGATGGGTCTTGCAAAACTGACACGCAGAACTGAACCTGCGAAGATTGAAAAATATGAAGCAAAGGAACCTGTATATACCACTCCGCATACCATCTCCGATAACTTCAAAGCGGTGTGCATAGGTATATCCACAGGCGGACCGAAAACAATTTTCGACGTTCTGCCCCATATCCCGCAAAACCTGAACGCTGCTATATTTATGGTGCAGCACATGCCTGTGGGCTTCACAGAATCCTATGCGAAGAGGCTCAACGAATCGTGTCGCATAACTGTTAAAGAGGTCGCACCCGGCGATATAGTGACTCCCGGCGTATGCTATGTCGGCAAGGCGGGCAACCACATGACCCTTTACAAAAAAATGAACGGCGAAATAACCATGCGTCTGGGCAAAACCCCCGACCATGCGTTCGTCCCCAGCGTTGACATAATGATGGAATCGGTTGCCGGAGTTTTCGGCAGCAAAGCGCTCGGAGTGCTTATGACAGGCATGGGCAACGACGGCGCCGCGTCCATGTGCAAGATAAAACAGGCGGGCGGATACACCATCGCTGAATCCGAAGAGACCGCTGTTGTCTACGGTATGCCGAAAGAGGCAGTTCTCAAAGGCTGTGCGGACGCTGTTCTGCCCAGCTACAAGATAGCCGCTGAAATATGCAGAAAAGTGGAAAGAGGCTGGTAATATGGAAGTTAAAGAGCTTAAAACCAAGATTAAAGTGACTTTCCCCGATGAATCCGAAATTTTCATGGCAGAAGAGTTCCTTTCGCTCTTCGGCAATGTATCCTTCACGGGAAAAGAGCTTGAGGCGGACATGGGAAAAGTTGCATCCATGGACACGGTTTTTCTGCAAATCACCCTTTCACTGTTTAAAACAGCAAGGGATGCAGGCTCTAAAATTTCAGTTAAATCATGCGAATCATTCGATAAATTACTCAGTCTGTACGGACTGCATTTACAAGATGCGGTCGGAGGGAATTAATGAAGCGTATTCTTATTGTTGATGATGCCATAACCATGCGTCAGCTGGTTGCGGCAACATTAAAATCGGCAGGGTATGAGGTCGTCGATGCCAGAGACGGAGTGGATGCACTCAAAAAGCTGGAGACGGGAAGATTCAACCTTGTGGTTTCCGATGTTAACATGCCGAATATGGACGGCATAACTTTTCTTAAAGAGATGAAAAAGAACCCTACGCATAAATTCACCCCTGTGATAATGCTGACAACGGAATCACAGGCGGGTATTAAGGAAGAGGGACGGCAGGCGGGCGCGAAGGCGTGGATAGTCAAGCCTTTTAAACCCAACGACCTTCTTGCTGTTATAAAAAAGATAATAGGCTGATTGCGGGAGCTTGCAGGTGGACAGACAGACTCTGATTGAAAAGCTGAAAAATACTGACGAGGCGGAAAGAATTTACACCGTTGAAGATGTGCTTTCCGAAAAGAACGAGGATCTCTATCCTGTGCTCATCTGTCACATGTATTCAGAAAAGAGCCGTCTTGTCCGCGAGCTGATAGTCGAGGCGTTCAAAGTTCTCGATATAACCCCGTTCTTTGCCGACATAGCGAAATATTTCGAGTCCGCCGACGCTTATATAAGAAACTGCGCCATAGAAATTTTCGGCGCAAAAGGCGAGGACGCCGTGGCGTATCTCACCTCCATAATGGATCACCAGAACAGGGAAGTGCGTAAGCTGGTGCTGGACAGCCTGGTGGCGACCAGCTCAAAATACTCCATACCCGCTCTGCGGGCGGCGCTCAACGACAAGGCGCCAAACGTCATGATGACCGCCGTGGAATACCTCGGAAAAATTTACGACGAGGATTCACTTGAGGACATCATGAAGATTTTCGAGCAGACCACGGAACCGATGATCCGTATGTCGTGCCTCGAAACACTCACCATCATGGGCAAACCCGCCACTGTGGACAGGGTGCTTGCCGTTGTTGGCGGAAAGACCATGGACAGCATCTATAAACCAACAGTTTTAAGGCTGGTTGGCGAAAAAGGTTCAACCCGCCATCTGGATTTTCTCCTTTCGTTTCTTAACAACAAGAACACGATGTATTTTAAGGAGATAGCCAACGCAGTGCTGAAAATAGTGTCCAGACACGACATACACAAGCTGGACGAACAACATACAAAATTTATGCTTAACAACCTCCGCAATCTCGACGGATATCCGGAGGAGAGGCTTACTTTTCTTTATATTGTGTCGCACCTTGATATCCCGGACAAGGCAGCTCTTTACGAGGAACTGGCGTCAGACAGCAACGAGAACATCTGCTTAACTGCTCTTGAGCATCTGGCTGTGACAGACAGGGACAAAGCTATCAGGATAACCGAAATGAAACTCGCCGGAGCAAAAGGCGAGTTCAGAAGGATGCTGCAAGGACTTCTGGAAACATTATAGGAGCGTCACAACCAGCTTATGTTCATCAACAACGATGACTACACAGACCTGACTGCGTTCATTTACAAAAAGTCGGGTATTAAATTTGAAGAGAAAAAACGGTATTTCATCAACAAACGGGTCGAAAAAAGGCTCATTGAGATGGGGACTGACAGCGTGCGCGATTACCTGCGCTATCTGAAGTTCAAAGACACCGGCGAGGAATTTCAGGCTCTCATGAACCTGCTGACGGTGAACGAGACCTACTTCTTCCGCGAGTTCGCAACACTTGAAACCTTTGCGGAGCACTGTCTCCAGGAGATAGCGGAACGCAAGGCGGCGGCAAACGACAGAAACATACGCATATGGTCTGCCGGATGCTCCACAGGTGAGGAACCATATACTCTGGCGATTATCGTAAGGGAGATGCTGGAAAACCTCTCAGGCTGGGACGTGCGTATCCTCGCAAGTGATATCGACGAAAACGTTCTGGCAAAGGCAGAAGAGGCAAAATATGACGACCGCAGTCTGAAAGACGTACCGGAGGAGTATTACAGAAAATACTTCACAACCTCCGGCGGGTTCCATACCCCTGTCAGAGAGGTACGGAACATGGTGAACTTCGAACATCTGAACCTGATGGACAGGGACGCCATGCGAAAAAAACGCGGGTTCGATTTCATATTCTGCCGCAACGTTCTGATATATTTCGACGAGCTGTCGCGGAAGCAGGTAGTTGACCACTACTATATATCCATGAACAAGGGCGGATATATCTTTCTGGGACACAGCGAATCGGTGGGCAGAATAACCACCGCGTTCAGTATGAAGCGCATGGGTTCAGGCGTTGTATATTATAAGGGGTAATTATGGCTATTAAGGTATTGGTTATCGACGACTCGGACATGGTTCGGCATTTCCACAGCAACATTCTGAAGTCTTCGGGGTTTGAGGCGGACGGTGCCATTGACGGAATGGACGCCCTTGAAAAAGCTGTGCAGACCAACTATGCCCTTATGCTGTGCGACCTTAACATGCCCCGCATGGACGGCATCACTTTCATCAAAGAATATAGAAAAACGGGAAAAGAAACCCCTATTATCATAATAACAACTCAGGAGGAGCTGGAAAACCGTAAAAAGGGATACGAATCCGGCGCAAACCTGTACATAACAAAACCCGTTAAGCCTGACGACCTGATACTTAACATCAAGATGCTGCTGGGCATCAGTTGATTACCGGAGCGGAAATATGACTCAGATCGATATGGAAAAATTCAGGATGGAGTTTCTTGAGGAGGCAGCTGACCTTCTTGAGAGCGCCAACGAGAGCATCCTTAAAGCGGAATCAGACGGAAACACAGAGCTTTTTAACGCCGTTTTCCGCAATATCCACACTATAAAAGGGAGCGCAGGCGGGTTCGGATTCGACAATATGTCCGAATTTTCACACCACCTCGAATCGCTTCTGGACAAACTGAGAAACGGGGACATCACCATCGACGCGGACATCACCGATCTGCTGCTGAAAGGTGTGGACATCCTGTTCGAAATGATCGAATACGCACGGGAAAAAAGGGAATATGACCGTGACCTCACTGACATAATCACGCTGTTCGGCGCTGCAAACAATATGAAAAAGGACGCTCCGGTTAAGGCAGCTGAAAAAGCGCCGGCAGCCGGGCTGACGCAGACTACGGAAGATGTCGCGCAACTTCTGAAACAACACGATCCCGGTTTCGGAAAGGCATATCACATCAAAATGAACTTCACAGACGATATGCTGGAAAACGGGTACGACCCGCGTACGCTTCTTGCTAACCTTGAAGACATATCCGAATATTACCTTGCGGTGACAAGCGTCTCCATGCCTGAACTGTCCTCGCTCGAACCATATAAACTATATCTGCACCCTGAAATTTACATTATCAGCGACGCCTCAGTGGAGGAAATATCCGACCTCGCTTTCGATCCGGACCTTATGACTGTCACCGAAATTTCTCTGGAGCAGAAAAAAGCCGAAGAAACTCAGCAACCCGCAATAGTTTCGGACGAAGAGTTTACCGAAGAGGAGCTGGATGTCGAAAAAGTGGACACCGCAGGCATACAGTATGAGATGCTGGCGGAACTTGCCAGCGGCATAGAGGATTATTTCGAATCAATCGAAAATTTCCTCATTGAGATAGAAAAAACAGGCGAAGGAACCAAAGACGCAGTTGATAACATCTTCCGCGTTTTTCACAATATCAAAGGTGACTGCGGATACGTAGGTTTCACCTTCCTTGAGAAATACGCACACCTGGTCGAAAATATGCTGGACAAGGTGCGCTCCGGCGCAATCGTGTTCGACAGAAAAGCTGCGGAATTCATACTGAACGTAATCTCCGATGTGAAGGCTCTGGTCAAAGCTCTTCTGAACAAAGCGACTCCGGAACTTCCGAAAACGTATAAACAGCTTCAAAACCTTCAGGAATCAATGCTGACACTTGAAGAGAAGGTGCCGACAGTCACAGGCGATATCAAGATATTCCTTTCTCAGGTGGATCAGTTCTTTGAGATAATCGGGCTTGCAAAGGCGGACGGAAACAATTCCGGTATGCTTAAACGCGCAGCAATGGGTTTTTCCAACGCCGCAAAATTTATCGGTTTCACCGACCTAATGGAGATGGCTCAGCGGTTCGCAAACAAAGCCGGTTCGGGTGCGGACTTCGCAACAGAACTTGCTGAAATAGAAAACTATATAAAAATTCTGAAATCACCGGCCAAAAAACTTGGCGAACTTCTGGTGGAATCAGGCAAAGTAACCGTTAAAGAGATAGAAGCAGCAAAAGCACAGCAGAAAAAGATAGGCGAGATACTTGTGGATCAGGGCAAGCTGGAACAGAGAGACCTTGAAATCGCTCTGAAAAAACAGGTTATCATGAAGGCAACCGGTGCAGCCGCAGACAGCGACAGTGTCTCCCTTGCATCCGCTCTGACAAAAGAAGAACAGGAAGAGAAAGGCGATTCCTCCAAAGAGAAATACTCTCAGTCCATGAAGGTGGATCAGGAAAAAATAGATAAATTTACAAACACAATAGGCGAGCTCGTGGTGGCAAAAAACGCTTACGAATACATGATGCAGCGGCTTATACGTGAATTTGACCTGCCCACAAGCCTTATCAAAGACTTCAAGGACAACTCGAACCTCATCTCCCGCATATCTCAGGATCTCCAGAGGGACATAATGTCTCTCAGGATGGTGCCCATAAAACAGATATTCAACAAGTTTCCCCGTGTTGTCAGGGATATAGCAAGAAAACAGAGCAAACAGATTGACCTTCGCATCATAGGCGAGGACACAGAGATAGACAAAAAGATAGCAGATATTCTTTCCGACCCGCTGGTGCACCTTGTCCGCAACTCGTGCGACCACGGCATCGAACCGCCGGAGGACAGAGCACGCGCTTCTAAGCTGGAAGAGGGACACCTTATCCTTAAAGCCTATAACGAAGGCAGTTTCGTTTATATAGAGGTTATCGACGACGGACGCGGCATAGACCCGAAAAAAATTCTGGCGAAGGCGATACAGAAGGGACTGGCTTCCGAGGACGCTGTTCTCACCGACAACGAGATAATACAGTTTATCCTTGCTCCGGGTTTCTCCACTGCGGAACAGGTGACAGACATCTCCGGACGCGGTGTGGGAATGGACGTTGTTAAAAGCTCTATAACCAGCGTAGGCGGAACCATAGACGTGCAGTCGTCCGTTGGCGACGGTTCAAGGGTTGTGATGAAGATACCCGTAACCATAGGAATGTCCACATCACTTCTTGTGCGGATGCAGCCGAATGAGCATTACGCTTTCCCCATTGAGAACGTAGCGGAGACCATAAAAGTTGCCAAAGAACAGGTCAAAGATCTCCATTTCGGCAACGGTATCTACTATAGAGGCAACGTGCTCCCGCTTGTGCATCTTTCGAAACTGCTGGGCGATAGGGAAAAAGACCTTGCGGATGAGGTGAATATTGTTATAACGGTTACAGACGAGGGCAAAACGGGTATAATTGTTGACGAACTGCTAAACAGAATGGACATAGCCATTAAGCCAGTTCCGGAATACTTTGCCCACCTCAACTATATCGGCGGAGTGACAATACTTGGTGACGGGCAGGCAGTTCTTGTTCTGAACGTCAATAAATTATTATAATGGCGGGTCTTATGAACGTACTTATTGTGGACGACAATACACTGCACCTAAAAATGTGCAGGATATTACTTGAAAAACTGAAACACACTGTGCAGACCGCGGAATCGGTCAGTGCACTTAAAAGCGGACTGCGCACCATGAAAGAACCGGACGTGGCTTTTGTGGATTTCAGGCTGGAACCCGGAGTGACGGGTGTTGATATCCTGAAAATGCTGAAAGAAGAAAACAAATGGACACACACAAAATACATAGCGCTTACGGCGGACGTCGCCGAAAAAAGCCATCTGGACGGGGCAGGTTTTGACGGGATTATCTTTAAACCTGTCACGGAAACCCTTCTGGCGGAGACACTGAAAAAATATGAGTAATGCAT
This sequence comes from Deferribacteraceae bacterium UBA6793, assembly GCA_002452405.1. Classification (GTDB taxonomy): domain Bacteria; phylum Chrysiogenota; class Deferribacteres; order Deferribacterales; family Geovibrionaceae; genus Seleniivibrio. Next base: position 191,235 of record DKFP01000014.1, on the reverse strand, counting down.
ACGACAAACTGAAAGGTGAAATTGACGGCTGTTTCTATCAAATCGTCGGGATTATCAACGAGATAATCGAGCACCGCAGCGAGAGCTTTGCCGCAATGCTCAATGTCGGAGAGAAGATTCAGAGCGATTCCCACAGTTTTGTCGGCAACACGGACGAGATAGTCCGGCATATTTCCGAAAATATAAACAGAAAAATAGAAAACCTGAACATGGAAAAGATGCGTGAGGAGCTTAACGAAGCCACCGGCACCTTTCTCTCCATAACGGATGAACTCGAACTTCTGTCGTACAACACCATCTGCCGCACGATGGCGCTGGGTGACAAAGGTTCGACCATCACCCACATCAGCAAGGAAATCAAAAAATATTCCACAACTGTCAAATCCCTTCTGGACGAAATAACCAAAGATTTTGCGGCAGTTTATGAAAAGTTTCGGTACATTGCGGAAAATATCATCAACAGCGACATCAACAGCAGCGCCGAATTTCTCAAACTTGATGACACTGACAATATCGTCATCACATCAGACGTTTCTGTTCTGATAGAGCACTCCCAGTTTCACGATATCTTCTCACAGGAGCTTGAGATAATCAAAGAAGCCATGGGACAGAACAAATTTGAAAACGCATACGAAGCAGGGAAAGTTTTCGGCGTATACGAAAAAGCGATGGCAAAGCTTGATTTTATAAAATCCGAGCTGCAAAACAAACTATACAGCATTAAAGAGGTTATGAAAGACTTCCTCTACTCATTCAATACAGACCTGCAAAACATCGTAGGCAAAACCAATATACTGCGCGAAGAGCTTATGCGGGTGCACAAGGTATCAAGCACCATATGCGGCACCATAAACGACCTGCAAGCAAAAACAACTCAGTCGCAGACAGCCATAAACCAGGCGACCATGCGGGTCATCGGGCTTGGGAAACAGTCAAAAACTTTCAAAAACCTTGTGGTGGTCACAGCAATTGAGGTTGCCCGCATAAACGACGAAGACCTGAGAAGCGTCGTCTCCTCAATGCTCAGTACCGAACAGGAACTACAGACGCTGATAGCAAAGCTCCACGCGAACATAACCCTGTGGCAGAACCTTCAAAAAGATTTCAGCTCCACATTCAAAGAAGCGGGCGCACACCTCAGATCGGTATGCAGCTCCTCAACGTCCACAGACAGAGACCAGATGCTGAAAAATACTTATGAACTGGAAGAACACCTCACCCAGTTCCGAACAGTATTCACCGGAGACAAGTACATGACCTTTTTCGATTCCAATACTGAAAAGCTCATAGAACTCTTCGGAGAGTTCCTTGACAATGTTCAGGAAGAATTTGAAAAATTCAACAGCAGGCTCACCGATAATATTCTTTCCGATGACGACTTCACCAGAGGCAGGAACGATTCCGAGCTTAAAGACATCCTCGCCACAGAGGACGAACAGTCAAGCATCGAGTTCTTCTGATGCCGAAACTGCTCATAGCCGACGACGACAAACTGAACAGGACACTGCTTTCAAAGCTGATGCAAAAGCTGGGGGCTGATTGTTCACTGGCAGAGAACGGGCAGGAGGCGCTTGAAATGGCGTTGACCCGAAATTTCGACGCTGTTCTTCTGGACATTAATATGCCTTTCATGCAGGGACCAGAATGTGCGGAAAAGATAAGAGCTGATTTTTCGGACAGAAACGAAAAACCGCCGGTTCTTGTATGTATCTCCGCAGACAGCGACTTTTCAAATTCACCACTCTTCGACTATTCCCTCTCCAAACCATTTATGAGCGATGATATACAGCAATTTATCTTTGCCGTCGCAGAATGTGAGAGAAAGATTGAATACGACATTACGCATGTTTCGGAAATAATAGGGCTGGACAAAGAAACAATGCTTTTGCTCATGGAGGAGTTCTTCTCCGTTATGGATGAGGAGATATTAAACCTCAGAGATTCCGTTTTTGCAGGTGATAAAGAGATAATAACCCACGTCGCCCACAAGATGAAGGGCGCAGCAGCCGGCATGATGGTTCTGCGGATGCAGGAGCTTTGCGCCGCCATGCAGACCTCCGAAAAATCCGATATTAATAAAATTAAACTTTTGCTCATCCAAATAATCTGCTGTTACAGTAAATTTCGGGCATTATTCACATACTGACCGACTTGCGGCAGCAGAACCTTTCTGTTAGATTATAATTAGGAAACTATCATGATAAACACGGGTGAATGTCTCGCAGATCTTCTGAGTAAAGGAAATATCATTTTTTTCAGGCTTAAACCTGAAACCGGATACCCTTTTGCATGGCTGTCCCAAAACTCAAAAGATATAATCGGATACTCTGAAAATGATATAGAGGAAGGACTCTGCTTCACCGATATAGTTTTCCGTGACGACCGTTTTTCAACACTTGCCACTCTGGACGAAAAAGTTCAGGATGGAGAAACCTCCTGCTTCGAGTCCGACTTCCGCATAATCTGCGGTTCCGGCAAAACCATCAGCGTTCAGGCTTTTTTCAGCATAACTCCGGACTGTATCGCAGGATATATGAGCGACAACTCAGGCAGCTCGGAAGTTTCCGCCCGTCTGGAGACCATCCTTTCAACCATGCCCGGCGGAATGATAGAGATGGATACGGAATGTCACATAATCTCAGCAAACAAGGCGATTCAGGAAATATACGGCTACACAGCGGACGAACTGCGTGGACAAAGCCTCTCAATACTCCTTGAAGAGCACAGCGGCGGGTTCGTTATGGACAACTTCCGCATGGCAGCCATAAGCGAGGCTCTCCCGACAAGGTTTACACACAGACACCTGAAAAAAAACGGCGAAACTGTTTATGTAGAGCTGGCATGGGACTATATCCGCGACAGCAAACACCGTATAAAGGGCTTCATCTGCTCCATAACCGATGTTACGGAGAGGAAAAAATACGAAGACGAGCTGGTCAAATACAGAAAACACCTTGAATCTCTGGTGGAAAAGCGCACAAACGAACTGAACGAAGCTAACCGCCAGCTTATGAAAGAGATAGACGAACGCATAGAAAAAGAACGTCAGCTTCTGCTTGCAGCAAGCGTAATAGAAAACACCATCGAAGGAATCACCATAACTGACTGTTTCGGAACAATATTACAGGTTAATCCCGCTTTCACTCAGATAACCGGATTTACTCCTGAAGAAGCGATAGGCAAAACACCGCGAATACTGAAATCCGAAAAACACGACGAACAGTTTTATCAGGATATGTGGCATAGCCTCATAAAGAAAGGCAACTGGTCGGGAGAAATATGGAACAGACGGAAAAACGGCGACGCCTATCCGGAGTGGCTCTCAATCAACGCCATTAAGGACGAGCTGGGCAACATAACCCATTTCGTAGCTGTTTTCCATGATATCTCCGAGGTAAAACAGGGCGAAGAGAAGCTAAAATATCAGGCAAACCACGACACCCTGACAGGACTGCCCAACAGACAGCTTTTCAACGACCGTCTGGAAATGGCAATAGCTTTCGCGAAACGCCACAGCCAGAAAGTAGCAGTTATCTTTATCGACCTGGACAACTTCAAAAACGTGAACGACACGCTGGGACACTATGTCGGCGATATCCTTTTGCAGCGGGTCGCAGAAACCCTTAAAAAATGCGTCCGTACGGAAGACACCGTGGCACGTCTTGGCGGCGACGAGTTCATGCTCATCCTTCAGGACATCCTCACAGAATCCAACGCTGTGGATACGTCACGACGCATACTTACAGAGTTTGCAAAACCCATCAACATAAACGGAAACGAGTTTTTTATAAACGCCAGTCTTGGAATAACTATCTATCCGGACGACGGCGAGGACGTTCTCACCATGGTGAAAAACGCCGACCTCGCCATGTACCGTGTCAAGGAGACAGGCAAAAACGGGTATCAGCTCTTCACAAAAAACATGAATGAAAAGGTTCAGACCCGCGTCAGCATGGAACGCGAACTGCGTAAGGCTGTGATGTCAGGAGAGTTCGATGTTGTCTACCAGCCAAAAGTAAGCCTCGAAACCGGCATGATATGCGGAGCGGAGGCACTTATCCGCTGGAACAGAGGCGGAAATATAATCTCCCCGCAGGAGTTCATCCCCGTTGCGGAAGAAACGGGACACATTATTCCAATAGGTAAATTTGTTCTTTCAAAAGCCTGCGGAGACGCCGTTAAATGGCATAAACTTGGATTTAAAGATATAGACATAGCCGTTAACCTGTCCGCAAGACAGTTCCGCGACGAAAATCTCATAGATACCGTATGCGGCATCGTTAAGGAAACGGGGATAAAACCAGAACTTCTGGGGCTTGAGATAACAGAGAACACAATGATGGAGGACATCCAGACCACCATTATAGCCCTTGCGCATCTTGTTCAGCAGGGCATAAAGATTTCCATAGACGATTTCGGCACAGGATACTCCTCGTTAAGCTATCTGAAACTGTTTCCGATAAATATCCTGAAAGTCGACAGACAATTCATAAAAGATATACCCGAAGACACGGACGATATTGCCATCTCAACGGCTATCATCAATCTGGCAAAAGGGTTGAACCTACACGTGATTGCGGAAGGGGTGGAGACCCAGGCGCAGCTTGATTTCTGCCGGGAACATGGATGCGACGGTATTCAGGGTTTCTTTTTCAGCAAACCGCTGACTTTCAGCGAGTTCATAGCTCTTCTCAGGAGCGGTAAAAAGCTGCTTTAGCCGCTGCGTACACCTCTGAGGCGGGCATATTCAGCTTTTCGCCCGCTGAAACACAATCGTCCCATTCGGGGCTGTATTTTATTATGTCTTTATATTCCAGCACCTTCACACCAACTCTGACCCCGCGCACATCGGCGCACTCCATCCGCCTCTCCATGATAATCCTGTCAACGGGATAATGCCTCAGTCCCGCTGTTGAAGTTTCAGCAAACAGCACGCGCGCCACAGCTTCAAGGTTCTCCTTTTCACAGAGTACGTTCAGAAGAAAGACAGGTCTGTTCTTTTTGCCGATGGTCTGAGTGATAGTGATGTCTCTGGACAGCCCCTTCAGCCTGCCGAAGAGATGTCCCATCATTTCACCTGTGCAGTCGTCAACGGACGTTTCCGCCATGACAAGTCCGCCGGATGCAGCGCCCTCTATAAGTATGCCGCGCAGCATGTTCGGCACGGTCCTGAAAGTCTTTGTGCCGGTGGAAAAAGCCGTCTTCAGCATTTTTCCTGAGAAACCGCCGTATTGTTTCACATAATATTTCAGTATGGCGGCACCTGTGGGCGTTGTCATCTCCGTCTGTTCGGAAGAGGGAGCAACAGGTACGCCTTCAAGAATCTTGAGCACTGCGGGAGCGGGAACAGGCATTATGCCGTGCGCCATCTTAACCATACCGCTGCCAAGAACCGGCGCGGACGAGGTTATCTCCTTTATACCAAGTTGCTCAACGCCATACGCAAACACTGCGATATCGAATATGGAATCCAGAGCGCCGACCTCGTGAAAATGCACGTCCTCCGGCGATTTACCGTGTACTGCACCCTCTGCATCGGCGATTATCTGAAAAATACCTATTGCGTCCCTCTTCACCTGCCCGGAAAAAGCGGAGCGCTCCAGCATAGCGCGGATATCCTTCATGGTTCTGTGGGCGTGCTCATGGGGAAGGTCGAGTTTCAATCGCCCGCAGACGACACCGGATACGTCGGCACTCTCCATGGACGCGCTTATCTCAACACCCACCATGCCGGAAACGAGTTTCGCCGCCTCCGCTATGTCAAGCCCAAGTCCGCAGAGAACCCCCACGGACATATCGCCTGAAATCCCCGAAACTATATCAAAGTGAAGCGTAGTATCTACAGTCATTTCTCACCCCGCATATTCCGCATTTCGGACTTTTCGCCGTGCATATCTCCCGCCCGAAGCGGATGCACCTGTGTCCCCAAATGCAGTGATTTTTGCCATCTATCAACTGTTCAAGCTCATGTTCTATCTTAACAGGATCATCCGAATCCACCAGACCCAGCCTGTTCGTTATCCTTTTTACATGTGTATCCACAACGACGCCCGCCATATGCCATATGTTCCCGCGCACAACGTTAGCCGTCTTGCGCCCCACACCCGCCAGCGCCGTCAGCGCGTCCATATCCTCCGGCACCTCGCCCCCGTGCTTTTTCACAAGATCGTCAGCCATGCTGATAAGGTTCTTTGCCTTGACCTTATACATCCCCGCACTCTTTATGATATCGGCAACATCCTCATATCTCGCCGACGCCAGTGCGAACGCGTCAGGATATTTTGCAAACAGGGCGGGGGTTATCTCGTTCACCCGTTTGTCGGTGCACTGGGCAGAGAGAGCAGTTGCACAAATAAGCTGGAACGGGTTTTCATAATTCAGCGAGCAGGTGGCATCCGCCCAGTTCTCAGCTAAAAAGTTTTCAAAAATCTTCGAAAGTTCTTTTTTGTCCATATTTATCCGATAAAATGAGATTGCTTCGTTGCACTCGCAAAGACAAACAACGTCCGTCTTCGCGAGGAGCACGGCGACGACGCGACCCCGTCTTTACTCAATACGTTTTATTTATAATTTATTTTTTTCCGTTTGCCCATATGCAGTTTCGGGTATATTATTGCCGATGGACTTTGAACTTCTTAAATATCTGATACTTCCGGCATTCGGTTTTTTTGCCGGATTCATAAACACCATGGCTGGCGGAGGTTCTTTTCTGACAACCCCTCTGCTAATCTTCACCGGTCTGGAACCCACCGTGGCAAACGCCACAAACAGACTTGGCATCTGGATACAATCCGTTTTCGGTTTCAACAAATTCCGCACCATGGGTTATTTCCCTGTCCGTATGGGCAAGGTTTCCATACTTCCGTCTGTCGCCGGTGCATTACTGGGTTCATACCTCGCAACCATCGTTGCCGAGGATGCTTTCCGCAAATATCTGGCGTTCTTTATGGTCATCATGACCCTTGTGACCTTTTTCAAACCAAAAACACTGAAAGTGGCAGAAGACCTCGAAAACGGTTTTAAAAATACTGCCGTGTGTGTTCTGATATTCTTCTTAATGGGTATTTACAGCGGTTTCATTCAGGCAGGAGTGGGTTTTATTGTGCTTGCGTACTGCGTTATGAGCGGCATGGACTACATCCGCGGAAACGCAATAAAGATGTTCATGAACCTCTCCACAGCCACTCTTTCGATGGTTGTATTCATATACAACGGCAAGGTCGTCTGGCTTCAGGGCTTACTGCTGGGTGCAGGAATGGCCATCGGCGCTGTCATTGCTGCAAAATTTTCCGTTAAAGCGGGAAACGTTTTTGTAAAGAGATTCGTTTCGGCGGCGGTAATAATGTTCGCCATCCTTCTTCTGGTCACTAAATAAAAGTCATTCTGTACTTTTTAACGAGCACGTCGGGAACATAGCTGGTTTTCGCAACACGCAGTGCTACGCTGCCCAGATCCTGTTCAAAGTTTATAAATTCGTATCTTTTAGGCAATATAGATGCGAAATCGTTATAAATAAACTGATATATGCCTTTATACATAGTAAGCCCTTTGGCAAAGTGCATTACATAGGTATTCTCTGTCAGCTCCTCGCCGAGGATGAACGCAGCAGGTTTTTTATCCGCATAGTATATGCCGCCGCATATGCCAAGTTCATGATAAAGCGTAAGCGCTTCGTGGCAGGCTTTATAGTCCGTTTCCTCTTTTGGCATATCGGTCTGTTTCTGCCACTCGTCAAGGATATAAAACGCATCCTGAATGTTATCTTTGGTAATCATGAACGCAGTAGCGGAATAAAGTTGCGTAAACTGTTTCAGCAGATTGCGTTTTTTATGGAGTTTGCGTCCGGCATAGGTGGACATCTTCACACTGGTGTATATATAGTCCGTGTCGCCGTCAAGATAGGTGAGGTTCACGCCGTACTGCCTGAAATACTCCGCCCAGTCTTCGAAAACAGGGAAGAAGAAGTCGCAGTTTTTTTGAAGCGCACGCAGCGTGTCAACGGGAATATCTCGCATGTCCGTAGCCGGCATGATGTGTATTTTTCCGTCATACGTCGATCCCTGTATAAAGGTGAAACCGTCTTTATCGAAAACATGATAATCATGGTTTCCGCGAAAAAGGTAAAGGTTCTGAAAGCTGTATTCAGATACAGGGATATTGACTGATTTCAGCTTAGGGGCAAGCAGGGATTTATGTTCCAGCGAGATAGGTTTGCCGATCATTTCTGTCATACATTGTACCATCTACATCAATTTCGTCCAAACTCAATTAAATGCAAGTATAAAAATTATTTTGTTGTTGTACGCCCTAAATGCCAAATGACGCAACATAAAATCTCATTCTGAAATAATTTTGCATTCGGGCTTAATAAATTTTCCCTTTCAAAAATACCTGTGTTATATATAATTTAGTTTCAGGTTTTGATTTATCACCGACAGCGGATTGTCGGCGAACTAAACTACCGTGTCTTACCCCCTCCTCTGAAAAAGGAGGGCTGGGGCGGATTTGATTGATATCTAATTAAAATCCCCCTTAATCCCCCTGTTACAAAGGGGGAGATAAGAGCGTAAAACGGAGCGGACAAACAATGTTTTTCGACCTTTCCATTCTGTGCGCAGTGCTTGCGCTTCTGCATGTTACCCTGTTCATTTTCATGGGGTACCAGAGGCTTGCGGCAATAACAAACATCTTCGCCGTTCTCGGACTGGTGTTCTCTTCGGCACAGTTCATCACTCTCTGGCAGACAAAACACATGCTCCCGTTCGGTTCTGTCAGCGGACTTTTCCTCTTCCTTGCACAGGCGCTGATGCTTGTTTATATCATGATGTATGTGAAATATCGCAGGCTTACGCTGGGGCTTTTTATCTTCCCGCTTACGGTGCTTTTCGTTATGATAGCCCGCTTTGCCGGAGGTATGCCCGCGAATGTAAACCCACATGCGGCAGGCTTCTGGCTTTATATCCACCTGCCTTTCACAATTATAGGTACAGCATTTTTTATGGTCTCCACCATAGGCGGAATCATGTATTTCGTTCAGGAGCGGCAGCTTAAAAACAAAAACTTCGGGATTATCTTCCGCAGCTTCCCGCCGCTGGACACCATAGACAAACTGATAAACACCACGCTTTATATCGGTTTCTACACCTTCACCATAGGGCTTCTTTCGGGACTTATCTGGATGATGTATGCCAAAGGCATGATAAACATCTTCAGCCCGAAACTTGTTTTTGCCATAATTACATGGATAATTTACAGCGGTATAACATTTTATAAACAGATAAAGGGAATGTCACCAAAGGACACAGCTTTGTCTACAATCGTTGGTTTTATTTCCGTACTGATAACATACGTCGGTGTGGCTTTTTTTGTAATGGGATGACACAAATATGCAGCTTGCAGTCTTAGGCTTAAACCACAACACCGCACCTGTCGGCGTGAGGGAAACCCTTGCCGTTGACGGGTCGGAACTTGCTGAGATTTATTCTGAAATAATGAACAACGACAGGATATACGAGGCTATGATCATATCCACCTGCAACCGGGTGGAATATTACATAGTAACCGATGACTTCCTGTGCAACATTGAAAGCGTTCTTGAGATTGTCTCCGAACACTGCAAAATGGACAGGTCGGAGCTTCGCAAGTATACCTATATCCACTGCGGAGAGGATTCCGTGCGCCATATTTTCCGTGTGGCGAGCGGACTGGACTCTCTTGTCATGGGTGAACCGCAGATATTCGGTCAGGTTAAGGATTCGTTCGAGAACTGCCGTCTCTACGGCGGGGCGGGAACGTTCCTCAAAAAACTTGAGGAATACACCATCAAAACCACCAAAAAAGTGCGCACATACACAGGCATAGGTGAAAATCCCGTTTCCGTCAGCTATGCCGCAGTTGAGCTTGCCACCAAGATTTTCGGCAGCCTTTCCGACAAACACGCTCTCATAATAGGCGCGGGCGAGATGTGCGAACTGGCATCAAAACACCTTGTCACCGCAGGTATAGGCGGAATAACCGTTACCAACAGAACCTTCGAAAAGGCGCAGCGCCTCGCAGGCGAGGTAAACGGTTCCGCGATAGAGTTTGACCGTTTCAAGACCTGCCTGCCCGATTCGGACATCATAATCAGCTCCACAGGTGCTACAGACCTTCTGGTGACAGCCGCCGACGTTAAAGAGACCATGGCGCACAGGAAACGACGCCCCATGTTCTTCATAGACATAGCTGTGCCCAGAGACATAGACCCCCTCATAAACGAGCTTGAAAACGTATACGTTTACAGCATAGACGACCTCAAAGCTGTTGTTGACGCAAACCGCAAACAGCGTGAGAAAGAGGCTGTCAAAGCCATGGAATACATCGACGCGGGACTGGAAATGTTCTATGAATGGCTGGAATCAATGAAAATTATTCCTGTCATAAAATCCCTGCGTCAGCAGTTTGAAGAGAAAAAGGAAGAGGAGCTTAAACGCTTTTCGTCCAAATTCAAGGTTGAGGACAAGGAAGAACTTGCTAAAATAGAATACCTCGTTACGGCATACATGAACAAGGTACTGCACACCCCGCTGAAAAACCTTAAAAACGCTTCCGCGGTGAAGGGCAGATACTCACTGGACGAGGCTCTTAAAATCTTATTCGAACTTGAGGATGTGAAATGAAAAAAGTCGTAATCGCAACAAGGGGCAGCAACCTCGCACTCTGGCAGGCAGAACACATCAAAGCACTGCTTATGGAAAAGCACGGGGTTGAGGTCGAGCTTAACGTCATAAAGACAAAAGGGGACATCATCCTCGACGTTCCGCTGGCAAAGATTGGCGGAAAGGGTCTGTTTGTTAAAGAGATTGAACAGGCGCTTCTGGACAACACCGCCGACATAGCCGTACACAGCATGAAAGACGTTCCCATGGAACTGCCCGAAGGACTGACACTTTACGCAAGCCCCATAGGCGAAACACCCTATGATTGCTTCGTTTCCGTTAAATATAACAAACTCGACGAACTGCCTCAGGGCGCAATCGTCGGCACAAGCAGCCTGCGCAGAAAAGTGCAGCTTAAAAAATACCGCCCCGACCTCGTTATCAAAGACCTGCGCGGCAACGTGAACACACGCCTTGCCAAGCTGGAAAAGGGCGAATATGACTGTATCATCCTTGCGAAAGCGGGACTTGTACGCCTCGGTTTCGAGGAGCGCGTCAGCGACACTTTCAACACCGAACTGATGCTTCCTGCTTGCTGTCAGGGGATTCTTGGCATCGAAATACGTGAAAACGACACAGAGATGATGAACCTGCTGAATTTCCTCCGTCACGACGAGACCGAAACACGCGTTAAATGCGAACGCGCGTTCCTTCGCCGTCTGGAGGGCGGATGTCAGGCACCCATAGCCGGACACTCCGTAATCAAAAACAACGTGATATCCATGCGCGGTCTTGTTTCCGATATCGAAGGCAGTGTCTTCATCGAAGAAAGCATCACAGGCGATATTAAAGACGCGGAAGCTCTTGGTAAAGCCCTCGCCGACAAAATTCTCGGCAACGGCGGCAAAGAGATACTGGACGAAATCTACAAAAACGCCTGATGAACGTCCTTATAACACGGGAAGCCGACAAAACCGCGAAGTTTGCAAAAATCCTGTCGCAGGCGGGTCATACCCCGTTTTCCCTGCCGATGATAGAGTGCGTTCCCGTTGACGCGGAAATAAAAGGCTATTATGACTATGGCGTCTTCACCAGTCTTAACGCGGTGAAATACTTCGACAGATATAAAGATTCCGTCCGTTTCGGACAGATAGTGGCGGTAGGTTCCGCAACGAAAGCTGCCATGGAAAAATCCGGCTTCACAGTTGACCTTATGCCTGAAGAGTTCTCCGCGGAGGGGCTTATAGCACTGTTTTCAGGACTTAACCTCACTGGCAGGACTTTTCTGATGGCAGGCGCTGAAACACGTGCGGGAAATTTTCATGAGTGGCTGAAACAGAACAAATGCACCGCAGAAATTGTCACTATATACAGAACGATTCCTGTTCAGAGAACAAAAGCTGAAATTGAGGCTTATATCACTGACAACGCAATCAACGTTGTCACTTTTGCTTCGCCCTCAGCCGTGCGGGCGTTCTTCGATGTGGCAGATACTGACAAAAACATCGTCGTAATCGGCAAAACAACTGCGGATGCGGTGAATAAATATGGTAAAACATGCCTCGTGCCAAAGGACTTCACACTTGAGGCTATGACAGAGATTATAAACTCACTTTAAAGAGGTGGCTTATGTTCCCCATAGACAGACCCAGAAGACTGAGAACCAGCGAAACAATGAGACGAATGGTACGTGAAACCACACTCAGCGCCAGTGATTTCATCTACCCGCTGTTCGTCTGCGAAGGCGAGAACATCAAAAATCCAGTTTCCTCCATGCCAGGCGTTTTCCAAATGTCCATCGACAACATCATTAAAGAGTGCGAAGAAGTCAAAGCCCTCGGCATCCCCGGCGTGATTTTGTTCGGTATCCCCGCATACAAAGACGAAATGGGCTCCGAAGCATACAACGAACACGGCATTATTCAGAAAGCCATACGCGCAATCAAGGCACACGTTAAAGACCTGCTGGTCATAACCGACGTTTGCATGTGCGAATATACAGACCACGGTCACTGCGGAATCATTAAAAACGGCGAAGTGGACAACGACGAAACGCTCCACTACCTCGCCCTTGAAACCCTAACACACGTCAAAGCGGGCGCGGACATGGTTGCTCCCAGCGACATGATGGACGGGCGCGTGGAAGAGATGCGAAATATCCTCGACGACAACGGATATTCCAACATACCGATTATGAGCTATTCCGTTAAATACTGCTCCGCATTCTACGGACCCTTCCGCGAGGCAGCAGAATCCACCCCTAAATTCGGCGACAGAAAAACATATCAGATGGATCCGGCGAACCGTACAGAAGGACTTAAAGAAGCGGCACTGGACATAGCGGAAGGTGCAGATATAATAATGGTCAAACCCGCTCTGCCCTATCTGGACATCATCAGCGACCTGAAACAGAATTTCGACAGACCCGTTGCCGCATACCACGTCAGCGGCGAATACGCCATGATAATGGCGGCAGACCAGCTCGGCTGGATGGATGGTCACAGAGCCATGATGGAAGCGCTTACTTCCATCAAACGCGCTGGAGCCGACATAATCATAACCTATTACGCGAAGGAAGCGGCGAAAACTCTTGGGAAATAAAACAAATGCATACAGGTGGCTTGACGGCGAACTCGTCCAGATAGACCACATAGAACAGGTGAGAAGAGGCGATCTCGTCGCCATAGACAGGCAGGTGAATCTGGCTGTCAAAAATATAGAAGCGTTCATAAAAGGCATACCGGCTCTTAATATGCTCCTCTGGGGAGAGAAGGGTCTGGGTAAGTCAACCATGATAAAAATGCTCCTCACGGAATACGCGGAAGATGGACTTACAGCAGTTGAGTTCCGTCACACAGACATAACGGATCTCTATGGTCTTTATGGAGAAATCCGCAAAATGTCTGACCGTTTCGTGATGATCTGCATGGACGATATTTCGTTTGATGCGGGCGATTCGATGTACCGTCTTTTCAAGTCGATCCTCGAAGGCGGACTGGAAGAGAAGCCGAAAAACTGCATCTTTGTTGCCACTTCCAACAAGCGGCACATGATAACGGAAAAGGCTGAAACCTTCGGCGACGTGTACGACAGAGACGAAGTTAATGAAAAAGCCTCTCTGTTTGCGCGCTTCGGGCTTGCGATAGGCTTTTATCCCTTGAACCCAAAAGATTACAAACAAATTGTTAAATCTTATCTTGAACAATTTAACATAGGTCTCTATGACAGATGGGAAATTGAAGCAGAAGCCTATGCCATGGACAGGGGCGGAAGAAGCGGCAGAATTGCCAAACAGTTTGCGATTTACAAAAATATCTATAAATAATCAAGAATTTCAAGATCACCGGGGGCGAGCTCTTTTGTTTTGAGTTCGTCCACGGTTCCCCAAAACATGCCGATATGCTCTTTCATTTCGAATCTTGACGAAATCAAATCAGAATAGTAGAAGTGCAAAACTATTTTTCTATCGTCTGCAACCTTTTGAATAGTCTTAATAAAGTTGCACACTTTAACGTCTGCATCGAACTCTTCCAGCATCTCGCGGATGAGCGCCTCTTCGTGAGTTTCGCCCAGCTCTATCTTTCCGCCGGGGAACTCCCAGAGACCGCCAAGCTGTCTGTCCAGCGGACGGCGGGCTACGAAATACTTTCCTTCCTTCTGAAGTACCGCCGCAACAACGTTAATTTCTTTCATAAAGTCTGACTCTATGAGATCGCCGCGTCGCTCCGCTCCTCGCGAAGACAAAACAGGTCTCTGCGAGGAAGCCGTCAGGCTGACGCGGCAGTCTCATTAAAATTATTTTCTATCCAGTATGTCGATACCAGGCAGCGACCCGAACTCGATAAATTCGAGTGAAGCGCCTCCGCCAGTTGAAATATGGTCTATTGTATCGCTCACTCCTGCAAGGTTCACCGCAGCAACGGAATCTCCGCCGCCGACAACAACCGTTCCCTCAGCTTTGCCGAGAGCACGGGCTATGGAGAAGGTGCCGTTAGCATACTGCGGGTTTTCAAAAACGCCCATAGGACCGTTCCAGAGGATAGTTTTGCACCTGTTCAGTTCATGGATATACATCTCGGCAGTTTTAGGACCTATATCAAGTCCCATAAATCCATCGGGTATATCCACGCCGTCACATGCTACTGGTTCTCCGCCAAACTCTTTGGAGATAACATGATCCATAGGGAGCATTATCTTCACCTGTTTCTTTTTGGCTATGGCAAATATCTCCTCAACAACGTGGAGCTGATCCTCTTCAACAAGGGAGGTGCCGACAGTATGCCCCTGATATTTCAGGAAGGTGTACGCCATTGCGCCGCCAACGAAAATATCGTCCGCAAGTTCCAGAAGAGACTTGATAACACCTATCTTGTCTGAGACCTTTGCGCCGCCGACGATGGCACCGAAAGGTCTTGCGGGATTTTTAATGAGCTGGCTGAAATACTGTATCTCTTTCTCAACAAGGAAGCCTGCCGCCTTGTCGTGTATAAGTTCAGCCATACCGTATGTGGAAGCGTGTTTGCGGTGGCATGTTCCGAACGCATCGTTTATGTATACGTCTGCATTTGCCGCCAGCGCTTTAACAAATTCCGGTTCATCCTTCTCCTCACCTTTGTAAAAACGGAGGTTTTCAAGAAGGATAACGTCGCCGTCTTTCATCTTAGCCACTGCGTCCGCAACCGGTGCACCAATGCAGTCTTCAACAAATGTGACGGGCATGAATTTGTCCGTAATGTATTTCGCCACGGGAGCCAGCGAATAGTCCGGATTCTTCTCACCTTTGGGTCTTCCGAGGTGGGAAGCAAGGATAACCTTTGCGCCCTGTCCCTGTGCATAGCGGATGGTCTTCATAGCCTCCACAATGCGGGTGTCGTCTTTAACCACGCCGCCCTTAACAGGAACATTGAAATCTACGCGGATGAATACTCTTTTTCCTTTCAGGTTCAGATCTTTAATACATTTCGCCATAAATAACCCTTAAAGCACTTTAGTAATAAGCTCGGCGCAACGGTTTGAGTAGCCCCATTCGTTGTCGTACCAGCTTACTATCTTCGCCATGTTGCCTTCGAGCACCATGGTAAGCTGGGAATCAAATGTTGAAGACGCCGGTTCGCCGTTAAGATCGATTGAAACAAGGGGTTCGTCGGTATAGCGCAGAACGCCTTTCATAGCGCCTTCAGACGCTTTTTTCATGGCTTCGTTGATTGATTCTTTTGTCGCTTCTTTCGCAAGTTCAACTGTAAGGTCAACCAGCGATACATTGGGTGTGGGGACACGCACAGCGTAACCTGTCAGCTTGCCTTTGAGCTCCGGCAGAACCAGACCGACGGCTTTTGCAGCACCTGTTGAGGTGGGGATCATACTCACTGCACAGGCTCTTGCACGGCGCAGGTCCTTATGGGGAAAGTCGAGCACGTTTTGGTCGTTTGTATAAGAGTGGACTGTGGTCATGATGCCTTTTTTCAGTCCGAAAGTGTCGTTAAGAACTTTTGCAACGGGAGCGAGACAGTTTGTTGTACATGAAGCGTTCGAGACGACGTGGTGCTTTGCTTTATCGTACTGATCGTCGTTAACGCCTATCACCAGTGTAAGGTCAACCTCTTCGCCGGGGGCGGAGATTATAACTTTTTTAGCACCCGCATCAATGTGCTTCTGGGCAAGGGGGCGTTTTGTGAATCTGCCTGTTGATTCCAGAACCACTTCAACTCCCATTTCCTTCCATGGCAGCAGAGCAGGATCTTTTTCCGCGCATATCTTCACTTTTTTACCGTTGATGATGATGCCGTCTTCCGCAGCCTCAACATCGAACTTAGCAGGTCCGTGAACAGAGTCATATTTGAGCAGATGCGCCAGTGTTTTGGTATCTGTCAGATCGTTGATGGCAACGATCTCGACATCCAGCCCACGCTGAACTATCGCTCTGAGGGTACAGCGTCCGATACGTCCGAAACCGTTGATTCCAAGTTTTACACCCATTTTAACCTCCGGTATTATCCCTTGTTATTGATATTTATAAAGTATTTCAGTCGCTTTCAGGGGGCGCTTCCAGCTTCAGGTGGCGACGGACTGATTTTATCTCATCTGTCACCATTTTGAGCAGCGTCCCAAGCTCCTTGTCCGTAACAACGGATTTTTTATTTACTGTGTTAATAAGCCTTTCAAGCTGATATACGGTCCTTTTGCTGAGGTCGTTATATTTTTCCTGTTGCAATTCCAGCGTGCTTTGGAAGTTTTTCAGCGCAGTTGCGGAGCGCACCAGCTTGTTTTTTATGTCCTTGTTCTCCTGACGGAGTTTAAGAAGCTCGTTTATGTTGTCGTCCGCAAAAAGTTTTTCCAGAGCTTTGCTCATCTTGCGGTTTTTCAGAAACACTTCGTCATAGTTCTTTTCGAGGTCTTTATAAGCCTTTTTCAGATCGCCTATTTCGTTCATCTTGTCAACTTCGGCCTTCTGAAAAGTTTTAACGCGTTCCTTATATTTTTCGATGGACTGGACGAGGTGGAAGTTCTCTGTAATGTCAAACATGAACTCGCCGAACTCGTTCAGCTCACCCGCCTGGTCGTATACGGGGAACATATGGTGCTCAAAATGCTGTGTTTCGTTCTCTTTATCGATACGTATGTTCTGCGAACCGACGTTCTCCCCTGCGATTATCTCCGCCATGCGGCAGAATGAACAGGGTTCGGAACGCCCGTGGATAACCTCATAGCACTTTTTACCGATTATCTGCGGGATATTCGTTGTCCCCAGAAAATCTGCCAGCGCTTTGTTGGCATTTATTATCAGATAATCCGAAGAAACGCTGAAAAGCGGCATTTTCAGACCGTCCAGCAGTTTCATCATCTTCATACGGCTGTGGCGCAGCACTCTTACTGATTCCTGAGCCTCTTCCATAACCCCGTAAAAAGAGCGTGCCACCGCATTAAGGTGTTTGCGGTTTTTATCGGAGTTTATCATAATGACGACCCGCTCTCCTTCGTGTACGGAACGGAGGAAGTAGAAGGACATCATGGTTTCGCCTTTTTTAAAGGACTGGAAAAAGGTTTCGTCGCTGTCCAGATAGGATCTCATAGTGACAGGCACAGGTACTTTTTCGTGCTGTCCGGCGACAACCTGATAAAATGCTCCCTGATCGGGTAAATAAACATAAACAGGGAAAGAGCAGTCCCTGAACATAACTGACACTCTGGATATAAGTGAGTTCATCAATACCTCTCGGATACGCCTATGTCGGAAAAGATTTCAGTAATGCCCGCCCGAAAGGGCATATACGTCGGTCTTTTCCGCCCCCGCCTTTTTCAGCACTTTACAGCACTCTCTGACAGTTGCGCCTGTGGTTATAATATCATCAACGAGCAGAATTTTCAAACCAGTTAAATCCATGCGGCACAAAAAAGCACCTTTAACGTTTAGATGCCTCATCCTGCTTTTAAGTTTATACTGATATTCAGTTTTCCGCCTGCGCACAAGCAAAGGCTCATATCGGGCACCGTGCAAACCGGCGATATGTTTCGCAAGACTGCGCGCCGGATGCGCTATTCTTCTGAATTTTCTTGTGAAATGTGATGGAACGTCTGTGATTATATCATATTTTTGTAAAAAATCTGCGTGGACAAGAGCACCGAGGCTTCCGACTCCGGTCACTCTGTATCCGAACTTTATCTGGAGCAGGAGCTTTTTCAAAACTCCCGTATATCTGTAGTCAATATAAATCCTGTCCCATGGCGCACCACCAAGACAATACCCGCAAACATTCGCATCCGCACCTATGGGGTGTCCGCAGTTAGCGCAGAAATGCTTATATCCGGCAAGCCTGCTTCTGCACTCAGCACAAAGCGGCAGACGCGTTTCGCATCTTCCTTTGCAGCCCGCGCAATCAGGCGAAAATATCTCGCCCAGCATCACTTAACTATCAGGCTTTCTCCCGTCATCTCCGCGGGTTTCTCTATGCCCATTATATCAAGCAGAGTGGGTGCTATGTCCGCCAGCTTACCCGTTTTATCGGTGAGTTTGCAGTCGTAATTATATATAATAAACGGAACTGGATTCAGAGTATGAGCCGTATGGGGCTGGTTGTTCACATAGTCCCACATAAGCTCACAGTTACCGTGGTCGGCGGTAACAGCGAGAACAGCATTCTTTTCCTTAACAACCCTCATCACCTCGCCGAGGCACTCGTCAACAGCCGCGCAAGCCTTCACAGCGGCTTCCAGTATGCCGGAATGTCCCACCATATCCGGATTTGCGAAGTTCATTATAACAACGTCAACGGAATCTATCTCCTGTTTGAATCTTTCAAGCACCTGATAGATACTCATCTGTGGTTTAAGGTCATAGGTCGCAACGTCACGGGGCGATTCCAGCAGTGCGCGTTTTTCGCCCTCGAAAACCGTCTCCGCTCCGCCGTTAAAGAAGTATGTGACGTGTGCGTATTTCTCGGTTTCAGCAATACGGAGCTGTTTCAGCCCGTGTTTGCTGACAACCTCGCCTAATATATTTTTCAGTGTCTCCGGTCCGAAAGCGTATGGACAGGGAAACTTGCTGTCGTACTGGGTAAGGGTCATGAAATGTACTTCCGGTGTAACGCGCGGAAACTCCGTAAATGCCTTGTCCGTGAAAACTGTAGTGAGCTGTCTTGCTCTGTCCGCGCGGAAATTGAAAAAGAAAACTCCGTCGCCGTCGTTCACTTTGCCGTCGATACCTTTTATCACCGTGGGTTTGATGAACTCGTCGGTCTCGCCCCTGTCATATCCCGCCTGAACAGCCGCGCAAGGATCGTCCGCCTCAAGTCCTTTTCCTTCGCGTATCGCCTCATAGCCAAGTTTTGTTCTGTCCCATCTTTTGTCTCTGTCCATGGGATAGTAGCGTCCGGCAACTGTGGCGACCTTGCCGTAGTTAAGCTCTTTCATATATGCCGTCAGCTCCTGCATATAGCCCAGACCGCTTTTGGGCGGAGTGTCCCGTCCGTCCATAAAGGCGTGGACGTAGACTTCCGGTATGCCGAACTCTTTTGCAATTGCAATGATACCTTTCAGGTGTTCGATGTGGCTGTGCACGCCGCCGTCAGACAGAAGCCCGAAAAGGTGCAGCCTGCCCGTATCCGCCTTAACTGTGTTCAGAAATCCGGCAAATTCGGGATTTTTTGCCATGCTGCCGTCTTTTATCGCAAGTGTAACGCGCAGAAGTTCCTGATAAACAATGCGTCCGGCGCCTATGTTTGTGTGCCCGACCTCCGAGTTGCCCATCTGCCCCTTTGGCAGACCGACGTATTCCTCGCTGGCGTTAAGTTTCGTATGCGGACATTCCGCCATGAGTTTGAAGAAGTTAGGAGCTTTGCTTATTCTTATGGCATTATATTCTTCCTCGTCTCTGAGACCCCAGCCGTCGAGGATGAGCAGTACGGTTTTCTGATTCGACATGACATTCTCCAAAAAGATTGGTGATTTGAACGTGAGTGTAGCACAAAAAAGAAAACCCCGCCATAAGAGACGGGGTGCCTGTTACATCTTGATAAGACCTTTCTTTTCCAGTTCGGTCTTGCAGTCGGTGCAGTACCTTGCAAAGGGCACATATTCGAGGCGTTTCTCCTCAATGTCCTCTTCGCACTCGATACAAACGCCATAGGTGCCGTTTTCGATGCGCACGAGAGCCTGCTCGATGAGCCGGAGTTTTAAAGCGTCCGTCTCAACACGCCCCAACATCAGGTTTTTGTTATAGAGATTATATGCTTCATCCGCGGCGTCCTGTGTACCGTCTTCGCCGAGGCTCATCGCATCCTGATATCTCTCGTTGAGCTTGTCGATGAGTTCTCTTCTCATCTTGAGCAGTTTGTCCCTGTGGTAGTTCAGTCTTTCCCTGTCCATACCAGCCCTCCTTAAAAGCCAGATGTAAAAGCAGAAAAGCCTTTTACACGCAGTTTCTATTTATGATACGGATGACCGTTCATTATGGTCAGCGCCCTGTATATCTGTTCCGCCAGAACCAAAAGACTGACTCTGTGTGCCATAGTCATTTCGGACAGCGAAATAAATTCTTTAGCCGACGCCCGTACTTCCGCGGGCAGCCCTTCCGCCTCGCCGATATAAAACGTGACATCACCATATGTTTCGATGCGTTTGTTCAGCCACTGCGCGAACGCTTCGCTGGAAAATTTTGTTCCGGCGGGGTCCATCCCCACCAAAAGCCCTTTGTGGCTGCCGCCTCGCCCATTTTTGTCAACTTCGACCTGAACAGGAGCAAAACCGTTAGACATTTTTATGTATCTGTCAACTAAGCTCTTTATCTCAGGCTCTTTAATTTTGGATGCCATCACAATTTTTATCAGCATCGGAATTGCTCGTAAAATATAGAATGAGTTTTAGTCTGTCAACTCTTTTCGGAGTGAAAGAATACTTTTTACAAATTCCTCGTAAACTCATAAAGTATCACAGCCGCGCTCTGAGCAACGTTCAGAGAGTCGATATCCCCTCGCATGGGGATTTTCACATGGGTGTCCGCCATCTCCAGAAGAGCGGGTCTGATCCCTTTTCCTTCGGAACCCATGATAAGCGCAGATTTCTGGTCGAATACAGCGTCTTTAAGAGCCGTCTGACCGTTAACATCAGCCGCATATGCCTTATATCCGGAGTCTTTCAGCTTTTTCAGTGCCGTTGCGGTGTTCACCGCGCCGACAATAAGCGTGTGAAATATAGTCCCGCTGGAAGCCTTGCAAACAGCCGCCGTAACAGGTGCCTGTTTATCAAAACCAACCAGAACGGTTTTGATGCCAAAACAGTTTGCCGCCCTTATTATCGCTCCGTAGTTGTGCGGGTCAAAAATTCTGTCCAGCACCATCACCGGACCGTTTTCAAGAATCCTGTCGAACGCTTTGTCAAAGTTCTTGGGTTCTATATCTTTAATTTCAGCTGCGACGCCCTGCGCCTCCTGTCCGAAAAAGTGTTCGAACTCCTTTGAACCGTATGTGCGGTATTCCACACCGAACCTTTTGGGGTCGAAAGTGGAGTTCACTTTCACATGGAGAAGTTTTACCATATCCAGCTTGAGGGCTTCCTCAACAGTATTGCGTCCGTGAACTATCATGAAAGCTCCGCTTTAATGCTCTCTGCAACCGTTTCAGGGTCGAGACCGAGCAGTTTGAAAATATCGTCGGGTGTGCCGGAAAAGGCATAGCCTCTTACGCCGAAACGTACCAGACGCACCGCCTCGCCGTCCTCTGAAAACTTATTTGCCAGAGTTGCGGCAAGCCCTGTAAACTCGTTATGATCCTCATAAACGAAAACAGGTTTATCCGTATATTTCTCAAATACTTCCATATTGGGGTGCAGGGGGCATGAACAGTTGAGCACTGCCGCCTTTATGCCCTGTTTCTCAAGTATGTCCGCAACTTTGAGCGCTCTTGCGGTCATGCTGCCGTATGTTGCGATGGCGAAATCGCCGTCCCGCAGAACGTCAACCTGTCCGTATTCAAAAGTGTAGTCTTTACCGAAAAAGGGTTTGTCGCCGTTTGCGACTACTGCCAGTTTGGAACGTCCCATGCCAACAAGGAAGTTGCCGGGGTTTTCCGCCGCAAAGCACACAGCCTTATAAGTCTGATTGGGGTCAGCAGGGATTATTACGCGGAAACCGAAAAGGTTGCGCAGCGTACCGAGATAATCTATACACTGGTGGGTCTTTCCGTCCTCGCCGACATCGATACCGATGTGGGTCGTAACGGTTTTAAGACTCGCGCCGTTTATGTCGTTCAGTCTCTGCTGGTTATATACTTCGTCAACCCCGAACACGCCGAAATCTGCGAAGAAGGGGAGAACGCCGTTAACGCTCGCCGCGCCGGCAGCGGTACATGCGTGGTGCTCCTGAATACCTGTCTGGACAAAGTTATCGGGAAAATCCTTCTCAATCTTGTCGGTCTTAACAGAGCTTGCAAGGTCGCAGTCAAAAACGGCTATGGGTGTCATCCCATCAGCCTGTGAACCCTTAACAAGGTCGTATATAGCATCGCCGAAAGCCGAACGGCAGTCGGTCTTAACATCCAGTCCGTACTCTTTATCCTTATCGTATGAAACCTTCACTTCCGGTATCTCAAGTTCGTGATGAGAGGGATCGAATACGAACGCCTTTCTCATCTCTTTATATTTAGCTATGTCGTTTTCCAGACCGAGTTCCGCAAGCGCCTTTTCAAGCTGCTCATCGGTGAGAGGTTTGCCGTGGTATCCGTGGATGTTCTCCATAAAGGATACGCCCTTGCTCATAACAGTTTCGGCAAGGATAAGCACAGGCTGCTCTATCTTCTGTCCGTATTTGATGGCGGTGAAGAGCTTTTCATAGTCGTGTCCGTCAACTGTGATAACAAACCAGCCGTCCGCCGTATAGTCGTCTTTGATGTTCTGATACATCACGTGTTCGATATCGCCGCTTATCTGGAGCTTGTTATAGTCTATGAAAGCGGTAATGTTGTTCAGTCCGTGCATTGCGGCGAAGCGTCTCGCTTCGGACTGCTGACCTTTCTGCTGTTCGCCGTCACCCATGAAACAGAAAACATTGAACTCCTCGCCTGCAATCTCACCCGCCATGGCAGCACCGCAGGCAGCGGAGAGTCCCTGTCCGAGGTTGCCCGTAGTCCATTCAACGCCTTCCACCATCCTTTCGATGTGTCCCTCATAGATGCTTCCTGCGAGGCGGAACTCTGAAACAGCCTTATCTATGTCGAAAAAGCCGTTTCTTGCCAAAGCTGAGTACACACCGGGACTGGTGTGTCCGTGGGAAACGAAAATTCTGTCACGTGACGGGGATCTGAAGTTTTCGGGAGTAATGTTCGCAAACCTGTAAACAGTCAGATACATGTCTATCGAAGACATTGAACCGCCGGGGTGTCCGCTTGCGGCAAGTGTTGTCATTTTCAGTATATCGCCGCGGCAGAGCCTTGCGGTCTCCGCCAGCGCTTTTTCATCCTCTGCGGTGAAATCTACGTCAAAGCCACGGTTTATCATATATAATACCTCAGTTATTGCATACATAAGCCTTTCGGCTTTGGCTTTATATAACGTATGCAGGGATGTGTCAATTTATTTGGCGACTGTCCGACGCATCATAAACAGCGAATGAGCGGCTATGGCGCAGATTATCACCGCGCCGCCGGCAAACGTCTGGACAGGGGGAACCTCCGTGAAAAAAAGCCAAGCCAGAAAAGGTACCAAAACGGTACGCGTAAGAGTATAAAGGCTTATCTCCATTGCAGTTATGTGCCTTGCGGCGGTGGATATGAACGCCCTGCCTATGGGCGCGCTCAAAAGCCCCATAGCAGCCATGACCAGCATCGAGGACACGCCGAAGCTGCCGAAATCCGTTCCGAATGAGCTGAAAAGCATTATAAAAAATCCGCCGAACGATATTGCCATGGTGCGGCTTATCTGCGGATATTTTCGCCATATGACATAGTTGAGAGAAGAAAACATCGCTGCCGCCAGCGCATACATATCCCCAAGGAGTCCACGACCGCCCAGTGAACCCCTTACAATTATATATACACCGAAAATTGATACCGCTACCGCAACCCATGTACTTACAGGGGTCTTCTCACCGAGAAGAAAACGGCTGTATATCGAAGAAAATACCGCCGAAGTAGTCATAATAAGCACAACGTTGGCTATCGTTGTCCCCTCCACCGCCAGCACGAAGGTAGTGCCGCTGCCGCCCATCACCACCCCTGAGAAGATCAGCACCCATCCTCCATTTTTTACTGCTTCCAGAATGCCCTTGCCGTATATCTGCGTAACAAACGCCATGGAGAGCATCGAGAACATTCCGAACAAAAATGACGCTCCGAACCCGCCAAGTCCTGAATACCGGATAAATATTGCGTCGAACCCCATAAGAAAAATGCCTGAAAATGCATACAAAGTGCCCTTTAATTGCTCTGTCATTGTTAAGCTCCTCAATAAATCATACTGTATAGTATGACAAGCTAATACTTGACAGTATTGTTGTCAACAGGTATTCTTTAGATATGTCAAAGGCGCTTGAAAACTATAAAACAAAACGCGAAAGCATAATAAAAGCAGGCAGGGAACTCTTTCTCAGCCATGGCTATACCCGAACCAGCATGGACGAAGTGGCAAAGACAGCCTGCGTCACAAAACAGACTGTATACCGCTATTTCGTATCAAAATCAGACCTGTTTGCGGAAGTCATTTCCCAGATGAGTAAAGAGAACGACACCTACGTTTTCGGCGATTTATCCCCTGAAAAGGAGCTGGTGAAATTCGGCATACAGTTCGTCACCATGCACATGGCAAAGCACAGGCTGGAGCTTTTCCGAATGATGATAGCCGAAAGCGGCGACGGAAGCGAGATAGGCAGTATGTTCAAAAGCATGATTCAGGATGCCCGCAGAAAACCGCTTACAGTGTTTCTGGCGGACAGACTGAATGTCAAAGACGCGGACAGGATGGCAAACATGCTTATTTCCATGCTGCTCTCCATGCGCTCGCCTATTTTGATGAATACCAGAAGCATACCGGACAGCGCCGAAATCGAAAGACACGCAGAGACCTGCGTAAAACTGTTTCTGAATGGTGTCAAAGGCTTTTAAGAGCCTCTACAATCTTATCCGGCGTGAGTTTTTTCATGCAGTCAAAATGACCTTTCGGGCAGGTTTCAAGCCCGTGCACATCACAAGGACGGCACTCAACGGAGTTATCCTCCACAACCCTCACACCCGAAAATGACGGATAAAATCCGAAATCCTTTGTCGTCGAGCCGAATATCCCGACCGTGGGCTTTCTGAGGGCGACGGCGGCATGGAGCGGTCCCGAATCGGACGATATCACAGCCCCGCATGACGCTATCGTATCAAAAAAATCCCTTATTTTCGATTTACCCGTTCTGTCAATTATACCTTTAACGTCCGGCGCTTTTCCGTCACCTGCGAAAACAGGCATATATCCGTTCTCTATCAGAAGCTCCGCAAGCTCTCCCGCATAGGGATAGGTCTTCGTATATCTGCTGGCGAAGGGGTGCACCAGAACGTGCTTAGCCACCGACCTGGCATCGGAAAACAGCACTGGGCGCAGCTCCTCAAGCTCCGGCATCGGAACGTTGAAGGTATGCGCGATCGGTTCAAAGTATTTCTGTACAACGTGAAGTTCAAGCCGTGGATCGTGTTTGCGCGTTTTCACAAATCTGCGTCTGGCGGCAGAATCCTTCACATATTTATGATAGTCAGCCTGCGCATGGAACCGCAGGAACATGGAAAGAACCTTACCGTGGAGGTCGAAAATATGGTCGTAATCCTCGGTTTCTTTCTGGACAAGGCTGAAATAAGAAATTATCCCGTCTTTTTTGTTGTGTTCCAGCACACGGTTAACAAACGGCAACCCTCTGAAAACGTCGGCAAACGGTGCATAGGTGAGCACATCCGCCTCGGCATCAGGGAACAGTTCCTTAAATTTACGTATAACCCCCGTGGTGAGGATTATGTCGCCAAGGGAGCTGAAACGGACGAAAAGAACTTTCATCAGTCCGCCTTCACGGTTTCGTATTTCGCTTCGACAGGCTCAGCAACAACCTCTTTTTCAAGGAGCGCCAGAACGTCGTTCACTGATATCTCAAGCATACAGCGGAAGTGCTTCTTAGGGCATTTTTTACTGCCGTGCAGCCCGCAGGGGCGGCAGCTAAGCCCCTCCACTTCCGCAACGCGGCTCACTTCGTCATAAGGCGTGAATCCGAGCTCCTTCACAGTTGGTCCGAAGATGGCGACGCACCGCACACCTGCCGCAACGGCTATGTGCATTGGACCTGAATCGTTCGTGACAAGGAACTCAAAATTCGCTATCAGAGCGGGAAGCTCTTTCAGAGAGGTTTTCCCGCACATGTTAATATGTTCATGTTTAGCCGCCTGCATAAGTTTTTCGGCGGCGGGCACGTCTTCCGGCGAACCGATTATCACCGGAGTGTATCCTTCCTCTTTAAGCCTGTCTGCCACCTCGGCAAACCGCTCCGCAGGCCACATCTTCGTAGCCCAAACGCTTCCGGGTGCGATACCTATAAGATTTTTACCCAGTTCTGCAAACTCCGCCTTCATATTTTCATCGATGGCAACCTTTAAAGGATATTTCGCCGGATATTCACCGAAAGCTGTTTCGTAAAGGGTCAGGTTTCTCTGCACCTCGTGCATATCCATATATCTTGCGCATGATTTCGTAAGAAGAGCGGAAAACGCACCCTCAACAAACCCCACGCGAACAGGTATTTTTGCCAGAAACAGAGTCAGGTTTGTGCGGAAAGATTTGTGGGGAGAGAGCACCATATCAAAACCACGCAGTTCAAGCTCTTTAGCAAAACGGAAGATGCCTGACAATCCTGAATAGCTTCTGCGCTTGTCGAAAGGTATCACTTCCGAAATCTCCGCAAGTCCCTCAAAGAGAGGAACATATTCCGGACGCACGCAGAAAGATATTTTCGCTTCCGGATATTTGTTCTTAACAGCCTGTATCAGCGGTGTCGTCAGCACGCTGTCGCCAAGAAAGGACGGATTGAATATTAATATTTTCAAGTTATTTTCACCTGATTACGTTGATATTTCAGAATATACAGACAGGCGTTGATGAAATCAATCTGTTTCGAAAAATAGTTAAATAACTAACCAAACACACCGGCTTCTCAGAGATAATATAGTGTTTTAATTTTTTTACATCAAAACATGCTTCAAACTCTTGCGAAACGGGCATTTGTCTGCTATCTTTTCTGGCATGGAAGAACTTGACAAACACAGACAAAACATTGACGACATCGACCAGAAGATTCTGGAACTTCTTAACAACAGGGCGAAAGAGGCAATGCACATAGGCGAGATAAAGAAAGCCGCAGGACAGCCCCTTTACGTACCCTCACGCGAGAAGAAGATTTTCGACCGCCTGACAGGGCTTAACCGGGGTCCGTTCCCAAACGACGCGCTGCGCTCGGTCTATCGGGAGATAATCTCCGCCTCCCTCTCTCTGGAAGAGGTGCAGAAGGTTGGATATCTGGGACCCGAAGGTACTTTCACAAACATGGCGGCAATCAAGCAGTTCGGGCTCTCCGCAACTCTGATACCCATCCGCAATATCCCCGAAGTGTTCGACAGCGTGGAACGCGGACGGATGGCGTTCGGCATAGTGCCTGTTGAAAACTCCCTTGAGGGCATAGTCAACCACACTCTCGACACCTTCACCACCAGCCACCTGAAAATATGCGGCGAGATATACCTTGAGATAAGCCATAACCTTATGAACAAAACGGGCAATTTCGAAGACGTTCAGGTGGTATACAGCCACTATCAGGCTATCGGTCAGTGCCGCAAATGGCTTGCAGCCAACTGCCCCGACATCCCCGTCCACGAAATAGATTCAACTGCGAAGGCGGCGGAACTTGCGTCCAAAGACCCTACCGTCGCAGCCATATCAAGCGAGATGGCGCAGCTTAAATACAGCCTGCGGGTGGTTGAAAAATCCATCGAGGACAACCCGAACAATTTCACACGGTTCCTGCTGATAGGCAACTATGAGCCACTGCCGTCGGGCAACGACAAAACTTCCATCGTCTTCTCAGTTGCCCACAAAGCGGGTTCGCTTTACGAGGCACTCTCGGTGCTCGCAAAGGCGGAAGTTAACATGACAAAGATCGAGTCCCGTCCCTCCCGCCAAAAGGCGTGGGAATACGTCTTTTTTGTTGACGTGGAAGGGCATATAGCGGATAAAAGATTAAAAACCGCACTGGACGGTCTCAGCGAACATACGGCATTTTTCAAGGTGCTCGGTTCCTATCCTAAGGGGGAAAAATGACAGATTTTAAAAAACTCGCCGGAAAAGCAATTTCAGACATTGTGCCCTACAAACCCGGCAAACCCGTTAAAGAGCTTGAAAGAGAGCTTGGAATCAAGGAAGCTATAAAACTTGCGTCAAACGAAAACCCTTTCGGTCCTTCGCCCAAGGTAAAAACTGCGATCAAAGACTTCTTTCCCGAAATTTCACGCTATCCATACGGCGACGCACACTACCTGCGTACAAAACTTGCCGCAAAACTTGAAGTACCCGCAGACATGCTGCTTTTCGGAACAGGCTCAAACGAGATAATCGAACTCGCAATCCGCACGTTCCTGAAAGACGGCGAACATGTTATAAGCCCCGCGCCCAGCTTCTCCGTTTACTCATCCATAGCTCAGGCGGCGGGCAAATCATGCAACTGGATACCCTGTAAAAAAGACTTCTCATTCGACTTCGACGCGCTTCTTGCGGCTATTAACGATAAGACCCGCATGATATTCATCGCAAACCCCAACAACCCCACCGGCGCATACACCGCAGACAAAGAACTGCGCGCTTTCATGGAAAAAGTTCCTTCCGACGTTATAGTGGTGTTCGATGAAGCATACGTTGAGTTCGCGGATGCGAAAGACTTCCCCGATACAATGAAATATCTGGATAAATTCCATAACATATTCATCATGCGCACTTTTTCGAAAGCATACGGGCTCGCGGCTCTGCGCTGCGGATACGTGGTTGCAGATGCCATGGCTATTGACATGATGAACCGCGTTCGTCAGCCCTTCAACACGAATATGGCTGCACAGGTAGCTGCGGAAGCGGCTCTTGGAGACGCTGCATATCTTGACAAGGTAATTAAAAAGAATAAAAAAGGCAGAAACTACCTTCAGAAAGAGTTTAAGAACCTTGAACTGCCCTTTATCAAATCACAGGCGAACTTTATCCTTGTTGAGGTGGGAGATGGCGAAAAGGTGTTCAACGAACTTCTGAAAAAAGGCATCATTGTCCGCTACCTCGGACCCTCACTTGGCAAATATATCCGAGTCTCCGTCGGCACGATGGAAGAGAACGAAGCCTTCGTCGAGCAGCTTAAAAAGGTTCTCGGCAAATGATAATCGTTTTTAAAAAGGATGCGGCAAAGGCTGACATAGACCATGTTCAGAACAGGCTGGAGCAGTTCGGCTTTAAAACCAGCATGTCCGAAACAAACGGCAGAACAATACTCGGAGCCATCGGCGACGAGCGTATCCTGCGTGAAAAGCCACTGTTTGCCATGCCCGGCGTTGAAAAGGTCGTGCCCATATCAAAACCTTACAAGCTGGTTAGCTCCGATTTTAAAAAGACTGAAACAGTTATCAATATAAAAGGCGTTAAAATAGGCGGCGGAAACGTCGTTGTCATGGCGGGTCCCTGTTCCGTTGAAAACCGCGAAATGCTCATGCTCCTTGCGGAGCGCACAAGCAAGGCGGGCGCAAGAATACTTCGCGGCGGCGCTTTCAAGCCCCGCACTTCCCCCTATGCCTTTCAGGGGCTTGGGGAGGAGGGACTGAAATACCTCCGTGAGGCGGCGGACGCCCACAACATGCTCGTCATAACCGAGCTTATGGATCCCCGCGACATGGATCTTATCTGTAAATACACGGATATAATCCAGATAGGCGCGCGGAATATGCAGAATTTCCGTCTGCTGAAGGACCTCGGCGCGGTCAGAAAACCCGTCATGCTCAAACGCGGGCTGGCGGCGACGATGAAAGAACTGCTCATGGCGGCTGAATACGTGGCTGCCGGCGGAAATGACGATATCATCCTCTGCGAAAGGGGCATACGCACCTTTGAAACGGAGACCAGAAATACTCTGGACCTTTCAGCTATTCCGGTGCTGAAAAGCATGAGCCATCTTCCGGTTGTTGCAGACCCCAGCCACGGCACAGGACGCAGAGACTGCATCCTGCCCATGTCGCAGGCAGCTGTTGCGGCGGGTGCGGACGGACTTATAGTCGAAGTGCACCAGTGCCCCGAAGAAGCTCTCAGCGACGGCGACCAGTCCATACTTCCGGATGATTTCGACGTTCTTATGAAGCGTCTTAATATAATCGCAGAAACCATAGGAAGAAAGCTGACCACTGCATGAGTATCAGAACAATAGCTTTTGCGGGTCTGGGACTCATCGGCGGGTCACTGGCTCTGTCATTTGCCGAGAAGAATATAAGTCTCATCGCGTACGACAAAAACCAGGAAACGCTGGCAAACGCCGCAAAAACCGGGCTTTTCGAATACCTGACCGATGATGCCGATACCCTTTTGTCACTGGATTTCGACCTGCTATATATCTGCCTGCCTGTCCGTTCGGCTGTGGAGTTTGTGAAATACCTCGGAGCCAAAGGGTTCAAAGGAGCCGTTACAGACGGCGGCAGCACAAAGACTGCCACGGTTGAGGCGGCGAAAGCTGCGAAACTTAATTTCTGCGGCGGGCACCCTATCGCGGGAAAAGAGGTTTCCGGGTTTTCAAACGCCATCAGCGGGCTTTTCGGCGGAGCTTGTCACATCCTCACACCAATTGAGGGAGGGCTTGACCCGAACGGACTGAAAGATCTGCACGAATCAATCGGTATGCGCGTCTGCATAATGGACGCAGCCACCCACGACAGGGTTTTCGGGCTGATAAGCCATCTCCCCCACATATCGGCTTTCGCACTGGTGCAGACGGTGTTCAAAACAGACAGCAACGCACTCAATTACACGGGAGGCGGCTTCCGTGATTTCACCAGAATAGCCGCGAGCGACCCGCGCATGTGGACGGACATCTTTATGGAGAACGACGGAAACATGCTCGCAATGATAGACGAATACATCTCTTTCCTGAACGTGTGGAAAGAAGCAATAAAGAATAAAGATGCCGATGCCGTTTACAGCATGATAGAGAAAGCGGCGGGCATCAGGAGAACCCTGAAATGACCGTATTCAAACAGGTTAAAAGCCTTAAAGGCACAGTCCGCGTTCCATCGGACAAATCTATCAGCCACCGCTCGTTCATGTTCCTTTCCATGGCGAAGGGCAAAGGGCGCATAATCGACCCGCTCCTTTCCGCCGACACAAAGGCTACCATGGCGGCTATGCAGGCGATGGGCGTTACCTTTGAGGAGACGGTCAACGGCTTTACGGTTATCTCTGAAGGCTATAAAAACTTCAGAGAACCGGAAAACGTTATCGACTGTATGAACTCCGGCACAACGGCAAGACTGCTGACAGGCGTTTACGCGCCTTCGGGCAAATATATCGTTCTGACAGGCGACCACTCTCTGCGCAAAAGACCCATGGACAGAGTCATAATCCCACTTTCGAAAATGGGCGCGAACTTCGCCGCAAGGGACAACGGAAGATGCCTTCCGCTGACCATCATGCCTTCAAAGATGCACGCCGCTGATATCATGGCTGAAACCAAGAGCGCACAGGTTAAAAGTGCCGTTCTGCTGGCGGGAGTTCAGGTTGAAGGCGCTACAACCTACACCGAAAAAGCCGTCACAAGAAACCACACCGAGATAATGCTTTCCGCTCTGGGTGCAAAGATACGCACTGAGGGGCTTAAAATAACAGTTGAGGGCGGAGCCGACCTTAACGCCATCGATATAGTTGTTCCCGGCGATTTTTCGTCGGCCGCATTCTTTCTCGGCGCGGCGCTCATGTTCGAAGGTTCGGAGCTTATGCTTGAGAACGTGGGGCTTAACCCAACCAGAAGCGGGATGCTCAAGGTTCTTGACGATATGGGCGTAAAATACATAATCGAAAACGAGCGGGGAGGGGCAGAGAAACTGGGCGACATCATCATTGCTTCTCAGACGTTCAACGGATGCACAATTGAAGGGGACATAATCCCCAACATTATAGACGAGCTGCCTATGATAGCCACTCTGGGGCTTTTCGCAGAAAGCCCGGTGACAATTCGCGGCGCAAAGGAACTTCGCGTTAAAGAGAGCGACAGGATAGCCGCAACGCTCCACAACCTCAACGCACTCGGTGCCGAAACAGAGGAGTATGAAGACGGCATGAAAGTTTACCCCTTAAAGAGTGTAAACACCAAAGCCGCTCTGAAATCTTTCGACGATCACCGGATCGCCATGATAGCCATTATGCTTGCCAAAAGATTCGGCGGTGAAATCAGTGTGGACAACGTGCAGTGTGTCGATGTATCATTCCCCACGTTCATGGAGACCTTTTCCGAACTGGAGGGATGATGAAGATAGCGGTGGACGGTCCTGCCGGAAGCGGCAAAAGCACCGTCAGCAAGGTTGTTGCGAAAAATCTGGGCATAACATATCTGGATTCCGGCGCGCTTTACAGAGCGTGCGCATACATAGGTCTGAAAACACATACGGAGACCGGGGCACTGGTTGAGCAGGTTTCACATGCCGGACTTGAGTTTGACACAGCCGGCAGGCTTTTTCTGACACTGAACGGTCAGACAGAAGACATCTCAACCGTTATACGCACGCCTGAAATAGCCTCAAAGGTCAGTGCCGTTGCCGCCATTGAGGATATCCGCAGGCTGGTGACTGACAAACTGCGACTCATGGCATCAAAAACTTCCGTTATAATGGATGGACGCGACATAGGCACATGTGTATTTCCCGATGCGGAATACAAGTTCTTTCTGGTGGCAAGTCCAAGGGAACGGGCAAGGCGCAGAATGAAGGATTTTGAGGCGATGGGGTTTGAAAAAACCATCGAAGAGATAGAAGCAGACATCATAAAACGTGATAAACTGGACTCCGAAAGAGAACACGCTCCGCTGAAAAAGGCGGAGAATGCCGTTGAAATCGACACAACTGACTTGACAATAGAACAAGTTATATCAATAATAACCGAGACGGTAACCGGAAAGTAAAGCAGATTGCTTCGCTTCGCTCGCAAGAACGTCTCTGCGAGCCTATAAAACCAGCATGGCAATCACGTTTTGCATAATAAAAGATCGGAGAATAGGTGGAAATTATCATAGCTGACCATGCCGGATTCTGTTTCGGTGTGGAAAGAGCCGTGGGTCTGGTTGAGGAGACTTCCCGCAAACACACGGAAGTTTATACTCTGGGACCCATAATTCACAACCCGCAGATAGTACGAAAATTCGCCGAACAGGGAGTCGGCGTGTGCGAAGATACTGAAAAGTTCAACAGCGAAAACACGGTTGTAATCCGCTCCCACGGCGTTCCGAAACATATTTACGGTGATCTTAACGAAAAATCGGTTAACATTGTCGATGCTACATGCCCCTTTGTCAAAAAAGCTCAAAATTCTGCACAAAAGCTGGGACAGGGTGGCGCGAGTGTGGTCGTTTACGGAGAAAATAACCACCCCGAAGTTAAAAGCATTGTCAGCTTTATAGATTCTGAATATTTCATAGTCTCCGGACCAGACGAGGCACAGGCTCTGCCTTTCAGAGAAAAATACGCTCTGATAGCCCAGACCACACAAAATTCGGAATCATTTGACAAAATTGCAGAAATACTTAAAACTAAGTGCAGCGGTCTCACCGTAAGCAATACTATATGCAACGCGACAAATCTCAGACAGGTTTCTGCCATCAGTCTCGCAGGACAGGTGGACACGATGCTTGTCATCGGCGGTAAAAACAGCGGCAACACACGCCGCCTGTTCGAAATCTGCAAGGAGATTTGCCCGAACACCCTACATATCGAGACCAAAGACGAGTTGAAAAAGGAAATGTTTACAAACTGCCGGAAGGTTGGCATCACCGCGGGAGCCAGTACCCCCGGCTATCTGGTTGACGAAGTAATAGAATTTTTAAAAGAGGTCACTAATGAGCAGGATTAACGAAAACGGCGGCGACAACATGCGTATGGAAGACTTTGAAGCGATGCTTGAGGAGTCTCTCCAGCAGCCTGAAAAGAACTCCGTCGTGAAAGGAACCGTAGCCCAGATAAACGACAGCGATGTGCTGGTGAATATCGGGTACAAAACAGAGGGCATTGTCCCCACCTCCGAATTTCTCAAAGACGGCAAACTCAGTGTTAAAGTCGGCGACGAAATCGAGGTTCTTTTCCTCGGCGTTTCAGGCGGCGGCGGATATCTCAAGCTGTCCAGAAAAGCCATCGAAAAGGAAACCGACTGGGTGGACGTCGACAGGTCTCTGGATAGCGGCGCTCCCCTGACAGTTAAAATCACTGCTGTTGTAGATAAAGGATTTCTCGGCAAATACGGCGAAATCGAATGTTTCATCCCTGAAAACCACATGGATTTCAAAAACTCCACAATGAAACCCGAAGAATATATCGGTAAGTCATTCGAAGTGAAAGTTCTGAAATCCAACAAAAAACAGCGTTCATTCCTCGCTTCCCGCAAGCTCCACATGATCCAGTCCATCGAAGCAGGTAAAAAAGAGTTCTTCGAAGGCATTGAAGAGGGTCAGGTGCTGAAAGGTAAAGTGAAAACCATAAAACACTACGGCGCATTCATGAACTTCGGTTCTGTTGACGGTTTCCTGCGCAAAAATAACATCGCATGGGGCGTTGTGAAGCACCCCAACCAGTATCTTGAAGAGGGTGACGAGCTTGAAGTCAAGGTTCTCAGCATTGACCTCGAAAATGAGAAACTTGAAGTCGGTCTCAAACAGATGGCTGTTGACCCATGGGATATGGCAGCTGCGAAATTTCCCGTTGGTTCGGAAGTTAAAGGAATGGTTGTTGCCAGAAAAAATAAAGGCTTCGTAATGGAGATCGAGCAGGGCGTTGACGGCTTTATCCCGCTGGAAGAAATTTCATGGCTTAAAAATGCAAAAATATCCATCGAACCCAAGGATGCTGTTCTCGGACGCGTCACAGACATCGACAACGAAAAGAAAAAACTCGTGGTATCTCTGAAAGCACTTCAGGAAAACCCCTGGACTTCACTGAAAAACAACCACCCCGAAGGTTCTGTCGTTTCCGGCATAATCAAGTCTATCACCGATTTCGGTATATTTGTTGATTTCGGCGAGTTTCTTGACGGTCTCATCCGCAAAAAAGATATCTCATGGACAGAAGAGCCTCAGGATCTGAACGCACTCTATAAAGAGGGCGACAAGATAGAGGCGAAAGTCCTTAAAATAGACTCTGAAAGAGAAAGAATCAGCCTCGGTGTTAAACAGATGGAAACAAACCCCTGGAGAGAGATAGGCAAACTTCTTCCTCAGGGCAAAGTTGTTGAGGTTAAAGTTCTTTCAATACGCAAAGACGGACTTGAGGTTGAGCTTCCCAGAGAACTGGTAGGCTTCATCCCTGAAAACGAGCTTGATGTGGAAAGAATTGACCCTGCGAGTAAGTTCGCAGTGGGCGACACCATAAAAGCTGTCGTCTTCCGCAACGATGCGAAAGAGAGAAACGTTCTTCTGTCCGTACGCAGATTCCAGCAGGATTCCGAAAAACGCGAGGTAAAAGAATACCTCAGAAAGCTGGAACAGTCTGACGACAGCAGCTTCAGCCTCGGAAACATCCTTAAAGACAAACTGCAACAGTAAATAAATACGAGATCGCCGCGTCGGTTTCGCTCTTCGCAAAGACAAACAGCTGTCTCTGCGGGGAAGCCGTAAGGTCGGCGCGGCAGTCTCATTAAAATGTTCCTGATTATCAGAAACCTTTATTTTCTTTAATCCGCGAGGTTATATGAGCAGATTTTTTAAGTTCATCGGCAAAGCGGCTCTTTTCATCCTAATTTTCGCAGTCATAGTTCGAATAATATCCGTTATGGGCGCATCCGGTGAAGACCTCATCCTTGAGGACACCATAGCTGTCGTCCGCCTTGAGGGTGTTATAATGGACTCGCACTATCTGGATGAAAAGCTGAAAAGCCTTGACGAAAACGACAAAGTGAAAGGAATAATCCTTGAAATAAACTCACCCGGCGGCGCAGTCGCACCGTCGCAACAGCTTTACATCCGCATTATGAAGATGCATAAACCCGTATACGCAGTTATGGAAACCATGGCGGCGTCAGGCGGCTATTACACGGCTGCTGCCTGCGACAAAATATACGCCATGGAGAGCACCATAACAGGAAGTATCGGCGTTATCATGGAATATACGAATTTCCGCGGACTTATGGATAAGTTCGGGGTTCAGAGCGTCGTTATCAAAAGCGGAAAGATGAAGGACGTGCCGTCGCCCACCCGCGAGCTCACCGAAGAGGAACAGAAATACCTTCAGGGCAACATAAACGATTTTTATGAACAGTTTCTCCGCGATATCCTTAAACGCAGAAAGATTGACGAAAAGAAACTCCGGGAACTTGCCGACGGACGCATTTTCAGCGGAAGACAGGCGCAAAAACTGGGTCTTATCGACAACATCGGCACAAGAGAGGACGCAGAGGAAGCTCTGAAAAAGCAGCTTGATATGCCCGACATTCAGGTAGAGGAATTTTATGAGCCTGAGCAGAGCCTTTTGCGCTCGCTCATGTCAAAAGCAAAGACACTCGCAGCCGCAGAGGGCGTTGACGGCGGAATATATTACCTCTATAAACCGGGACTCTGATTATGGAACTAGGGCAGCTTGCGGCATTTGCAGCAACGGCTGAACTTAAAAATATGACAAAAGCGGCGCAGAAGCTCAATCTGAGTCTTTCTGCTCTGTCAACACAGATAAAACTTCTTGAGGAGGAGCTGAACGTCACCCTGTTTTCCAGACAGGCGAGGGGCGTTGAGCTGACCCCGGAAGGCGCGGCGCTCCTTGAGAGCACCATCGCCGTCAACGATACTGTACAGAGCATAAAACGTCAGGCACTTCGTATGCAGAAAGAGGTAAAGGGCAGTGTCACCCTCGGAGTGAACACCAACCCGGTTTTTTTGCGTATCCAGACCATCAACACGGCGTTTCTTAAAAATATGCCTGACATCTCTCTGCGGTTTGCTGTGAGCGAATCCGGAAAAACTCCCCAGATGCTCCGTTCCGGAGAGCTTGACCTCGGTTTCTCATACGGCAGATACGCGGACAAGGACATCTATACTGTGGAGCTTTTCCCTGTAAAGCTCTGCATGGTGGTACCGAAAGATTATCTCCAGAGCACGGAGAACGTATCGTGGGAGACTCTTGCGGATATACCATGGGTATGGGGAAGCGAAGACTGTCCATTTCGTACGGAGCTTGTGCGCTCGCTGCCCGGCATAAAAAACCCGAAAAAAATAATAGTCGCATCGGATGAAAATCTAATGATAGAACTGGTGAAAACAGGTACAGGTGTATACGTTCTGCGCGAGGACAATGCACAGGAGCTTGCGGAACAGGGATATGTGGATATACTCCACGACAAAACCATCTCAGTCCCGATATGCATCTCATGCCTGCTCAACCGTAAAGAAGAACCGCTCATCGACCTTGCGATGAAAACTATAATATGCGTATACGAGGCGTAATATGAAAGCTGTTGTTCTCCTGCTCGCGACGCTGCTCCTGCTAACCGCCGGATGCTCAAAAAGGGCATGGTATGACGGTATGCAGGCCGGACACAACTATGACTGCGGAAACCTTGAAGGTGAGGCAAAAGAGAAATGCCTTCAACAGGGCAACATGAGCTATGATCAGTATAAAGAGATACAGAAATGAAAAGGTATCTGCTGACCTTTATTTTTGCTGCTGCTCTCGCCGGATGTGCCCACGACACCGGAACAATCACCCAGATATCAACTATAGACGCGCTTCTTGCGGGTGACTACGACGGTTCGGAGAAAACCGCACAGCTGACAAAATACGGTGATTTCGGAATAGGCACATTCGACAGACTGGAAGGGGAGATGATAGTCCTTGACGGAAGAGTGTATCAGGCGAAGGCGGACGGCAGAATTTACACGCCTGCAAATATCACAACACCATTCGCGTCAGTGTCTTTCTTCAAACCTGAAATTACTGTAAGCATTGATAAACCTGTTACATTTGAAGAGCTTCAAAAGCTCGTGGATGAA
This sequence comes from Deferribacteraceae bacterium UBA6793, assembly GCA_002452405.1. Lineage (GTDB taxonomy): Bacteria > Chrysiogenota > Deferribacteres > Deferribacterales > Geovibrionaceae > Seleniivibrio. The sequence goes on along the minus strand of DKFP01000014.1, from coordinate 152,859 downwards.
AAAGTTCCGGATATGAACGTATTTTGCGCCGTTAAGGCGGAAGGAATCTTCAAAAGAATGAAAGTACGCTCCGTTCCCGCACAGTCAAAGCCATACCCGCCACTTGCTGAAGTTGTAAAAACTCAGCCCGTATTCGAATATGAAAACATAAGCGGCACCATAGTGGGATACAGACTGCCCGCCTTTGTAAAAGGGATAAACGTCGGCGGATATCACCTGCATTTCATCGACAGTTCAAAGACATATGGCGGTCACATACTGGGCTTTGAAATGGGAAACGGGAAAGTATACACAGATACCGAAAGAAAACTTACGCTAATCCTTCCTGAAAGGGGACTTGGTGATATAGATTTATCGAAAGACAGAAGCGGCGAGCTTCAAAAGGTTGAAAAGTAGAAAGCCCCGTAATCTATCCTGATTAGCGGGGCTTTAGACGTTGGGTGGCGTCAACTCATTACCCATTGGTCTTTCTCCTGTCCCGAACCTTTCGCGAAACCATTCAAATCCGTAGCAACTTCTTCTTCAGATACCGTCTTCTGTTCGGGAGGCTTTGTTACTGCCTAAGCTGTAACTTATAATGTTAATATGTGCCCTTTCGCCAAATCCGCAAGTGGTAAAATTAAATCAATTGCACATATTTCAAAAACATCTGTATAATCTCAGTATGTTTTCAAAAGTATTCAGTGCACAGGTAAACGGTATCGAAGCGGAGATTGTAGAGGTGGAAACGGACATCGGCGCCGTCGGTCTGCCGTCTTTCAACATGGTTGGGCTGGCGGAAACAGCCGTCAAGGAGAGCCGCGACCGCGTTAAGTCCGCCATGAAGAACATGAACCTTAACGTCTTCGCACACCCCATAACCGTTAACCTTGCACCAGGTGACATAAAGAAAGAGGGTACGCACTTTGACCTGCCTGTTGCGGTGGGACTTACCTGCTCATCCGGGATGGTTAAGAATGTCCCCTCAGACTGCCTTTTCGCAGGGGAACTTTCGCTGGACGGGAAACTGCGGGCAGTAGGTGGTATACTCCCCATTGCGGAGGGCGCGAAAAAAGCCGGATTTAAAAAGCTAATAGTGCCGCTGGACAATGCAGATGAAGCCGCTGTCATAGACGGTATCGACGTTTTCCCGTTCGAAGACCTTTCTTCAGTCGCAGAGTTCATAAACGCCGACTGCAAAGGCACACCCCACACACTTGATAAAGCGTCTCTATACACCTCTGTAAAAGAATACGACGTGGACTTCGCCGACGTAAAGGGTCAGTTTGCTGCCAGAAGATGCGCGGAGATTGCCGCAGCGGGTATGCACAATCTCTTCATGATAGGCTCGCCCGGCAGCGGAAAAACTATGATCGCACGCAGGATGCCCACCATCCTTCCCGATATGACTCTGACCGAAGCTATTGAAACAACAAAGATATATTCCGTAGCAGGACTTATCCGCTCCGGACGCGACCTTGCGGTGCACAGACCTTTTTGCAGCCCCCACCACACAAGCAGCAGCATAGCCCTCATCGGCGGAACATCAAAAGCTATACCCGGTCAGGTGAGCCTCGCCTCAAACGGCGTGCTCTTTCTCGACGAGCTGCTTGAGTTTCCCCGAAGCGTTCTGGAAACCCTCCGCCAGCCCCTCGAAGATAAAGAAGTTACTGTTTCGCGGGCTGGGCGCACAGTGACGTATCCCGCAAACTTTATGCTGGTTGCCGCAGCAAACCCCTGCCCATGCGGATACCTTGGTGATAAACAGAAAGACTGTACCTGCTCACCGTCGCAGATACAGAAATACAGATCCAGACTCTCCGGTCCCCTCATGGACAGGATAGACCTCCACGTGGAGGTCGGTTCGGCCGACATTTCCGAGCTCGCCGCCATGGCAGACGGCGAACCATCAGAAGTCATTCGCAAAAGGGTTGCTCACGCTCATGCTGTTCAGTCGGCACGGTTTAAGCACTCCAAAACGCGTTTCAACAGCAGAATGAGCGAAAAAGAAACAAAGAAATACTGCATACTTGACGAAAAAACTGCAAAGCTGCTGGAAACGGCAGCGAGAAAATATAATCTCAGCGCAAGAAGCTATTCAAAAGTGCTTAAAACAGCCCGCACAATAGCAGATTTAGACAGGTCAGAGCATATCGGTGCAAAACACATCCTCGAATCACTTCAATACCGTCTCATACAGGAATAACAGTATTTTTTCAATAATCGCTTATTTTTGTTAATAATAACCTCGTCATGATTCGACATTTCCCCACATACGGTGATATAATATAGTATGAGAATATCCAAGAAGACCGAGTACGCGGTACACAGTGTGCTCTATATTACTTTTTTTAAAGACCGGACAGTTCTGTTGGACGAACTCGCTGCACAGGGAATTTCCAGAGAGTATCTGGCAAAGGTCATGCGGCTGCTCACAAAGAGCGGTATTTTGAAATCCTCCGTGGGGGTAAATGGAGGATACGTTTTAGCAAGATCTGCTGATGAAATCACTCTGGAAGACATTTTCAATGCTGTTGAGGGCGACGCTTTTTACAAATGCGAATCCAGATCGCGAAAGTGCGGACTGGCTGGCAAATGCGGATTGACGGAAGCCTTTAACGCAGCAAGGGGAATGTTCCTCGGCGAACTGAGAAAATGTAGAATTTCTGATATGCTCGGAAAAAGCGTATCAGACGGAAGCTGGCTGAAAAAGATGAATCCGGTGGTTTAGGACACAGTATATCAGGCGACGGGTTCACGGGATGCTTCCAGAAGAAATCGATATAACGGCGCGAGGCTTAAAAAACCTTCGAGCAGCATACCTGCGAACCCGTTTCCGTATAAAGATTCGTCGTGTTCCCTTTCAGATGCAAGATACAGGTTCTTTTTCCTGTACCAGTCTGAGAAGCTGTCACTTCCGGCACCAACCGGTATCCGTTTATATTCATCCCCGCCAAGGATGAAGGGTTGACCGGAACCTGATCTGTAAAATGATATGGCGTCAGCAAATCGCTTTGTGTCCGTATCTATCATCTCTCTGAAACGGCGCATGGTTGCCGACTTGGCGCTGTAGAACCCCATACCCCATACATAGCGTTCCGCACCTATCTCAACAAAATAGGCGGGAGCATCACACCAGTCTGCGTTGGGTCTTTTAAAAACAAGCCAGCTCACGGATTTATATGGCGTCTTATCGTTTGAAAAACGCGTGTCGCGGCGTATGCGTGAAACCGTCCGACCGCCGGTGATGAACTGCTCGTCTATGGAAAGCATACCGTCGGTAAGCTCTATGGAGAGTTCCTTCATGGGCGTCTGAACGTATTTTTTATACTCGTCTTTGTGAGCCTCGAACCACTCGTGGTTGTTGTTATCTTTTATGCCTCGGAAGAATCCGAAGGTCTCCGGAACAAATCCGTTGAAATAGCTGCGCATCATTTGTACTTTTCCCACCATCTGTCTGCGGGAACTGCCCCGCCCACGGTAAATGGAAGACCTATCTCCGGCGCAGCATAGTTGAGGTGTTTTTCATGTGCCGCAGCGGTAAACCTTTCTATAGGTTCTTTCCAGTAAAACTCTGAAAGTGTAAAAGTTCCCCAGTGGATAGGCAGGACAAGCCTGCTGCCCAGGTCTTCAGACGCCTGAACGGACTGTTCCGGTGTCATGTGACTGTAAGGCCATTTTTTGTTGTATGCGCCGATATCCATCAGCGACAGATCGAAGGGTCCGAACTCATGTCCTATCTGTTTGAACTGCTCCATGTATCCTGAATCACCGCTGAAGAACACTCTGTAACCGCCCGTCTCAATGACATATGACGCCCAGAGAGTCTTGTTGGTATCATAATATCCCCTGCCAGATCTGTGCAGGGCGGGGGTTGCAGTAATCTTCATGTTCGGCATGGAAACCGACTGGTACCAGTCAAGTTCTATAATACGCAAAGGATCCACGCCCCATTTTTCAAGATACTGACCGACACCCAGCGGCACAATGAACATGCCGACACGTTCCCTGAGTGCCTTTATCGCTTTTTCGTCAAGGTGATCGTAATGGTTGTGGGAAATTATCACCGCATCCACATAGCCGATGTTCACGCCCTCTATGGGGTTAATATCGGTATAGCGCGCAGGTCCGAGAAAACTTATCGGCGACACCCTGTCAGAAAATACGGGATCGGTGATTATTTTGGTCTGACCCTGTTTCAGCATAACGCTTGCATGACCAAGCCATGTCGCCTGAAGCGTATCCCCGGTGTTCATATTTGCGTACACAGGGTTAATTCGATGTGCCTTTATGGTCTCTTTCGGGGAAAACTTGCCGCTCTCGAACAGGATCCTGTAAATAGAAAGAAATTTGCTGCCGGAACCCTTGTTCGGTGTTTCAATCAGGTTATGGAAAGTACCGTCGCGGAAATGCTCCGACGCGTACACAACCTTCTTTTCGTATGTTGCAAACATCACAACAACTATGAGCGCAGCCGCCAGAAATATCTTTCCCATCGCAACTCCCTGAATAAAGACGATAATTATAAATTATAAAAATTGAGACTGCTTCGGGCTACAGCCCTCGCAGAGACAGACTTCAGTCTTCGCGAGGAGCGACAGCGACGCGGCGATCTCATATTAACATGACTTATGAACCTGAATAATTATAAATTATGCCTCAGTTTTCAAAAATAAACCCTAAAAAATAGCGGAAGAGCCATCCAGCGACAGTTTAAAGCCGGAAAGCAGAACCCTGCTCTTGCGGTTTATCTTCTCGCAGAGGATATCCGTCATACGTTTAAGCTCCTCTGTGCTGTGCGCTATGCCGTTAAGAAACCCGCCTCGCTTCATATATTCCGCGTCAAAAGCATTTCCGGTTATCAGAAATTCCGAAGCAGCCGCCGAATGCATAAGCCGCGGGATAGCCTGCGTACCGCCGAATCCGGTGATGATGCCCAGCTTTGCACCGGGATGCGCAAATTTGCTCTTTCCCGTGGCATAACGAAAATCGCACGAGGCCGCAAAATCCATGCCGCCGCCCATGCAGAAACCGTCTATTTCAGCTATAACAACCTGAGGCATGGTGCGTATGGTGCCGAACATGGTGTTGCCCAGTTTCGAAAACCACTTCGCCTCAAATCCGTTATATTTGCTGAGAGTGCGCAGGTCTGCACCAACTGCAAAACATCCGCCCTCGCCGTAAATTCGTACAGTTTTCGCATGGCTGTCTCTGACCATGCGCAGATTTTTTATAATCTCTTTAAGTGTCTCCACATCCAGAAGAGTGAACTGTCCTGTCTGCGGAACCAGTCTGATATGGGCTGTCAGCCCTTCTATACGGGTTTCTATCATATCAGAACCTGTAATCTTCCCATCTGTCTCTGAACTGCGCCTCGCGCTTTTCTACGAAAGCCGAAGTTCCTTCCGTCTTGTCGAAGGTCGAAAAGGAAAAAGTGAACGCGTTCTGCTCCAGAAGAAGCCCTTTGGCAAAATCCATATCTATCGTACTGTTTATGGTCTCTTTTGCAAGCCCCACGGCAAACGAACTGCGTTTGCTCATCAGAACGGAAGTATCTTCAACCGCCTTCGCAAGCGATTCAGCTCCGTCCAATACCTTACTGACCATTCCTTTGCCGTAAAGTTCGGCTGCATCAACAGGTTCTCCTGTGAAAACGAGGTATTTTGCAAACGTTTCATAGGTTTTTCTTGCCGCAAGCTGCGTTCCGCCGAATCCGGGAACAAAGCCGTATTCCGTCTCGTTGAAACCGAATCGGCTCTTCGCTGTGGCGTATACCATATCGCAGGCAAGAATTATCTCAAACGCAGGACCAAAGCAATCGCCGTCCACAGCGGCAAGCACAGGCTTTTTCATGTTTCTGATATAAGAAACCAGCCTCTGCCCCATAAGGTTATACTGCTTAACAACAGCCGTATCCGCTTTTGACAGCTTCTCTATGTTGTGTCCCTTGGAGAAGACACCGTCCTGTCCGCTGCGTATAACCGCCAGATTGACGCTTCTGTCTCCCTCCGCCGCGTCCAGTGCGGCAAAAAGCCCGTCAAGTGTCTCCATACATACGGGGTTGCCCTGAACGCTGCATGAAACAGTTATCACACAAGCGCCGTCAGAGCCGGAAAATGTTACGGGATTATCCATATCAACCTCAGAAAAATAATAAGTTTGCTTATTATAAAAAAAGCGGAACGCAATGTAAACAAATGAAAAGAAAAAATCAGGATGCGCCTTTATCCTCAAGTGAAAAATGGCGCTGGTCTATATGGCTGTTATATTCCCGGCGGAGTTCCCGCTTTGAATTGTTCTTCAGCATCTCCTGACGGAGCTGTCTTGCTGATTCCATGCTCTGTTTACCGGAAGGATCCATATGCTCAAGGTTTGCAAAGCCGTTGTTCACAGCCTCCATAGCCTGTTTCAGCGCCGCCTCCCTGAAATATGCCACCCGCTCCTCAAATCCCGGCTGGGCTGTCTTTTTTATCATGCGGGTAATAGCATGTATTTTCAGGTTTTTCTGGGATATGACACCAAGACGTATGGCTCTGACCTCTCCTGCGAACCAGTCCGGCTTTATGCCCATGTTTCTCAGGAAAACGTCGCCGTATTTCGGTGAAAATTTCAACAGAAGCTGCAGCATCTTCGAATAACGGTTGTAATGCATGGACTCCTCCGCCATCTCAAAGATAAGGTGGGAGCGCATCCGCCCCGCATCAACGTATGCGATATGCTGGGGAACCATGTTATTGTGGGCTATTACGTCCGCGGAAAGGTGGGCGCTGTACCCGTATGCAAAAGCCTGTTCCTCATCACTGCGGATGTCGGAAAACATCTTTGAAACCGTCTGCCAGCTATGGGTCGGCAGGCTTTTCTTAAAACTTGAGAAGTCTTTGAACAGGTTGAACAGATCCGGGAAAATATTGCCGCACAAAAAGAACTGGGGGTTTCCGGTGATAACGTCTATCCTGCTGTTCTGAAGCACCTGCATCCCTATACTCAGGTGGGTTTCAAATCCCCATGCAAAAGATATATCGGGTAATGCAAATACTGCTATAATTATAATTAATATCGACATAGAAATTAATTTATTACACTTGCCCTTAAAAACAAGGGAAATGTAACGGACAAAAATTGTCCTTTGGTTGACAAACAAGAACAAGACCATTATAGTGTGATTATCAACACAAGAGGTGCCGTATGAAAGAGGAAGCGCTTAAAATCAGAAAAAAGATTCTCCCGATGAAAGATGCATACGAAGAGCTTGACCCTGAAGAGAGAATTGAACTGAAACAGCTCCAGAAAGAGCACGACGAAATATACAACACCCTTTGCGAAGAAGACAAAAAATGGTACGACTCAAATTTTGCGGACTGGTACGCGAAATATCTTGATATAGAGACAAAGATATTTATAAAGCCCAGCGAAGGCTGCTGAAAATAAATAGATCGCCGCGTGCTGCACTCCTCGCGGAGACGGATCAAAAGTCACGTCTCTGCGAATCCTAAAAGGGTTGAGCAATCTCATTCAGTCAGAATAAATTTGCTGTTTAGAACCAAGCAATTCAAGGCGTGCGAAAATAAATAAGCGCAGTGTACGAGCTTGTACATGAGCATTATTTTTTTGAGCAGAATGAAGAAGTGCGAAGGTTATAAACGGCAATATTAATAGAAGACCTGTTTGAGATACAGCCCCTCAGCCGGAGCCGTCTGCCCGCCCTTCTTCCTGTTCTTTGTCTCAAGCATCTCCCGAACGCGTTCTGGTCCGTGTCCGTCGCGGCAGAATTTCACAACCGTTCCGGTTATGATGCGCACCATGTTATGCAGAAAACCGCTGCCGTTCACCTCCAGACACCATAAACCGCTATCTCTGTAGAACTTTGTAAAGTTTATCGTCCTCACGCAGTTCTCGCGCAGGCTAACAGCCGCACAGCAGGCTGTGAAATCGTGCGTACCTTCAAAAGCGGCAAGTATCTCCGGAGCACGATCAAAATCCACATATCCTTTGACCCACCATGTCTTATTATGCAGAAACGCACTGCGGACACGGGAATGGTGCATTTTGTACAGATAGGTTTTTGACACGGCAGACCTTTGCGCATGGAACTCCAGAGGCACATCCCATGCCTTCATTACTGAGATATCCATGGGCAATATGCTGTTAAGCCCCAGCACAAGGGATTCGTCTGGTATGTAAATATCGGTTATAAAGTTTGCCGTCTGCCCTAGAGAATGGACACCTGAATCGGTTCTGCCGGAGCCTATGGCGTTGACATCTTTTTTGTAAAGCACCCTGAGCGCTTTTTGCAGCTCCTCCTGAATGGATGGGGAGTGGGTCTGCCACTGCCAGCCGGAATAGTTAGTTCCTTCATATTCAACAATGACAGCTTTGTTATACAAGGGCATATAGCACCGCAGCCGCAACGGCACACGCGCCGAGCAGGATTTCATACATATTTGGCAGACTGATTGGCACCGCGGCATATTCGCCCGCGTCCACCTTCCGCGCCACAGTGTCGGCATGGGCAAGAAGGCTGTGCATCAGCGGTTTTATATATTCGTTAGGCCGGAAAAGTACCTTATAAGCCTTTCCGCTGTATTCCGGCGAAAGGGTTATCTTTTTAACGGTTCTCTTGGCATCGTCTATAAAGATGGGGATAAATTCCAGAGCCACCATCATCACCACCCGCAGGTTTTTTCCGGCTGTCCCTCGCACAGGAAAAGAAAGCAGACCGGCAAGTGCCTTTGTATCCGTGAGAGCCGAAAGCAGAATGGAATAATAGATTATCAGAAAGAAGCGGTATGTGAGAACAGCGGAACTTTTAAATCCGGCAGCAAAAAAGAAATTCACAGCAAAAGTGACTATGAGAACTGTTATGAACGGCTTCATCTTATAAAAAGTATCGACAGGACTGAGCCTTGCGGCGATCTGGATTGCAACTGCCGGAATTGTTATAAGCGAATATGACAATACCGAACCGGACATGCCGACCATCTGGATTATACTCAGAAATATGATCAGCTTAACCGCCGGATTCAGCTCATAAAGAACAGAACCGGCAGCAGTCCTGTCGCCTGCTGCCATGCCCATCTATTCTCAGGATTGCTTTTCTTCGTCGTCAGTGATCTTTTTTTGTGTTTTAGGCGTGATGTCCACAACATCTTCCGTGCTGTTTACATCGTTAGCGGCTTTTTTGAAGTTTCTGATCGCTTTGCCCATACCTTCGCCTATCTGGGGAAGTTTACCGGCGCCGAAAACAACAAGGGCGATAATTAAAATAACAAGAATTTCTGTTGAACCAAGTCCGAACATGTTTCTCCTCCGTGTTACCCACTAATATATGCAATAGTGGAAAAACTCAATGTTTATTTATAAAAACGTCTTCTGCGTTCATACAGGTAAATTCCGAGAATGAGCAGCACCAGCCAAAGGTAGCCGGTCACGGAGAATATACTCCTTGCTGTCACTGTCTGCACATCACAGTCCAGATAACCCGCTTTGTTCAGACCAAGTTCCGCCTGAATAGTTCCATCAGGATTTATACATGCCGAAACACCCGTCTGCGCCGCGCGGACAACACTGCGTCTGTATTCCACAGCGCGCATTATGTCGGTCGCCATGTGCTGATATGGTCCCTGCGTGTCGCCGAACCAGCTGTCGTTTGTCACAACGGCAATCATATTAGCACCCGCCTCAATCTGGGGACGAACCAGGCTGCTGTATGCGCTTTCATAGCAAACAAGCGGAGCCGCCTTTATCTTTTCATGGTCAAACACAACAGGTGTTGCTCCGGCGGAAAAGTCCTCTGCTCCCTTAAAAAAATAATAATCTATAGGCTTAAACAGGGCACCCAGAGGAAAATATTCCCCGAAAGGAACCAGATGCCGTTTATCATAAGTCTGCACATTTTTTCCGTCGAACAGGTACACGCTGTTGTAATACTCTCTGTCTTTCACCTTCCCGTTGTTGCGTATGACTCCCGCCAGAACGGGCGTAACTTCGGAAACGATGCTCATTAGCCTGTAGCCTGTAAAATCCTTATCCATCATGTTAGGATAAACACTCTCCGGCAACATCAGAAGCTCATAGTTCTGCGGCGACGAATTCCGGATAAGCTCGCTCACCTGCAAAGTCACCTCAAGCTCCTTGTCCATATCCCATTTATCGTTCTGGCTGTACGCGGGCTGAATTATGCGCGTTTTCAGCACTTCGTGATTGTATTCCCTGTGCTGCGCCAGAAAACCGTAGGCAAAAACCGCAACCACCACCACAGAGGCTATCGCGAAGGAATTTTTGTTTCTGTCTCTGATAAACGCTGCCAGCGCAAGGTTAAAATATGCCACCACAAGGCTTATCAGATATTCGCCGCCAAGGTCTGCCGTCTGAACAGCAGGAGCGAACGATGTCTGCGTATGCCCAAGATACAGCCACGGAAAACCTGTGAAAAGATGCGCACGAACTATCTCAAGCGCAACTATTACCGTCGCCCCAAGGACATTCGCCGAAGGACGACGAACATACACCCAGCCGAAAAGCGCCCAGAAAACCGCCAGAACAGCGGCAAAGACCGCAACCAGCAGCATCCCGATTATGGCGGGCGCACCGCCGAAATGGGAAACGGACGTTTCTACCCATCTAAGGTTATAACAGTAGTAAAGGAAAGCGAAAGTAAAGAAAACCAGCCACGGACGCCTGTTCCCGGATGCCGCAAGAATAACGGGTACAAGTGCGAAATATGCCATAAACCAGAGGTCTATGCCGGGAGATGCAAGTGTCAGCAGAAAGGCAGACAGCAGGGCAGAAAAATATGGGATGAGTTTTTCTTTCATGGGCAGATAATAATATAAGACAGGGATAACTTCAATCTAAAGAAAAGTCAGATGCGGCAGCCAATGCCGAATTTGCGGCAGAATCTGCCGAGCCGGCTGTCGTCGAGTAGTTCACCGGATGTCATCTGCACGAGTATCTTACCCGCCATGCCGCGACCGAGGACAATCTTTGTTCCTTCACATGTGACGATTATCTCGCCGCCGCCGTCGTTACCGGAAACCTCTACGTTCGAACCCTCGTATATGCCCATCTCTTTCAGACGACGTGCAAAACGGCAGTGTGCGTGGTCTTCGCAGTCTATAACCAGTTTCCTGATAACCCCGCGGCTGCCCGCTTTCATCATAAGGAGCGGCACTGTTGTAATAGCGTTTTCACAGCATGTATTTGACACTTCGAGTTCCCCCGTATCGTAACTATACAGCGAATGAAACTCATTATCAATATCAAATTTGCATCCGTAATGACTATTCTTAATCTCAAAATTTATTTCTTGTGCAAAAATATATGGAATAAACGTAATTATCGGGTTATCCTGTAGTAAAGAAAACAGTCGGGGATGTGCATGAACCAAAATACAAAAGACATTCACAGCATATTTTCTCAATATTTGAGCGAACAGAACCTGAGAATGACTACTCAGCGCGAACTTATTCTCAAGACCTTCTGCAAACAGAAAAAACACGTCACCGCCGAACAGCTTTACGAGATATTGAAAAAAGCAGACCCAACAATCGGACATGCCACGGTGTACCGCACCATGAAACTCCTTACGGAAGCCGGAATAGCAAGAGAACTCAACTTTGGAGAAGGCTCCATCCGATATGAACCCGACACCAGCAAAGAACACCACGACCACCTTGTCTGCGTGAAATGCGGCGAGAATATAGAGTTTCTTGACGAAGAAATTGAAAATTTGCAGAAGAGGGTGGTTTCAAAATACGGATATCAGCTCGTGGATCACTCCCTGAACCTTTACGGTATCTGCCCTAAGTGTCAGAAAAGTTAGGCATTAAAATGTCGTCCTGACATTTTAATGTTAACGCTACGGTCGGTTAAACCTCCCTGCGCTCACGCTACTGAGTTTTTATGCGGTAAAACCGATAAAAACTCCTCCGCGGCATCCATCCATGGACACACTTTTTACTAATCAAAAATAACTTCCTGTTATTTTTGATTTACGCTACGCATGGAATAAATCCATACTGCGCTCACGCTCCAAAATATTTTATAGGTTTACCTATAAAATATTTCTCCGCGGCATCCATCCATGGACACACTTTTTACTAATCAAAAATAACTTCCTGTTATTTTTGATTTACGCTGCGCATGGAATAAATCCATACTCCGCTTACGCTACAAAATATTTTATAGGTAAACCTATAAAATATTTCTCCGCGGCGTCCATCCATGGACACTTGTCAGACATCAAAATGTCGTCGTGACATCACTATCTCCGTCTTCGCGAGGAGCACACGCGACGACGCGATCTCAATTTGAACCATCCTTTTGCCAAAGGAGGAAGAAAGACAGCATCAGTATTAAAACCTGGTGTTCAGATGCGGGCTATACAAGGAAGATTTTTTGAACGGGCTGCGAGCATACACACGAAGTATGTGAGCAGGTCTGAAAAAAATACGACAACGCAGAAATGCGAAGAATATAAACGCCAGTAACAACCATCAATGCATGAGGTCGGTCACAGGAACTATCCTGACTCCCATCTTTTCTATTTCTGCCAGCGCCTCAGGCAGCGCACTGACTGTCCCGTCGCGCAAATGTCCTATGGCAATGGAGCTGCCGCTTGACAACGCTTTTCTTGCCGCTGCCACAAGTTGAACGCGGACATGGTTCTCCTTGTCGGTCTTTGATACCAGCCCCGGTTCCTCATTATCCAGAAACGTGCTGTTGACGGCGCATTTCATTCCAGCTTTCCGACATTCATCGTAAGCCTTCGAAGCGGGCGAAGTGTGGCTGTCGAGGAATCTGCCGGTATACAGTTTCATATATTTCAGAGACTGTTCCATCTTAGCGGCATCCTCGGTGTATGCCGAACCTGTATGGTTGTTGGCACCGTCCAGTTGCATACCGAAATATGCGAAATTTGCCTTAGTTATTGCGCCGATGAGAGCGTCGGGCATATTCAGCAGAAGGGCGCCCTTTCCGGGGTCGAAATCAGGGTATGCTTTGGGTTGCATGGGAAAGTGTATGAAAACAACGTTCGAGCTGCTTTTCGCTATCTTAGCGGTCTCAACGCCATAAGGGGTGTACGGAATAACAGCGAAAGTTACAGGATAGCCTACGTTCGCAAGCTGCTTTGCCAGAGGGATGCTGTATCCGCAGTCGTCTATGACAACGGCGAGTTTAGCTGTATATTTTATCGGTTTTTTCACGACCGGAACTGGTTTTGGTTCCGGTGATGGTTTTGATACAGGTTTCTGCGGTTCAGGTTTCTTTTCCGCAGGTTTTTTCACTTCCGGTTTAGGTTCAGGCTTCTTTTCCTCAACCTTTGGAGCTTTAGGCACGAAAAAGCCGATGGAGTATTCCCCGTGCGTATCCTTTACTACCAGCGGGGACTTCGAGACTATCTCAAGCCCATTCTCCTTCATGTATCCGGCAAGGTCGGCTGAAAGTTTCTTTGCCGCCTGTTCGCTGTCGGTCTGTATGGTGATGGCTTTGTCGGCGCGGCTTATTCTGTCCTGACTCAGACCGCGGTCGAACATGAACAGCTTTACGGCGTTCACAGCGCTTATAACCTCTACGGGTTTTTCCACAGTCTTTTCAACGGTCTTCTCTATGGTTTTTTCAACAATTTTCACTTCAGGTTCCGGTTTTTTCTCCGCCTTTTTCTCAACAACGGTCTTTTCCGGTACGGCAGGTTTTTTCGCAGGCGATTTATCATCGTCCTTCATCATATAGAAAACAGACGCAATGATAAGTGGAAGAAATATTATCAGCACGCCGATTGGCATCTGCTTTTTATTTCCGCTTTTCGATGTGCGTCTGGGTCTTGCTGCCGGTTTTCTTACATTCTTTCTGGGGGGCATATCACCACGACATTATAACTGCCTGATCAGACAGCAGGATATTAAAGAAATAGCCGATCTCTACCTGTTCGCATCCGGCGATTACATCCGCCGCACGGATATTCAGGCTCTTCATATCGTCCAGCCCTATGAAAACGCGCCCGCCGTCCTTTATAAACTCGCGGATGGTGTCCAGAGCGTCCATCTGGGTTGTCGGTACGGTAAAGGTCGGTTTCGCCTTATCCGCAACCAGTACACCGTCCGCAGAAAGGAGCAGGATAACAACAGATGAATGACTGAGTGCAGATTTTGCAAATCTGAGCGCTTTGCCCGCCTTGACGGGTTCGCTTGAAGTCAGGTGAACGATAATAATTTTTTCAGACACGGCAAATCCTCCGTAGAATAATATTATACAGTATAGCCGTTAAATGTGAAGAGTTAAAAGGAATTTCAGGATGCTGTGAAATATACCGATTCGATGAGTTCCTGCGCGCGGCGTGTGATGTATTTTCTATCGTGTTCAAGGCTGTTCAGCCCGCCCATAAAAGCTATGTCAACCTCTGTTCTGCGCACTGAAATGAAACGCATGAAATGTGGCGCAAAACCCATGTCACCATACCAGCAGACAAGATCGCAGTTCTCAGATGAAAACACTCTGTCGTTTATTTTTGAATATTTCAGGCAAACAGGTACAACCTCTACACCCGCCTCCGAAGCACCGGCAAGAAAAGAAGAGCGAAACGGAAGAATCTTCGACCCGTCGGTTGAGGTCCCCTCCGGAAACAACACAACATTGAAACCCTGCAAAATTATCTCCGTTATGCCGTCCAGCTCGCCCTTTATGTTGCGGACGTTACGCCGCTCCACAAAGAAAGTTCCGCCTATGCGCGCCAGAAAACCCAGAAAAAAGGTCTTCTCCATCTCCACAGAAGATATGAAAACCGAAGGACGCACAGAGGATATAGCCAGAATATCAATATAAGACATATGGTTGCACACCATAAGTCTGCCGCACCCGTCAACTTTTGCCGCATTTTCAGCGCCGACACGAATACCAAGGAACCTGCACCCTGTACGACACATAACGGAAGTCCACCAGACGGATACTCTGCGGCGGTTCACACTGTTTACGGCATAAAACCGCAGAATCAGCGCTCCGATGATAAAAACACAAAACAAAAAACTCACGCCGGCAAGACGGTATGCCTTAAACATGTTATTTAAGGAATTTCCTGACAAAAGCAGGATCCATCTTTTTCCGATCTATAAGCGTCAGATAGTCGTAGCACTTGAACGCCTTGTCATATGCCGGTTTTCCACATACGAAACCGCCCGCTTTCAGGTACGACAGCAGAAGAGGGGGAACAAGGTTCACCGCCGCCTCGCGAAATGGGGCAAAACGCTCTTCGCCTGTTTTTTCCACCATTCTGTCGAATTTCTTGTCTTTGAATTTGCCGCGTGGTCTTATCCTGTCATACTCTTCCGGAAGATATCCGCTGTTTTGCAACCAGTGGTGGATAAGTGCCGTCTGAAACGTATCGTCGGAGTGGATTGAGGAGCAGCCGAACATGTATCTTGAATCGGTGATAGACATGTATGCACCAAGCCCTTTCCATAGGGCAGCGATTGTGGCACCGTTACGATAGTCCGGATGTACACATGCGCGCCCAAGCTCTATTTTATGTCCGGAAAGCTCTTTTATTTCGTCCATATGGAACTCTTTTTCGGAATAGAACTTTTTGTTAAATCTCGTACTGTTCAGTCTGTATGTGCCCACAGGTCTTCCTGTTTTTTTGTCAATTATGGCGAGATGGTCGAAAAAAGTGTCAAATTTGTCAACGTCTATGCCATAGAGGTCGGTCTTGTATGCGTATTCGCCGTAAAATACCTGATACCTAAGACGTAAAACCTCCATCAGCTCGTCACCGTTTTCGATTATTTTGATAATAAATCTACTGTTGTCCTCACACAAATTCGTATTGGGGCGGTATGTGCGTATGCGGAAACGCAGAGTCTTCGAAATGTCCCTTATGACGCCCACCGCTTTTTTAACGTTTGCGGGAGCCAGCTTTTCCTTTAATGCGTTCATAAACACCTCATAGTTTATGTTTGAAAAGTAGCAATCAAATGTTAAAAAACGGTGCGTATTTTGCAATATATCCATCAAATATTTCAAAACAGGGGGCATTTATAACAAAAATCTGACATTTCAGGGAAATTATGCTGACAAGGCGGGCATATATATTGCAAAGAATAAAATATATGAGACTGCTTCGTCAGCCTGAAGGCTTTCTCGCAGAGACGGGGTCTTTGCGAGGAGCGGAAAGCGACGCGGCAATCTCATTTTATAAATATGAGAGGTCGGCACATGGCACAGGCGGACTTGCACTGTCACTCCAAATTCTCAAAACACCCTTCGGAATGGTTTCTTCAGCGAATAGGGGCTGCCGAGTCATACACGGAACCGGATTTCATCTATCAGACGGCGAAAAGCCGCGGAATGGATTTTGTAACAGTCACAGACCACAACTGTATTGACGCTTCCGTTTACCTGAATGAAAAATATCCGCAGGACACTTTCACAGGTGTGGAATCCACCGTATATTTCCCTGAAGACGGATGCAAGATGCATATCCTTGTGTATGGACTGAACCACAAACAGTTCGAAATGATTCAGAAGCTCAGACGGGACATATATCAGTTCCGTGACTATATAAAGGAACAGCGGCTTGCGTACTCTGTCGCTCACGCAACGTTCAGCGTAAACGGACGGCTGGCTCTCAACCACCTCGAAAAACTGATGCTGCTCTTCGACGTTTTCGAAGGCATCAACGGCGGAAGGGGCAAACTCCACAACACGACATGGGTGCGCACGCTGGAAAACCTGACACCCCTTGCCATGGAAAACCTTTACACAAGATACCGCATAGAGCCAATAAGCGACACGCCATGGGTAAAAGGTTTTACCGCTGGTTCCGATGACCACGCAGGACTTTTTCTCGGCAAAACTTACACTCTCACCCGCGCTTCGACACCTCAGGAATATGTTGAGGGCATACGAAAAAAAGAATGTCGCCACGCAGGGCGCTACAGCGATTTCCACTCACTCGCATTTACAGTATACAAGATAGCCCACGATTTCAGCCGTACAAAGAAGAGCGTCCACTTCGCCGGAGGTTTTTTCAGCAAGATAACAGGCTATATCTTCGAACAGGAAAAACCGTCACTCATGGAGCGTATTAAGCTGAAGGGCTTTAAGATGAAAAACTCCGGAAAAATAAACCAGCTTATCGTTGAATTGATTCAGGAGATGCAGAACGAAACTTTCAACAACATAGAACATAAGCTGAACATGGTATACCATAAGGCATCCGACATATCCGACGAATATTTCCGCATGATGTTCTCCCACATGGCAAAGGACATTGAAAAGATAAACATGGACGACCTTTACCGAAGCGTAACAACCGCGCTTCCAGCAATCTTCCTGTCTATTCCGTTTTTCAGCTCATTTAACCAGATTTACAAGGACAGAGAGCTTATCAATCAGCTCAACGAGAGCTATAATTACGGTTCAACTCCTGTCCGCAAGCGCATCCTGTGGTTCACAGACACCATAAACGACCTGAACGGTGTCTCAGTCACCCTGCGCACAATAGGGAAGATGGCACATGACAAAGGATATGACCTGAAAATAATCTCCTGCCTGACACCGGAAGAAATTGACCATCGTCTCCCGCCGAATCTCATCAACGTGAAACCCATAGAAACTTTCAAACTGCCCTACTATGAAAAGATAACCGTAAAAGTGCCCTCAGTTATCCGTGCTCTGGAAGAGATATACGACTTCGAGCCGGACGAGGTATTCATATCCACTCCGGGACCTGTTGGGCTTCTGGGGCTTCTCGCCGCCAGACTTCTTTCCGTTAAATCGACAGGCATCTACCACACCGACTTCACCAAAGAGGCGAAAGAGATAACCCATAACGACTCGCTGTCAAACCTTGTGGAAGCCTATACGAGATGGTTTTTCGATTCCGTTACGGAACTGAAGACCACCTCCGCACAGTACCTCGACTATCTCGAAGACAGAGGAATAAACAGAAACAAGATGTCCGTTTTTAAAAGGGGCATAGACGCGCGTCTTTTCTGTCCCATGGACAAGAGACCGGACAACGTATTCACCCTCTGCTACGCAGGCAGGGTTTCCCAGGACAAGAACATCGATTTCCTGCTGAACCTCTTCACCGACCTTGAGAAGAGATACAGAGTAAGGCTAATTATCGCCGGACACGGACCCTACAGCCCCCGCGTTGAAGAATTTGCCAGGGGCAGGGACAACATCATCGTAAAAGGGGAGATAGAGCACTCGAAAATGCCGGAAATCTATGCCCAGAGCGATCTCTTCGTATTCCCCAGCAACACCGATACATTCGGCATGGTTGTGCTTGAGTCGCAGGCGTGCGGCATCCCTGCCATAGTGTCGGACATGGGCGGACCCAAAGAAATTATAGAGGACAAATTCACAGGATTCGTTGCCGGAGCGAGCGATTATTCAGACTGGACGCAAAAACTTTCCTATATGATAGAACTCTGGCAGACAGACATTGCCGCATACAGAAACTACGGGCGCAATGCACGTGAACACGTACTCGAACATTTCAACTGGGACAGGGTTCTCGAAGAACTTTTCGTGCATAAACCCGATTCGGACGCTCCCAAACCGGCTATATCAAGGAGACTTGCCGTCTGATGGGGCTTTTTAAGGAGGTTGTGAGCAATCTCCCCGCACTGATGCGCGGCAGAACAGCCGGACAGCTCATAATACAAACCACGGACATGTGCAACGCGAAATGTCCCCAGTGCGGTATGCGCACACAGGAACAGTTTAAACGTTCGAAACTGGAAGGCGACAGCATCATAGCGATAATCGACCGGGCGGCAAAGAATCGTGTAAAGGCGCTCTCTTTCACAGGGGGCGAACCCTTCCTCTTTCAGGAGACTCTTTTAAGCTGTATCTCATACGCACATCACAAAAATATACCCTTTATCCGCACCGGCACAAACGGTTTCATGTTTATGGGCGCGAACAAGCCCGGTTTTGCAGACCGTATGCGCGAATTTGCGAGGAGACTGAAACAGAGCGGGCTCTATACCTTCTGGATAAGTCTGGACACATGGGACATAATGGAACACGAAACCAACCGCGGGCTTTCTGGCGTCACAGACGGCATACGCATGGCACTGCCCGTTTTCAGAGAAGAGGGGATTTTTCCTTCTGCCAATCTCGGCATAAACAGAACCATAGTGCGCGGTGAACTGACTGTGGATAAAGACAGCGGCGATTTTGATAAAGCCCGGTTCTATGAGGCATACAGAGAAGGCTTTGCGAAATTTTACAGCTTTGCAGAGTCTATGGGATTCACAATCGCAAACGCCTGCTACCCCATGAGTATGCAGGAGGGCGCAGTTTATAAAGCGGAATCGTCCGACAACATGGTCTGTTACAACGACACCGAAAAATTTCTGCTGTTCAAAGCGCTTTATGATACAATTCCGGAGTTCCGCGGCAGGATACGCATTTTCACCCCCAGAAACTCACTGCGGATGCTGATGCGTCAGTATTCCGGTGAAAAGGATGCCGGATTCGCCTGTTACGGAGGCATAGACTATTTCTTCGTCAACAGTGTGAACGGACACGCCTATCCCTGCGGATTCCGCTCCGGTGATGATCTGGGTGAGTACGCCCGTCTTAACACAAAAGATATCCGCATCAAACCTTATTGCCGCGAGTGTGACTGGGAGTGTTTCCGCGACCCTTCAAATCAGACGGGAGCCATAGCCGAAATTTTCCGCAGACCCCTGAAAACCGCCATGACCTTCATAAGAGACCCGCAGTTCACCCGTGACTGGTGGAGCGATCTTTTCTATTATTTCGCCTGTTCGATGTTCAATTTCAGAACGCCGCCGGATTACGGCAGGATGAAAAAATTTCAGAAATGAAACAGTGGCATTAAAAACTGTGTTCGTAACCTACGTTTGAGATGTCGGTGAGCTGACCGTCCTTTTCAAGCCAGACACCGGAACCAGCCTCCACACGCCCTATGTGTATAACGTACGGATATGCCGCTTTCAGCTCATCCACCCTGTCAGGGGCAACAGTGAACAGCAGTGAAAATTCCTCGCCGGAACCAAGGGCGTATTCGACGGAAAAATTATCGTATGGCACTTCTGAATGCTCCACAACAATCTTAACGCCGCTTTTATCTGCTATATGGGAAGCGTCTCTGCCTATGCCGTCGCTCACGTCTATGCATGAGTTTGCAATTCCGGTTCTGCCGAGGAAATCCCCCAGCGCCGTTTCGGCACGCACAAGATAGTGGTTATAGTTATCGGTGTTACCCGCAACCTCTCTGTCCAGAAGCTGACGCACGCGTCCGGCGGGTCTGGAAAGAAACAGCAGGTCGCCGACTTTCGCACCCGAACGGGTGAGAACGTATTCGTTGCGCTCGCCGACTATGGTTAGCGACACAAAAAACCCTGACGCAGAGGATGTCGTGTCCCCGCCGATAAGTTTTACGCCGTATGATTCAAACGGTCTGACTATATCCTCGGCGGAAATCTCCCTGCCTTCGGGAACAGCTATCCCCAGAAGTGCATATTTCGCCACACCGCCCATAGCGGCTATGTCGCTGACGTTCGCTGTGAGGAGTTTCTGCATGATATGGCTGAAAGGCGCGCCGGAAGTAAAATGCACTCCCTCCGCCATGATGTCTTTTGCAATAAGTGTAGTGCCGAATAAGGCGGCATCGTCGCCTACCCCTAGGGCGATGCCGCTATTATCCAGCATATGTGACAAACTCTCAATAAGAGAGAATTCTTTCATAACTTTTCCGTTTTTTCGCGCAGTTCTGCCGCCGCTTTTGCGGGGTCTTCCGCCGCGCATATACAGGAGGACACAGCAACACCCGACAGCCCGCAGCCGTAAAGCGTATGTATATTCTCCGCATTTATACCGCCGATGGCTACGGCCGGCTTTGATGTGAGTTTTATCAGCTCCGCTATGCCTTCGGGCGCTATGACCGGACGAAGGTCTTTTTTAGTCCCCGTCATGAACGCGGGTCCTACACCGATGTAGTCCGCAAGTTTCGCAGTCTCAATATCCTCTTTCGTGTTGCACGAATAGCCGTACAGCATATCGGGATAGGTCTCTTTCGCCCTTTTCAGAGGAATATCCTTAACGCCGAGATGCACAGCACGCGCGCCGAGACAGCGGGCGAGGTCTATCCTGTCGTTGACAACGAAGAGAACGTCGGTGCCTGTAAGAAGTTCCATAAGTTTAAGCCCGGTCTCATACTGTTCTCTTGCAGTCATCCCCTTATCGCGAAGCTGAACCGCAGTAACGCCGTTTTTCACCACTTCTGGAATGAACACTTCCAGAGGTTTTTTCAGCATCTGCGTTTCGAGAACGAGGTAGAGCTTTAAATGGTTTTTCATCACAGTTTCTTGTCTATTTTAACCGCGCACAGCTTCCCGCACATGGAGCATGAACCCATGTCGTGATTGCGCTTGAATTTTTTTCTTGCCGTTTCAGGGTCGAGAGCAAGCTCGAACTGGCGTTCCCAGTCCAGTTCCTTTCTGGCGATGCTCATCTGCCTGTTGCGTTCAATGGCTCCGGGCACTCCCTTTTCCATATCGGCGATGTGTCCTGCGAGTCGGGATGCCATAACGCCCTGATAAACGTCGTCCTCGTCAGGGAGACAAAGGTGCTCGGCAGGTGTTACATAGCAAAGGAAATCCGCACCTGCGGCACCTGCGATGGCTCCGCCGATGGCGGCGGTGATATGATCGTATCCCGCGCCTATGTCAGTGGGGAGCGGTCCGAGGATATAGAAGGGCGCTTCGTTGCAAAGGCGCTTCTGGAGCATCATGTTTGTGGCTATCTGGCTGAGGGGCACGTGTCCGGGACCCTCTATCATAACCTGAACGTTCTTGTCATAGGCGCGCTTTGCCAGCTCGCCGAGAATGATAAGCTCGTCTATCTGGGGTCTGTCCGTTGCGTCAGCCGTCGCGCCGGGACGGAAACCGTCGCCGAGGCTCAGTGTAACGTCGTATTTGTATGCTATTTTAAGCAGTTCATCGTAATATTCGTAAAGGGGGTTCTCTTTTTTGTGGGTGCGTATCCAGTTGGCAAGGATAGAGCCGCCGCGGGAAACTATTCCGCATACGCGGTCGCTGTTGTCCATTCTGGCAACGGATTCCTTTGTTATCCCGCAGTGAACGGTGATGTAGTCCACGCCCTCGCGGCACTGTTTCTCTATGTTGCGCAGGAGCACTTCCTCGTCAATTTTATCTGTGGTGAGGTCTTTCATGGCGAGCTCCGCAGCAACTGCGTATATCGGAACCGTACCCAGCATAACGGGGCAGTTCTTCTCTATCTGTCTGCGTATCTCGTTCAGGTCGCCGCCTGTGGAGAGATCCATAACGCTGTCTGTTCCGGCGCGGACAGCCGCATCCAGCTTTTTAAGCTCCACGTCGAGAAACGGACAGTCACCTGACGTGCCGATATTTGCGTTTACCTTTGTTCTCAGTTTTCTGCCGATTCCGCGTACGTCAAAATTTCTGTTTATATTCTTGGGGATAACGACCTTGCCCTCCGCTATGAGGTTTGAAAGTTCGTTAACGTCTATAAACTCATCTGCCGCAACCTTTGCTATCTCCGGTGTTATGATTCCTTTTTTCGCCGCCTCAAGTTGTGTCATGTTTAACTCCTTAACAAAAAACCCCGTTCCGGACAAATGCCGAAACGGGGTCATAAAGCCTTGCTAAATGTCCGTTCCCTACGTCGGCATTACCCGAATCAGGTCTTAGGGGTATATCTCAGCCGCTTTGGGCACCCCCACGGTTTTAAAACTATATTACTTTTCACATACGTTCGCAAGAACGATTTTATCTTTCTATTACGAACCCAGCGTAACCGGAATCGCCATTCAGCGTCTCCGTTTCGATACGCTCAACCGACGAAAAGGGCGAACCCTCTTTCGCTTCGGCAAGCGCCGCCTCAACATCCGAACTTTCACCCGTGATATCAAGTTCAACCGAACCGTCCGGCATGTTTCGCACATAACCTGTCACAGCCAGACTGGCAATACGTCTGTGCACTGAAGCGCGGTATCCTACGCCCTGCACCAGCCCGTACACCCTTGCGCGAACGCGGCTCATCTCATTTTCACCCAGAATTTAGCTATCTCAACTCTGTCCTTAGTAACGACAACGGGGTAGAGCATCTTTGCACTGTCCTCCGCGTATTTGGTCATAAAGCGTTTTGGCTGGAGATTTATGACATAGCCTCTGTCGTCGCCATCGTTAACAACGCTGAACGACGGAACGTATCCTTTCAGGTTAACTGACATTCCTGTGTCCGCTCCGTCCTGTAAGAGTGCGATAAGTTCGAGCTTTGTACCGACAGGCACAGTAAGAGTGTCTCCGTTGGAAACGACGGATGCCTTGCCGTTCACCTTTACGCTGAATGAATAACCTGATACAGGTGCCTGAACAACAGGTTCAGCAGGTTTCACAGGTTCCGGAGCAACAACGGGTTTGGCAGGCACAACAGGTGCCGGAGCCGGAACCTTGGGTGCTTTCGCAACGACAATATTAATATTGCCTATCTTTCCGTTATCCTTGCGGAACTGGAGAACCGAATTACTCTTTATGACAAATTTTGAATTAAGGTCGTTCAGTGTTCCGTATCCCAGAAGGTCGCCTGATACGCCTCTTTCATAATTTGATTCAATGTGCCTCAGTTCTATCACGTCACCCCTGCTCACATAAAGGGTTTCGCCTCTGTCTACTTTTTTAGGTTCATCGTTCACGGCTATAATAGCGTAATCAAATCTCGGTTTTTCAAGGATTATGGAGGGCACTTCAGGCACTATGCCGTATATCTTCATGAACTCATTGACTGCGTAGTTATGATAGAGCACTTTCAGTTCAACACTGGGCAGATTCTTTGACGATTCTATCCCATAGGCGGGGATACAATATTGCTTAACAGCGTAATAGGTGGCAGTTTTACGCATATCGCTGAAAGGCGTTTTCGGGTTTGCAGTATCAGTGTTGAAATAGTGCAGGTGATATTTTTCATCATCTATCTTTGAGTTTACAGTTTCAATAACGTCGATGGCATGGCTTTTCAGGTCTATGACCTTGCCGTTGCCGCATTTATATGTATCCGCATCGGTGATGACGGACTGACCGAACCTGTTGGGGTTACGGTTTGCATCCACATAAACGGGGTTATGATACCCCCAGCCGTCGTGCAGGTTGAGGAACACATTGGATTCCTTCATAAGTTTTTTGACAACGGACACAACCTTGTCCATCTCAAACCTTTCCGGTTCGTCCAGAAATCTGCGGTTCATATCGCCGTCTGGTCCTCTGTCAAACAGGATGACAGATTTAAAATTTGCTCTGGGGATAACTATAAGATTGCCTTTTTCAAGCCGCAGGTCAGAGTATAAATCCGCAGAAAGGAATCCGCCCGGCTCGTCGCCCTGTATACCGCCGAGGATAAGCATTGTGGGACCGTCCAGCCGTCCGTAAATTTTATAGACCTGTAATTCGTAATCAGTGCCTTTGAAATAGTTCTCAATTTTCGTATAGGGTCTTGTCTGGGCGTATGCGGAAACCACCGTCAAAAGCGTGACAATAATCAATAAAAGTTTTCTCATTTTGATCTCCAGTTTTCGGAGACTATACGGAGTCCGCTGTCGCCGTTTTCAAGTATAAGAGTTTTGATACCAGTATCGCTGTAGGTATCGCCTGTATATTTCTGTGTGAAGGTAACAACAACGGTGTCGTCTTTGCCCATCTCCACTTTAACATCTTCGAAGGTCACGGTAATTGAAGCTATCCTGACGAATTTGCCGCCCTTGTCCTTTTTCCATGCGTCAAAGTTCATGCGTCCGCTTTTGAACTTTGCTGAATAGTAGGACATGTATTCGTCTATATTTCTGCTTTCCCATGCTGTCTGCCAGCCGTCCAGAAGTGCCGCAGCGGTTTCGCGGATGTCGGTCATATTGTCTTCCAGAATTTTTTCAGGCTCGGACTGTTCCGCTGTCTCCTGAATTTCAGGTTTCACAGGCACTGCCTTCTCCGGCTCAACCTGCGCTATAATCTTTTCAGAGATGGGCTTAACTGTCTCTTTCGGAGTCTCTTTAACAGTTTCTTTCACAGGTTCCTTTTTCGGTGCCGGTTTAGCAGAGGCAACAACCACAGGTTCAGGTTTTTTAGGCTGTTCTTTCGGTTTTTCCGCAAGCTCCGGCAGAACAGGTTTGCTTTCCTGTGCCTTCGCAGCCAGTTTAACATTTCCGCCCTTCATCTGTTCGAAATCTTCCGCAACTATCTTGAGCTGCCCGCCCTCGTTGCGGAAATAGAGGGTCTTGCGACCGTAAACGGTCATATTTGCTGCGGAATAATACTGGTCGAACTGTGCCACAACTTCGTCCTTAGACTCATGGAAGATGCGGAAGTTGTCCGCAGCAATCTTTCTGTCCGGATAGGTATCCATCAGATATTTTTTATAATTCAGATATGCCTGCAAACTCTTACCGTCTTTTGAACGGAAACCTTTTCCGTATGAGTTCTTAAATCTGTCAAAATTGTTCGCCTGCCATGAGTTTATAAATTCGTTAACAGCGGCTCTGGCGGTGTCATAAGACTGTCTGTATGTCTGCGGAGTGCCTACCAGTGCGTTTCTTGTTATGATGACAGGCGTACCCGGTTTAAAATACTGAGAAAGTCCGCGTATGTCCGGATTGTCCAGAGCCACACAACCCTTTGTAGCAGGGT
Source organism: Deferribacteraceae bacterium UBA6793 (assembly GCA_002452405.1). Lineage (GTDB taxonomy): Bacteria > Chrysiogenota > Deferribacteres > Deferribacterales > Geovibrionaceae > Seleniivibrio. Next base: position 127,189 of record DKFP01000014.1, on the reverse strand, counting down.
CCTGTCTGTTGTCCTCTTTTCCGTGGAGCCATATCCCGCCGCCCGTCTTTCCGTTAAGGTTATCAAGCAGGTTGGGATAGTTCAGCGGAAAGGCTCCGAAACCGTAAATCTTCGCGGTCTCTTTTCCGTACATTTCTATGAGGCGCTGACCTGAAAGGAAACTTGTAATCCTGTAAACACCTTCCGGAGTTTTGAGGTCGCCGCGGGAAGCCTTGTCCCCGTTTCCCTTGCCGACAAGCACATTAACCGATTTTATGATTGAGACCCCGTCGCCCGTAACGCGCACGACGTGCAGTTTTCTCTTGTCTTTTTCAACGATGACAGCGTTAAAACTCTCTCCCTTTTGTGCCGCAACATTAATTATTGTGTTTGCCGCAAATGCACATGAGGCGAATAAGACCAGCAGAATAATCAGAAACTTTTTCATAAACCTACCATTCAATATTTTTTCCGTAGAGGAAATATCTGTCCAGTTTATTTTTGAGCATACCCTGAACAGGTTTCGACATTCCTACGGGTATGCTATCATAAAAAACAGCCCCGCCATGATAGTCAGCGGGCATGTCTATGTCAAACCCTTTCAGGTACCTCAGCGCATTATTATAACCGATATGTGACTTTATATCGTCTTTAACGATGTCCGCAAGCTGCCAAAGCGCCTGAGAGGTAAGCTCACCCTCTCTCTTAAACAGCATTATTCCGTTATTCTTGAAGTTTATGCTTCTGTCCATGCGGGTGGTCAGAAACTTTGAACCGCCCTTTTCATAAACTTCGGCATATTCCGGAAACTCCGTGAAAAATTCGTTAACCTCTTTGTCCGGTTTAAAACGCACAAAGCTGCCGCCCGATGACGGTTTGCCTTTTTTGCGGATGGCGGCGATGAAAAATCCGTCGTATTCGTCCAGATGGGGCAAAAAACGGATGACTTTGTCGTCCACTTCGCTGTCCCCGCTTATCCCTTTCGTATACTGACCGTTGTTTATATCCACCGGTTCACAATCAAAACTGTCCAGCAGGTGCCTTACCACCGCCTCGTTCTCCTCAACGGCGAACGTGCAGGTGGAATAAACCATGACGCCTCCCTCTTTAAGGGAAACGAAGGCGGAATCCGCTATCTCCTTCTGCAACTTAGCCATGCGTTCAGTAAGCTCCTGCGACCATTCGGCATTGACAGTTTTGTTCCTACCAATCTTGTTTTCATTGCTGCATGGCGCGTCCAGCAGGATACCGTCGAAAAATCCGTCAAACACCTTGTGCAGGCTGCGTCCGTCCATACTCACTGTGCGAACGGAATAGCTTCCGTATTTTTCTATGTTGAAATGTAATGATTTAAGACGTTTAGGCGAAGGTTCGTTGGCTATTACAGCGCAGCGGTTTTTCAGAATATCCGCGATGGCGCAAGTCTTGCCGCCCGGAGCGCTGGCAACATCTAGAATATACGGGTAATCCGGCATAAGGGACGTGAGAACCCTTGCGGTGAATACGGAAGAGGGGTTCATGATGTAAAACCCGCCCGTCTGAAAGCCTATCGTCTCCGTAAGTTTTTCCGCATTATCAGTTATCCTGTAAACAGACGGTATCTCCGAAGGTTCAAAACCTATGGAAAGTTCCGTAAGCTCTTTCAGATAATCGGCGTGTCTGGCACAGGCAAGCCTTATGTGGCGGCTCTTTTCACGAACCAGCGTTTCGAAAAATCTTTCGGCATCGCTGCCGAAAACAGTGGTGTATTTGGCGATAAAATCCTTATTCAGCATGGAGTAAAGGATAAAACAATTATGTTGAGTTTACAACTGTAATATAGTAGGCTTTTGATATGAAAATAGTGGTCGCAGGCGCCGGAGAGGTCGGTTTTCATATCGCATCCTCCCTTATAAACGAAGGCAAGGACGTTGTCCTGGTTGAAAAGAATCCCGCACGGGCAAAGTACGCCTCGTCACATCTGGACTGTCTTGTCGTTACAGGCGAAGCCACAAACCCCGACATACTGAAAGAGGCGGGCATAGACAATGCCGACGCCTTCATCAGCGCAACGGACTTTGACGAAGTAAACATGATCACCTGTTTCATCGTCGCCAGTGAATTCGAAGTGCCTGTCAAAATTGCCCGCGTACGCAATGTAAGCTATTCCAAACGCAGAATGTTCGGAACCGCTCTGGCAGGGGTGGACTATGTCGTCAACCCTGAAATAGAGGCGGCAAAGACAATCGTATCCACAGTTCAGCACGGTGCCACGAGCGACATCTTCCTGTTCGAGGATGTTAACATCCAGCTAAGAGACATCATCGTTGACGACGAATCCTTCTTCTGCGGAAAGACACTTAAAGACATAAAACGCGACCTGAAAGAGGAGTTTCTCATCGCAGGCATCATGCGCGACGAAGAGATAGTTATACCCGACGGCGACACCGTTATTCTTGATAAAGACCACATCTATCTCGTGGCATCTTCCAGAAGTTTCGTAAGGATGCTGAAAAAAGTGGGGATGCACGGCAAAAAGCTGAAATCCATCGTCATTCTCGGCGGCGGAAACATAGGACACCACGTTGCCGATATGCTACTGAAACAGGGCAAAAGCGTCAAGATAATCGATAAGGATTACGAGATATGCAAAAGCCTTACGGCGGATTTTCCGAACGCGCTGGTGCTTAACGCAGACATATCAGACGAAAGCATATTCGAAGACGAACAGCTCTTCGGCACCGACGCCATAATCTGCACGACCCATAACGAGGAACTGAATATTCTCGCTGCTATATACGGCAAATCAAAAGGTATCAAACGCGCCGTTGCGCTTGTAAATAAAAGCAACTACATAACTATTTCCGACGATCTCGGCATAGATTCCACCGTCAGCCCGAAAGTAAGCTCGGTAAACGCCATCCTGAAATATATCCGAAAAGGCAATATCAAAAGCGTCATAAAGGTGCTCAACGGAATGGCGGAGGTTGCGGAATTTTTCGTAGCACACGGTTCAGACGTAACCGAAAAACCTCTGAAGGATATCAAACTCCCGAAAGGAAGCCTTGTGATCGCGGTCGCAAGAAAAAACAACACCTACATCCCCGACGGCAATTTCATCATGCAGTCAGGCGACATAGCGCTGACCTTTTCCGCCGGAAACACCGCGGAATCGCTCCAGCCGTTCTTTTCTGAGTAAGCCATGCATTACAGGGCAATAATAAAAACAATCGCCATACTTCAGGTGATAATAGCCGCTTTCCACCTTATGTGCGGAGCGCTCGCCATTTGGTTCGGTGAGAGCTACGCTACGAACAGCTTTTTCATATCCGGCAGCCTGCTTATAAGCGTGGGCGCCGTGGCTCTTTATTTTCTTAAAGATGAAAAGCCGAAAAACCTTTCCACAAAGGACGGTTTTCTCCTTGTAACTGCAAGCTGGGTTGCCGCCGTTCTTGTTGGGGCGCTGCCATACCACATCTCAGGCGTTGTGCCTACTTATGCAGACGCAGTCTTCGAAACTATTTCAGGCTTCTCCACGACAGGCGCAACCATCATGACAGATATCGAGGCGCTTCCCAGATCCATACTTTTCTGGCGCTCGCTCACACACTGGTTGGGCGGTATGGGTATCGTTGTTCTCGCCGTTGCGGTTCTGCCGCTACTGGGTATCGGAGGTATGCAGCTTATTCAGGCGGAAGCACCCGGACCGACAGTGGACAAACTGACGCCAAGGATAACTGAAACTGCAAAATATCTGTGGTTTATCTACCTTTTCTTTACAATCGCTGAAACCGTGCTGCTTATGCTTGGCGGCATGAGCCTTTTTGATTCACTGAACCACACCTTTGCAACAGTTGCAACGGGCGGGTTCGGCACAAAAAACACCAGCGTACAGCATTACAACTCCGCATACATAGACTATGTGATAACAGTTTTCATGCTCCTTTCGGGGCTTAACTTCTCACTGCATTTCCGCTTTCTCACGGGAAACTTTAAGCCTGTTTTCGCGGATTCCGAACTTAAAACCTATCTCAGTATAGTTGCCATAGCGACACTTATTGCCGCATATTCTCTGACAGGCACAGTGTACAACGATTTCATGACCAGTTTCCGCTATGCCAGCTTTCAGGTCGCCAGCTTCATAACAACCACAGGGTTTGCCACGGACGATTACGAGAAATGGCCTTTTCTGGCGCAGACTGTACTTTTCCTCCTTATGTTCGTGGGCGGGTGTTCCGGCTCCACCGGAGGCGGTATAAAGGTCATACGGATAATTACTCTGCTGAAACAGGGGCTGAATGAGATGAAATACCTGATTCACCCGCGTGCGGTTTTCGCTCTTCGAATCAACGGGCAGCCTGTCAAAAAAAATATAGTATACGCCATAAGCGGGTTTTTCTTTCTGTATATAACAACTGCGCTCATAGTAACCCTGATAGTCTCTACATCAGGAGTGGATATCACCACGGCGTTCTCCGCAGCGCTCACAACCCTTGGCAACATAGGTCCAGGCTTCGGACTTATCGGTCCTACGGAAAATTTCGCTTTCTTCCCTGAATATGTCAAATGGGTGCTCAGTGCAGCGATGCTAATAGGCAGGCTTGAGATATACACCGTTATAGTTCTGTTCACTCCTATGTTCTGGCGCAAATGAAAACGTTCACAATACACATCAACGGAATAGTTCAGGGAGTCGGCTTCCGCCCGTTTGTTTATAATCTCGCCGTATCCGGAGGGATTAAAGGTGCTGTTGTCAACAGCGGAAACGGTGTAGAGGTGCAAATAAACGCGCAGACATTTAATGAAGCTGAGGATTTCCTCAAAGAAATAATCAAGAATGCTCCACCCCTTTCCCATATAACTGAAAGCTCCGTTCATGAAACTGAAAGAGTGCTGTTCGACAGCTTCACCATAGAAAAATCCGTTCATTCAGGCGGACTCTCTCTTGTTCCACCGGATACCGCCATTTGTCCCAACTGCACAAAAGATATTCTGGATCCTTCCGGAAGGCGGTTCGAATACCCGTTCACCAACTGTACCGACTGCGGTCCCCGCTACACCATAATGCTTGATATGCCATACGACAGACCGCGCACTGTGATGTCAGAGTTCACTATGTGCCCTGATTGTCAGACAGAATATGAAAACCCCGCCGACAGACGTTTCCATGCACAGCCAAACGCCTGCCCGGTATGCGGACCATCGGTAAGCTATCGGAACCTGACTGGAATTGATGCCATACATGCCGTTGCAGAACTGATTGACGAAGGTGAGCTTGTCGCCGTTAAAGGACTTGGCGGTTATCATCTTATATGCGACGCAACGAACGACACACCCATTCAAAAACTGCGTGAACTGAAAAAACGTCCAGATAAACCTTTGGCTGTGATGGCTCTGCCTGAGACCATAGAAGCGCTGAATATATCCCTGCCTGAAAAAAACCTCATTTTCAGCCAATCCGCTCCCATAGTTGTTCTTGAATGTGAAAACCCTCTGCTCAGTCCTCTTGTCTGTCCCATGTCAAAAGCTGTTGGCTATATGACTGCATACACGCCGCTGCACATGGTGCTGCTGAAGTACCTGAAAACAAAATTCATCGTTGCCACCAGCGGAAACCTGAAAGATGAACCAATCGCCAAAGATGCTGAAGAAGCTGAAAAAGCACTTACTGTCTTTACGGAACACTTTCTCCATCACAACAGACCCATCCACAACCGTTGCGACGATTCCCTCGCCGCAATTGTAAACGGATTCCCATACATAATGAGACGCGCCAGAGGTTTTGCGCCCTATCCTGTGATATTGCCTTCAGTCTCTGAAAGATGTGTTCTCGGTGCCGGCGCGCACCTGAAAAGTACAATAACTCTGGCAAAGGACGGCTACGGATTCGTCAGCCAATACATAGGCGATCTTGACAATCCGGAAACCTGCGGATTTTACGACGAAACCGTCAAAAAGATGGAATCACTTTACGGTCTTACCACCGAAATAGTTGTATGCGATCTGCACCCGGATTACCACGGCACACGGTATGCCCGCTCTCTGGGCATAGAGACAATAGAGGTTCAGCACCATCTTGCTCATATGTTCGCATGTATGGCGGAGAACGGACTCAAAGACAACGTTGTCGGTATAATCCTTGACGGCACGGGTCTTGGCACCGACCGCACCATCTGGGGCGGAGAATTCTTCGTTATGAAGGACATGAACATCTCACGCGCCCTCCATCTTCCTCCGGTTCCGCAGCCAGGCATGGACGCGGCGGCAAAGAACCCCGCGCGGATGCTGGTATCATATCTTAACAGTTTCGGGCTGCTTGAGGACAATCTTGATATTTTAGTTTCAAACACAGGACTTTCCGATAAAGATATAAGCCTGATAAAGACCATGGCGGATAAGAACATTAACTGCATTGCCACCACCAGCACCGGCAGAATGTTTGAGAGTGTCGGCGCACTCATCACCGGAACACCTGTGAACCTTTTCGAAGCGCACGCTGCTATGAAACTTGAGGGATTGTGCAACGATATCAACATAACCTACCATGTTTCATCCCCTGATGCGCTTTTCTCCTGTGTACTTGAAGACCTGCGAAAAGGGACTGACAGACAGCTCATAGCCTCCGCCTTTCATAACGGATTTGCAGACTGGATATTCCGCCAGACTGTCAGATTGTGCAGTGAAAACAACGTCACCGACGCCGTTATTTCAGGCGGCGTGTTCCAGAATATTTTCATTGTGCGCAGACTTGTTTCACTCTTTGCTCAAAGCCCTGTCCGCCTTAGCCTGCACTCAAAGGTCCCGCCCAACGACGGATGCATCTCACTTGGTCAGGCGTTCTTTGCAAACTTTCACAAATTGACCAACATAAATCTATAATCCCTTTCCAAACCATAACAAATGTTCTATACTCAAATGAGAGAAAACATATGACACACCCTGATATTTCCCTGCTGATCTTATGCAACCACAGCCGAGCCTGCATGGATGTTAAAGAGGTTCTCGGAACCCTCCGTTTTGACATGACCATTGCGGCAAATACCGAAGAAGCATACGACCTGCTTACGAAAAGAAATTTTGATATAATTGTTTCAGAGTTCGATCTGGACGGAACTGACGGAATAAAATTCCTTCAATATGCTGCGTCCCTGAACAGTTTCTCAACAAGACTTATTGTCGGCAACAGTGCCAACGAAGACACAATCGTTAAAGCTATCATAAAAGGCATAGCCTGCGCATACATAGATTCATCTTCAAACAGACAGCTCATCATGGCAAAACTCGCAGACATGGCGCGCGTGCACACCAGCATGGACAACAGAAGAATCCACCAGATACACAACGGTTCCAACAGCTTTCCTATAGTTATGAATGTTTACGAAGCCCTGATGAACGCTCTCAACAATGATCTTCCTCTAAGCAAGATTGCGCAGATAGTATCGGGTGACGTTACCCTTACCTCAAAAATACTTCACGTTGCAAACTCCGCTTTTTACGGCAGTTTTGCCGGTACTTCAGTGGAAAAAGCCATCATTTTTATGGGGCTTAATACTGTTAAAGACATAGTGCTTATGCACTCGTTGTCCGCAAACCTTAATATGACTGCCGAGCAGAACCATTATTTTGAAACGACGGTCAAGCATTCGGTTGAAACCAACTATTACCTGAACAGTATCTCCCACCTATACAAAGAGTGCTCTCTTTCTCCCCTGAACAACTCAGTGGGCATAATTCATGATATAGGGAAAATCATTCAGCTCGTGTTCTTTCCTCTTGAGTTTCAGAGCATATCCGCATACAGAAGAGAAAATCCCAATACTGATTATTTCACATGCGAGCAAGAGTCCGGAAACTTCTCCGTTAACCATGCAGAAGTAGGCGCATATTTTCTGAAAATGTGGAATTTTAACCAGTACGCCGTTGAATCGGCTCTTTTTCATCATACCCCTGAGCTTGCATCTGCAAATACGAGGGCGTGTGTCGAAGCCCTTTTCCTCGCAAACACCCTTTCGGATATACGGGACGGCTACAATCTTTCTTTGGAAGAGGCTGTGCAGAGATGTAAGCTAGTTAAGGCTGATGTCTCCGTTCTCATGAACATCGAACCGCCAAGACGTTAATTTTTAGGGTCCATAATATCCCGCAGACCTTCACCCAGAAGGTTATACCCAAGAACAGTGATAAATATGGCGAGACCGGGAAACATGGAAAGCCACCATGCGAACATGATATTGTCCTTGCCCGCCGTGAGAATGTTACCCCATGAAGGGGTAGGTGGCTGGACGCCCAATCCGAGGAAGCTCAGTGAGCTTTCGGTGAGTATTGCGCCCGCAATGCCAAGCGTCGCAGTTACAAATATCGGAGTCATTACGTTCGGAAGTATATGTTTGAACATGATTATCCTGCCGGAAAGTCCCTGAACCTGAGCAGCAGTTATGTAATCTCGTGTTTTAACGCTCATAACCTCAGCCCGAACCAGACGGGTCACGCCCATCCATCCGGTAAGTCCTATGACAGCCATCACGTTGAACACAGACGGGTTAAGAAATGCGATTACTGCAAGAATGAGGAAAAAAGCGGGGAAACAGAGCATTATATCAACAATACGCATTATGAGTATATCTGTCCAGCCGCCGAAATATCCGGCTATCAGTCCGAGAAAAACACCTATAATAAGCGAGATACCCACAGCCACAAACCCAACGAACAGAGAGATGCGGCTGCCGTAGACTATACGGCTGAAAACGTCTCTGCCAAGTTCATCTGTGCCGAAAAAATGCTGCGCGGACGGGGCGGCAAATATATTATTAAGGTCTATTGCGGTCGGGTCATATGTAGCTATAACAGGCGCGAAAACAGCAAGAACTATGAAAAACAGCACCACTGCCAGCCCTGAATAGAATAGATAACTCCCTTTAACCTTGCCGAGCAACCTATTTTTTGCCATATCGTATCCTCGGATCCACAAGACCGTAGCATATATCAGCAATCAGGTTCCCGATAAGCGTCAACACTGCACCCATCACCAGTATACCCATGACAACGGGGTAATCCCGCATCATAACCGCCTGATAGAAAAGCTGACCCATGCCGGCAATTCCGAATATTGATTCAAAAATAACACTTCCTCCGATGAGTCCGGGAATGGAAAGCCCCAGTATAGTGACGACAGGGAGTATGGCGTTTTTGAGAGCGTGTTTAAACACGACTCTGCGCTCGGAAAGTCCCCTTGCCCTAGCGCTGGTTATGTAGTCTTCACCCAGCACCTCAAGCATGGAGTTTCTGGCAAAACGGCTTAACCCCGCCAATCCGCCGAAAACTGACAACAGGACGGGCAGAAAAGAATGCCATGCAACATCCCATATTTTGCCGCTAACCGAAAGCTGATCGAAATTATATGAAGTGAGACCCGATATAGGCAGCCAGCCCTTGATCACACCGAAATAATACATGCAGAGGAGTGCCAGCCAGAAAGTTGGTACTGCAAAACCTATAAATACGAACACCGTTACGCTCTTGTCGAACATACTGTTCTGTTTATACGCCGACCAGACACCCAGCGGCAGAGCAATCAGGAATATGAGCAGCATACCCATCACGTTCAGATATATCGTTACAGGCATACGTTCCAGTATCTTTGCGGTTACTGTCTTGCCGTCCTGACTGAACGATTCACCGAAATCCAGCACCACAACCCGTTTAAGCCAAATGAGGTATTGTTCAGGCAGTGGTTTATCCAGCCCGTACATCTTTTCAAACTTCTGGTATGCTGTCTCCGAGAACTTCGGATTCATGGACGCAAGAAACTGCGCGGGGTCGCCCGGAGCGAGATGAATCACAAAAAAGCAGATGAGGGTGATGCCGAAGAGCAGCGGTACCATCCCTGCGAGTCTTGCGGCTATGTATCTGAGCATTTGTAACTCTTACTTCTGGAAGCTGTATTTCTGTTTGTCCTTCTCAACCCACCAGTCTTCCTCATTGTACCCTATGCCTGCCGGAGCGGGACGCACTTCGTTAAAGCGCTTGCTCACTGCAACAAGGGCATTGGGAACCATAAGAAAAGTATAAGGCTGGTCTTCAGCCAGAATTTCCTGAACTTTGAAGTAGTATTCCTTACGTTTTTGAGGGTCGAACTCTTTGCGTCCTTCTATGAGCAGTGCGTCCAGATCTTTATTCTGATAGCATATGAAGTTCAGCTTCTGTCCGCCGCAGTTGCCTGAATACCACACATCATAGAGGTCGGGGTCGTTCAGAATGTTCCAACCGAGCACAACCGCATCGAATTTCTGTTTGTTTATGTATTCGTTTATGAATGTAGCCCACTCAAGGACGCGGATATCAACCTTAACGCCTATTTTCTCCCAGCTTTTTTGCAGAACTTCGCAGATGCTGGTGCGTACGCTATTTCCCTGATTAGTTATCAGTTCGAATTTCAGCGGCTTACCGTCCTTTTCGACTATGCCGTCACCGTTGGTGTCTTTATATCCTGCCTGAGCAAGGAGCTTTTTAGCAGTTTCAATGTTATATTCGTACTTTTTTACGTTGGGGTTATACCAGATCGTACCGGGTTTATAGGGTCCGGTCGCCTCAACGCCAAGCCCGAACTGGAGACCGTTTATAATGTCCTGCTTAGGTGTTGCGTATGAAAGCGCCTGACGGACGCGTTTGTCCTGAAACATAGGTTTTTTCTGGTTGTATCCCACATAGTCATAGCTGGATGCCAGATACGTGTGTTTATTGTATTGGCTTGTAAACCTTGGGTTGCTGTCCGTTTGCTTTGACCATTGCAGCGGGGAAAGCCCCATTATGTCAATGCTCCCGTTCAGAAGTTCAAGGAACGTCGTTGCAGTATCCGGAATAACGCGGAAGGTGTATCTGTCGAGATAAGGTCTTCCGAGGAAATAGTCATCGTTTGCAACAAGAGTGATTGAATCACCCGCCTTCCATTCAAGAAACTTGTAAGGACCTGTACCCACCGGTCTTCTGAGCAGAGGGGACTTTTTAACGTCCTGCCCCTGTAAAAGATGCTTGGGCAGAACGGGCATCCCCCAGCTTATGAGCGCCGGAGCAAAGGGCTCGTTGTACGAAACCTTTACTGTATATTTGTCTATAACTTCAAATTTGCTGACAAGTCTGAAGTCCGCATCATAAGAGGTGGGGGTCTTGTCGTCTATCATGAATTTGTAGGTGAACTCTACGTCATCCGCTGTAAAGGGTTTACCGTCGTGCCATCTCACATCCTGATTCAGGTGAAAGATGATGCCCTTTCCGTCGTCAACAATCTCCCAGCTGTCCGCCAGGTCGCCGACTATGTTCATGTTCTTGTCGTATCGCACCAGACCGTTGTAAATCTTACCCGCTACGTCGTGTGATGCGGAATCGGAGGTTATGTTATAGATAAGCCCCGTAGCATCGCCAAGCATTGAAACAACAACTGCGTCCCCGTAAACCGCATTTGGAATGTCGCGTTTACGTGACACTTCCGGCTCTGCGCCGCTGTCCGATTTTTTCTGCCCGCAGCCGAAAACGGCAAAAACAAGCAGTACGGCAAGAAACTTTTTAATCACCTTACTTAGACTCCATGGGGATAACGGGTTTTTTGGTTTCGGCAGGAGCCTGCTGACCCGCGGGGTTGCTCTGCATGATACTGTTGGTTGTTTTCTGTGTGGAGAGAACAGCCAGAGTGAGTGATGTAAGCATAAAGATGATGGCGATAACGGTTGTAACCTTGTTCATTATGTTAACCGGTGCGCCGGGACCGAAAACGTCGCCGGCTCCGCCGCCGAATGCTGAACCGAGGGAAGAGCCCTTGCCGGACTGTATGAGGACAGCAAGGATAAGCAGAAAACAGATTACGATATGGATTGCCAGAATTACTGTGTACATTAAAAGATCTCCGAGTTATTTATAATAGTTGATTATTTTTATAAAATCTTCCGCAACGAGGCTGGCTCCGCCAACCAGTGCTCCGTCAACATTCTCTCTGAGCATCAGAGCGCCGATGTTGTCCGGCTTAACACTGCCGCCGTAAAGGATACGTATCTTATTAGCCATAACGGGTCCGTAGGTTTTCGAAAGAAACTTTCTTATTGCGGCGTGCATCTCTTCCGCATCCGCAGGAGTTGCCGTTTTACCCGTACCTATCGCCCAAACGGGTTCATACGCGATAACAACGCTATTCACGCGGTCAACGCTAACACCATTGAGCCCCATACCAAGCTGGTAAAGCACTTTTTCAACATGTACTCCCGCCTCTCTTTCGGCAAGCAGTTCGCCTACGCAGAGGATGGTGTGGAGTTTGCATCTAAGAGCAAGACGCACCTTTTCGTTGATAAGTTCATCACTTTCTCCGAAAATAGTTCTTCTTTCGGAATGTCCGATGATAACTGAATCGGCTCCAGCCGTGAGAAGCATATCAGCGTTCACTTCACCAGTGAAGGCACCTTTTTCGTGCGGGGAAACGTTCTGCCCGGCAACGGATATGGGCACGCCCATGTCTCTGACTGTTTTTGCCACTGTGGAAAGGCTGCAGAAATCAGGTGCAACACCTACGTCCACAATGCCATAGTCCAGTTTGACCGAGAGCAGAGAACGAACAAGGTCGTCGGACTGCTTCACGTCCAGATTCATTTTCCAGTTGCCGAATATAAGCGGTTTTCTCATGGGGGTTACTCCTCTGTGCCGATGCTTCTGTCCTCACCCATCTGACAGCTTCCGTTGAACACGACACCCTCTTCAACCTTGAAAACAGGTGTTATAATGGTACCTGTCACATAGGCGGGCTTATAAAGCTCAACCTTTGTCTTCGCAGTGATAACGCCGTCAAAGCGTCCTGAAATTTTGATATCCCCCGCTTCGATCTCCGCCTTAACATTGCCGGAGTTCGCAATAACCAGAGTATCCTCTGTTTTTATATTCCCTTCAAAGTTACCGTCTATTCTGACGAGACCGTCAAAGATAAGGGTTCCCTGAAACGTCGTGTTTTTGCCGAGAAACGCGTCTATGCCGCCGGTGTCTTTTCCCTTTATCAACTTAATTCCCCTCTGATGCTCCTGATAATTCTGTCAAGTTCATCATTGCTGGTATATTTTATCTCAATTGTTCCGCCGTCTTTTCTTGATTTGATATCAACCTGAGTTTTGAAAAATTCCTCCATCTCGCTTTTGAGACTTAGCAGGAATACGTTTTCTGATTTTTCCGTCTTTTCCGGTTCTATTTTCTCTTTTTTGGAAGCCAGTTTTTCCGCTTCACGGACGGAAAGGTCATTTTCTATTATTTTGATAAGTATTTCAACAGCCTTTTTCTCGTCCAGCCCGATAAGACACCTTGCATGACCTTCGGTTATCTTTTTCTGCTCCAGTGCCTCTATAACACGGGAAGGAAGCCCCAGAAGCCGGATGGTATTCGCCACCGCGGAGCGGCTTTTGCCGACGACGTCCGCAACATCCTCCTGACGGTATCCGTGGGTTTCCATAAGGTTTTTGTAAGCTCTTGCCAGCTCCAGTGCACCGAGATCCTCTCTCTGAATGTTCTCTATGAGGGCAAGCTCCATCTGCTCGGATTCCCTGATTATCTCGCGGACAACAGCGGGCACCCTGCGCAGCCCGGCAAGTCCTGCCGCGCGCCAGCGTCTTTCTCCGGCTATTATAACATAGCCTTCCTCTGCTTTTGCCAGAACTATGGGCTGGATTATGCCGTTTCTGCGGATTGATTCGGTGAGTTCCGCGAGAGCCTCTTCATCAAAAATCTTCCTCGGCTGGTCCGGGTTTGGATAGATATCCGTTATATCTATCTCGCTGACCATTGTTCTTGGCTTGTCAGCCTTCGGTATCAGCGATTCAAGTCCTTTGCCCAGTGAGGTTTTTTTCATGACATTCTCTCCAGCATCTCTTTTGCGAGGTCAATATAGCTCGCAGCGCCCTTGGATTTAAGGTCATATTCTATTATTGACTGACCGAAGCTGGGAGCCTCGGCAAGTTTCACGTTTCTGGGGATGATGGTTTTAAACAGACTTTCGCTGAAATATTCCTCAACCTGTTTCTGAACCTCTTTTGAAAGGTTGTTGCTGGGGTTGTGCATGGTGAGAAGGATACCCTCCATCTCAAGCTCCTCGTTAAGGCTTTCCCGTATCAGTCCTATGGTATTGAGAAGCTGACCCAGCCCCTCCATAGCATAATATTCGCACTGAAGTGGTATCAGCACCGAGTTTGCCGCTGTAAGTGAGTTTACCGTGAGAAGACCCAGCGATGGCGGACAGTCTATCATTATAAGGGTGTATTCGTCGGATATCTTTGCCAGAGCCTTTTTCAGCTTTGTTTCCCTTGATATCTCGGTGACAAGCTCAATCTCCGCTGCGGAAAGGTTTATGTTTCCGGGGATTATGTCGAGGTTTTCAACGCTTGTGTGGATTATGGCTTCCTTGGCTTCCGCTCTGCCTATCAGAACGTCATAGATGGATGGCTGCCCCTCCTCAAGGGACACACCGAGACCGCTAGTGGCGTTGCCCTGCGGGTCCATGTCCACAACAAGAACCTTCGCCTCGGCAAATGCCAGCGCCGAGCTTAAATTTATCGCGGTCGTGGTTTTGCCTACGCCGCCTTTTTGGTTTGCAATTGCGATAATTTTTCCCATTAGTCTTACAGCCTAATAAATTACAGTATAAAAATCAAGACAGTTTATTATCATAAGCCGTTCAATATACCTTATCTGTAAAAAAGTGAAAATCAAATTTTATTGATTTGCCTCCCAAAATGCATCTTGCACATACCGGATTTCTGCAATATTATCTTTAAGTATACGTTTATTAACTGATATATATTATTAACGGAGCTTGAATGTCTGACTTTTCGGGGTGCAAACTTCTCCCCCACAGCAGCAGAATGCTTGAAATAATTAAGGCGCAGTCAGAAATATCCAAGGTCGGACCGGATCTTGGAAGTATTATGAACGCAGTATGCGAGCAGGCGCAACTTCTTGTAAACGCCGACGGCGCAACGGTCGAGCTGGCGGAAGGCGACGAAATGGTATACAGAGCCGTTTCAGGCAGTCTTTCGGCATATCTGGGTCTCAGGCTGAAAAAGGGAACCAGTCTGTCCGGCATGTGTGTCGGCTCGTGCGCTATAATGTACTGCAAAGATTCCAGCTGTGACGAAAGGGTGGACAGAGACGCATGTCTTAAAGTGGGCGCTGTATCCATGCTGGTTATTCCGCTTAAACATGAGGAAGAGTGCGTCGGCGTTCTTAAAGTCACCTCGTCCGCTTCCGATTTTTTCACAGAAGACGATTTGTGCGTTCTCTCGCTCATCGCGGACACGCTTGGCTCCTCCATACATTATGCTTCCAGAAACAGCGCCGATGAGCTTCTTAAAAAAGCTACCACGGACTTTATGACAGGGCTTTCAAACCGTGCCGCATTTTATGACGAACTGCGCAGAAAGGTTACTTTTTCCCGCCGTTCACCCCTCAATTTCGGTGTCGTGGTACTTGATATGGATGGTCTTAAATATATAAATGATACATTCGGACACATGGCAGGAGATGCGGCAATAAACGAGTTTGCATTCAGAATCCGCAGCGCATCGGGTGAAACAGATACGGTTGCACGTCTGGGCGGAGACGAGTTCGGCATAATAGGAGCAAACCTGAAAAATAAAACAGACGGGGATATTCTGGCGGACAGACTTTACGCAGAAATTGAGAAACCTTTCAGCTTCGAAAACAGCATACTGCCATTCGGAGGCAGCATCGGCTATGCGGTTTTCCCGCAGGATTCTGACGATATGCAGACGCTGATAGATATAGCTGACAAGGCGATGTATAAAATAAAAAAAGAACGAAAAGCTAGGAAAGCAGCTTCTCTTTAAGTTTTTCATATAATATAAAAATGAAAAAACAAACCGACGAAACGGCTATTATACTGGCACCTGACGTAAGATTGAACACATACGCACAATAAAGCCCCGTGATGGTGAAAACCAGCGACAGGATACTTGAAAGTATCATCATCCCTTTCAGAGAACAGACCTTTTTCTCCGCTATGTAAGGAGGAATGGTCAGCATTGCTATAACAAGAATAAGCCCGACAACCCTTATCAGAAGCACAACAGCCAGAGCGGACATTACAAGAAGCACAGTATAGATAAGCCCTGAGCGCACACCCATGCTGGTGGCGTATTCCATATCAAAGCTGACTGCGTGTATCTGCCTGAAATAAAGCAGAACGTACCCGATAATGAAGAAATCCAGTATACCCATATAAACAAGGTCGCTGTCGGGCACCGCCAGAATACTTCCGAAAAGATAGCTCATCAGGTCAACACCATAACCAGGTGTCAGATCTGACAGAATTATACCGAACGCCATGCCGCACGCCCACATCACACCTATTACCGTGTCGGAGCGGTTCTTATCTTTCAGCGTTATGAGCGCCATTATAACAGCGGCAACAACAGCAAATATACCGGCACCGAGAAGAGGGGAGATGCCAAGAAAAAACGCCATCCCTATGCCGCCGTATGCCGTGTGGGCTATACCGCCGGATATGAAAACAATGCGGTTAACCACTACAAGAGTGCCTATTATTCCGCACGCAATGGAGGCGAGAACACCCGCCCAAAGCGCATTCTGTATAAATCCATATGAAAGTATGTCGGTCATTTGTGCTCCATCAGAACCCTGTGCGGGTGCCCGTGGGCAACCAGTTCAACAGGACACTGCGCATCCGCGCCGTATGACATCTGCATCATTTCGTCCGTAACCTCCGCCTCGTCGTGTTTGTGCAGCGTAGTGCTCACACATGCAACGGAACTGGCGAATTTCGGGATTATAGTAAGGTCGTGGCTAACCACCACAATAGTCATTTTTTCGTTCAGTTTAGCAAGTATGTCGTATATGCGGGTCTGCCCCTCCATATCAACATTTGAAGCGGGTTCATCCAGAAAGATAAGCTCCGGTTCGCCTGCCAGTGCGCGCGCCATAAGCACCCTTTGCCGCTGACCGCCGGAAAGGTCGTCTATGCGCTTTTTGGCTATTTCGCCTATCTGAAGCTCTTCAAGCACCATGCGTACGTATTCCCTGTCGCTTTTTTTCGTGAAACCGCCGCGGGTGAGCATCCTGCCCATCAGTGCAACATCCTCCACCGTTATGGGAAATCCGCCGCCGGAGGTCACGTTCTGCGGAACGTAGCCTATTCTGTTCACAGTGCCTGGTTTGTGCCCCAGCACCCTGATATCCCCGGACTGCGGTTTGAGAATACCCAGAAGTATCTTGAGAAGCGTACTCTTCCCGCCGCCGTTGGGACCTATTACAGCGAGAAATTCGCCTTTTTTTATATCGAATGTGATATCGCGCAGAACTTCATTTGCGCCATATGAAAAATTCAGATTTCTGACACTGACCGCTGTTTCCGTTTCCGACATCATGCCGCCTGAATAAAAACAGGGCATCTTTCTCTGAGGTTGTTATAACAAAAGACAGAGATTGCTTCGTTACGCTCGCAAAGACAAACATGCGGGGTCTTTGCAGAGTGACGACGCAATCCCATCTTATATATTTATATAGGCAACCTGAGAATATGCCCCTGTATATTTAGTAACTTTATATGCCCATTATGTTATAGCCGTTGTCCACATAGATAACCTCACCCGTTACAGCGGATGAAAGGTCACTTGCAAGATAAACGGCGGTTTTGCCCACATCTTCCTGTGTGCAATTGTCGCGCAGGGGCGCGTGCTCCGCTATGTGGTTGAATATCTTTTTGAAATCGGATATTCCCGCAGCAGCGAGCGTTTTTATGGGACCTGCGGAAATAGCGTTAACGCGAACCTTGTTCACACCGAGATCGGCGGCAAGATAGCGAGTGGAAGCCTCAAGAGCCGCCTTCGCAACACCCATAACGTTATAGTTCTGAATAACCCTTTCCGCGCCGAGGTATGACATGCATATGATGCTGGCGCCTTCGTTCATAAGGGGTTCGGCATATTTTGCAATTGCCGGCAGTGAATAAACGCTGATGTCCATCGCAAGGGCAAAATCCGCTCTTTTGGTATCGACGTAGCGATCTTTCAGCGCGTCGCCGGGTGCGTATGCAACGGAATGGACGAGGATGTCAAACTTACCCCATTTCTCTTTAACAATGTTAAAACAGGACTCTATCTCCTCATCCTTTGTAACGTCGCAGGGAACGAGAAATTTCCCTCCGAGCTCTTCGGAAACCTTTGCAACTCTGCTTTCCAGTTTTTCTCCGGCATAGCTGAAAGCCACTTCTGCGCCCTGTTCAATGAAATTTCTGGCGATGGCATATGCGATGCTTTTATTGTTCGCAACACCGAAAACCAATGCCTTCTTACCGTCAAGAAGTCCCATATTCTCTCCTTAATTAAAACATATCAAGAAACCCTGATATATCCTTAGTTAAAACGATTTCTATTTTTTTGTCAAACTCGACTTTTTCGGGCAGGAAAAATTTTCTTATGCCCATTTTATAACACTCGGCAACTCTGCTCTTCATATTCGACACAGGGCGCACGGTTCCGGTCAGCCCAACCTCGCCTATGAAGGTTGTTTCAGGCGATATCGCCTGCTCCCTGTAAGACGAAACAATGGCAGCGCAAAGCGCAAGGTCTGCGCTGGTCTCGGTTATCTTCATACCGCCGGCAACGTTAACATAAACGTCGCTTCCGGCAAGGTTCAGTCCGCCCTTTTTGTCGAGCACAGCCATAAGCATATTCATGCGGTTAAGGTCTATACCCATGGCGTTGCGCTTCGGAAACTGATAAAATGTCGGCGCCACAAGCGCCTGCACCTCAACAAGGAAAGCCCTTGTGCCCTCTATAACAGGAACGTTCACCCGTCCGGAAACACTTCTGTCCGCATCGTCGGCAAAGCTGTAGTTTTTCAGTTCTATCAAACCTTTGTCGCTCATTTCAAAGATGCCCACCTCGTCTGTGGGACCGAAACGGTTCTTCACAGAACGCAGGATGCGAAGCCCGCGGCTGTAGTCCCCTTCGAAATAAAGCACTGTGTCCACAAGGTGTTCCAGAAGTTTAGGACCTGCGATGTAGCCGTCCTTTGTCACCTGACCGATGATAAGCACAGTTATGGCGCGGCTTTTGGCTACCTCCACAAGTCTGTATGTCACATGCCGGACCTGACCGACAGTTCCCGCTGCGGAATTAAGCTCCGCAGAGGCAACCGTCTGAATTGAATCCAGTACGACAAAATCAAATCTTTCGCTATCAAGCGCTGAAAGCACGTCCTCAAGACTGTTGGTGGGAAGGATGCTGATATCCGCCGCACCAATGCCGAGTCTCTCCGCCCTCAGCTTTATCTGAGCCGCAGATTCCTCACCGGAAACATACAGCACACGTCCTTTGCCGCCGGACAATATACCTGCCGACTGCAAAACTATCGTCGATTTACCGATCCCCGGCTCTCCGCCAACCAGTATAACGGAACCTTTAACCAGTCCGCCGCCGAGAACCTGATCTAATTCACTGATACCTGTGCGCGTTCTCTCTGTCTCCAGACCTTTAACCTCGCGCAGATTTACCGCCGAAACGTTCGCTGTCTGACCTTTTTTGCCAGCGGGCGCAGCCGGTTCTTCAATCTCTTCTACGAAGCTGCTCCAACTTGAACATTCGGGGCACTTGCCTATCCAGCCCGGCGAAACGTATCCGCAGTTCTGGCAGACGTACCGGCTCTTTTTTTTCGCCATCTATTCGTTCTCGTCCAGAAAGTCCGCAACGGTTATGCGGTTGGGCGCTGTGAGCCTCAGATGCTCGTACGCCATGGCTGTCGCCATTCGTCCTCTGGGGGTTTTTTTGATAAAGCCTCTGTATATAAGGTAGGGTTCAATAACATCCTCTATAGTATCGCGCTCTTCACTCAGTGTCGCAGCCAGCGTATCCACACCGACAGGACCGCCTTCATACTTCTCTATTATCGAGAGAAGCAGTGAACGGTCGGAATTATCCAGCCCTTCGCGGTCAATCTCAAGTCTGGAAAGTCCTTCGCGGGCGATGTCCAGCGAAACGAAACCATTATTCAGAACATCCGCAAAGTCTCTGATACGACGAAGTATCCTATGAGCGATACGGGGTGTTCCGCGACTTCTGGAAGCTATCTCTTTGGCGGCGGTTGTTTCAATCTTTGTTTCAAGGATGGATGCGCCGCGCAGAATTATGCTTGTCAGCTCTTCTATGCCGTAAAATTCAAGTTTAAGTATCATCCCGAACCTGTCACGCAGGGGGGAGGTGAGAAGTCCGGCGCGGGTTGTTGCGCCGACAAGAGTGAAGGGGGGCAGGTCGATTTTAACAGTTCTTGCGGCAGGTCCCTGACCTATGAGGATATCGAGTTTATAGTCTTCCATTGCGGGATACAGGATCTCCTCCACGTTTGAATGGAGCCTGTGTATCTCGTCTATGAAGAGAACGTCGCCCTCCTGCAAATTAGTCAGAAGCGCGGCAAGATCTCCCGCACGTTCTATAACGGGACCGCTGGTGGAATTTATATTCACGCCCATTTCGTGGGCAATGATGTTAGCAAGAGTGGTCTTTCCCAGTCCGGGGGGACCGTGAAAAAGGCAGTGATCAAGGCTCTGTCCGCGCTTTTTTGCCGCCTGAACAAAGACCTTGAGATTCTCCTTAACCTTTGACTGACCTACATAATCGTCAAACCCGCCTGGTCTGATGTTTTGTGTCTGAAAGTCCTCCGGCTGTTTCTCTTTGGAAAAGATGTCTTCCATCCGTCCGCCTGTGAATTGATTTAATAGATGTATTACAATAGCAGTTTTACAGATAATTGCAAGGTTCGGGAGTAAAATGACGGTGCGGGGGGCTGCCCGCACCGTCCCAAGAGGTGGCATTCATGTTATGCCTTTTTAACGGGTGATTTTGAGGATTAAAAGGGTGTTACCTTTTATTTAGCAGCTCTAAAAATTAGAATAAGACTTTTTTAATCTTTTTAAAGGGGAAATTTAAAATAATTAAAGATTTTTTTTAGCGATGAGAAAAATGAGATTGTTTTGGGCTTTGCCCTCGCAAAGACGGAAGGGAGAAAGGTGCGTCTCAAAAACTTGCTGTTTAGATGCGAGCTATACAAGGAAGATTTTATGAGACGAGCAAAAGCATACGTACTCTGTATGTGTTGCGAGCGAATGGAATCTGACGCGGTAGAACGAAGCAGATAAGCGGCAAAAAGAGAAGCCCGCCGAAGCGGGCTTATTTTAAGAAAGAATAGGGATACTCGGTGTGGTCTTTGTAAGAGCCCTCAAGTATAGCAACAACATCCTCCACAAACACAAGTTCCTCGTTTGTGGGGATAACAAAAACTTTGACCCTTGAATCGGGTGTGGATATCTCGGTTTCGCCGTGCTTGGAGAAGGTTTTCAGGTTTTTCTCTTTATCAACCACGATACCCATGGGTTCGAGATTTTCTATAGCCATCTGGCGGATAACGCCTGCATTCTCGCCGACACCGGCCGTAAACACAATAGCGTCAACCCTGCCGAGCACTGCGTAGTATGCGCCGATATATTTGCGCAGTCTGTACGCCTCGACCTCAAGCGACAGCTTGCAGCGGTGTTTGTAGTCCTCGTCTTCACATCCGATAACATCCCGTCTGTCAGTAAACCTGCCGGTGATACCAAGAACACCTGATTTTTTATTCAGCAGGTTATCCATAGCTTTTGCGTCAACGTTCAGCTTCTGCATCATAAAAAGCGGAACCGCGGGGTCAACGTCGCCGGATCTTGTACCCATAACAGCGCCTTCAAGGGGGGTCATACCCATCGAAGTATCCACGCTCACACCGTTTTTGATTGCAGTGTGGGAAACGCCGTTACCTATGTGCATTGTTATGATGTTACAGTCTTTTGCAGGCTTGCCCAGCAGCGATGCCGCGCGTTTTGAAACGTAAAGGTGGCTTGTTCCGTGGAAACCGTATCTACGCACGCCGTATTTTTCGTACCATTCATACGGCACGGGATATGTGTACGCATAGTCGGGCATTGTCTGGTGGAATGCCGTATCGAATATGGCGACGTGGGGAACGTTTGGCATAACCTTCTGTGCGGCACGGATACCCGCAAGGTTTGGCGGGTTGTGCAGTGGCGCAAGGTGCGCAACGTCGTCTATTGTCTTCAGAACTTCTTCGTTGATAAGTACGCTTCTGGCAAAAATCTCGCCTCCGTGGACAACCCTGTGTCCAACTGCGGATATCTGCTCCATGCTGTCGATGACCGCACTTGCGCCTCTTGAGAGTGTTTTGATAATAAGACCGATTGCCGCGGAGTGGTCGTGGCACTCATATTCCTCGCGCAGGGTTTCCTTTCCGGGAACCTCGTGCACGATGAACGAGTCACCGATACCGATTCTTTCAACCAGACCTTTTGCAATGACCTGCTTATTGGTCCAGCTGTAAAGCTGGTACTTGACCGATGAACTGCCGCAGTTAAGAGCGAGAATATCCATCTAAATAAACCCCCTAGTCAGCCTGAACGGCGGTTATAGCCGCCACATTGACGATATCCATGTATTTGCATCCTCTGGAAAGGTCGTTAACCGGTTTCGCAAGTCCCTGAATTACAGGTCCTATTGCCTCTGCGCCTGCAATCCTTTCTACAAGTTTATACCCAATATTTCCCGCGTCAAGGGTAGGGAACACAAGAACATTCGCAGAACCTGCCACTTCGCTTCCGGGAGCCTTCTTAGCACCGACAGCGGCGAGAAGTGCCGCATCCGCCTGAAGCTCACCGTCTATTTTGAGCGAGGGGGCGAGAGTTTGAGCTATTTTTGTCGCCTCTATAACCTTTTCGGTTTCGGGGCTTTGCGCGCTGCCCTTCGTTGAGAATGACAACATGGCAACCTTAGGCTCAACCTCAAGAAACGACCTGCAACTGTCCGCTGTGGCAACGGCTATCTCCGCCAGAGTCTGTGCATCCGGGTTCGGAATTACCGCGCAGTCTGCAAAAAGAACCGCCCCGTCTTTACCGAACTCGGTTTTTGGTGTCACCATAATAAAACAGCTTGATACAGTTTTCATACCCTTTTTTGTACCGATAACGCGTATGGCTGCGCGGAGCACATCGCCTGTGGTATGGCAGGCTCCTGTAACAGCGCCGCTGGCAATGCCCTTCTGAACAAGCATAGAGCCAAAATAGTTAACATCTTTCATGCTCGCCTGAGCTTCATCGAGTGTCAACCCTTTTGCTTTTCTGCTTTCATAGTATGTATTTACAAAATCTTCGTAATATTCACTGGTTTCGGGGTCTATTATTTTACAGCGAACCTCATATCCTTTTGACTGAAAAAGCCCTTTAACAACGTCCTCTTTCCCCAGAACAATAACGTTAGCAAGCCCGTTCTCGGCAATGGCGTTTGCCGCATCTATGGTACGTTCATCCCAGCCTTCGGGCAGGACGATGGTTTTGTTTCTCGCCTTTGCAATATCCCAGAATTTCTGCATCAGTGACATAAAGACCTCCGATAGACCAAAATGATACTACGTTTTACATTACATTATAAAAAACTTCAATGCAAAATTTTGAATTGGCTATACGACGCGACAGCTCTTTTTTTCCGATAGATTTTTGCTAATAATAATGTGAAATTATTAGTTAAATTCTGGAAATATTTACTGAAATAGAGTTATTACCAAATACCTTACATATGCTTATCCGTATGTAAAAACATAATATATCCTCAAACGCGGAAAATATAAATACTGTTTGTCTTTTGGCTCTGCGTTCTAAACACATTCTCAGAACAGGTTACAGCGCACAAAAAAATAGAAACACACCGTTGCATATCTTAAAATTTAGATTTACACTGTGAAATGGTTAAAAATTACTCACACAACGTTTTTGAGCACGAAACCCGTGTGCAGGCAGATATTTCAACCGTTTTTGAGTGGCACGAAAGGGAGGGGGCGCTGTTCCGGCTTAGTCCGCCATGGGAGAAAGTTTCCCTTATCAGGCGTGACGAAGGTATTGAGGTCGGCGCAAAGTGCGATATCAGACTCAAGACCGGACCCTTTTCAATGGTTTGGAAAGCCGAACACATAGGTTACGAAAAAAATTCATTCTTTAAAGACAGACAAAACAAGGGGCCATTTGCCAAGTGGGAGCACTCGCATCATTTCGAGGAAACAAACGGCACAACCACCATCAGAGACCATGTTGAATACAGACTGCCTCTGCACCCCGTTTCAACAGCGGTGGCAGGGAATTTTGTACTGACAAAACTTGAAAAAATGTTCCGCTACCGCGAAAACGTATGCAGAAACGACATAGAATTTTATAAAGAGTATAACCCCGCACCTAAAACGATTGTTGTGTCCGGTTCGTCCGGCGTTGTCGGCTCGGCGCTGATCCCGTTTCTCCAGACGCAGGGACACAAGGTCATACGCCTTCTGAGGGATAAGTCCAAGCTCTGCATAGGAGACGTCTGCTGGAATCCGAACGCAGGAATTATAGAGGACAAGTTCGAAAACGCCAACGCAGTTATTCACCTCACAGGAGAACCTATAGGCGAGGGCAAGTGGACGGATGAGAAAAAACGCGAGATAATAGACAGCCGCGTGCGCAGCACTGCTCTGCTCGCAAACACTCTGGCAAAGATGAAAAACCCGCCTAAAACTCTTATCTGCGCCTCAGCAATAGGTTACTACGGTGCCCGCGGCGACGAGATTATCACCGAAGACGAAAAGGCGGGCAGTCACGATTTCATAGCGAAAGTATGTAAAAAATGGGAAGAGGCGGCAAAACCAGCACTGGACAAAGGCATACGTGTCATTTTCCTGCGCATCGGCGTTGTGCTAACCCCTGCCGGAGGCGCACTGCAAAGGATGCATACGCCTTTTTCTATGGGGCTTGGTCCTGTGTTCGGCAGCGGAAAACAGTACCTCAGCTGGGTCACGATGGACGATGTTCTTTACAGCGTCGGGCATATTCTTGAACACGAAGAAATTAGCGGCGCGGTCAACCTTACTTCACCCAATGCCGTCACCTCAGAGCAGTTTTCCGATACTCTTGCCGATTATATGAGAAAACCTAGATTTATTAATATTCCGCCCTATGTTATCATGAAGATGTACGGGCAGATGGGCAGAGAAGTTCTCCTGTCCGGCGCCAACGTTTATCCGGAAAAACTCATTAAGAGCGGGTTCCGGTTCCGTTATCCAGACCTTATGCAGGCTTTCGGACATCTTCTTGGAGGATAGGTATAATGAGCGTCTCTCTGAAATTTCTGTTTCTTGTGACAATGACCGTGGCGCTGGGCTTCGGTTTTATGCACCACATCGCAGGCGGCTATGACTTTGAGAGACTCCATATCTTCCTTTTCAATCTCTGCTCCGGCGGAACGATAATCCTGTATTTCACCATGCAGCGGGACAAAATGCCGAAACGGCTCATGCTTTTCTATGTTCTGGCGTTTGCGTTCGCGGTTTTTGCTTTCTATAAGCTGTATGTGCCGTGCATCGTCATTGCCTTAGTGCTTTGTCTCATAACCGAATCGGTGCGGATAAAAAAATTCGGCTTTTTCCCATGGCAGTTTTTCACAACAAGGGACTCTGTTTCCGTCAAATTTCACAACGCGGCACTGTTATGTCTCTCCATAGGGCTTCTGATATCCGTACTGGCGATACTAAACCATGAATACTATAACTGGCTGAACTTCGAAAAGCTGTCGCTGAACACCTTTTTTCTTGGTTTTTCGTTCCCCAGCTCCCTTATAACTCTCAGCGTGCTTTTCGCCGCCATGCGCAAATACGGCACATCACGTATCATTTTTTTCAAAACAGCGCTTTTCTGGATAATTACTGTCGGCGTTATCATATTCTTCCTGTTCATACTGTTTGAAGCTGTGTGGCTTGAACTCTCCATATCGCTCACACTTTTTGTCGCCGTTTCCGCCGTCCTTCTCCTATATATAAAGACAGGGTATATGGAACAGCAGAAGGCGTTTCTCACATCCGGCATTGTATTTCTTGTTATGACAGCCGTCTCCGGTGTGTTCTACATCCTTATATATGCTGTTGGCGAACCATCGGAACAGATGCGCCAGCTGACCATACTCTATCACAGAACGCTGTCGCTCTATGGCTGGAACATAAGCGGTCTGGCGGTGATATGCAGACATAAAGATTTTCCCATTATGCTGCACTCCGGCAAAGTGATTGCACTGCACTGGCTCATAGTAGCGGTTCTGGCACCAATAGGGTTCTATATCCCATGGGTGGCTCTGGCGGCTGTAGGAGCTTACGCGGTGTTCCTGTATGCCATGTTCTTTTCAAAACCCACAGGTGCGAACCCCGCAGGCATATAAAATTCTTGCCAATTTGTCCCGACGGTAATATTATCCTGTCTTGTTTTATAAAGGAGAGAGCAAGTGTCTATCGGAATCTTTGACTCAGGCGTGGGCGGACTCACGGTTTACAAAACCATCAGCGAATATTTCCCGAAACTGGATATGTATTATCTCGGCGACACGGCGCGAGTGCCGTACGGGAACAAATCACCTGAAACTGTTATCAGCTACAGCCTTGAGTGCGCGGGATTTCTCGTCAGGAACTTCAAAATAGACACTATTGTCGTCGCGTGCAACACAGCCTCTTCATATGCCATCGATGCAATCAGAAAACAGTTCGGCGTTAACGTTATCGGCGTTGTTGAACCAGGCGCAAAAAGCGCTGTCGCCGTAACACATAACAACAAGATAGGTGTTATCGGTACCCGTGCGACGGTGCGCAGCGAATCCTACGTCAAGGCGCTGAAAGCTCTCAAACCCGACGTTCAGGTTTACCAGACCGCATGTCCGCTTTTCGTACCCATAGTCGAAGAGATGCTCATAGAAACAGACGTGGCTAAACAGGTTGTGCAGATGTACCTGTCCGAGCTGGCAGGCTCCGGCATCGACACACTCATCCTCGGCTGTACCCACTATCCCCTTCTTAAAGGGCGCATACTGGAAAAATTCCCACATTTCAACATTGTCGATTCATCACAGGCAGTTCTTGAGTGCATAAAAGACCTGAAGATCCCGACGGAACAGTCTGGAATACGCGAGATTTACCTCACAGACGAATCACCCGCTTTCGAAACATTGAAAAACGTCTTGGCGGGCGGTCTCCAGTCCAAAAAAGTAGCTCTCTAATCCATTGATACTTTACCACATTTCATGCTCGGTAAATATTTTTCATCTCTTTTGGAAAAAAATTATTGACTAATTATCTTTTTCCTTTTATATATCGTTTATCGAATATATGAATTTCCAAGGAGGCAAACATGGAAGACACTGTAGTATCAATCCCAAGAATAGGCGAACAGGCACCCGAATTTAAAGCTGTGACAACACAGGGCGCAATAAATTTTCCCGCAGACTATAAAGGAAGCTGGGTTATATTTTTCAGCCACCCCGCAGACTTCACACCCGTGTGCACGTCCGAGTTCATGACATTTGCGAAGATGGAAAATGACTTCGCGGCATACAACTGTAAACTGGTGGGGCTTTCCGTTGACGGACTTTACAGCCACATAGCATGGCTGCGCAACATCAAGGAGAAAATAGACTTCAAAGGCATGAAAGGCATGGAGGTCAAATTCCCCCTTATCGAAGACATAACAATGGAAGTGGCAAAGAAATACGGCATGATTCAGGAGGGCGAAAGCAACACAAAAGCTGTCAGAGCTGTATTTGTAATCGACCCCAAAGGCGTGATACGCACCGTGCTTTATTACCCTCTGAGCACCGGACGCAACTTTGACGAGCTTCTGAGAATTGTTATAGCCCTTCAGACAGCGGACGCATTCACATGTGCCACACCCGCCGACTGGAGACCAGGCGACGAAGTTATCGTTCCGCCCGCAGGCTCATGCGGCGTTGCAAAAGACAGGGTCGAAGGCAAAGAGGAAAACGTTAAGTGCTACGACTGGTACTTCTGTACAAAACCAGTCGGCGCACAGGAAATAGATTCCAAACTTAAAAAGTAACTAAACAGTGGGGGGCTGAAATGCCCCTCCTTATCTTATAAATAACTCTTAGCTATCTCACCCAGCCGGATTATCGATTTCTCAAACTTGCTGTCCCACGGAAATCCGCAGTTTATCCGCATACAGTTATTGTATTTCTGCTGAGACGAAAAAATTCCGCCCGGCGAAAAAGATATCTTCTCTTTAAGCGCTCTGGGGTACATGTCCAGCGTGTCAACCTTGTCGGGCATCTCCACCCAGAGAACGAATCCGCCCTGCGGACGAGTCACCCGCGTTCCTTCGGGGAAGTGGCGGAGAATCTGATATGTATATGTCTCAACCTGCGCCTTGAAACTGTTATTCATTTTGCGAATGTGTCTGGGAAATTTGCCCGATGCGAGGAAGTGCGAAACAGTGAGCTGCGGCACAGTGTTCGTCGCCATGCTGGACGCTATCTTCTGGCGCAGTATCTCGTCGAAATACTTACCTGGCTCTATCCAGCCCACACGATACCCTGGCGCAAGACTCTTTGAAAAGGATGAGACGTGTATCACGTTGCCGTTTTTATCATATTTTTTCAGGTTACTGAGCCGTCTGCCGGAAAAGTTGAAATCACCGTTAATATCGTCCTCAATAACAGGGATATCCTTTTTATTGCAAAGCTCCACCAGCTCCTTACGCGCATCTTCAGGGTAGGTATGCCCCATGGGATTGCCATAATTGGGCTGCACCAGAACCGCCTTAACGTCAAATCTGCTCAGAGCCTCGCGGAAATCCTTCATAAGTATGCCATCCTGCGGGCTTGTCGGAAGCTCCAGCGCATAAACTTTTGCTGTTTCAAGAAGATGCATGAACCCGAAATAGCTGGGCGATTCCATCAGCACAAGATCACCCGGACGCGTAACCGCGCGCATTGCCATAGTGATGCCCTCTGAAGCGCCGTTTGTGATTATTATATTGTCGCTGCTGACAGAGTTGCCGTTCATATTCATGTAATATGCAAGCTGCTGACGGAAAAATTTATGACCCTGAACATCACCGTATTCCACCCGCGTTTCGCTGTCGGTAGATAACAGTTTCTTCATGATACTGTTCAGTTCTCTGTGGGGTAACAGTTCGGTTGCCGGCATGGCACAACCCAACGGGATTATCTCCGGATTGGTGACTGCGTACAAAATTTCCTGTATCAGATTGCTGTTTTTAACCTGCATCGGCTGGTCGCTGGGTTTTGTAACCCGCACCGATTCGCGGGGGACAATGGTGCCGCCGGAAACGTAGAACCCTGACTGGGGACGGGCTTCCAGCATCCCGACGCTCTCAAGCTCCATATATGCCTGCATCACCGTCGAAAGGCTTACGCTCTGTTCCTCGCTCATCTTGCGAAGCGACGGAACTTTGTCGCCGGGGCGAAGAACCTCATTTTCCATCATCGTGACTATAACATCCATAACCTGTCTGTACCGGAATTCCTGCTTAACTTTTGCCATACAGTCCTCAACTGTTATGTAAACATTTCTTTTTTTCTGTATCTGTTATGGTAACTGTTATTGCTGTATTTTACAATCAGAAAGTGGGCGACATATAAGGCTTTAGAAATTCAGAAGGCTGACTTTCAAAAAGACCGATGGTAATTAAAGATTTTTTATAATATAAGAATCACCATAGGGCGAACACTTAATTCCGAAACATGAGGTGGCATCATGACAACCAGACAGGAGCTAAAACTAAAAAGGTTTCAGACCAAAGGTTTTGAAGACGCAAAATCAATCAGCATCTATTGCAGCGAGGGTTCATTATGGATAACTGCCGGAAATGCACTGGGTGACCGTGTGCTTTATGCAGGCAAGGAACTTCATATAATCGCTTCCGACAAAGTTGTTGTTGAGGCGCTCGCAGATAGCGTGTCTTTTGTCACAGTCATGGCGGATATGCCACATCCCCATACGATGACGGCGGACAACAACTAGAACAAGATTAAGTGGGGCGCACCGCGCCTTTACACATACATACTCCTTATCTCTTCAAGCGTAGGAAAGGGGCGGCAGAAATGCTGCCCTTTTTCAATTATACACTCTCAAACGACTTCCATGTCGTTTGTTCGCAACGCTTCGTGCGGAATGAATCGCACTGCGCTCACGCTCCTCTCGACTCGACACCAAAGGCGTCTCGTCTCAATCCGCGAAGCACATCCATGTGCTTTTGACATTTTAATGCTAAAATGTGTCATGTACGAAAAACTGAAAAACCTGCCCTTTTTCAATTATACACTCTCAAACGACTTCCATGTCGTTTGTTCGCAACGCTTCGTGCGGAATAAATCCGCACTGCGCTCACGCTCCTCTCGACTCGACACCAAAGGCGTCTCGTCTCAATCCGCGAAGCACATCCATGTGCTTTTGACATTTTCATGCTAAAATGTGTCATGTACGAAAAACTGAAAAACCTGATTAAAAATTCGAAGACCTGCCTTTTTCTAACAGGGGCGGGGATGAGCGCCGACAGCGGTATCCCCACGTTCAGAGACCGCGACGGCTACTGGAAAAATTTCCCTATATTCAAAGACAAGGGACTTCTGCCGCAGGAGCTTGCCTCCCCGGCATCTTTCCGCAAACAGCCGCATCACAGCTGGGCGTTTTACGAATGGCGCAGGCGAAACGCAAGACAGAATTCACCTCACCATGGCTATGAAATCATAAACCGTATGGTTTCAGATGTGTTCGAGGACAGTTTCGTGCACACAACCAACACCGACGGATATCATATCATCTCCGGTCTGCCCGCGGACAGAGTGACAGAGACACACGGCAGCATGTGGAGGCTGCAATGCATGAACGGCTCTTCCTGTCGATACGGCGTGCGACACAACACTGATGTTCCGCTCTTTGATATGGACGAAAACACAATGTCAGCGCTGACAATGCCGCAATGTCCTATATGCGGCGACCTACTGCGCCCCAACATACTGATGTTCGGCGACTGGGAATATATCGAAAACGATACACAGATTAACCATTTCGAGGGATTCCTCAGCAGACAAAAGCGCTTAGACCTCGTTTTCCTCATCGGTTCCAGCAGCCAGATTCCAACAAACGACTACATAGCCAAACGAATGCAGCAGAACGGCTCAAAAATTGTCACCATAAATCCGGATCCGTCTTCGGCAAGGGTATGCACACCAGAACTCTTCATAAATGAGCGTTCGCTCCCCGCTTTTAACGCCATTGGTAAAATCCTTAACTTACTCTGACAAAACATACTAAAAAAGGCTTGACAGTAACGGACTCAACTCATATTCTATGTTTTAGCACTCCTTGTCTACGAGTGCTAACAAAACGGTGTGAGCGATGAATTTCCTGAACGACAGAGAAGAAGCAGTACTTAAAACAATCATTGAGGAGTTTGTGCAGAGCAACGAACCCGTCGGCTCAAGACACATCTCAAAGACAGGTCCGCTGAAGCTCGGTCCCGCCTCCATACGCAACATCATGAGCGACCTGGAGGAGAAGGGATACATTCTTCAGCCCCATACCTCTGCGGGCAGAATACCTTCGGACGAAGGTTACAGATATTACATCGACAGACTGGTCACTTTCAGCCTTTCCGACAAGGCTGTTATGGAACAGCTTAAAAATGATTGCAGTGCTGAAAACATAAACGGCGTGTTCAAAAAGGTCAGCGACAATCTCAGCCGCCTGACACGCTCGGTGGGATTTGTAATCTCTCCCAAGCTCAACACCATGCTCCTTAAACATATTGAATTTATAAGACTTAACAGCACAACAGTTCTGGCGGTCATCGTTGCCAGAACGGGTATAGTGCACAACGTTATGATAGACGTTGCGCCGAACGTGTCCGACAGCGACCTGACCCAGATAAGCAATTATCTTAACACCCACTTCGCTGACAAAAGCCTGATGGAGGTCAAAACCTCCATTCTGGACGAAATGCGGAAAGAGAAAAATCACATGGACTCCCTGTACCGCAACGTTATGAACGTTACGGAAAGGGTTTTTAATCAGGGCGATTTCGGTCAGGACATAATAGTAAGCGGCACAACGGGCATTCTGGATCTGCCGGAGTTCAGCGACGTATCCAGACTTAAAGGACTTTTCCAGACATTTGAAGAAAAGAAATTCATATTCGACATACTTGATAAATGCCAAAACGCTACAGGGGTAAACATCTTCATCGGGTCCGAAATCGGGCGCTCCGAGGTGAGCGAACTGGGACTTGTTACCAAGACCTATTCCAGAGGCGGCAATGTTATCGGAATGCTGGGGATCATCGGACCCAAGAGGATGCGTTATACGGACGTTGTTTCCGTTGTGGACTGCTCCGCGGAACTCGTTTCCGGCATTATGGGCAAATTTTTAGAGAAATAAATAGAAAGGCTGCGTTTAAAAGCAATGCCGGCGTTATAGCAGACGAGATCGCCGCGTCGTTTCACTCTTCGCGAAGACGTATTTCTGTCTCTGCGAGGAAGCAATAGGCTGACGAAGCAGTCTCATTTGCTTAATAGGAAATAAGTGCAAGAGGAAATAGATAATGGAAGACATGGAAAACAAAGAGCAGCAGCAGGAAGAGACACCGAAAGATGAGCTGACCCTTCTGCGTGAGCAGAATGAAAGGCTCGCAGAGGCTCTCGCCACGGCTAAAGACAGCGAACTGCGATCCCTCGCAGAAATGGACAACGTGCGCAAAAGGCTCACAAAGGAGTTCGACGATAAACTGAAATACTCCAACCTGAACCTTATCTCCGCGCTGTTCCCCGTCATGGACAACTTTGAGATGGCGCTCGGTCATATTTCAGGCGAAAATCCGGTGGAGGCTCTGAAAGAGGGCGTTCAGCTCACGCTGAAGCAGATGAGTGAAACCCTTGAAAAATACGGGCTGAAAGAGATAGAGCTTAACATCGGCGACGACTTCAACCCCCAGTTCCACGAGGCGCTGATGGTCGACTGCGATGAAGACTATGAAGACAACAAGGTACTGATGGTGCTTCAGAAAGGATACACCCTCCACGGCAGAGTGGTTCGCCCCTCAAAAGTGAAGGTCAACAAAAGGAATAAGTAATAAGATATACAATCTCAGGAGGACACAATGGCAACATCCAAAAAGGTTATCGGTATTGACCTTGGAACCACAAACTCATGCGTAAGCATTATGGAGGGCGGACAGCCTAAAGTTATCGCAAACTCCGAAGGCGCGCTTACCACCCCTTCAGTTGTGGCGTTCACAGATTCTGACAGACTGGTCGGTATGCTGGCGAAAAGACAGGCGATAACCAACCCCGAAAACACAATTTTCTCTATCAAACGTCTCATCGGACGAAAATCTGACGCGCCCGAAGTGGCAAAAGCGAAGAAAGTTCTTCCCTACAATATAGTAGGCTCCGATAACAACGACGCATGGGTCGAAGTTAAAGGTAAAAAATATGCTCCTCAGGAAGTTTCGGCTATGATACTTCAGAAGCTGAAATCCACTGCTGAGGACTACCTCGGCGAAACAGTCACAGACGCGGTTATCACCGTTCCCGCATACTTCAACGATGCGCAGCGTCAGGCTACGAAAGACGCAGGCAGAATCGCCGGTCTCAACGTACTCCGTATCATCAACGAACCCACAGCGGCTGCGCTTGCATACGGTCTGGACAAAAAACACGACGAGAAAATCGCAGTGTACGACCTTGGCGGCGGTACTTTCGATATCTCCATCCTTGAACTGGGCGACGGCGTTTTCGAAGTTAAATCAACCAACGGCGATACTTTCCTCGGCGGTGACGACTTCGATATGCGCGTAGTTGAGTGGCTGGTGGCTGAATTCCAGAAATCAAACGGTATCGACCTGCGCAACGACAAAATGGCTCTCCAGCGTCTGAAAGAGGCTGCTGAAAAAGCAAAACACGAACTTTCAACTGCCGGCGAAACAGAGATAAACCTTCCGTTCATCACTGCCGACGCTACAGGTCCCAAACACCTTGTGGTAAAACTTTCCAGAGCAAAATTCGAGTCTCTGGTTATGGATCTGGTGGTGAACTCTCTCGAACCTTGCAAAAAAGCTCTTCAGGATGCAGGTCTCTCCGCAAGCCAGATCGACGAGGTTATCCTTGTCGGCGGTATGACCCGTATGCCCCTTGTTCAGCAGAAGGTTAAAGAATTTTTCGGCAAAGAACCCCACAAAGGCATCAACCCCGATGAAGTCGTAGCAGTTGGCGCGGCTATTCAGGGTGCGGTTCTTGCGGGCGACGTTAAAGACGTTCTTCTGCTCGACGTTACACCTCTGTCACTTGGTATCGAGACTCTGGGCGGCGTTATGACTAAAATCATCCCCAGAAACACTACAATACCCGCACGTCAGAGTCAGACGTTTACAACCGCTGCTGACAGCCAGACATCAGTTACCATCAGCGTGCTTCAGGGCGAACGTGAAATGGCAGGCGACAATAAACACATCGGACGTTTCGACCTCGTAGGCATCCCCGCGGCTCCCCGCGGCGTTCCGCAGATTGAAGTTACTTTCGATATAGATGCAAACGGTATCCTCCACGTTTCCGCAAAAGATCAGGGAACAGGCAAGGAACAGTCAATCCGCATCACTCCTTCAAGCGGTCTTTCCGATGAAGAGATAAACAAGATGGTTAAAGACGCGGAACTTAACGCCGACGCCGACAAAAAGAAAAAAGAGCTCGTAGAAGCGAGAAATCAGGCGGATACTCTGGTCTATTCAACTGAAAAGTCACTGTCTGAACACGGTGACAAGGTTGATACACAGACAAAAGAGGCTATCGAAAAAGCTCTTGCCGACCTGAAAGAGAAATCAGCAGGTGAAGACCCCGCCGCAATCAACGCCGCAATCGAGGAGCTGACAAAGGCTGCTCATAAACTTGCGGAAGAAATTTATAAAGCGGCTCAGGCACAGCAACAGGAGCCTCAGTCTCCCGACGGCACAGAGGGTGCACAGCAAAAACCCGCAGACGATGTGGTTGACGCTGAGTTTGAAGAAGTTAAAGACGACAAGAAATAATTATCAAAAAGGGCTGGTAATATTTATCAGCCCTTTCTTTATTTCCCAACCTCCTTTATAAAGGGATGGGTGACAGATTTTTTAATATAAATCTTCCCTAACCCTTCTTTATCAAAGAGGGGAACAAGTTTTGGAGCGGCATCTTGGCTAAAGATTACTATGAAACTCTGGGCGTTAATAAAAACGCCACAGAAACTGAACTGAAAAAAGCATATAGAAAACTCGCCATGCAGTATCACCCCGACAGAAATCAGGGGAACAAAGAGGCGGAAGAAAAATTCAGAGAGATTAACGAGGCATATTCCGTTCTGTCCGACGGCACGAAACGTGCGCAATACGACCAGTACGGAAGGGTCTTTGACGATAAAAATAACGGATTCGGCGGCGGTGGAGGTTTCGGAGGCGATACCATCTTCGAGGAGTTCTTCGGAGACGTGTTCGGCGATTTCTTCGGCACAGCGGGCAGCACCAGACGCAAACGCAGACCCCAGAAGGGCACAAACATACAGATGAGCCTTGAGATAACTTTTGAAGAGGCGGCGTTCGGCTGCGAAAAGGAACTCAATGTACCTAAAACAGAGAGCTGCTCCCGTTGCGACGGAACAGGCGCAGAACCGGGTGCCGTTGAAACATGCCATACATGCCACGGTTCCGGCACCATACAGCGAAGACAGGGACTTTTTGCCATCAGCACCCCATGTGGCACATGCGGCGGCACAGGACAGATCATCAAAGAACTCTGCAAAGAGTGCCGCGGTGAAGGTACAAAGCGCGTCACAACAAAGCTCAACGTTAAGGTTCCCGCCGGAATAGAAGACGGCATGACAATGCGTCTCTCCGGAAAAGGAAACTCCGGCAGTAACAGCGGTCCCGCAGGCGACCTTTTCATCGAGGTTTCAGTTATTCCGCACAAGCTGTTCAAAAGGGAAGGCAGAGAGATATATATGGAGCTGCCGATATCCTTTGTCGATGCGATACTCGGCAGGTCAATAGAGATACCCACGCTGAACGGTAACGAAAAGATAACCATCAAACCCGGCTCACAGCCAGGAGACAAGATAATCCTGAAAGGAAAGGGACTTCCTGACGTTCAGGGGATCGGCATAGGCAACATGAACATAGAGCTTAAAGTGCTTTTGCCGACACAACTCACGAAAGACCAGAAAGAGCTTCTGGAGCAGTTTGATCTGACAGTTACAGAGGAAACGTACCACTCCCAGAAATCACTCTGGGACAGGATGAAAGAATTTTTTAAAGGATAATCCTATATATATGGCGGCTTTCATGCCGCCTTTTTTAATACCTTCATAGCGGGGCATTTGTTATCCACAAAACTGACCAGCAAAGCAGCGCAGATACCAAGCGCGACCTCCACGAATCTGTCGAAACCGATACGCCATGCAACCTCACTGTGGTGCATAAGAAGGATTATCGCAAAAGTTACGCCGCCGAGCCTGTATGCGCTCATGGTGAGTTTCAGCGCGTAGCATATCATCCCCATGATGAATATTCCCAAACCGAAACTGAGAGTATTCACATCAGGAAATACAAAATTGAAGGCTCCTGCGAACACAGCGCCTATCACAGTGCCGATGAGCCTCTGTTTGGAAGTGTCCCACGACTGACCCAGAGTCGACTGCATCACTATTATTGCCGATATGGGTGCCCAGTAAAACTCGGACAGACTCAGCAGCTTTGCCGTATAAAGGGATATCATGGCAGCCGTGGCTGTCCAGAAAGAGTGCTTCACCCACATGTTGTTCAATAAATTCCTAAGCATTGTTTATCACCTGTATATCATTATCATAACTGTTATTACGAATAATTCAACGACGAGATCGCTTCGCTTATGCTCGCGAAGACAGGCGATAGTCTCTTAGAACCGGAGGTAAAGCAGTCTCATTATCTGATTTTTCAAGTTTTATCTGGATTAATTCCGGTAAATTACCTATATATGAAGTTTGAACTAAGAAGGAGAGCCGAATTATGTCCGAAAAGATGTGGTCAGGGCGCTTTACGCTGCCCACCGACAAGTTCGTGGAAGAATTTAACGCATCCATCCACTTTGACAAAAGATTTTATAAATACGATATCAAAGGAAGCCTTGCACATGCCCGTATGCTCGGAAAACAGGGGATTATCTCCGATGCCGACGTCAAGGACATCGAAAAGGGACTGGCGCAGGTTCTGGACGAAATAGAATCGGGAAAGTTTCAGTTCCGCACAGAAGATGAAGATATCCACATGGCTGTGGAAAAACGTCTTACAGAGATAATAGGTGACGCAGGAAAGCGTCTGCACACTGGCAGAAGCAGAAACGATCAGGTGGCTGTGGACTTCCGCATGTATCTGAAAGCCGAGATAGCCGAAACCATGGCGCTTGTTAAGAACCTACTTGAGACTATCATTGCAAAAGCTGAAAAAAATACAGACGTGTACATGCCCGGCTTCACACACCTTCAGACTGCGCAGCCGATACTCTTTTCGCAGTATATCATGGCTTATTTTCAGATGCTCAGAAGGGACTACGGCAGGTTTGCCGACTGTCTTGAGCGCATGGACTTTTCCCCGCTCGGTTCCGGTGCGCTTGCGGGAACAACCTTCCCTATAGACAGACACTTCACAGCAAACGAGCTTGGTTTCAAAGCACCAACCGAAAACACTCTGGATTCCGTCAGCGACAGAGATTTTGCAATTGAATTTCTCTCCGCCTGCGCAATCTGCCAGATGCATCTTTCAAGATTTTCCGAAGAACTGATAATCTACTCCACTTCTGAGTTCGCATTCATAGAGCTTTCCGACGACTTCTGCACCGGCTCCAGCATCATGCCTCAGAAAAAAAACCCGGACATGCCGGAGCTGATCCGCGGAAAAACCGGAAGGGTTTACGGCAGCCTTATCAGTATGCTGACAACTATGAAGGGTTTACCGCTAGCTTATAACAAAGATATGCAGGAGGACAAGGAGCCAGTGTTCGACGCTGTGGACACAATAAAGGCTTCCCTTAAAATCTTTGCACCCATGGTGGAAAAAATGAAACTGCTCACACCGAAAATGGAGAAGGCGGCAACAGCGGGCTACTCCACTGCAACCGACTACGCCGACTACCTCGTGCGAAAGGGTGTCCCGTTCAGACAGTCACACCACATCGTCGGCTCAACAGTTGCCTACGCCATTGAAAAGGGCGTGGATATCAGCGAGCTTACAATTGACGAGTTCAAAAGATTTTCAGATGTGATAGAATCAGATATATACTCTTCAATAACACTTGAGGCGTCTGTTAACGCAAGAAAAGCATACGGCGGCACTGCAAAAACCGCTGTTGAAACACAGATTAACAACGGGAAGCACTTTTTAAATGAAATACGCTAGCCTTTTCATCGCACTTTTTGTTCTCCTTGCAGGATGCGGCAAAAAAACCGACCCTATTCCTAAAAGCGTCCTTGCGGATATGACGCCACCTTCAGCTGTCTTCATTTCCGTGGCAGACGACGGGGTACGCATAGAAAATCAGGAATCAGACCTGCTATTCATTGAAAAGGGCGTTTCCGAAGGTGAGGAATGTTCAGTGTTCTCACCACTTAAACTCATTGATCCCAAATCGGTTTTTGTTGACGATAACGTTTTGCCCGGAGAAAAGTATTTCTATAGACTGCGCAAAAAATCAATTAAATATGGTGTTCTCTCTGAACCGTACATGGCGAAAGTTATTTATTCAAAGCCTATGAAAGTCACCTCTGCGGAGTACCATAAAGAGGGCACAATTTATCGCGTCAATATAGAAACTGAAGATAAATTTACCCGTTTTGACGTCTATTCCGGTGGAAGAACCATCGCCCAGACCGGAGGCAAGACAATAACCTTCCCTGCGGACTCGGTTGTAGACAACAAGTTTTCCCTTATCCTTTCCGACTATGACGGAAACAGAGGCACACCCTACACGATAGAGATACCCGCAAACAGGGTGCTCACCCCCCCTGCGCCTGTGGCTGCTATAACAGTGCTGAACATAGGGGCGGACGTGCGCATCGCATGGTCGGATTCTGAAAATGCCGGCTCATACAACATTAAAGCGTGCGAAAATGTTTCATGTGAAACGTTTACAACGCAGAACACATCAGTTATCTATCCCAGAAAGATAAAAAGCTGTCTGGACATAACAGTTACCGCCGTGAATGCAGACGGCGAGTCCAAACCGACAAAGTTACGCTACTGCAAACCGGAAGAGGAATAATGTTTACCATAGGAATAATAGGACGCCCCAATGTGGGCAAATCCACCCTGTTCAACAGGCTGGCAGGAAAAAAAATTGCGATAGTTGACGACATGCCCGGTGTTACAAGAGACAGAATTGAATTTGTAACAGACTGGGACGGATACAGATTTGCCATCGTTGACACAGCCGGTTTCGACCTAAAGGAAGAGCTGCTGAAAAAAGAGATGCAGGCTCAGTTCATGCATAACCTTGACGAAGCGGACTTCTTTATCCTTATGACAGACGGCACAGAGGGCGTTCACCCGCTGGACGAAATTGTTATAGATCTGCTCCGCCAGACAGGAAAACCTTTTCAGGTGGCTGTGAACAAAGTGGACAGCGACTCTAAAGAAACCCTTACATACGACTTCTACCGCCTTGGTGTTGAAGAAGTCATAGGCATCAGCGCCTCGCACGGGCGAAATGTCGATGTTCTTCTGGACAAGGTTGTGACCTTTATCCCCGATGACCATGACAAAACCGACCCCTATGAGGGCAGGATAAAACTCATCGTAACAGGAAGACCCAACGTCGGCAAGTCCAGCATGATAAACAAATGGCTCGGACAGGACAGGCTTATCGTCACCCCGATTCCCGGCACAACGCGCGACGCTGTGGATACTTTCTTTGAATATGACGGACAGAAATACGTTCTTATAGACACCGCAGGCATCCGGAAAAAGAAGATAATGTTCAAGGACAAGATAGAGAAATACGGATACCACCGCTGGGAGGATGCAGTTTCACGTGCGGACATCGCCGTATGCATCATAGACAGCAACGAAGGACTCACTGACAGGGATGTGAAGGTTATCGCCGACAACTGGGAAGCGGGCAGACCCGTTATCCTCGTTGCTAACAAATGGGATCTTATTGAAAACAAGGACGAGAAGGCGAAGGATTTCCATAAAGACATAGACCATCATCTTCAGTTTCTGAACAAACCTTCGCTGATTTATACATCAACCCTTACAGCAAAGAACATCTTCAAGGTGTTTGACGCGGCAAAAGAGCTTTACAAAGAATACAGCAAGCGCATTTCCACCCACAAACTTCAGGAAGTGCTGGAAGAGGCGGTTCAGCGCCACCAACCACCTGTAACACGAAACAGAAGGGTGAAGTTCTACTTCATCACACAAGTTGCCACCTGTCCTCCGGAGTTCGTGGTTTTTGTAAACTACCCGGATGCAGTGCATTTTTCATATCAGCGCTTCATTGTTAACATTATCCGCGCTCACCACGGTTTCGACGGAGTGCCCATCAAAATACACTTCCGGCAGAGGGGCGAATCCAGGAATACTCCTATTCCTGAATATAAAAGTTAACATATCTTCATTTTCTTCTGGTATTCTCCGATAACTTGTATTAATAAGGAAAACCGCAAAATCCGAAAATAACGGGTTTTGCGGTTTACATTATCGGAATCAGCTCTTTTTGCGTCGCAACATAAAGAGTCGGTGGGCGGGTGACCGCCTAATAAAAACTGAAGGTGTTATATGCGTTACGATCTGGCCAAAAGCGGAAACGGCCTGACCTATGAAATCCGCAATATTGTCAACGTTGCTAAACTGCTTGAGCAGCACGGCGTCGAAATCTGTTACGAAAACATCGGCGATCCCGTGGCAAAAGGCGAGATTATCCCCGACTGGATGAAAGATACCATCGCGGATCTCGTTAAAAGCAACAATATGACTTTTGCCTACTGCCCCACAAAAGGCGATTACGACGTTCGCGAGTTTCTCGCGGAACGCACAAACGCCAGAGGCGGGGTGCAGATTACAAAA
Organism: Deferribacteraceae bacterium UBA6793; assembly: GCA_002452405.1. Lineage (GTDB taxonomy): Bacteria > Chrysiogenota > Deferribacteres > Deferribacterales > Geovibrionaceae > Seleniivibrio. The sequence goes on along the minus strand of DKFP01000014.1, from coordinate 86,202 downwards.
GACGATATCATTTTTTTCAACGGACTTGGCGACGCAATAGCACGAGCGTATAGCTCAATCAGGGTGGATGCACGGGTGATGCTGCCTGAGCCTACCTATTCCACACACCTTCTGGCGGAAGTTTTACACGCATCATTTCCGCCTAACACATACAGAATGAACCCCTATAACAACTGGGCACCGGATCTCAATGAGCTTGAGAAAAAGGTGGAAAGCCATAAATCCATAGTGGGTATTCTCGTCATTAACCCCGACAACCCCACAGGCTATGTCCACACAGAGGACGACCTGCGCAGAATTGTCAATATGGCGAAAGAGCATGATCTTATGCTTATCTTTGACGAAATTTATCTTAACATGGTTTACAACGGCAAAAAAACAATCGCCCTTTCCGATATTATCGGCGACGTACCGGGCATAGCCATGAAGGGCATATCAAAAGAATTCCCCTGGCCGGGCGCACGCTGTGGCTGGATGGAAGTTTACAACGCCGATAAGGACGAAGCATTCTCCCGCTTTGTAAACGCAATACTGAATCAGAAAATGGCTGAGGTCTGCTCAACGACATTACCTCAGATGTCCATTCCGCACATAATGAACCACCCCATGTACACAACGTACCTGAACGAAAGGCTGAAACACTATGAAAAACTGTCAAATATCGCATACAACATGCTGAAAGACTGTCCCTACATAGTTGTCAACCGCTCTAACGGCGCTTTCTACATGTCTGTGGTTTTCAACGAGGCAGTTCTGAATAAGAATCAGAAACTTCACATCCCAATCAAAGAGGTGAGGGACATCGTTGACAAGATGTGTGAGGACAAAATGAGCCATGACAAGCGCTTCGTATACTATCTGCTTGGAGCAACAGGTATCTGTGTTGTTCCGCTGACATCGTTCTTCACTTCGATACCCGGTTTCCGTATGACTCTGCTTGAAAAGAATGTTGAAAAATTTGAGCAAACGGTCAAGACAATTAAAGAAAAAATTGTCGAATACGTCGAATCAGGAAGCTGTTAAACAATTAAGGGAGCCGAAAGGCTCCCTTTTTTATTCTGATACAATGTTTCTGCCCTTAGCCTTTGCACGGAACAGGGCATCGTCGGCAGCTTTTAAAAGCTCCTCCGCCTGTTCTCCGCCGAACTGAACCACGCCGAAACTGCACGTAGCTTCGCCTACGTTTTCAAACTCATGTCCCGATATACTGAGCCTCAGCTTTTCCGCCAGCTTCAGAGCACCTTCCGTTCCGACTTCAGGTGTCATTATGAGAAATTCCTCTCCGCCATACCGCGCAAATATGTCGGTGGTCCTTATATTTGCCCCTACAAGCGACGAAAGCTCTTTTAGCAACCCGTCCCCCGCCTGCTGTCCGAATTTTTCGTTTATATCGCCAAATCTGTCAATATCAAACATGATCAGCCCCAGCTTTATGCCGTAGCGTCTGCTGCGCGTTATCTCTCTGTCCAGTTCTTCGCTGAATTTCTGCCTGTTGAATATGTCCGTGAGCGGGTCTTTCATCGCAAGGTTGTGGAAGAACCTTTTTTGTGATTCCATCATTGTCACATCGATGAAGGATATGGCGAATCCGTCCTCTTCTTCAATTCTGGTAACTCTTGCAATATAAGTCTTCGCATCGCTTTTCAACATATCTCTGCGCATCAGGCTGACTATCGTCTCGTATCCCCCAAGACCACGCACCCTTTTAAGCCACATGGGGAAGGGGACCGGCGCATCGTTTCTTCTGTTTTCAACAACGTCAACATTTGCCATGCCGTCTGTGTTCACAACAGAGCTGAATCCGAAAAACTCAAGCAGGGATGCGTTCATATATGTGACAGTCTCTCCGTAACCAGCCATATACATCTCTCTGGATGTGTCAAGAATCCTTGTCAGCAGGTTTCTGCTGCGTGCGGCTGCCTGTTGTCTGTGTATTCTTTCAGCAGCCAGACAGATATGTTTTTTCATCTGGCGCAGATTGACCGGCTTCATGAGGTAGCACTCAACGTTCGCGTCCAGAGAACCCAAGAGCGTCTTTTCATCTTTGTGTCCGCTTATCATAAGGACAGGTGTGTCCGGGCTTATCTCTTTGATGCGTCTGGTGAGTTCTATTCCGTCGGAAAAAGGCAGAACAGATTCTGTGATAACGAGGTCGGGGCGAAAAGTTGTAAAATGTTCAAACGCTTCTTCTGCCGTTCGCATAATTGTGAGGCTTTTAAGAGAATTTTCAAACGTGAACCTAACCGCCTCCGCGATTTCCATGTTGTCTTCAACATAAAGCACTGATAGTTCTCTGAGAAGATGCGTTTTAACGTTCATTGGGCAGACCTCGGAAGGCTTTCTAAAATAAAAGTATACCACCAATTACACAGATAGCAAATTTAATTACTGTTTTTTCGAGATGAGCTGTTCGATACGTTTGATGAGTTCTTTGACAAGGAGAGGTTTGAGAAGAACAACATGTTCACTCTCGTCGAAGTTATCACGTTTATGGGTCTCCCCAACGTAACCTGTAGTGAAAATCATTTTAACATCAGGGTTTATCGCACTCATACGTGCATATGCCTCAATTCCATCCATAACAGGCATAACTATGTCGCTTATTACCAGCTCTATGCTGCTGTGCTGTTTGCTGTATATCTCAAGTGCCTCTTTTCCGTTTGCAGCTTCGATAACCTTATAACCGTACGCATCGAGCGCATTCACAAGGCTTTCCCGAACCATCTTTTCGTCCTCGATAAGCAATATAACGGCGCTCTTCGTGGACTTGACCTCGGTCTCTTCTTTGATTTCGTCCGGCTTTTTCTCTGTCATTGGCAGTTTGATGATGAATTCAGTACCGACCCCTATCTCGCTCTGGCACTCTATCATACCGTGGTGTCTGTTTATGATATCGCTGACGATGTAAAGTCCGAGTCCTGTGCCTTTTCCTTCTTCTTTTGTAGTGTAGAATGGTTCGAATATTTTTTTCAGTTTCTTCTCTTCGATACCGCTTCCGTTGTCTTTAACACTAATAACGGCGTATTCTTTAAACCCACCGTCTTTGGTGCTTATCATAAGCCTGTCTGTGGCAATGGTGAGTATTCCGTCTTTTGCAATGGCGTCTCTTGCGTTTGTGGCAAGATTGATTATCACCTGTTCAAGCTGTACAGGGTCTCCGATGATATTTATCTCTTCCGGACTGAGTTCTTTGCGTATTTCCAGCTTATTGCCTATGACCATTGAAAGAAATCCGCTTACCGTATCCACAAGCTCGTTGAGGTTTAACACCCTTTCAGACTGCATCTGTTTGCGGGAAAAGGTAAGCAGGTTCTGTGTAAGGCTTTTCGCCCTGATGGTCAGCTCAACTATTTTATCAACGTACATATAAAAACTGCTTTCGGGCTCCATTTTGCGTTTCATTATAGATGCGAAACCACCTATAGCCGTGAGCATGTTCGTAAAATCGTGTGCTATCCCACTGGTCAGTTCGCCGACAGTCTCCATCTTCTGCGCGTGCATAAGCTGGCTTTTGATGCGCAGTCGCTCGGTGATATCCTCTTCCACGATAATGATATTCTGGAGTTCGCCCTTTTCGTTCAGAACAGGGGAAACCGAACCCAGAACGATATACTCTTCCCCGTCTTTGCTGAGACGGTTGTATTCACCAACCCAGCTCTGACCGCCGGAACAGTTTTCAAGAGCCCTGCTGAAATCCGACTTTTTATCATTTTGAACAATCGTCTCAAGTATATCCCTGGCAATCGCGTCGCTTCTTGATTTACCTGTGAAGGCGCAGTAGGCCTTATTAACATAGAATATCTTATAGTCTGCGTCTGTGATTATTACTGAAGAAGCACTGGCGTCTATCGCTTTGTTAAGTATCATAGCCTGCTGTTTTGCAGACTCTTTTTCAGTTATATCGTGGATTATGCCGAGAATGGCGGTTTTTCCGTCAGTTTTAACTGACTGGAAAACAGCCTCCGCGGGATAAACGGTTCCGTCGCCTCTTTTCATACGGGTGTAAAACGTTTTACGGGTGCGTACCCTGTCCCATCCGCTCATGACGCCGACTGGCATGACCTCTGTCATGATATCGTTCATAGACATGCTTTTAAGTTTTTCTTCGGTATATCTGAGGTTTTGCATAGCCTTGCGGTTTGCAAATTTTATGCGGAAATCAGAACCGTTAAGAACGTATATCTCGTCCTCTGCGGAGTTGATGATATTCTGAAGTTCCTTGATTTCCTGTCTGGCTTTCTTTCCTGCGACTATCTCACGGTAGCTTTTGACTTCCCGTTTTATGACAGGGCAGAGCCTTATCAGGTTATCAGTTGTGACATAATCCGCAGCGCCGCTGCTTATGAATTTTGCCGCCTGTTCCTGTTTGTCTTTGTTAGTTATGAGCACAATAGGCAGGTCATTGTCGATGGATTTTAGGATTGAAAGAGCCTGTGAGATGTACGTTTCGCCAAGTCCCGTATCAACGAGAGATATAAGAGCCTTACCCGAAAGGAGTTTTTCTGAAAAGACACTAAGGTCGCTTGTGATTTCAAAGATATGGTCACAGCATACACTTTCAAGGTACGTCTGAATATCGGCGCAAAGCTGTTTATCGGCAGAAAGAAAGATAATGCCTGTCGGGTTTTCCATCTTTTAACTTAACCAGCTCCGGCTGTTTTATGCCGGATTAAGCAAACTGTTTTGCTACTCTTCGTCTGTAAGCTCTCTGTATCCGAATTTTTTCGAGAGAACTTTTGCAGACTCAAGCACCATAGGGGCGACACTGTCCCTTACGGAGTCCATGGGCATCCTTTCCGAGGGTGCGGAAACGCTGATGCCGGCAATTATGTTTCCCATGAAGTCTTTGATCGGCGCACCAACACAGCGCACGCCCAGTTCATACTCTTCATTATCTACAGCATACCCGTTTCTTTTTATCTCGTCCAGTTCGTCTTTCAACTGGTCAAAATTCTTTATAGTGTTCGGTGTTATCTTTTTAAATTCGCCGGAATAGAGCTTTTCCAGTTCCATAGGGTCATAAAACGCAAGCTGCGCCTTTCCTGTCGCTGTGGCGTATGCGGGTCCAACATTGCCGATACGCGGCAAAACGCGCACAGCCTGCTCTGTTTCCACAACGTTCAGATATACAACGTTTCCTTCACGCAGAACGCTGATATATGCGGATTCGTTTGTATCGTTTTTAAGTTGCTGAAGAACCTGAATAGATATTTCGATAAGGTTCAGCTTATTTATATACGCCTGTGAAATCTGGAATGTTTTTACACCCAGACGAAAATTGCCGGTATATCTGTTGTGTTCGACATATCCGAGCATTTCCAGCGTAGCGAGGAGCTTATTGACGTTGCTTCTGGTGAGATTGAGTGTTGATACTATGTCTGTTATACTCAGCTCATTGTCGCTGTCACCAAGAAGTTCCAGTATATCAATGGCGTTGCTCACCGCCTGCACAGCATATTCAGATTTTTCCCTTTTCATCCCTGTCTCCGTATGCTTTCTGCATAACATTGTACTATTTTACGACTATTAGTTATCTTTGCAAATAAATACGCCTTCGTCAACACAATCTTTTACAGTATAATGTAATGTTATATCATGAAATGATTCGTATAATCATAGCTCTCCATCATCACCCTGTTGAATTCGTCAAAACTTATCTGGAGCAGCCCGAAGCAATCCACTATCTCGCAGACGTCGTCGCTTTCATAGCATTTAACGGTTTTCAGCAGCAGTCCGAGATCACCTGTCTGTTTTGTAACTGCCTGTTTTATTTCTTCGTCAACATTAAATTCCTTTACAATGTCTTCAATTTCTCTGTTGAAAATTACATCCAGCAGTGACATCAGACCGACAAGGTACGCACTGTCAGCTTTTTTTCTGATATTCGGGCTGACCTGACACAACCTTTCCATTGTTTTTGCCCTTATCTGAGCTGTTATAAGAACAGGATTGTGCTCGCTGTCATTGTTCGGTCCGGCATACAAAATGAGATAAAGCCATTTTGAGAGGTTCGCTCTGCCCAGCATCGCCATAGCATGTTTTATAGATGTAACCGTGCCTCTCGTAAAAAATGCGGATGAGTTCATAAATTTCAGCAGATTGAGGTATAAATCCGGATAGTTTTTTATAACCTTTTCAATTTCTGTCGCCTCCGCGTCGCTGCGCAGCATATTAATAAGCTGCACTGTGGCAGCTTTGGACGGGTCAACAGCCTTCTGCGAGATAACAACAGGTTTAGCGAAATAGTACCCCTGAAACAGATTAAAACCTATTCTGCGGCACTTTTCATACTCGTCGTGTGTCTCTACTTTTTCCGCCAGAGTCTTTGCTTTTACACTATGAAGCGTGTTCATATTCTCAGCCAGCTTTTCTTTATCTGAAAGCATGTAGTCTATCTTCAGATAGTCAACCAGCGGAAAAAGCTCTTCGAAAGTATTCATGTACTGCGATGTAAATTCTACGTCATCCAGCGCAAACTTGTAGCCCTTTCCTATGTAGTATTTAATTTTTTCCACCAGCTTCCGGCTCATGGCGGTGCTTTCCAGCACCTCTATGACAAAATTTTCTTTTGGCAGCAAATCAATTGCGCCGTCAAGGATTATACTCTCCTCGGCGTTGATGAACCCCTTCTTCCCGCCGAGCAGCTTTTCAAGCCCGAAATTCTGCATTGTGTTTATGAGAACCCTTGCGGTTGCAGCCGCGTTGTCCGTTACAGAAGCCCCGGTCTTGCCCTGACTTCTGTAAAGGATCTCATACGCAAAGATATGCCCCTTCTCATCGAGAATAGGCTGCCTTCCTATATAAAAATCATTCATCTTGTCTCCTCTCATTGTGTATATGTGAAATTCTCTTTTATTACCATCACTAAGTTAAATTTACAGTTGTGAGTTTTCACTCTAATATTGTACTATATTACCACTTTTGGGAGGTATTTTATGTTATCCGATGTCTTTTTTTCTTCAATTGATAGTAAAAAGCACAAAAGCCCTTTGCTCAAAATTGCAAAATTATTAAACAGATGTGAGCCTCATACGGTTTTTACTAAAGGCGATCTTATTGCTGTTAAAACACATTTCGGAGAATATGGAAATACGGCTTTCGTCCGTCCGGTTTTCTTGCGCCCTGTCCTCGAAGTTTTGAATAAACTGGGAACCAAGCCATTTTTAACTGACACGAACACACTTTATGTCGGTATGCGTACGAATTCTGTTGACCACCTGCATAACGCAACTATGAACGGTTTTAATTATTCCACCCTTCAGGTTCCCGTTATTATTGCTGACGGTTTAAGGGGTGATAACTCTGTTTCAATTCCGGTGGATGGCGAACTGCTCTCCAGCGTAAAACTTGCTTCTGAAATTGCCTCTGCCGATGGAATGCTCGTTGTTTCTCACTTTAAAGGGCACGAGGTAACCGGTTTTGGCGGGGCAATCAAGAACATCTCAATGGGTTGCTCATGCAGACAGGGAAAACTTGATATGCACTCCGACTCTCACCCATTCGTAAATCAGGATCACTGTACCGCCTGCGGAAGATGTCTCCTTTTCTGTGCTTCCTCCGCCATAGAGATGAACCCTAAAGCGTTTATCACAGATAAATGTACAGGATGCGCCATGTGTGTCAGCGTATGCCCGCACACGGCTATCCAGATAGACTGGAACGCTTCCTCCGCTTCCACCCAAAAGAAGATGGCTGAATATGCAGCAGGTGTTTTCAACGCCCTTGAAAGAAAACTAATCTTTTTAAGTATAATACTTTCAGTCTCACCTGCCTGTGACTGCTACCCCGGAAATGACAGACCCGTTGTCTCAGACATAGGCTTTGCTGCATCCGCTGACCCTGTGGCTCTCGACAAGGCCTGCCACGATCTTGTTATTAAAGAATACGGGGGGAGTGATCCTTTTAAGGAGAGGTACCCTAATGTTGATTCCGCAATCCAGCTTGCCCACGCCGAAAAACTAGGCATAGGCACAGCTGGCTACAGACTTATAGAAGTGGATTAATCTATTTTTGTGAGCTTGCCGCCTCCGACGATGCGGTAAGCTCCACTCATTCTTTGCAATCCATCGGCAGTTTCTCTGATATTTGAAATATAGCTTCCGCTGCCACCGACCTTACGTTTTTCCATGAATTGTATAAAATCGTGCCCGATATAATCACTCATAATCGGCGCCTTGTTGAAATCTTTAGTGAATATACTTGCAAATTCCTCCGCTTCCGGTTTTTCTGTAAGCACTATATCACTTACAATATAGGTGTTTTTAGAAAACTCGCCGTATTCTCCCGTAGTGTACTTTTTACTCACGACATCCACGGCATTGACTATTATTGTTTTGTCCGGTTTCGGTGAATAATATTTCATAAACGGCAGTATTCTGATTACCTGTTCCTGCGTGCCGCCTATAACATAATTTAAAGGCTGCCCTCCGGCTTTGCTTTTAAATTCTTTCAATCTGCCCTGATAGTCTTTTTCCTGAATGTTGAAAAGAAGAAACTGTGCACGGTCTTTGAGCCTGTCGGCTATCTCAGATGCGGTGTCTCTATATCCTTCGCCATATCCAAGAACGATTACCCTTGCACCCATATTCACAGCCATATTGGCTGCTTTCATCATATTTTCTTTCCTGTCCGGCGAAAAGTCGTATTTTATATTTCCTGCGGTTATAGTGGCTGCTCCGGCGTCTATCACATAGTCATAGAAATTTTTATCGCCTTTGAAGTCCAGCTCAATATTTGTTTTCTGCCTGCTTATTGTATAAAGCATTGCCTCTATTATTTCAGGGTTCTGAAAACTGTTAACAACGTTGACCATTATCTTACCTCTGGTCATAACCGGTTGTTTTGGCTGTTCCTTTACAGGCTCAGGCTTAACCTGGGGAGTAGGTTCCGGTTCAGTAACAGGTTCAGATTCTTTTTCTTCTGACACTCTGGGTGCCATAGCAACCTCAGCAGCTGCCGCAGGCACTGCAAAAACGGAAGAGGGCAGGGGGAGTTCAGTCTTGGGTGACTCCTTAACCGCCGGCTTCAGGTCAAAAACAGTTTCCGGTTTTTTTGCAGGTTTACGGTCAACACATCCTCTGACGTTCTCTCCGTCTATCGGCAATTTCTCCTGTGTGCAGTATAGCCGGTACGCTTTTTCGGATTTATCGTCCATATCCTGTTTCGCAAGATACTCTTTCTCTTTTGTTACAGTTTCGCTGTCTTTGCTCTTCTGAGCTGCATCGAGCAACCAGAGGTGCGCGTTTATCTTCATAAAACGGTCAAAATAGCTGTCATCCTGATTATCTTTCAGAAACTTATACCCTTTTTCAACATCACCCTGTCTGACATAATAACGACCGAGGATGACTCCGGCATTTTTTGCGGCTCCAATGTCCTGACTAATTGTAAGCTCTTTCAGTTTCCACACGTCTGTGGCGTTGAGGTCTTTGATTGCATAGTATTCACGATTAAAAATTATGAGCTCGTCTGCTGCTGGCGCGCTAACTGAGCCTGCTGTAATCATCAGTATGGTGAATAATAGTATACGTCCTCTGAATCGGCTCGTCATATCTGACATTTTCCCACTCCAAATGTTTTTTTATTATAATGTTCTTAGCGGAATATAATTCGTTATCGGCACTTTCACCTTTGTAAAGCACCCATACGCTTCTCTTTTCCGCCAGTTTATCAGTAAATTTCAGTATCTCCGCCGTCTTTGCAACGCCTCTGGAAAGAATAGTCGCAAACTTCCTGTCTTTAATATTTTCGGCTCTGGATGTTATAACTTCAACATTATTAAGCCCCAGTTCCCTCGCAGCGTCCTCAACAAATTTGCATTTCTTCGCAATGCTGTCCACAAGAGTAAATTTTATTTCCGGGAACATTATAGCAAGAATGATCCCCGGAAACCCGCCTCCAGTGCCTATGTCACAGACAGGTGATTTAAGCAGTCTCTTTCTTTCGGTGAAAAGCAAAAAACTGTCAAGAACATGCTTTCTGTAAAAATCCTCTCTGTCTTTGATAGCAGTGACATTAATTACCGCATTGACATGTATTTCATAGAATTGTTCAATTTTAGCAAGCTGTTCCTTTGTGAAAGGAAAATATTTTTCTATCATTTTTTACCCATAATATAAACGTGCAGCAGCGAAACCGCAGCAGGCGTCATTCCCTGAATGCGACCTGCCTGACCCAGTGTTTCAGGGCGGATGGCTTTCAGCTTATCCTTATATTCCTTACGAAGTCCCTGAATGTTGTCAATATCAAGGTCTTCCGGTATAAGTATCTTTTCTATCTTGTCAAATTTGTCTATTTCTTCAAGCTGCTTATCGAGATATCCCTCGTATTTGACAGCTATTTCAACCTGCTCCGCAACGCGCGTATTTTCTGTTCCGCCGTAAAGCACTTTGAGCTTATCGTAGTCCATCTCAGGTCTGCGCAAAAGTTCCTTAGCAGTTACTCCTGTGCGTATCTGAAACCCGAACTGCTCAAGTATGCTGTTGGTCTCCTTATTGGGATTGACATTTATCTTTGAAATCCGTTCAAGCTCCTGTTCAAAAGCCGCTTTCTCATCATTGAACCTGTCGTGGCGGGTTTTACTGATAAGACCAAGCGCGTATCCTTTATCTATAAGTCTGAACTCAGCGTTATCTTCTCGCAGCCACAGACGGTATTCGGCCCTTGAGCTGAACATCCTGTAAGGCTCGTCCACCCCTTTATTAACGAGGTCATCACACATAACGCCGATATAGCTTTCGTTTCTTTGAAGTATCATCGGATCTTTTTTATCAAGAGCCAGAACTGAGTTAATTCCAGCTACGAGCCCCTGTGCCGCTGCCTCTTCATATCCGCTGGTTCCGTTAAGCTGTCCCGCAAAGTAAAGCCCGCTTATAAATTTAGTCTCAAGCGTTGGTTTCAGAGCAGTCGGTTGCACGAAATCATATTCTATAGCATATGCAGGGCGAACGAACTCAACGTTCTCAAGTCCTTCAACACTTCTGTACATTGCTATCTGAACGTCTATGGGGAGCGAAGATGAAAAACCGTTGGCATACCATTCTTTTGAACGCAGTCCCTCCGGCTCAAGAAAAATCTGATGCCGTGTCTTTTCAGGAAATTTTTTAACCTTGTCCTCTATAGATGGGCAGTATCTTGGACCTACGCCCTGTATCACACCCGCGTAAAGCGGGGAACGATGCATGTTCGCACGTATTATCTCGTGTGTGTTCTCGTTTGTATATGTTATGTAGCATGGAACCTGCGGAAGTTTTATCTCCTTTGTTTCAAAAGAGAACGGAATAGGGGGGGTATCTCCTCCCTGAGCTTCCAGCTTAGAAAAGTCAATAGTTGCAAAGTCAAGCCTTGCCGGTGTACCGGTTTTAAGTCTTTTTGTTTCAAAACCAAGCCTGTGCAGAGAATGAACCAGCTCTACAGAAGCAAACTCGTTCATACGTCCGGCTTCATAGTGTTTGTCGCCGATGTGGATAAGTCCTTTGAGAAAAGTACCTGTAGTCAGGATAACCTTTTCAGCCGTGTAAAGCATCCCGGTGTCACTGACAACACCTTCGACCTTATTGTTCTCTGCTGAAACCTCATGAACAAGCCCTTGTTTTAGGTCCAGCATAGGTTCCTGCATAATAACTTCCAGCATACGCTGGCGGTAAAGTTCTTTATCTGCCTGCGCGCGGCTGCTTCTAACAGCAGGACCTTTTTTCATATTAAGGATGCGGAACTGGATACCCGTTTCGTCGGTATTCTTAGCCATCTCTCCGCCGAGCGCATCAATGTCCTTTACTATATTACCCTTTGCCAATCCACCTATTGCAGGATTGCAACTCATCTGCGCAAGCGACTCCACAGAAATTGTAAAAAGGAGTGTCTTTGCACCCATTCTGGCAGAGGCAAGGGCGGCTTCACATCCGGCATGTCCTGCACCAACGACAATCACGTCGTACTTTTTGTCATAAACTAACATTATCCACCACAAGAAGCCGATGTTTCACGTGAAACATTCAACTTATCCACATTATTTTCCAATGCAAAAATTATTGAAGATATTGGAAAGAATATCCTCTGTATATGAAAGCCCCGTTATCTCCGAAAGAAGACGCAGAGAACTATTCAGCTCATACTCAAATATATCAAAGTCTATTTCCGATTCGTCCGACAGCTTTTCAACAGTGTTCAGAATACGCTGTAAATACCCGCGCTGCCTTGCTGTGACCATTACAGCCTTGCCATATCGGTCTGAATCAGCGATACTCACAAGCTCACTGCACTTTTTAAGCAGGTCAGCCATACCGAAACCATCTTTTACAGAAACGAGGCAATCGTATTCAACATTTTCCAGCAGAAGAGGGCGGTCAGACTTATTAACCACAACCAGCCTTTTCATTCCTTGCGTGCTCTCAAGAACGTTTTTATCCTCATTGTCCAGAGGCACTGAACCATCAAGAAGAACAATAACAAGGTCTGCGTCTTTTATAACCTCGCCTGTGCGCTCTATGCCGGCTTTTTCAACGGCATCTGCCGTTGCGCGCAGTCCGGCAGTGTCCACAAGGCTCACAGGTACACCATTCAATACAAAACTGGACTCAATATAGTCCCTTGTTGTACCAGCTACATCAGAAACTATTGCACGTTCCTCTTTCAGAAGGTAATTCATCAGTGATGATTTCCCGGTATTCGGTTTTCCTGCAATAGCTATTCTGTACCCGTCTCTCATTATCCTGTGGCTTTCATATGAAGACAACACAGCGCACAGTTCCGCTTTCAAAAGTTCAAGGTTTTCGAAAACGATACGCGCGTGAGCATCTTCAATGTCTTCCTCCGGAAAATCGATATGCGCCTCAATAATAGTCAGCGCATTTATAAAAAGGTCTTTTATATATTCAATTTCTTTGCGTAAGCTGCCTTTTAGCTGCTGATATGAATAGTCTATACCCTGTAAAGTTTTTGAGGAGATAAGCTCTGCGACTGATTCTGCCTGTGTCAGATCCATCTTTCCGTTCAGAAATGCCCGTTTGGTAAATTCTCCAGGTTCCGCCGTGGTAAAGCCCAGCTTTTCAAAATCCTTAAAAGCCGATGAAACTATAATTGGGTTGCCGTGAAAGGAAATCTCAACAACATCCTCTCCGGTATATGAATTTGGAGCTTTGAAATAAACGGCAAGCACATCGTCTGTAACACTGCCGCCGTATTTAAGGTTATAAACATGACGGGGCTGGATGCTATTAACATCCGCCCCGTTTAAAAGTTTAAAGACCTCTACGGCTCTGTCCCCCGAAATCCGCACGACTATTATTGCCGAAGATATCAGCGGGCTGATAGCCGCATAAATGGTATCCATATTATTAAAGTGTAGCCTCAAACGCTTTCATAGTATTGGCAAGCAGCATTGCGATGGTCATAGGACCGACTCCGCCCGGAACAGGGGTTATATAGCTTGCTTTTTTAGCCACTTCCTCATATGCAACGTCGCCCACAAGTTTGTCGTTGACCCTGTTTATACCAACGTCAATAACCACCGCGCCATCCTTAACAAAATCAGCGGTGACAAACTCAGGTTTGCCTATTGCTGCAACGATGATATCAGCCTGTCGGCAGATACCTGCGATATCTTTTGTTTTAGAGTGGCATACGGTCACCGTACAGTTGGCTTTTATAAGCAGAGATGTCATGGGTTTACCCACAATGTTGCTTCTGCCTATCACAACAGCGTTCTTTCCGCTTGTCTCTATGCCGTATTCCTCAAAGAACTTCATGCATCCGTAGGGAGTACAGGGGAAAAGAGTCTCCTCGCCTATGTTCATGAGTCCTACGTTAAACGGATGAAATCCGTCTACGTCCTTTTCCGGTTTGATAGCATAGAGTATTTTTTTCTCGTCTATCTGCTTGGGCAGTGGGAGCTGCACGAGGATACCGTTGATTGTATCGTCGTTATTATACTCGTTTACTACTGCCAGAAGCTCTTCAGTTGTGGTTTCAGCCGGCATCCTGTTGACTATGGATTTGTAGCCTGCTTCTTCACACGCTTTATTTTTCATTCTTACGTATACCTGACTTGCAGGGTCTTCACCAACGAGAACTACGGCAAGTCCGGGAACTCTGCCCGTTTTTGCCTTATAGCCGTCAACCTTCTGTTTCAGCTCCGCTCTCACCTTCGCTGCCAGTATCTTCCCGTCCATCACTGTTGCCATTGTCCTGTCCCTCCTTAACAACCGCAAAAGATATGATTTCGTTATCCTCTTCGATATCCATGAGTTTAACACCCATAGTGTCGCGTCCCATAGTGGATATGTCGGAGACGTCTATTCTTATTGTTTTGCCCGATTTTGTTATCAGCATCACTTCATCGCCGGGGCAAACCTGTTTTGCGCCGCACACGAAGCCTGTTTTCGAGCTTACTCTGCAAAGTTTAACACCTTTACCGCCCCTTGTCTGCACCCTGTACTCTGAACGGTCAGTAAGTTTTCCGTATCCGCCAGCCGTTACAGAGAGAATAAAGGGATCGCCTGTCAGAACTTCCATGGAAACCACGAAGTCTCTTATATCGAGTGTTATGCCCCTGACGCCTGTTGCGCTTCTTCCCATTGGGCGCACATCTTTAGATGAGAACTGGATGTTCTTACCGTCCCTGGTGGTAAAGATAACGTGATCTTCGTCAGTTGTAAGATCTGCGGCAATAATTTCGTCGCCGTCGCGCATTTTAATAGCTACGATTCCGCTTCTGCCGCTTGAAAACTCTTCAAGGCTGGTCTTTTTCGCGACTCCCTCTTTGGTGGCGAAAAACAGGAATTTGTTCTCTATGTCAGTAGGCATAGGAAGAACGCTTGCTATTTTTTCGTCAGCTTCAAGTGTCAGCAGGTTCGAGATATGTCTTCCTTTTGCTTCTTTAAGCGCTTCCGGAAGATTATATACCTTGAGGTAATGCACTTTTCCTGTGTTTGTGAAGAACATAAGGCGAGTGTGGTTGCTGGTGACTATGATGCGTTCGATGAAGTCTTCATCTTTGCTTCCGGCACCTGTTTTACCCTTTCCGCCGCGCTTCTGTGATGTGTAAGCGTTGAGGAGTGTTGACTTTATGTATCCCTGATGGGTCATGGTCACAACTTTCTCAGTATTCGGAATGAGGTCTTCGTCTTCAAAATCCTGAACGTCGGCGGTTATCTCAGTGCGTCTTTCGTCGCCGTATTTCGCTTTAACCTCTTCCAGTTCAGTTTTGATAACAGACATCATAACGTGTCTGTTGCCGAGTATGCTTCTGTAATATTCGATATCTTTCAGAGTGTTATGATACTCTTCCTGAAGTTTTTCTATTTCGAGTCCGGTCAGTTTCTGCAGTCTCATCTCAAGTATTGACTGTGCCTGAATCTCACTGAATTCGAATTTTTCGCACAGATTGCGTTTTGCATCCGGCGTATCTTTAGAAGACTTAATGGTCTTGATAACTTCGTCGATATTCTCAACTGCTTTTATCAGACCCTCTAAAATATGCAGTCTGTCTTCAGCTTTTTTAAGCAGAAATTTAGTTCTGCGTGTAACAACAGTAACTCTGTGCGAGATGAACTCCTGAAGGATACGTATAAGCGACAGAGTGTGAGGCTTACCGTCAACAAGGGCAACCATGTTGAAACCGAAAGAGGTCTGCATCTGAGTAAACTTATAAAGTCTGTTAAGAACAACGTCGGCATTTTCGCCTTTACGCAGCTCGATAACAACCCTGATACCGTCCTTATCCGATTCGTCGCGCAGGTCTGTTATACCTGTTATTTTTTTATCATGAACAAGTTCCGCAATTTTTTCTATCATGGACGCTTTATTAACCTGATAAGGTATCTCGCGGACAATGATAACGGGCTTGCCTGATTTAGTCTCTTCTATCACAACCCTGGATCGGATAGTGATTGACCCGCGTCCTGTTCTGTAGGCATTAAGGATATCCTTTTTGCCCATGATAAGACCGTACGTGGGGAAATCTGGACCTTTCACTATGCCAAGGAGATCTTCTTCGGTATAGTTTTCATTATCTATCATGAAATTAAGAGCGGTAATAACTTCCGTTATGTTATGTGGCGGAATATTTGTCGCCATACCAACCGCAATACCGCTGGTACCGTTGATCAGCAGAGTGGGTACGCGGGTCGGCAACACGGTCGGTTCGTCGAGTGAACCGTCGTAGTTTGGCGAAAAATCCACTGTATCTTTATCAAGGTCTGAAAGAAGCTCATCAGCAATTTTTGAGAGACGAACCTCTGTATATCTCATCGCCGCGGCACTGTCGCCGTCAACCGAACCGAAGTTACCCTGACCGTCAACAAGCGGATAGCGGAGCGAGAAATTCTGTGCCATACGCACGAGTGTATCGTAAACTGCACTGTCACCGTGCGGGTGATACTTACCGATAACGTCACCGACAATACGCGCCGATTTTTTATAAGGCTTATTATATTCCACGCCCATTTCGCTCATAGAATAGAGCACGCGGCGGTGGACGGGTTTGAGTCCGTCGCGCACGTCGGGAAGTGCTCTGCCCACGATAACGCTCATTGCGTAATCAAGGTAGCTGTTCTTTACAGATTCCTCTACGGTTATTCCGACAATTCGTTTTTTATCTTCCATTAATACACCTAGACATCCAGATTTCTAACGTTCAGAGCGTTGTTTTCAATAAACTCGCGGCGGGGAGCAACGACATCACCCATAAGCAGGGTGAAAAGCTCACTTGCAACCTCAGCGTCCTCTATGCGCACCTGATAAAGCGTACGTCTTTCAGGGTCAACGGTTGTTTCCCAGAGCTGTTCAGGGTTCATCTCACCGAGACCTTTGTATCGCTGTATATTCAGACCTTTTTTTCCGCGTGCTTCTATGAACCCGACAAACTCTGTAAGAGTTTCGAAATTCATTATCTCTTCGCCAACCTTAATCTTGTAAGGAGCGTCGCCGATCTCTTTCAGGAAATTACCAAGCCTGCGCAGTTCTCTGAACTCCGGAGTGGAAAGCAGATCGGTGTTTATTGCCATAGTCTTGGAGTTGCTTTCAAGAGTGATATTATATCTGCCGAACTCAGGGTTAAATCCGATATCGGTTTTAATATAATTTTTCAGACAGCCGTTGTTTTCAAGAGCGGCGTACATATCTCTTACAAAAGTCTCTTCTTCAAGTCTTGAAAAATCAAGCCCTTCATAAGTTGCAAGCGCTTTTACAAGCCTTCTGCCGAAACCTTTTTTCTCATATTTCGTGACCATACGGTTCACTTTTATAAGGTTTATCAGAAGTTCTTTATATCTGTTACGGTTAACGCCGTGGATCTCGACATCTTCCAGACCAAGGTCGAGCAGGTAGTCCTCCATCTCGTCCTCATTCTGTATATATCTTTCAGATTTACCCTTTTTAACTTTATAAAGAGGGGGTGCCGCAAGATAGAGATATCCGCGGTCTATTATCATACGCATATGGCGGAAGAAAAATGTCATAAGCAGTGTGGATATGTGCGCACCGTCAACGTCGGCATCGGTCATGATAATTATTTTGTGATATCTCAGTTTTTCAATATTAAAATCTTTATCGCCGATGCTGGTTCCCAGCGCAGTGATAAGTGTTCTTATCTCAGCGCTTGAAAGCAGTTTATCAAAACGTGCCTTTTCAACGTTAAGGATTTTACCTTTAAGTGGCAAAATAGCCTGTGTACGTCTGTCGCGGCACTGCTTTGCGGAGCCGCCCGCAGAATCGCCCTCGACAATGAAAAGTTCAGAGTTGGCAGGGTCTTTCTCCTGGCAGTCTGCAAGTTTACCGGGGAGCGTGGAAATTTCCAGAACGTTCTTACGTCTGGTAAGCTCCTTTGCCTTACGTGCAGCTTCTCTTGCTCTGTATGCCTGCAATGCTTTATCGAGTATTTTTTTAACGATAGTAGGATTCTCTTCAAAGAAATCCACAAGAAACCTGCTCATAATCGATTCAACAGCGTTTCGCGCAGAACTTGAACCGAGTTTCGTTTTTGTCTGACCTTCGAAAACAGGTTCGTTAAGACGAACGGAGATGATCGCAGACATACCTTCACGAACGTCATCACCGGTGAGTGTGAGCTTCTCTTTTATAAGGTTATATTTGTTGACAAAGTTGTTGAAAACTTTTGTATAAGCTGCCTTAAAGCCAGCCTCGTGGGTACCTCCCTCCTCAGTGTGGATATTGTTGACATATGAGTAGAGGGTCTCGACATAGCTGTCGTTATAAAGAATAGCAAACTCGACCTGTATCCTGTCGTCGGTCATTTCACAGTAGTAAATAGGTTCGTCCAGGATAAGCGTTTTGGTTTTATTCAGGAATTTGATATAACTTACTATACCGCCTTCAGCGTGGTATTCATCTGTGTTGTCGAAACGTTCGTCGCTTATCTTAATACGCAGACCGCTGTTAAGGAAAGCGAGTTCTCTGAGCCTTCTTGAAAGTGTTTCATAAGAGAAATCCAGAGTTTCAAATATCTGAGCGTCAGGTTTAAAAGTTATCTTAGTACCGTTTTTATCAGTGTCACCCACACGCTTGAACTCTGTAACAGGTTTACCACGTTCATATTTCTGATAGTACACACCGCCTTCTCTGCGGACAGTAACCTCCAGAAATTCACTGAGTGCGTTTACCACTGAAACACCGACGCCGTGTAGACCGCCGGATGCAAAGTATGAGCCGCTGTCAAACTTACCGCCTGCGTGCAGAACGGTCATAACAACCTCAACTGTGGGTTTGCCGGCTGTGGGGTGCATACCGACAGGGATACCCCTTCCGTCATCTTCAACCGTAACAGAGCCGTCTATGTGGATAATTACGTTGATGTTACTGCAGTATCCGGCGGAAGCCTCGTCAATGGAGTTGTCAATTACCTCGTAAACAAGGTGGTGCAGACCCCTTGAACCGACTGACCCGATGTACATACCAGGGCGTTGGCGTACCGCTTCAAGCCCTTCGAGCACCCGGATACTGTCTTCACTGTAATTATTGGGAGTGTTCGTCATTTTTCACCTGTATCCTTATTGAATGTAAGTCAGAAAAGTAGTGATTTTTTACCCCGGTAACAAAAATCTGAGAGCTGGACGAAAACATCTCAAACACTTTCCTGATGCGGTTTTCGTCGAGTCCCGCTTCGAAGTCGTCCAGAAAGGTTATTATACCATTTCTGCCATTTTCTTCAAGCACTTTAAGCCCCGCAGCGAGGCTTAGCAGAACAAAGGTCTTCTTTTGACCGAATGATGAAAACCTGTCATAGATTCTGCCATCGGAAAGACAGTACAATTTGTCTCTTGACGCGCCATAGACAAGCCTTTTATCTTCAAATTCCTTTGAAAGTATCTCTGTACGGAAACTGTTTGTCCTCAGATCAAGAATAAAACCGTCATTATCTTTCAGAAGGGAATAATAGCCCCTGAGATGCTCGTTAATCTGTGCAACGGCACACTGCCTTGCCCCGGTGATTTTTTTTGAAGCAGAGACTATTTTTTCGTTCAGAGCGTCAAGGTATATCCTGTCGGAGTTCTCTTTTTTCAGTTCGGCTGATTTCATAGCATTCAGATGTTTCAGCTCTGTCAGGCTGTCAAAATGAGAAATATCAATCTGAAAAGCAATTCTGTCGACAAATCTGCGTCTGTCCTCCTGATCGTCAGAAACAATCTGACGGTATTCAGGAGAATAGCAGATTACAGGATGCTGCATCAGATATGCTGTCTTATTTGTTATTTTTCCGTTTTCGTCTCTGAGGTCTGCTTTTGTGTCGTAACGATATCTGAAAGTCTTTTCATATCCGCAGTCATCGCATTTAGCAGATATTTCGCAGAAAGGCATTTGAAATGTAATTGCGCGGTTTACAGACTGAGGTCTGAAGCTCTTTAGATTGAATAAAATATAAAGGGCTTCAAGGACAGAGGTTTTACCGCTGCCGTTGTCGCCCTGAATGTAGTTATATTTCTGAAAATCGTAAACGGAGTCAATGTGGTTTCTGAAATTAACGAGTCTGACCCGTCGTGTGTACATCAGAACCTGTTAATGGAGATCGGAACCACAAGATATTTATATTCACCGGTATCAGGAAGCAGAACTGCGGGGTTTCTGTCCGCAATCATTTTCAGGATAAAGTAATCGGTGTCTATGTTATTTATCATTTCCACCATGTGCTTTGAGTTGAAAATAATGTCTATGGGGGCGCCTTTATATTCGTAGTCCTCAATTGTTTCGTTACCGGCGCCATATTCTGTCTCAAGGCTGTAAAGTGTGAGGCTGTCGTCTTTAAAAGAGAGAACGACTCCGTGTGTTATTTCGCTTGTGATTGCTGAAACGCGTTTGATAACATCCAGAAACTCGGAACGTTTCAGTCTTGCCTCAAGAGGAAATTCGTTTGAGAACAGTTTTGTTATGCTCTTGATATATTTTTCTATGAGTTTTGAATATATCTGAATTGTTCCTATTTTAAATATTATCTGTTTCCTATCGGTATCTATTTCAACGTATTCGTCATGTTCAAGAATTTTTATAAGCTCAACTACTGTTTTTCTGGGAATATTGATAATAAATTCATTTGCATATTCATCGTCGAAAGTAATGCTGCTTGTGGCTATTCTCTGAAAGTCCGCTGCGGATACTTCGAGTTTATTTCCGTAAACCGCAAGGTGTGCGCCTGTATATTCTATTTTTGATGCATCGGTTGATATACAGAAGCTGGTTTTTTTTATCAGATCCAGAAGCAGGGCACTTTTAATTTTAAGGCTGTATTCCGGAGTTATCTCTGCCATTGTCGGGAAGATTTCGTGGCTTATGGTTGAGAGCTTGAAGTTTGAGCGTCCGGCACTGATATTTATCTTAGAGCCGTCGAAAAAGAAATCGATAACAGAGCCGTCAGGGATCTCTTTAACGATATCAAGGAGCTTTTTGCCGGATACAGTGGCTATGCCTGTTGATTCAACGCTGACATCGAGTTTGCCGGAAAATCCTACCTGCATATCGGTTGCCCGAAGAGTTACGCCATCGGCTTCTGCTTCGATGTATATGTTTTGCAGAATAGTATTAAGGTTTTTTGGGCTTGTAAAGTTATTAGCATATTGGATGAAAGGATATATTTCATCTTTAACCGCCTTAAAACGCATACTCATTCCTCTTATTCTTATATTTTTTTTATTTAGTCGTAGTAATAATAAGCTATTTGGAAATTGTTGACAAGCGATTTACGCCAAATTTGTCAAGGATTTTTGCTTGTACAGAAATGTTGAAAACATGACAGTGACTTTCAACCGGATTAACATAAAAAATAAACGCATAATTTTCATAAATAAACATTGTGGATTAAATTAAAACTTGTAAACACGGATAAACAATTTATAATCTGCTAAGATACAATAAAAGGGGAGAGTTTCATGGATAATTCCGCTTCGGGAGCGTCGTTCCATGCGCAGATAGAATTTGTGTTTATGCATAATGCCAGAACGCGCAAGATACCGCTCATGTTTATAATGAAGAACAAGGAAAGATTCAGAGGCAGGGTTATGGATTTCGATCCGTATCATATCCTTCTGGACGATGCCGAAATTAAGATTCTGCTTTCAAAAAACGACATCGCGACAGTTGCCGCTGCAAAGACCGTTGTGGATATAGACTTTATATCTAAAATATATTACAGCGCACATCAGGGCAGACATCCGAAACATACCCGTCCGCCAATGCAGGATATCTTTCTGAACGAAGTGCGTAAATCCCGTTCGCCTATTGTCAGCTTCCTTATTAACGGCGTTAAAATACGCGGAAGCCTCATAGGTTTCGATAATTATACCCTGCTGACATCTTTTGAAGGTCGCCAGCAGCTCGTTTATAAAAACACGATTTCGACCATATACCCCATCTATCAGACAGGGGAAATTATTAAATATGACGGCGAGAGATAATGGAAAATCTGAAAATCCTTGTTGTTGACGACGAAGAACATACCAGACTCGGATATTCCGAGATACTTAAAATGGGCGGCTATGAGGTTGATATGGCTGTGGATGGTCTGGACGGGCTGTTCAAAGCTGAAAAAGGGAGCTATGACCTCATTGTGACTGACCTGCGTATGCCCAAACTCAACGGACTTGAGTTTATGGAAAAAATGCAGGAGAGAGGCATCAATGCGAAGGTGATAGTTATCACAGCCTTCGGCTCATACAAATCCTTTAAGGATTCGGAAAATCTGGGAGCCTGCATATACCTTAACAAACCTGTACGCGCCGCAGATCTTGACGCGGCAATCTGTGAGCTCTTCAGGAAATAATTTTTTGCTCACACTCTTTTTGCATATCAATGAATGCGGCATCCTCGTCAAGGTTTATAACCTCGTGGGTGCCGAATCTTTTTGAGAAATAAACCTGAATATCCTTCTCCTGAAAAAACTGTACCGCGTATATCGAAGGATCGCCTGAGAACGTTTTAATGCGTTTTTCGTATTTTTTCGGGACAGCAGACAGAGACTGTAAATCGTCAGCAAGCGTGGCGCTGTCGGTGAGAGTATAAAATACTATGTTGTCTATGGTGCTGAAACGTTTCTCGGCGTAACCTATTACTGATCTTATAAAGAGGCGGAATCTGTTGAGACTGTTCAGTGCATTCTGGTCAATGTAAAGATCGCATCCCTGCTTGCGGTATATGTTAAAGCGCTTGAGCCCGTCGTGCTTGCCGAGTTTAACCGTAATCTCAAGGGGCATCAGATCCATAACGTCCGATCTCTCGCGAAGTTGCAGCCTTCTGTCCGCAAGTCCTGTCTTCATAAAGATAACCGCAGTGTGGAAAAATACAGTGAACGATATTGAATCAGGCTGATGAAAGTTGTCTTTAATGGTTGTTTCAAGCAGGTCGTCGCTGAGACCTATCACAGGGTTTTTACCGTTGAACTCACTCATTGAGAGAAGCCCGTCGTAGCCTGTGTTTGTAGATTCCAGTTCAAACAGGTTGCCTTCGTCCATGAAATATGCCTTTTCCATGGAATCAAGCGGAATAAGCAGGCGCTTACCGGGAGTCTGGTTTACAAACCGCATGAAACGAACCATGTCCCTGTGGTTCTGCATAGGCTGGAGCACTTCTATCAGAAATGTGCCTATGTGTATAGATGTGTATATCACCAGATTAAAAAGCTCTTTGCCTTCAAAATAGCAGTCGTCCAGCATGATGATTACACGCTCAACGTCTTTTATGTTTATGTTGTTATAGATGAAATCTGAGACGAACTGCTTTTCAAGTAAAGTTTCAAGCCGCTCATTTGTCTTTATCATTCCCTTGGACGCAATATTTCCGATTCCTGCGCTGTAATGATAATACTGTATGCCGTCAGGAAGTTGTATAAGCAGCAGCCCGTCGTTAGAGTATGAATCGTCCTGAACAAGGTTGCCGTTTATATGAGATATTATCTTTATTGTGTCTTCCTGTTTTAAAGACTGCTCAGGTGCTTCCTCCGCAACAGGGGCTGTATTCTTTTCAGGTTGGGGTGTAGAAGCAAATGTTTCATGTGAAACACGTTCTTCCGCAACGTATTCATCCAGAGGTTCGTCAATCAAATCGTCAACAATAAGCTCAGGCTCGTAGTTTTCAGGCACCTTCACAGGTTCCGAAGCAGAAGTTTCATTCTGGCTTACAAAGAGGTCGGAGTTAAGGAAGGGTTTGAACTCGTTCTCTTCAACCTCTCCTGACTTTTTGACGATCTTCATACTGATTATGCCGGGGTTAACATTTTCGCGTTTGGTGGGCTCCTGTGTGTCAACAGTGATGGCAGACTTTACGGAATACTGGCAAGCCAGGCGTATGCCGGCGTCAAGGCTTGTTTCCGCAAGTACAAGACGTTCCTTCTTTGTGGGTTTATTCACATCGGGACCGGTTATCTTAACCTTGCATTTTCCGCACTGGCTGCTGCCGTCGCAGAGCATCTTATCGATAAGATCGTGCTCGCGCAGGATTTTATACAGGTTTGAACCGTGTTTGACCTCAAGAACTATGTTTTTATTGGCTATCGTTACTTTATACTTGCTGGTAAAAAACATATAAACCCCCGGATTTCTAACTAAATCGGAAAAAACACGGACTACTGAACAGCTAAACCCTAATTTTATCAGAAATATGCTGATAAATTCTCAGGTCAAATTCACGCACTATCGCTGTAAGGTGGTCAAAGATGTCCGCCTGAACGTCTTCATAAAAATTCCAGTCAGTATCACACACGAATGCGTAAATTTCAATGGGGAGTCCGTCCGGAGAAGGAGGCATCTGGCGGACAAGAAGGGTCATTGATTTATGAATATGCTTATTATTCTGAAGATAGCTTTTTATGTATGCTCTGAAAGTACCGATATTTGTCAGTCTTCTCCTGTTAATATCTGTTCCTGTCGGGTCAATGTCTTCCTGTAATTTGGAATTAAGGTAGTCGGTTATAAGCCGGAAAGACTTGAGCCTTTCAATATCTTCCGGTTTAAGAAATTTTATGCTGGATTGGTCGATCACGATGGTTCTTTTGATTCGTCTGCCGCCTGATTCCTGCATACCGCGCCAGTTTTTGAATGAGTTTTCGATAAGTTTGCTTGTTGGTACGGTTACGATTGTTTTATCAAAATTTTCAACTTTAATGGTGTAGAGAGCGATATCCATGACTACGCCGTCAACACCGAAGGCGGGCATTTCTATCCAGTCTCCCTTGTGGACGGAATCGTTAAACATTATCTGAACACCGGCGATAAAAGACATTATGGTGTCTTTAAATATCAGCATAAGAACTGCTGTCATGGCTCCCAGACCGCTCAGTATACCAAGGGGGGACTTACCGAGGATCATGCAGACGGTAATGATTATACCGAGGAACCCCACTATAACCTGAATCATCTGAACGTAACCCTTTATGGGTCTACGGGCGGATATGTCAAAGGTGTTGTATATTTTTATAAGCACTGTCAGCAGCCGGACTATGAAAATAGTTATGTTCGCTGCAATGTATGCCGAGAAAACCTGTGTGACGTGTTTCGGGAGGCTGATTATGTCTGAGGAATATATTACAACCAGTGCCGGTGCAATGAATGCAAGCTGCGAGAAAACGTTGGATTCCATCAGCATGTCGTCGTAATTGTTCTCTGTTTTTTCAAAGAACTTGTGAAGATAGCGTATCATCACCTTTTTGATAATGAAATAGCTGAGTACGGCTATAGCAGCCACTGCGAAAAACTCCGACGATTCCACAAGGAAATCAATAATACGTCTGACATACGGATTCATTAAATTATCACCTCGAAATTACCCAGATCCGCAGTAAGCTCCTTTGCCGGATTCATTACTTGCAGATCCTGTTTATTGAATTTGAACCACCGCACAGTTCCGTTATCAACGTGTATGTTGTCCATATACTCTGAAATATCTTTTTCAGTTTTAACGGATACGGTGTAATTTTTCTGTACCTGTTTGATAACGATGAGTGTTTCCCCCAGTTCCGTAAAGTTTGTGGAAACGTAGACAGTGTTTGAGCCATCAATCCCGCGTTTCAGCTTAAACAGCGTATCACCGACGTTTTCATCTTTCGTCTTCAGAAATGAAACGATTCCGTCCGCAATCACAAGATTGGTGAGCTGCATCTTAGTAATGCCGTCTTTCGCCTGATTGTCACCTGTGAGCAGCGCACGGAATTTCTCATCCCCGGCTATGTCCTGATCGTTAAGGAGCTTGTTTTCAAAGGTCAGCCCGCTGTTTTTCAGAGCATCTTTAAGTGTCTGAGGAGTCATCTCTTCCATGCTGGTTTTAGTGAACTTGCCAAATGCCTGCATAAACTTTTCTATGTCGAAGCCTGAAACGTTTTGTTTAACAAATTGGGGATTCAGGTTTTCCACAGGCAGCTTTAAAAATGTGAGCAGAACAGAGTCAGACTGTATCTTTGCCTCTGCCATTAGAGTTTTGAAAAGCTGAGGGTCAAGTTTGACCTCGAAAAGGCTGTCTTTTATGCTTACAAGCGTTTTGCCGTTATCTGTCATTTTGACTATATGTATTTCTACAGGCTCTCCGTCTGTTAGCGTGAGCGAGTTAAGAGGCAGTTTTAGTGCGGTCGCGGTATTGTTTTCCACAATTGCCACAGCGGGTCTTATATTTGTCTGGGGCGCGGAGCTTTGTATCTGTTTCTGTGCGTCCACCTGCGGAAGAACAGTTTCAGCCTTCTGAGGGAGGATACGCACGTCTTTTACGATGGCGGTTCCTATCTGTTGTCTTGTTTCCTGAGACTGTTGATTGTTTTGAGGCTGCGTTTGCTGAGGGACGGCTTTTGTCTGCGGCAGGTCTGCAAGTTCAGGTTTAACGCTCGTTTGCGTATTTTGCTGTTGTTGATTCAGGGGCTGCTGTTTTGTAAAAGTATCCTGAGCGGTCGCCTGTTGCTGCTGAGACGTGGTTGGCTGGGTAAACGTTGTCGAGGCCTTTTCCGGCAGGGGAGGAAAAAATCTGAATTGAGTCGTGCCGTTGGAACCTTTTGTAACTACTGCCTGAAAGTTTTTGGAAGAAGGTTCGAAATCCAGTTCGGCGGACACAACCTTTCCCTTCACCGACAGAAGAAATCCGCCTGCTCTCAAACGTTTCAGCACCTCAACATTTGTTTCCTCACCTTCTTTAAGGGTGACTTCCTGTCCTTTTGTATCCTGCTGCTGCAAAGGGACAGTCTGTTTAATAATCTCCATATCAGGCTATATCCAGTTTTCTGACTATCTGTACCTCTGTTGTGGATATTCCGAGTCTTGATGCGATCTCAGTATCCGGCAGACCGGAGCGGATAAGCTCTGCGATCTTGTCCCGCATTGTCAGCGGCTCCTGAGAGTATGCAGGTTCCGCGGCAGAGGATTTCTGCTGCATGGCATAATACTGTTTAAGTATAGGTTTCTCATCCGGAACCTTTATTGTTTCAAGCCGCTTTAATTTATCTTCGGCAAGAGTTGAGATATCTTCAAGAAGTTCTTCTTTTTTTGCTATGGCGTCTTCAAGTTTATCGGCTATCCTTTCCGATTCGATGACAAGCTCACGCAGTTCCTCCATGAAAGGGTAGAGGTCCTTGGGGCTTACGTCTGCCAGACTCTTTTGTATGTTATGTATCTTTGTGAAAGCGATAAGCAGCATTATAAAGAGGATACATATAAGAAAAAATGCCAGACTTATCAGTGTTGCTTCAGACATTTGATCTTATCCTTTTAAGTTTTTCACGTTCTTTTTCAAAAACGAAGTGCACAATTGAATCTCTGGAAATCTCGTCAAGGTGTGCAAATTCGGAGATAACTATCACTCCGGAAGGTGTCTTTATGGTCTGTTTCGTCCTGCAAAGGGCTGCGAATATGAAATTGGTGGTATATCTGGGTGTGGACTGAATGAAAAAATGGTCTCCCGGTTCTGCTTTATCCGCTGTAAAATAAAGTCCGGAGCCGCTCATGGCAAGCAGTCTGCATTCCTGAAGTCCGTCTATGCTTCCGTCCAGTTTATGCGCGAGAAGCTCGTCCAGTTTGCCGTCTATCTGTAAAAGAAGTCTGAATAGGAACTGGTTGGTAAGAGTTTCGTCAGAAAGAATGTTTTTTATCTGCGAGGTCAGGCTGTTGCGAAAACGTCTGTTGATGTTATCCGTCTTCTGTTTATAGTCCGCAAGCTCGCTTTCACGAACGTGGCGAAACTCCACGGTTTCATAGGTATCTATGATATGGAACTGTTCCGATTCTTCTCTTTGTACATCGGAAATGGGTGAAAGCGAGAGTCTGCCGTTAACGAACTCTTTAACGGAGCACACGGCAAAGTGGAGAACGTTACTGTCGTACCATTCCAGACGGAGATAGAGTGCGTTCAGCACGTCAATATCTTCAAGCCCTGTTGTGGTTACCACAAAAGATGCCGGATTTTCACTCCGGCATTGGATAACCTGAACTTTGTCAGCACCTATAACGATCAATTTACATAACTGCATTCTTACGCTTCCAGATCAATAATATGTCCTGTGTCTTTAACAAGCCGCCGCGCAACCTGCTTCTGGCGTTCATGGTTTTTGCGCTGCTCCTGTTCCTGTTTTTTTCTTTCCTCGTCGCCGATATTTTTGCCTTCCGCCTTATCCGCCTGATTAACCGATTCGGCTTTATGCTTAAATTCGTTCTGCTGTTCATGGGTCACAACCATAGCCTTGTTGTCAGCATTGCGCTGCTGCACATCCTGAATTTTCTCAGCTATCAGTGTGTGTTGGATCTCAATGGGACCTATCCCATGATTTCACCCTCAGATCTTTTTATAAATTATACCGCCGCCAAAGTTCTCCATTCTGAACGATTCAGAAATCTTGTTCAGTGTTTCCGAGTGTCCCAGATACAGTGTTCCGGGCATACCGAGAGATTTATGAAACAGTTCGATAACCTTCTGTTTTGCAGGGATATCGAAATATATCAGTACGTTTCTGCAAAATATTATGTCCAGTCTTCCAACCTTAACGCTCATCATGGGGTTAAGCAGGTTTCCCTGAAAAAACTTGACCTTGTTCATGATGTTCGGATCCAGTTTGAAGGCGAAACCGTCCTTTGAAAAGTATTTATCCTGTATCATCGGAGGAACGCCTCTGAAGGATATGGTCCTGTAAAGTCCCTGCTGGGCGATGTTCAGCACCTCTGTGTTGATATCAGTCGCAAGGATTTCTATGTTCGCTTTTGCAAAAAGTCCCGCCTCGTTCAGAAGTATGGCGAGAGAATATGGCTCCTCACCGGATGAACAGGCGGCAGACCAGATGCGCACGCTTCTTTTGCCGGAGTTCAAAAGCTCCGGTATGATAGTTTTGATCATGTGATCCATCTGTGCTCTTTCCCTCAGGAAATAGGTTTCGTTGATGGTCACCTGATTAAGCAGAACCTCCATTTCCTCACGTTTCTTGGCATCGTATTTAAGGTAATAGATGTAGTCCTTAAAACTGGTGAAGTTGAGTTCCTGTAGCCTTTTGGACAGTCTGTTTTCAAGAAGATACTTCTTGCTGTCCGCAAACGAGATTGCGGCATTCTTATAGATGATGTCTTTCAGTTCCACAAACTCGTCGTCTTTTATTTTAATGGTTGCAGCAGTTATCATATTTCTTCCAGTACAGCCTGTATCTTGTCTTTAACATACTTGCTGTCGTCAACGGTCAGCCTAGCCATAAGCATATCCCTGAATCCTTCCGGACGTATTTGTTCAAGGATCTCCAGAGCTTTGTAACGCACGATCCAGCTTGAATCGTTTGCGAAAAGGTTAATGGCGGCTTCCTTTGCGTTCTCCTTGTTGTCGTGGAGAAGTGAAGAGAGCACCTCTTTCCGGATATCCTCGTTGCCGTTGTCCAGGATAGTCATATAGAAATCGCTGAAATCACCGGGTATTTTGCCAAGCGCATCGACAATGGCGAGTTTTACGTTTTCCTCAACTTTGTCGTAGCTGCTCATGAGCCTTTCCGCTTCGGTTGCGGAACATATTTCGCCGCACGCTTTGACTGCGAAATAGCCGACCCATGCGTCCGTATCGGTGATACGCGAAATTATATCTTCAAGTTTGTCCTTCGCCTTGATTTTTGCAAGACCACCGGCGGAAGCCTCGCGTATCTTGATGGATTTGCTGTCCAGACCTTTGATAAGGATGTCTGAAACGCCTGCTTTGTTGAAAGAGGATACGGCGCGTATGAGAACAGCCTTAACATCGTCTTCCTGTTCTTTGTCCAGAGCATCTTTAAGCAGTCCGAAACAGGTGTCGTCATTTATCAGCGTCATAGCCTGAATGGCAGCTATGCGTATGACCTTGCTGTGGCTTGAAAGCAGTCTGCCAAGTCTTTCGGCGTCGGATTCGTCGCTGAGGAGGGAAATTGACGCAGCCGCCGCTTCGGCGACCTCTTCGTTTCCTGTTTCAAGCACCTGATATATCTTTTCTTTGCTGCCGGAATCACCGAACCAGCCAAGAACGAGAACCGAAGCCTTGACGATAAGCGGGATATCGCTGTCCAGCTCCTTTTTGATACGTTCCTCCGCACTGTAGTCGTGAGCCTTTCCCATGGTGAGGATGGCATAAAATTTAAGTTCGGGCTCCGGCATTTCCAATATTTCAAGGAGCTTCGCGCGGAATTCGTCGGAATATGAACCCGCGATGAAGTCTGAAACTCTGTCTGCATAATCAGGCTGAAAGAATTTTTCCATCAGCTCGTCGGATGTGTATGATGAGAAGTCCTCTTCAATGGTGAAATATGAAGTGAGGTTTGCCATTTCCATGACCTGATAAACGTTGTCACAGACGTTTGAAACTATGAACTCCGCACCTATTTTGATGGAGTTCTTTTTCATGGCGATGAGAGCCGCAAGTGCCTTGCTCTGTATATAATAGCAGTTTTTCAGATCAAGACTGATACGTTTGAGGTCTTTCAGGTTGACTATTTCACGTGCGGCATCTTCAAGGTCTTTGAACGGGGCGTCCTGTTCCACCATAATCTTGAGGAAATCACCGTAACGGGTGAATTTATAAGACATATATTACCCCAGTGCTTGAGCTTGTGTATCGTATATCTTGAAAACTTTGTCCAGCCCTGTGAAGGTGAACATCTCGCGGATATCTGCGGACATTTCGCAGAGTTTAAGCTCTTTTTTAAGTTTGTTAACGCTTTTCAGCAGGTCGATTATTTCTCTGAGACCGGAGCTGTTCATATAGACAACGCCTTTGAAAGAGATTACGACTGATGAAGCGGAGTTATAGAGTTCAAGTATGCCTTTTTTCAGGTCGCTTCCTGTCTGCGCGTTCACTTCGCCTTTAACAAAAACAACTTTTTTACCGCCGTTATCCTGTACGTCGAACATTAAGATCCTCCTAAAGTTTTTTAAAAGCCAGAATCGTGATATCATCTTCAAAGGGGTGACCCTGTGTAAATGCTCTGACATCCTCCATAATGTTGTCGATCATCTCGCTCACGGGGAGCGCCGAAAACATCATTATTTTGGAGATAAGCTGGTCATATCCGTATTGTTCGCGGTTTCTGTTCATAGCTTCGTTCAAACCGTCTGTGTACATGAAAACTATGTCGCCGCTGTCGAGGCTAAGTGTGCCTTCTTCATATTCTACCACATCAAACGCTCCAAGGAACATTCCGTGGGCAGAAACTTTTTTAACCAGCATTTCAGATTTGTCATACAGCAGTAAAGGGTTGTGTCCCGCGCTTGCGAAGTTGCATACGCCTTTAGCAGAATCAAGAACAAGATAGAACATTGTGACAAAGTCATTGGTGTGGATATTGTCGCAGAGTATCTCGTTCACCATGGCAACAGCCTCCGAA
Source organism: Deferribacteraceae bacterium UBA6793 (assembly GCA_002452405.1). Lineage (GTDB taxonomy): Bacteria > Chrysiogenota > Deferribacteres > Deferribacterales > Geovibrionaceae > Seleniivibrio. The sequence goes on along the minus strand of DKFP01000014.1, from coordinate 54,917 downwards.
GAGGAGATGATGTCGTATGTGTAGGAACGCATTATGGCACGTGTTATCGCCATGATAACGGATGCAGGGATGCCGTGACCGGAAACGTCCGCCACGCCCAGACCCCAGTAGCCGTTGCTCATTTCGATGCAATCGTAATAATCGCCGCCTGCATGTTCCGCAGGAGTATAAAAAGCGCCGAAATCATATCCGGATATTTCGGGCAGCTTTTCCGGAAGCAGACTCGCCTGAATCTGCCCCACCTGCATAAGCTCTTCATCTATTATCTTGTGGGCTGTTTTCAGTTTATCGTTCATCCGCAGCAGGTCTTCGTTGAGCAGCGCCATCTGCCGCTGTTTTTCCTGAAGAACGCTCTGCTGGGTTTTTATCTCTTCTATAAGTTTCAGTTCTTTTGTTGTATCCCTTAATGATTCGACAATGTACTTGTCGAAGTGGTTCATGGTCACCGTCAGTTTTTTTCCGGCCGCCTCACGGAATGAGCGGACGTTTTTCGGGTCGAGCAGGGGACAGTCTTTGCACTGCTCGGTATAGCCGTATACCTCATAGCACTTTATCGTGGACATGCTGACATGAAACAGCCCGCACATCTCCTGCAAAGCCGTGTTGGACATATTTATGCTGAGGTCGGGGTTCACCACCATAACACCGTCGTTGAGGGAGTTAATGGTCTTTAGGATAAATCGGTGTTCCTTCTCAGTCTCTTTCCGTTTGAGGTTCAGGATAACGTTGGAAGCCTTCAGCTCCTTTGAATGGCGCGTCAGCTTATCTATCAGCTTTTTTGTGCTGGTGATATCCGTAAGTATCTCCGCATATGTGCCGTTGGGCAGAGTGATGAACTTTGCCGAGAGGAGTTTGCGGAAACCTCTGTGTGTAATGGTATCGTGCTCTATATCAATAGGTATTCTGTTTTCACGCAGTTTTTGCAGCTGGCAGTCTTTACAAGGTTCCATTTTGTTGAAAAGAACCATGTGGCATTTTTTGCCGTTCATCTTCTCCGGCGGCTTGCCTGTAAGGTTTTTCACCTGCGGGCTGCAATACTGTATCTGGTATTTGTCGTTGACAACAAATACCACCTCACTGATGTAGTTTAATATCTCTTTGATGTATTCCATTTTGCCCTGCGGTGCATCCTTTTTGAGCTAAGTAATTTAAAATTATGTAATTTTAAATTATAATCTTTAAAAAATCAAACTATTTGCATTTATAGAAACATACCTTTCGGGTATATTTTACTTTTTTAACATCATGATGCCGAAGAAAGCCGCCATAAAAACGATGATCCCTATGGAGGTGTAAAGCAGTCTGTAGCTGAGGCTTTCCGCTTTATCCATCTGCTCGTTGTAAAATTCCTCCAGTTTCGAATCTATCTCTTTAAGCACTCCAAGCTCTCTTTCGATTCTGTCACGTGAATTGTTAAGCTCTTCTTCCGATTCCATCTCCACCATAGCCCCGATATAAATTATCAGGCTTTCCTGAACATTATATATAGTTTGAGCCAGGTAGTCGAACCTGTCCGTAAACTTGTAGAAAAGAGTTTTGCGCAGTTCAGGCAGAAGTTTTGCCTGCACACGCTTAAACCTGTCCTTCAGTTCAGGACTCATATTATTAATATCGTCGATACGATCTATATCGTTAAGAATCTGCCGTGTCATGACAACATAATGGTCGCACATATCGGAAAGTGTGCTGGTATTTACAAAGACTTTTTTTCCTTTCGGCGGGTTTTGTTTAAGATAGTTGCGTATCTGGAAGAAACCGGAGGCAATCTTTACTGTTTTTCGCCTTTTGACAGTTTTTGTGGGGACACGTTTGATGTCCAGAGCTTCCAGAGTCTCAATTATGTCTGCCGGAGTAAAGATGTAGTGGTTTTTCCCGTCAAGGATATCCTTTGTGTCGTCATCCAGATTAGAGTTTGTGAAGAAGAACAGTTTTGTCAGTCCCTCTTCGTTCATTGTTCTGAGGACGTCGGACGAGACGTATCTGTCGATCTCTTCGCCGTTTCTGGCTATCTCTATCCAGACCATGGCGGACTCTTCGCTTTTGGACGAGCGCCAGAGTTCGATTCTGCGTTTTCCTTCATCGTCTTTGATACTTCTGTGGACTGTGAAGGTAAAATCGTGCATGACCTCTGTAACATATTCATAAAACTTGTTAAGTTTTATGTTAAAGAAGTCCTGATAAGTTACCTTCTGTTCGCCGTTATCTTCGCTCATAAATCACTGCGCGCCTGTTCAACGGCTGTCCTTGTGGTCTGTTCGGTGCAACGGGGTAGGCGGGACCCATACCCATCATCTTTATTGAAGAGCCTGCCAGTCCGTTCTGCAATATTCTGGCTTTAACGAAGGCGGCTCTTTTGTTGGAAAGCTCCATATTGTCCTTATATTCGACGTTGGGGATAACCCTCACGTCGTCAGTATGCCCTATTATAACGTATTTTTTGTTTTTGCTCAGTGACTTGATTATATCTATATTGTCCTGTGAAATTTTCGTATTGAACTTGCCGAGGTCGAAATAGACTATGCCTACCTCTTTCAGGTCTTTGTCTCTTATACCGTTGGAGTCACACTCTTTGCCGTTCTTTTCAAAAACTGCCACGACATAGGTGTCTTTTTTAATATTTTTCAGTGAATAGCTGTCGGAAACATCCACCTGTTCGCCGTTTACAACAAGTTTTACAAGTGTCTGGCATGGTGCAGGTTTCAGTTTAAAATCCACGTCGGAGCCATCTTTGACGGACATTTTTCCGATGGGCTGGATATCCCCTTCGCCCAGTTTTGTGACGTTGACCTCGTGGTCGGAGGGTGCTGTCTGTGCGGCGTCAGCTCCTCTGGCGATATTCACGTTAGGGTTGTAAGGTGCTCCGGGGTTTGATTCTTCAATGGAAAGTATCTGCCATCCGTTGAGGGCGACGTTTTCTCGTGCTTCCTCTTCAGATTCCGCCCATACACGCATCTGTGTTGTCATGTTGGAATCGGGACGCGCAATGATAACGCGATAAAATTTTCGTTCGTTTGCGAAGCTATCTCCACCAGATAAAACGACGGAAATTAGGATTAGGCTTAGAATGCTTCGGAGAAAGGTCACGGTAATTATTTTCATCAAGTTTAAACTGTTTTGCTGCTGCTTCAAAATCGTCACCTTTCACGACGTCAACGACGGTCAGTTCGTATATGATATCTTTTCCGCCGTAATAGTGCCAAAATGCGGTGGGTTGGAGTTTAGAGGCGGTCTGGAAACGCCTGGTTTCCGTGACCACCTCGTAAATATAAATTTTAGCCGTTGCTGTGCGGCAAAATATTAATACTAAACTAAGAGTTAGAAGAGTTCGCCATGAGCTCATCGATCTTATCCATCAGCATCTGCATATTCAGAGGCTTCAGGAGGAAAGCGTCGATACCTGCCGCCGAAATCTTTTTACGCTCGGAAATCTCCGATCTGCCTGATGCTGCGATAATGGGCTTATCATAGCCTTTTTCCCTGAGGCTGCGTGCTACCTCGTAACCGTCCATATCCGGCATCATGATGTCGGTAATAACGATATCCGGGTCAACTTTGTCGATAACCTTGATGGCATCCTTGCCGCTTGTAACCTCTTTGGTCTCCATCCAGCCTGTGGATGTGAGCAGTCTGCCGATTATCTTGCGGTCGGTGGCTGAATCGTCAATTATCATAACGGTTATTTTGTTATTGCTCTTTCTGCCTGAGTCTACTTTTTTCTTCTGTCTGAACCTTCTGGGCATTTTGGAGGCTATCTCCATGACTCCTGCCACGTCGATTATGAGTCTGACGCGTCCGTCGCCCATGATTGTTGCGCCTGCTATGCCTTCGTTTCCGCTGAGATATTCACCAAGGGATTTGATAACTATCTCTTCCTGACCGACGAGTTTGTTTACTATGAAGCCGAGGCGTTTTTCTGCTATACCAACGACTACTACGTAAATATCTTCGTCGTAGGATTCCTGAAACTCGTATATTTCGTTCAGGCGGATAAGGCTGAGTACTGAATCGCGGAGTTTGAGAACCTCGCGTCCTTCAAAGCTGTGTATCTGTTTTTCGTTTATGCGCACTGTTTCGATAACTGAAACAAGCGGAATCGCAAGGACTTCGCCGGATACCTCCACAAGGAGTGCCTGAATGATGGCGAGTGTAAGAGGCAGCTTCATTTTAAAGCGTGTGCCGTGTCCTATCTCAGATTCTATATTAATGATACCGTTCAGTTTTTCTATGTTTGTCTTAACAACGTCCATACCCACGCCGCGACCAGAAACGTCGGTTATTTGTGCGGCTGTCGAGAAACCAGGGCGGAAAATGAGTCCGTATGCGGTTTCATTATCCATATTTTTGGCTTCTTCGGGGCTGATAACGTTCTTTTCAACGGCTTTGCGTTTCAGCATCTCAGGGTCGAGACCCTTTCCGTCGTCTTTTATTTCAACCACGATGTGGTTTCCTTCGTGATATGCGGAAAGGTTTACGATACCTTTGTCAGGTTTCCCTTTTTTGCGTCTTTCAGCGGGAATTTCAACACCGTGGTCAACGGCGTTTCTTATCATGTGCATAAGCGGGTCGCCGATCTCTTCAACAACTGATTTGTCCAGCTCTGTCTCTTCGCCGGTTATTACAAGGTCTATGTCTTTCTGCATGTCACGGCAGAGGTCGCGCACCATGCGGGGGAATTTGTTGAAAACTTTGCCGATAGGCACCATTCTGGTTTTCATCACCGCAAGCTGAAGCTCGGTGGAGATGAGACCTATCTGAGAAGTGGTTTCCATGAGCTGTTCGACGAGGTATTCGCCTTCAAATTTCTTTTCCAGCTCGCCTGATATCTGACCGATACGGTTACGGCTGAGAACAAGCTCTCCCACGAGGTTCATAAGGGAGTCGAGGCGGGATACGTCCACGCGTATTGTCTGTTCAACGGCAACGGCGGCTTTTTTAACCTGCTCGACGCTCTCTTTTTTGGCGTTTGAGGAAGCTGCTGCTCCGGCACCGCCCATTCCGAGTTTACCTTCGTTGGCGAGTTTCAGTTTTGTCACTATCTCGTCGGTAACGGCTGTATTGGTGCCGTTTTTTATGTCGCCGAGGATCGTTTTGGTAACGTCTACGAACTCAAGCAGCACGTCCATTATTTCCGGAGTGACCTGCATCTCGTTTTTTCTCAGCTTGTTAAGGATCTCTTCAGCGTGGTGTGTAACGCTGCTCATCTTGTCGAAGCCAAGGAATGAGGAGGCGCCTTTCATGGTATGCGCCGCCCTGAATATTTTATTCAGAAGTTCAAAGTCGTTCTTTCTGTTTTCAAGCTCGATAAGATCCTGATCGAGACTTTCGATTATTTCGTCGGTTTCAAGAATAAAGTCCTGTACAAGGTCCTGCATTTCGTTGTTCATTGCGTCCTCCGGACCTTACTGACCGAACTCTTTGAGGAGTTCGTCAACAAGATTCTGGTCTTTTAAAAGGTCTTTTTTGTCTTTTATCTTATCAAGCATCTGAACGTCTATCCTGTTCTCTTTGATTCCGAACATGAGAACAAGGTGCGCCAGTCTTTCCTGAAGATCATAGATTATTTTAACAAGTTTATCTATTTTTTGCTTGGTGATATCCTGAAATTCCAGCGAAGCGATGATATCGAAACAGGTATCCTGTCCGCCGAGGGCTTTGTCACGGAGTCTGTCGATGATTCCGCCGGCCTGACCGTATTGTCCGGCAGCTACCTGATTTTTAATTGTCTGGATGTTTTCTCTGATGTCGTCGGTGATGAAATTTATCTTGTCAACACATGTGAGAACGTTTTCAGAGGCGGTTTTTGAGTCCGCAATGATCGCTTTCAGAGTGTCTTCGAAACCGGGAAGGTCCTCATAGCTGTCTTCCACCGTATCGTACACGGCTTTCAGCTTGTTTATGGCTTCGCTGAAATACTGTGCGATATGATAAAGTTCGTTTTCGGCGTTAACGTCAACGCCGGCAACGTCATAATTTCCTTCATTAATGTTTCTGGCAATGTCCAGAAGTTCGTTTATGTCTTTGTAATCAGACATATCACAGTCCCAGAAGTTTGTTAACCTTCTCCTGAAGAGTATCCGGTGTAAAAGGCTTAACAACATAGTTATTAACGCCACTGCGCAACGCAGTAAGGATATCTTCTTTGGCGGCCTCAGTGGTCACCATAAGGATGGGGGTCTCTTTGTATTCGTCCTTAGCTCTGAGTGTTTTAACGAATGTGAGACCGTCCATTTCAGGCATGTTCCAGTCGGTGATTATCAAATCAACTTCATTTTTTGCCAGAACATCAAGACCTTCCACACCGTTGCCTGCTTCCAGAACGTTTGTGAAACCAAGTTTGGTGAGGGTATTCTTGATAATTCTTCGCATTGTTGAAGAATCGTCAACTGTTATAATCACATGGTCGTAAGCCATTATCGGGTCCTCCACCTGTTTATATACAATATATTATTTCCAAAACAGTTGTGACTGTCAATCTTTTAATTTTTTAATCCGCTCTGCGCGGCTTACAATTTCTTTTATACGGAAACCGAAATAGCCGTCTACAATAACAACCTCGCCCCTTGCGATGACTTTATTGTTAATCACGAGTTCAACCGGTTCGTCAGCTGATTCGTCCAGTTCGATGATATTCCCTGATCCCATTGTGAGAATATCCTTTAAAAACATATTTGTCGAACCCATTTTTACACTTACAGGAACGTCAATATCAAGAAGCAGGTCAAGGTTGCCGGGAGTATGCCCGTGCCCGCCGCCGCCCATGTCGGGGATGTGCACGCCCGCCTCGTCGTCGGGGAACTTGAAAGCGGCACCGAAATCCGGTTCCTCACTGAGAGAAGAACCCGCAGAACCGCCGCCTCCGAAAGCGTTCAGAAGCGCAATATCTGTATAAAAACGGAAAGTGGTCTTAACCGACCCAATCCCCAGCGAAGCGTCCACTATCATGTATTCGTCCGCCTGAAAAAGCGCAGGCGCGTCATTAATCATTACATCGTCAATTCTGAAAGAAACCTTAATTCCCGTTTTATCTTTAACGGGTTCGCCGCACGCAGCCATAAGTTGCGAAGCGTATTCCTTTATTGCATCCTTGTCGTCCGGTTCAAGCTGTTCTTTGCCCGGTTCGTCCATCATCATCATGAGGTTGGTCATGTATGTTATGTCCGCAGTGTTAAACATAAGACCTGCTTCCGCTCCGGTGTTCTCTTCTGTGATGAGGATAAGGGTCTGTTCCTCGTAACCGGAAGTAAGCTCATCGGGTCCTGCGGAGCTTACCTGCGCAAAGGACAGGTTTACGTCTTTATCAATGGACATGCTGGAGATTGTGCTTTTGAACACATCCTGAAGGACATTTGTCAGGGGTGTATGTCTGCTGTCACTCAGCGGTGTTTTCATCGTTGTTCTCCGTTAAAAATTCGGTAATTTTCACAGCTTTCTTGACTCCGAGAGTGCCGACATTGCCGAGAAATTTCTTTTTGTTGTTGAGGAATATCTCGGAAGGTCTGTCGCTTTTCACCTTGAACATGACAAGATCGCCCTTGGAAAGCTCAAGTATCTCCTCAATGCTCAGTTTGCTGTGTCCCATATAAACGTTTGTGGACACTTCCGTTTCGTTTAGGATGCTTAAAATCTCGTGTTCATTGTCGCCTACGGCTCCTTTTTTGGCGCCGATGAGCCAGTCGGTTGAGCTTATCTTGCCCAGAACCGGTTCAAGAACTATCGCCGGGATACAGAGGTTCATCATGCCCAGCACTTCGCCGAACTTGACCTCGAAAACCACGAGTATAACAACCTCGTTCTGGGAAACAATCTGTATGATGTGAGGGCTGTTTTCCGACAGCTCCTTTTTCATGCGTATATTTGGGATTATCTGGCGCCATACTTCCTCAAGGTCTTTAAGGATGAGGCTCAGAATACCGTCCATGATATGCTGTTCAAGGGTGGTAAGCTCACGTGTGTTGAAAAGGGGCTTGCCCATTCCTCCGAGGAGTTTGTCAACTATGGGGAAAACCAGTGAGGGGTTTATCTCAAGTACGGTGTTTCCCTCCATGGGTATCATGCTGATGATGTTGAAACTTGTCGGGTCGGGGAGGGACATGAGGAACTCGCCGTATGTCATCTGGTCAACGGACGTAAGTGTTATGTCCGTGATGGTTCTCAGGTAGTTTGAGAGTGTTGACGAGAAGTTCCTTGCGAACTTGTCGTGGAGATTGCGTATTGAGCGAAGCTGTTCCTTACTGACACGGTCCGGTCTGCGGAAATCGTAGACTGAAATTTTCTTCGGGACGAAATCCAATTGTTCGACAGTATCATCCGACATCTCGTCATCTGTCGAGACAGTGGACAGCAGGGCATCAATCTCCTCCTGACTAAGAATATCCGCCATTTATCACCCGTTATTTGCAGTATGCAACGATTCGCTGGTATATCTCGTCCAGAGGAACAACCTCGTCGTGTATGTTTGCCTCGACAACGGCTCTTGGCATACCGTACACAACGCAGGACGCTTCATTCTGGGCTATTACGTTTCCGCCTTTCAGCTTGAGAAGCTGGAGACCCTTCATTCCGTCGGAACCCATACCCGTCATGATAACGCCGAGCGCATCGCGCCCGATATTCTCCGCAACGGAAGCAGCAGTCACGTCCACGCTGGGAATGTGCAGCGAGTTCGATGGTTCGGAGCTGAGTTCTGTATAATAGTGGGGACCCACTTTTTTCAGTTTCATGTGTATGCCGCCCTTCGCGATGTACACTGTGTTTGGTTCAAGCTGTTCTTTGCCCTGCGCCTCAACAACGTGGACCTTGCTGAGAGAATCGAGTCTCTGGGCAAGTGATTTTGTAAAGTTCGGGGGCATATGCTGAACCACAAGCACCGGAACCCCAAGGTCTGCGGGCAGCATGGGGATAACTTTTTGCAGCGATTGCGGACCGCCGGTGGATGTGCCGATTATCACCAGTTTCTTTTTGGTGGTTATCTTAGGTGCGGCTTTGGTTATCATGGGAGCCGCAGGTGCAGTCATGCCGGAGGGTGCCATTGGTCTTCTCATGGTTCTCGCAAAGAACGCCTTGCGTCTGCCGAAGTTTTTCACTTTTTCGCGCAGATCGTCCTCGATTTTGAGCACGCCGAAGCTGGCGAAAGATTTATCTTTCGGGATAAAATCCACGGCGCCGAGATCAAGCGCTTTGAGCGTTGCTTCAGCTCCCTCTGTGGTGAGCGAGCTGACCATGATAACGGGCAGCGGGTTTTCCGCCATTATCTTTTCCAGAGCCGTCAGTCCGTCCATTCTGGGCATCTCGATGTCCAGGGTGACAACGTCGGGCTTCAGTGTTTTTACCTTGTCAATAGCTTCAATACCGTTGCTGGCTGTACCTATAACCTGAATATCCGGGTCTTTGGCAAGCATACCCTCAATCGCTTTACGCATGAAGGCGGAATCATCAACAACAAGTACGGTGATCTTATTCATAAAACTCCCTCAGTTTCTTCTGAAGTTTTGCCGCGGCAGCGGAGTGTATCTGGGATACTCTGGATTCGGTAATACCCAGAACCTCGGCAATCTCCTTCATAGTAAGCTCTTCGTAATAATAGAGCGAAACGACGTATTTCTCTTTTTCTCCCAGCGCGTCAATTTCTTCCGCGAGCTTTTCCACAAGCATGTTTCGCACGGTTTCGTCTTCGGGGGTCAGCCCGTTGAACTTTATGAAATCCACAAGTGTGGTTTCCCCATCGGGACCTATGGTTTCGTCAAGGCTCAACACCTTGTCGTTTTCCATAAGTTCCTGAAGCCTGTGTACTTCTGTTTCAGAGAAATCGCTGTTGCTGACGATCTCTTCGACGCTGGGCTTAACACCCGCCTTGCGGTAGTGTGTTTCCATGTGTCTTTCGAGCTGTTTCAGCCTTGTGCGGACGTTGCGCGGGAGAAAGTCGAGGTTGCGCAGTGTGTCGAGTATGGCTCCTTTGATACGTCTTTCGCCGTATGTATAGAAATTTACGTTTCTGTCTTTGTCAAACCTTTCCAGAGACTCGATAAGTCCCAGACAGGCGGAGGAGTAGAGGTCGTCTACATCAACGCTGTCGGGCAGAGTGGTACTGATGCGCAGAACCCATGACTTGATCTTCGGCATAAACTCCGTAATGATCTGGTCTTTCTCTTCCCTGCTGAATTTGTTACCTGATGCAGACTCGTAAGGCGTCACATTATTTTCCTGAAGTTAATTAAAATGCGGTCTATCATAAAGAACAGGCTCTTTGCAATCATATAAATCGCAAAGAACATTATAATGTCCCTGATCATATAAGTCAATTTTACATCAAAAATTATGAATTTCACCACAAATGAGATCATGAACACCGTTGAAGACAACAGGAGTGCCATTTCCCTGTAAGAAAGATTCATACCGTCCTCCTGCGAAACAGGTTCACTTGAAGACTCCTCTCAGCTTTTCATAAAGATTCTGCTTTCTCTGCTCAATTTCCAGCTGCCCTGTTATTTTTTTTGCGATGGGCAGGAGGTCTTTCACATACGGGGACGTCGGAGCGAGTATGCATATCGGCTTCTGGCTTTTAACTGACTTTATCAGTGTTTTGTCCTCGCGCAGATAGCCCAGAAGCGAAAGCTCGACGTTAAGGAATTTCTGGGCAACGTTTTTCATGCTTTCGAAAATACCTTTAACGCCTGCAACGTCGTCCACTCTGTTCAGCACAAAGTGGATCTCCTGAATACCGTACTGAAAATGCACAACCTTCATAAAAGCGTATGCGTCTGTTATCGCGGTTGGTTCCGGCACCGTAAGCACGATGACCATATCCGCGACGGAAGTGAACCGTATCACGTTTTCAGAGATGCCCGCACCCGTGTCGAACAGTATGAAATCATACTGTCCGTCCAGAAGAACGAAGATGTCCAGCAGCTTTTCATGCTCCTGTTCCGACAGATTGGAAAGCTCAACAAAGCCACTTGAGGCGGGAATGACATCAACGCCGTAAACGTTGCGTTTTATGATGTCGTTCAGAGACGCCTCGCCCGTCAGATATTTTCTGATGGAGGCGGAAACGCTGATATTGAGCAGGATGTCAACGTTGGCAAGTCCGAGATCTGCGTCGAAGACAAGGACTTTTTTGCCTAGCTGTGCCAGCAGACATGCGAGGTTTACGGCAAAATTTGTCTTGCCGACACCGCCTTTTCCGCTGGAGATAGAAAGGTACGTCGCCTTTCTGTTCTGCTCCCATGCTTTCTTTCGCAGGCTATGTGCCTGATCCGTCATTTATCGCTCCATAGGGACGGTATCTCTCTGAGCACCTGAGTAGCAATTTTTCTGCCATCGGGTAACTCCATATCGTCCGGTACATTTTGTCCTTTTGATAACAGCATAACCGGTGTTTTTTTCTTTATCGGCAGATTTATCAGCGGACCGAAATATTTAGTTTCGTCCAGCTTTGTGAAGATCACGTATTCCGGCATGAGCTTCGAATATCTGTCGAATGTGTCCGTAAGTTCTGCGTGGTTGCAACTCATGGAGAGCACCAGAGCCACTTTTATGAGAGGGCTGACCTCAAGGAATTTTCTCAGGTCGCCTATCTGTTCGTTGTCGAACTGGCTTCGCCCCATAGAGTCTATGAACACATACTCATAATCTCTGAGTTCGTAAATGGTTTTTTCAAGCTCGGCGGGGGAGGAAGCCACCCTGAGAGGGATGCTGACAATCTCTGCATAGTTTTTCAGCTGTTCCACGGCGCCTATCCGGAAATTATCTATCGTTATGAGCGCAACTGATTTTTTAAGCTGGAGGCTCAGGTTGGCGGCAATTTTCGCTATGGTTGTGGTTTTGCCAACCCCTGTTGGTCCCACGAGCGCGAGTACCTTCTGTTTTATCATGGAGAAGTAGTCTTTTTCCATGGGTATCAGGTCGCCGAGAAGCTGCACTGAGAGGTTTTTCACCTGATTGCGGGTGAGTCCTGCCGCCGCACGTTTTTCTATTTTTTTCAGAAACTTGTAGGCGATATCGTCGTCAACGCCGTTTTTAAGCAATATATTGTAAAACTCAAGAACAGGCTGGGACAGATCTACAACAAAGCTGTCCTTCATACCGGACTTTATCTCCATCATCTGACGTTTTATTTCCGCTATGTCGTTTACAAGTCCTTCAAACTTGTTGAGTCCCAGGGCGTTTATGACTTCGGTTATCTTATCCGATTCGGATTTCTCCGGCACGGCGGGTTTGAACTGCTGCGGTTTGTATGTATTTGCATAAGGGTTTGCTGCGGGCGCGGCGGGTTTTGCGCCGTTTTTTTTGGCGTTAACAACCCGTTCATCATCCTCTATACCGACAGTCACCTCTATGATTGGGCGCGAAAAGAGACCGAAACTGTTGTTTTTGACCACCTTGCGGGTGGAAAGAATCATCGCTTCGGGACCAAGCTCCTCCTTTATGAGCTTCATCGCCTCCTTCATATCGAAGACTTCGTACTTCTTGATTCTCATATATTAATCTCCAGCATACCGAGGCTTTCAATCCTTACGCTGTCGCTTATCTCATTATGGGACATAATATTGATATTGTGAACGAATTTTTCAACAAATCTTCTCATGGGCAGTCTTATCGGCGGCGAAACTATAAGCACCGGCGGCAGACTTTTGGCGATACACTGGTCGCTTTTCTGAATTATAGCAGACAGTATCTTCTGTGCAACGGACGGGTCTATGACAATCTCCTGTCCGTCGTCGCCTTTTTGTATGTTTGTGGCTACGAATTGTTCCACCTTTGACGGCAGTGTGAAAACGTAGAGTTTTCCGTCCGCAGCGAGGAAACTTTCTGTTATCTGGCGTTTCAGCACCGCGCGCACGCGTTCCGTGAGGAAATCGGGATGCTTGTTCTGCATTCCGTAGGTTGCCAGTATCTCCAGAATTGTCTGAAGGTTTCTGATGGAAACGCGCTCTTTCAGAAGTGCCTGAAGTACCCGGTTTACAGTACCGAGGTCGAGTATAGCGGGAACGACATCGTCCACCAGCTTGGGATATTTTTCCTTGAGCTTGTCCAGAAGCTCCTGAGTTTCCTGTCTTCCGAGCAGTTCATGGGCGTTGGATTTTATTATCTCCGTAAGGTGCGTTGCAATTACTGTCGACGGGTCAACTATTGTGCAGCCCTCTATTTCCGCCATCTCCTTGACCGCCTCATCGACCCATTTTGCTTCCAGCCCGTATGCCGGTTCTTTGGTGGGGATGCCGTCGAAATTGGCGACAGAACCTTCGGGGTTCATGATAAGGAACTTGTCGGGGAATATTGAGCCTGTATTTATCCTTACGCCTTTCAGCATAACGGCATAGCCGTTCGCGTCAAGCTGTAAATTGTCTCGTATGCGCACGGGAGGGACTATGAAGCCCATTTCAAGTGCGAGCTGACGGCGGATAGCCTTTATACGGTTGAGCAGTGTTCCGCCCTGATTTGCGTCAACCAGCGGGATAAGAGCAAAACCGATCTCCAGCTCCAGCACATCCATCTCCAGAAGGCTTTTCACCTCGTCCTCTTCCGGAACGGGAGCCTTTGCTTTTTCTGTTTCGGCTTTTTCCAGTTCCTTCTCTTTCTCTTTTCCTGCTGTTCTTGTCAGTCTTGAGAGATAGATGAACAGAGCACCCAGAAGGATGAACGAAAGTTTAGGCATTCCGGGAATGATTGCGAAGAACAGAAGTATGCCGCCTGTTATGCCCATAACCTTGGTGCTGTTGAAGAGCTGCCCGAAAAGCTGGCTTGACAGGTCGCCTCCGGAGCCTGCCCGTGAAACGATAAGACCCGCGGCTGTTGATATTATAAGAGAAGGTATCTGGGAGACCAGACCGTCGCCTATGGTCAGGATGGTGTACCTTTCAGCAGCCTGAATGACCTCCATCCCGCCCTGAACAACGCCTATGACAAGACCGCCGAGAATGTTGATAACTGTGATGATGAGACCCGCAACGGCGTCTCCCCGCACAAACTTACTGGCACCATCCATGGAACCGTAGTAATCAGCCTCTCTCTGTATGTCGATACGTTTCTGTCTCGCTTCGTCTTCGGATATCATTCCTGCGTTGAGGTCGGCATCGATGGACATCTGCTTGCCGGGCATCGCATCCAGTGTGAACCTTGCTGCAACTTCCGCGATACGGGTTGAACCTTTGGTTATAACCATAAAGTTGATGATGATAAGTATAAGGAACACTATGATACCGACGGCATAATTACCGCCGACAACAAACTGTCCGAATGCGCGGATAACTTCGCCTGCCGCGTCCTCCCCTTCGTAACCGTGGAGAAGGATGGTTCTGGTGGTCGCAACGTTCAGAGAAAGCCTGAACAGTGTGACGATCAGAAGCACCGTGGGAAATGTGGAAAACTTCAGCGGCTGGTCGGAGTGTATCGCCACCATAAGGATTACGATGGAGAACGCAACGCTTGCTGTCAGCAGCAGGTCGAGCAGAATAGCTGGCACGGGAAGTACCATCACGGCTATGATCGCCATGAAGAACACGGAGAAGGATATCTCTTTCTGTTTTAAAATATTAAGATATTCTTTGACGTCAGCCATCAACCGTCCTTTTTGAAGTTTATATGCTGCGCATTACTGCGTCATATTTCGTATGCTCTCATCTAACCAGCAAATAAAAAATACAGCCGTCTCTGCGAGGAGCATCGCGACGAAGCAGTCTGTGTTCTATTTCTTCTTAAATTTATCCACAAGTGCGAGAATTTCCGCCACGGCTTTGTACAGATTTTCAGGTATTTCATCACCTATGTCAACCGTTTTGAAGAGTGAGCGGGCAATGGGCGGATCCTCATGAATTAGTATGCCGTGTTCCTTTGCAACTTCGCGTATACGAAGTGCCATAAGCCGCTGACCTTTCGCAAGGCATACCGGTGCTCTGTCCTGTCCTATGTTATATCGCAGGGCGACTGCATAGTGAGTTGGGTTGGTGACGACAACGTCGGCTTTCGGCACGTCCTCCATCATCCTCTGGCGCGCAAGTTCTCTCTGTGCCTTGCGGATGCGCCCTTTAATCTGCGGATCTCCCTCCATCTGTTTGTGCTCGTCTTTGACTTCCTGCTTTGTCATTTTCAGGTCTTGCTTGTGCTGATAGCGTACATAGGCATAGTCTATAAGCGCCATAACAAGTGCCAGCAGGCTTATTTTCCAGACAAGTTCATACATCAGAGACCCGAAATATTCTATGATATCAAGAATGTCCGCATCGGCAAGGGTTACGATGGTCTCCATCTTTCCTTTGACGATGAAATAGGCGAACCAGCCCACGACAAATATCTTGAAAATAGATTTCAGAAGCTCAACCAGACTTTTTTTCGAAAAAAACCGCCCGAAACCAGTGAAAGGGTTTATCCTGTCCAGTTTCAGTTCAAGTGCTTTAGGCGTGAAGACAAAACCCACCTGCATGACGTTTGCCGCAACGGAGATGAAGAGCAGCAGCCCCATAAATGGTGCGACTATCAGACCCGCTTCTTTCGTGCAGAAAACCAGAAGTCCCATAAGACTGTCAACAGTAATGTTGTGGTCTCTTATCGTGAGCAGCTCCCGCATGAGTCTGCCCAGACCACGCATGAAATAGGGTGCGTAAAAATGCAGGAACACCGCGCTGGAAAGAAGTATCAGTGCGGTGGAGAGTTCGCGGCTTTTCGGTATATTCCCTTCTTTGGCGGCGTCTGAAAGCCGCTTACCCGTCGGGTCTTCGGTTTTGCTTTCGTCGGCCATGTCAGAAATACCTTATGAGGTTTGCAACCTCTTCGAAATATCGGTGCATCAGCTTTTCAAATACGATATAGAAATAACTCATTCCGATGGCAAGTACCGTCATGCCCACGGAAATCTGTATAGGGAAGCCGACTATCATAAGGTTGAGCTGCGGTACCATGCGCCCCATTATCCCCAGCACAAGCTGGAGAACCAGAAGGGTTATGAATACCGGAGCGGTTATTTTAAGCGCCGTTACGAATATGGTGGAAAACATCTTTGTAATATACAGGAAAGAATCCGGGTTGATGGCGTGTATGCCGACCGGTATCGTGTCAAAGGATGCCCTGATAGCCTGAATCAGCAGAAGGTGCCCGCCAACGGCTATGAAAATCAGTATCATGGCAATGTTCATGAACTGGGAGATGATGGAGATTGAGATATTAGCCTGCGGATCGAAAACGTTTACCACGCCGAATCCCATCTGGGTACCGATTATCTGTCCGCCGAGCTGAACGCCTATGAACAGCATCTGGGAAAGCATACCTATACATGCGCCGAGTATCACTTCTCTGCCTATCATAAGGATGAGCATGGGTCCCGAAGGATCCGGTATATCCAGTTTTTTTACGGATGTATATATTATCATGGCGAAAACCAGAGAAAAAAGCATACGGATATGTGGTTTTATTATGTTGCTGCCGAAAACGGGCGCGGTAAACATTATCGCAGCCGTGCGTACCATGACCATCAGAAACGTGACAAAAAGGGATGTGTCGTATAAAAAGTCAAACATGACACATTCTATTGCCAGTCACAGAGAATTACAACGGATTTCAGGAAAAAACACTTTCATTTGTTACGCCATTATGTAAAATTATAGGTGGAGAAGATTTTATCGAGGTTTTTAATTGTCCAGAATAAGTTTTGAAGATGGATGCAGGATGCTTGCCGATGCGGATTTTTTCGAGCTGGCAACACTTGCTGACGAAACAAGAAAACGGATGCACCCGGAAGGTGTGGTCGCATATGTAATAGACCGCAACATAAACTATACCAATATATGCACATGCAAATGCTCTTTCTGTGCATTTTATAAGGATATAAAAGACGATGGCGGATATGTCATAAGCCACGAGCTGCTCAAGTCAAAGATAGACGAGACAAAGTCACTGGGCGGCACCCAGATACTTTTACAGGGCGGGCTGCACCCGGAACTCAGCATAGACTTCTATGAAGGGATGATGCGCTTTATTAAAGAGCAGGGAGTCTGGATACACGGGCTTTCCGCGCCGGAGATAAGCCACATAGCAAAAATTGAAGGGATTTCCGTCGAAGATACCATAAAACGATTGGTTGCTGCCGGGCTTGATTCCATACCCGGTGCGGGCGCGGAGCTGCTGGTGGATTCCGAAAGGAAGCTGGTAAGTCCGAACAAGATTTCTTCCGACAAATGGCTTGGGGTTATGGAAACAGCCCACGGGCTCGGTTTGAAGACCACTGCTACAATGATGTTCAAAAAAACGGATAAAATTGAGCATATCATAGAACATTTTGATAAGATAAGGAGTGTGCAGGACAGAACCGGGGGCTTCACAGCTTTTATCCCCTGGCCGTATCAGCCTGCAAACACCGAACTGGGGGGCGAGAACGTTTCCGCAGTGGAATATCTGAGACTCCTTGCCATGGCGCGCATCTATCTGGACAACGTGCCGAATATTCAGGTTTCATGGGTCACACAGGGACCTAAGATAGGGCAGACTGCACTTCGTTTCGGCGGAAACGACTTCGGAAGCCTTATGATAGAGGAGAACGTTGTGGCTGCCTGCGGTGTGGGCTTCCGCATGAGTATCGAAGAGATAAACAACAATATCCGCAAAGCGGGATTTATCCCTGCCCAGCGGGATATGCAATATAACATTCTGAGGTATTTCGACTGAGAAGAGAGTTTCTGGAGGTCCTAGTTGAGATCTCCGAAAAAATGAACAGCATGTTCGAGCTGCACAACCTCCTTCCCGCTATCATCAACATAGCGAAGGAATACCTGGGGGTTAAGCGTATCTCTCTGATGCTTATAGAAGATGAGTATCTGAAGATGTACGCCCACGCAGGTTTCGAGGTGGACCACTCCTCTGTGCATATCCGTCTCGGCGACGGGATAGCCGGAAAGGTGGCAAAGACAGGAATCGAGGTAATGTCCAACAAAACTGACACCGATAACGATGTTCTCGGCTATCAGACCTCTTCTTTTATGTCTGTTCCGCTGAAAAAGGGTGACAAAATCCTCGGCGTGCTCAATCTTACAGATAAAGAGGACGATTTTTTTACCGAAGACGATGTGAAAATTGCACGTTTTATCGCTTCTCAGTGTGCACTGGGAGTTGACAGATTTAACATGTACAGCGATATGCGCAAAAGCGAAAATCTGCGGGTGATAGGAATGTTAAATTCCGCCATCGCCCATGACATAAAGAATCTGCTGAATATTGTTCAGTCATATCTGGAGCTTATGGCGCTTGAAAAGGATATCAAACCTGAGATGCAGGAGTATATCGACGCCATCCACTCCGAGGTAAAGCGGATACACGGGCTTACGATGGATATTCTGGATTTTTCCAGACAGAGCGTTTCGATAACAATCGAAACTTTTCGCATATCCGAGCTGTTTGATGAAATCAGAAAACATGCTAATATAATGACCAGAGATACTGCGATTCATGTAGATGTAGAGGTTTTGGACGATATTATAATGAAGGTGGACAGGGGCAAGATATTCAGAGTGATTTTCAATCTTGTCTCAAACGCCATAGACGCTCTGCCCGGAACTGGTACTGTAAGACTTACCGCCGGAAAAGAGGGAGAACTCTGTGTCATCAGAGTGCGCGATACGGGAAAAGGGATATGCGGCGAAAACATAAAAAAGCTGTTTCTGCCTTTTTTCACCTCCGGCAAAACCAAAGGCACCGGACTTGGGCTGGCCATTGTTAAGATGATAGTTGAAGCTCACTGCGGTACAATCGATGTCGATTCGGAAGAAGGGGTGTACACCGAATTTACCGTGAGGATACCATTTAATTATGAATCTTTTAAAGAATTACACAGGCAGGGATGAAAAAGACCTTATAAGACTCATGTCAGAAAGATATGATCTTGAAGGTGCTGATTTTATTACTTCAAGGGACGAGCACGGAAGGATAATCGTTAAGGTTGTCAGCGATAAGGTTGTGCTCCCGGCGACAGAGGTCAGGGTTACATCTGATGGTTTGCGTGCGTATCTTGATGTATATCCCGGCGTAAACACAGAAAACAAAGTTACCACCGACGACATCATGGTGCTGCTCCAGCACGAAAGAATCACAGTAAATATTAACCGCGAGGCGATCAACAACATCGTCAGACTTGCCGGTGACGGCGGTATATCTGAAAAGGTACTCATTGCCGAGGGTGTGGAACCTATATCCGGAAAGAATTCGCAGGTCATTCTTAATTTCGAACCGGTCAAAAACACTCCGAGAATTCTGAAAAACGGGCGTGTTGATTACAGGAACGTCGACAACATAAGGGTTGTTAACGAAGGCGACCTGCTGCTCACAAAAAAGCCAGCCACTGCCGGTGTTCGCGGTCTGACCGTGCGTAACGAGGAAATGCCTGCGGAGGCGGGTATAGATACTGAGATATACGCCGGAGAAGGGGTTCGGGTAGAGGGTGACAAAACAGAATTTTATGCCCTTACCGACGGTTGTGTGACCTTCATCAGAAACACTCTGGAGGTCAGTCCGGTCTATACTGTGCGCGGAAACGTTGACTATGGAACAGGCAATATAGTATTCAACGGAAATGTATATATTAAAAATGACGTTCTTTCCAACTTTACGGTGAAGGCGGAAAAGG
The DNA here is from genome assembly GCA_002452405.1 of Deferribacteraceae bacterium UBA6793. Lineage (GTDB taxonomy): Bacteria > Chrysiogenota > Deferribacteres > Deferribacterales > Geovibrionaceae > Seleniivibrio. The sequence goes on along the minus strand of DKFP01000014.1, from coordinate 35,314 downwards.
ATATCTTCATAGAGGGTGTTTGTCAGGATGCCATTATTGAAAGCGGCGGAAACGTTGTTATCAAGCTGGGTGTGCGCGGCGACGGAAAAGGCATGATACGCGCCAAAGGCGACGTTTATCTGGGATATGCCGAAAATGCCAACATCGAGGCACGCGGAAACATAGAGGTGACAAAATACGCTTACAACAGCCGTATGCGTGCAGGCGGAAGGGTTGAGGCTGTTAAAGACCCCGGCATCATTGCCGGCGGCGAAATAACCGCTTTTGAAGAGGTTCGCGTTGTTCAGGCGGGAACAGTGGGCAACTCAAGATTTACCATAAGCGTCGGCACAAAATTCTATTTTGAAAAAGAGCTGGAAGATATTAAAGCGAACAAAGACAAGTACCTTGAAAACAAAGCAAAGATAGATGAATTTCTCGGCGGCGTTAACCTGAAAAAGAAAGAGGTGCTGGATAACCCGAAGGTTCGCCAGCTCATCGCGCTGAGAAAACAACTGGACGGAAAGATCGCCGTGGCGGATGCTGCCATGCAGAAGCTCATCAGAGAGGCACACCACCCCAGACCGAGGCTGAAAGTGCTCGGTGAACTTTACGGCGGTATAGATGTTCAGATATACAGAGAACGTGTATCAATCAGGGAGAACCAGAAGAACATGGTCTACTACTTCGATGATAAATATCAGAAGATAATGGCAATTTCACTGGAAGATAAAGACTGGAATGATGAATGACCATATAATTATCAAAGGGGCAAGGCAGCATAATCTAAAGAATATCAATCTGAATATTCCAAAAAACAGGCTGGTGGTTATAACCGGGGTTTCCGGATCCGGAAAATCCACTCTCGCCTTTGACACTCTATACGCAGAGGGTCAGAGACGCTATGTGGAGTCTCTCTCCGCATACGCCCGCCAGTTTCTTGAACTTATGGAAAAACCGGATGTGGATTCCATCGATTTCCTGTCGCCCGCAATCAGTATCGAACAGAAATCGATAAGCCGCAACCCGCGCTCAACCGTCGGCACCATAACAGAGATCTACGACTATATGCGTCTGCTCTGGGCAAGGGCGGGAAAGGTGCACTGCTATGTCTGCGGACGTGAAGTGGCGAGCTATTCCGTTCAGCAGATAGTGGACAGGATAATGGCGCTGGGTGAGGACGCAAAGGCTGAGCTTATGGCTCCCGTTGTCCGCGGCAAAAAAGGCGAATATAAAAAACTTTTCGAAAAACTGCTGAAAGACGGATATGTCCGCGCATACGTTGACGGCGAGATGAAGAGGCTGGAAGAGCCTATCGAGCTGGACAAAAACGTTAAGCACAGCATCTCAGTTGTCATAGACAGACTTAAAATCAAAGAGGGCATAAAACGCAGGCTCACCGACTCAGTTGAGACGGCGCTCCGGCTGGGCGAAGGTCTCTGCGAGGTGGCAACAGACGACGGCATAACTCTTTATTCACAGAATTTCACCTGTCCGGACTGCGACATAAGTATAGAAGAGGTTGAGCCCAGAAGTTTCTCGTTCAACAATCCTTTCGGCGCCTGTCCGGAGTGTGAGGGGCTTGGTGAAATGCAGGTTTTCGACATAGACGCCATAGTACCCGATCCTAAGCTCAGTGTCCGCGAAGGAGCGCTGAAACCGTGGGAACAGTTCGATAATTTCCATTATTACAACACGCTTGTGGCGCTTTCCGAGCAGTTCGGAATAGACATGAACAAGCCGTTCGGCACCCTTGATAAGAAACATCAGGAGATACTGCTAAACGGTATGGAGGAGCCTGTAAAGCTCTTCACCTTTAAAGGTGATAAAAAGATTCCTTATGAAAAACGCTTCACAGGCGTTTGCGGCTATCTTAAAGAAAAGCTGTACACAGGCACAATGGCGGACAAAGAGTTTGCAAAGCAGTTTATGTCGGCGCAGGAGTGTCCCTCTTGCCATGGCAGCAGGCTGAAAAAGACCAGCCTTGCCGTGCGCATAGGCGGGCTGAATATCTCCGAGGTTTCCGCCATGAACGTCAAAGAGGCGCTGGATTTCTTTTCCGCACTGTCGTTCGATGGCTTCATAAAGGAAGTTGCTGATAAGATAATCACCGAGATTAAGCGCAGGCTGGCGTTTCTTAACGACGTCGGTCTGAACTACATAACCATAGAGCGTAAATCCGCGACTCTTTCCGGCGGTGAGGCGCAGCGTATCAGACTTGCCACCCAGATAGGTTCTGGGCTTACGGGCGTGCTTTATGTCCTTGACGAGCCGAGCATCGGTCTGCACCAGCGGGATAACGATATGCTTATCGAAACGCTGAAAAACCTGCGAGACATAGGCAACTCGGTTATCGTCGTCGAGCACGATGAGGACACTATAAACGCCAGCGATTTCGTTATAGATATGGGACCAGGTGCCGGAAGAAAGGGCGGCGAGGTGGTCTTTATGGGACACCCGGAACTGCTGAGGCACAGCGAAACGTCCCTTACGGGCATGTATATGTCGGGGCGCAGGATGATAGAGGTTCCGGTTGAGCGAAAAAAGCCGGATGGAAGATACGTGGAGCTTAAAAACGCCACGGAACACAACCTGAGAGATGTCAGCGTGAAGATTCCTCTGGGGCTGATGGTCTGTGTTACCGGTGTTTCCGGTTCAGGCAAATCCACTCTTATAATGGACACTCTTCAGGCGGCACTGAAAAAAAATCTGCTTGGCACCAATATAAAAACTGGCGTATACGGCAGCATCTCAGGCACCGAGTATCTGGACAAGGTTATAGACATCGACCAGTCGCCAATCGGCAGAACCCCGCGTTCGAACCCTTCAACCTATACGAGTCTTTTCTCAGATATCCGCGAATTGTTTGCTATGACACCCGATGCGAAACTTCGTGGATATAAAATAGGGCGTTTCAGCTTCAATGTAAAATCAGGACGCTGTGAAACCTGTCAGGGCGAGGGTTACATCAAGATAGAGATGCATTTTCTGCCGGATATGTACGTCAAATGTGACTCATGCCATGGCGCGAGATATAACCGTGACACTCTGGATATCAAATACAAGGGCAAGAGCATTGCCGATGTCCTGGACATGACAGTCAATCAGGCATTTGAGTTTTTCGAAAATATTCCGAAGTTATGTAATAAACTTTCGGTTTTAAAAGACGTCGGTCTGGGCTATATTAAACTCGGACAGCCCGCGACCACTCTCTCCGGAGGCGAGGCGCAGCGGGTTAAGCTCTCTAAGGAACTGATGAAAAAACCGACGGGAAAAACCGTCTATATCTTCGACGAACCCACAACAGGGCTTCATTTCGAGGATATAAACAAACTCATCGGCATATTCAGAAGACTCACTGAGAGCGGCAACACGGTTATCATTATTGAACATAACCTTGACGTCATAAAATGTGCCGACCATATAATCGACCTCGGACCCGAAGGCGGGATAGGCGGGGGCGAGATCATCTTCGAGGGGACACCCGAAGACTGTGTTAAATGTAAACAGTCCTACACGGGCAAATATCTGAAGGGAAAACTGTTGTAAATGAAAAAACTGCTAATTGCGCTTCTGCTTGTTATGACATGCCTCTCCCTCTTTGCGGACGACATCGACGAATATAACTCCGCGAAGAGAGACTTTGACTATATCGAACACTCCGACAAGGTTACAAGACGCTCATATCTCATTGTTGCCGATAAGTTTTATAAGCTGTACGCTTCCGCGCCCAAGGCGGAACTTGGCGATGATTCGCTGAGTTATGCAGCACAGACTTATTATCGCAGTTATTCCAGATTCGGCTCAAGGGACGACCTGCTCAAGGCACTGCGCTATTTCAGGATACTTTCAGGCAACTACGACACGCCTCTGGCATCAAAAGCATACCTGCAATCTGCAAAAATATACGAACAACAGAAAGATTATCCTTCATCGCAATACATGCTGCGCAAGCTCGTGGCGAAATTTCCTAAGTCAGACGACGCAGCTGAGGCAAGGGCAAAGCTGGGCGAGATAGATAATATGTTCGCATCCAGAACACCGACAGACAAACCGAAAAAACCTGAACTGAAACCCAAAGCACCCATAAGAGCGGAAACCGTGGCATATCAGCCCAAAGCGGAAGAGGACACGGCGGACAAGGCACAGGCGGCAAACAGGCAGACCAGCTTCGGCGATATCAATACCCCGTCAAGCCTGCCCGAAGGCAGAGCCGCTGTCAAACGTATCAGATATTTCACTACGCCGGACTATACCCGCGTTGTTATGGATCTTTCGGGAAAGGTGGATTTTGACAAACACTGGCTTAAAGCGGATCCCTCCATACAAAAACCGCCGCGGCTCTTTATAGACCTTAACAACGTTGTGGTTTCCCCGGAGATACCGCAGGATATCGAGATCAAAGACGGGCTTCTTCGCTCGCTTCGCTGGGCATACAACAGACCCGGTGTTGCACGGGTGGTTCTCGACAGCGACAATGTACAGGACTTCACTGTCTTTGCCATGCCGGATCCGGACAGACTGGTTATCGATGTGAGCAACACTGTTGGAAGTCCAAAACATCAGCCGGAGCCCAAAGCCCCTGTTAAAACAGAGGTCGCATCTTCCTCTCCTGTCCCCTCAATCAAGGGCACAGGCAGTGCGGCGACACTTGCCAGCGTTTTCGGGCTTAAAATCAGAAGCATCGTTATCGACCCCGGACACGGTGGAAAAGACCCAGGTGCAAGTTATTACGGAGTTAAAGAGAAGGATGTCGTTCTTGACATAGGCAAAGAGCTTTATGCGCTTATCAAAGAAGCATATCCTAATATTGACGTATATATGACGAGAAATACAGACGTTTTCATCCCACTGGAGGAGAGAACAGCCTTTGCAAACAGGAAAAAGGCAGATCTCTTCGTTTCAGTTCACATCAATGCAGCTCCGAACAAAAGCGCGAGAGGCGTTGAAACCTATGTTCTGAACGTCACCAACGACAAGCGTGCGCTTGCAGTTGCGGCTCTGGAAAACCAGACGACACAAAAGTCCATGTCAGATCTTCAGGGTATTCTGAAGGATCTGATGATGAATTCCAAACTGGAGGAATCGCTCCAGCTGGCGTCTTTCGTTCAGAAAAATCTTCATACCGGTCTTTATACCGACAGCCGATATAACCTCGGCGTTAAGCAGGCTCCCTTTTATGTACTTGTCGGCGCGATGATGCCCTCAATACTTGTCGAATGCGGTTTCGTTTCGAATCAGGACGAGGCGGATAATCTTACCAAAGACAGCTACAGAAAAGAGATTGCAAAAGGTATATATCAAGGTATAACCTCTTACATTAAACAGTTTAACGGTAATTAAGGATTACTTTTTCAATCGGAGACGTTATGAATCTTATGGTGCTTATCCTTGCGGCAGGCAAAGGGACGAGAATGAAGTCCGACACGCCCAAGGTGCTTTTTAAAGCAGCCGGAAAGCCGATGGTGGACTATGTTGCAGACGCTGCTTCAGAGCTTGGAGCGGGGCGTATCAACGTTGTCATCGGCAACGGCGCGGAGCTTGTTCAGAAACATCTTGCAGGCAAGGTTGAATTTTCCGTGCAGACACAACAGCGCGGTACAGGCGACGCTGTTATGGCGGCAGCAGACAGCATAAACAGTTTCGACGGAAAGGTGCTCATTCTATGCGGAGATATGCCTCTTGTTAAGCCTGAAACTCTGAAAAGTTTCATTGATGAGGCTGAGAAACACCCTGTGGCGTTCATGTCAGTTAAGGTGAAAAACCCTTTCGGTTACGGACGGGTTATCCGAAGCATAGACGGTTCGGTGATAAAGATAGTTGAAGAAAAGGACGCTACTGAAGACGAAAAACGTGAAGACGAAATAAATACAGGAATCTATCTCTGCGACAGCAAAGAACTTATGACGAGGCTCGTGGATATAGACTGCAACAACGCTCAGGGAGAATACTACCTGACGGATATCGTTAAAAAGGGCGCATATGCGCATCTTTGCAAAGACGAGACAGAGTTTCTGGGAGTGAACAACCGCGTTCAGCTTGCGGAAGCATCCCGTGTTCTCTGGGACAGGCTGGCGGAAAAGCATATGATGAACGGCGTTTCCCTGCTCGACCCTAAAACCTTCTACTGTGACGGCACGGTGGAGATTGAGAACGACGTTACCATATATCCCAACGTCTTCCTTGAAGGGGATACTAAAATCGGCAGAGGCAGTGTGATATACTCCGGCACACGCATAAAGGACAGCGTTGTTGCTGAAAACTGTGAGATAAAAGAGAACTGCCTTATAACCGAGAGCCATGTAGGCGCGGAAAGCCATATCGGACCCATGGCGCACCTCCGCCCCGGAAGCGTGCTTGAAGGCGAAAATAAGGTAGGTAACTTTGTTGAGCTGAAAAAAGCGAAAATGGGTATCGGTTCAAAATCCAGCCATCTGACATATCTTGGCGATGCGGAGATAGGCAAAGATGTAAATATCGGCTGCGGAACCATCACATGCAACTATGACGGATACAGCAAATATAAAACTATCATAGAGGACGGAGTCTTCGTCGGCAGCGACGTACAGCTCGTGGCTCCGGTTAAAGTGGGCAAAGGCGCGCTTATAGCCGCAGGCTCCACTATTACCAAGGACGTTCCGTCCGATGCGCTGGGCATCACCCGCGCGAAACAGCAGAACATGGAGGGCTGGGTCTCTGCATGGAAAAAGAAGAAAGGGGTTGAATGATATGTGCGGAATTGTCGGATACATTGGAGAACAGACAGCATCACATATACTTGTCGAAGGGCTTACAAAGCTGGAATACAGAGGATATGACTCCGCGGGGCTTGCTCTGATGGAGGCGGAAGGCATAGAGATCGAGCGCAGTGTCGGCAAGCTGATAAACCTGAAAAACCAGATAGCTGAAAAGCGTTTTACCGCTAAACTCGGTATAGGGCACACCCGTTGGGCAACCCACGGCAAACCCTCTTTTGAGAACGCGCATCCCCACAGGTCGAACGAACTTACCGTCGTTCACAACGGCATCATTGAAAACTATCTTGAACTTAAAAAGTTTCTGCTTGATAAAGGCTATACCTTTGTGTCTGAAACCGATACAGAGGTTGTCGCCCACCTGATACACGATAATTATGAAGGCGACCTGCTGAAAAGCGTCCAGAAAACGCTGAAACAGGTGCACGGCTCATACGGTCTCGCCATAATCAGCGAAAAGGAGCCGGATAAAATCATCATCGCAAGAAAGGACAGCCCCCTCGTTATAGGTGTGGGTGACGGAGAAATGTTCGCCGCAAGCGATATCCCCGCCGTACTGTCCCATACGCGCCGATTCGTTTTTATGGAAGACGGCGACGTTGCGTGCCTTAAAAAAGACGGCTACCAGATTTACGATAAAGACGACAACCCTGTGACAAGGGAGATGAAAGTTATAGACTGGAACCCTGTGATGGCTGAGAAGGCCGGCTATAACCACTTCATGCAGAAAGAGATACACGAACAGCCAAGAGCAATAATAGATACTATCCGCGGGAAGTTCAGCCTTGAAAACGGAACCATAGGCAAAGAACTGCTCGAAGGGATTCAGGACAGAATAAACAGCTTCAACCGTATTGTGATAGTCGCTTGCGGAACAAGCTGGCACGCCGGACTTATCGGCAAGTTCTATATCGAGAAGTTTGCGAAGATACCAGTTGAGGTGGATATCGCTTCAGAGTTCCGCTACAGAGACCTTGTTATCGACGATAAAACACTCTTTGTAGCCATAACCCAGTCCGGTGAGACAGCAGATACGCTCTCTGCAATGCGCATAGCTAAAAAGATGGGCGCTGCGGTCGCAGCAGTTTGCAACGTTGTCGGTTCAAGCGTTTCCCGTGAGGCAGACAGCACGGTTTACACCCATGCGGGACCGGAAATCGGCGTAGCATCCACAAAAGCCTTCACAACTCAGGTGGCAAGCCTCTTTCTGTTTGCGCTTCAGCTTGCACAGACCAAAAAGACACTTACGAAGGAACAGATAAGACATTACCTTCAGGAGCTTGTCAGAGTTCCCGAAACAATAGAAAAGGTGCTGAAACAGGAGGACTACATCCTGTCGCTCGCCAAAAAGTTTAAGGATGCCAGAGATTTTCTGTATCTGGGCAGAAATGTGAACTACCCCATAGCCCTTGAGGGTGCGCTGAAACTGAAAGAGATCTCCTATATCCATGCGGAAGGGTACCCCGCCGGAGAGATGAAACACGGTCCCATCGCTCTGATAGATGAGAATCTTCCTGTGTTTATGATATGCCCTCAGTCGTCTGTTTATGAGAAGATAGCCTCCAATGTTCAGGAGGTTAAATCCAGAGACGGAATAGTTATCGCTGTTGTCACAGAGGGTGACACCGGTCTTGATAAGCTGGCTGACCATAAGATAGAGATTCCCGCCATTGCCGAGGAACTTTCGGTGTTCCCGTCTGTCGTGGTTACACAGATATTCTCGTACTATGTGGCGAGTCTTTTGGGACTGGATGTTGACCAACCGCGAAATCTAGCGAAATCGGTTACAGTAGAGTAATTTACAGGCGGCTTTATGCCGCCCTTTTTTTAATATAAAGGAGAAAGAGTTGATAACGGAACTTGCGTTTCTAGTGTTTCTGATACTTCTGAATGCATTTTTTGCGGCTTCTGAGATAGCGCTTATTTCGCTGAACGACAACAAACTGAGGATTCAGGCGGAGAGCGGGGACAAAAAAGCGATTCTTATACAATCGCTTCTGAGAGAGCCGGGCAGGTTCCTTGCAACAATACAGATAGGTATCACGCTGGCGGGCTTTCTTGCCAGTGCCTATGCCTCCGAAACCTTTGCGGACAGGTCTGCGCACTACTTTGCCGAGACCTTTCCGGCAATACCTGAAAACTGGCTGAAGACCATTTCAATGATATTCATCACTCTTGTCCTTTCATATTTTACGCTGGTTCTGGGGGAGCTGGTGCCCAAACGCCTTGCCATGAAAAAGGCGGAGGTGGTTGCCAGACTGACTGCTAAACCTCTGCACGTTCTTTATGTCTGTACGGCGCCATTTGTTAAATTACTCTCGCTTTCAACTAACTTTTTTGTACGCCTCGCAGGGGTCAACCCGGAAGAGGAGGACGAGAACGTCACGGAAGAGGAGATAAGGATGATGGTGGATGTCGGTGAAGAACGCGGGGCGATACACGAAAGCGAAAAGCAGATGATCAACAATATCTTCGATTTCAACAACAAGAACGTAGCGGATATCATGACCCACCGCATCAAGATATGTGCGTTGCCGGTTGAGACGGGGTTTGAAGAGACGATAAGGCTGTTGAAAAGTGAGCAGTATTCCCGTATCCCGATATATAAAGAGAGTATAGACAACATCGTCGGTATACTTCAGTCGAAGGACGTACTCAGTTTCCTTGCGGATAACCCCACCGGAGAGGGTTTCGGGCTCTCCATGATGATGCGTGAGCCGATGTTTGTGCCGGAGACCAAGCGTCTTGACCTGCTTTTCACAGATATGCAGGCGAACAAGCGGCAGATGGCTGTTGCCATCGACGAATACGGGGGCACTGCCGGAATAGTCACTGTTGAAGACCTTCTGGAAGAGATAGTGGGCAGTATTGTTGACGAATACGACGATGAGGAGCTTGAGATAACCGAAAGCGGCGGTAATATCTTTGTTGTGGATGGCACCCTTAATCTTTTTCGCCTTAGGGATTTCTTTCTGGCGGAATTTCCCGTGGAAGAGTTTGACACTGTGGGTGGATTTGTTACCGGACTTCTGGACAGAATACCCGTCACAGGGGATACGGTGGAATGGAACAATTTTGTGTTCACCGCAGAAGAGGTTCAGGACAAGCGCATCACAAAGGTGCGGGTACAGGTGAAGACAGAGGACGAAGAGGATATCGTTTAGAAGAGTATTCCGGTTTGCGGGGTCTCTTTCCGCAGAACGCTGGTTTCTATATTGAAGTTTTTGCGGCAGTATTTCGCATAATTTTCGAGCAGTTCGTAGTCATTGTTCTCCTCGCTGACGTGAGCGAGAAACACCTTGCCAAGCCCTGTGTCGCATATCGTGCTGAGAAGTTTCACTGCGTCCTTGTTCGAAAGGTGCCCTTTTTGCGAAGCTATACGTTTTTTGAGATAAGCCGGATATTTGCCGGCTTCCAGCAGTTTCGGTTCATAGTTCGATTCCAGCACCAGTACGTCTGTGCAGCACAGAAATTTTTCAACCTCTTTTGAAACGATTCCAAGGTCTGTTGCGAAGGTAACTACTTTTTCTCCGAGATTGATGCGGTAGCCGAAAGGTTCGTTACTGTCATGGTTTATATCAAATGGAATAACCGAAACCCCATCTATGTCATATTCGCAGCCGCCATCAAGGACATAGATATGGGATGTCATGCCGACTGTGCCGTAAAGTGCTGATGCTGTACCCTCGCTGGCAAAAATCCTTGGCGAAAATCTGTTGATGAAAGGTTTAAGACCGCTGACGTGGTCGTGGTGCTCATGGGTTATGAAAAGCTGTATCTCTTTGCCCTGAAAACGTGTGACGTCGATTGCCGAAGTGATGCTCTTCATGGTGACGCCGCAGTCCACAAAGACAACTCTGTCGTCAAGTTCGAGGAAATAGCAGTTGCCGGAACTGCCTGAAGAGACACAGTTAAACGTCATGCGGCAACCGCGCTGCCGAATCTGCGGTAAAACTGTATGAAATAAAGAGCCATAGCGGCATAGGCGTAGTTTGGCTCAAGTGAGTTCAGAAAACCGACCCAAAGGAAAAAGATGAGCAGATGTATCATGGCGTTTGCCCAGCGGACAGACTCTTTGAATTTCCGGAAAAAGAGCATTATAAGCAGAGTGATGCAGATTGCTGCGATACCAATATCGCCCTCCGTTCCTGACGCTCCGTAGACCAGAAGCACCATCATCATGCATATACCGAGAAATAAAGTGAATACGTTTGAAAAAGCGGAATCAGAAGCGAAAAGATGAGCTTTGACCACGCTTTTTGCGTAGATTTTCGATGCGATGGATGCTGCTGTGACAAGCAGCATAAGGGTTAAATCGGCATCAGATATAAACGCTGCGCTGACAGGCACCCAGAAGGGTATTGCAGCGAACGCAACGCATAAGGTAAGCAACAGGTTTGAATAGAAAGAGAAGAAGCCTGCAAGCATTATTCAATTTCCGCCTTTTCCTTCATAGCTGCAAGAACGTTCAGCGCCATGAGGGGTGTGATACTGTTCAGGTCGAGTTTTCTCAGCTCGTCCACGACTGGGTGATCGTCGAAAACCAGCATGGTCTGCACCACGCCGCCCGAATCTTTTCCACCTTTCGGTGTATTCACTATACCATGAGGCGAAAGCTCGTTCTTTTCAAGGTTTTTCAATATTTCATATGCGCGCCTGACGACCTTTTTAGGCAGTCCGGCAAGCTCCGCAACGTGTATACCGTAGCTCTTGTCCGCCGTACCTTCGATAACCTTGCGCATGAAAATCAGCTCGCCTTTGTGCTCAAGTACCTGCGTCGCAAGATTTTTAACGCCTGAGTTGGTCATGGCTATATCGGTCATTTCGTGGTAATGGGTGGCGAAAAGTGTTTTTGCCTTCACTTTGTCCGCAATATATTCCGCTATTGACCAGGCTATCGATACTCCGTCGAACGTGGATGTTCCTCTGCCTATCTCGTCGAGGATTAGGAGTGATTTTTCCGTGGCGTTGTTGAGAATGTTGGAAGTTTCCACCATTTCCACCATAAAGGTCGATTCGCCTCCTGCGAGGTTGTCGCTTGCGCCCACGCGCGTGAATATCCTGTCCACAAGCCCTATCCCGGCTGATGTCGCCGGAACGAATGATCCTGTGTGCGCCATGAGTGTAATCAGTGCGCACATCCGCAGATAGGTCGATTTACCAGCCATGTTGGGACCTGTGATGATGGAAAGGCGGCTGTCCGCAGTGTTCATCTCTATGTCGTTCGGTACGTAACCGTTTCTTATGTTTTGCTCAACGACAGGGTGTCTGCCGTCTTTGATTATGATTGCATCGTTGTCGGTGACGTGGGGTTTTGTGTAGTTGTTTTTTACCGCTGCCTTTGCAAAAGAGAGCAGAACATCCAGTTCCGCGGCAACGGAAGCCGAATTTCTTATTCTCTGCGCATTTTCAGCGATTTTAAGCCGTATTTCAGTGAAAATCTCATATTCAAGAGCAAAAAGTCTGGAATCTGCGTTAAGAATCTTGTCTTCAAGCTCTTTAAGTTCAGGGATGATGTATCTTTCGCCGTTGACTATGGTCTGTTTGCGCACATAGTGATAGGGAACCTTGTCCAGTGCACCTTTTGAAACTTCGATGTAATAGCCGAAGACTCTGTTGTATTTCACCCTCAGGGTGCTTATACCAGTGGTGCTTTTTTCCCGTGCCTCTATCTTCATGAGGATATTTTTGCTGTTGTCCTTGATGTCGCGCAGCTCGTCCACTTCGGCGTTATATCCCGCGCGGATAAGTCCGCCCTCCATAAGTGTCATGGGCGGGTTGTCGTCTATAGCGGCATCTATAAGCCCCGTCAAATCGTCCAGTGCATCAAAACCCGCAGCCATCTCGGCGATGAGGGGGTTATCGCAGCTTTCCAGCATGTATTTTATGATGGGGAAGGTTTTGGTCGAGTTTTTCAGCCATACGAGGTCTTTTGCGTTGCATCTGTTCGCACCTATTCTGGTGGCGATACGTTCAACGTCGTACACTTCAGAGAGCTGGGCACGCAGTTCATCCGCTGTATCCTGTCTGTTGATGAAAAATTCCGTTATCTCCTGCCGTCTGCGGATGTTTTCGACATTGCGCAGCGGGTTCAGCAGCCACTTTTTCAGAAGCCGTGATCCCATGGTGGTGTGTGTATGGTTCAGAACTGAGAAAAGAGTGTTCTCCTCACCTCCGTCTCTGCTGTTCTTTACCAGCTCAAGGGTGGAAGAAGCAACGCTGTCCAGATACACACGCTCGTCGTCCGTCACCAGACGGGGTTTCAGAAGTTTAACGTCAAGCATTACCCTTTGCAGGTGCCTGATAGCCATGTATACCGGACATGCAAACGAGTTATCGTCTATGCCGAGAGATTTAAGAGCCGCAACGCCGTAATACTCCGACACTTCGCGCAGAGCGAGGTTTTCAGAGAAGGTGCCGAAAAAGCTGAAATCCGCCTCGTCGGTGACTTTGAAATTGCGCACAGTCTCTTTGGGTGCGTATCTGGCAGTGATGTCCTTTACGGTTTCTTCGGTAGCGGGTTCGAGGTATATCTCGCCTGTGGAGGAATCCGCAAATGCCAGTCTGTAGTTTTTATCTGATTTGTAGACACATGCGAAGAAGTTGTTGTCGGATGCCGGGAGTGCCGCTTCGTCAACGACTGTTCCCGGTGTCATAACTTTTGTTACTCCGCGTCTGACTATCCCCTTCGCCTGCGCAGGATCTTCGAGTTGGTCGCATATGGCGACGTTAAGTCCTGCCCTGAGGAGTTTCACAAGGTATGCCTGATAGCTGTGGTGGGGCACGCCGCACATGGGCATACCGTTCTCTTTGTCCTTTTCCCGCGAGGTGAGGGCTATGCCCAGAATTTTTGAAGCTGTGACGGCGTCTTCGCCGAACATTTCATAAAAATCACCCATACGGAAAAACAGCAGTGAGCCCTGATGCTTCTGTTTCATCTCATAAAACTGCTGCATCATGGGAGTAATCTTTTCGGGTTTACTCACAGAAAGACCCCGCTTACATGGGTTTCAGGGTTTCAAACGAGTGACACGCCTTGCAAGTGTCGGAGTAGTCCTTCGCAGTGGCCCCGCAAGCGGTGCATTTGTAAAAATCCGCGTGTTCCAGCACCAGTGCCAGCATAGCGTTATGCTCGATAGAGAGCGAAGCACGGGCTATGATGTTGGTGGGACCGAAGTTTTTCACATATCTGTCTATGAACGCCTCCGCTTTTTCCTTGTTACCTGTGGAAAGGTAGCGGGAGATGACGTAGGTGTAGTTGAACGGGTTATCTGAACCCGCGTTAATGCGTTTGAGACAGTGGCGTACAAGCCATTCGAACTTGCCTTCGTCAAAGAAGATGGTCTGAAACTTCATCATATCGTGGTGGGTTGCTGTCAGCCCGTCCTGTATGAAGCTCTCTATTTCTTCGACAGCTTTTGCGCCTCTGCCTTCAAGCAGATGCTGGTCTATGAGCGCCATGCGCAGAACCCTTGATTTGGGGATATATTTAAGCGCCTGAGCGAAGCATTTTGAATAGCCCTCATGCTTGTCTGTCACGACACAGCGGTAGTAGCAGTAGCCTATCTCGTTGTCGAGATTCATACCTGTTGTTCGGGCAAGGGATTTGTATGTATTAGCGGCTTCGTCAAACTGTCCTGTTTCGCGGAGTGCCTTTGCTTTCAGCATGATGCCGTCGGGGTCGGAGGTCATTTCAAGCTGTTTTGCAGCCTGTTTAAAGTTGCCCGCGGCAAACATAATTTTACCCAGTTCGACGTTAAGGGTGCGTTTGGTGTGGCTGTCAACATCGTCGCTTCTGAGGATGGTTTCGATAACGTAAGCAGCTTTGTCATACTGTCCGAGCTTCTTGAAAACGAGCCCTGCGGTGTAGTATGCCTCTATGCGCTCTTTGTTGTCCATTGCGGCGTTTTTAAGGAAAGACGCGGCTTTTTCATAGTTGCCCTCTGTGAGAGCGGAAAGTCCTTTTAAAAAATCGGTGCTGTATCTCATGCAGTCCTCTGATTAGTCCATTTTATCCATAAAGGGTATGTTGCGCAGGCGCTCAAGCTCATCATCCTGCTTTTTGACCTGCTTCTTCAGACTGCTTATCTGGTGCGACATTTTGAATCTGTCGAGATAATACATCAGCGTGGCAAGCACGATTCCGAAGAGCATCGAGCCTAAAATAACGATGAACAGCGGCATTTTCAGCGTAGGCTGACCGAAGAAATATTTAACCTCAACGTTGTCAACGTTCATAATTGCGAAAACGATTATAACCAGTGTAACGGCTATTTTAATAAGTCCTGCTATGGCTCTCATGCTTTTGTCTCCTCATCGAATGCTTTTTTCAGTTTGTCGTAAGTATCGAAGATATGTTCGCCGATGACCCTTGTTTCACCCAGAACGGGCATAAAGTTGGTATCGCCGACCCATCTCGGAAGTACATGCAGGTGGATATGCTGGCTTATGCCCGCACCTGCGGCTCTGCCTAGGTTGAATCCTGTGTTGAATCCTTCGGGATTGAACACTTTTTTGAACACTTTTATGGTCAGCCTGGTAAGCTGCATCAGCTCAAGCATCTCTTCATCTGTCAGTTCGGTGAAATCCGAAGTGTGTTTGTAGGGAATCACCATGCAATGCCCGTTGTTATAGGGGTACAGGTTCATTATGATGAACGCCGTTTTTGCGCGGTAAAGGATAAGGTTGTCTCTGTCGTTCTGCTGTTTCGGCTTTGCGCAGAAGATGCATCCTTCGTCCTTTCCCCCCAGTTTGCTGATATATGACATGCGCCACGGCGCCCAGAGCTTTTTGATACCTTTGTGCATAATATCTCCGTGCAAAGGATTTTGAATAAAACCCTGTCTATATCTTATATCAGGTTGAGGTCTGTTTATCAATACCGAGGATGGGTGGAAATTACATCCTCGGCTCGCTGTCTGTGGGCAGAACCACTGAGAATACGGTTCCTCTGCCCTGTTCCGACTCAAAAGTGACCTTTCCCTTGTATCTGTCGGTAAGTTCTTTAACAATGTACAGTCCGATGCCAGTTCCGTTTTGTTTCGTAGTATAAAATTCGTTGAATATCATATCCTTCATGCTCGCTGGGATGCCGGCACCGTTGTCTTTTACGGAGATGACGGTTTCGTCGCCTCTTCGGTAAGCCGTAAGGGTTATCACAGGGCTGTCGTTGTTTTCAACAGCTTCGGATGCGTTGCGGAGAATGTTCAGGAATATCTGCTCAAGGTGCACAGGGTTTGCGTAGATGTATCCGAGATTTTTTGCCACGTCCGTGCGGAATGGTATCTCCGTCCATTTGAAAAGCGTTCTGTCGGCATAGTGGCAGAGATCGTCCACGAACTTATCCATGTTTATCACGCTGTTGTGGCGCTCGTCGTCTATGCGGGAAAAGTTAAGAGTATTGTCAATGATATCCTTTATCCGTTCGGCGTCGGAGGCTATGCGGTTTGTAAGCTCCTGCTGTTCTTTGCATCTCATGGCAAGTATGTCGGATGTGAGCATTATGGAGTTCAGCGGGTTCTTTATCTCGTGGCTCACGGCTGCGGCGAGGGTGCCTATGGTCATGAGTCTGTCGTTGTGGAGCATACTTTTGTGTATACCGGAAACCGTGCGGAATGATTTGCGCAAGGAATATACCATAAAGTTGAACAGACGCGACATGCGCCCGAACTCGTCTTCGGAATCGGCGTCGAGCCGCACCTCAAGGTTGCTGTTTGCAACCTCCTGCATGGCGTGTTCAATACGCTTCACAGGGCTTATTACCATTACGTTTATGAGAACAGTCAGCACGACAAAGAGCACTATGTTCGATACTATCAGTATCGCCTTTATGTTGGAAGCGTCACGCTCAAGAATCTCTGTCAGATAGGTGAGGTTGATGTTTATGTTCAGGTGTCCGAGTATCTCCCCTTCTTCCTGAAGATGGCAGAGATGGCACTCCGGCGCGTTGGGGATAGGGGTGTAATATGACATCACCCGCGTACCGTTTATAACGGTTTCCTTGAATCCTTCGTCGGTATGGTTCTTTACGATGGTATCTATATACGATTTATCATATTTGTGCACCAGTTCCGGCAGGGACTCGGTTAGCTTCCATTTGTTGTTGAAAATGTGCACTCCCATGATGTTATTGTCTTTTTCCAGATGCTGCACAAGACGGTTTATGGACTGTCTGTCGCCGTTGAGCATAAAGTTGTACATGGAGTTGTATATAAGCGAAGGGATGCTTTCGATGTAGTTTTTAGTTATCTGAAAGGTCTGCTGTTTGACGTTTTCACTCATTTTGTGTGCAACGACATAGCTGAAGCTCATCATTATCAGAAAGATGATTGACGTAATTTTTATCTGCAGGCTTAAAAAACGTCGGAATGCAGGTTTTATGTTCATATGTTATTCTGACAAAATAGCCTGATTAAGGCAAATATATTTTTCTACCTCCTATTAATGGCAGTCACATTTTATTAATTATTGTCTTATAATTCTTGTCACACAAAAAAGGTGCCTTTTATGAATACCGATATGACCAAATCAACTTTCAACATCGTCTGCGAAATGAAACTTGCGCTCAAAAAAGATATGGCAGCTGCCACGGCTTCCGGTTTTATGCTTTTTGCTGCATTCCTTTATTTCCAGCCGGTGAGCAGACTTTATCAGATGACGGATAAGGAGAGCTATGTAGTCGATCTGACCACAGGGTTCTTATTTTCGTTTTTTGTAGTTGTGTCTTATTTCACGGTGAAAAGACTTGCGGAGATGCGCCGTTTTTTCAAAGACGCGATGGATATGTCCCGTATGGACTTTCTTACAGACGTATACAACAGGCGTGCTCTTTTTGAGATACTTGATATGGAGTTCAACAAAAATAAACGTTTCCCCGATGGCATATTCTGTCTGCTGCTTTTCGATATAGACAATTTCAAAGGCATAAACGACGGATACGGACACACTATGGGTGACACTGTTCTGCGCGAAACAGCAAAAACGGTGACGGCTTCACTCCGCAAAACAGATGTATGCGGTCGTTTCGGCGGCGACGAGTTCGGGGTCATCCTGCCATATACCGATCTGAAACGCGGTGTCCTTGTGGCAGAGAAAATACGTGAGAACGTTGCCCGTATGATGTTCGGTCCCGTGCGCAGCAGATTTAACGTTACACTAAGCATCGGCGTAGTTATGATGCCTTCTGATACAGATGTCGAAAGTGTTGAAAAGCTGGTGGAACAGGCGGACAAATACCTGTATCTCGCCAAGCAGAAAGGAAGAAACAGGGTGGCAAGCCCTCTGGACTAGAGCATATCATGTAAGTTATGTCGTATAGAAAAAAGACGAGACTGCTTCACCCCTACGGGGTTCGCAGAGACGTGATTTTTATTCCGTCTTCGCGAGGAGCGGAGCGACGCGGCGATCTCGTCTTTTTTATACTTTGTCAATAGCCAGGGGAGCCTTGCGGCTCCCCTATTTGTATTTGCTTATCAGTCTTTCAAGCATAGCGATGAAATTCCTCACCATGGCTTCCATCTCCGGAAGATGGTGTTCCGCTTCGTGTTTTTTGCCTGCTTTTATCAGATCCATGATCCTGTGCGCCATGTTGTGCACGTCTTTGTGTGGACCTTCCATAGCTTTGTAATCGCTGTCGTTTCCGAAAATTTCCATCCCTTTGCCGTAATAGAACTGACCGAATGTGCAGGTGGTGTGTGTGGGCAGGTTTATGTTGCACTGGTTTTTGGAGTAGCAGTCGAAAAGCCCCTTCATAAGGTTTATATGGGCAATCTTAGCCGCCGCGAAATAATATGCCCTGCTTGTAAGCGAATAACTGGAATATTTGTCGGATATGCACTTTATGCTGTTCAGCAGCATGTCTGTGTCGTTTACAAGGGAGAGCACAACCTCTTTTGTCATATCGGAATTGTGGGCAACAGTTGTGACGTTCTGCATTATCTGTGCTGTCGCCGCAGACTGCTGACTCACAGCCGCGGATATACCTGAAACAAGGCTGTCCAGCTCTTCTATGGCGCTCAGGATAGTCTGGAAATTGCTGTAAGCGTTCTCTGTGGCATCCTTTTGTCCGTCCAGCGCTGAAACGACCTCCGCAGCACCCTGTGAAACCTCTTTAATGCTGCCTGTCATAGCGCTGACCATGATCTCTATCTCTTTGGTGGAGGACTGGGTTTTTTCAGCCAGCTTGCGCACTTCGTCCGCAACAACTGCAAATCCGCGTCCGGCTTCGCCCGCTCTTGCCGCTTCTATGGCAGCGTTCAGCGCCAGCAGGTTTGTTTGTTCCGATATATCGTTGATAACGGATATTACACCGCCTATCTGTGACGCTTTCTCTGTCAGTGTGGTTATCTCTCTTTCCAGCTTGGAGATTATAACTGCCATGTTTTCTGACGATTCCTTTGCCAGATTTATGGAATGACCTCCCTCTTTGGCAAGCTCAACAGTGGCTTTCGCTTTGTCGGCGGATTCTTCGGCGGATGCTGATATCTCTCCTATGGTGGCGCCCATTTCTTCGCCTGCGGCAGCAACCTGGGTTGCCATCTCTGCATTTTGCTCCACAGAATCGCGAACCTTAACAATCGCTGTTGAAACGGGCATGATATGCTCTCCGGCGTCGCCCACCAGCAGAAGAGTGTCTGCATAGTCTTTATTCAGAGAATCCAGATATTTGTTGAAATTGCGCACCATTGTTGGAAGCATACCGCGTATGTCGTCCCCGCCGTTGTCCTCAAGACGCTTAGTAAGATCCTTTGTTCCTTTCGAAAGCTCATCCAGAACAACGCGCATAACACGCAGAGGTGTTACTATCTCTTTGAAGACTTTATAAATTATTAAAAAGAATATTGCGCAGGTTGTGACGGAAATTATTGTATAAAGCCTGAAAGCTCCGTCGTGGGAACCCTCAGCCTCCGCTATGCGCCATGTCATTAAAAAGCAGAAAAGCATGGAGATAAGATAGATTGCCCCCAGAATCATAAACTTTTCTTTGAGTGTCAGCTTGTGCATATTTCCCTCTATACTAATAACTATATTTTTTTATTTTTACAAAACAGGGAATGATAAGCAATAAAAATGTTAAGTTGTTGTAAATGATTTTACTCACCTAATATGGTAGGGAAACGAAAAAACCCCGCCTTTCAGCGGGGTTTTGAGACTTACGTTTTTTTGAGACTTGCGATGTCTCGGATGTAACCTGACGTTGCCGCAGGTTACGGATAAATGGGGATCGGTGCAAATCCTTTTCAGGAATTACATCATGCCGCCCATGCCTCCCATTCCGCCCATGTCAGGCATTCCGCCTGCTGCTTTGGGTTCGGGGATTTCAGTGATAAGCGCTTCTGTTGTGATCATAAGGCTTGCAACGGAAGCTGCGTTCTGAAGTGCGGAGCGTGTCACCTTTGTGGGGTCGATAACGCCGGCTTCAAACATATCCATATATTTTTCATTTGCGGCGTTAAAGCCGTAAGTGTTGGATTTGGATTTAGAGATTTCGTTAACGATGATTGCGGGGTCGAAACCTGCGTTCGCAACGATCTGGCTGAGGGGAGATGTAAGAGCTTTTTTGATAAGCTCAACACCAACCTGCTGATCGTCAGAGAGTTTCATCCCGTTAAGGGCTTTAAGAGCGCGAACAAGTGCAACGCCGCCTCCGGGGACGATGCCCTCTTCAACGGCTGCTTTTGTTGCAGACAGAGCGTCTTCAACTCTAGCTTTCTTCTCTTTCATCTCAGTTTCAGTAGCAGCGCCCACTTTGATTACGGCAACACCGCCGGAAAGTTTTGCAAGTCTTTCCTGAAGTTTTTCTCTGTCGTAGTCGCTTGTAGTGTCGTCGGACTGTTTTTTGATCATGTTGACACGAGCCTGAATGTCTTCAGCAGTGCCTGCGCCTTCAACGATTGTGGTGTTTTCTTTGTCCACGACAACTTTCTTAGCGCGTCCGAGATCGGCAAGAGTGACCTGATTGATGTTCATGCCTGTTTCTTCGGAGACAACTTTACCGCCTGTCAGGATGGCAAGGTCTTTCAGCATCTCTTTTCTTCTGTCGCCGAAGCCGGGTGCTTTAACGGCACAGCAGTTCAGAGTACCTCTCAGCCTGTTTACAACAAGTGTTGCCAGCGCTTCGCCTTCAACGTCCTCTGCAATGATGAGGAAGGGTGCGTTCTGTTTTGCAAGCTGCTCAAGAACGGGAAGGATGTCTTTCATGCTGGATACTTTACTTTCAAGGATAAGCAGATAGGGGTTTTCAAGAACAGCTTCCATGTTGTCTGCATCTGTTACGAAGTAGGGTGACAGGTAGCCTCTGTCAAACTGCATACCTTCGACAACTTCAAGGATGGTGTCTGTGGATTTATTTTCTTCAATGGTGATAACGCCGTCTTTGCCGACTTTGTCCATAGCGTCGGCGATGATGTTACCGATTTCGAAATCGTTGTTAGCGGAGATAGCGCCAACCTGTGCGATCTCTTTTTTGTCCTGAATGGGTTTTGAGATTTCAGCGAGTTTTTCGATTACGGCTGCAACAGCTTTGTCGATTCCTCTTTTGATTTCCATGGGTTTTGCGCCTGCTACAACGTTTTTGATACCTTCACGGTAGATAGCCTGTGCAAGAACAGTCGCAGTGGTAGTGCCGTCGCCAGCCACGTCGTTGGTTTTGGAAGCAACTTCCTTAACCATTTGTGCGCCGAGGTTTTCCAGCGGGTCTTTCAGTTCGATTTCTTTTGCAACAGTAACGCCGTCTTTAGTTATAAGGGGTGAGCCGAATTTTTTCTCGATAACAACGTTGCGTCCTTTGGGTCCGAGTGTAACTTTAACAGCGTTGGCAAGCTGGTCAACGCCTTTCAGAATTGCATGTCTTGCGTCTTCGCTGAAAATGATTTGTTTAGCCATTGTACGAATCTCCTTAACTTAATGGATTGGGCGTGTTATTTCGCAATTACGCCAAGGATGTCATCTTCTCTCATTATGAGGTATTCCTGACCATCGAATTTGATTTCAGTACCTGCATACTTTGCAAACAGAACTCTGTCGCCGACTTTAACGGTCATTGTCATTTTGTTGCCGTTGTCATATGTGCGTCCGGGACCAACAGCGATAACTTCGCCTTCCATGGGTTTCTCTTTCGCACTGTCGGGGATGATGATGCCCGAAGCTGTTTTTTCTTCAGATTCGAAGCGTTTGACAATAATCCTGTCCTGAAGAGGTTTGATTGATGCCATTTGTTTTCCTCCATTACCTTTATTAGTTTTTATAAGAAGTCTTTGTGATTTGTTGGCACTCAATAGGGCAGAGTGCTAACAGAAGAATATATATAATCGCCACGGTTAAAAATCAAGAGAAAAATTATGGTGAGACGGCATGTTTACAGAGCAAGGCTTATTTTATCCGGATAAAAATCTTGACAATTTAATTTTATACGGGTAAAAATCTGCAATGGAGATGCATATGGAAAAATACACCGTATTTAAGGGAGTCGAATGTATAGGCTCCGGGAATCTTGCCGAAGTTGCAGAGATAGTCCGGCGGACAGATACAGGGCAGACGGGGGACGGGGTGCTGGTGTTCTGCGATAGTTCAGGTGAACAGACGGACGTGTGTGTGATCAATCCTGAAGTTGTCAGAGGGCGCGGGCGACCGAAACTTGGTGTTGTGCCCAGAGAAATTACTCTGCTTCCACGTCACTGGGAATGGCTCAACGCACAACATGGCGGTGCGTCGGTTGCTCTGCGCAGATTAATAGATGAAGCAAGAAAAAATCCCAAGGAAGAAAAACGACGGGTGCGTGATGCCGTTTATAAATTTTTGTCGGCACTTTGCGGTGACTTTCCGGATTATGAAGAGTCAGTAAGAGCTCTCTATGCCGACAATGGCGGAAAGTTTTTTGAATATATAGGGAAATGGCCGAAAGATGTCAGGCAGTATATTGAAAAGATTTCTGATGGAGCGTTTGACGATTGAGGGATGTGCAGAACGGTGAGATTATACCCTGACGGCTCTTTTACCTTGAAAAAGGTACAGCTCTTCACCTGCATTTTTTGTAAAGTCGTTCATGTCAAATTCAAGGAATGCGAAATCGTCGGTAATAAGTTCTGTGTGCGATGCCATGTATGATTCACTCATGAGATCAAAAAAAGAGTTACCGTAAGTTCCGTATGCGGATGTATTGAAGGTTTTACCGATTCTGTTCCAGAATGCATCTTTTGCACTCGTATCGGCTGATGCGTCATAAACACCTGAGTATGGTTTCATTGCTGTTGCCATTGTCAAAGATTCGCTCAACTGTCCTATGGTTCCTTCATCCCAGTATTTTACCAGTTGTTGTAACGCTGCCGGATTTGCATCTTTCAACAGTTTGTTTCCGTCGGGTGCGTTGCATTCGTCAACGTAGGTTACAGTGTACACATGCCCGTCCATATATAACTTGTCTTTGCCGTAAAGACTGTTTGCTCCGTTTGCCTGCGGTTTTTCTGCGGAACTGCCCTTGAATTTGTAGTTCCAGAAGTCCTCAACATTATCGAAAGTTTTATTGAAAACAGGTCTGGCATCGCCTGTTTCGACATACTTTATCTTGAACATGGATATGAAGTCTTCCACATCGTCGGTGTCTACCTGATTTATCATGCTTTTGTCGGGAAGTTGGAGGAGTTCGGCAAGTTTATCAAGGGATTCTGTTTTAGCTTCCTCCATCTTTTTTTCAAGTGAAGCAATGTATTCTTCGTCGGTCATTTCCGCTTTAAGTTTGTCTGACAGCTGCTCTTCTATTCCCTGTGCCGGATTCTGTTCCTGCTTGCTTTCATTTATTATTTTTTCAAGCTGCTCTGCGATTGATTGTTCACCTTGTTGTTCAGTCTGTTGAGCCATGACAACAACAGT
Organism: Deferribacteraceae bacterium UBA6793; assembly: GCA_002452405.1. GTDB lineage: Bacteria > Chrysiogenota > Deferribacteres > Deferribacterales > Geovibrionaceae > Seleniivibrio. The sequence continues at coordinate 11,714 of DKFP01000014.1, read as the reverse complement.
ATTGCCATTTTCAGTTTTTGGCGTAACAACACTGTCAGGTTTGATGGCAGTGTTAGCATGTAAATAAGAAGATGCTGAAATACTCCCTGAAATTTCCATAAAAAAACCTCAATTCTTTCCAACGTCATATCGGTCATTTGTGCATTAAGTTTACAAATGCCTTAATCTATTCTCCCTTAACTTTGTTAAAGCTAATCAAACTTTTCTATTTACATTTGACATATGCGGGAGTATTGTACAGAATCATAAGCCTTTATAAATGTAAATCCCCCTTAATCCCCCTTTGCCAAAGGGGGAGATAAGAGATTAAAGGAGAAATATATGGGAAAGAGCCTTTTTCAGAAGGTTTGGGATGCTCATACGGTTCGTGTGCTTCCCAACGGACAGACCCAGCTTTTCATCGGTATGCACCTCATCCATGAGGTAACAAGCCCGCAGGCTTTCGCCATGCTGAGAGAGCTGAACATCAAAGTTGCATTCCCCGAAAGGACTTTCGCAACTGTTGACCACATCATCCCCACAGAGGGCGACGCACGCAAAAGACCGCTGGCAGACCCCATGGCTGAAGAGATGTTTCAGGCTATCGAGCGCAACACAAAAGAGAACGGAATCACGTTTTTTAACCCCGAAACAGAGCGTCAGGGCGTTGTGCACATAGTCGGTCCTGAGCAGGGTGTCACACAGCCCGGAACAACCATAGCCTGCGGCGACAGCCACACGGCAACCCACGGTGCATTCGGCGCTATCGCATTCGGCATCGGAACTTCGCAGGTGCGTGATGTTCTTGCTACCCAGACAATGTCCATTGCACCCTTTAAAGTGCGTAAGGTGGAGATTACAGGCAAACTTAACGAAGGCGTCTACGCTAAAGACGTTATCCTCTATATAATAAGCAAACTCGGTGTCAACGGCGGTATCGGATACGCTTACGAGTTCTGCGGCGATGTTATCAAAAACATGAGCATGGAAGGCAGAATGACAGTCTGCAACATGGCTATCGAAGGCGGCGCAAGGGTCGGCTACATCAACCCAGATGAAACCACCTATGCATACCTGAAAGGCAAGCCCTATGCCCCCAAAGACTGGGACAAAGCCGTTGCCTACTGGAACAGCATGAAGTCCGACGCTGATGCGGTTTATGATGATGTCGTTACTTTCAAAGGCGAAGACATTGAACCTATGGTCACATGGGGTATTACTCCCGAACAGGCGATAGGCATTTCACAGAGCATCCCCGCCGTTTCCAACGAGGTTATGGCTGAGGCTCTTGAGTACACTGGCTTTGCCGCCGGCGACAAGATGGACGGCAAAAAGGTAGACGTGGTATTCATCGGAAGCTGCACAAACGGCAGAATCGAAGATTTCCGCGAAGCCGCAAAATATGCCAAGGGACGCAAGGTAGCTGCGGGCGTTCGCGCGCTGGCTGTACCCGGTTCCTATAATGTTAAGAAACAGGCAGAGGCAGAGGGTCTGGACAAAATCTTCATCGAGGCAGGCTTCGAATGGAGAGAGCCGGGCTGTTCAATGTGTCTTGCAATGAACCCCGACAAACTCGTGGGCAGACAGATAAGCGCTTCCACTTCAAACAGAAACTTTAAGGGCAGACAGGGTTCCTCCACAGGCAGAACACTCCTTGTTTCCCCTGTTATGGCTGTTGCGGCTGCTGTCACAGGCACCATAACAGACGCAAGAAAAGTATTCGGAATCGGAGGTTGATCATGAGTCTCGGACCTATCAAACAAGTAATCGGAAGAGCAGTTCCCGTTCCCGGTGACGACATAGACACAGACCGCATCATCCCCGCAAGATTCCTTAAATGCGTGGTGTTTGACGAGCTTGGCGGTCAGCTTTTTTATGACGTGCGCTTCGACAGTGAAGGCAAATCCATCGGACATCCCATCGACAAACCCCAGTTTGTCGGTGCATCCATAATAATATCCGGCGACAACTTCGGCTGCGGTTCATCCCGTGAACACGCACCGCAGGCTATCAAACGTGCGGGCTTCAACGCTGTTATCGCAGGAAGCTATGCCGAAATATTCTTCGGCAACTGCACAACTCTGGGCATCGTATGCGCAGTGGCTGAAAAGGCTGTGCGCGACGAGCTTATGAAAGCGGTTGAGGCTAACCCCGCAGCCGAAATGGTTCTCGATGTTGAAGGCAGCAAGGTGAAATTCAACGGCAAAGAGTATGCCGTTGACATTAAGCCCAATGCTAAAAAGGCTTTCGTTGAAGGAAGCTACGATTCTCTGGCGGAACTTCTCAACGGTCTGCCTCAGGTCAGAGAGCTTGAAAAGACGCTGAAATATTCGTTTGTATAATATGTGATATTGCTTTGTTACTGCGTGCCTCGCAAAGACGTTCATTCGTCTCTGCGAGCCGCAGGCGAAGCAGTCTGTGTTTTTATTTTTTCTATCTGCGTATTGATAAATCCTATCCTCTAAACCGTTGCCGACATAGTGTCGGAGTATTTTTCACAACTTTCTTTCAGTCGGGTATAAACTTCTTGAAATTATCTGAATCTATTGTAGGATGCTAGGACTAAAATAATCATGTTTAGGTGTTACAATGCCCGATTTTCTGCTTGAAATAGGTAGCGAGGAAATACCTGCTGGGTTCATTCAGGGAACCAGCGAATACCTTGTCAAAGAATTTACCAAAAAACTTACCGAGGAAGGGGTTCCTTTCACATCTGTGGAATCTGACGGAACGCCCAGAAGAAGCTATATACACATCACGGGACTGAGCGAAAAGCAGCCGGACCGTGAAGAGGTCATCATGGGACCTCCCGCCTCCGTCGCTTTCGATGCGGAAGGCAAGCTCACAAAGGCAGGTGAAGGTTTTGCCAAATCCAAAGGGCTTGATTTCGCCACGCTGAAAAAAGAAACCACGGAAAAAGGCGAATACCTCAGCGGTGTGAAAAAGACCAAAGGCGTTGACACCACAGAGCTTTTCGAAACTCTTGTGCCCGCTGTCATAAAAGGCATACCCTTTAAAAAATCAATGAAATGGGGCGACGGCACCTTCCGTTATGCAAGACCCGTTCACTGGTTCCTTGCGATATTCGGCGGAAAGGTTATCAACTTTGAGATAGACGGCATAAAAAGCGGCAACACCACCATGGGACACCGCATCCACTTCAATACGGAGTTTCCAGTTAAAGACTATGCAGACTACCTCGCAGTGCTTGAAAAAGCCCGCGTGATAGTCTCCACCCAGGCGCGCAAAGACCTTGTGAAAAAACAGGTCGCGGACATCGAAAAGGAGACCGGATACAGAGTTGACCTCGACGAAGGTCTGCTGGACACAGTCGCGGGACTTGTGGAATATCCTGTTTCGCTCATGGGCGAGTTCGAGGAAAAATACCTGTCTCTGCCCGCCGAAGTTCTCATCACATCTATGAAAAATCACCAGAAATATTTCTATGTAACGGATAAATCAGGCAAACTTGTAAACAGGTTCATCGGCGTTTCAAACACCGAGCCCAAAGACCCGTCTGTTGTTAAGGCAGGCTATGCAAGGGTTCTTCGCGCCAGACTTGCAGATGCGGCTTTCTTCTGGGAGAACGACAAGGTATATCCTCTTGAAAAGCACGTTGAGGAGCTTAAAAAAGTTACGTATCAGGAAAAACTCGGCACTTCATATGCGAAGATGGAGCGTTTCCGCAGGCTGGCAGTCTATTTCGCGGAGCAGTTTGCTCCCGCGGCAAAGGCGGATACAGACCGTGCGGCATTCCTCTGCAAGGCTGACCTGCTCAGTTCAATGGTTTATGAGTTCCCCGAACTGCAAGGTATCATGGGTAAGACCTATGCGAAACTTCAGGGCGAAAACGAAACAGTTGCCACGGCGATAGACGAACACTATATGCCCAGATTTGCCGGAGACGACCTGCCGACAACTGATGCCGGCGCATTCGTTTCAATGGCAGACAAGCTGGACACCATCGTCGGCTGTTTCGCAGTTGACCTTATTCCCACCGGAAATCAGGATCCGTACGCTCTGCGCAGGAACGCAATCGGTATACTGAACATCATCCGTCAGAAAGGACTGCGCGCCGATATCGCCGTTATGGTGGAAAAGAGTGCGGAAATCCTCACGGACTTCATAAAATTCGATAAACAGAAAACTGTAGACGCTGTTAACGACTTCATAATTCAGCGTTTCCGCCAAATGCTCACTTCCGAAGGGTTTACTGCGGACTGCGTTGACTGTGCAGCGGGCATTTCAGGTGATATAATCAAAATAGAAAAAGCGGCGAAGGCTCTCGCTCAATACAGAGAGACTGCGGAGTTCGCAAGCATTGCCGCAGGATACAAACGTATCAACAACATCCTCAAAAAGAGCGGACATACCGGCACCGGATATGACCCTGCGCTGTTTGAGTCCGATTTCGAGAGGGAACTGGCAGGGCTGATAGACACCAAGTCCGCCGGTATTAATAGAGAGGTGTGTGAAGAGAACTTCACTGAGGCGATGACCCAGCTTCTGACTTTCAGCGGTCCTGTTGACCGCTTTTTCGAAAACGTTATGGTAATGGCGAAGGACGAAAAAGTGAAAGAGAACAGATTAAGTTTGCTGAACCGTTTGATAGGTCTGTTCAATCTGCTGGGCGATCTGACAAAAATCATATAACAGGGGGTTTATCGCAATGAGCACCAAATGGGTTTACTTTTTCGGTAAAGACCGCACGGAAGGGGACGGAAAGAACAAAAACCTTCTCGGCGGAAAGGGGGCGGGGCTGGCTGAAATGACCAGCATAGGCATACCTGTTCCTCCCGGTTTTACCATCACGACTGAAGCGTGTGTGCAGTTTTACAAAGATAATAAGAGCTATCCCGCAGGACTCTGGGATCAGGTTCTTGCGGCTCTTGCCGAGCTTGAAACTGCAATGGGCAAAAAATTCGGGGATGTTAATAATCCTCTCCTTGTTTCAGTCCGTTCCGGCGCAAGAGTTTCCATGCCGGGTATGATGGACACTGTTCTTAACCTCGGTCTGACAGACGAATCTGTAAAAGGGCTTGAAAAGTCCTCCGGCAATGCCAGATTTGCCTACGACAGCTACAGAAGATTTATCCAGATGTTTTCCGACGTTGTTCTCGGTATAGGACACCACCAGTTCGAGCATATCCTGAAGGATATGAAAAACGCCAGAGGCGTTCAAGAGGACACAGAGCTTGGCGCAGAAGACCTTAAAGAACTCGTTAAAAAGTATAAGGCTCTTGTTGTTGAGGAGATAGGAAAGGAATTTCCGCAGGATCCCAAAGAGCAGCTCAGATATGCAATCGATGCGGTTTTTGACTCATGGAATAACCAGAGAGCGAAAACCTACAGAAAGATAAACAAAATGTCCGACGACTGGGGAACCGCCGTAAACGTGCAGTCTATGGTTTTCGGAAACATGGGTGACGACTGCGGAACAGGTGTTGCATTCACACGTAACCCCTCCACAGGCGACAAAGAGTTCTTCGGTGAATACCTTGTAAACGCACAGGGTGAAGACGTTGTTGCGGGTATCAGAACCCCCGAACCTATCGCGAAGCTGAAAACGGCTATGTCCGAAGTCTTCGCACAGCTTGAAGAAGTTTACAAAAAACTGGAAACCCACTACAAGGATGTTCAGGATATAGAGTTCACCATTGAAAAGGGGACTCTTTACATGCTCCAGACCAGAACCGGCAAAAGAACCGCAAGAGCGGCTGTGAAAATAGCCTTCGACATGGTTGCGGAAGGGCTTATCGATAAGAAGACCGCCGTTCTGCGCGTTGCTCCGGAGCAGGTTGACCAGCTTCTGCACCCTATGATAGATACCAGCATTAAATATGACGTTATCGCAAAAGGTCTTCCCGCTTCTCCCGGCGCGGCTGTTGGAAAGGTCGTCTTCACGGCGGAAGAGGCTGAAAGCTGGGCGGCGCAGGGTGAAAAAGTTATCCTGGTGCGCGCTGAAACGTCACCCGAAGATATCGGCGGTATGCACGCCGCACAGGGTATCCTTACTGCCACAGGCGGTATGACCAGCCACGCGGCTGTTGTTGCCAGAGGCATGGGAAAATGCTGTGTAGCAGGATGCGGTGCGGTTCGAATCAATGACGTACAAAAATTCTTTACCGCAGGCAGTGCCACCGTTAAAGAGGGCGAGATAATCACCATTAACGGTTCCACAGGCGAGGTTATCCTCGGCGCGGCAAAACTTATAGAACCCGAACTTTCAGGCGAATTTGCGGAGATTCTGACATGGGCTGATTCTTTCAGAACCCTTGGCGTACGCGCCAATGCAGACACTCCACATGATTCCAAAGTTGCAAGGGACTTCGGCGCAGAGGGCATCGGTCTCTGCCGCACGGAGCACATGTTCTTTGACGGCGACCGTATCGACGCCGTGCGCGAGATGATACTGGCTGATAACGAAGAGGGACGCAGAAAGGCTCTTGCAAAGGTCAAACCCTATCAGAAAGAGGATTTCCTCGGACTGTTCACCGCTATGGAAGGGCTGCCTGTCACAATCCGTCTGCTTGATCCGCCTCTTCACGAGTTCATTCCTCACACAGACGAGGAGATTGAGCGCGTTTCAAAGGCTTCGGGCATTTCCGCAGACCATCTTAAAGCGAAGGCGACTGAACTTTTCGAGTTCAACCCTATGCTTGGTCACAGAGGATGCCGTCTGGGTCTTACCTTCCCCGAAATATATGAAATGCAGGTCTATGCCATCTTCGAGGCGGCATGTGAGCTTGTTAAACAGGGTAAGGTTGTCAAACCCGAAGTTATGATCCCCCTCGTAGGTTCTTATAAAGAGCTTGAGATACTGAAAGATATGACAAACGATGTTGCCGCTGAGGTTATTGCAAAATATGGCGTTAAGCTGGAATACCTTGTCGGTACTATGATAGAGCTTCCCAGAGCGGCACTCACGGCTGATGAAATTGCACAGCACGCGCAGTTCTTCTCTTTCGGAACGAACGACCTTACCCAGACAACGCTGGGCGTGAGCCGTGACGATGCAGGCAAATTCCTGCCTATATATGTTGAAAAAGGTATATACAAGGAAGATCCCTTTGTCTCCATAGATGTCAGCGGCGTCGGTCAGCTTGTGGAGATGGGCGTAAACAAAGGGCGCAGTGTCAGAGCAGACCTTAAAACAGGTATATGCGGCGAACACGGCGGCGACCCTGAGTCGATAGCTTTCTGTCAGAAAGCGGGACTCAACTACGTAAGCTGTTCACCTTTCCGCGTTCCTGTGGCAAGGCTGGCAGCAGCTCACGCAGCTTTGAAATAATAACTAACCGCAAGGGGAGCGCTTTTAAAAGCGTTCCCCTGTTTTTATTTTCAACTATCGGAGCAGTCAATGGGACGTTCAGCGACTCAAGACCTTCTTGGTTTACTCGAATCCGTCCTGCAAACCGAGATTAAAGGTCTTCTGGTTAGAGATACGGAAGGAACCATTCTTCACACTGGAATCACTTCGTCCGAAATGACGGAATACAGCGTCGTTTCCGGTGGTTGTGCTGCGTCCGTTTTCACCAATAAGCAGATATACCCGTCGGAAGCTCAGACGGAATTACTCAAAAAGATAATCAATATATACAGTTTTGCTCCTTTCGGCGCAGCTCTTTCAAGAGTTGTTGCCGGAGCGAAGATTCTTGAAACAATTACCAACAGAAAAAATCTGGACGAAGTTCTGCACCAGCTTATTTCGTCTGTTATAATAAACGGGCAGTTCGGCAAAGCCGGAATAATGTTCCTGAACGAGGCTCTGCTTGAGCTGCGCGGCGGAATATTCTGCAACAGCGACATGAAAATAGACGTTACGCTGTTCCGTAATCTGAAAGTGGGGTTCAAGACCAAGAACAGACTTTCGGATATAATGTTTTTTGATAAGACCGACACTATCAATCTTGATTCTTCCGATGAATATGAACCGCTTAAAAAATATTTCTGCGATGACGTGCTCATTTCTTCGCTGGGTATCGGCGGTAAGCCAATCGGCGTGTTGATGGTATGCAAACCGACCTATTCCAGGGCGGACAAAGATGCCCTCAGGTTGTTCGGGAACATCTGCTCGCTGTCGATTGAGTATTTCAGAGCTGTGAAGCAGCTTGAGCTTGTTCAGGCGGAACTTAGCGAGGCAAAACGGATATCTTCTAATAATGACAACCTGTTGCAGATAGGAAGTCTTTCTGCAACCGTAGCCCATGAGCTGAAAAATCCGCTGATAGCCATCGGTGGATTTGCGAAACGGGTTGAGCAGGCGGGCGGGCTTTCGGAGGACCAGCACCATTGGATAAGCATTGTGCAGTCCGAGGTGAACAGGCTTGAAAAGATAGTTGGCGATATCCTTTCGTATACCAAGCGGGTGGAACTTGAATATGAAAAGATAAATCTGGTGCAGTTTACGGAAGAGGTTATCCAGATTCTGAAAAACTGCCTCCCGTTTGAACAGATAAATATCGTTGTAAATATCGGAAACGGGATGTATGTTGATGCAGACAGGGGGCTTTTGCAGCAGGTACTTATGAACCTTGTCACAAACGCCGTTCAGGAGATGAAAAAAGGCGGAGACCTTGTGATTACTGCATCCGAGAGCAAGAATTACATTACCGTGGGAGTCGCCGATACCGGACACGGAGTTCCGGCGGAGCTCAGGGAGAAGATATTTGAACCCTTCTTTACCAACAAAAAAGAAGGGACAGGTTTGGGACTGGCACTTTGTAAAAAGATCATGCGGGCACACGACGGAGACATATATGTTTCCGATGCTCAGAAAGGAGCGGTTTTCACGCTTCTTTTGCCTAAGAGGGAAGAGGAATGAAAAAAATACTTATCATCGATGACGAAGAGCATATCCGTGAGCATTATCAGAATCTGCTTTCTGAAAAGGGATTCAGCGTTGATACAGCTGAGGATGGCACAAGCGGACTGGCAAAGTTCCGCACGGGGGAGTATGACCTTGTTCTCCTGGATGTAAACATGCCGGACAGGTCGGGTCTTGAGGTTTTAAAGGATATCAAAGCGATTAAAGACGGACAGGTTGTTTTTCTGCTAACCGCGTATGAGGAGTATAAAAGGAACTTCGCTTCCTTGTATGCCGAGGAATATTTCACAAAAGATAAGAAAATAGAGATACTTCTGCGGCGTATCAATGAGCATTTGGAGGGCTGACAGGCGTCTGGGTCTGAGCTTTCTGTTCCTTTATCTTTCCGTTTATTTTATAAAGTTCTGCCAGCAGTGCGGCAACGACCTTATACAGCTCAACGGGAATATCGTCGAACAGATCCAGTGTGGATAATGCCTCCACAAGGTCTTTATCCTCTTTAATATAAACGCCGTGTTCCTTTGCCTTTGCAATGATATTGTCCGCCACAAGTCCTTTGCCCTTCGCAACCAGCCTGGGCACCTTGTCGGTTTTGTTATCATACTTTATGGCGGCGGCTTTTTTCCGTATGTAAGCCAAGTTACCCCCGAAGAGGCTTATATCATTTCAAACGATTTTCTGTACGCCTCTGTAAGTTTACTATTCGTCATTTCATCCAGATGCATAAATGAAAATGCACCGCCTGAGTGCATTGTGAACACATTATTTATGAGCATAGCCGCTTTAAAGAGATTTTCGCGGTCTTTGTCACTGTTCGCCATAACGATCTGGGGTGTTATTTCGTCAAATCTTTCATCGGTGAAGTGCACACAGAAGAATGAGCCGAAGCCGGTGACATATGCCGGAAAGCTGAGTTTTGCGGTCATAGTACCCAGTTGTACACGGAAAGCGTCGCCTGCCGCGTTAAGTTTTTCATAATCCTGCTTTTGCAGTTCCTTCAGAGTCTCAATGCCGACGCACATTGCAACGGGATTTGCGGAATAGGTTCCTCCGCCGACGAACAGCTTCTGTTTTGTTATGGTTTCCATAACGTCTTTGCGTCCGCCGTATATGCCTATGTGAATACCGCCTGCCGCTGCCTTGCCAAAGGTGAAGAGGTCGGGTTTAACACCGAGGATTGTCCAGATGCTGCCAAAGCGGAAACGAAAGCCTGTTATAACTTCATCGAAAATCAGTAGTGTTCCCGTAAGGTCGCAGAAATCGCGCAGGAGTTTAAGGTATGCAGGGCTTGCGGTTATCCCGCCGCCGGAGCCCATCATAGGTTCTATGATGATGGCTGCTATCTCGTCGTTATATGAGCGGAGTATCTCCGCGGTCTTTTCAACATTGTTGTAGGGCACGGAGACGGTCTTCTGACCCTCCGGAGCGTCATTGTCCTTTACGAATGGAGGAACGACACCGGTTGATAATACGGAGTTTCCGCCATGCCAGCCGCCCTCGGCTTTAACGATTATGTGCCTGCCTGTGAAGGCGCGCGCAACACGGGTGACGTACATTGTGGCTTCGGTGCCGGAAGTGCACAGGCGCATAAGTTCAAGTTCAGGAACCGCCTGCTGAACCAGTTCCGCATATTCTATCTGATATCTGTTGAGTGTGCCGTGGTGAACCCCGGCGGACATGGCTCGCTCAATGCCTCTTTTCTGGGCCTCAGTGCCGTGTCCGAGAATATTTGCGTAGTGCCCCATCCAGAGGTCTATGATGCTGTTACCATCGACGTCGTGCATGTGTATGCCCTCACAGCGGTCTGTCACCACCGGAAAGGGCGGATAATTTCTTATATCGTGGCAGACGCCGTTGGGGAAAAGGGTTCTGCTCTTTTCATAAAGCTCTTTCGATCTGGGAAACTTCTGTGTGTATTGTTCGAATATTCTTCCCATGTCAGCCCTCTGTGAGCATTTTTCTCAGGTCTATTGCGTTTGCGGCGGCGCTTCCCATTGCAGAGTTGCAGAAGGAGACGAAAACAGAGCTTGAAACAGACGCAACTATGTCTATATCTTTTTTGAATTTATCAAGCTGTTTGAGGTTATATCTGTAGTTCAGGTCGCGGTTCTGCGGACCTTCCCAATCTGAGCTTTTTCCGTACAGGCGGAAATAAGACATATTGTTGTATGCTTTTACAGAATAAGGCGCCAGACCGGCAGTGGGCGGGAAATCCGCGTTAACTACGCCTATACCGTTTTCTTTAAACTCTTCCTGGTATTTCTGCCTTGCCCATCCGCGGTTTGCCAGCTCAACAAAGAACGGTTTATCGGCAAATGTGTCGCGCAGACGCAGGATGTGCTCGAAATTTGCCCTTGATGGTGTGAAACCGTTATAGAAATCAGCAAAGTACGCTTTCACTCTATTATATATAGGAGAGAGACCGTTTTTAAATTCGCTTGCGTCTTCCTTTACGGGGGGTTCTTTCAGAAAGCGTTTGCCCAGACGCACGGATATGGCGAGATCGTCAGAGCCGTTTTCCGCGATGTTTGCAGTAATTTCTTCTGTTGGGTCGTTATAGAAGGTGAATGTCAGCTCAAGGAAATCAATTCCCTTATCACGGCTGTAAAACTTCAGCATCTCTTCGTTGGGGAACCGCTCAGGATAGAAAGTTCCCAGCCAGTCGTCAAATTTGTACCCCGCAGTGCCGATGTAAACAGGAGTATCATTGTATGTAATCATCTTAACCTCGTGTAGAATTGTAATATGATGTTTTTGATTTCAAATCAAGGAGTAATGTATAAACGCGTTAAATTAGCTATTGACTTAATGGAGGTCTTTTGATAAGTTTCGTGATTCGTAAGACCGATACGCACCCATAGCTCAACAGGATAGAGCAACGGACTTCTAATCCGTAGGTTTGAGGTTC
>DKFP01000005.1 GCA_002452405.1 Deferribacteraceae bacterium UBA6793 | reverse complement strand
GTGAAACCTGACCAGCCGAGGTTCATTCCGTCTTTGAAATACTGGAGAGTCTCCTCAACTTTAACAACTTTGCTGAGAAGGCTCTTACATCTGATGCGTGACTCTAATTCGGACATTTGTTCCTCCATATTTGAGTAGTTATCAACTGTTAATGCCTTTTATTGTAAAAAATCCCTTTGCATCAAGGAAGCTGGGAATTTTTGTCCTGATGTCTTTAACAACTTCCGTGTCAGCGAATGACGTATAAACGCCCTCTTCCGCGGAGGGTTCAAACATCGGTTCGCCCCATGGGTCGTAAGCGGCTGAAAAACCGCAGGGCATATCTTTTTTGCCCATCATGACGCTGGTGTTGCATCCTGCGACATAGCACTGATTTTCAATGGCACGTGCGCGCATAAGCGTGAGCCAGTGTTCTTTTTTCATCTGCGGCCAGATAGCGGGCACAGTTATTATATCCGCTCCGGCAAACGCTGTCATACGAAACATCTCCGGAAACCGGACCTCATAACACAAAAGCAGTCCGACCTTTACACCTTTGAAGTCAAAGACGGTTATGCCACTGCCCTTATCTATGTATTCATCCTCCCGCATGGGAGAAAAAAGGAAGTTCTTTCTATAGGTTGCAGCGATTCCGTTTTTAGTCACCGCATAAACCGTATTAAAAACCTTGTTTTGATTTCTTTCGGGGAGTGATGAAATTACAAGCGTATTATCATTTATAATACTCTGTATTTCATCAATGATAGAGTAAGTATGCTTAGAAAATTCCACCAGCCGCTGGTAGTCGAAACCGCAAGCCCACATCTCAGGTAGAATGATAATTGAATCTTCACCATCAATAACTTGCATAATCCCGTCTTTAAACTTTCTTAGGTTTTCTTCGACCCCTGAAAGCCTCACAGGCAACTGAAGCGAAATTATTTTCATATGACTCCCCTAAGTCTTCGGGATTTTAAAACATAATTTGTACCATGTCAAGACAGTAAATGTTCATTATAAGATGATAAAAAGACTGTGTGGTGTGAAAACGTGACGGGGTGATAGATGCGGGTGCTTTATCAATTATAAAACACCCGCAGAAAATTTATTTGCAGGTATAGTTTGAAGGTACGTAGTCGCAGAAAGGTTCTTCCGCCATATAGTCGCCTGTAACGGCGTAGGCTCTTGCACGGCAGCCGCCGCAGACACCGAGGTGTTTGCATACGCCGCATTTGCCTTCATAGTCTTTAAAGCTGCGCATATCGTTCATGAGTTTTGAGTTGTCCCAAATCTCCTTAAAAGGCGTTTCGAAAACGTTGCCGGCATTCACAGGGAAATATGAGCAGGGCAGCACGTCTCCTTTGGAGTTCACAAGGGCTATGGTCTGTCCGGCAATGCAGCCTTTGCTTCCGCCTGTGCCGAAAGTAAGGTTTCTGCGGTTTTTATCAAGCCCTGCCTCTTTGCTGCGGTCAGCCCATATTCTATAATATTGAGGCGCGCAGGTCGGGCGAACAAGAATTTCGTCCTCGTCGCGCTCCATGTCATAGTGCCAGTTGAGTATCTCTTCATAGTCCTCTTTACTGATAAGCTCTTTCATAAGCTCCTCGCCCCTGCCTGTGGGGACTATGAGGAACATATACCACGCCGTGGGTTTAAGAGATTTTGCCAGCTTATATGTTGCCATGATATCGTGCTGGTTACGTTTTGCGAACGATGAGTTTATGATGAATTTTATCTCGTGTTTACGAAAATATGCGGCTGCGTCCATAACCGCCTGAAAAGAGCCTTCCTGCTGGCGGAAGTCGTCGTGGACAGCGGGTGTGGAGCCGTCAAGGCTGAGCGACACTATGCGGATGCCTGCCGCTTTCATTTTTTCGCATATTTCGTCATTAACGAGTGTTCCGTTGGTTGCCATAGCCATGCGCAGACCTTTTTCCGTACCGTATGCGGCTATGTCAAAAACATCTTCGCGCATAAGAGGTTCGCCGCCTGTCAGAACAACGACAGGTTTGGCAAAAGCCGTCAGCTCATCTATAAAATTTTTCGCCTTTTCAAGGGTGAAGTCGCCAACGGCGGAATGAATACCTGAAGACGAACGGCAGTGCACACATTTAAGGTTGCATTTAGATGTGATCTCCCACGCCATCCATTTCAGTTCCCATGTTTTTTCAGACATATTTGAAACTCCGTAAAATCTTTAATAAATTCTTTTGCACAACACTACATTAACAGCACTTCAGGATTTTTCAATGTTAAAGATGTGAAATAGCCTGTTTTTTGTTCCAACCCCTTTCACTGTATAACTTTTCACTTGATTTGTATTAATTTTCAGCTATTCTGAGCAATCACATTAAATGACCATAATGCGGTCAAAGGGTTGTATATGAACATTTATGTAGGTAACATCAGCTATCAGACAAAAGAAGAAGACCTTGTAGATCTCTTCTCAACAGTCGGCGCAGTGGACTCCGCACGTATCATCAAAGACAGAGAAACAGGACGTTCCAAAGGATTTGGTTTTGTGGAAATGCCCAACGACGCTGAGGCGAAAGCAGCAATCGAAAAATTCAACGGCTCTGAGCTCGGAAGCAGAAACATCACTGTTAACGAAGCAAAGCCGAAAGAGGACAAACCCGCGGGACGCGGCCCCAGAGGCGGCGGCTTTGGCGGCGGCAACAGAAGATACTAATTTATCTCTGATAAAAACATCAAAACAGGCGGGCTCTTTTGCCCGCTTTTTTATTTTATTGATATTTTTTTTATTTTTTCTCTTGCTATTTAATTTTAAGGCTGTATAGTAACCATGTCAGACCGATACATCGGTTGCAGGTTGTTCGCAAATTTATCCCGGATTTTGAACCGGATCCTGATCAGTTATATGCCGCTTTCTATTGAGTCTTCAATATTTATCTGCAAAATTGTTCACTCCACCGTTTCTATGTACACAAGACTGTACATCTCCGCTCTTTGCGCACCGTTCCATGAATAGTTTTGACAAATAATATTTTATGAGGATTCATTATGAACATCTATGTAGGAAATCTTAGCTACGGCACAACAGAAGACGATCTCGTTTCACTTTTCAGCGGCGTTGGAAGCGTTGACTCAGCTCGCATCATCTCCGACAGAGAAACAGGACGCTCTAAAGGCTTCGGTTTCGTAGAAATGGGCGACAGCAACGAAGGCAAAGCAGCAATTGAAAAATTCAACGGCACAGAGCTTGACAACCGCAGCATCACCGTTAACGAAGCTAAACCCCGTGAAGAAGGCGGAAACAGAGGCGGCGGTTTCGGCGGCGGACGCGGCGGAAACAGCAGAGGCGGCTTCGGCGGCGGACGCGGCAGATATTAATCATCTCCTGTAAACAAATTTCAGGCGGGCAGCAATGCCCGCTTTTGATATTTTCTTCATAACCCACCATTTTTTCTATTGCTATTTATTTTTAACAATGTATAGTTAGTTTGTCAGACCGATATTTGGTTGAACGTTGTTAGCAAACTGACCCGGATTTTGAACCAGAACCTAGATCATTTATGCCGTTGTACCTCAATATAACCCGCAAAAATTGTTCATAAGTTCCTTGCGTTTGGCTCCTTAGCATCCGTATTGCTCACCGTATTATCCCAGAGTTGAGAGTTTTGACAAATAATATTATGAGGAATTTTTATAATGAACATTTATGTAGGTAACCTTAGCTACGGAACAACTGAAGACGATCTTACAGCTCTTTTCGGCGGCGTTGGCGCTGTTGATTCAGCTCGCATCATCAAAGACAGAGAAACAGGACGCTCTAAAGGCTTCGGTTTCGTAGAAATGTCTAACAATGACGAAGCAAAAGCAGCTATCGAACAGTTCAACGGTGCTGATTTCGGCGGCAGAAACATAACTGTTAACGAAGCTAAACCCCGTGAAGAAGGCGGAAACAGCAGAGGCGGTTTCGGCGGTGGACGCGGCGGTTTCGGCGGCGGACGCGGAAGATACTAATAACAACTCATTATCATGAGTTTTCAAAGCCGGACATTTGTCCGGCTTTTTTATTTGATATACCCGGTAATGAGGGTATAATTCTTTATGACAGAGAGATATCTGAACATCAAGAATAAAACGCTGACGCGCCTTTCCATGCTTCTGGCAGTATTGTTCGCCCTTTTTCTCTTCATAACCTATATTAGCTATAAGCAAAAACTGGAATCGACCCTCTCCGCCGAAACAGAACACCTTAAAGCGTTTTTTAAATCCGAACTGAACGCTCTTAACGAGCTTAACTACACCCGTATCGACAACATGCTTTCAAATCAGGATGTTATCGACGCCATTGAACAAAGAGACAGAATTAAGCTATACACCCTGGTTAAGCGGAATTTTGACCTCTTTTCAGCTGAAAACCATTTCTTTAAAAACATGCACTTCCATACTGAAAACACCGTAACCATTCTGCGGGTGCATATGCCTGAGTTATACGGAGATGATATGTCGAAAATAAGACATATCATCGTCAAATCAAATCAGGAAAAACTGCCTGAAAGCGGAGTGGAAGTCGGACTGAACGGTATTTATTACAGAGTCGTGCAGCCGGTTTATAATAAAGACCACAAACATATAGGATGTGTGGAACTCGGCACTGATCCGATGTATTTTACACACCTTCTTGAAACCATGTACGTGGACAAAAAACTGGCTTTCCTTTTTAAAAAAGACTCACTGAACGTTCTTCGAAACAAGGAAGGACTGGTACTTGTCGGAAACGAATATATTAAAACAGATACACCAGAATTCTTTGTCAAAGCCCTTAAACACCTGAAAGAACAAAAGATGATCACCTATGAAAGCGAAGGACGGACATATCTCATAGCGCCCGTCATGGAGCTTAGAAACTACAGCAACGAGAGCATAGCCTCCCTTGTTGCTGCCATAGACGTGACAAAAAGTATAGAGGACATAAAGGATGATGTCCTCATACTGCTACTGTTCAGTGTAATCATCGCCGCTGCGACCCTTACTATCGTCAACATCGGATTCAATGCCTATATCCGCAGTCTGCACGCAACAAGCGCCGATCTGAACAAAGCAAGGGACGAGCTGAGTTATAACCATAGTATAATCGACAAATATGTAATATATTCCGAGGCGGACGCAAAAGGGATTATAACAAAAGTCAGCACAGCTCTTTGCGAGATTTCGCAGTTTTCAAGAAACGAGCTGATAGGCTCCCCTCACACAATCATGAAACACCCGGATACAAACCCGAACACATCCAGACAGATGTGGAACACTATAATGTCCGGCAGTTCATGGAACGGAGATATAAGAAACATCAGAAAAGATGGCAGTACCTTCTGGGTGAATGCTCATATTGTTCCAAAAATTGATGAAAACGGTAATTACATAGGTTATTCATCAATCAGAACAGACATAACTGATAAGAAACGTGTTGAAGAGCTGACTATCACCGATGAGCAAACCGGACTGTACAATAAAAGATATTTTAACCAGATAATTGAACAGGAAATGAGAAGAGCACAGAGAAACCGCTCATTTATGACACTTGCCATCATAGATATAGATTCGTTTAAAGCATATAACGACTTATACGGGCACCTTGCGGGCGATAATGTCATGAAAAGCATCGCAGCTGTAATAAAAAAATCCCTTAACAGAGCCGGCGATTTCGCCTTCAGGATAGGCGGAGAGGCGTTCGCTGTCATATGCACTGAAATGAATCCGAAACACTCAAAGGAGTTTTTTGAACAGATGCGCGAAGAAGTGGAAAAACTTGGAATAGAGCACTCAACAGGGGAAACAGGAGGTTATATAACGGTATCAATAGGGATATGCTGCGCTGTGCCGCCTGTGAATGCCACATCGGATATATTATTTAAAAAAGCGGACGTAACGCTGTGCAAAGCGAAAGAATCAGGCAGAAACAGAGTAAGCATCTGTGACGGCAGCGAAGCCCAGAGCATCTGACGCAAACAAGTAAAAAGAGATCGCCGCGTCGCTGTCTCTCCTCGCGAAGACGAAAAAAGCCTGTCTCTGCGAACCCTGAATGGGTGAAGCAGTCTCAGTTTTCAATATGCGATACATACTCTCGCAAAGATGTATTAATTACGCAAATTAATTAAGAGATAATACTGTTTGCTATCGCAATCGCGACCGCGTGTTGACGGTTTGTTGCGTTCAGCTTCCTTTTTATGTTCTTGATATGAAAATTGACCGTATTCTCGCTTATTTCCAGTATTTTTGATATCTCCCACGAAGTCTTCCCTGCTTTCAGCCAGCGCAAAACGTCCATTTCGCGACCGCTGATAAGCCCCGGATCGATATCCTGCATCTCGCTAAGTCTGTAATAAGCATTTGCAAGTAGCGGATAGATATAGTAAAGAAGTTCCTCTGTTCTATCGGATTTATTGAACTCCCTACCTCCGAAGGATATCACAGCGGTTTTTGATTTATCGGGTGCAACTTTGCTGAAGCTGTAGCCGCATAGATTCGGGAGTATCATTGAAGGCGTAACAGAGCTTATTGCAGGAGGCAGCTCTTCCCACCACATCATGGTTTTTCCGGCACTGACCATGTGATAAACAGGATCGTTCGGGTTCGGGCTGGTGGAATACTGATAAGGCGACCATTCTTTCATAACGCTGAGGTTGGTGTAAAAGGTTTGCATCTTCCATTCTTCGGAAAAATACACCGCGCCGATATGGACAAAATCGAACTCGAAAAGACTTTTAAGCCCCATGACGGATGATGTAAATCCTGAATAGGTTCGGATGTTCATAAGTTCCAGAGAAAAATCAAGAATATTTGTCAGTTCTTTACGTTTAAGCATAGAAGGAAGTTCCCTGAAATGAAATTTGGTATGAAAAAATGCCGTTGGAAGCAAAGCCCGGAAAATGTTGCTGCCAACGGCCAATTGCGGGACACGGTTTGCACCGTGTATGACTTTTGCAAAAACTTGGTTTTGGTGAAGTTTTAGCTAACATGGTATACCCCGTTTAACAACATTTTGATACTACCAGAACTAGTGGCGCTAAGCTCCTCATACATAAATCAGTATACACAATAGGTTTTACTAATGCTACAAATATTTGAAAAACAAGGTTTTCATTGTTTTTAAACACATATTCAATAAAATACTGATTTATCTGATAATTACAAAAAAAGAGGGGCTTTTGCCCCTCTTTCCGAGTTATATTTTCTTGTCCGCTGAACAGCTTCCGCCACAGCCGGAACATGCACACTGCATAGGTTTGTCATTCTTCGCCTGTTTATAGGTCTTATATCCCCTATATCCGGCGAAACCAACCGCCCAGAGCAGTATCGCCACAAGAATTATATTCGACATCATATATCACCTCCGCAAGGTTACCCCATAATCTGGAAGGCGGCTATCGAAGCAAGGAACGCTACACCTGTGTAAACAACAAGGGTGAAGAGCGCCCACTTGGAAGAGCCGGTCTCTTTACGGATGGCAACCACTGTAACGAAACATGGCGCGTACAGCATTGTGAAAATTATCAATGAGATAGCGTTTGCAGTGGTCCAGCCGGATTTTACCAGCTTATCCGCAAGGCTGTCTGATTCCTCAGGATCGACATCTCCGAGAGAGTAAGCAGTCCCCAGAGACGCAACCACTACTTCTTTCGCAGCTATACCGCCTATAAGTGCAATATTGGTTCTCCAGTCAAATCCTGCAAACTGAGTTACGGGTTCGAACACTTTTCCGAGTCTGCCTGCCGCAGAATTTGCAAGGGCGTCCCCCGCTTCGTTCGCATCAACCTCGGCAAGTTTGTCACGGTATTCCTGAGCCATTGCAGAAACTTCCTCTGCGTCGGAATCGCCTTCTTCAACAACAGCCGCATCGTAAGAAGCGGTAACATCCTGACGCTGGTTTTCATAGACCTCAAGCTGTTTGTCGGAAAGCTGAGGAAAGGTCATCATAGCCCAGAGCAAAATGGATATTGCAAGGATAACCGTACCCGCTTTTCTGACATACATCCAGCATCTTTCCCATGCGTGGATGGTAAGACCTTTCAGAGTGGGCATCCTGTAAGGAGGAAGCTCCATAACGAAAGCTGAGTCGGGTTCCTTTACAAAGAAAGTACCGAGTATTCTGGCTATTGAAAGAGCAAGCAGCCAGCTTATAAGAGTAATAGCGAGCATCATACCGCTCTCGTTGCCGGGGAAGAACGCCTTGATAAGAAGCGCATAAACGGGCAGTTTCGCGCCACATGGCATAAAAGGAGCCGTAAGTATCGTTATAAGCCTCTCTTTTTCGCCTTTGATGGTTCTTGCCGCCATAACACCGGGAACAGCACAGCCGCCGGCGATACCGCCGGAAACTATGTATGCAACAACAGAGTTACCCTGAAGCCCGAAAATGCGGAACACCCTGTCCAGCATATAGGCAGTTCTTGCCATGTAACCTGAGTCCTCAAGAAACGCTATGGCAAAAAACATGAAAAGGATAAGCGGTGCGAAACCAAGCACCCCGCCAACACCGTCTATGATGCCCGAAACCACGAGTGATTTCAGCAAGCCTTCAGCCATGCCCGTTTCGGCAATACCGCCGAGCCAGCCGAACAGGCTTTCAAGCCACATAACAGGGTATTCACTCGCCCAGAATGTAAACTCATATATAAGGTACAGGAAACCGAGCATTATTATCGGTCCCAGTAGTTTGTTTGTAAGCACCTGGTCTATACGATCGCTGAGATACAGTCTGTCCAGAGGAGAATCTTCATATGTTACGACTGATTTCAGGATAGAGCTGATATAGCCGTATCTGTAGTCAGCTATAAGGTTTTCCGCTGTAGTTTTCTGAGTTGTTTTGATGTGGCTGTTGAGTTTTTCAGCCATGGAAACGAGTTCCTGATGGATACTGCCGATCTCCGCGCCTTCCGCTATTATCTGCTCGTCGTTTTCAAGATATTTCAGAGCAGTCCATCTGGAAAGGTATTTCGCAGTCATAAAGCCTGCGTCTTTTATCTTGGTCTCCATTTTAACGAGAGCTTCGTCAACGTCGGGACCATATGAGATATCAAGGGGAGCGGCTTTTGTCTGGCTTGCGCTGAATTTCGCAACGGCGTCCAGAAGCTCTCTGGTACCTTTATTTTCTCTTGCGACAGTTTCAACCACAGGCACGTTCAGCTTTTCGCCGAGCGCCTTGACATCTATGTTTATTTTTCTGAGCTTGGCAACGTCAACCATGTTAAGCGCTGCCATAATAGGTGCGCCCATCTCCATAAACTGCACGAACATATAGAGATTTCTTTCAAGGTTGGATGCGTCCAGAACGTTTACGATAACGTCCGGTTTTTCGTTGACAACGTAGTCCCTCGCCACCTTTTCTTCCAGAGAATAAGGTGAAAGGCTGTATGTACCGGGAAGGTCGACAATCGTAAACTCCTCACCATTATGCTTAATTTTCGCTTCCTTCTTTTCAACCGTAACACCGGGGTAGTTTGCAACGTGATAGTTTGCGCCTGTTATGTTGTTGAAAAGAGACGTCTTCCCGCAGTTGGGGTTTCCGGCAATGGCAACAATCTTCATTAATCAATGACCTCCACTTCTATGTGATCAGCTTCGTTGTTTCTGAGGGTGATGGTGAACCCCCTCACCTTCAGAGCAACAGGGTCGAAAAGCGGCGCCCTGCCGATGATCTTAAATTCAGTTCCTGAGGTCAGACCCATATCGTTGATCCTCTGACGAAGTTCACCTTCGCAGTTGACCTTGACAATCCTGCCCTTTTGATTGTCCTTCATCTTTCTCATGGAAATAATCATTTGTTGATCTCCCTAATTAAAAAGTAAAACCGTTTACCAAGCATGATGAAAATAACTATCATTATCACGCCGTCGCGTCAAGAGAAAATGATATTCATTATCATCAATACACAGCATATGTTTGAAGAAAAGATTTTTCTTTGATGTGCATCAAGAATTTGAAATGCAGAATATTTTACATAAACAATAGCATCTTTGCGAGAGGAGCGAAGCAATCTGCACCGCATAGAACTTGTTGTATTATATATTAATAGTAAAGATATCAGATCGCCGCGTCGTTTTGTTCCTCGCTAAGACGGAATAAGAGTCACGTCTCTGCGAACCCGGAAGGAATGAAACAATCTCATGCTTTGATATGCGACACGCTTACGGAAAATACGCTCCGGAAAAGCGGACAAAAAAAGAGCAGCCCGTTTTAAAGCTGCTCCCGTAACGGCTCAAAAAGCCGCAATGTGCAAGATATGTGTTATATGTATCTTTTAAGAGCGTCTTCGTAAACGCCTTTAGGTTGAACCCCAATAAACTGTTCAACAACTTTTCCGTCTTTGAAAACCATAACAGTGGGTATGCTCATGATACCGTATTTAGCTGCGAGCTGCTGGTTTTCGTCAACGTTAACCTTAGCAACTTTCACTTTGCCTGTGTATTCTGAAGCAAGAGACTCTATAGTGGGTGTGAGCATTCTGCAAGGTCCGCACCACACTGCCCAAAAGTCCACAAGGACGGGCATGCTGCAATCGATTACTTCTGATTGAAAACTAGCTTCGTTAAGTTCTGCTGCCATAGCAATCCTCCTAAATATCTTTAAGCGCTTTCAGATTTATACTATACTATTTTCATGCTTTGTCAATGCTACGAAGATACATTTTAAATATTCATATATTCATCAATTCCTAAATATGCAGCCGTCATTGTGCCCGCAGGTGCCGCAGGCTATACAGCTCATATACTTACATCCCGAAACGATACCAAGTCTTGTGAGCGCAAAGTCATATTTCGCAGGATCTTCCGGGTTCATAGCTCTGAAAAAACTGCTCACTTTTTCAAGGTTTGAACGGGTGGCAGATTCGTTAGTTATAACTCCGTTATTTTTTGCGAATCTGAGAATATGTGTATCTATTATCATCATAAGCTCAGAGGGACTGAATTTCGTCCATAAGCCGAAATCTACGTTATCCCTGCGAATCATCCAGCGCAGAAACATCCGCAGACGTTTGGAGCCTGATGTCACAGGATTGGGGAACAGAAAATGCAGTCCTGTGTCCGCATCTGCCGCATAAATCTTTATCATATCGTGGAAAAGGAGTATCCCCTCCTCCAGTGTATCCCGTTTCGCAAAAATGTTCTCTATGGAACCGTATTCGCCGTAAAGCCTGCGCATAAGTTCCGCGTAATACTCAATATCATGTTTTTTCTGAAATCTGTAATACAGCCCGCCGGAAGGCTTTGCCGCCGCCAGAGGGTCTGTGCCGTAATAATCGAGATAGGAACGGATAAAACCCTTGATGGCTTTAACGTTTCCATATGCGAAAACCGCAGCCGTCAAAGCGACATACTCTGTATTTCCATCATATGCGTGCGGAAAAAACACAGGGTCAGTGTCGAGGTATTCGATACTGTTATACTTATTATAAATATCTTCAAGAAAAGTCTTATAAATCGGTTCCGACCGCATCGTCGCCCTCTCTGGGTACAAGATAAACGTTTTTCCTTATTATATCTATGTCACCGCGTTCGTAGCCAAGGCTTTCAAAAAACTCGAAACAATTGAAGTTACCAGTGGTCTCAGTTTTGAAAACAACGTCGGTTTCACCTATGTGAGCAGTGAAATCCTTTGAGTCCATAACCTTAGGCAATCCTTTCTTGTTCAGCTTTTCATATTTTGCCTCTCCGGCTTCATATCTGGCTTTGAAAATATCCATAAATTCTTTTGCAAACCCAAAACGTACGTATACGTCGAAGTGTCTTGGGTTGACCGGAAACTCCACCATGTGGCTGATACGTACCCATTTAGGCAGAATACCGTTCAGCCTGTCTATGGCTTCCTGAAAATCCTCCAGCTTCTCCGATTCGAATATAAGAACTTCATTAAGCCCGGAAAGCCCCGTGGAAGCCGCCTGAACATAACTCAACTTAGGCTGGGGATTGAATCCCTGAGTGAATTTCAGCCCGAATTTTGAAATGGTCAGAACGTGGGTAAACAGTCTCTGGGTCTCGATCGCGGACAGCAGACTGAGCCTTTCCGTTTTAGAGAAGACCATGGCGTAACGGGTAAACCTCTGATCGTCTTCTTCTTTCGCAGGTTCGATGACCATCTCAGTTTTATCGGCAAAAGTATTCTTTATCTCTTTAAAATCGCATACGCCGCACATATGGCACACGCCGTCAGTGCAGTCTGAAGTAAGCTCAAGTGATTGTGATTTAAGATATTCATCCCAAAGGAAATCATTGGTCACGCCGGAGTCTATATGTTCCCATGGCAGTTTTTCGGAGCGTTTGTAGCTTCGCTGGGCGTAATCTTCAACTTTCAGCCCGAATTTGGCAAAGCACTCCTCCCAGACGGAGAAATTGAAGAACTCAGTCCACGCGTCAAACATGGCGCCACGCTTAACAGCCTCTTCAATAACGTCACCAAGCTCCCTTGAACCGCGGGAGAACGCCCCTTCAAGAACGCTGGTCTTGATGCCGTGGAAAGCGTGGGGAATTTTATATTTAACAAGAAGTTCCTTGAGCTTCTGGCGTTTTTCGAAAAATTCGTCACCGCTGTTCTGTCCCCACCACTGGTAAGGCGTATGGGCTTTCGGTACGAAGTTGGAAACGGATACTTTTATGCTGAATCTGCCTTTGCGCAGATATTTGGCTTTTCTGGCAAGTTCGGCGATGGCAAGCACATCCTCAAGGGTTTCACCTGGCAGCCCCATCATGAAATAGAGCTTTGCGCCGTTCCATCCGGCATCGGACGCTTTTTCCACAGCCTCAAGTATAGCCTCTTCGGTCAAGCCTTTGTTAATGGAATCCCTCATCCGCTGAGAACCGGCTTCCGGCGCTATGGTAAAGCCTGATTTGCGTACCTTTGAAAGCTCGCGGAAAATATATTCCTTTATTCTGTCAGCTCTTATGGACGGCAACGCAAGAGATACCTTTCTCGCCTCGGTCAGCCCAACCATGGTCACAAGCAGCTCTTCCAGCCTGCTGTAATCCGATGCGGAAAGTGACAGCAGAGAGGTTTCGAGATATCCTGTTTTATCCAGCTGATACAGTGCGTCACAAGCTACGTTGTCAACGCTGCGCTCGCGGTTGGGGCGGTAGATTATGCCCGCCTGACAAAATCGGCAGCCTCTTGTGCAGCCGCGCGAAATCTCGACGGCAACCCTGTCCTGAACGGCAGGAATAGCCGGAACCACGAGGTCTTTTATTGTGTAATCGTCAGAAAATCCGGTGTGAATTGAACGTTTAACGTGCTTATCAGCGTCAATCTCAGGAACGTATGTGAACGGCAAGGAATTGAGATAAGCTATCTTCTCGGCTCTTGTGGCATCGTTCATCTCATTGAGCTTGACCATAGCGTCGGGCAGTGTTATCTCCGATTCGCCGATGAAAAATACGTCTATAAAGTCCGCTATCGGCATAGGATTGCAAACGCAGGGACCGCCCGCTATTATAATGGGGTCGCCATCGCCTCTGTTTTTGCTTCTGGCAGGAATACCGGACATCAGCAGAGATTTCAGCATATTCGTGTATGACAGTTCATACTGAAAGCTGTAGCCGACTACGTCGAAATCTTTCAGACCTGTTGTGGACTCCAGACTGACAAACATCTCGCTCCCATACGCTTCAATAGCGTCGGGCCACGGCATAAAGAACCGTTCGCAGACAAGTTCATCGCGCAGGTTCAGTCTTTCATAGAGCATTTTATACCCTATGTGGCTGATACCAACCTCATAAACGTCTGGAAAAACAAGACATACTGTTGTTCTGCCTTCATGTTCCTTATGGATGGAGTTGATCTCTCCGTTGATGTACCTTGCGGGTCTGGATATTTTAAGGAGCTTTTTGTAATCTTTCATTATACCTCACTGGGACTGTCAAAACGCCTCATAGCAACACTGTTCACGATACCGAGAATGGACATGAAAGTGATAAGAGATGAACCTCCGTAGCTGACCATAGGCATGGGGATACCAACGACCGGCATCATCCCGACGGTCATTGCGAGGTTCACGAAGAACTGGAAAAAGAACAGCGCGCCGGCAGCCACGCACACCAGCTTTCCCGCCGATTCTTTCGAGTTTATACCTACATAAATTATACGGAAAACCAGCCCTGTAAATAAGAGAATCACCACACACGCGCCGATAAAGCCGAATTCTTCCGCGATAACCGCGAAAATGAAGTCGGTGTGACGCTCAGGGATGAATTTCAGGTGGGACTGGGTTCCGTTCATAAATCCTTTTCCGAACAGACCGCCGGAACCAATGGCAATCTTAGACTGTATAACGTGATATCCGGAACCGAAAGGGTCAGCCTCAGGATTAAGGAAGGTTTCAACCCTCTGCTTCTGATACGGCTTCATATGCGTCCAGAGTATCGGCGCAGCAAACACAAGACTTGTCACGATAATGACCAGAGTCATGCGTTTGATACCTATGAAAAGCAGCACTATTCCCCATACCGCAAGATATGTTCCGCCAGTACCGAGGTCGGGCTGGAGAAAAACCAGCACAAACGGCGGCATCGCAATGAACAGCTTTTTAATTATATCCAGCATACCGTACTTATTCATTGTAAAGTCGATATAGAGTCTCGCCAGCACTATCATCCAGATAAACTTGAAAAATTCAGAAGGCTGTATGCGTATCCCGGCAACAGCTATCCAACGCACGGCTCCCTTTCCCTCGTGCCCCATTGCAAGAACCGCCGCCAATATCAGCAGTCCCAGGGTGTAAAGCACATAGGAATATTTCACAAGTTTCTTATAACCTATTGCACTGAAAGCAAAAAACAGAAAATAACCTAAAATAAGGAAATAGAACTGTTTCAGCCAGAAATTGCGCACTTTACCGTCCACAGGGTCAAACCCCGCGCTGTAAATGGCGAAAATGCCGAGAGTCGTTATCAGAAAGAGTAGTACGAACAGAACAACATCGAAATTTTCAATGTGCTTCCTGTCCAGTTTCACGCTTAACATAGCCAAGATCCGCCATTTTATTTACTAATGCTCCGACAATTGGCGCAGCACCCTTGCTGCCGGCCCCGCCGTGCTCTATCATCGCAACCGCGACGTATTTCGGGTTATCCGCAGGAAAAACAGCGGCAAACCACGAGTGGTCTCTGTAATGTTCGGGAATATCATCCTCGTCCATATCCTCTGTACGCTTCAGGCTCACGACCTGCGCAGTACCGGTTTTTCCACCGATATGCACACCGGGCACATTTGCCCTGTAACCTGTGGCGTGGGCACCTTCAACGACATTAACCATACCTTTCATAGCGACGTTAGCCGCCCACTTGTCAATATGCACCTTATTTTTCAGGTTTCGCACTGGTTCGCGGACGTGTCCCGTGGACGGGTTTTCAAGGTATCTGACTAAATTTGGCGTATAGATATGTCCGCCGTTGAATATACCGCCGAGCATGACGGCAATCTGTATTGGGGTTGTAGCCATATAACCCTGACCGATTGACGTGATTATCGTTTCGCCGGGGTACCATCCCTCGCGACGAACCTCTTTTTTCCACTGTCTGCCAGGGAAAAATCCTGATTTTTCGTTTGGCAGCGCTATACCTGTTTTAACGCCGAGAGAAAGCCTTGTTGAGTAATCATAGATGGTGTCTATTCCCAGTATCAGACCAAGATTATAGAAATATACGTCACACGATTCCTCAATCGCCTGAACGAGATTGATGGTTCCGTGCCCCTCTTTCTTCCAGCATTTATATTTAAAATTACCGTACTGCATTTCGCCTGTGCAGGTGAATCTGCTGTCAGGATTTATCTTATGCTCCATAAGTCCCATGACAGCCATAAGTACCTTATAGACAGAACCGGGGGGATAGCGTCCCTCTATGGCTCTGTTGAGAAGCGGCTTTGAAGGGTCTTTTATGATTGCGAGCCTCTCACCGGAAGTTGCAAACGGAGTGAACGACATGAGGTCGAATGCAGGCGCTGAATAGAGCGCGAGCATATCAAAGTTATTCACATCCATAACCACAACAGCACCCTTTTTTCCATCCATCAGTCTGTGCAGAAAGGTCTGCACATCATAATCCACAGTAAGAGTGATGTTCTCTCCGGGTACGCTCGCTTTTTCGGAAAGTATCTCAACGGGTCGTCCGTATGAATCCACCTCAACCTGTCTGGCGCCATCGTCGCCCCTGAGCTGTTTTTCGTATACCTTCTCAACACCGGTTTTACCCAGCATATCTCCTGAACGGTAATAGTCGGTATCTCTCAGCTCCTGCTCGTTCACCTCGGACATATAACCGAGGATGTGGCTGAAGGCTCTGCTGTCCATATAACTGCGGACAGCCTCAAGACCTATCTCCACACCGACGTAATCGTCGGAATGTTCCATTATCTCCGCCACCTGATTGAAAGACAGACCGCGAAGAATAACCGCAGGTTCGTACAGATAGGATTTCTCCACCTGTTTAATGGCGTATTTCTTATCAATAGGGAGCACTTTCGCCAGTTTATCAAGAATTGCATTGAGGTCTTTAACGTCCTCTTTTACGATTTTAAGCTCGTAACTGGGGGAGTTTTTAACAAGAAGCCGTCCGCGCACATCCTTAATAAACCCTCTGTCCGCCTTTATACGGACTATACGGATACGGTTGTTTTCCGAAAGCTGCTTGAACTTTTCGTAGCTTATGACCTGCATATAAAAAAGACGCAGCGCCAGAAACGCAAAGAAAAGACCCAGCACCACGTATCCGAACATGGCGCGTTTTTTGAAATAATCAAGTATCTCGTCTTTAAGCGTTCTTAAAAGCAATTCTGTACTCCGTGAGTTTCACGATTCCGATAGCAACGGTAACGTTGACGACTGTTCTTGTGAGTGTCATTTTTAAAATAGTTTCAGGGTCATAACCCGAAAGAGCAGCATTAAAGATGCAGTAAAGCGCAGAAATAGCAGTAAACAGCAGGACTTTTGAGTTAAACTTGGTCATATCCATAACAATGTCGGCTTTAAATCTTGAGATTGAAAACGCAAGAAACAACATGACACCCGGACCGAAAAACCCGTTACGTGCATAATCGGTGTAAACTCCGAAAAGCACGGAGAGCCATATATAATTGTCTTCATCTATCATTTCGTAAATAATAAGAAAAATCACTATTGTAAAATCAAAATTGGAAAAGATAAATGCCCACACCAGCGTAATTATGTGACCAAAAATAAGCGCAAAAAAGATTGCCGGATAAAGATAGTTGATACTTTTCATCGCTGTCTGATCACCAGTACGTTTTCAAGTTTTTCAAATCTGACCTTCGAATTCAGAGTCATTATCTTGAAAAGTCCGGTTTCAGCGGTTTTCACATCGCTGACATAGCCGACGACCAGTCCCTTGGGATATACTCCGCCGAGACCTGAAGTGACCATAGTGTCGCCTTTTTTGACATCGTCAAGCCTGTCGTAGAAATCAACAGCCATACTGCCGTGACCGTTTCCGCGGACTATACCCACAGTACGGGTTCTGTTGTTCATAACTGAAACGTTGCTGGCGGGGCTTAAAACAACCTCCACCTCGGCGCTGTCCGCATAGACCTCACGCACCATACCAACGAGACCGTTATAGCTTATAACCGGATCCTGACGTTTGATACCGTCGCGGCTTCCTCTGTCGATAACGATGAATTTCAGATAGCCTTTAACGTTTCGACCGATAACGGATGCCGGAACAAAATCAAGGTCTGAATAGTTTTTGAATTTCAGAAGTCTGGCTATGCGCCCGTGTTCTTTCACCTGCTCACGCAGAAGCGAATTCTCAAGCATAAGTTCGCCGTTCGCCTGCTTCAGCCTGTCGTTCTGCCTGCGCACGTCCACCAGATTGATGTACCCGCTCCATATGTCACTGAAGAAACTGAACGTTTTTTCAGTGTAATACACGAACGGATTGACGAAGTTGCCGATTACGCCCCTGAACGGTCCTTTTATCTCAGGATTTCGCGCCTGAATGATAACAAGGATGAGCAGGGCGATAAAAGCGATAAGTGTTTTTTTCCAAAGTTTCATCTGCCCCGCTGCCGACACCCTAGTCTATTGTAACTTTTTTCAGGAGCTCGATGTTGTCGAGAACCTTTCCCGCGCCGATTGCAACGGCAAGAAGCGGATCGTCAGCCACAATTATGGGCAGACCTGTTTCATGGGAAAGACGTTTATCAAGTCCTTTAAGAAGCGCACCGCCGCCTGTGAGCACAATGCCTCTGTCAACGATATCAGCGGAAAGCTCCGGCGGAGTCTTTTCCAGTGCGATACGCACCGCGTCGATAATCTTTGACACAGCCTCGTCCAGAGCCTCTCTGGCTTCCGCGTCGGTTATCTCAATGGTTTTGGGTATACCGGTAACAAGGTCGCGACCTTTTATCTTGATGCTCATTTCGGTGTCCATAGGGAAGCATGAGCCTATCTTCATTTTTATCTGTTCTGCGGTTCCGTTACCGATGAGCAGGTTATACTTACGTTTAACGTAGCTTACGATGGAATCGTCCATCTCGTCGCCGCCTACACGTACGGAGTTCGCATAAACAATGCCTGAGAGAGAGATAACAGCAACCTCTGTGGTGCCGCCGCCGATATCGACAACCATGTTGCCTGACGGGTCTTCAATGGGAAGTCCCGCACCGATTGCCGCTGCCATCGGTTCTTCAACGAGATAAACCTCTCTTGCACCCGCCTGAATCGCGGAATCCTTAACGGCACGTTTCTCAACCTGAGTTACACCGGAAGGGACGCAGATAACGATTCTGGGTCTCACAAGTGATTTTCTGTTGTGAACCTTCTGAATGAGGTTCTTGAGCATCCGCTCTGTGACTTCGAAGTTGGCAATAACGCCGTCCTTCATAGGACGGATAGCCACGATGTTAGCCGGAGTACGCCCCAGCATACTTTTTGCCTCGCTGCCCACGGCGAGAACTTCGTTGTTTACGTTGTTAATAGCCACAACACTGGGTTCGGAACACACAACCCCTTTGCCTTTCACATATATGAGAGTATTGGCTGTGCCAAGGTCGATTGCTAAGTCGTTAGAAAATACGTCGAAAAGCCCCATGTGATTAAACACCCCCGATTGGGTAAAATTTTCTTTAATTCGAACACGACAATTTAGACTATACGCAGACAGATTTCAAGTGAATTAATATAACGAAACAAAGGAATTTATCTGCTTTTTTAGATTAGTGATTTTTATATACTGTGTCAAATAAATAAAATGAAATATGATGCATTTTTTATTTGCACTTTGAAGGCATATGCAGTTATGGTATAAACAGTCAAATTAAATCAACTTATCAGGAGATCTCAGATTCAATGGAACAACACCGCCTTGATAAAATGCAGAAGCTGAAAGAGCTTTCAGAACAGCCGTTTGTCAATTATCATAAAGTAGCGAACGACATTGCGGAAATCACAGCAAAATACGCTGACACAGAAAAAGAAAATCTTCCCGCCGAAGACGTATGGTTCGACGTTGCAGGAAGAATAATGGCGATGCGCCTTTTCGGAAAGGCAGCATTTATAACCATCAAAGACCGCACGGGTATCATTCAGGTATATGTTAAAAAGAACGAAATATCTGAAGAACAATACGCCGCTTTCAGTCTTACCGATGTTGGCGACATCATCGGAATCAAAGGCTACCTTTTTGTAACAAAAACCGGCGAACTGACAATCTGCGCAAAAGAATTCCGTCTGCTTACAAAAGCTCTCCGCGACCTGCCGGAAAAATGGCACGGTCTCAAAGACGTTGAAACACGCTACCGCCAGAGGTATGTCGATCTTATAGTTAATGAGGATGTGAAGGAAACTTTCAGAAAACGCAGCATAATCGTTCAGGAAGTCAGAAAGTTCTTCATAGATAAGGACTTCTTTGAAGTGGAAACACCCATGATGCACCCCATCGTCGGCGGAGCAACTGCCAAACCCTTCATAACACACCATAACGCACTCGACATGCCCCTTTATCTGCGCATCGCACCTGAGCTTTATCTCAAGCGTCTGGTGGTCGGCGGATTCGAAAGAATTTTTGAAATTAACAGAAATTTTAGAAATGAAGGACTGTCAACAAGACATAATCCTGAATTTACCATGATAGAGTGGTATAATGCTTACAACGACTATCACGGTCTTATGGACATGATTGAGGAAATGTGCCAGAAGATAGCTGAAAAACTCTATGGTAAGAAAGAGATAACTTTTACCGGAAACGTGATAGACCTTGAAAGCCCCTGGGCAAGAATGACCATGCAGGAAGCCATTATAAAAGGCAGCAACATCACCGGAGACATGCTGAAAGACAGAGAATCAGCGGAAAATGCAGCTACCAAAATTGGTATCAAAGTGCAGAAGGAATGGGGCAAAGGCAAAATCATTATGGAGATTTTTGAAGAGTTGATTGAACACACACTTATCAATCCCACTTTTATAATTGATTACCCGAAAGAGGTTTCTCCCCTTGCCAAGTCCAAAAAGGACGATCCTGAAACCACTGAAAGATTTGAGCTTTTTATGGGCGGATTTGAGCTTGCCAACGGTTTCAACGAGCTTAACGATCCCATTGACCAATATGAGAGATTTGCTAAACAGGTTGCCGCAAAAGAAGCCGGCGACGAAGAAGCCTGCATGATGGACACAGACTACATCCGTGCCCTGGAATACGGTCTTCCCCCCACCGCAGGTGCCGGTCTCGGAATTGACAGGCTCGTCATGCTTTTCACAGACAGCCAGTCCATACGCGACGTTATACTATTTCCCCACATGAGGCCTGAGGATGCCGAATAACACAAAAGTTACAGCGAGAGCCAAAACAGAAAACATCAGACAGCATATTGCGCAGATTTTCACTCAGGCGCAGTTCATGTCTGCTGATGAAATTGAGAATATCAACCGGGAGCTTGTCGTCTTTGAAATATGCGAAGACGACAGCATCGGTTCCATAAAAGAACTTCTGAAAACGAATAATTTCTTCCTGTTTATCTCGGATAAGCTCCACGACACCATTCTGCTTGAACTTTCAAAGGAATACTATTTCGTGTTCTGCCTGAAGGAAGATCCTGAAAAAGAGATTGAGATACGCTTCAACACGCTGAAACAGCACAGAAGCATCAAGCTGGAACTGGAAGAAAAGACAGAAGAGCTGGAATCAACGATATTCGAACTGGCATTCGCATCCACAAACGTTCTGGAACAGAACGAGTTCCTTGAACAGATGGCTAAAAAAGACGGTCTCACCCTGCTCTACAACCACTCATATTTCAAAGATAAACTGAAAGACGAGATGCAGCGTTCCGAACGCTACAATAACCATTTCTGCCTTGCTCTCATGGATATCGACTTCTTTAAAAAAGTAAATGACAACTTCGGTCACCTTAAAGGAGATGAAGTGCTCAAGGTGTTCGCCAACACCATAAAAGAGTGCATCCGTTCAACCGACCTTGCATCCCGATACGGCGGCGAAGAGTTTGCTATTATCTTCACAGAAACAGATCTGGAACATTCCATCATGGCTGTGGAAAGGATACGCGCCAAACTTGCGGCTACCATATTCGAAAGCAACGGCGAGCAGTTCCAGATAACTTTCAGCGCAGGGATAACACCGTATCACAAATGCTATACCGACGTGGAGTTCATGGTTGGGGTTGCCGACAAAGCGCTCTATCTCAGTAAATCCACCGGACGCAACAAGTTTACTGTGCTTATGGGAGAAGATGTCTGCGGTTAGGAACCGATGAATTTTAAATAGACTTTGCGGTTTCTCGGTCCATCAAATTCGCAGAAATAGATACCCTGCCATGTTCCCAGCACCAGTCTGCCGTTTTCAACCATCACCGTTTCTGATGCGCCCACAAGGGATGCCTTGATGTGGCTGTCGGAATTCCCTTCATTATGTTTAAATTCTCTTAAAACAGGAATAAGTTTTGACAAAAATGAGTTCATATCCGTCTGAACGTCAGGATCTGCGTTTTCATTGATTGTAATTGCCGATGTGGTGTGCGGAGTATAGATGACTACAATGCCGTCGGACAGCCCGTGGGCTGCCAGCTTGTTTTCAACACCACGGGTGATGTCCACAAGCTGACAGCGGGCAGATGTATTGATATTCAGTGTTATCATTAAAGAGTGACGGCTTTAACTTCCATCATGCCGTCGAGAGCCAGAATCTCCTTAACGACTTCAGCGGGTATCTTATTGTCAACACGAACAAAACCAACGGCTGTGCCTTCGGCTTCCCTGGAAAGTTCAAAATCGGCAATGTTTATATTGTTGCTGCCGAGGATGGTTCCCAGTTTGCCTATCATGCCTGGTCTGTCCATATTTTTGAAATACAGATAAGTTCCCTCGCCTATAAGGTCAAGATAATAGTTGTCGTATGTGAGGATACGTCCCACGCCGTCGTTGAATACCGTACCGCCGAGGGTTTTTTCCTCTTTGTCGGTTTTAACTTTTATAACCACAAGGTCGTTGAATTTACCGTATGAGTGGGTTTTCGTTTCAAGTATCTCTATGCTGCGCTCTTTTGCTACATAAGGAGCGTTGATGAAAGACACGTTCTCTTTCACGGCAACTTCCATAAAGCCTTTCAGACCTGCTATGGTAAACGGTTGGAAGTTAAAAGGAGTATCGAACGTTCTTTCGCCGAAATCTTCTTCAAACTTAGGTCCGACCATTGTGAATTCGATGGATTCCGGTCTGCCTTTAACAACCTGCGCCGCAAGGTGTCCCATGCTTTCCATGAGTTCGAAATATTTCTGCATCTCTTCGGGAAGCTGTGATTTCATAAAAGGTATGTTCACCGCATTGCGGTAAGAACGTCCATGGAGGGCGTTTTTGACCTGTTCCGCGATGATGACGGCAACTCCGTACTGACCTTCCTTAGTGTTCGCACCGATGTGTGGGGTGACATATATATTGTCCACTTCAAAGAACGGGTGGTTAACGGGGGGTTCTGCGACAAAAACGTCAAGTCCCGCAGCCAGCACCTTTCCGGATTTACATGCTTCAACAAGGTCAAGCTCGTTGACGATACCGCCGCGTGCACAGTTAATTATGACAACGCCATCTTTCATCTTCGCAATTTCTTTTGCAGTGATAAGATTTCTTGTTTCTTCTGTAAGTGGTGTGTGGAACGTGATAACATCCGCCTGAGAAATAGCCTGTTCAAGGGTTTCACAAAGCTCGACGCCGAGTGCGTCAGCTTTTGACTGTTTGATGTACGGGTCGAATGCAACAACTTTCATCTCAAACGCTTTGCATCTTTTGGCAACGTTGCCGCCGATGCGTCCGAGACCGACAACTGCGAGTGTCTTCTTATACAGCTGCATTCCCATAAATCTTTTTCTGTCCCACTCGCCGGCTTTTGTAACCTGATTTGCGGTGGGTATCTTACGAACCACGGAAAGCATCATCCCCATGGTCAGTTCGCAGGCAGCCAGTGTGTTGCCTGTGGGGGCGTTCATAACGATAATGCCTTTCATGCTTGCCGCTTCGATATCAACGTTGTCAAGCCCGACACCAGCACGTCCGATAATCTTCAGTTTCCCCGGATTTTCAATAAGATCAGCGTCGACGGTGGTACCGCTTCTTGTGATTATCGCGTCATAATCGCCTATTATCTTTTTCAGCTCGGCATTTTTTATGCCAGCCATAATATCGACCTGAATATCACCTTCCGCTCTCAAAATGTCTATACCGTCCGGTGAGATGTGGTCGGTAACAAGAACTTTGAATTTAGCCATCATATCCCTCTATATGAAGATTTAGGAGCATGATAATATCAAAGCACGCCGGAATACGCAAGAATAACATACTAAATTTATAGGAATATTTTGCATTTTAAGGGTTAAATATGTAAAAGAACTTGACAGTGAACGGGAATTAAGGAATCAATATATAATCTTAATTTCGGAGCAAAACATGGCTTTCAACGATTTATTAATGAGAACTCTCAACGGCGAAAAAACGGACAGACCCCCGGTATGGTTCATGCGTCAGGCAGGACGATACATGAAAGAATACAGAGAGGTGCGCAGCAAGGTAACTTTCCTTGAACTCTGCAAATCCCCAGAACTCTGCACGGAGGTGACTTTACAGCCCATCCGCGCTTTCGGGTTCGACAACGCAATCCTTTTCTCAGACATCCTTATCCCCGTGGAACCCATGGGAATCAAACTGGATTTCGACCCCGCACCTGTTATAGCAAACCCCGTCCGCACACTTGCGGATGCTGACAAACTGCGTGAGATTGACCCCGCGAAGGACGTTCCATTCGTTCTTGAAACAGTGAAAATGCTCGTTAAAGCGCTTGATGTTCCGCTTATCGGTTTCTCCGGCGCCCCCTTCACCCTCGCCTGTTACATGGTTGAGGGCAAAGGTTCCAAAAACTTTGAACATATCAAAATAATGATGCACACAGAACCCAAGGCATACGCCGTTCTGATGGAAAAACTTGCGTCATCAACGCTGAAATACCTTCAGGCACAGATAGACGCAGGCGCTCACGTCGTTCAGATGTTCGACACATGGGCGGGCGTTCTCTCCCCTTATGACTATGAAAAATTCGTATTCCCCTACGTTAAGCATATCGCCGACAACATAAAAGGCGCTCCGCTCATCTATTTTGCAAAAGACGCGTACAGCTTCTATGACACTATAGGTAAGCTGAACTGCGCAGGCATGGGCGTTGACTGGAAAACCAGACTTGTTGATGCCGACGCGAAACTTGGCAACGGTAAATACGTTCTTCAGGGTAACTTCGATCCGGTTCTGCTCTTCGGCTCAAAAGAGGTCATCAAAGAGCAGGCGGAGAAAATTCTTGAGGAAGGCAGAACGCTGAAAGGACACATCTTCAACCTCGGACACGGCATACTGCCGCCCACTCCTGTTGAAAACGTGGACTACCTCGTTAAAATAGTAAAAGGACTGGCATGAAAAAAGACCTGCTCTACATAATGTATATGGGCGGACCGGACAGTATTGAGGGAATAGAGGAGTTCCTTTACAACCTCTTCTCCGACCGCACCATCATAGATTTCCATTTGGGCGGGCTTTTGCAGAACTTCATCGCCAGAAAAATAGCGAAAAAACGCTCCGTAAAGGTAGCACCCGAATATATGAAGCTGGGCGGGCAATCCCCCCAGCTTCCTCATTTAAAGAAACTTCTCGAAAAAATCAAATCCGTATATCAGCAAAGAACAGGAAGAGAGCTTACAAGCTCCATCGGAATGTGCTATTACCACCCTTACATAAAGGACTCACTGAAAGAGCTTGAAGACGGAGAATTTGAAAATATCTACGTGACAACCATGTATCCTCAGTATTCGTACACAACGACGGGTGCCTGTTTCGACAGGTTTGACCCGCTGCCGAAACCAAAAGGAAACATAATTATCAAAAAGTTCTGGCATATGAACAGTAAGTACAACCAGTGCATCATTGACAGGATTTTCAAAGCGGCTGAAAAGCTGGATAAACCGATGTCGGAATGTCATATTCTCTTCTCCGCTCATTCGCTGCCGGAATATACTGTTGCAAAGGGTGATGAATACACTCACCACATAAACGAACAGACGGCTTATCTCATATCAAAAACGAACCCGAAATCTCACGGGCTGGCTTTCCAGAGCCGCACAGGACCCGTTAAATGGGTTTCCCCCTACACTGACCGCGAACTGAAAAGGCTGGCGGAGGAAGGCGTTGATAATGTTATAGTTGTACCTATCTCTTTCGTATCTGACCACATTGAAACGCTCATTGAACTTGACGAACAGTATATCCCCGAATATAAAAAGAGCGGACTGAATATTGTCCGCATAGAAAGCCTGAACGACAGCGACGATTTCGCGGCGGCGATTTTAGACGTAATACTAAATTGATAAGGCTGCCGCGTCGCTCCGCTCCTCGCAGAGACACCCGTACGTCATTGCGAACCTGCAAAGCAGGTGTGGCAATCTCATAAAATGGTGAAATCAGTGGAAAAATTAAAAACATTTTTAAGCATGATAAAGGTTGAACACACCTTGTTCGCCCTGCCGTTTGCATTCACAGGCATGTTTCTTGCGGCGGACGGACTACCGGACATGCGCACTGTCGGGCTTATCGCTCTTGCCGTTCTGGGCGCAAGAAGCGGCGCCATGGGCTTTAATCGTATCGCCGATGCAAAGATAGACGCGCGCAACCCACGCACGGAAAAAAGAGACATCCCCGCCGGAAAGATTTCCGTTGCGGAAGCATCATTATACGTCGTTCTTTCCTTTGCGCTCTACTTTTTTGCGGCTTACCTGC
Organism: Deferribacteraceae bacterium UBA6793; assembly: GCA_002452405.1. Taxonomy (GTDB): domain Bacteria; phylum Chrysiogenota; class Deferribacteres; order Deferribacterales; family Geovibrionaceae; genus Seleniivibrio. The sequence goes on along the minus strand of DKFP01000005.1, from coordinate 53,592 downwards.
TAAACCCGCTCTGTTTTTATCTGTCCCCTGTTCCGTTCATCGTATTTCTTCTCTACTCATATACGAAGAGATTTACCTTTTTATGCCATATAGTTCTTGGTATCGCTCTTGGAATTGCCCCTATCGGTGCATGGGCTGCCGTTACAGGCAACATAAACCTTGGTATCAGTATGCTGGGGCTTGCAGTACTCTTCTGGGTATCAGGTTTCGATATTGTATACGCCTGTCAGGATATAGAATTTGACAGAAACGAAGGACTGTTCAGTATCCCGCGTTTCCTTGGTCTGGCAAAATCGCTCATGCTGGCAAGGGTTTTCCACCTTATCGCATTTGCCCTCTTCTTCTACACATGGCACTACTTTAACATGGGCTACGTCTATCTGGCAGGGATACTCCTTTCCGGCGGGTTCATGGTCTATCAGCACTCGATAATCAAGCCCTCCGACCTTTCAAAGCTGGGCATGGCGTTCTTTAACCTGAACGCATACATAAGCGTTACCATCTGCGTATTCACTTTCGCAGATATAATGGTCAAGAGGATGTCATGAAACGTGTTTTTCTTGGAGTAACAGGTGCCAGCGGTGCCGTATATGCAAAAGACCTCATAGAAAAACTACCCGCACACGGATGCGAACTGCATCTGTGCATAACGCCTGACGCACTGACAAACATCAACCTCGAACTGCAAAAAAACTATACTGCACAGGAAGAATTTTTATCAGATATAGGCGCAAAAGCGACGCTGCACGACTATAAAAACTTCGCGGCACCTGTTTCAAGCGGCTCTTTCATGGTAGATTCATACATAATAGCACCCGCTTCAATGGGTTTCATAGGCAGAGCGGCAGGCGGAATAAGCTCCAACCTTATCGAGCGCTGTGCAGACGTCGCCATGAAAGAACGCAGAAAACTAGTGATACTTTTCCGTGAGATGCCGCTAAACCTCATCCATCTTGAAAATATGGCGCTTCTTACCCGTGCGGGAGCCGTTATCATGCCCGCAGCACCAGCTTTTTACCATAATCCTGCCTCAATTAATGAACTTATCTCTTTCGTAACCGGAAAAATATTTGATATAATAGAAATAGAGCATAACTTATATAAGAGATGGGGCGAAACGCCCCAAAGCGTGTAAAGGGGGATATCATGCCCGGTAGCTGGCTGAAAGAGACTTTTGAAAAGGGTGTCGAGGAAATACAGAAACTTGCGAAGACAGGAAGTATCAAAATCGATATCACAAACCTGAAAAAGAAACGTGACGAACGCGTTAAGGTCATAGGCAATAAGGTTTTGCAGATGATACTAAACGGCGAGCTGAAGGCGGAAACCTTCGAACCGGATTATTCTTATATTCTTGAAATGGATAAGAAAATAGCAATCAAAGAGTGCGAGCTTACCGAAACCGAATATGTGGACAGAGACGCCGCACCGCAAACAGCGGCACAACCCGCGCAGGCGACTCCGGAACAGCCGGTGGTCACTTCCGCATCGGGCACAGCAACAACATCCGTCGAAGAAGACGAAAGAGACCCACACGAGGATTATATCAACCGACCCGGCTGATAAGGAGCCTGTCATGAAAAAATATTTTTTTGTTCTGTTGGCATCGGTACTTTTTATGGGCGGATGCATGGATGTTTCCTCCATGCAGTATCAGCCGGCTAAAGAACTTTCCGCGAGATACGACAACTCTGCAAAGGACGACTATCTCACTGTGTATTATGAAATCAAACAGGCTCCCGAAGGGCAGCTGCTTATGATGAGCATAAAAAACACGGGAAACATCTTCATGCGCAATCTGAGCGTTCAGTTTGACGAATCTCAGTTCAAAAAAATGGGCAACTACACTTACAAGAGCCTTGGCAACCTGAAAAACAGAAGCGCAAAAGAGTTCTCTGTTGTTCTTCCCAAAGAGGGCATCGACTCTGTAAAACTCGAATACGCCTTTACGCCTATTCAGGAGGACGGTTTTCTCAACCGGGATATGCCTGTGGGGCATGTGGACATTGAACCCATAACGGGCGAAATAACTTTATATCTTAAATAAAATTCTTTCAGGCAGACTTTAAAGTCTGCCTTCTTTTTTTCCTCTCATATGCTATTATTAGAGCATGTTCATAAAAATGAAAAATATGTTTGCTTTTATTAATGCTATCCGAAATAATGTTATATTAACACCATGCCCGCGGAGCCTAGTATGAGCAAGCACATAGAAAAACTTAAAGCTAATTTCACACATTTCGACAGATCTGAACTGTCTCTTCACGAACTCAAACGTATAGAGTCATTCGCAGATTATAACGAGATGTATGAATATCTGGGAACACGATTTCTCACATGGGAAGAAAAATTTAAACATGCGCTAACACCGGATCTGACAGGCGGATACACCTTTTTTAAGGGTGGAAAACTCTGCCCGATTAAAAATATACTCATCAAACACCTCAAAACACACGAGAAGAACAAAGCGGCAATTATCTGGGTCGGCAGCGACGGCACCCAGAGCGTTCATACATATCAATCACTCTATTCGGAAGTGATAAAATGCTCTGCGGCGCTGATTAAACTGGGCATAAAAAAAGGCGACAGAATACTCGTACATATGCCTAATATGCCCGAACTCATCGTTTTTATGCTCGCCTGCTCAAGCATAGGCGCGGTGCATGTGCTTTACCATGCAAGCTATTCCGCAGAATCACTTGCAGACAGGATAAACGACTGCAAACCTTCAATAATTGTCACATCAGACGAATCCGTTACAGGCGGACACGTCAATATGAAGGAAAAGCTGGACAACGCACTGATAAAAGTATCCCACAATCCGAAATACTGCATAGTCGTCACAAGAACCGGAAAACGGGTGCACATGAAACCCCTGCGGGATCTCTGGTACCACGACCTTATCTCCGATGAGGTGCACAGCGATGCATCCGAACTGAAGATTGAACCGGTGCGCGCGGAAGATACAATGTTCATGCTCTACACCTCAACAGCTATGGGCGAACCGAAAGCCCTCACCTACTCCTACGGCGGATATATGCTCTGGGCATATCTCTCCTACCTTATGCTGTTTGACAAAAAAGACACTGACACCTACTGGTGCACTGCGGATATATCATGGATAACAGGACACTCATATCAGGTCTACGGACCGCTTATGGCTGGGCAGACAGTGCTTGTATGCGAGGATACCATCAGTATAGACAATGCAAAAAATTTCTTTGATATATGCAGCAAATACAGCGTTAACAAACTATATACAACACCATCCGCGTTGCAGTCGCTCATGAATGCCAGTCAGAAAAAGAAGATATTCCGAGACCTTCCGTCGCTCGAAGTTGTGGCTACAGGCGGAGAAAAAATGCGTGAGGAAGTTTTGGAATGGGTCTCCGTAAAACTCTGTTCCAACCGCGCAGTCATATTTGACATCTATTCAATGACAGAGGCTGGAGGCGCTATTTTCGCTTCCATAGCAGGATATAACGATGTCGAATACGGAACCGTCGGAAAACATTTGCCGGGGGTACCTGCGGTTTTACTGGACAAAACTTCAAAAAATGTTATAGATATAGGCAATACTCAAGGTGAAATTGTATTAAACGGTCCTTTCGCTCCCCTTGCGAAATCAATTTTCGGACAATCGGGTTTATTCGAAAAGCTATATTGGAAAAAAGATGCCCAGTCAAAACCATATTTCAGTACAGGTGACGGCGGGCAGTATGACGATAATTTTAATATGGTCCTCACAGGTCGTCTAGATGATGTGTTTCACATCGGAGGGAAAAGGATGAGCCTGCTGGAGATCGAAGATGCCGTCAGAAAATATCCTAAAGTAAAAGAATGTGCCATCATCAATGTTGTTGATGAAAAACGTGGTGAAAAACTCATAGCATTCTGCGTTCTGAAGGATAAGAAAGACGAAAGTTACAATGACCAGATTATCAGGGAAATAAAAGAAACAATACTTAATGAAATTGGTGAAATTGCTATGCCCGGCGATATCAGATTCACGCGGATGATTCCCAAGTCTCCCGACGGGGTGATATTGCGCGACATACTGAAAGAAATTGCCATGCAGATGTAAAGGAGTGATGATGAAAGTTCGTGATATTATGACCACAAATGTGGTTACTGCCGGTCCGGATGAAACTATTAAGGAAGTAATCCTCCGCATAAGAAAGAAAAACTTTTCCGGTCTGCCCGTTGTGGACAAAAACAATAAGGTGCTGGGTACATTCAGCGAAGCGGATATTGCCAAGGCTCTGCCTGACATTCTTAATGAGGCTCAGTACATCCCTCTCGTGGATGTGAGAGAACTTACTGCCGAGCCTATCAAACGTGTTATGCATATGCCTGCCGTGACCATAGGATCCGACGCTACTGTTGAAGAGGCAGCCACTGTGATTCTGGAAAAATTCCGCCACAGACTCCCTGTTGTGGATGAAGAGGGAAAACTCATCGGTCTTGTTTCTCTGGGAGACATCCTCAAAGCGCTTCTGCATAAACTTTAAGATTAATCCGGCAGCAGACAGAAAATTTTGCAGAGGTTAGCCTCATAAAGAAATACGAGACTGCTTCACCCCTATGGGGTTCGCAGAGACGGATACTCCATTTGTCTTTGTAACGAACGGGCTGTGAGCATACATACAAGTATGTGAGCAGTTCTGAGGAAAGGCTGACGCAGTGATGCGCAGCAGATTGAACTTTATTGTTTAGATGCAAGCAGGACAAGGAAAAATTGACGAACGGGCTACGAGCATACAGATGAGTATGTGAGCAGTTCTGAGGAAAGGCTGACGCAGTGATGCGCAGCATATAAACGATAAAAAAGAAAGGCGACCTTGCGGTCGCCTTTACGTTATATGGAAAGAACCTCTTTAACTTCGGGAATCATATCCTTCAGTCTTGCCTCAACACCGTGTTTAAGTGTCATTGTGCTGAAGGGGCAGGAACCGCAAGCTCCTGTGAGCTGTACTTTAACAATGCCGTCTTCGGAAACGTCAAGGAGAGTGATGTCTCCGCCGTCCGCCTGAAGAGTGGGTCTAACCTGATCCAGAACTTCTTCAACTTTTTCTCTAAGGCTCATCGTGTATCCTCCGTATTAATTCTCTTTTTTAATTTTAGCTTTCATCTCATCAACTATTGCCGGATCCTGTCCTTTGGATTTGAAATAGTTTTTGAGAGCTTCCTCGATAGCTTCCTCAGCCATCACGGAACAGTGTATCTTAGCCGGGGGCAGTCCGTCAAGAGCATCTACGATAGCCTGATTTGTCAGGGCAAGAAGCTCTTCAACCTTTTTGCCAATCATAAGTTCGGTTGCCATTGAACTGGAAGCGATAGCGGCTCCGCAGCCAAAGGTTTTAAATTTAACATCCTCACAGACCTGATCATCATTGATTTTCAGGAATATTTTCATAACGTCGCCGCAAGCGGGGTTTCCCACTTCGCCGATACCGTTTGCATCTGATATTTCACCCATGTTTCTGGGGTTCATGAAATGGTCCATAACTTTATCGCTGTAAGGTCCTTTAGCCATTGTTCTCCTCCTGTTTTAAAAAGCTCTATTTTCTGTTATACATCGGCGACATTTCGCACAGTCTCTGCACCGTTTCGGGCATAACTTTCAGCACATTATCAATGTCGTCTTGTGTGTTGTATTTAGACATAGACATACCGAGCGAACCTGCACAGATGTCACTGGGAACACCAACAGCTGTCAGAACGTATGACGCAGCAAGGTCTTCCTCGTCGTCAGCAAGTATGTTTGACGAGCAGGCGGAACCGCTTGCACATGCAAACCCTTTCAGCGAAAGCCACATAAGCAGAGATTCGCCTTCGATATACTCAATCCAGAAGCTGACGTGTCCGGGTCTGCGTCTGTCTTTGTTTCCTGTGAAGTGCAGGAAATCGAACATACCGCCGAGTCCGTCCCAAAGCTGTTTCTGGAGTCTCACAAGTTCGGGAACCCACACGCCCATCTCAGCCTTTGCTATGCGTGCAGCCTCGCCCATACCAACTATGGCGGGAACATTCTCCGTACCGCTTCTGTAGCCGCGTTCCTGATGTCCGCCGTCCATAAGCCCGCTGACCTTCACACCATCGCGGATGTAAAGAGCCGCTGCGCCTCTGGGACCGTAGAAGTTCTGGGATGCTATGGAGAGCATATCGCAGTTAAGCGCTTTAACGTCCAGCTCGGAAAAACCTGCGGCTGCAACAGCATCAACATGGAATGTAACCCCAGCCTCACGGCATACTGCGCCAAGTTTGTCAGTATACTGGATTGTTCCTATCTCAGGATTCGTGTGCTGAATGGAAACCAGCGCAGTATCCTTTCTGATTGCTTTTTTAAGGTCGTCGGGATTAACAAGTCCGGAATCATCAACCTTCAGCTTTGTTATCTGATATCCGTCGTTAATGAGCTTTGTAACAGTAGTATCCACTGAAAAATGCTCAATCTCGCTGATAATGATATGTTTGCCGCTGTTTTTCGGGTTTTTCAGAAACCCTTTTACAGCAAGATTATTAGATTCTGTTCCGCATGAGGTGAAAACTATCTCCTCCGCTTTCGCATTTATAAAAGAGGCAACCTCTCCTCTTGCCGCTTCCATAGCCTCGAAAGCCTCCCGACCGATGGGGTAGAAATGCGCAGACGGGTTTCCGTAATGCTCTGTGTAAAAAGGAAGCATTTTTTCAACCACTCTTGCGTCAGGTTTGGTTCCTGCAACATTGTCGAGATATATCATGTTTATTCTCCAATGATGTCTTTGAATGCGTCGGTTATCTGTAAACCGATTATGTTTATATAGTCTCCGGCTATGCTGACTCTGTTCTTTGACCTGAAAACCGTGACAGGGCGCTTTCTGGCGCACACATCTGCCATTGTCGGGACAAATCCTACTGATTCAGTAATATATCCGAAGTCCTTATTTACATCTTTTTTAAAATATAAGTCAAGAACAAATCCGGTTGAAATTGCTCCCATTCTAATGTCCACATCCACGCCTGTTTCAGCCGTTATCTTCTGTCTGAAACCGGAAAGAAGACCTGTGTACGCATCCGAAAAAAACAGGTTAAAAGGGAGTCTCTCTTCAAAAACTTTAGTTTCGGAATTGCTGAACGTAAAAAGTTCTCTGGTCTGGCTTATCATATCGTCCACACCGCTTTTTCCGAACACGGCCGCCGGCAGAAGCGCCACCGCCTCCATATCTTCCGGCTTAACCTGAACGGCGTTTATAAGAAACGCTATCGGTTCCTCGATACGGTAAACGTCCTCTCCTGTCATAGCACCTGTAAAATCCACCATATCGCCTTCGAACTGTTTCAATATTTCAATGTCTTCTTTCGGGTCTGAAAGAACAAGGAGTATGTCGTCGCCTTTTATCATTCCGGCGGGAAGAACGTCATATTCATTTGTCACAGTGGTAATGGTGGTGTTTGCCAGGCTGTTGCCGTAAACTGAAATACTTGTTAACGGAAATTCATCCTCCAGTTTTCCAAGCACTTCGGAGAGAATGAGATTTTCATTAGCATAAACAGATATGGAAAATTGACGCATAAAAACACCTTTCTTGTCTTAATAGAATAAGCTGATGTCGGATTATTTCAAGACTTATTTTACAATGGTATATTTGAGCACACCGGATTCATTCGGCTCAAATTTCAGACCTTTTGCCGGTTGTTTATACCCGCCGAGACCTGAAATTGTTCTGCCGTTGAAATTCACAGATGCAACTGCTGCGTTGCCAACATCGAGAACGAAATATTTTTTGAAGGCAATCTCTTTCTGGCTGCCTCTGCTAGCTATGAAATCAAGCTCCTCACCTGTGTCGGATTTAACGTGAACCCAGCACACATCGGCAAAGTTAAGAACAGCAGAATTGCCTGTTTTGACCGCTTTATTCTCTTTTGTCTTTTCATCTTTCTTATCTTTGTCAGGAGTTTCGACTGTTCCGGTTTCAGCTGTTTTTGCAGCATCTTCCGGTTTAACCTCAGTGTTCGCATCCGCCTGAGCTTTTTCTTCGGCAGCGTTGACCTCTTCTATTGTCTTTTCAACGGTTTTCGGGTCAACTGTGTTAAATGTTGTATCCTCCTGTGCGGGAGCCTGAGGCTGAGGCTGCTCCTGAGGTGCCTGCTGTTCAACTGAAACAGGTTCCGGAGCTTTCTTGTCACCTTTGACAGAGAGGAAAAGTTTCGTTCCTGCAAAGATGACCAGCGCAATAACCACAACAGGAAGAACGTATTTCATCATTGCAGAGGTCTCCTGCGGTTCCTCTTTGGGCGGGAATTCGTGGCTGAAAACAATCTGGGGATCCTTGGTGAAATTTTCACGCGTACATTCATCCTGCAACAGGTTGAAGACCTCGTCTGTGTCCATTCCGAGGTACTCCGCGTAGTTCCTCACAAAGTTCTTTGCATGGTTATATGAAGGAAGGTCGGCAAAACCGCCTTCTTCGAGCTGTTTTATTATATCTTCACTCATTCTGGTGTCCTGAGTGACTTTTTCGTAGCTTAATCCCTGTGCTTCTCTGGTCTCTTTCAGCAATGATCCGAGTTTGCTCATTTTCCCCGCCATCGGCTCAAAATTAAGCCGTTAAATATTTTTTTCGTAGATAATCTTCAGACCCTCCAGGGTCAGGTTAGGTTCATAGCGCTTGATATACCTGCTTTCATCGGCAAAGACACTGCCTAGTCCTCCGGTGGAGATGACAGGGATCACCTCGCCTTCGAACTCCTCGGCAAGTATCCTGCGGATAATGCCGTCCACCATCTCCAGATAACCGTAGTAGATGCCGGACTGTATTGAATGAATAGTATTTTTCCCGATGATTGTGTCAACCCGCTCAATCTCAACCTCCGGCAGTTTTGCCGTGTTTGAGTGGAGAATCTGGGACGACAGCTTTATTCCGGGGCAGATAACTCCGCCGATGTAATCACCCTGACGGCTGATAACATCGAACGTGGTTGCTGTGCCGAAATCAACGACTATCGCCGGATAGCCGTATTTCACCTTTGCGGCAACAGCGTTGACAATCCTGTCCGCGCCCACCTCTTTCGGGTTTTCCATTTTTATGGAGATACCTGTTTTAACGCCGGGAGCTATCACCAGCGCCTCTTTATCAAGATATTTACGTGCTAATTTTGTGAATGTGAAGATAAGTCTGGGGACTACGCTTGCAACTATAACTCCGGAGATATCCTCAGGTTTAACCCCCTCGCTCTCCATCAGTCTCATTATTATTGCAGCGTACTCGTCCGTAGTTCTGCTGGTGCTCGACTGAACGCGAAAATTGCAGACTATATTATTGCTGCCCTTTTCAAAAATACCTATCACTATGTTTGTGTTGCCAATATCAACGGCAAAAATCATATCCGATGTCTCCGGTTACGATAGTTTCCAGCCTGCCGAGGGAATTTTCAGCTCTGAGACAGCCGAACTGGTCAATACCCCTTTCGGTATACTGAGTTTTAACACCATCTTTATGTATAGAAATCTTTTTGTCAAGAAAAGCGGAGTAATCAGACCAAAGTTTTACTAAATTTATCCGTCCTGTTATAAAATCGTCGTACTTTGCCTCAAGATTGTTCATAAACAAGGCTAACAGTTCTTCCCTGACAAAATTTCTCCCTTTTAAGATTTTAAGGGATGTTGCCATCTGCGCGATCTCTTCCGGCAACTCATCAACGTTGACGTTAAGCCCTATTCCCAGCACTGCTTTTTCCAGATTTCCGCCGGAAAAGGACGTTTCCATAAGTATCCCGGCAAGTTTTCTGCCGTCGGCAATCATGTCGTTAGGCCATTTTATCCTGACGTCAGCGATATCTTTAAGTGTGTCAGCAAGGACGTAGCCGGCAAATATATTCATTGGTAGGAGTTTTTGCGGTTCAATACCGCTGAGAACTATTGAAAAATAAAGATTAAGACCTTTTGCGCCGTGCCATTTACGCCCGCTGCGCCCGCGTCCTGCGGTCTGTTCTTCGGCTGTCACGACAGTAAACGCAGGAAGACTGCCAGACACCGCATAAGCGTTTGTTGAATCGACACAATCAAGCGCGATTATCCCGCCGGATTTCCCGCGGAAACCTTCGTATAGGGCAATATCAAACATTTGCCAGTGCTGTAACCTTTGCAACCAGCTCTTCAATGCCACTTGATTTAAGAACCACGGCGTTATATTTAAGCCCTATGTGCTGTTCAAGCCTTTCGGGATTTCCTGTATAGATGATAACGGGGACCTCAGGCGCCTGATTTTTCAGTTTCATGGCAACCTCTTCCCCGGTTAATTTCGGCATATCCAAGTCAAGGATGACAATATCAATCTCCTGTTCGTTGAAAGCCACAAGCCCTTCCTCGCCGTCAACGGCAGTAACAACGTTATAGCCTTCAAAGCAGAACTCTTCGCGCAAAATAAGCCTGATATTTTCGTCGTCATCCACAACTAATAAAGTTTTCAATTCACCCTCCTGTCAAGGCATCTGTATATCTCATTTTTAATGAAGAATTTGACAATGTCAATATCCAGAACGTTACGTTCTGCTTCCTCCATGAGTATAGCACACGCTTTTTCAACGGGCATCGCTTTTTTATATGGTCTGTCCTGTGCCGTAAGTGCATCGTAAATATCGGCTATAGCCATTATACGCCCCTGAGCGGAAATCTCATCTCCGCGCAGAGCGAACGGATATCCGTTACCGTTCAGCTTTTCATGGTGCATGGCGGCAACTGTCGGCACCTGTTTAAGTTCCTTGGTCCATGGGATCTTGCTGAGAAATTCGTATGTATGTTTGACGTGGCTTTCGATTATATCCCTTTCGCTTGCTGTCAGAGAACCGCGTTTTATGCTGAGATAATTATATTCTTTTTCGGTGAGCAACTGGTGCTTATTACCGTCGATGTCTTCGAATATATAATTGAGGCATTTGTCTATTCCGGCTGCCGTATCCTCATCCAGAACGGTGGGAATATTCGCCATATATACCTTTTCAAGCAGGGTGTCCAGCTCGTTAATAACTTCCTGCGGCTTTCCCTCTGCCTTTGCCACAGCCTTTGCCATGCCGAAGCGGTAACGTATGACATCCATCATTCCGGGATACAGTTTATCCGCTTTTTGCAGGATATTCTCGCTGATAACCAGTTTTCCGAAATCATGAAGCATACATGAATATTTCAATGAGCGGAGCTGCTCCGCAGTAAGAACGAAATTGGGAAAAATTTCCGTATCATCACTCATTGCCTCCGCAATCGCAAGGGTAAGTGTGGTGACGCGTTCGCTGTGACCGCCTGTAACAGGGTCGCGGGAGTCTATCGCTGTCATACACGCCTGAATGAAGCCCTCCCACATCGCCTCGATACTGTCGTAAAGAAGTGCGTTCTCAAGTGCCATTCCCACTATACCGCTCAGCGAGTGTGCAGTGGTTTCGTCCTGCGCGTTAAAGGCTGCGACAGCCTCCTCTACAGTTTCGTTATTTACAGGAACGTCCTTAATTTTTTTATTGATAAGCTGTAAAATACCTATCAACCTGCCGTTTATGTCGTTAATGGGGAAAACCAGCATAGATTTTGTGCGATAGCCGGACATCTCGTCGAAACTCTGATTAAATTTAAACGGGAATTTTGTATCAAGATTGTAGACATCATCCAGCTTTATCAGACTGTTGCGGACAGCGCAGAAGCCAGCGATGCTCTGTTCGTTCGCCTTCATGCGGAATTTTTTAAAAGGAAGGTCAATGGAATCGTTCTGGGTATAACTGAAAATCAACTCGTCATGATCCTCATCATAAATAAATATGCTTCCCGCATCCGCAGAGAGCATATCTCTTATTCTTCCGAGCATGGTGTCGAGCAATTCGTCAAGATCGCGGATCCTCACAAGTGAGTATGCAAGTTCAATAAAACCGTTTTCGGTAATCATTAAGGCAGCCCTGTTTGATATTTTATGTATTATAGCAGTTTTTGTTTAAGCAAAAAAGAAAAAAAGTGTCATTTAAATTGCACCTCAATAATTCTTGATATATTAACCTATTTTTGATAGTTTTTACTCTCAGCAATCGGAGGCTCTTAAATGAAATACACCCCTTTGGAAATCGAAGAAAAATGGCAGAAAATCTGGGAAGATAAAAAACTCTTCAAAGTCGAAACAGATAAAAATAAAGAAAAATTCTATTGTCTCGAAATGTTTCCCTATCCTTCAGGTAAAATACATATGGGACACGTTCGCAACTATGCAATAGGCGACGTGATCTCCCGATATAAATTCATGCAGGGCTTCAACGTACTTCACCCCATGGGGTGGGATGCGTTTGGTCTGCCCGCGGAAAACGCAGCAATAGAGAATTCAACACACCCCGCCGTCTGGACAAAATCCAACATCAGCTATATGAAGACACAGCTTAAAAAGCTCGGTCTGTCGTATGACTGGGACAGAGAAGTTGCCACCTGCGAACCCGAATATTACAGATGGGAGCAGATGGTATTCATACAGATGTATGAAAAAGGACTGGTGTATAAAAAGAAATCTCTGCTTAACTGGTGCGACGACTGCAACACCGTTCTTGCCAACGAACAGGTTGAGGACGGCAAATGCTGGCGCTGCGGACATGACGTACGCATAAAAGAACTTGACGGCTGGTATCTGAAAATAACCGATTACGCTGACGAACTCCTCGAATGTACCGACACCATGGACGGATGGCCTTCAAAGGTTCTCACGATGCAGCAGAACTGGATAGGCAAATCATACGGTGCCGAAATCAACTTCGCCCTCACCCATTCGGATGAAAAGATAACCGTGTTCACAACACGCCCCGATACGCTCTTCGGCGCAACTTTTATGTCCCTTGCCCCCGAACACCAAATGGCAAAGTCACTCCTCGCCGGAACGGAGCAGGAAAAAGAGGGACTTGAGTTCATCGATTCCATACTGAAAGACGACAAGATAAACCGCATGGCAGACGACAAAGAGAAAAAAGGTGTTTTCACAGGAAGATACGCCATCAATCCGGTCAACGGATACCACATGCCCATCTTCCTTGCGAACTTCGTTCTCATGGACTACGGAACAGGAGCCGTTATGGCTGTTCCCGCACACGACCAGAGGGACTTTGAATTTGCTAAAAAGTACGGCTGCGAACTGAAAATAGTTATAATGCCCAAAGACGGGCTTGAGCTTGAGACAATGACCGAAGCCTACACAGGTGCAGGTAAGCTGGTAAACTCCGGCACTTTCGACGGAACGGACAACGAATCCGCCAAGAAAGCGATAGTGGACTATCTGGACAGCCACAATCTCGGCAAAAGCACGGTCAACTACCGTCTGCGCGACTGGCAGATATCACGCCAGAGATATTGGGGAGCGCCTATCCCCTTCATCCAGTGCGACTGCTGCGGGAGCGTACCCGTGCCATTCGACCAGCTTCCGGTAAAACTGCCGGATGTGGATTTTAACCCCGAAATGCGCGGAAACCCGCTGGACAAGGTTGAATCATTCGTAAACACCACATGCCCCAAATGCGGCAAACCCGCAAGACGTGAAACCGATACCATGGACACCTTTATGGAATCATCATGGTATTTCCTCAGATACACTTCACCGAAATGCGAGACTGCACCCTTTAACAAGGACGATGCAAACTACTGGATGAACGTTGACCAGTACATCGGCGGTATCGAACACGCCATCCTCCACCTGCTCTATGCACGCTTTTACACAAAAGTGCTGCGGGATCTCGGCTACGTCTCCATCGACGAGCCGTTCAAAAGACTGCTTACGCAGGGAATGGTCTGCAAAGAGACATACAAATGCCCTAACGACGGCTGGCTCTTCCCAGAAGAGTCAAAAGACGGCAAATGCGCAAAATGCGGCGCAGACGTCACCATCGGGCGCGTTGAAAAAATGTCCAAATCCAAAAAGAACGTTATCGACCCCAATAAGCTCATACAGACATACGGCGCGGACACAGCAAGGCTGTTCATCCTCTTTGCAAGCCCGCCCGAAAGAGAGCTTGAGTGGAGCGATTCCGGTGTTGAAGGCTCTTTCAGGTTCCTGAACAGAGTATACAGGCTTGTTTTCAACAACCTTGAGCTTATTAAGACCGAACAGTCCGGTTCTGCTGACGATGCGCTCACAAAAGAGCTGCTTTTCGCCCTGCACTCAACAGTTAAAAAGGTTACGGAAGATATCGAACGTTATCAGCTCAACACCGCTGTTGCGGCTATGATGGAGTTCGTAAACAGCCTTTATGCTGCCGAATCTCAGATCAAGGACGGGCATAAGGCACTCTTTAAAGAGTGTCTGGTGACGCTCGTAAAACTCCTTGCCCCGTTCACACCGCACCTCTGCGAAGAACTGTGGGAGATGGCAGGTATGGAAGGACTGATATCCAGAGCCGAATGGATGAAATTTGACGTAGCACACACCGTTAAAGACGAGATTGTCGTTGCTGTTCAGGTCAACGGTAAACTCAGAGGACAGATCAACGTTTCAAGAGATATGAAGCAGGACGACGTTTTTGATATTGCCCTTGCCAACGAAAACGTGGCAAAATACACAGAGAACGTAACCTTTGTGAAAAAGATATACGTTCCCAATAAACTGGTCAACTTCGTGGTGAAATAACATGAAAAAGAAAGCCCTTCTTTCCGTTCTTCTGATAACGCTTTTTGTTTACGGATGCGGCTATAAGATAGCCCTGACGGGAAGAAAGGCTTCATTCGCCATATATCCCGCTTCCATAGAAAACACCTCTAAAGAAGTTGATGTGGATCAGCTTTTCACAAACGAAGTGAAGTCATACTTCGCATCCATCAACGCATTGGGCAGAAAGGATACGACAGATAACATAGGCTACATCACTCTTACGAACGTAACTTCAGCCTCAGCGGTTAAACTTACGTCCGGTCAGACAGCAACTTTTGACCTTTCCGTCGTCGTCAATGTTGTTGTTAAGGATAAAACCGGTGCAAACAAATATTCGCGTAATTTCGCTTCAACAGTGACCTACAGCCAAACGTCATCACTTTCCAGTTCGCTGGCGAACAGAAACGACGCAATACGTCAGGCTGTCAGAACAGCCCTTGAAGATTTCAGATATGAGTTTGAAAACCTCAGGTAAGCCCTTCTGGTATATAGCCGGAAGCAGCTTTTTTCAGGACGAGCAGTCGAAAAAGATACTGGAAAAGATAGAGGACTGCGAAACGGAAACCTTCAACCCCGAAGAACTCTCCGGCGGTTCATTTTTCGGTTTCATCAGCTCCGCTCCGCTTTTCAGCGAGTCCAAAGCGGCGGTAGTTAAATCATTCGGTGACGTTAAGGACAAGGCAGCCTTTGTAAAAAGCTGCGCAAACTGCATCGAATCATCCATTATAATAATGACGGAAGAGACCAAAACCGATAAGAAACTATCGGAGGTGCTTGCCGCCACTGGCTTCAACCTTCTGGTAGAAGAGAGCAAAAAACAGGATATCACCGGCAAAGTTATCCGAATGTTCTCCGATGCCGGTTTCAAAATAGATACATCCGCAGCGGGGCAGATAAACGAGCTTTTTGACGGCAACCTGTCCATGGTCAAGAGTGAAGTTGATAAACTCACAGCCTTTTTCGCATATAAGAAACCGGAAAACCAGTCCGACATTCTCAAAGCCATTACAGCAAAACGTCAGGACAACATATTCGTTTTCATAGATAATTTCACATACAGAAAGCGGAAGGAATGTTTCGTTCTGCTGACGGAATTCATAGAGTCCGGCGAGAACCTGAGGATACTGATAAACCTGCTGTTCAAGCGGATGCGCGACGTTTACGGTATGCAGGTTTCGAAGGATATGGTCAAAGAGAACCGCTTCTTTCTGCTGGACAGGATAAAGACCGGAGCGAAAGCGTGGAAGCGTCACGAGCTTACCAACCTTTTCGGTGTGTTCGCCGAGCTTGACTATATGGTGAAGACCGGACAGACGGACGACGAGGGATATCTTACCCGTCTCATCGGTCTGCTCTGAGTCGTTAACGAGAGGACAAAATCAAACTAATATGAGATCGCTTCGGGCATAAAGCCCTCGCGAAGACAAAAAAATGTCTCTGCGAACCCCTTTGTCTCAGCGGCTGAAACGTCCACCCCTGACGAGCCGAACCTCTCCCTTTTCGATATCGAAATCAGTCATGACTGTTATTACGTTCAGCCCTTTTCCGCAGGCATCATCAAGCGCCTCCGAATATTTCGGGTCGATCTCATGCGCGGCGCGGAAAAACGGTCTGTCCACCTGACACACATATATCATATAAGGCGTATATCCCTGCTCCATTGCATCCAGCAGCAGCCCAATATGTTTTCGTCCGCGCTCTGTAACCGCATCCGGAAACATACAGTATTCATCGTCGAAAAGCGTGGCGTTCTTCACCTCGGCAATAAACCTTCCCCCTGCCCGCTCACCGTAAAAATCTATGCGCCCGTCGCCGAATTTATATTCGCTTTTGAGAGCCGTACAGTCTTTAAGCTCCTCAACTTCGTTATCAAGTATCCCGCGTTTAACAACGGTATTCATAAGTATAGTGTTTGTCAGCACCCATTTGCCGTCAACCAGAAAGCCTTCCAGTGTATATTTCAACTTCCGGTCGGGGTTGTCTGAAACAGAGAGGATAACATCCCTGCCCTCCTGAACAATACACTTCATGGTACCTGTATTTGGATTATGTGCGGTGACAATTTCGCCCTCAATCAGCACGTCTGTGAAAAATCTTTTATATCTTTTTATGAACTTTCCTCTCAATAACTTGGGGTATCTGTACATCTGCGCCCTGCCTTCGTTTGGAAAATTTCCCTTTACTTTTGCCGCTCCGGCTAATATTTTGTAGTCATCAATATGCTCAAAACACAAAACTATCGGGAATCATGTTAAACATACGAATTACTAATAGGGCACAGAATACTCTGGCAGCACTCTTTGTGTCCATAACAATTGTTGTTTTCGGATTTCTTATTATGAACGTGGTCTATCTCACCGCGATCAGCTCAACAGTTGACAGAATAAGCTCAGAAAATAACATCGATTCAGAGAGTTACAGACAGTTTTCAAACAGTCTGGAAAACGAAAAACGCAGGCTTTCGTTCGCAGCTCTGGTTATGGACATCAAAAACGTACTGGAAATATACCGTCCCAATACAGGCGGTATGAACTATATGGACTTCGCCTACCTCATAGCTTCGGAATCTTTTGAAAAGGGCATAGACCCGTATCTGGTTCTGGCGGTTATCAAGACGGAGAGTTCATTCCGCAGACATGTCGTCTCGAACAAGGGAGCGGTGGGTTTTATGCAGGTTCTCCCCGGCACAGCCTTCTATGTTTCCGACATGCACGACAACATCAACCTTGAAAACCGTTCCGACCTTTTCGATCCACAAAAAAACATCCGCATAGGGATAAGCTATCTGGCATACCTTCTGAACAAGTATGACAATCAGAAATATGCTCTGATAGCCTATAACATGGGTCCGGGCAACCTTCAGAAACAGATACGCAGCGGCGGAAACGTATCGGAAAAGTATTACAGAGCGGTTATGACCAACTATGAAAGAATCCTGAGAATATCCAACAGGACAAGCTGATTTGAATGGTATAAGGGTTCTGCTCGCAAATCCTGAGGGAGCTGTCAATCTGGGCTTCATAGCCCGCGCAATGGCGAATACCGGCTTCTCAGACCTCTCATATTACGGAAAACTGGACAGGCTCCATCCAACCGCGCTTAAATACGCACTGGCAGCGGAGAATATCCTTCAGAATGCCCGCCATGCGAAAGATTTTGACAACCTTCTGACAGGTTCTGACAAGATAATAGGTATCAGTATGCGCACGCCAGCAACTGAAGGGCTCCATATTCCACTTTCTGAATTGAAAAACACACTCGCAGATATCACATCCAAAGGCATGACAGCCGGACTTCTTTTCGGGAACGAAAAGGCGGGGCTTTCAAACACGCAGCTTTCCTCCTGCCACAGATTTGTCAGTCTGGATACATCCGATGTGTTCCCCAGCATGAACCTTGCGCAGGCAGTACTTGTGGTTCTGTGGGAGATAAAGAACACTCCCAACAAAACACCTGAAACCGATATAAAATATGCAGACAGAAAGCTGATAGACGCTTTTATAGGCAAGATGCGTATTTTTCTGGACACCTTCGGATGTCTTAACGCTCAGAATCCTGACAAAATATTCGAAGAGCTGCGGCTTATGACCGAATCGAAAAATTTCACCGAAAGGGAGGTTCAGCTTCTTCTCTCCGTGATCGGAAAAGCGGTTGCCGAACACGTCACCATCCTGAACAAAACACGCACTTTCTGACACAAAACCAATAATTTTACATTTCTTTGACATTAGTTTCACAGACATCTTACACAACTTAATTATTGTTGTGCAGAAGCCGAAAGGGTTCAATTTGCCGTAATTAATGTTATACTGGCAAATACACAAACTCCTTCGGTATTAATGAGGTGAGAAAATATGACAGCATTCAGACACGAAAAAGAATACATCCAGCTCAAAGGTATGCTCGCGGAGATGGCGACCACAGCAACAAGAATGGTTGCGGAATCCATAAAATCACTTGTGAACCGCGATCAGGAACTTGCCCTTTCCGTTATCGAGATTGACGAAAGACTCGACAGGCTGGACGTTGACATCGACGAGCACTGTGTAAAAATGCTGGCGCTTTTCGAACCGAAAGCAGTAGACCTCAGATATATCATCACAGCAACACGCATAATTACTGATATCGAGCGCGTTGGCGACCACGCGGTCAGCATATGCCGCGACTCTATCAAACTTTCCGAACAACCCCAGCTTAAACCCTACATTGACATACCAAAGATGGCGGACATAGCGACAGGCATGATACACGACGCTTTGGAGGCTTTCTTTAACTCCGATACCAAGATGGCTTTCGACGTTATTAAACGTGACGATATAATAGACCAGCTCCACGATCAGGTCATGAGAGAGCTTCTGACATACACAATGGAAGATGTGAGCAAACTGCACACAGTGCTTTCTCTGCTGAATATCTCCCGCCGACTGGAAAGAATAGCCGACCACGCGACAAACATTGCGGAAATGGTCTACTACATGGTTGAGGGCAAGATTATCCGCCACACCGTAATCAACGTTGAAGAGGAGGAAGCATGATAAAAGTCCTTGTCATTGAAGACCACGAGGAGATAAGAGATCTGATCTCCTATAACCTTTCTAAAGAAAACTGCGAAACCATCTGTTTCGACAACGCAAACGAAGGTCTTATCCACCTCGAAAACAACGACGTGGATATCATCCTTCTGGATCTCATGCTTCCCGGACTGAAAGGGATGCAGTTTTTGCAGATTGTGCGCAACAATAAAAAATTCTCCGGTGTGCCGATTATCATCATATCGGCAAAGAACACCGAGCAGGATATCATAAACGGACTTGAGATGGGCGCGGACGACTACCTTACGAAGCCGTTCAGCATCAAAATACTCATCGCAAAGATAAACGCCATACTGCGCAGAAACCCCGCCATAAAATCGAAAGTGATATCCATAAACGGTATCAATATTGATACCGGCAACTACACGGTTACGGTTGACGGAGAGGACGTGAGCCTTACTAATAAGGAGTATGAACTTCTTCTCATGCTTCTGAAACACCCGAAAAGGGTCTTCACCAGAAACCAGATTCTCAACGCCGTGTGGGGATACGAATCCGACGTATACACAAGAACTGTGGACACACACGTTTCATCTCTCCGTAAAAAACTCGGAGATAAGGGTTCATTCATAAAATCAGTACCGAAAATAGGATACAGAGCAGACATATGAGATCATACCTTAAAGTATTTCTGATAATTTATATTCCCGTTGCCATCATACTCGGTTTCGGATGGAAAGTTAGCAACAATGTCACGCTTCAGGCGGAATCGGCAAAATTCCACTCAGAGATGGAAAACAAAGCGGAAATACTTAAAGGATATCACTTCAGCGAAAGTTTCGATCCGCAGGTACATGCAAAACTTGCTGAACTGTCGAAAAACACCAATATCCGTGTTACGGTTATCGAAAAGAACGGTACTGTTATTGACGATTCATATTACGACCTCCCTCATATTCAGAAGATGGAAAACCACTCGGCAAGACCAGAGGTCGTTGAAGCGTTTGAAAAAGGTTCGGGCAGCTCCATAAGAAGAAGCACAACGACAGAAGAAGCCATGAACTACTATGCCGTTAAATATAACGACAATCTGGTTCTGCGTGTTTCATACCCAATGGCAGATATAACCGCCATTCAGGCAAAACAACTGAAACAAAACGTCACAACCTATATCTTCCTGTTCATAACAGTGGGGATGATATCTCTTTATCTCGCAAGACGAATCAGCAACCCTATCCACCAGCTTTCACTTGTGGCAGACAGAATAGAAGCGGGTGAAACCAAAGTATATTTCCCATCTTTCAGCGATAAGACACTCACAAAACTGGTAAGCGTTATCTATCGAATATACAATTCCATGCTCCAGAAAACGAAACAGCTTGAACATGAAAAGCAGAAGCTGAACCACATATTCGGTATACTTGAAGAGGGAATCATCCTGCTGGACAACAAAGATTCCGTACTGCACTTTAACCAGAGAGCCGCACAGTATCTCGCTTTCAACCTTAAAGAAGGGCAGAATATAATAAAACAGACCAACGATATGGAAGCTCTCTCATTCCTTACAGACATACTGACAAGCACTGATTCCAAAAGACTGCAAAAGAACCTCAGAGGACGCGTTTACGAAGTTTATATGAGAGTTTTTGACAACGAAAAGCTGGTCGCCTTCTTCGATGTGACAGAGCGCGCAGAATACGAACAGTTCAAAACCGAGCTGATAGGCAACATCACACACGAGCTTAAAACTCCGCTGGCAATGATCATGGGCTATTCAGAAACTATTATGAACGATCCGGACATGGACAAGAAGTTCCATGACAAATTCATAAACATAATCTATAGCAGCTCGAACAGGCTGAACCTGCTGATAAACGACATTCTCAAGCTCCACAGGCTGGAAATGCTCCGTGAGGACATAAGTATCGAGGAGCCGACAAATTTAGCAGAACTCAGAGAGGAGATCGATGCTTACTACAACGACAGACCCCAGAATATTACATTTGAAACAAACGCGTCGGACGTCTATATCCTGCGCGAACACCTTATGAGCGTCGTAACCAATCTGGTTGACAACGCCGTCAAATATTCCACAGGAAACAATATCGCCGTAAGTCTTGAACAGGCGGACGGAAAGATAACCCTTAACGTCGAGGACGAAGGTCCGGCTATCCCTGTTGAGGAACAACAGAGGATTTTCGAACGATTCTATACCATGGACAAATCAAAAAATCAGAACTCCACAGGCACCGGGCTGGGGCTTTCAATAGTTAAGCACATTGTCAGTCTTTACGATGGAAAAGTTTTTGTCAAAACTAATAAGAAAAACGGCAATACGTTTACGGTAGTCCTTGAAGAAAAGGAGAAAAATCAAGATAATGTCTGATTTGACAAAAATTTAACATTACAAATCCCTGACTTTTGTCTTGCATTTTTTTAACAGTTCTGTATCCTGTCGCTGACTATAAAATCAGTGGCGGTGGCATATGTTCGACTCCCTATGGGTGGAAATCCTGTTCGGCACGATGGGCGGACTGGGTATGTTCCTCTTCGGTATGAAACTCATGTCCGAAGGGTTACAGAAAAGCGCAGGCGAAGGTCTTAAAAGCATCATCGAAAAATTCACTTCAAACAGATTCATAGGCACTCTCGTGGGAACCGCCGTTACGGTGGTCATTCAAAGTTCATCAGCAACAACAGTTATGGTCGTCGGTTTCGTTAACGCGGGACTTATGAACCTCATGCAGGCACTCAGCGTTGTTTTCGGCGCCAACATAGGCACAACCATCACAGCACAGATGATAGCATTTAAGGTTACAGCTCTTGCCATGCCCTGCATCGGTATAGGCGTTGTGCTGGCGATGTTCAGCTCAAACTCAAAACTCAAATATTACGGCGAGATAATGCTCGGTTTCGGTCTTCTCTTCTTCGGAATGGAGACCATGACAAAATCATTCGTACCTCTGCGTGAAATGCAGGGATTCGTGGATATGTTCGTCTTCTTCGGTAAAAACCCCATTATCGCCTGCATGGCGGGTGCTGTGCTCACCATGATTGTACAGAGCAGCTCCGCGACAGTCGGTATCACCATAGCCCTTGCATCCACAGGCATACTGGATTTCACAGCCGCTGCTGCGCTTGTTATGGGCGAGAACATAGGTACAACCATTACGGCAAACCTTGCGGCAATAGGTGCAAACAGGACAGCAAAACAGGCGGCGCTGGGACATTTCCTGTTCAATTTCATCGGCGTCTGCTATATGCTTATCCTGCTGCCGTTCCTAATCCATTTCGTTGACTATATGACCCCAGGCGCGGTGGATTTCATCGCCGCCGATGGTTCCAAGCCGAACATAGCAAGGCACATAGCCAACATACACACCACTTTCAACATTATAAACACCATAGTGTTCCTCCCCTTCCTGCCGCTTATAGCAAAACTCTGCGAGCGCATAATAAAGCCTGAGGAAAACACTCTGACAAAGATGCTCCGTCTGGATGCAAACATGCTTAAAACCCCGTCTATTGCCGTTGCACAGGCGAAGAAAGAGGTTGTGAACATGTCCAGGATATCCCTTGATATGCTCCATCTGGCAAAGGACTCTTACAACAACAAGACATCTAAGCTCACTGACATAAAACCCATGGAAATTAAGCTCGACCTTTACGAGAAGGAATTTAACGAATTTCTTTCACAGCTTTCCAGACAAAACATCAGCGCATCCACAGCGAAAACAATCGAAGAACTCACCCACGTTATACAAAACCTTGAAAAGCTCGGTGACAATGCAGACAACATCGCCAAATTCACCGACAGGATGCTCCGTAGAAATATGGAGTTCTCAGAAGAAGCTGACCGAGAGATAAAATATATGTTCGACGTAGTTGAAAGGTTCGCCGTTGCGACCATCGCACATTATGGCACGGACGACGACATAAAAGAGATTGATCTTAACGATGAAGAGCTTGTGGACAGTCTGCGTAAAAAATTCAAGAACAATCATATGCACAGGCTAAACGAGGGCAAATGCAACATAAACTCAGGGCTTCTCTTCGTAGACATAATCAATAACCTTGAAAAAGCGGCCGACCACGTTTATAACATCGCGCAGGTGATGGTTTTCAGCAAAGAGAAGGGATTAAAGACATCGTAAAACCTCACTGACTGTTGATGACAACTGCAATAATGAGATCGCTTCGTCATTACATTCCTCGCGAAGACAAAAAAAGCCAAATCTCTGCGAGAGAAGCGAAGCAGTCTCATATTTATAAACCTCTGTCAGCGGTCTAAAGACGCCTTAACGTATCCCAGCTAACGGGGACGCGGATAACCGCCCCCTCCTTGAGAACAGCGTTAATAAAACCTCCCTCCATTCCGTGGAGCAGGAGGTTTTTTGTTACCTCAACGTCCTTTTTGCAGTATTCCGCTATCAGATCTATCCTGCCCTGCTTATACCACTCAAGCGCCTGAAGACCGTCGGCGCTCTTCTTTGCACCGATGGACGCACCAGCCAGATTATCCAGCGAAAACCTGCGCCCGGTGGTATTAAGCACGTCAGCCAGCATATCGAACACTATGGTCTTTGTGAAATCCGGCTTGCGATAACCTGTGATGACCTTGTTATCGAAACCTATGTTATTGAAACCTATTATGACCTTCGCACCTTCAAGCCTCTGGATGAACGCCTCTTCCTGACCTTCGGTATAGGTTTCGTATGAGTCCTTTTCAAACGAATAGATAACCGCCACGGATATGCCCATCCTGTCGGCATTTTTCCAACCGCCGACGTCGTCTGCGGAATATTTTGTCTCTATATCGTAAACAAGAGTATCGGTTCTCGGTGTGTCAGTAATCTCGGTATTTTTCATCTCAAATCCGCCTTTCAGAAGCATTTCCATGATATGCACAGCGCCCTGCTTGTCCAATGGATAGTTCCCGCTGCCACATTTTGGCGAATATATACACGCCGGACATCCTGTCTCACACTCACAGCCGCGCACAAGCTCAAGAGTTCGTTCCATCAGCTTGTCAATTATCCCGAAGACCCGCTCGTTTATCCCTATACCGCCCGGATAACCGTCGTACATGAACACGGCGGAACTTTGCAGCTGCGGATGGAACGGGTAGGATATCCCGCCTACGTCGTCGCGGGCAGCCAGACAAAATGTAGGAATCACCGATATCATAGCGTGCTCGAAAGCGTGGATGCTGCCCATGAAGTTATAGCCGGCGTCCTCAACAGAGCGCTTAACTGCATCCGGTATCAGCACATACAGTCCCTTGGTGACAAACTGTATCGGCACTTCATCAAGCTCGGTATCGGCTATCTTCTCCCCTGTACGGGTGGAAATCTTTGAAAACCCCACAAGCTGTTCGGTAACTCTAAGCCCGCAGAAAGCGCCGCTTATGCCTTTGATTACGGTCTCGCGGATGGTCTTTTCAACCATGGTCTGCTTAACGGTGTTCGGCATAGTGTAATAGTTGCCCCGGAACGGCTCCGCGTGTATCTCCCGCTTAGCCTTGTCCACAGACGTTATGATGAAGTTATTGCCTCTGTGCATGTAGATGGCGCCTTCGAAATTTTCCATATAGGCACGCCTGCCGGACGAGGTTGCAATGAGCGTATTGTTGCAGTGAATTGTGTAGCTGTCGCCCGCCATACGGAGATCAACCTCCATATAGGGGTATTTCGCCAGAGTAAAGAACTCCGTCCCTTCACCGTTCACAAACAGACTGCTCTCAAGCGCCATCCTGTTTATCAGCTCGCTGTTTTTCGCGTAATACTCCTCATGAACGGATATAGGCTTCTCATATGCCGCACATTTGATGTGCGCCTTGTTTACATTCTCATTCTCAGTATCCAGCACTACGTTTTCAAACGCTGATTCGTAGAGCTTTTCAGGGTGTTTCACATAATATTGATCGAGCGCGTCGTTACCGGCTATCATGATTATCAAACTGTCTGTGCCGCGTCGTCCGCTCCTGCCCGCTCTCTGCCAGAGGCTCATCAGAGACCCCGGATAGCCAGCCAGAAGCGTGCAGTCCACGCCTCCTATGTCGATACCCAGCTCGAATGCGGAAGTTGACACAACAGCTTTTAAACGTCCCTCAGCTAAGTCTTTCTCTATCTCCCTGCGCTCTTCCGGCAGAAATCCTGCCCTATAGGAGGAAACAATTTTTGCGTATGAACTGTCTGAGTTCAGCAGATTAGCAAATATCCGCTCGGTCTGCTTTCTGGATTTCGTGAAACAGATGGTCTTCAATCCCGATTCTATATTGGTTTTCAGCAGAAAACTGCTCATGGTAACAAGGGGTATATCGGGGCTTATCAGCATAAAATGGCGCCTGCCCTGAGGTGCGCCGTTTTTATCTATATGAGTGAATTTACGCCCGAACATAGTCTCCGCCAGTTCCAGCGGATTGCCTATGGTGGCGGAACAGGAGATTATCTGAACGTTGGGAAACAGGCGCATAAAGCGAGCGAAAAGATTATAAACGTGATTACCGAAAACTCCTCTGTAGGTATGAAGTTCATCAACTATTATGTATTTCAGCCCCGAAAGAAAATCGCTCCACTCATCCCGT
This sequence comes from Deferribacteraceae bacterium UBA6793, assembly GCA_002452405.1. GTDB lineage: Bacteria > Chrysiogenota > Deferribacteres > Deferribacterales > Geovibrionaceae > Seleniivibrio. Next base: position 27,841 of record DKFP01000005.1, on the reverse strand, counting down.
TTTGGCAGGACGGAATAGTGGATTATGTCAGGGTTGCTGAATATTATGTTCGGTCTGTCCTTCTGTATCTTACGGCGCAGCTTTTTGTCCGTGTCGCCGTCAACAACTGCGGTTTTTATGCCCGCCCCAAGGGGAATATGGCTTAAAAAATTGTCCAGACTGCGCATCTGGTCTCTGCCCAGCGCTTTCAGCGGGAACAGATAGAGTGCGGTGATGTTTCTGTTATGGTAGATATCCTCTATGACAGGCAAATTATAGCAGAGGGATTTGCCGGACGCGGTGGGGGTGGTTATAAGAACGTTTTCTCCGCGGCGCACAGCTTCGTAGCTCTCCGCCTGATGGGTGTAGAGCGATTCAATGCCTGTGTCTGCGAGCGCATCGCGTATTATCGCGGATTCTATTATGCTGAGAGGTACTGTCTCCGCCTCTTTCGCATCGAAAACCTTGTTAAAACAAACATATTCGCCAAAACGGGATTTTTTGATATAGCTGACGATATTCTCAACTTTCTGCATCAGGGATTGTATGCCCACGCAGAAAAGAGGTCAACCGATTTTCAGCGCTGTCTCCAGTTCTCCTCGCCGCAGCAAGAACATTTCTTTCTGAATGGCGGGTTCTTCTGTCCGCAGTTGCGACACGTCTTCATAATGAGAAAGTAGTAAGGCACAAGGATAACGTATATCAGCACTATCACCAGTGCCACCAGCTGAAAGAATTTGAATTTGAATCCCAGCAGAATAGCGATAAAAAACAGTATTGATCCTGTCCAGAACATACATAGCCTCTCGGTGTTATTTATTCTATTATAGCAGTTTTTAACAAGATTGCCATGTCTGCTGCCGGACGAATTGACGACGAGATTGCTTCGTCCTTTCAGTCCTCGCAAAGACAAACCATACGTCTTCGCGAGAAGCGCAAGCGACGACGCGATCTCAGCTCACTCCGCGAACATCATCCTGATGTTTTGTCTAAACAAATATTTTTTCCCGTCATGGGAAAAAATATCAACGCTCCGGTCGGCAATGCCTTCCTGCGCTCACGCTCTGCTCGCCAGAACGTCTAAAGACGTTTCAGCTCACTCCGCGAACATCATCCTGATGTTTTATCTAAACAAATATTTTTTCCCGTCATGGGAAAAAATATCAACGCTCAGGTCGGCAATGCCTTCCTGCGCTCACGCTCTGCTCGCCAAAACGTCTAAAGACGTTTCAGCTCACTCCGCGAACATCATCCTGATGTTTCTTCGTCAGTCTTTACCCTTTTTGTTCCTTCATACATCTCGAATTCCAAAAGGCGGCACTCGATGTTTGAGTTGTGGAAGACGTGTCTGCGGGATGCTTTCAAGCCAACCTTTTTGGCAAGGTCAAGGTTGCCCGTAAATATAAAACATCTGCTGCCCTTGCATTTCTGCTTAAAGAAATCACCAAGAGCCTCGTATATGGGTTCAAGCATCTGCTGATCACCAAGCCGCATACCATATTCAGGATTCACCACCAGAATGAAGTTACCGCTTTTAGGCAGGTGACTGTCTCTGAAATCACAACGCTGAATGTGTATCAGATTTTCAAAGCCTGCGTTCTTTATGTTTGTCTGTGCAGCAACGATAGCATCACGGCTTATATCTGATGCCTGAATCTTGATATCAGGCTTTTTACGCACGCCGTCCATAGCTTTTGTACGCACCTTTTCATACTCATTCGGGTCGTAACCTACGATGTGCATAAAGCCGAAATTCTTTCTGTAGGCTCCGGCAGGTGTATTGGTGGCTATCATAGCCGCTTCAATACTTATCGTACCGCTACCGCACATGGGGTTGACGAACGGCGTTGAGCCATCGTATCCGGTAGCCATAAGCACAGCCGCTGCCAAAGTTTCCTGCATCGGTGCTTTATTGGGGTTAGTTCTGTATCCCCTTCTTGAAAGGGGTTCGCCTGACGTATCAAGGTAAACGGCGCAGTCGTTCTCTTTCCAGTAAAGGAAGATGACCGTTTTGTCCTCCTGAGGACCTGAATCCGGTCTGTTACCCGTCTTCTCGCGCATACGGTCAACTATTGCGTCTTTCAGCTTATAGGATGCGAATCGGGTATCCTTAATAGTGTCGTTCAGAACGGATGCAGACACGCTGAAATATCCCTTTGAAGGAATAATCTCCTCCCATGGCAGTTTGCGTCCGTTTTTATAGAGCACGTCGGGGTTCTGTATTCTGTATTTATCCAGACACCAGAGCACACGGTGTCCTGTGCGGATATGCATGTTCAGAAAGATACAGTCGTTGAGTGTTCCTTCGGTGGCGACAGCCGCCTTTCTTGTATAAAGCACGGGAAAACCCAGCTCTTTCAGTTCTTTTTCAAGATACTGAGGTATCTCTTTAGGGCATGTAATAAGGATTTCGCTTTTTTTATCAAATTTCATCTTTTTAATCTCCGGAGATAGGACTATACAGAAAAACGGGATAAAAGCAAGGAGTGAAGAGCGGTTTGCGTATAAAAATTGAGATCGCGTCGTCACTGACAGCTCCCCGCAAAAACAAATATAAGTCTTTACGAGCAAAGCAAAGCAACCTTGTCAGCCTGAGGTTTCAGAATGAAAGCCGCTTGCGCGAGTGAAGACAGGCTTGCCGAACTGAGCCTTGGCGCGGTTTCCCACATGGACTGGAAAATCCCGTGGTAAATCTAAAACAAAAAACTCCTGAGCTTGTCAGGAGTTTAAAAGTTTAAGTATATCAATGAGTTCAGCTTTTACAGCTTCATTTTCGGCTTTGTCGCACGGCTCACCTTCACCGCCTAAGCCCTTGAGCTTTTTCTTTGCTCCTTCGATAGTGTATTTTTCATCATACAGCATCTTCATGAGCATACGCACAAGCTCGACGTGCTTCTCGGTATAAAACCGCTGACCGCCGCCTGATTTTGAAGGTCGAAGCTGTTTAAACTCTTTTTCCCAAAAACGTAAAACAGATGGTCTGAGACCGGTAATTTCGCAGACTTCGCCTATTTTGTAATAGAGCTTAGTCATTTACCTCGTCTTTAAATATCTGGCTGGGGCGAAAGACAACAACAGTTCTGGGTTCGATAACAGTTTCGATACCTGTTTTGGGGTTACGACCTATTCTGCGTCCTCTCTTTTTAACCTCGAAGTTACCGAAACCGGAAATTTTAACGTTAGTTTTTTCGAGGATTTTTGTGCGGACCTCAGTAAAAAGTTCATCGACAACCTTTGCGATATCTTTTTTAGTAAGTCCGAGACGCTCGTGAATCAACTCAACAATATCAGCTTTAGTCATATAAACCTCCACGCTACTATTGAGTGTATCTGCTTAAATTCCTGTCGTCAACGGTTTTTATCGTTTTCATTTAATATTTTATATTTTGTGGGTCCGATGCCGCTTGCATTTGCCAGTTTCTGTGCCAGCTCCTGACTGGTGCAACACACCTCAATGTCATAAAGGTCTGTCTTTGAAGTTTCTGGTACTATTAAACCTTTTACATTGTTTGCCTGAAGAAAAACCATGGCGGAACCACTGTCATCATAGCTTTTTATGTATCTGACCTTCCTGCCCGAAATAACGAGTGTCGAGCGGCTATCGAATTTATATACATGCCATTTTTTGTTTTCGCGTCGTTCGGAACCAATTCTGGTCATTTTAAGGTCATTATTATCGGCAAGTATTTTAACATCCTTTGTTGCCTGTCCGTCGATACCTGAAAAAAGTATCTTATAATTACCGGAATAAATAGGCAGGAGATCAACGCTTCTCTGCGGGATACGTTTAGGAGGCTCGCCAATGTTCGTTATAGGTGAAATTTTTTCTTCCGGCTTATCCTCTTTCTCTTCCTGCGGCGGGACGTAGTCTGAAACTATCATAACGCCCTGTTGCCCCTCAGACCTGCCCTCTTCAAGCACCCCTATTTTAGAATAGCCTTCCAGCACCATAGGGTCTGGTTTCTCCTTTTTTTTCGGAGCATCGGATCCGGGCATTATATTCTTCAGTGTTTTATCTATGGCGGGAACAGTGATTTCATGCTGCTTTATGTACTTGGTATAAATAACAAAAGACGGGGATAAAGAGCATAGGAACGCGGCAAGTATTATAAAAGGCAGGGACAGACCCTGACGTCTGCCACCCGCCTTATCTTTTCCGCTGAAGACCACACGGCTGAAAAAATCGTCTCTCAGCTCCCCTGTCAGGAGCATGTGTATCTCTCTGGCGCTCCTGTTGTGATATTTCAGCAGGTTTATTTCATTCATCTAACCGGATTAAGCCCCTTTATTTTCTGCTACCACTTTGTCAACAAGGTGGGACGGCAGTTCCTCATAATGAGAGAACTCCATGGTGAACATACCATGTCCGCCTGTCATACTACGCAAATCCGGAGCATATTTCAATACCTCAGACATAGGCACCTGCGATCTGATGTGCTGACCGTTTGTCTCAGGCTCAACATTGACAATACGTCCGCGTCTGGAGTTCAGATCGCCGATAACGGCTCCCGTCATGTCGTCGGGAACGAAAACGTCCAGATTCATAATAGGTTCAAGTAACACAGGTTTGGCATCCATTGCAACCTTTTTAAATGCCAGGGAGCCGGCTATTGAGAATGCCATCTCCGAAGAATCCACCGTATGGTACGATCCGTCGTACAAAACCGCCTTGAAATCTATCATCGGAAAGCCGCCTAAAACGCCCTCTCCCGCTGCCTCAATGATACCTTTTTCAACGGCAGGGATATATTGTCTGGGCACGGCGCCGCCCACAATACTGTTAACAAATTCAAATCCGTTTCCGCTATTGGGGTGCAGTTCGATGAAAACATCACCGTACTGCCCGCGTCCGCCGGACTGTTTCTTATATCTTCCCTGCCCTTTGGCGGGTTTACGTATCGTTTCCATATAGGGCACTTTCGGTGCTTTAAGCTCAACGCTTACACCGAATTTGTCTTTCAGCTTTTCAACAACAACCTCAATATGCATCTGCCCCATACCCTTAACAAGCAGGTCGCCGGTGCGTTCATCCCTGTCCACACGCAGACCGACATCCTCTTCCATAAGCCTGTGAACGCCCATTGAAACCTTGTCCTCGTCGTCCTTTGACTTGGGCTTGATGGAGTATGCCAGAACAGGTTCGGCAAGCTGATATTTCGGGAAAGCCAGTTTGCGTTTGGGGTCGCATAGGGTATCGAAAGTCTCGGTATATTTCAGCTTATTAACCATACCTATCTGACCTGCGGTGAGCTTATCCACCTTAACGTGGTTTTTGCCCTGTAACAGATAAAGCTGTGTTATCTTCTCTTTTTTACCTGCGTTGGTGTTAAATACCTCGCTGTCGTTAACAATTTCGCCTGAATAGACGCGGAAGATGGTCAGCTTGCCTGCGAACGGGTCTATGAACGTCTTGAAGACGTATGCGGAAAACTCCTTGCTTGCGGGGTCAACGAATATCTCTTCTCCTGTCTCTTCCATGGTGGCTATCCTGTGTTCGCGTTCAACAGGAGACGGAAGATATTTTATGATAGCTTCCAGAAGCAGTTTGCTACCGATATTTTTCACTGCGGAGCCGCATATAACCGGGATAAATCTTTTGGCTATCGTGCCCTCGCGCAGACCGGCTGTAATCTCTTCCTCGGAGAGGTCGCCCTCTTCCAGATATTTTTCTATGAGACTGTCGTCGGTTTCGCTCACCGCTTCAAGGAGCTTCACTCTGTATTTTTCAGCTTCCGGCAGCAGTTCTGCCGGGATATCTTCAACCTGATACGCCGCAGTTGGTTCCGCCGGATAGATGTATGCTTTCATTTTAACAAGGTCTATTATACCCTTGAAATCTGCTTCTTTTCCGATGGGCAGAAAAAGAGGGAGCGGGTCTATCTTGAATGATTTTTCGATGTCACCAAGAGCACGGAAGAAATCCGCCCGTTCTTTGTCCATTTTATTGACAAATATAAGTTTGGCGAGGTCAAACTCCTCTGAGAATTTCCACACTCGCTGGGTTTCAGCCTTAACTCCGGTGATGGCGGATGCTATTACCACTGCACCGCCAACGGCGGACAAACCTGCCCTTGTTTCGTGCAGGAAGTTTGCATATCCGGGTGTGTCCACGATGTTGATAAGGGTTTCAAGCCACTCGATTGAGCAGACCTTTGCGTGAAGGGAGAGATGTCTTTCGATCTCAACAGGGTCAAAGTCCATGACACTGGTACCGTTTTCCACACTTCCGATTCTGTTCGTTGCCTTGGCGTTGAAAAGAATGGCTTCAACCAGACTTGTCTTGCCCGCACCTCCGTGAGAAATAAAAGCGATGTTCCGTATTTTTCGAATGTCCATAGGTCACCCTCCTGAAATGTCGGATGCGATATATCAATTATATCATGGGACAAAGCGGAAACAACAGAACGGGCGGAGAAATGTCAGATTAATTTAAGATTTGTCAGATTCCGAGGAGTTCGGAAACTTTTGAGGAGTCAAGACCGGAATAAAGCTCATCGGGAGAGGCGTTTTGTATCGAGTTCATAATACTTTTTGCCGTCTGTTCTGCCTGAAATTCGGAAATTATTTCGGCAGCTGATTTTTTGATATTCTCAAGACGAACGTCTGCCGTGTCGCTTTGGGCGCTGTTCATGGCAAGTTTTGCAGCCACCTTTTTCATTGCGCTGTTAATCTGTCCCACAGGATCACCCGCTTCGAGGTTTATAACCTCCAGCCCAAGCTCGCGCGAATCGGCATCGCTGATAACCTTAGTACCGAGAAACTGCGAAGAGGAGGCTGTCTGGTCGATGGCGTAGAGCGCCTGTTCCGCCTTTGCAACGATGGCATCCTGTTCCGGCAGTGACAGTTCATTGTTCTTATACTGCATGGCGAGGTTGCGCAGGTCGTGCAGTTTGCTGTTAACATCCAGAAGAGCATAGCTTCTGGACTGCTGAAAGCTGACATTAGACTGAACATCGCGCGCCTGTAAATACGGAGAATCCAGCCTGCTTTTGACCTGAGCAGACGTTTGCTGTGTTTCGGGAGCGGACGTTTCCGTATCTTCCGTGCGCACGTCGGACACAGCGGTATTCTGTATGTTCTGCTTCTTCCCTGCGGATATTGATGTTACGTTTGAAGGTGTTATTTTTTCTATCATGTCAGTTTGTCGCGTTTATTATAAATGTTCTGGTGTAGTGAGCGCTGGACGACATCGTTCTGTCCTGCACCTGTATAGTTATTTTATACACTTGCTGAGAAAAATTTGTACTGTTTCCTGCAATTCTTACAAAAGAACCCTGGCTGAATGTTGAAGCGGTGGTAAGCAATTCGTTTGTATCACTGTCAGAAAAGTAAAATTTCAGTCCATCCGTCCTGAGTTCGGCGTTATCGTCAACGTCTTCAATTTTAAACCCGTATTGGGCTACGTTGCCTGTTCCTGCATAAGGGATACCGCCGTCAACATAAAGACGCACGGAGTAGGCAGTTCCTTTTTTCGCATAGGGAAGAGTCTGAGTCATAAATTTGATGCTTTCCCCGTCGCAGCCGACCTTTGAACGCAATTCATCAAGGGATATCCAGTCAACAATGTCGTCGTATTTCATTTTTGTGGTGGAAACATCGCTATCATCAATCCCTACAAGGTCTGTCCCCTGCGGGTATACATTTATCACGTTACTGCTGACAGCAGTCTGTCTGATTTTATTCTCTCCGTTGCTGACGATTACGAAAGCAACATTGCTTATTGTTGAAGTAGGGGAAGTACAGGCTTTGTTTTCACACAATTTGACGGAAGTATTGGTGGAGCTTAAACCGCAAATTATGCTTATATTGGCAAAAGCAGCATTAGTCAATCCCCATGTGGACTTCAAAAGATTAGGGTCGGAATAATAAAAAAAGTTCTGATTGTTGCTGTCGGCGGGATACGAAACAGCATCCTCAAAATCATTATCAGTTTCCGTGTCGTTTTCATCAGGCAATTCTTTATTAGTCTGCGCATAGCTGACAATGGCGTTCTTATCCGATACCATCATCTGTCTTGTTTTTTCTGCGCCGCCGCGGTTGACGAAAAGCGTAAGGATAGATGATGCGGACGCAAGAACAAGTCCGAATATCACCAGCACAATAGCCATCTCTATAAGTGAAAAACCTTTATCGTTTATCTTCATAACAATATAATAATATAATTTTCTCTTAAAAAAAAGCCTGACTTGGTATATAATTCAATACATATAAGGTATTTGGAACACACATGAACAAAAAAGGATTTACACTGCTTGAACTTGCCATCGTGCTTATCATTGTCGGCGTGCTTTCCGCCGGAGCAATGAAAATCCTTTTCGGCGCTTTCAACAACAACAAACAGACAGCCACAAGAAACAATATAGCTCTGATAGTTAAGGATATTGCGGCATATACCGTAAAAGGGAGACGATTACCTGCAACACTTGACAGAGCAACTTCTCAAACAAACGATACGTTCGGAAGAGCTCTTGTATACGCAGCAGCTGAAAACCTTGAAGACACAGACATCTGCTCCGTGCAAACCACAGATATGAGCATAAACGGTGCGGTCACGGAAAACAACATAGCGTTCCTTGTTATCAGCACCGGAGAGGACGGACAGCAGCAATACACCAAGTCGGACAACACATACACATTCAATAACGGCAACGATGACGTGGTCGGCTGGATGAATCTGGGCACGTTACAGGCTATGGCAGGCTGCGACGGTTCGCTGAGTATAGAGCAGAACAAACTGCCTGACGCGATAGTGTCAAACACCTACAGTTTCAAACTCACCCCCAAAGGCGGCACAAGCCCGTACAAATGGTGTGTTGAGTCAGACAACTCCGCAACCGTCAAAAACCAGATGTATTTCGGAATAAATAACAGCGATAAAACGCACTCAATGAAAAACATAGGAGACTGCACATCCGCAAACGGTGTTACTAACGACACAATTACTCTTCATTCGGATACGAAACAGCTTTCAATAGCTGAATCAGACAGCGGTTCCGCACTGATAAAAGTTCGGCTTGAAGACGCAAACGGAATAACTATTACAAAAAATTTCGACCTGAGAATATTGCGCAATTTCGAAGTTGCCATGGAAGCACCGACAGGTGGCGAACCACCTTCCGGCGGTTTCAGCGATTTTCAATCCAATAAAGGCGAAACTGTCAGTACTCAGGGAAATCCGGACACTGCCTCTGTTATAATAAATGAAAATGAATTGAAAATTGTTCAAAACAACGGAGACTCTTCAACCTCAGTATTCTCAAGCTGCTCTCCGGATATAACCAACAGCAATGCTTGTCCCAAATTTGAAAATCACGGAAAATTTGCCGCATATTTTGTTTATAACTATACACATAATCCGAACGATACATGGGGTTATCCGAGACCTGCCTTCGGCTTCACTTTTGCAGTAATCAAATCATATTACAACGATTCAAATAACGTTAAAAAAACTACTCTCGGTCTTGTTGGAGATGCCGGACCTCAACTAGGTTACGGCAGCATGGGCGAACAATACCTCAACTGGGGTAATAGTTTTGCAGTCGAGTTTGATTTACAGAATGATCAGTCAGGAGACCCGAATAACAATCATCTGGGCATTATTTCCAATGTGGATGTAATAGATTGGAGTTCTTATAACAGCTCACACCCAAAATATGATTCTACAGAAGGATATAGAGTATACAGCCCATGGCAGAAATATAAAATATTCCCAAGGACAATCCATGGTAATTATGGAGATACGGCAGATTATTGGTCACACAACCAGTCATGCGGGGGTTCGAAAGTTACAGGCAGAGGGTGCTATTATGACTCTTCTACCGAAATGATACCTAATAACTATGACAAAACCACGCCATCACTCTATGGTCTTCGGGTTGAAGCGGTATCAGGCTGCAACTACAAATGTACCGATTGCAACAAGCAAACCGGGATAAATAACTACATATTCATCAATGTCTGGAGAAAAGATGAAAACTCGATAAACAATTCGGCTGATTTAAAAAAAGAAATGCAGGATGTCACATTAAATCACACATACGATTATGTAACACAGCCATCATCTACAAGACACTACCCGACAACTGTCGGAAATCCTTTAATGAGCAGCTGCATACCTGACGATACGACATCAACCGGCAGAACGCTCGACACTATCCGCGTCGGGTTTACATCTGGCAAATGGGGGTCAAGCAACGCCACTTATATTGAGTATATCATAACTAACTTCAGATCGTCCGTGACGCAGTATTAATCCTCTTCAGGCAATGCCTCTTCGGATTTAGCCGTTTTGTCGCTGACTTCGTCCCTGTTTATTTCGCGGACGGGCATGGGAACAACCTTACGCGCCTTAATAAGAAACGCACTGTGGTTGTATGTCCACATTTCAGGGCGAACGGAACGTCCGTCTATTTTCCAAGGGCGCTTGGTTATCTCAAATGTCTCAATCTCTTCGAAATATCCGCTGGCTTTCAGGTGTTCCACAAGGTTGACAGCCTGCAATATCGTCGGCAGATAGCACACGATAAGTCCGCCGTTAACAAGCCCTTTGTCGCAATGTTTAACAACGTGCCAGGGTTCAGGCAGGTCAAGGACTATCCTGTCAAACTCGCCATCTATGCCGTCATAAACGCTTCTTATCTCTATCGAATGATTAGGAGCTTCGCCATAATATTCTCCTATGAATTTTGCCGCGTCCATGGCGAAATCTTCACGCAGTTCATAGCTTGTGAGCTGTCCTTTGCCGCCGAGTGCATGGAGCAATGCGATTGACATAGCGCCCTGACCGATACCGGATTCCAGAACACGCTGGTCGCCGTGAATATCTCCTGACATAATGATAGCTGCGCTGTCTTTGGGATAGATTATCTGTGCGCGGCGCTTGATGTTCATAACATAATCGCTGTATGTGGGGTAAAACACTCTGTATGCAACGCCCTTTTGGGTGTATGCAACACCGCCGTCGCCTGCGGCGATGATGTCTTCGTGGTCGATAAAACCGAACTGGGTGCTGAAACGCACGCCCTCTTTCATCCTGAGCAGGTGGCGTTTGCCCCTGACTTCGTCTATTACAAATGCAAGTGAGCCAAAACCTATCTTAGCCATTCAGTTTCTCCTTTAATCTGCAAAAGGAGCACACGTCAAGATACGTTTCCGCTCCGCATTTTATACATTTTTTCATTTTATCTTCATCGTTTTCATTGGTTATATATGGAAACCTGTCTGCCGCTGCCCTGAAAAACTCGCCGTAAAAAAAGTGTTTCGTTCCGGGGGAGCTTGCCTCCAGTTCGTTCAGCACTTCTTTATATTTAAGCGAAGACGCACCGCGGCTTTTGGGACATTCATCGGGTATATAGTCTATTCCGTTCAAAAACGCATATGCCGCAACTTCGCGCTCAGGGAGGCGTATCAGCGGTTTGACTTTACGCTTTATGGTTTCGCCCTCTTCCGGCAGAACGGGGCTCATCTTTGCAAGGTGCTTCGTGTCCCAGCGCAGAACGTTTCCGAACAGGCGTGCCGCCTCGTCGTCAAGGTTATGCCCTGTGGCGGCTACAGTAAATCCGCCGTCAAGAGCGACCTTATTAAAGAAATGCCTTTTGACCTGTCCGCAGACAGAACAGGCGTTACGCTTTGTCCGCGCCGCCAGAAGAGGTATGGGACATCCTTCGTCGTCAAGGTCAACAATTATAGCATCCAGCCCGTTTTTCTGAGCAAAAGCGTTAACTTTCGCTTTCGACTTCTGAGAATATTCACCGATGCCGAGACTGACGTACATTCCTGCGGTCTTATAGCCCATAAGGTTGAGGATATGCCAGAGGACAAGACTGTCCTTTCCGCCGGAAACGCAGACCATGATGCGGTCAGAGGTTTTCAGCATGGCATATTCCTTTATCGCCGCCTCCACCTGTCTGTGGAAATACTCTGTAAAATGCTCCTTACAGAACCCCGCGTTGTGCCTGCTCAGGCTTATTACGGCATTCTCTTCGCACTTAATGCATTTCATCAGCCGCCGCTTACCACGGAAATAAGTTTTATCTCCGTGCCGTTCTTAACGCATATGTCAGGAGTGACCAGACAGCCGTCTATCACAACCAGAACGGCATGTTCGTTCTGACCGACATCGCGAAGAATATCTTTTATCCTGTTCTTTTCAGACTGACGGAAAGTGCCGTCAGGAAATTCAACTGTGACCATTATTCCTCTGGAAATGCTCTTTGGGAAAGCAAAGGTAGATTATAGGATGTTTTTTGTCAACACAATACGGTGTCAGCAGTAGGAAAGGCGCTTCATATGCTCCTTAAACCGTGCTGTATCAACTTCGATGATTACCCTGCCGGACTCTGTCTGCCGCACGTCCACAGCTTTTTCAAGGTTATCCCGTTCAGGGTCTTCCGGATTGACCTCCACAATATTCACCTCTGAAGGAAAAACCAGTTTATTGAATATCCTCAGAGTCTTGAAATTATAGATGGCATCGGTTATCTTCCATGTTTCAAGCCCCGACCGCTCAAAAAGCTCATTAAGATTGAGCGCCACCTCGCAAACTTTACTGTTCCAGTCGATAAGAGGTTCCATATGATGTCCGACAACCAGCATAACGCGTGACTGGAAATGACCGGCGGTTAAGATATTAAGCTCGTTAAGCCGTTCAGCATAATTTTTTATGACGCGATATGTCAGCTCATGTGTGCTGAAAAGCCCGCGGATGAACATCTGGTTCGGGCACTCAAGTGCTATCAATACAGGAGTTTTCGCCTTAACAGTAGCGGAACGCTGGTTATTTTCCAGAAAAGCGCCCATCTCACCGACGATATCGCCGCCACCGAGCACAGCCAGCCTGTTTTCGTTGCCGAATCTGTCAACGCGCACAACTTCAGCCTCGCCGCTTAAAAGGATATACACATAATTTGCGTATTCCCCCTGACGGATTACACATTCCCCAGCGGCAAATTTTTTCAGTTTGCCGTAGTTTTTGAACAGGTTGGTTATCTCCTGATTCACCTTCAGAGAGAATCCGGGCTTCTTCTTCTCCATAAAATAATCCCTCGTTGAATGTGTACTATTTTATCTTGTATATTGGAAATCCGAAAGTCAAAATTAAAAAAATTTATATCAGAACAAACTATTTCCAATTTTATGCCTTCTAAACTAAGTTTAGTCCGTCTTAAAAAAACCTTTATGTATGAACAATTCAGCACGCTGCAAATCAAACATATACTCACCTTTTCATATTAACCTTATTTTATTAGTCTTTCCATAGCCCATTCCTAATTATAGAATTATTGACTTTTCTTTTTATTCATTTTATAAGGTTATAAAGGAGGAAAAGTATGTGCAGAATAGGAGCAATTAAATCCAAAAACTACATACACCCCTCAAAAGCCCTTCATCTGATGAGATCTCAGCAGAAAGGGCATGACAATTCAGGCTTCGCCATGGTTATGCAGGACCTCGGAGGCAGATTTGCCAACTACAAAGAACTGCCCATCCTCTCCATGGCTTGCACTGATGAGGGAGTTAAAATCGCAGAGGATATTCTGCATGAGGCGGGCTTCAGCCGTGTCATGCAGTGGAGTCCGGAGATTAACGAACAGGCGGGACTGAAGATTGAACCGATGCCTAATTATGTCTTTCAGGTTCTTCACTATCCCAAAAGCTATAAGTACGCACCGGCGCACGAGAAGGAAGAACTTCTCGTGGATATCCGCCTGCAGATAAGGGAGGCTCTGGAGGAAACGAACGACGGATACGTCTATTCGTTCTGGCCGGACGTCCTTACTCTTAAAGAAATAGGCGACCCCACGGACATCGGAACCTATTTCAACCTCTGGCAGCCCGACGAGGACTTCACAGCGAAGATAATCACCGCGCAATGCCGTCAGAACACAAACTATGACATCGTACGCTATGCAGCACACCCCTTCTTCCTTGAAGGCTACACTGCGCTGGCAAACGGCGAGAACACATTCTACGAAAAGAACAAGAACTTCCAGAAAAACCTTTACAAAGGCTATATCGGTTTCGAATCGGATTCACAGTGTTTCCTTTACACACTGCACTACATCCACAAGATCCTGAAATGGCCTCTGCAATACTATAAACACACAATCACGCCTCTGCCTTATGACGAAGCTGAAAAGCGTGAAGACCATGCAATTCTGCAAAACATCCGTGCCGTTCTCGGAAACCTTGAACTGAACGGACCTAACACCATCATTGCGGTGCTGCCTGACGGAACAATGTTCAACACCTGCGATGCGAAAAAGCTGCGCCCGGTTGTTATCGGACACACGGCAGACACAGTTGTGATTTCATCCGAGGTGACAGGTCTTAACGAGATACTTCCCGAACGTGACTGGACACAGGACATCTACACTAACGAAAGAGAGATGGTTGTTATCAACAACAATCTGGAGGTGGAAAGATGGCAACAATGAAAGTAAATCAGATTTCAAGAGACGATCTGGACTGGCAATTACAATATAACACCGACAGATGCACATTCTGCGGAAAATGCGTTGCAGCCTGCCCTTTCAGGGCTATAGAGGCGGGCGTTGAAAAACGCAGAAAGGTCATAAGCGATCATTTCACACCGGAACCCAAGGTACAGTTTAAAACCGTGCCCGTTATAAAACAGTGCGTCGGCGAATATAACTTCTGCCGCGGCTGCGGAATATGCGAAAGGGTCTGCCCCAACGAGGCTATCAAGCCCGTTCGCAACGAAGATTCCAGATTCGGCGTGAAATACCGCGCGACACTTGCCGACCCCTATAAAAGAGGCGGACGTGCAAACCTTGCCACAGAGAAACGTACTCTGGATAAAATCAAAGTCGGACGTATCTCACAGATGACCGACCCCTCTCTGGATGCTTCCAGACACACATTCGACATGCTCGCACCCTTCGGGCGCATACTGCCAGCTGACGAGATGCCCTTTGACGTAGTTGACGGCAAACTTGTTATGAACAGCGCCACCCCGAAAGTGAACTGGATATACCCCATTATCGTGGGCGATATGTCCATCGGCGCTCTTTCATGGCGTATGTGGGAAGCGATGGCGATTGCCGTTGCGTACCTCAACGAACAGGTAGGACTGCCCGTGCGCATGTGCTCCGGCGAAGGCGGCGTGCCCGTGCGTCTGCTGAAATCCAGATATCTTAAATATGTAATACTCCAGATAGCTTCCGGTCACTTCGGCTGGAACCGTATCATAAACGCTATGCCCCACATGCAGGAGCTTCCCGGCGGTATCCTTATCAAAATCGGTCAGGGAGCAAAACCCGGTGACGGCGGTCTGCTGCAAGCCAAAAAAGTGGCTTCACACATCTCTGAGATCAGAGGAGTGCCGAAAGCCGACCTTCTCAGCCCCCCCAACCATCAGGGGCTTTACTCAATTGAGGAGAGCGTTCAGAAGATGTTCCTGTCTCTGAACTCCGCGTTCAAGTTTCAGGTTCCCGTGGCGATTAAGGTTGCCGCAAGCGCCACCTCCGTATCTGTTTACAACAACCTGCTCCGCGACCCCTACAACATCGTCGGCGGTTTCTTCGTTGACGGTCTTGCAGGCGGAACCGGTGCGGCAAACGAAATATCTCTCGACCACACAGGTCACCCCATAGTGTCCAAACTGCGCGACTGCTACAACGCTGCCGTGCATCAGGGCAAACAGGGTCAGATACCCCTTTGGGCGGCTGGCGGACTGGGTGCCAACTGGAACCTCGCCGCTGACGCTTTCAAAATGATGGCGCTGGGCGCGAACGGCGTGTTCACAGGCAAACTTATGCTCCAGATAGCCGGATGTGTCGGAAACGACCACGGCAAGTGCAACGCCTGCAACACAGGTCTCTGCCCCGTCGGCATATGTACACAGAACCCCACTCTGGTCAAACGTCTCGACATCGACAAGACGGCTGAACAGATAGTCAACTATTTCATAGCCACCGACAACGAGCTTAAAAAGATGCTCGCCCCCATAGGCAACAGCTCGCTGCCCGTCGGACGCTCCGACTGCCTCATCTCGGTTGACAGAGCCGTGGCTGAAAGACTTAACATCCAGTATTCGTGTTAAGGAGGGGAAAAGATGAGCAAAGAAACAGTTAAAATTCAAGGCATAATAGACGGTAAAAGGGTATCTACCCAGAACCTTCTTAAAAACGTATACGCAAAGCTGGAAGACGGTTACACAGAATTTGAAGTGGACGCGTCCGGTCAGCACAACATAGGCGGTCCCCTCTGGACAACAGACGGAACCCCGCTGAAATTCACAGTTAAAAACCCCGGTCAGCGCGTCGGCTCCATGGGTATGCCCGGAACAGAGATAACAATCAACGGTTCCGCACCCGCAGACGTGGGCTGGCTGAACGCTGGCGCCACCATCATCCTTAACGGTGACGGCGGCGACACAACCGCACACTGCGCGGCATCCGGTAAAATTTATGTCGCAGGCAGAACCGGAACACGTTCCGGCGCTCTTATGAAACATGACCCCAAATTCCCCTCTCCGGAGTTCTGGGTACTTAAAACCGTCGGCTCGTTCAGTTTCGAGTTCATGGGCGGCGGCGTTGCCGTTGTCTGCGGTCTCGGTGCAGAGGAAGCCCCTTCCGTTCTCGGCGACAGAAGCTGCGTCGGTATGGTTGGCGGTACAGTCTATTTCAGAGGAAACGTAAAAGGACTCTCCAACGACGTATGGCTCATGGATCTGGACGAAAGCGATAAGGATTTTCTGCTCGCGGGTCTTCCTGAGTTCCTCGAAAAGATAGACAGAAAAGACGCTCTCTCCATCCTTTCAGACATGAGCGGATGGAAAAAGATAATCGCCAAGACCTTTGAAGAGAAAAAGGTCAAGTCACTCATGCCCATCAGAGATTTCCGTCTCGGTCAGTGGGTTGAGGGAGGTATCTTCGGCGACCTTCTGCAAGAAGACTACTACGTGGCAAACTACGTTGAAACAGGCGATCTGAGACTGAAATATCCCGAATGGCAGAACGCCAGATATTCAGCCCCCTGTGAATACAACTGCCCCGTCTTCATCCCGACACAAAAGCGTATCGCGCTGCTGCGTCAGGGAAAAGTGAAAGAAGCTCTGGAACTGGTGCTGGAATACAGCCCCTTCCCCGCTTCCGTCTGCGGACAGGTTTGCCCCAACCTTTGCCAGGACATCTGCTCTCGTAAGAAAGTGGACATCCCCGTTAAGATAAAACAACTGGGACAGCTCAGCAAAGAGGCGGATATCGTTTTCGATGCCCCCGAAAGAGCTGAGAAAGTCGCCATAATCGGTTCCGGTTCCGCAGGTCTTTCCGCCGCATGGCACCTGCGCAAACTCGGATATCAGGTGGACGTATACGAGCAGGACAGCGTTGTCGGCGGTAAGCTGAAACAGGTTATCCCTAACGAACGTCTGGCTCAGGAGATACTTGCAGCCGAGCTGAAACGCATCCTCGACAAAGGCGTTAACGTTAAAACCAACTCAAAGGTCGATAAAGACCTCTTCGATAAACTGCGCAAAGACTACAGCGCGGTGATAGTAGCCATCGGAGCACATGTTCCCGTTGTTATCCCGTTTGAAGGACACGAAAAACTCGTTAAGGGTCTGGACTTCCTGAAAGAGATAAACAAGGGACAGAAACCCGCTGTGGGCGAAAAGGTAGTCGTCATAGGTGCGGGTAACGCGGCTATGGACGTTGTTATCGGTGCTTATGAAATGGGCGCGAAAGAGGTTACTGCTATTGATATCCAGAAACCCGCCGCTTTTGAAGCGGAAATGGAACACGCAAGACACCTCGGCGCTAAGATACTCTGGCCTGTGTTCACTCAGAAGCTCACAGACGAGGGTATCGTGACAAAAGACGGCAAGCTCATCCCCGCGGACACTGTAATCATAGCCGTGGGCGACAGACCGGACTTCTCTTTCATAGACAAGTCATGGCTGAACGACAAAGGGCTTGTTAAGATGAACGAATACTTCCAGTGCGAAGCGGACGAAAAAGTATTCATCACAGGGGATGCCATCAAACAGGGACTGTTCACACACGCTCTTGGTGACGGACGCAAAGCCGCCATCAACGTGGACAAACTGCTCAACGGACGCAAACTGGATAAATTTGAAAAAGCTCCCGTCATTCCTCAGGACAAGGTGAAAGACGCTTACTATCACCCCATGAATCCCCAGAGGGTTGAAGAGCTTGGAACTGAAGACGAAACAGGAAGATGTATGAGCTGCGGTTTTTGCCGTGACTGCTCATTCTGCCTTGAAGTCTGCCCCGAACAGGCAATAACCCGTAAAGAGGTTGATGGAAAATTTGAATACGTTTCCAACCCTTCAAAATGTATCGGCTGCGGAATATGCGCAGGCGTATGCCCTTGCGGTGTCTGGACAATGTACGAAATGACCGAAAAATATATCGAAAGCTAAATTTTTAATGAGATCGCCGCGCCGCTTGCGCTCCTCGTGAAGACTAACAGTTGTCTCTGCGAGGGCGCAGCCCGCGGCATTCTCATTGAGTTTAAACGTTCAGATTCATTTCCAGTTTCATAACTATCTCATCGTCCAGCGTATTCGTGGTTTTTTCCGACAGTTTTTTCAGCACTTCAATGATAACCATCGAAAGCATCTTCTCTGTCATAAAAGCATAAAACACTCTGCTGAGTGAGGCAACAACCGCCTTTGTTAAAAACCCTGTCATCTATTTCACCTCCTGCCAAGTACCCTCTTCCATCTGTTTCACGTTTGTGCGGCTTCTGCGTCCGGACTGCGTATACCATTTGCTGTTCGCCATCTCCCTTGCCGCTCCGACATAATCTCTTGCTGAAAGCCTCTCCTGCATCTTTTTGAATTTTTTGAAACCGCCGATGCCCAGCTGATAAATCATATCTACGGCCACAGCACGACGCGCATCATTAAGGTCTTTGAAAAATGGCAGCGCCTCCGCGTCTTTCATGCATTTCTCAACGTCGCGCTCCAACAGTTTTTCTGCGAACTCTCCGGTGAAACCGTTTTTAAGTATCTCTGTGAGGTCTGCTGTGGAGAAACCGCGGTCTTCGTAGTTGTACCCATAGCCGACAGTCCATTTTTTTGCCGGACAAAGGTAGGGTTTTAAACTGAATCCTTCATATTCTTTAATACGTTCTATGATTTTTTCCATTTTACACCTCTATGAAGACAGAGGCGGTGCACGTGCGGCATCCGCCTGCATATAACCATATTAATATAGCATTTGTCTTCATGGCGGGAATTATAGCGCAAAAAGAGACTGGAAATGTTTAATAATGAGAAACCTTGTCTCTAAACTTGGTTTTTAGCAGTAATGCACCGCATATGGAAACCGGAAAAAAGAGCGGGGAGAACCCGCTCTGTGTGGTTATACTCCGTGAGTGACTATCAATCTGTAGTCAGCACCGAGATGCCTGTGCTTTTTAGCTTCTGAATATTCGCTGCCGTTATACCACGCCATTCCCTCTTCATATGTGTCAAACTCAAGAAGCACAACACCCTGCGCATCAGCACCCTCCAGTGTTTCGGTTTCGCCGTACACAGCCAGCGGACGCATGTTGTGCCCTTTGGCAGCAGCCGGAGCGAGCTTCGCATATTCATCAATGGCTTTCTGATCACGAAGTCTTTCTCTGATAAAAATAAAATAAACTGACATTGTTCCTCCTAAAGCGTTTGAATTGTTCCGCCGTCTATTCTGTATTCCACTCCTGTTATCCATCCTGCTTTTTCCGAAGCCAGAAAAGCTGCCAGTTCTGCAACTTCTTCCGGTCTGCCTGTTCTGCCGAGCGGTATACCGCCGATATAGCTGATTATTTCGGCACGTGCGGCATCTTCCGATATCTTTTTATTTTCAGCCAACAGCTCAATATATGCACGAGCTGCACCCGTTTCTATGAACCCGGGAGATATCGAGTTAACCCGAACACCGAATTTTGCAACCTCAAGAGAGAGCGCTTTGCTGTAATTATTAAGCGCTGCCTTCGCAGCCGCATAACCAAGGGTCGATTCATATATGGGTTTGTGGCTCTGTATTGATGATATATGTATTATGACTCCGCTCTTTCTTTTTGTCATCAAAGGTAAAAACCCTCTGTCAAGCCTTACGGCTCCGAACAGGTTCAGCTCGAACATGTGCTGCCATTCCGCATCAGAATGCGCCAGATACCCGCCTGCGGGGGACTTTGAACCTCCGGCATTATTTACAAGAATATCGGGGCATCCAAAACAATCCGATACATTCTCAATAATGCTCTTTGTTCCTTCGGCAGTTGATATGTCGGCAGCAACAGCTTTTAAAGGAAAATCTTCCGGGATATTTCTTGCGGCGACAATAACGTCGGCTCCGCCAGCAGCCAAACGTAACGCAATTGCTTTCCCCATCCCCTGTGTTCCGCCTGTAACAAGAGCCTTTTTGCCTTCAAACTCTCTTTCCATTATACTTCTCCATGAATTTTGAGCCGCGCGCTTGCTTTCAGACTAATTAAGACATATACTGATATAATGTCAAGTACACACAAAAAAGTAATGTACTAACTAAAAAGTAGGTATGAAATGATAACACCGGATTCAGCTGCGACAGGCATAAATGAAGCAATCAAAGTGCTGGAAGGTAGATGGAAGCTGCTTATAATTATGAATCTCTTCTCGAACAAAGTGATGCGTTTCTCCGAGCTTGAAAGAAGTATCCCCGATGTGACGCAAAAGATGCTTATTCAGCAGTTAAAGGCTCTTGAATCTGACGGTATAGTAGCAAGAGTCGTATACCGGCAGGTACCGCCCAAGGTTGAGTACAGTCTTACGCCGGAAGGAC
This sequence comes from Deferribacteraceae bacterium UBA6793, assembly GCA_002452405.1. Taxonomy (GTDB): domain Bacteria; phylum Chrysiogenota; class Deferribacteres; order Deferribacterales; family Geovibrionaceae; genus Seleniivibrio. The sequence continues at coordinate 7,067 of DKFP01000005.1, read as the reverse complement.
AGGAACTGTGTCCCGCTCTGGATGCATTACTGGTGTGGGCTTCAAAGAGAAACCCGCAATCAGAATACGGGACATACAATCCTAAATATGCCACTAAACTGAATGTATAAAAGATTTTGAACCGGGCAGTTCAAGGCGGAGGGAAAAAATATGCGCCTCTTATTGAAGCCAATAAAAAGAGATCGCCGCGTCGCTCCGCTCCCCGCGAAGACGAATTAACGTCTCTGCGAGGACGAAGCCCGCGGCAGTCTCATATAATCATATAATTATTTTTCTTCGATTGAGCAATCAACCTTCGCAAGTTCCTGATACAGTTTAATTCTCTGACGAGACTTTCTGTCTGCAAACTTAACGAGCGCATCTGCCTTATCGGGGAACATCTTCTGAACGACACGGAATCTGTTCTCTGTCGCCATGAAGTCTTTAAGCGCCATAGTAGGCTCTTTGCTGTCGATTGACAGAGGGTTTTTGCCATCTTCACGCATAGCGGGGTTGAAACGGAACAACGGCCAGTAGCCGGAAGCTACAGCTTTTTTCTGTGCCTCAACACCGGATGTCATGTCAATACCGTGTGCGATACAGTGTGAGTATGCAATGATGATTGAAGGACCGTTGTGTGCTTCAGCCTCAACAAACGCCTTGATAACCTGAGCGGGGTTTGCCAGAGACACTCTTGCAACATAAATGTGTCCGTATGTCATGCATATCATGGAAAGGTCTTTCTTCTCAGAGGCTTTACCGGAGAAGGCGAACTTAGCCTGTGCACCGATAGGAGTAGACTTGGAAGCCTGACCACCTGTGTTTGAATACACTTCAGTATCCAGAACCAGAACGTTTATGTTCTCATTGGATGCCAGAACATGGTCAAGACCGCCGTAACCAATGTCATATGCCCAGCCGTCGCCGCCCACTATCCAGACTGATTTTTTAACCAGATAGTCTGCTATTGAAGCAAGGTTTTTCGCATCATCGCCGCTTATTTTTTCAAGTGCAGCTTTCAGCTCGGCAACTCTCGCTCTCTGTGCTTCTATCTGAAGCTGATCTTTCTGCTCTGCAGTCTTGATAGCCTCAACAAGTTTGCCGTCCAGTTTATCTGCCAGTTTGTCCAGCAGTTCCAGAGCCATGGAGTTAAACTTGTCAACTGTCAGTCTCATACCGTAACCGAACTCCGCATTATCTTCAAACAGAGAGTTTGACCATGCGGGACCTCTTCCGTCACATCTTGTAGTGTAAGGAGTTGTGGGCAGGTTACCGCCGTAGATTGACGAACAGCCTGTGGCATTGGCGATGAGCGCCCTGTCACCGAAAAGCTGTGCAAGCAGTTTGATGTAAGGCGTTTCGCCGCAACCCGCACATGCGCCGGAAAACTCGAACATATGAGGTGAAAGCTGAGAACCTTTAAGGGTTGCTTTGTTGTATTTTTCATTGGGAAGCTCAGGCAGAGACAGGAAGAACTCGAAATTTTTCATTTCCTGTTCGCGAAGAGCGAGCTGGGGTTTCATGTTGATGGCTTTGTGTTCGGGGTCTGTCTTGCTTTTCGCGGGGCAGTTATAAACACATGCGCCGCAGCCTGTACAGTCTTCGGGAGCAACCTGAACTGTAAATTTCATGCCTTCAAATTCTTTGCCTTTGGCATCCATCGATTTGAACGCAGCGGGAGCTTTTGAAAGCTCGGCAGCGGGGTAAACCATTGTACGGATTGCCGCGTGGGGGCATACGAATGAACAGATTCCGCACTGGATGCAAAGTTCGCTATCCCACTCAGGAATATGTACCGCAATGTTGCGCTTTTCAAACTTAGCCGTTCCTGTGGGGAAAGTACCGTCCTGAGGAAGCTGACCGACAGTTACTTCGTCGCCTCTCATAGCGACGAGCATACTTGTTGTGCCCTTAACGAAGTCGCTGGCAGTTGCGTCTGTCACACAGTTGTTGATAAGAGGAAACTCGATGACAGCGTCTGATGCAGAACCGCCCTGTCCGGGGTATTTCACTTCGAACAGCTCGGTTGAACCTGCGTCAACTGAGTCGTTGTTCATCTTAACAACTTTATCGCCGTATCTGCCGTATGTTTTTTTGTTGGCGCCTTTGATAGCGTCAGTAACGACGTTGAAATCAACGATGTTGGAAATTTTGAAGAACGCTGTCTGGAGGATAACGTTGTAACGTGAACCGAGACCGATCTTCTCAGCGATATCAACTGCGTTGATGGTATATACTTTTGCCTGTTTAGCAACTATCTGTTTCTGAACAACTTCGGGAATATGCGTCCATATCTCGTCAGCGGAATACTGGCTGTTAAGCAGGAATGTGCCGCCGGGTTTAAGATATTTAAGCATGTCGTATTTCTCAAGGAATGAGAAGTTGTGACATGCGACGAAGTCTGCCTTCTGTACCAGATAGGAGCTTTTTATGTTTCTTTTGCCGAAACGCAGGTGTGATGTTGTCATTGAACCTGCTTTCTTTGAGTCGTATACGAAGTAAGCCTGAACTGTGTTGTCCGTCAGGTCACCGATGATTTTTGCGGAGTTTTTGTTCGCACCGACAGTACCATCGGAACCGAGACCGAAGAACATAGCGTTGAAAACATCATCCTGAGGAGTAAGCCAGTTTTCGTCATGTTTCAGGCTGAGGTTGGTAACGTCGTCCACGATACCCACTGTGAAGCCGTTGACAGGTTCCTTCGCATCGAGGTTGTCAAAAACAGCCTTGACCATAGCAGGGGTGAACTCTTTGGAGCCGAGACCGTAACGTCCGCCGATGATTGTGGGGTATCCGTCGAATACGAACAGTTTTCTCTGCATAGCTTCGCCGATTGCGGTACGAACGTCAAGATACATAGGCTCTCCGATTGAGCCGGGTTCTTTGGTTCTGTCAAGAACCGCTATCTTCTTAACGTTTTTGGGCAGTGCAGCAATGAACTCTTCCAGAGGGAAGGGTCTGTAAAGTCTTATCTTAACAAGACCGACCTTTTCGCCGCATGTGTTCATATATTCAATCGCCTCTTCGGCAACGTCAGCGCCGGAACCCATGATAACCAGAACTTTTTCAGCATCGGGTGCACCGAAGTAGTCCACAAGTTTGTATGCGCGTCCGGTCATTTTAGCGAATTTATCCATCTGTTTCTGCATTATAGCAGAGAAGTCCTGATAGTATTTGTTAACGGTTTCCTTCGCCTGGAAGAAAACGTCGGGGTTTTGTGAAGTACCTTTAATTGCGGGCGTGTCGGGGTTAAGAGCGCGTTTTCTGTGAGCGATAACGAGATCGTCACAGATCATCTGTTTCATTTCATCATGGGTAAGTTCGATGGTTGTGCGAAGTTCGTGTGAAGTTCTGAAACCGTCGAAGAAATGCAGAACGGGAACTCTGCCCTCAAGCGCCGCTGCCTGAGAGATAAGCGCGAAGTCCATAACCTCCTGAGGGTTGTTGGACGCAAGCATAGCCCAGCCTGTCTGACGGCAGGCCATAACGTCGGAATGGTCGCCGAAGATGGAAAGGGCGTGTGTCGCAAGCGCACGTGCGGAAACGTGGAAAACAGTGGGTGTAAGCTCGCCCGCTATCTTATACATATTAGGGATCATCAACAGAAGACCCTGTGAAGCGGTGAAGGTTGTTGTCAGCGCGCCTGCGGAAAGAGCGCCGTGAACCGCGCCGGATGCTCCGCCTTCGGACTGCAGCTCAACAACTTTGGGAATTGAGCCCCAAATGTTCTTTTCCCCCACAGCGGATTTTTCATCAGAAATCTCTCCCATAACCGAAGACGGTGTGATAGGATAGATAGCGATGACCTCGTTGGTCGCATGTGCGACATGGGCTGCGGCGGTGTTGCCGTCGATAATAACTTTCTTGTTTTCAGCCATACCATTCACTCCTGTAATAATTAAAAATAAGTTTTGAACTTATTTGATGTAATTAAAAGTTAAAAGACCGTTTTACTATACATTTTTTCAATATCCCCGTCAACTAGATTTCTTATTCCAATCTGCAAAAGAATGATATATAATCTGTTTTATGAAAAGACTCATAACCGCGCTGGGACAGAAGGCTATCGCATCCATGCATTTTTTTTACGGATACTTCTGGTTCACAATCTCGTTTTTCAAAGGGTGTTTTAATCCTCATATCTTCTATCCCTCTGTGCAGCTTGTGTTTCTTCGTCAGATATATTTCACGGGCGTTCAGATACTCCCGATGTTCTCTGTTGTTGCGGTTGCAATCGGTCTTGCGCTTGTCGGCGGACTCACCCAGTATATGGTGCAGTTCGGCGCTCAGGATGCCGTCGGGTCGGTGCTTGTAAGCATTACGATAAAGCACCTCGCGCCCCTTGTTACAATGATACTTCTGACCCTCAGAACATCCACCGCAGTGACAGCGGAAATCTCGCTTATGAAGATGAATAGAGAGATAGAAACGATCAAGTCTTTATCAATCAACCCTTTCGTATATCTGTACATTCCAAGAATAGTTTCCGGCATAGTATGCCTCTCCGCCCTGTCGGTGATTTTTATATATATTTCCATCATCGGCGGATACCTTATACTTAGTTTTAATCTTAATATATCATTCGATTTCCTGATAGGAACAATCTTCGACGCCTTCACAGTCGATACGCTATTGGCATTTTTTATAAAGATAGCTCTCGGAGGCTATTTTCTCATGTCCATTCCCATATATACTGCGCTGGAAACGGGAAACGCGGTCACGGAAATACCTATATCACTTCTCAAGGGTATGCAGCGGCTGTTTTATGCAATAATAATTGTTGAACTGATAGGAACGTTCATATGAGCAACTATCTCATATATTATAAAGACGAAGAAAAGATGAAAGGCTGGCTCGACATCCTTATGAAGGTCGTAAAAAAGCAGCGGGTCGGTCTGGTCTCCTCCTTCTTCCCAATAATAGGCAATCTTTCGGTCATAGAGAACATACTTCTGCCGCTGACATATCACCATAAGATAACGTATCACGCCGCGCTGGACATAGTTCAGAAGGATATGGAAAAGTTTGAAATGCTGGATATCATGCACTACCGCAGTAACCAGCTGAACGATTTCCAGAAGATGATTGTCAAATACTTACAGGTGAAATATCTGCGCGCAGAATGGACTGTTTTTTTCAGTCCGCGCAGAATGTACATAGCGGAATATGAAGAGAAATTTCACCAATTTTTACGCTGTGAAGATTTAAAAAAATCGGTTATCATAGACCATGAAAACCATAGGCACCTGTTTAACGATATGCAGGACTATACAGAAAAGGATTTTGACACATGGGTGACCCTCGATTTAAAAACATCGAATTTAAAGTAGGGCTTTTTATTTTCGTAGCCCTCGTATTGTCTTTCGCTTTCCTTATCGGCTTCCTTATAACGCAGAACTTTTTCACATCCAAAGTCAAAGTTGTATTCATTTCCGAATCGGGTGAAGGGCTTACAAAGAGTATGCCTGTGATGTACTCAGGATTTCAGATTGCAAAAGTGTACAGCGTTGAGCTTAGGGACGACGGTCTTGTGGAACTGCGCGCAAAAATTCCGATACGCTATAAAAAATGGGTGAAACCCGAATCTCAGGCGAAAATACAGGCTCAGGGAGTTATAGGCGCCAACGCAATAGTGCTTTCCGGCGGCATCGACTCTAAAAACGAGATAGACGACGGACAGACATACAAACTAACCAGAGAACAGGCGATTGCCGACCTTATAAAGAAATTCGAACCCATGCTGGATAATGTACGAAATATTCTCGTCAACGTTGACGACGTTACAGCCTCAGTTTCCAACAAACGCCAGAGCATAGAAGAACTTATGCAGGGTCTGGGCGACCTTGGCGGCGATGTTTCCAAAAAACAGGGTTCCGTGGGATTTCTCACCCGTTCGGACTATCTGAAAAACGAAGTTCAGGATATCATGGACAGACTCGCCATCACCCAGGAGAACCTGATAGAGATAACAAACAAAGTTGACACTGCGGTGGCAGGCGTAAACAACAGGGTTGACGAAACACAGCCTGCGATACAGCACCTTGACCAGGGCATAATTGCCATCAGAGACGGTGCGGAGGATATAGGCAAGCTGGCACGCAACATAGACAACACTGTGACAAAACTTCAGAAGACCGTTGAAAACGCAAACAAGATATCCACAGACGTGTCTGAGACCACGACAAACCTTAAAGATCTGCGTCAGCAAACAGACGATATAATGAACACCTCTAACAGGATACTGCTGAACCTCGAAGAGAAATGGCCGTTCAACAGCTCCACCTCAAGAAAAGCGGAAGAGAAGGTGAAACTGCCGTGAAAAAACTTATCATTATACTAACAATGTCAGCACTGCTGTATTCATGCGCAGGCAAACCCGAAAGTTCACCGGATTTCCTTTACGGCAGCCGATTCTTTAACGTATATATGGAAAACTATCTCAAAGGCGAGCCAAAACTGGCTGAAAGCTATTTTTATAAAGCAGAAGCACAGTTCAGAAAGATGGACTCTCTCTGCAATCTCTCAAGAATATATCTGGGCAGATACGTTCTTGAAGAGGGAGAAGGAGACCATGCCGTTCTGGAAACGGCTAAAAAATATGCGGATCTTGGTGCTTGCGAAGAAGAACAACAGAGCGCCCTTTTTCTGAGCGGTCAGAAGTTTGACAAAGACAAACTGCCCGAACCGTTTAAAAGCATTCAGGGAGCAGACAGGGAAAAGATAGCGGATATCGCAGACAGCTCTAAATTTGACGATATCACAAAAACAAGATTGTTGAGAAACGCAGCCATTGGCTATATAATAGACAGCCCTGAACGTTCAGAGGAGCTTGCAGAACAGGCGCTGGCAATAGACAAATATCACGGCTGGAGCCTTAATTTACTGAGAGACCTTATAATTATCAAAAATGCCCGTATGAAGCAGGGCAAAAATACAGATGATATAGCAACCAGAATTGAGCTGATTAAATCTGTTGTGGTTAAGAATTAGGCAATAGATGCCCATTTATTGACCATTCACAGAAATGTCATATCTACGAAAGCCCTGTCCTTACAGGGTTCATAGTTTGGCATAACGATTGCTCTCTA
>DKFP01000004.1 GCA_002452405.1 Deferribacteraceae bacterium UBA6793 | reverse complement strand
TAACTTCGTTGTCCTCCAAAAAACCTTCCTCATGTATATCTATATACACTCGTCGATTTTTATCGCCTGCCTTCTTCTGCTTGCATCTAAAGACTAAACTAAAACATCTATTCGTCATTGCGAGGAACAACGTGACGACGCAATCTTAAATCTTTAGATCGCTTCACCCATAAAGGGTTCGCGAAGACAAACAGTTTATTGTCTTTGCGAGGAACATCGTGACGACGCAATCTCACACTCACAAATAAAAAGCCGCCAAGTATAGCTCGCTTCCAGCCAAAAAGTTTATCACTACGTTCTTCTGCGTCAGCTTCCTTTCGCTCGCATCACATACACAAACGTATGCTCATGCTCACCAATATAATGCCAGCTCTTATAGTTTGCTTTCAGCAAAAAGTTGATGTCATTGCGAACCTGCGTAACAGGTGTGGCAATCTCATACCGACTTGTTCCGCTCACTTCTAAAGACTAAGTATAAAACCTCTATTTGTCATTGAGAGGAACAAAGTGACAAAACAATTTCAGTTACTATCTTTTCTTTATATTTTACTTTTTACTTCTATGTTAAAATCAAGTATGAAATCAAGAAAAAAAGTGTCACAGTTTAGAACACTTGCTAAATATTTCAACCTTTATACTCCTGCTGTTTATTTTATATTGGTTGTACTGTCATTTTTTCTTACTCTGTCTTACATTGTATCTACAGGTCTTACTGCTTTTACTATGATTTCATTGTCAAATTATCTTTCAATTAATGTAATTGTTATTCCTCTTATTCTGCTGACTTATATGCTATTTATTTCATTTAACTTTTTTTTTCTTGAATATAGATTTGCATTCGTCATATCTAGACCGTGGTTGGTTAAAAATAACGGTATTGTAGTAATCTATACCGCTGTTTTTTCACTTTTCCCACTGCTAATTTTATATCTATCATTAGCTATTGACATATTATCGAAAAATTACAATTCAACATTTCCTGTAAGTGTGTTTCTTTTTCTCATTATTCTTCCATCATTTTCTTTAATAATGGCTAGACTAGATGTTCAAATAACAAGAGGAAAATTAACTTACGCTTTTTTGATTTATTTTGTCGTATTTTTTGCTTGTCTTTCTTTTCTTCTTTTATCTGAAAGAACTTTTCTTCCTAGTAGTGTGCAAGCCAACCTTTCAATTCTTGTAACTGGTTTTTCTTTAACACTTTTGTCACTTGTTTTAATTGTTATATTTTCTTTTATTAAGAAATCTTTTAGAGTTAATTATCCAAAAAAATTAACAGTTATGATTTCCTTGATTCTATTTTCAATATTATATTTTAATTATTTTATTCCTTTTAGAAATAAGATAGCTAGTATTGCTTTTAGAATTGCAGGAGAAGGCAATTATTATTTGAGTTTACCTAAAGATAAAACTCCTCATGAGTTACTTTTAAATGGGGAATACAAGCCTGTTTATGTTTTACTTAAAGACGAAAATAATCTTTACGTTTCATCACCAGCAGACCTTGTCAATTTAGAGAAGGGTAATGTAGCGCGATTTACAGGGAATGTTTATAAGCTAGATAAAGATACATATCAAATAAAGGATCATTTTGTAATCAAATGAAAGGCGGTTCATTGAACCGCCTTTATACTTTGTTAGCTTACCAGTGATACGCCGAGGTCAAAAGCCTTCTGGCGGTCGATGGGGAACTGATTGTCCCTGCTCTCTTTCTTTGCCACGGGATCGAATGCGGAACATTCGTATTTTGAGTAGTCAGTGAATTGATATGTATTGCAGGCGGTAATATACTCGCTGGAGCCGAATATCTTACCCATGTACGTTTTATTAACATCAAAAGTATATTCATATCCGCGAGCCTTCATCATCTCATCTTTCTGGTTCATATCATAAATGAACCCGGTTTTTATCTTTCTTGGAAAGATGCTGGAATAGTTCTTATCGTACGTCATGAAAGGATAAAAGAGTCGCTCCATAAATGAGCGGGTCTCTCCTGTCACGTCCGCATAATAGATGGGTGAGCCGATAACGAATGCGTCCGCATCGGATATTTTCTCCAGAATGGGTGTCAGACCGTCCTTAACGGCACATTTGCCATAGCTCTTCCCGCCGATGAGTTTGCAGGCGAAACAGCTGTGGCATCCTTTGAAATCAACATCGTACAGATGAACTATCTCTGTTTCAGCACCTCTAGATTTGGCACCCTCAACAGCGCTTTCAACAAGCATTGCAGTGTTCCAGTTTTTTCTGGGGCTTCCGTTAACAGCTATAAACTTCATGTATCCTCCCAAAATTAATTCGTGTTTAAACATTTACAGCAGATGCTATAATAAATATCTGAAACGACTTTTGCAACCCTGTAGTTGATGAGGTGCTTATGAGCTGTGTCAAATGTACTGAGGTTCCGCATGTGCCACAGGGTGTAAATGGCGTATATATAAGTGCGTCCCATGAGTATATTCCCGAAAAAATTAACACAATTCTCACAAGGGAATCATTCAAGACTACAAAACACGGCATAATATCCATTTTGTCACCGACTGTTTTTCTGATGTTATAAACGCGTGTGCGTCACGTGGAGAGCTTACCGAAACTTTCTTCCCACTTCCATATATAACCCTGAGTTTTGTCTTAAAGATACTGTGAAATGAGCGAACCAACTGGAATTTGATCCGGACACCATCTTTTTTGATGTTTTCGAAACTGAAAATGTGGACAGTACACCGCATCTTCAGAATATTTTATGCTTTTACAAAGAAAAATGGTTCAGAACAGCTATGGATGATGTGGGCAGCGGTTATTCCGCATTAAATGTGTTCGCAAGTCTCAGTTCGGACATAATTAAGATAGATATAGAACTTTTGCGTGATGTTCATAAAAACATTATGAAACAGGCAGTTGCCAGAGCGTTGGTTTCTATGGCAAAAGACGACGGATCCAAAGAGCTTGCGGAAGGTATTGAAAACATTGAATAATTTGAATGGTTTAAGGCGCTTGGGATTGACTATACCCAGGGTTATTATTTCGGGAAACTATCGGCTGAACCATTAAGACGACTTTAATAAAATTGTCGGTTAATCTTATTGTTATGGAAATTAAGAAAAGTCTCTATTGATACAATATTAAAAGATTTGATTTCTCAGTCTGATACTGCGACGATACAAATAACAGATAATAATTATTTATATCATTTTCCAGCAATATTAAATTATTTTATCAAATATTACCTGAGCATACCTTTACAAAATTTACAATAAACGTAAATACCTCTTTTTCTATATGAATTTTCAGAATGAAAAGTTATTACAGGTTTAATAAATCAACGCCTGATTAAAAATGTTTAATCGGGTGTATAATTCATTGTTGGATTAAGTTTCATATTTCAGGAGGTTGCCATGAAAAACAAAAGTGAAAGCGGTCTTTCAAGACGCCGTTTCTTGCAGACCGGAATGACAGTTGCAGCTGTAACGGCAAGCGGTATGGCGATGAACCTTTTATCACCCTCCGAAGCTGAAGCAATGGCTCCGAAGAAAATACCTGCCAAATGGGATAAAAGCTATGACGTGATTGTAATCGGTTCAGGCTTTGCAGGACTGGCAGCAGCAGCAGAAGCGGCTGCGGGCGGTCTTGATGTCGTGATACTTGAGAAAATGCCTCTTTACGGTGGTAACTCAATCATCAACGGTGGTGAATATAACAGCTGGACAGATCTTCTCCATTTGCGTGAAACACTCAAACTCGGCGACGACAGCGCAGCTCTTCATAAAGCCGACACCATCAAAGGCGGCGACTTTTATGGAAACCCTGAACTTGTTCAGATACTTACCGACAATTCAAGCGATGCTTTGAACTGGATGGTAACAGAGGGCGGTCTTCAGCTCCGTCACATTCTGAACCGTACAGGTGGACACAGTGCATACCGTACGCACACCTGTGTTGAGGGTGTCGGACGTGGTTACACAGAAGCTCTTAAACGCATAGCAGAGAAACGCGGCGCAAAAATAATGCTCAACATGCCTGTCAGCTGGATATGGCGCGAAGAGGGCGACAATAAGCCTGTGCTTGGTGTTGAAGTGGATGTAAAAGGCAGAAAACGCAACTTTAAGGCTAAAAAGGCAGTCATCATGGCGAGCGGTGGTTTCTCACGAGATATTAAAATGCGTATGAGTTTCAACCCTGCCATCGTGCCCGAATTTAACTGTACGAACCAGCCCGGTGCAACAGGTGAAATGCTCAGGTATGCACAGGCTATAGGCGCAGACAGCCTTCAGATGTGCTTCATCCAGCTTTATCCTTATGCGGAACCGGAAACAGGCACGCTGGACAGCCCTGCCGTATATCCGTTCAGAGGACCCGGCTACGGACTTATATATGTTGATAAGAAGGGTAAAAGATTTGTCAACGACCTTGAGAGAAGAGACGTTGTTTCTCATGCCGAGATAAACACAGGCATGAAGCCTACATATTCAATTTTCTGTCAAGCGATGATACCCCTTATGGGTACACAGGAAGAGGTTGACAAGGGTATTGCCAAAGGCAGATTTTTCAAAGCTGATTCCATTGCGGAACTGGCACAGAAACTCGGTCTGCCTGCTGATACACTTGTTGCCACAGTGAATCAGCACAACCAGTATCTTAAAGACGGTAAAGACCCCGACTTCGGCAAACCAATAACCGCAAGAATGATACCCATAGACAAAGGTCCGTTCTACGGTATCGCACAATGGCCGGCAGTTCACCACACAATGGGCGGTCTGCGTATAAATGAGCAGACACAGGTCATTGATATATGGGGTAACGTGATACCTAATTTCTTCGCATGTGGCGAATCGACAGGCGGTATCCACGGTGATAACAGGCTGGGAGGAAACGCGATAGCCGACTGCGTTGTTTTCGGCAGAATAGCCGGACGCAGTGCTGTGAAATAAACATATTTCGGGCGGAGTTTGCCGCTCCGCCCGTCTTTATTTTAAGGTGACGCCGTGAAAACTTTGATATTAATGATTCTGCTGTGTCTCTCAGGATTTGTGATTGCGGCGCAAAAGCCCGCTTGTCTTGAGTGCCACCAGCCTTCGGATGTTTTGCCTAAAGACCATAAAAAGGTAAAGTTCCAGCCTGTGACATGCCCGGCATGTCACAAGGGTGTGGACATAGGCAAGACCGACCCGTTTGCTGCCGGCATACATCTGAAGCATAACGAAGGTGTTGAATGTTCCGTCTGCCACGAGATGAAAGGAAACGCTCCTTTCACAGTTAAAGGCGGAAAAAAGGGTAAGGTTACAGAGGAGACCGACCTTATCAAAGATACGATGGTAAGCTGGCAGACATCTGCTTTAATGGACAATAAACACGCAAAAGCGCAAGTGTTCTGTACAGGCTGTCATGGTAAAGAGTTGCCGGTATTCGCCGCTGAGGTGAGCAACGACGTTTGTCTGGCATGTCACGGACCGCTGGAGGATCTTCAGAAAAAGACAGAGCCTATGGAGTTTAAGGATAGAAACCCGCACAAGTCGCATCTTGGCGATGTGGCGTGCAGCATGTGCCACCACATACACACCGAGCAGACGGCTTATTGTGTGAGTTGTCACCAGAAGTTTGAAATGACGATGCCTAAATAAAAAAAAAGCCGGAGTTTTTACTCCGGCTTTTTTCATACGTGTGCGCCTATATATTCTTTGATATCCTCAATACTTATGACCGTAAATCCGTTATGTGCCGCATATGCTGTGATATCCGGCAGTTTCATCATAGTTCCGTCCGGGTTTGTCAGCTCGCAGAGCACTCCGCAAGGTTTACAGCCGGCCAGTTTCATCATATCTATTGTTGCTTCCGTGTGTCCGCCGCGTTCGAAAACGCCTCCACTGCGCGCCACCAGAGGGAAAACGTGTCCGGGTGAGGCGAGTTTTGCACCATTCATGACGGCACGTACTGTTGTCAGCCTGTCTGATGCCGAAACCCCTGTTGTAACACCTTCAGCAGCCTCCACAGACACTGTGAACGCCGTTCCGAACTGGCTTCTGTTGTTGCGGGTCATCATTTCAAGTTCCAGTTTTTCGCGCTGATCCTCCGTGATGCACACGCATACGATACCGCTGCAATCGCGGATAAGCCTTGCCATCTGGGTTGAAGTGAGTGTTTCTGCGGGATAGATAATGTCCCCTTCGTTCTCTCTGTTCTCATCATCGACAACAATGATGCCTTCGCCTGATTTCAGCGATGCCAGAGCTTTTTCCATGCGTTGTGTTGAATTTCCGAAGATTGATAATCCTGTCTGATTCATGATTTACTCCTTATGAACATGAATCAGGGCGTGTTGGGAGAGTGGTTTGGTTACGCATAAACGTGACACATTCAAGAAATCCTCTTCCATCCGGACTTTAACCGTCGGCTACGGAATCACACCGTATCTGCTGTCTCTGCTGTGAGGCAGACGCTCGCGGGCTACCTGCTAAGGATTACCGCCGGTGGGGAATTGCACCCCGCCCTGAGAATATAATTAATATACTTATTTTACAGAAAATTGCAACTTAACAAAGGGTATCGCCGCAAACAAGTTTCGAAAATTCTTCCGCCGGACAGGGTTTGCCGAAAAGATACCCCTGACCATAGGGCACGTTGTAAGACGTGAGGAATTCTATCTGTTGATAGTTTTCTATACCCTCGGCGATAACCTGCGCACCGATATCGTTGGCTATGTTTACGATGTTCGGTATAAGGCTTGATTTGATGGAACCGTGTTCAATCTCCCGCACAAACGAGCGGTCTATTTTTATGTAGTCCGCGTTTATGTCGCGCAGGTATGAAAGGCTGGAATATCCTGTGCCGAAATCGTCTATGGATATTACATAGCCCCATGCTCTCAACTCGTCGATTGCTATTGAAACCTGAGCAAGTTCAATGAGTTCGTCTTCTGTAAGCTCAAGATTGATGGTCAGTTCAGGATGCTTGACCCGATAGTGTCCTATCATATCCACTATAGTTTCCGACTGGAAATCAGACGGGAATATGTTGAAAGATATCTTGAATCCGGGGATGCTGCTTATTATCGGCGCAAGCTCTTCGAATGATTTATCGATTATTATCTGTGTGAATTCTCTGGTTTTGTGGAGTTCTTTTATTATGTGCAGAAACTCGTCCGGTGTTGCGACGCGTCCGTCAAAGTCCACCCAACGGCATAGTACCTCGCATCCGATAAGTTTCGAGGTCTTCATTTCCACTATGGGCTGATAGTAGCAGAGAACCCTTTCTCGGTTTATGCAGAACCGGAATCTGTTTCTGAATCCCTTGATCTTATTCAGCAGGTCATAGAGGAATTTCATGAAAAAGATGGTACTGATTGCGGACAGCATAACGATGCCGAATATCATAGATGCTTCTTTTTGTATTATCTCAGAATACGAAACGTAGACTGCCGCGCAGATATTTGACGATCCCGAACATCTTATGGTTTTCATTCCGTGCATGTCGTAGACTGAGGCTTTGCGGACGAATCTGTCAATGGTCAGATCTTTGTTTCCGCCGTAAAAGTAAGGGGGCTTATTTTTCTGAACGACATAGATAGCTATGTTTGATGCTGTTATGTCGTCCTGATCTATCTCGCTGGTGTTGAAAACAGCGTTGAAATGTTCGACGCGGACAACGTGTGCCATTTTTTCAAAATCGAAGAGTTTTATGGGTACTTTAAGCCAGACAAGCGCGCCGTCGGGGGTTATAAGGTCCGGAGGAAGCTCGTCAAAAGGTTTTTCCAGTTTTCCCAGACCGGAAGTGCAGAGCAGTTTGCCGCCGAGACTGTATCCTATATCTTTGATAAATTTCGATTCAAACTGGGCAAAGCGCATCTGTTTTATCATTTCTGTGTCGCAGTTTTCAAGGTTGAGTTTGTTAAGTTTGGTGAGCGCCGCTCTGACATCCGCCGATATCCTGTCCATTTCGCCGATGTACTTATGTGCATAACTTTCGTTTTTTTCAGCGTAGTCTTCAAGCATAACAGGTACAGCCCCGCCAACAAAGAAGAGGAAAAGAAAAACTGACATAAAAAGGATCATGAGTCTGATGGTGTAGCGTTTATTCAGAAATCTAAATATAAAATTCATTAATCTACCGGTAAATCAAATTTATTCATAATACCATATAATACTAAACATGGAACAGTGAGTTGAAGTCTTTGTGAAACTTTTACATGGAATAAGAGTAAATATATCCGTTGCGAAATCATGAATATTAAATTAAGCTCGGAATATATCATTTCGAGGTGTTGGCAGAACATGAAAAACAGTCACGAATTTATATATGCCGCGGTAAGCGCATTACCTGATCCTGTCTATGTTTTTTCCGAAAACGGAGACTATGTCGATGTTATCGGACGAGGAGCGGGCGACGGAAGGATGCTTATCGGCAGAAATATTTATGAAGTGGTTGACAGACAGCTTGCCGACAGATTTATTTCGATAATCCGTGAAACGATATCCGCTGACGAACCAAATATCTACGAATACGATTTCGAAGAATCCTCCTGCCGTGTTGGCGGGGCAGAGCCTGGCAAAGTGTGGTTTGAAGCGCGGGTGGCTCCTTTCAGCTTTATGGAAAAAAAATGCGTCATATGGCTTGCAAGGGATATCACCGAACAGAAAAACACGGAATCAAAACTGAAAGAAACATCCTTTTCTGATCCGCTGACAGGCGTTTATTCCCGTAGTTTTTTTATAACTGAGCTTAACAGTTTTTATCACAGATTTCTGCGCACTTTCCGAACCTATTCTGTGATTTCGGTTGATCTGGATGGTTTCCGCGAGACAATGGAGATATACGGACAGAAAGTCTGCGACTCCCTGCTTGTGCACGTTGCGTCTGTGATGCGCCGTGTTCTTCGTCAGTCGGACGTGATAGCCAGACTGGGCGGTGACAAATTCTCTGTTCTTCTGCCGGACACCGACGCCAAAGGCGCGGAGATACTTGCGGAGAGACTCCGCAGTGTTCTGGAAGCCAGCGAGATAACCACCCCTTCGGGTAAGCTGGTCCTTACGGCGAGTTTCGGCTGCTCGCAAGTCTCTGCACAGGATGAAGCCTACGAAAATACGGTTTCACGTGCCGAAATTGCTGTAAGTATGGCAAAACTCGCAGGAAAAAACACGGTTCGCTCTATTCTCTGATATCATTTCTCACTGTTTTGCTGATTTTGTGGTAAAATTAAATTAAAAAAAACGGTGAGCTTATGTTTCTGCTGAAAGAAATTCCTGATAAAAAGGATATAAAAACAGCCGTGGGCGATGACAGGAACATCGACCCTTCGTCTGTGTCCTCTGTATTCTGTATTCTCAAGGCATCCAGCGATATGCTGGTTGAGGTTGAGAAGTTTTTTACGGAGAAAAACCTTTCGCTAAGCAGATATAATGCCCTCTCAATCCTCTCTTCCCACTCCGAAGGACTTTTTCCGTACGAATTGGCGGATCATATGGGTATTTCCCGTGCGACCGCATCCTCTGTTATAAAGGGGCTGGAAAGCTCCGGCTATGTCGGCGCTGTGAAGTCCGGAGAAGACAGGCGCATGAAAAAAATTACAGCCACAAAAGATGGGATAGCCGTTTATGAATCCTCTGTTTCGCAGTTTTATACCCTGCTCACTCAGCTTTTTGGTACACATAATAAAAAAGATGTAAAGATAGTGAATACGGCGATGAAATCCATAAGTGAACGTGTGCAGAATTACAAAAATAACAGTTAAAAAAAAATTTGTTTTCTGCTAGGTTTCTATATTCTGTTTTTGAAATGGGTTCATATGGACAAGATACTGGTTGTTGAAGACAGCAATATTCTCGGTACTCTCCTTAAAAAAAGGATAGAGCTTGAAACCGGTCTGGAGGTTGACCACGCCATAACATATGCAAAGGCGATGGAATATACGTCTGCATTTGATTATTTTGCCGCGGTGGTTGACCTTAATCTCCCAGACGCCGCACAGGCTGGCATGGTTGATTTTACGCAGGACAAAAAGATTCCCGCCATCGTATATACCGGTGACTACGATGAAAATCTCCGCGAAAAAATATGGAAAAAGAATATAGTCGATTATGTCCTCAAAAAAGACCCGGACAGCGACATATATATAGCGAAACTCCTTAAACAAATGATGCTTAACCGCAATATAGACGTTATCGTTGCGGATGATTCGCGGCTGATGCGAAACAGGATAAAGGCGCTGCTTTCGGCGCATCTTTTCCGTGTCCACACCTGCGAATCCGGTAAGGAAGCGTTTGAGCTTGCCATGAAGCTGGATAATCTTAAAATAGTCATTTCTGACTATCTGATGCCGGAGATATCCGGTTTCGACCTCGTGCGTCTCATCCGAAAAAAATTTACTAAGGACAAGGTTGCTTTCATCGGTATGTCCAGAGAGGGTACGGCGGAGCTTTCGGCTAAATTTATCAAATACGGCGCGAATGATTTCCTTCTGAAACCGTTCAGTCCCGAACAGTTCTATTGCAGGGTGAACCAGAACCTTCAGACCCTGATGCTAATCGACCACATACGCGATATGTCGTATAAAGACTATCTGACAGGTCTTTACAATCGCAGATACTTCTTTATGCATATGAATGACGTGTTTGACATCGAAAAATCAAAAAGCATAGCAGTGCTGGACATAGATCACTTTAAACGCATAAACGATTCCTATGGGCATGATGTTGGCGACTATGTTTTAAAGAACATATCAAAGGCTATAAGCGAATATGTGGGCAAACGAGGGCTTGTTTCCCGTTTCGGCGGCGAGGAGTTCTGTATTTATGTGGAGCCGGGTGCCGATGACGAATATTTTGACGGACTGCGCAGCATGATAGAAAATTCCGGCGTATCGTACAACAACATAGAGATAAATATCACTGTAAGCATCGGCGTTTGCTCAAGCTATGGCAAGGGGCTGGACGATATGATATCCACTGCGGACACTCTGCTTTACGCAGCAAAGAACGAAGGCAGAAACAGGGTCTGCTGCTCAAGCTGAAAACTCTTGTCCCGCTCTCTGTATTCTAGTAAGATAATTCCATTACGAACAATATCTTCGGGTGATTAATGAGAGACAGGCTATATCAGGAATTTCAATTCAGAAAAAACCACATCGACAGCGTTATCGACCTTTATCTGGACGGGAACACGGTTCCGTTTATCGCAAGGTACCGGAAGGAAATGACGGGGAGTATGGATGCGGAGGACATCCGCAATATTATAGAGAGGTACGAGTATCTTGAAAATCTTGCGAAACGCAAGGAAGAGGTAATCTCCGCCATCGACGAGCGTGGTAAGCTCACAGACGAGCTTAAAAAGCGGATCCTTGCCGCAGAAACGCTGAAAGAAGTCGAGGATCTTTACGAACCATATAAATCCAAAAAGAAGACAAAGGCGGATATCGCACGCGAAGCCGGGCTGGAACCACTTTCGGTCTATATAAAATCAAATGAAAATCTTGCGGGGCTTGATGATGAGGCGGCTAAGTATATCAATGATGCCGTTGCGGACGCTCAGACCGCCATCACCATGGCTTCGGACATCATAACCGAGGACATCGGGCACGATGTGGACGTGAAAAACCGCATCCGCGAGCTTTATACACTTTACGGCGTTCTGGAATCCTCTCAGAAGACAGAGAGCAAGGAACGCAATCCCTACGAGGACTATTATCAGTTTTCCCAGAAACTCAGCGAGATACCGCCCCACAGGGTGCTTGCCATGTTCCGCGGTGAGCGTGAGAAGATACTGAAACTGAAACTCATCATAGACGAGGAGATGTGCCTCAATGCCATCCAGAAGGTCTCCGCAGACAAAGGTGTCGTGAAAAACGACATAACTGTCAAATGCGTACGTCAGGCGTTCAAGAAGATGATAGAGCTTTCACTTGAGCTTGAGTTCCGCGGCGAACTGAAAGAGAAGGGCGAGCTGAAAGCCATTGAGGTTTTCGCGGACAACCTTAAAAATTTACTTCTGACACCAACAGTGAAGAGCAAGACAATTATGGGTGTAGACCCTGCGTTCCGCACAGGGTGTAAATACGCCGTTGTTGACCCCACAGGAATGCTTCTGGGGCACGGAGTTATGTATCCCACGAAACCTCAGGAGGATGTTGAGGGTGCGCGCAGGATATTCCTTAAAGCGGTGAAAGATTTCGGCGTTAACGCTGTCGCCATCGGCAACGGTACTGCAAGCCGCGAAACGGAGGAATTTATCGCCTCCGTCATAAAATCGGATAATCTGGACATAAGATATACCATAGTAAGCGAAGCGGGGGCGAGTGTATATTCCGCTGGTGATGTTGCGAAGAAGGAGTTTCCAGACCTTGACGTCTCCATCCGCGGCGCGGTCTCTATCGCAAGGCGCGTTATCGATCCGCTTGCGGAACTGGTCAAAATAGAGCCGCAGGCAATCGGCGTCGGCATGTATCAGCACGACGTGCAAGGCAAAAAACTTGACAAAACATTGACGGAAGTTGTTGAAGATGTGGTGAATAATGTAGGGGTTGACCTGAACACCGCAAGTGCTTCACTTTTGTCCTACGTTTCAGGTTTGAGTGCGTCACTTGCGGAAAAGATAGTCCGTTTCCGCGAGAGGATAGGGCGTTTCACCTCCCGTCAGGAGCTTATGAATGTTGACGGTGTCGGCGAGCAGACTTTTAAACAGGCTGCCGGCTTCCTCAAGGTTTACGGCGGGCAGGAGAAACTGGACAGCATGTTTATCCACCCGGAAAGCTATGGCGCGGTGCACGCTTTTCTCACGGCAATGAACCTGAGCGTGGATAAATGCGAAATGGTGAAACTTGCGGTGAAAGGGAAGGATATCCCGTCCATGGCGAATAAACTCGGCATAGGCGAATACACTATCAAAGATATCATCGATAACCTTGAAAAACCCGACAGAGATATCAGGGACGACGTTGACCCCGTTATATTCAAGGCAGGGGTAATAAGCATTAACGAGCTGAACGTCGGCGATATCCTTACGGGCAAGATAAGCAACGTTGTGGATTTCGGCGCATTTGTTGACGTAGGACTTAAAAATGACGGGTTGGTGCATATTTCTCAGCTTGCTGATAAGTTTGTAAAAGTGCCTTCCGAAGTTGTTAAGGTCGGTCAGATAGTTAAAACCAGAGTTCTTGGCATAGATAAGGAGCGGGGCAGACTCTCTCTGTCCATGAGGATATAATGTTTATACTGGATAAGCCATATGTTTCCAAGGTGCTGCTTGACACCATAAAACGGAATAATTACCCCGTACTGGACAACGAAACGGCGCGGGAACTTCTGGGTGAAGGCAGACACCTTATAAGCCCTGAAAGGTTTGCGGACAGGTTTCGCAGCAAACCTGTTATATATACGAATTCAGAAAACGCTGTCGCATGGATAAACGAGAACCTGATATTCTCGGATATAGTTGAAAAGGTTGACCTTTTTAAGAATAAAGTGAAATTCCGCGACCTTTTAAGCGGCATGTTCCCCGATTTTTTCTACCGTGAAGTGCTCTTCCATGAAATTGAGGCGCTGAAAGCGAAAGATTTACGTTTTCCATTCATAATAAAGCCTGCGGTTGGGTTTTTCAGCCTCGGAGTGCACTACGTTGAGGATGAGAACGCATGGAAAACTGTTCGTCCGCAGATAATCGCAGAAGTCAGGAAGGTCAGAGACTATTATCCCGACGACGTTCTGAACACCCACAGCTTTATCATCGAAGAGGTTATCGAAGGCATTGAATACGCCATCGACGGATATTACAACGCAGAGGGCGAACCTGTTATCCTGAACGTACTGAAGCACTATTTCGCCGGAGCGGAAGACGTTTCCGACAGAGTGTATGTAACCTCCGTTCCGATTGTTAAAGAGATATCCGCGAAAGTGCAGAAATTCCTTGTGTCACTCGGCAGGCTCGCTGTGGTTTCAAACTTTCCGTTCCATATAGAGGTACGCATAGACAAAAACGGCAGAGTGGTTCCTGTTGAACTGAATCCGCTGCGTTTTGCCGGATGGTGCTGTACTGATATTTCTGTTTTCGCATATGGTGTAAATACTTACGAATATTTTGCGGAGAGCCGCGAACCACACTGGGACGAGATAGGCGAGATATGCGGAGACAGGGTGTATGCTATGGTTGTTGTGGAGAAAAGCCCTAAGATAGATGACAGTATGCTTTTGGGGTTCAATTATGAGAAGCTGAAAAGCAGTTTTACCCACGTTCTTGAACTGCGCGAGACTGATTTTGTGAAATACGGTGTGTTCTGTTTTCTGTTCGCAGAAACGGACAGAGAGGACGCGCCTGAACTGAAAGCTATTCTGAACTCGGATCTGTCGGAATATCTTTTATACTGCTGAAATAATTTTCAAGCATATCATCAAGCTGCTGTCTGTCGCGGCACTCGTAGACGCTGTTGCGTAGCGAAGCCGCGGCGGGCAGTCCTTTCATAAGCCATACTATATATTTTTTGGAAACGTCCAGATATCTGTTCCCGCGGGCGTTCTGCATCTCGTATTCCATTATTGTGAAGATGAGTTCTTTGAGCCTTGAGATGTCAAGGTAGTTGTCGGGGTCTTTTCCGTCGGCTAGCGCCTGGAATATCCATGGCTGTCTCATCATCCCGCGCCCTATCATAACGCCGTCAACACCGGTTGAGAGCATGTTGTTATAGGTTTCCATGTCTACTATGTCGCCGTTGCCTATGATGGGCAGTTTCGCGCGTGATTTCGCATCGGCTATCATTTCGTAATGTACAATACCGCCGAAACCTTCAGCTTTTGTGCGCCCGTGGAGCGTCACTGCTGAAGCGCCCTCTTCATATGCTATCCTTATTATCTCGTTATAGTTAATGGAAGCCTCGTCCCAGCCGAGACGTATCTTTATCGAGAGCGGCACGTCTCCGCAGGCGGATTTTGCCGCGCGGATTACCTTTTCTATGTTCTCTTCGTCGCGCAGCATAGCAGCGCCGCTGCCTGTTTTGATAACTTTTTTGACCGGACAGCCCATATTTATGTCGATAACTGCGGGTGTGACGGTGTCCAGAACGACTTTTACGGCATCCGCGTAACTTTCATGGCGGCTTCCGAAAAGCTGTACGCCAAGCGGCATGTCACAGTCATTAGTGCGCAGAAATACCATGGTGCCTGAACCTTTACGGATGAGTCCTTCGACGCTGACCATCTCTGTGAAGAGCAGTCCGCCGGAGAAGAGCCGCACCACTTTGCGGAAAGAGGGTGTTGAAACCCCGGCAAGCGGCGCGCCGAACATAGGCTGATTTTTAAGCATTTCGAGGTAGTTATTTGTTAATGTGCTGTGCTCTGTCATGTGCCGTTTCTAAGAGTGAGGAAAACTTTCTGAGTTTGAAAAACCGATGCGCAGCAAAAGCTATCATATCGCCGTTGTCCGTGCAGAGTTTTTTTGACGGAAAATATACGTTAAAACCTTTCTGTGCGGCGAACGCTTCACGGATATATCCGTTGCAGGCGACACCTCCGGCCACGACAACGTTCTTTCTGCCCGTTTCTTTGGCAACGCGCAGAGTTTTCAATATGAGCGTTTCGGCGACGGTTCTCTGAAACGATGCCGCGATGTCCGCATGTGATACGCTGTTTTCATTTATCTTGTTCATTACTGCGGTTTTAAGCCCGCTGAACGAATAATTGTTCTCTTTACGCATGGCTATCGGGAAGTTCACCGCCTTTTCGTTTCCTTCCTTAGCCAGCGTCTCAATGAGAGGACCGCCCGGATAACCAAGCTCCATCATTTTTGCTACTTTATCGAACGATTCCCCTGCCGCATCATCAACTGTCTTCGCCAGCAGTTCAAAGTTATAAGCCGCATCCACGTCGTATATATGCGTATGTCCGCCGGAGATGATAAGGGCGGTGTAGGGCGGTTTAAGCTCCGGATGTTCCAGTTCCGCCGCGAGGATATGGGCAGAGAGGTGGTTAACGGGCATAACGGGGATTTTCAGCGCGTAGCCGAGCGCCTTTGCAAAGGAAACGCCCACAAACAGCGCACCGATAAGCCCCGGTGCAGTGGTCACCGCTATCATATCCAGTTCCTGCGGGGTCAGCTGTGCCTGTTCCATACATTTTGAGAAGAGTTCCTCAACTTTCAGTATGTGGTTGCGTGATGCAACCTCCGGCACTACCCCGCCGAATTTATTATGCAGATCTATCTGAGAGTTGGTGAAACTCGCCAGTATCCCTTTATCTGTGTCAAACACCGCAAGCGAGGTTTCGTCGCAGGAGGTTTCGATTCCTAAGATTATCACCTTGCTGCAAGCTCCTTAACGGGGACTATATCGACGCCCATAGCCTCCAGCTCCGGAAGCATCTGCACCAGAACGTTAACGGTAGCTTCGCGCAGGTGCCCTATCATGATAATGGAGCCGTTAGCCTTCGCAAGGTTAACGCCGTCCATAATTTTTCCTCTGATGTATTCGGGGTCGGACTCGTTGTCTATGAATTTGTTGTTTATGGCGCATACCATTCCCGCTTTCTGACATTCGTCATATGCGACGGTTTTCGGCGAGGTGTAGCTGTCAACGTAGAAGTTTGTATAGCTCTTCATAACGCTGAACACCTGCTGCATCTTTTCACGGCTTTCGGTTAGTCCGGAACCCATATGGTTGTTGAATCCGTCTATCTTTCCGCCGAGGTCTTCCACGTTTTTACGCAGAGATATTTCCACCAGACTTTCAGGCATGTTCAGCAGTATAGCTCCCTTGCCCGGGTCGTTCTGGGGATAGGATTTCGGTTCCATAGGCTGATGCAGAAATACCGTTTTGCCGAGCCTGTGGAAGATTTCCGCAGTCTCTTTGCTGTGGGGAGTGTAGGGGATTATAGCCATGGCGAGTGGGTACTTCACTCTGCCGAGTTTCTCTGCCAGAGGAATACTGTATCCGCAGTCATCTATTACGAAAGCTACCTTCACTCCACCGTAATTGTGTGAAACAACAGGTTTTTTCTCAGCCACGGGTTTCTTTTCCGCCGCTCTTTCCATGAAGTCTATTATCGTGGACAGGTTTCCGCTTTCAAAAGTGATGGATTTCCCGATCTCAGGCTCAACACCCATAGCAGAAATACGTCCTGCTATGCTTTCTTTAAGAGCTTTAATTGTGGCGTCGCCCTGATCGATTATGATGTGAAGTTTAAGAACGTCTCCGTCCTGTGTTTCGGTGGTCTCTTTTATGCTGCTGTTGTCCAGTCCGTTATCGAAAAGCGATAGTGCAACGGCATCCATTACGGCGCGTTTGTCCAGCCCCAGTGCGTGGGGGTTGTCGTCTTTGGCTATGTCTCCGGGCGCGTTAACTGGCGCCTGCACTGTTTCTTTCGGTTTCTGCACCGGTGCGTCGTCTTTCAGTAGAAAGTGAAGTATGCCCATGGATGCAAAAATTGCCGCAACCACGGCAAAAGCTCCCACTATGAGGAGCTTTTTTATATCGGGTTTATTCTTATTGCCGTTTTCAGGTTTCTGGCTGAAATTATTTTGCAGCTGCATTTCCTGCCATTTCCTTGATTTTGTCCAGAGCGGCTTTCAACTGAACGTCTTTCACTAGGTCATAGTCTGCTTTTGCAGAGTTTGTTGTGAGGTCTTTGTCCAGTTCTTCTTCCTCTTTCTTATCTTGATGTTCTGCGGGATCTTCGTGTTTCGCCTCAACTTTAACATCGGGTTCGATACCGATTCCGTGGATTGAGCGACCTTTAGGCGTGAAGTACTTAGCAGTTGTCAGTTTGATACCGGAGCCGTCGGAAAGGTGGATAACATTCTGCACGGAAGCCTTTCCATAGGTTTTGGCACCCACAACTACAGCTCTGCCGTAGTCCTGAAGTGCGCCCGTAAGGATTTCCGAAGCGGATGCGCTTCCTTCGTTAACAAGAAGGACGATGGGCTTTTTCAGCTCTTTATTGAAGTATGATGTAGATTTGTAGTCCTGTCTCTTTTGCGCCCTGTCCATTGTATAAACGACTATCTGATCGTTGGGCAGGAACACGCTTGAAACCTTAATAGCCTCTGTAAGCAGACCGCCGGGATTGTTTCTGAGGTCGATTATGTATGCCTTTGCGCCCTGCTTGTCAACAGCGTGGAGCGCTTCTGTCAGCTGACCGGAGATGTCGTTGCTGAACTGGATGAGTCTGATGTATCCGATGTTTTTGTCCATCATGGTGTATTTGACGGATTTGATTTTGATGATTGCTCTTTTCAGCTTAACATCGAAAGGTTTTTCAACGTTTTTGCGCATAACGGTGATGGTTACGTCGGTTCCCTCTTTGCCGCGCAGTTTGTTAACAGCGTCGTCAATGGTTATGTCCATTGTGCTTTTGCCGTCTATCTTGATTATCTGGTCGCCGGCTTTTATTCCTTTTTTAAAGGCGGGTGTGTCTTCAAGGGGCGCTATGACGGTGAGTATTTTGTCTTTCATGCCGATTGTGATACCAAGTCCGCCGAATTCGCCTTGTGTTTCCACTTCGAACTCGTTAAGAGTCTTGGGATCCATAAATGCTGAGTGAGGATCAAGCTCCTGTGTCATGCCTTTTATCGCGCCGTAGATTATTTTTTTGTCTTCAACCGGTTCCACATAGTTGTTCTCTATCAGGTAGAGAGCCTGTGTGAATATGTCAAGGTTCTGATACTTATCCTGTTTCGCCGCATACACGTTTTTGGAGCGAAAAAGCGCCACGGACGTAATTATAAGAGCTATGGTTAAAAGAAGTGTCAGAAACGGAAGAAACCTGAATTTGAATCTCATTTGTATCTCCTAATATATCAAGAAGAGGCAAGCCATTCCAGAGGATCGACTGCCTTGTCATGTATGCGTATTTCAAAATAAAGATACGGTGTATTCGTTTCATGGTCAACATCTATTGTGCCCAGATTTTGTCCTGTTTTCACTTTTTCGTTCTTTGAGACGCTTATTCCGTCCATATTTGCATACAGACTGTAAAAACCGGACGGGTGAGCCACTATGAGGAAGTTGCCGAGCCCCCACGCGTTGTCCCTGTGTATCACCACGCCGTCGTACACCGCCTTAACGGAGTTTGACGTCGGAACTATCTTTATTCCTTTTTTAAGTATCACACCTTTAAAGCCTTCAACTGTTTTAACGCCGAATTTTTCTATAACGTGACCGTGGACCGGCCAGATGAGTTTGCCTTTCTGTCTGCCGAATTCGGACGAAAGCCCCTTAAAGCTGACGGGCGCGGATTTTGCGAAGTCTCTTTTTATTTTGGCAAGTTGCGCCTGTAAAGCCTTTTCTCTTGCCTGAAGTCTTGCCAGATACTCTTTGCGCACCTTTTCGTCTTTAACGGCGTCGCGGTACATTTTATCTGTGCTCTGCTTTTTCTTTCGGTAATTTTCAAGGGCGGACTTTTTTTCGGCAACAGTTGCCGCCATCCTTTTCTTTTTTGCATCAAGCTCGGCTGCGGTCTCTTTTATTTCTTCGTTTGTTTTTTTAAGTTCCATAACTGAATCGTACAGTTTAGAGTTTACCTCGCCGATTATCTGGCTGAGAACGGCGGCATCCTTTGCGCTGTCAGACATTATGACCGCTTCCAGCATGTCGTATTCTCCGGAGGACACCATATATTTATTCGCAGCTTTTATGGTTTTTATCAGTTCGGCGTGTTTGCGCTCCAGCTTTTTGCTTTTTGCTGTCAGTCTCTGATGTTCCGCCTTAACCGATGAATATTTCAGATTTATCTGCCGGACGGCGCTCTGCTGGCTTTGCAGGTCTTCCTGCGCCTGTTCCAGCTTTTCCGCCATCTTTTTTTTCTCTTCCGCCGCCTGCCTGACAGACTGGTTCTGTTTGGATATCTGTTTGCGGATGTCCGTCAGTTTGTCCTGTTTTGCCGCAAAGACATTAAAACTCAGAAGAAGGGCGAGAAAAAAAACGCTATATTTCATTGATACTCTTCTGTTTCATGAGGAATGTCACAACACTGTATACTGCCGAAAGACCCGCAAGGGACATCAGGGCGATATAAAGCACCGTATTGTGCCAGAATCCAGGCGTTGAAAGAACAAAGAACGAATCTTTCAGTATGTGTCCTGCGGCAAAGTCTACGAACAGCTTGTTAAAAAACCATGCCAGAAAGAATGCGCACGTCGCTTCAAACTTTGATGAAACGATGTATGGGAGGGTGATGAACCGTCTTGTGGCGCCCACAAGAGTGTATACCATGATGTTTCTGTGGTGTCTGTAAAGACTTAGCCTGATGTTGTTGAACACTATGAAAGCACATGAGATGCCGGTCAGCAGGGTAAGCGTGAAGACGAAAAGACCGGATATACTTTTGATCCGCTGCATTTTTTCGTTCTGCTTTTTGCCTGACTCAACGGACTTAACGCCGTCTATGCGGGCTATCTTCTCGGAGAGCGAGACCACCTGAGTGTCGCTGTCTGTTTCGTTAACCGTTTTTATCTCGAAAAAGCGCGGAAACAGATCTTCCGGCAGCTCTTTCAGGTTGTCGGCGTTTGGTGCGACCTCAAGAACGCGCTCCTTCGCATCGCTCCTGTTGAAGTACACTATATCTCCGTCGATTTTTAGCTGGTTCAGTTTCGCCTTAACTTCTTTTGCGTCAAAGTCGTCCTGAATGAAAACACGCACAAGTCTGCTGTCCGTTACGTTTCCGATAGCTTTTGCAACGGACGAATTCACCGTGAATACGGCAAAGTATAGAAACAGGAGCGTGCCGAGTGTGAGTATTGACGGGATGGTGTGTTTCAGGTCTTTGCGGAACATCCCCCAGCCTTTTATAAATGCAAATTTATATTGCTCAAACATCTGCCGTTCCTTGATTTTTACTGTCAAATGTGAGTTTTCCACGATCCAGATATATAACCCGTCCGGGATACTCTTTTATTATGCGCTGGTCGTGGGTTGCAATGAGAATTGTTGTTCCCTTTGCGGACTTATGCAGCAGCATATCCATTATTTTGTCGGCGTTTTTCGGGTCAAGACTGCCTGTGGGCTCATCTGCAACCACTATCAGCGGGTCGTTTAAAAGTGCTCTCGCCACAGCGACGCGCTGCTTTTCTCCGCCTGAGAGTTTTTTTACGTCAGAGTTCCTGTGCTGAAAAATATCCAGCGCTTTAAGTATATGGTGTATCTTTGGCTCGATGACAGAGTTGCTCAGATAGAATATCTCCAGCGGCAGCACGAGGTTCTCGTATACAGTGGCGTCTTCCAGCAGTTTGAAATCCTGAAAGATAACGCCCACATTGCGCCGCAGGAAAGCTCTGCTGTTATGGTTCATGCCGCCGATGTCCTGTCCTTCCAGCTTAACTATCCCGCGGGATGGCATTATATCTGCGTACATCAGCCTCAGCAGTGTGGATTTTCCGGCACCGCTGCTGCCTGTAACATAAACAAGCTCGCCCTTGTCAATTTGAAGATCAATGTTAGAAAGTCCTTTGTTTCCGTCCTCATAGGTCACATCGACCTTGCGGATGTCAATCATCTTATACCCCTGAAAACAAATAATACCATATCGGCGTGGTCAGAAGCGAAAGCGGTATCCCGACTCCCAGCATCATGACAGCCAGTTCTTCGTCAAGTCCGTATTGGATAGAGACTATTCCGGCTGTTATCATTGGTGCCATTGCCGATTCGAACAATGTCACCTGCATGTTTTTACCCGCACCGCCCAGTATGAGAACATACAGCAAATAGAAGAACGCCGGCGCGAGAAAAAGTTTATAGCCGAGACCGAAAAATAATTTATTTATTATGCCGCCGGATTTTATCAGTTTCAGCTGATAGCCGACGGATACCATCGCAAGGGGAGTTATGGTAAGCCCCAGAGTTTTCATAGATGACTCAGCCCACCACGGAATTTCAAACGAACGCAGAAGAACTGCCAGCAGCATTGCCTGAAACGGTGGAAAGGTGAATACTTTTTTAATCAGTCCGAAAGGGCTGATTGAGCCGGATGAATAATACGCTGCCGTTGCTATTCCGCATGTCGAAAGCACAAGAAAGCTGCCGGGCTGGTCGCAAAGAACCCCCACACCGAGATATTCTGCGCCGTAATAAGCGGTTATCAGAGGGAAACCCACAAACGAAGTATTTCCCAGACCAGCGGTAAGTATTATTGTTCCTGTGGTTTTGCGGTCGTATTTTTTCCATTTCGCAATGAGAAAGAACAGCCCGAACGCCAGCGCAAAGTGTATCCATGGCATAAACACAGGAAACAGCAACGACGGATCGAACTTCATCCGGTGGATGAAAAGAAACGTTATTGCGGGCATTGACAGGTTGATAATAAAATTGTTCAGCACTATGGGCGTGGAAGAGGGCAGAAGTTCCAGCTTCCTTGCCAGCATCCCGAACATAAAGCAGAATATAAGTAGTACTAATGAATCCATAGGCATCAAGAATAGCAGATTTCCTTGCGGAAGCAAAATAATAAATTGACTTGTAAATTGCGTTTTCTCCATTTATACATTTATAGTCGATGCGGAGAGGCAAATGTTTAACAGCGTAAGAAACTGGACGGTTTTTTTCTTTGTGGCTCTTTTTGCGGGCAGAATAGGAGACGGCGACCTGAGAGGCGACAGCATCAACTATGCCTCCATATCGAAAAACGTTCTGACCGGCGATAACCAGCTTATTCTCACTCTTAACGGCGACCTCTACATGAACAAGCCGCCGCTTTTTTTCTGGCTGAACGCACTTTTCATGAAAATTTTCGGTGTAACGGTGTTCGGTGCTAAGATTGCGGTTATTATTGCCGTAGCAGGAATAGCGTGGGTGCTTTACTCGCTTGCAAAAAAACTCTTCGACGACGAGGATATAGCAGTCGCAACCCCAATGATGTTCTTTTTTTCATATGTGGTTTATAAGAATACTCAGATGCTCAAGATGGAGGCGCTGCTCTCGTTCTTTTTGATAGCTTCCGTTTTTCTGATGGTGCTTTACATCCAGCACCAGAACAGGCTTTACGCTCTTGCTGCGGGGCTTTTTATGGGGCTTGCTGTTTTTACCAAGGGACCTATCGGTTATACCCCTTTAATGACCGCATTTGCATTCGTATTTTTCGGCAGAAACATCAACAGGAAAAGATATCTGTTTGACCTGTTTCTGATGCTGCTGGTTTCAATCCCGATCTATGCGTGGTGGTATGCCTACGTTCTTGTGAAGAACCCGTATTTCTACGAGCATTATTTCCTGAAGCAAAACCTCGCACGGTTTGGAACCGAGCAGTCGGAGATCGCGGATTACGCAATCCGTCCTTTCTGGCAATATCTTAAATATATGTTTGTGCATGGTATATATTACACTCCTTTTTTGCTTTACGGTCTTTATAAGCTGTTCAGCAACAGACGGATGACCGAACAGATAAAGTATATGCTTGTTACAACGGGTGTTTTCTTTATTGTGATACACTTTGCAAAAACAAAGGAACACAGATATCTGTATGAGTTTTACCTTTTTGCCAGCGTGTTTGCGGCATACGGTCTTATGGGATTGGTGAGACGCGGTCTCTCCGGCTGGGTGCGTTCTGCAACCGTGTTTGTGCTTGTTTTATATACATTTCTGCCGCCGGTGACAAAACCGACAACATATGATGCGCTGTTGTTTGCCGATAAAGTGGCGAAAGAACGCGGACTGCCTGTTGTTGCGGAAAAGAGCGAAATTACGGATCCTAACGATCTGGCTGCGATGCACTTTTATTTCGACAGCTATCTCAGCGAGCGACCCCGAAATGGGGAATATATCGAGATTGTTAAGAAAAGCACGAAAGTTTTCGACGCAGAAAGACTGTATGCATTCAGGAATTTAGCGGTTTATCTGGTTATTCGGAAAGAATCTGCTTTATAGTGGGCAGCATTTCCCCTATGAAGTTGCTGCTTTCGTGTCCGCCTTTTTCATATCTGTAGATATTGCATCCGAATTTTTCAGCTATTTCAATAACTTTAACAGCGTCCAGCACCTCGTCGTCCATGTTCATAAGGATGTGGATATAGGGATGCTTATTTTTCATAGGCTGGGCTTTTATGGCTTCGAGCTGCGCAGGTTTTATGAAGCTGAGTTTGTTCGGATGTTTTTCCATGAGCATTGAGAATCGCTTGTCCAGATAGAGCGACGGGTTGACGCTGATACATTTCTGTCCTGTGATGACAGCCATGTTAAAAGCGAAATATCCGCCGAATGACGAACCGAACAGCACGTCGTATTTCTCCACCTGTCTGATGCTTTTTTTTGCGTCAAAATTGCGGTAGTCGAAGACTTCGCAGTCACATATCTGCATCAGATGCACAAGTTTGTAGCTCTGCGCAAATTCGTAGTCGTCGGCGAGAACAGATTGTACTCCGGGGAAATATAACAGTTTCATGAAACATATTACCATTGAAAACTGTTATTTCAAAGATAATATTGTAATATGATTATATATTTTTGATGAAATTTTCTAGTTTTTCGCGCAATTTTTTGGATTTCGACGGATCTTTTCCTTCGGTTGATATGGAAATGACGAAATCATTGCTGCGAATAACTGATGTTGTGTGGAAATCTGAACCTTCGGGATTGTCGGCAATGTTGACTGGAATACGCAGTTTTTTGCAAAGGTCAGCAGCCTTACCGTTTGTCTCTCTGTCGTCTGTGCAGCAGAAAACAAGAGAGTATTTTTCGGTTATGTCCGTTGTTTCAAACCCGCGTAGAATAATATTTACGCTGCAATCGGCTATCCCGTGTGTGACTTCCGGCGATATTACGGTTATGTGGCACCCTTCGTTCAGAATGGCTTTCAGCTTCCTTTCAGCCACCTTTCCGCCGCCTACGAAAAGCACCTGTCTGTTTTTAAGGTTAAAACTGAACGGTTGCACTATATCACCTTCCACAGTGTTATAAGGCAGCAAATCACTGCCCATATCACCGATGAGGTCTCCATCAGCCGCACGGATTTTGTTATGTCCGCAGTTTCCGCTGCCCTGTCGCTGTCGCCTATGTATGGTTTATCCGTAATCTTACCGAAATAGCTCACAGCGCCTCCCAGTCGCAGGTTCAAAGCTCCTGCAAAGGCGCTCATGGGGTGGGCGGAGTTCGGGCTTGCGTGGAAAAGTCTGAATTTTCCGAAACATCTTATGGCGTTTTTCGTGTTAAGCCGCAGGATGAACGAGGCAATGGTGATTGGAATTATGGAAAGTCTTGCGGGCAGGAAATTCAGCACGTCGTCGAAACGCGCGGCAAACCTGCCGTAGTAGAGGAATTTTTCGTTTTTATACCCTATCATTGAATCCATTGTGGAAACTGTTTTGAAGAGCACCGCGCCCATGGGACCGAAAAGCGCCGCAAACAGCATGGGTGAAACCACTGCGTCAACATAATTTTCAGAGACCGACTCCACGGCTGATGTGACGATTTTTTCTTTGGGCATGTTTTCCGTGTCGCGGGACACTATTTTTGAAAGTTCTTTTCTGCCTTCGTCCTCAGATTTTTCAAGTCCTTTGCGCACGTTGTCCGCATGTTCAGCCAGTGAACGGACACTGATCGAAAAATATATGATAAGGGTGCTTACTACAAAATACCAGAAGCTGCCGGCTTTTGCCGCATAGTAAAGCGAAACGCCCGCCGCGGACAGAGTGAAAGCCAGTGTTATCACGGCTGAAAGCACGCCTTCGAATATGGTGCCCTTGCGCCGCAGAGACTTTTCGCAGTAGCTCACTGCGCTGCCCGCTATGCGCACAGGATGGAACGGGATATCCGGCTCACCCAGAAACCAGTCCAGCCAGAAAGCGGCTATCAGAGCCATAAAATCAATGTAAAGTAGAGAGGATAGTGTCGGTGTCAAGGTGCTGTTCCAATGTATCGGCGAGCAGGTCAAGCTGCGCCTGTTTATTTTTATGGTAAGAATAGTCCGGGTTGATCGCTTTGCCGCACATGGCGATAACACGGGAAGCGATGTCCGCGCTGTCGAAAAGCCCGTGGATGTAAGTGCCCAATACCTTATTTTCAGTGTCGGCGATGCAGATATCTTTTTCAGAGCAGAGCTGTGTATATTCGCGCGCTGTTGTCGATTCGCCCATGTGTATTTCGTATCCGGTGAAATCTATGCCGTCGAACTGCGCCAGACCGTGATAGGTCTTATTCAGCAGTGTCTTTTCGGGGGTAATGACAGTTTCCATGTTCAGAAGCCCAAGCCCTGCACACTCCGCGTCACTGCCTTCTATGCAGTGAGGATCTTTTATTATCCTTCCAAGCATCTGGAACCCGCCGCATATGCCCACAACAGCGGTTTTGCCAGCCATTGACAGTATCTTTTTGTCAAAACCGCGCATCCGCATGTCTTTCATGTCGGCGATGGTGCTTTTACTGCCGGGGATGATGATTATGTCAGCGCCTGTCAGTTCGTTGGGCGATTTTGCATAGATAAGGTTGATGTCCGGACAGGTGGCGAGCGGCGCAAAGTCCGTAAAGTTCGACATACGGGCGAGGCGCACCACGGCAACCGTAACGAAGCCGCCCTTTGTGTTGTCGTTTATGCTCTGGCTGTCCTCCTCTTCAAGTGTGAGGTTCAGCATGGGTACGGTGCCCACAACAGGCACGGGGACAAGCTCACGGAACATTTCTATGCCGGGCTGTAAAAGGGAAATATCGCCTCTGAAACGGTTTATTATGAATCCTTTTACACGGGGTTTGCCGTAGTCAGGCAGAAGGTCGTATGTGCCTTTCATCCATGCGAAAACACCGCCGCGGTCTATATCGCCGATAATGTACACGGGAGCGTCGGCAAATTCCGCCGTTCTCATGTTCACTATGTCAGTCCTGTGCAGATTTATCTCAGCCGGACTGCCAGCGCCCTCAATTATGATACAGTCATATTCTGCCGCAAGGCTTGCGTAGGCTTCCATGGCGGTTTTAAGGTTATCCTGAGACATTTCATAATACTGTCTGGCGGTGAAGTTGCCCACCGGTTTGCCCATGCGTATCACCTGACTTGTGGAGTTGCCGATGGGTTTCAAAAGGACGGGGTTCATCCGCACGTCAGGCTCTATGCCTGCCGCCTGCGCCTGTAAAATCTGTGCTCTGCCCATCTCGCCGCCCTGTGCAACGCCGCTGTTGAGCGCCATATTCTGCGATTTGAAGGGCGCCACCCTGATACCTTTGCGCGCCAGTAGACGACAGAAACCCGCGCATATGACGGATTTGCCCACACCGCTTCCGGTGCCCTGAAACATAATCGGTCTGGCTTTCATGAAAATATCCTGAAATATACTTCCGCAAGACGGCAGAAGGTGTCCATATGCACCTGTTCTTTTACGGCGATCCGGATATATTTGTCCGAAAGTCCGACAAAATTTGAGCAGTTGCGCACAAGTATCCTGTGATTCAGCATATATTCGCTGAATGATGAAGCGTCCGATTTCTTTAGTTTTATGAGAATATAGTTCGTTTCTCCGGGAATAACGCGGAGGTTTTCGTTCTGCGTCAGTCTGCCCAGCGTGTTTGCTTTTATCTGGAGGAGCTGGCGCATGTATGCGGAGATATCCAGCTTAACGGCTTTGAGGCAGACCTCCTGTGCCAGTGTGTTGATATTCCACGGTGACATGGAGCTTTTAAGCTCGCCCAGCAGATGTTTATTCTGTGAAAATGCGTAGCCCGCCCGAAGCCCCGGTATTCCGTATGCCTTTGAAAAGGAGCGCAGGACTATTATGTTTGAAAGTGTGCATCCTATGAGCGTAGGGTTTCTGTCCACGCAGAAATCTATATATGATTCGTCTACAACGAACATCGTTTTTTTGAACATATCGGCGATGAACCGCAGTTCGTCTTTGCCCACAAGCACCCCCGTGGGGTTGTTCGGGTTGCAGATGAAGCATACGTCCGCATCCGGCAGACATTGGATAAGCTCGTTGTCGTCGAATGCAAATTTTTTCTTTTCGCTCATGATGCAGTCGGTGACGGTCATTCCCGCGAGCTGTGCGTGCTTCATGTAGTCAACGTAGGTCGGCTGTACTATAACGGCGCGCTTTCCCGCGTATATTTCACATATTCTGTGGATAAATTCCGTTGTGCCGCTGCCGGAGAGAAAGTTTTCGGCGGGCAGGTCGTGAAACTGAGCGACTGCGTTCGTCAGCGTTCTGCTGTATGGTTCCGGCAGACGCGATATTATACTTCTGATGTTCAGCCCTTTAAGGAGCGCATCCGGTGTGAAAGGGGAAACGTTACTGCTGAGATCGATTATCTCGTCCACATGACAGCCCGCAGCCTCCGCCGCAGAATATACGTTGCCTCCGTGCTGAAACATTACCATAAACACCCCGCAATAAGGAACAGAAGCGCTTCGGACGATTCACACATAGCGCCCAGCATATCACCCGTGATGCCGCCAATCTTGTTTTTATACAGTCTTGTAATAAGATAGATAAAAATCAGAAAAGCGGTATTGAAAATAACGAACTGATAAGCACCGAAAAAATAGGAAATGCCCAGCAGCAGGATACCCTGAGCGAATACGGCGGGCGGAAAATTACCGAAAAATGCCGCCGCAGTGCCGGTTTCCCGTGCATATTTAAACATATAGAACCCGAAGACCATGCTGAACCGCGAATAGGCGGGGATTGCCAGCAGATAGAGCGGGTTAGATATGGAATAGGCTGAGAAAGCCTTTATCATAAGCGTCATAACTATAGCGACAGCCCCCATTGTGCCGATGCGGCTGTCCTTCATTATCTCAAGCATCTTTTCGCGGTCGCGGAACGAAAACAGACCGTCCGCCGTGTCCGCCAGCCCGTCAAGGTGCAGAGCACCCGTTATCAGCACGAGGTACAGCACTGTTATAACAGCCATCGCCGTCTGCGGCAGATAAGCCTGCGCAAAGGTGTAGAATGCCCAGAGGGGCAGCCCCACTGTGAATCCAACGATTACGAAGCTGTAGACCGCTTTACGACCGTCAAAATCTTTGGTGTTGAACCTTAGAACGGTCAGAAAGCTGAGTGCGTCGAGATAGCTTTTAAAAATGTCACATCTCCTTGCCGGAAACGCCCGCTTCAGCAAAGGTGGCTATCTCGGTTATGACCCTTACGCCCGCTTCAACGGAGTGCATAGCCATAACCGCGCCCGTTCCCTCGCCAAGCCTGAGTCCGAGATCGACCAGCGGCTCAAGTCCCATATACTGAAGCATTTTTATCTGCCCCGGTTCAACGGACTTATGCCCGCTTATCATATATTCAACCGATACGGGGGAAAGACCGAAAGCTATAAGCGCACCCGCCGCTGAGATGATGCCGTCAATCAGTACGGGTATTTTGTGATACGCACCCGCAAGGATAACACCTGCAATAGCGCCTATTTCAAGCCCGCCGACCTTTGAAAGCACGTCCAGAGCGTCGGTTTTATCCGGTTTGTTCAGCTCTATGCCGCGTTTAATAACGTCTATCTTGCGTTTCAGCGCTTCGTTGTCTATGCCGGAACCGAATCCCGTCATAATCTCTGCGCTTTCACCTGTGAAAACCGCACCGATGGCGCTTGAGGGCGTTGTGTTGCCTATGCCCATGTCGCCTGTGGCTACGAGGTTCAGTCCGTGTTTTTTTATCATTTCGTCGGCAATCTCAAACCCCGCCATGACGGAGGCTTCCGCCTCTTCGCGGGTCATTGCCGCACCTTTGGTGAAGTTTGCTGTGCCTCTGCGTACTTTTTTTATAATGAATGCGTTGTCAGGATCAGCTGGAACGGCGTTCACATCGCATACGGCGCCGATATCAGCCACCAGAACCTTTGATTTTGCCTGTTTTGAAAGGATATTTATAGATGCGAGTCCGGCGACGAAAGCACCCATCATCTGACCTGTGACCTCCTGCGGAAATGCGGCGACGCGCTCCTCCACGATTCCGTGGTCGCCAGCCATAACGAACACCATCCGTCTGTCAACTTTCGGCTTCATGGTACGCTGTATTGCGCATATCTTTTCGCCTATGTCGTTGAGCCTTCCAAGTGCTCTTGGCGGCATGATAAGGTTGGCTGTTCTGTCCTGTGCCTGTCTGAATATCTCTCTGTCAGTCTGTTCAATTCCCGCAATTATCTCAGTCAATTTCACTTTTTTCCTCCCTTGATGGAAAGCGGTATGGACGATATCATAAAAGTCACGCTGTCCGCAGCGAGGGCAAGTCTTGTGTTCAGTCTGCCCAATTCTTCGGCGAACCTGCAACCTTCAGGATTTGCAGGCATAACGCCCAGCCCTGTTTCGTTGGTCACTATCACAACGGGCTTTTTACATTCCGCCAGTCGCTCCAAAAAGTGCTCTATGTGTTTTTCTATGTTAAGTTGCTTGTATATCAGGTTGTTCAGCCACATGGTAATACAGTCTATAAGAATTACGTCCTGTTTCTCCGCGTTGTCGAAAACGCTGTGGAGACTGACAGGTTCCTCAATGGTGGTCCAGCTTCCGTCCCGCTCGGCTTTGTGCAGGTCAATCTTGTTCTGCATTGCATCGTCGAAGGCTTCCGCAGTTGCCACATATGTTTTGAATTGATATTGCCCGCAGAGTTGAATTGCGTATGCGGTCTTTCCGCTTTTAACGCCGCCCGTAACAAGTGTTATCATGTGTGTTTCCTGATTATTTCCAAAGATTTGAGGAAATCGTTCTGTCTGAAAACCTCAAGACAGACCGTAGCCCCATAAATTTTTGCATTAGCAAGGATGGATTCTAGCAGATTGAGTTCTATATGCTCAAGACTTTTATGGTGTTTGCCGTCCGCTTCGCCTTGCAGGTGATATTCGCGGATGTGTGATTTGTATCTGTCGAGAAAATCACGGGCTTTATCTCCTGCGTGGGGGTTGTCGAAACATAATCCGAAGCCCATATCCGCGGCATCATCGAAAAATGAGCCGTAAAAATCGGTGTTTTCGATTATTATGTTATGACTGCGCCGCTTATCCATTTCGTTCAGAAAGAAAGCGCTTTCTGCGGGGTGGATCACCATGCGGAGTGGTTTCAGCGGTTTCAGTTTTGCGATGTAAGCATCTATCACCCGCCAGCCTTCTGTGGTATTAAGGTTCGTATCCGTGGGCAGGTGGATGCTGTAGTCCATATTCAGAGCCGCAAGCTCCGCTATCTCTGCATCTGTTGGCATGTCGAAATCGTGCCTGCTGTCGAAAAACAGAAGCTCAACCTCATGAACAAGCGGTTTCAGATATTTTACGTTGTTTGCCCTTCTGTCGGGGATAACGAATGACGGCGCGGATATTTTCATCCGGTCAGGGTAGCCTTTTTTTTCTTCCCTTGCAAGATTATAGATAATGCAATAATCTCAGTATATGTTCAGCTCATTCATGATAGCCGCGGACAAGAGCGGTTCCGGCAAAACAACTCTGACAACCGGAATTATAAAGTATCTGACCCGCAATGGACGCTTTGTTGCGCCATTTAAATGCGGACCGGACTACATAGATACGCTCCACCTTGAACGTGCGTCCGGCAGAAAAGCCTATAATCTTGACAGCGTTATGCTGTCTCGGGGCACTGTCAAAAGCGTTTATGCTAAAGGCTGCGCCGGTGCGGACTGCGCCGTTATCGAGGGTGTTATGGGTGTCCTGGACGGAGTGTCCCATAAGGATTTTGCAGGAAGCAGCGCGGATATTGCCGCCATTACAGACGTTCCTTGTGTTCTCGTGCTGGACTGTTCCGGCAGTTCATACACCGCGGCGGCAACCATACGCGGCATAGCGGAGCTTGGCAGGATGCGCATTGCGGGCATTGTTCTTAACAATATAGCTTCCGATCGCCACGCATTTCTGGTGCGCTCTGCGGTTGAAGCCCATACGGACTGTAAGGTGCTCGGTACACTGCCGAAAAACAGCGAAAACCTGCTCGGCTCAAGACATCTGGGCATTAAAACCGCCATGGAGGTTGACGAAACCTATCTTAACGCGTGCGCGGATTTCGTATCTGCAAACGTGAACGTTGAAGAGCTTCTGATGCTGTGCCGGGCGGAAAAACCGATTTCTGTGCCGACAGCGAAGCAGAAAGCTGATAAAACGGCATACGTTGCATATGACAAAGCGTTTCAGTTTTACTACAATTCAAATATAGAGTTCCTCGCCTCAGCGGGTTATGAAGTGAAATTTTTCAGTCCGCTGGCAGGCGAAGGCATAGACGGTGCAGATTTTGTGTATATTGGCGGGGGATATCCTGAACTATATGCAAAAGAGCTTTCGGAAAGCCCCACTGCAAAGATTATCAAAGATTATGCGGAGGCGGGCGGGAAGCTCTATGCAGAGTGCGGCGGGCTGATGTTCCTGTCGCGCGGCATACATACAGACGGCGGATTTTTCCCCATGTCAGGCGTTTTTGAGTGCGAGACCAGAATGTGCAGCAGACGGCAGGCGCTCGGCTACGTCCGCGCTGAAC
Organism: Deferribacteraceae bacterium UBA6793; assembly: GCA_002452405.1. GTDB lineage: Bacteria > Chrysiogenota > Deferribacteres > Deferribacterales > Geovibrionaceae > Seleniivibrio. The sequence goes on along the minus strand of DKFP01000004.1, from coordinate 371,303 downwards.
TTGTTAAAGACTGCATCATGGGTAATGCCGGACGGGCGAACATCGGACATGAGTTTCACTATTCCGCCATGGAGGGCTATTCAGGAGAATATGCCTATAAGCTGACCCGCATTACGGACGGCAAAACGTCCGGCGACGGGCTGATATACAAAAACACTTTCGCGGCTTACACGCACCTGCATTTCCTGTGCGATAACCCGCTGATAAAGAATATGATATAAATCAAGATTGCTTCGTCACATGCGTTCTGCGCCAGCTCGCAAAGACGTCATTGCGAGGCGCGGAAGCGACGCGGCAATCTCATAATATGTTCAGGAGTTGAGATGAAGATTTACGGATTAGGAATAGGACCAGGCGACCCCGAACTGCTCACCGTTAAAGCGGTGCGCCTTATGAACGAAAGCGACGTTGTCGTTGTTCCCCAGTCGGACAAAACAGGCAGAAGCCTTGCCAGAGATATCATTAAAGACATTGTGCCGGAAGAAAAAATACATATGTACTATTTCCCCATGACAGGGGACAAGGCAGACCTTGATACCAAATACGCCGCACTCGCCGCAGATATTTTCGGCATGGTTAAAGATGGCAAAAAAGTGACGTACGTCACCATAGGCGACGCGCCGATATATTCAACACTGAACTATCTGGCGCATAAGCTGGAGCACCACGGCGTTAAGATGGAGTTTGTGCCGGGTATATCAGCCATTTCCGCTGTGCCGAACATCCTCTGTCTGCCGGTTACTGAGAAGGACGAGAGTTTCTGTACCGTTGAAATGAAGGACGATACGGCGTTTCTTAAAGAGTGTACGGAAAAATTCGCCACAGTGTTCGTTATGAAGGTGCATAACAAACTGGACGTGCTGAAAAAATTCGTGCGCGAAAACGGGATAAAGACAGCCTACGTCATATCCCGCGCCACTCTTGCTGACGAAATAATCCTCGACCTCAACAGCGACGATACTAAACAGATAAATTATCTTTCAACAGCAATACTTAAAAAAGGTGAAGCGTGAACAAGGGCGACAGGATAGAGAAGGAATCTTTTGAGATAATAGAGGCAGGATGCGACCTTTCGGCATACGATGAGCGCCAGAAAAAGGTCGTCATGCGGTTGATACATACCACAGGCGATTTCGAGTTCGCGAAAATGACCCTTTTCAGCGTTAACGCCATAGACCGAGCTATGGACGCTCTGGAACGCAGGCTGCCAGTGATATGCGACGTGAATATGGTAAAGACCGCCATCACAGCTAAATACTCCGAGGCTGTCGGTATTGAGCGCCACTGCTTCATAACTAATGAAAATGTTATCGCAGAAGCAGCTGCGCAGGAAAAAACCCGCGCGGAATACAGCATGGAATACGCCGCAAGGCACTTTCCTGATGCGATATATGCGATAGGTAATGCACCTACAGCTCTACTTAAAATTATGGAGTTGCACAAAGAAGGAAAAATCAATCCCGCTCTGGTGATCGGGCTTCCAGTCGGTTTTGTTATGGCGGCAGAGAGCAAGGCTATGCTGACCGAAAGCGGTATGGAATACATCACTAACGTTGGCACGAAAGGCGGCAGTCCTTGTGCCGGAGCTGTCGTTAACGCGCTTATAAAAATTAAGGCGGGGATATGACGTATCTATTTGCTGCCATAACCTTTATCGTAGGATGTATTTGCGGTTTTGCCGCGGCATATTTTCTGCGTCGAAGGGAACAGGAGATGGAAGAGGGGCTTAAAAACGTGTTCGCGCAGGTGTCCATGGATAGCCTTTCCCGCAATTCCGAAGAATTTATCAGGCTGGCTAAAGTCACACTGGACGCGAAAACAGGCGAGGGCGAGCGTCAGCTTGAAGGTAAAAAAGAGCTTATCGACGCCCAGCTTGTGAATATGAAAGAAAGCCTTGAGAAATTACAGGTTTTCATGAACTCGATGGAAAAAGACAGGGAATCGAAATTTGCCGAGATTTCGGAACAGATAAAAGGAACCGTGCGGCAGACGGAACGGCTTACGGATGTTGCAAATGACCTTAACCGCGCGCTGTCTTCATCCGCCGAAAGGGGCAGATGGGGCGAACGCATGGCGCTGGACATAATCCGCGCTGCGGGTATGATAGAGACGGTCAACTATAAAGAACAGCAGACTATGAAGAACGGCAGCAGACCGGATTTCACGTTCTTTATGCCGAAAGGCATGGTGCTGAACATGGACGTGAAGTTCCCGCTGGATAACTATGTGAGGTATTACCAGACGGAGGGTACGGAACGGGATGCCTGTCTGAAAATGTTTATGAAGGACGTTAAAACTAAGATAAAGGACGTTAAAGACAGAGGATATGTTGACAGAGGTGAAAACACTCTGGACGTTGTCCTGCTGTTCATCCCAAATGAGAGCGTATACGAGTTTATATACGAGAACGACGACACGGTTATGGATTTCGCGCTGTCAAACGGCGTGGTGCTGACATCGCCCATGTCTCTGTTTGCCGTGCTGGCTGTTATCAGACAGTCTGTGGAGAACTTCGCGTTCGAAAGCACTTCCGCGGATATGCTGAAACTGTTCAGCGAATTTTATAAGCAGTGGCGGATGTTTACGGATAAGTTCGAAACACTGGGTAAGCGTATAGACGATGTTAAGAAAGAGTTCGAGGCGCTCACCACCACCCGAACAAAACAGCTCGAAAGACCATTGGAAAAGATAGACAGTTTAAGGAAAGAGAAAGGTTTGGAGATAGAATAGGCGGGGCAAGCCCCCGCCATTTTTTTATCTAAGTTTCCACTCGGCTTTGCGCTTTTCGAGGAAGGCACGGATGCCCTCGGCAGCGTCCTCCGTTGCGCAGAGTCCTGCAAAAACCTTTGAACCGTTATCTATGGACGCATGAAATCCCATGTCGTATGTCGCACTCAGTCCTATTTTGCCAGCCGCCACAGCCAACGGGCTTTTAGATGCCAGTTTATCGGCTATCTCCTCCGTTTTCGCCTCAAGTTCGTCGTCCGGTACCACCCAGTTCACAAGTCCAAGCTCAAGCGCTTGCTGTGCCGTGAGCTGATCGCCCAGAAGTATCATCTCCATTGCTTTTTTCTTACTGACCAGTTTTGAAAGCGGCACTCCCGGACCTGTACATATCAGCCCGATATTCACCGCCGTTGTGCCGAACCGTGCCGATTCCGCTGATATTGTGAGGTCGCATCCGAAGCTGAGACTTGCGCCATTGGCAACGCAGTAGCCTTTAACGGAGGACAGAACAGGGGTTCTCATATTTGCGATGGTGTGGTTGTGCCTGTCCATCAGGGATATGAACTCAAGCAGTTTTGAATCTTCAACTTTTTCAAGCTCATGCAGATCTATACCCGTAGAAAAATGTTTTCCGTTGTTTTTAACTATCACCACACGGACTTCATCATCCCTGTCGAAATCCTCCAGAGCCTTGTTAAGCAGGAGTGCGAACTCTTCAGAAAATGTGTTGTATGCGTCGGGGCGGTTGAGAATGATGTAGCCTTTATGACCGGATTTTTCAGTGATGATTACAGAATTGCTCATATTTTTTCCTCCTGCTAAAACTATGTTATATTATAACGATTTTATCAGAAGGAACAAGCATAAAAAAAGGCGGAGGTTTCAGCCTCCGCCCCTCAGACTGCTGACAAACAATTTAAAACCAATGAGATTGCCGCGTCAGCCGATAGGCTTCCTCGCAATGACAGCAACTTACGTCTTCGCGAGAAGCGTCGCGACGAAGCGATCTCGTCTATTTTATACTTTGTCAACAACCTGAAAGGCGGAGCATAAGCCCCGCCTTTTAAAGACGAAATATCGTCCTGATTACTTAGCAGTACATTTACCGCCCGCACAGTTAACATATGCGTCAAGATAGTAGAATCTTGAGATGTCGGACAGTTTGCATTTATCTTTCAGGAAGTCATAAACTTCCATAGCGCGTCCGCCGGATGCACAATGGAAAACAACGTAGCCTGTTTTGGGAAGCTGAGAAACGAAAGCGTCGCATCCTTTCGCAGTTTCTTTGGAAGAAACGTTGATTGAGCCGGGGAAAACTCCGTCGGTCAGTTCGTTTGCGTTGCGCACGTCAACAACTGTAACGTTTGCAGGTTTTTTAGAAGCGTCTGCAATAGTGCTCATGAAATATTCAGTGCTTACGATACCGGCTTCATCGCCTTGGGGAAGACCTGTTGCTGCTGCAGCGGGAGCGGCAGCTTTGGGTGCTTCAGCGGGCGCCGCAACTTTGCCTGAGGGAGCGATGGGGTAGCCGGCTGCCTGCCATTCGGGAACGCCGCCTGCATAAACTTCAACTTTTTTATAGCCGAGTTTAAACATCTGCTCTGCTACAAAATGGGATTTTTCGCACTTAAATCCGCCGCAATATGGGATGTAAAGGGCTTCTTTGTCAGCAGGGAGGTTAGCTTTGGCTGTTTCCCACTCTGTATCGGGAATACTTACTGAACCGGGGATGGAGCCTTTTGCAAAAATCTTTGCAGGGCGTGCGTCTATGAAAACTGCTTTGCCGTTGTCAAAGAATTTTTTGGCTGTGTCTATGGTTATCTCGCCATAGTTCTTTTTTTCCCAGTCGGGCATACCGTCAAGATACATTTTAACATTGGTGTATCCTTGTTCTTTCAGGTATTTTGCAACGATAAGCGATTTTTCGCATTTCACACCGCCGCAGTATGTGACGATGTAGGAATCCTTTGCGAGACCGAGTTTTTCGAATGCAGGCCAGAAGTCAGCAATAGCTGTGTCTGACATAAGGAAGGCTGTGGGGATGTGTGATGCAGCGTAAACTTTTGCGGGACGCGCATCAACGAGTGTTCCTCTGGTTTTGTCATAGACGCCGTTGCCAACTATCTTGTTGACCTCGTCGAATTTGACCAATTCAATCTTGGCAGCTTTTGCCATGTCGGCAACGCTTGCTGCCTCGGCGGCTTTGGCAGGTGCGGCGGGAGCTTTTGCTGCTTCTCCGCAGCCCATAACAAAAAGAGCCGCAATCAGCGAGAGTACCATAAACAGTCTGCTCATAAAACGCATAAAATAACCTCCAACGTTTCTAATGCACTGTTGTCCACAATCTCAAACATAGTTTGTTTCTTATGTATATTGATATTCAAAAATACATATATTCTGTATACTGAATACAATATTCATTCATATTTAGCTTTGTTATTAATGAAATAAAAATTTAGAAACTTTTTTGCGAGTATCAACTGATGTTTTGATTATACACATCTGAATATATTTTTCAATGCATATTGTATAATGTATACAATTTAAAGAAAAAAAAAGGCGATCCGAAGACCGCCTTTTTCATTAGTTTGTGAATATCTTAGTGATGTTCAGGTGTTTTAAGGTCGAGGAACTTTTCAGCGCTGAAATAGAGAACCATGGCAACGCCGATTCCAAGAAGGAATATTCCCCACTCGCCCATTGAGGGAGAGTATATGCCGAGACCAGAAAGGTCGGCGTGTACACCGGAACCGTCTGTCGCTTTACGCATAACGGGCATCTGACCTGCGACAATGTAGTTAACTCTTGTGAAGTACAGACCTATCATGAAGACAAGACCTGCGATGCCGTATTTTTTTGTGCTTCCCTTTGCTGTAAGAAGGATAACAAGGGGAATGATGACCGCAAGAAGCATCTCGCCAATCCAGAAGTTAGCAGCCAGAGGTCCTGCGATGAGTGCCATTGCAGACTCATATGAACCGATAGGCTGTGTGAAGATAGATGTGAGGAACTTCCACAGGTACATAAGCATCATTATGCCGATACCGCCGCCCATGAGTTTTGCAAGTGCGTCCATGGAGGGTTTGTATTCTTCGGGGATGCTGAATTTGTACGCAATGTTATGCACAAGCATAAGGAGCGCCGCGCCCGCTGTTATGCCGGAAACAACCAGGAACAGAGGGAAGTGGACGCCGTACAGCCAGGGACGTGCGGTGAGTGAACCGAACACGAAACCGAGGTTGCTTGTTGCCAGCGTACCGACCACCATAGCCGCGAAACCAAGCATAGCTGCGGTTTTGTGGTCTTTTTCAGTGGGGTGTGCTTTGAAAGCGTAGTAAAGCTCCAGAGCGAGGATAACGAGTTCTATTGAGTAGAATACGCCCATCCAAAGGATAGGAGCTGTGAAGTTGGGTGAAAGCATCATCCAGATTATCATGCGTATGGGGTGACCCAGTTCCATCAGGATCTGTGTGAAACCTGCGAGCAGAACGAGCGTTGCAAGAACGACTATACGTCTGCCTATCTTTGCGAAGTTTTCAAATCCGAACGCGTGTCCAAGACCGCCGATGAAGGCGAGACCTGTTGATGTGATAACGAAATACGCGTATGTACCGATGAGCATACCCCACGGCACCTCACGGTTGACCGCGTAAACCGCTTCGTGACCTTTTATGAACACTATCACAGCCGTAACAGCGCCTATACCCGCGAGAACCAGACCGATGATGATCAGCGGCATGACGGGGATATCTTTATTGAAGGTTATCAGACTTTTAATTGCTGATACCAGTCCTTGTTTTGTTTCAGTATCGTGAGCTGACATTACTTTCCTCCGACCTTACTTGATTATGTAGAACAGTCTGGGTCTAGTGTTTTTCTCCGGCTTGAGCTGATATGTATCATGCTTTGCCAGCAGCTTCGCAGCTTTTGAATTGGGGTCGTTCAGGTCGCCGAACACCCTTACCTTTGTGGGGCATGTTTCCACGCACGCGGGTTCTCTGCCTTCGGGGAGTCTGTGATAGCAGAAAGTACATTTTTCGATAGCGTGGTGAACCTCACTGACGAATCTTGCATCATAGGGACAAGCTGTCATGCACGCTTTGCAGATGATGCATTTTTTATAGTCAATGAGAACCACTCCCTCGTCTGTTTTGTACGTTGCACTTGTGGGGCAGACGCTTGCACAGGGTGTGTTTTCGCAGTGCTGACACTGTGAGGGTTCAAAATCCAGACGCAGGTTGGGGTATGTACCTTTCAGGTCTTTTTCCGCAACCCAGATTCTGTATTGCTCGTCGCCAACTTCAACGCCGTTTTCAAACTTACAGGCGACTGTACACGCCTTGCAGTTAAGGCAGTTTTTAGCATCTAATACGATTCCGTATTTTTTCTGACTCATTTCAGCCTCCATTAAGCCTTAGTGATTGATACAAAAGTTTCGTGCATAGCAGCGTTGCCTGATATCGGCTCAAGGTAGTCCTCAAGAATGGCTGCCTGAGATGCGCCCTTTTTGTATACAAGGCTGAGCTGGGGTGAAAGACGTCCGAAGCCATGTGCGAAGAATACGCAGTCTTTGCGTATCTTCTCAGTTGAAAAGACCTTTATTGTCTGTTCGCCTACGGAGCTTTTCACTGTTACATAGTCACCGGAAATAACGCCGAGTTTTTTGGCTTCCTGAGTGTTTATCCAGATAACGTTCTCTTTCTGGATCTCCCAGAGATATTCGTTGTTCTGTGTGCCTGTGTGTGTGTTGAAACCGTGGCGACCGAGTATCATACGGTATTTTCCGGCTTCCGGCTGACGGGGTGCCGCATAGATGGGCAGAGGGCTCAGACCTTTGTCGGCATATTTAACGTTTGCAAGCTCGATTTTTCCGGTTCTTGTTTTGAAACGGAACTCAGGATTGCGTGTCTTGCCGTATGAGGCTTGATCGGAAAGATAGAAAACGCCCTCTTTCATCATTTGCTCGTATGCGCCGGGATGGTCTGCCAGCTGATGTTTGATGTATTCCTGCATGGGCTTGCCGAAGATATCCTCTGCAACGTCCATTTTGAAGTCTTCAACTTCCATTTCGTCGGCATCGTCCCAAAGTTCGGGGAGTTTGAGCATTTCGTTGATGATTCCGCCTGCGATTTCGAACATTGATTTTGTTCCGAAAACAGGCTCAACAACGGGCTGACGGAATGTAGCGATAGGCCATATACCTGCAAGGTTGTGAACTGAATCCCAACGCTCAAGGTAGGTTGATTCGGGGATAACGAGGTCTGCGAAATATGCAACCTCTGTCATCTGAATATCTATAACAGCCATGAACTTGATTTTCTTCAGCATTTCCATAGTTTTTGCACGGTTCGGAACTGCTTCGATGAAGTTCTGTTTGTAAACGATCATAGCCTCCACAGGATAGGGATCCTGCGCGATGATAGCGTCTCTGAATCTCAGCCAGCTTCCGTCTTTTTCACCGAGATATGCCACGCTGTCAGTGGGCATGTTGTCGGATCTTTTGTCCTGAGGCAGTTTGTTTTTAACAGATGACGCAACATCGATACGGTCGTCTGTCATTTCGAAATAGGGGAAGAGCGGGTCGAGGTTTTTGATCGGTACTGACGCTTTGGGGCATATACCGCCGGGAGCATCCCAGCAGCCGCATATTGCCGTAAGGATGGCGCAGGCTCTGCGGAAGTAAACGTCGTTGACATACCAGCTTGTTCTTCTGCCGGGGTATGCAACAGCAGCGGGAGCTGCCTTTGCGAATTCTCTTGCAACCCAGCGGATTTCAACAGCGGGGATATCACACTCTTTTTCAGCCCATTCGGGTGTGTGGGGTGCGATCATTGCCTCAAGGTCGGCGAAACCGTCGCAGAACTGCTCAACAAAAGCCGCGTCGTACAGTTTCTCTGTGATGATAACGTTTATAACACCGAGAACGAACGCAAGGTCTGTTCCGGGTTTAACAGGATACCATTTATCAGCTTTTGCCGCTGTATTTGTGAAGCGGGGATCAAGATAAATGAGTTTCGCGCCTTCGGGTTTATATTTAACAAAGTCGATAGTGTCAGGAGTAACGATTGCTTCCGCTCTGTTAGAACCGAACATTACGACGAACTTAGAGTTTTTAAGGTCTGCATCCGGATATACGCCGTACACTGATGACCATCCCTGAATAACAGAGGACAGACAGAGAGTGGGGTGGCGTACGGTGTTTGTTGAACCGTATGACTGCACGAGATATTGGAACATCTCTTCCTGAAAACCTTCAGAAGATGCGAAAGCAACGGAACATCTGTTCTCGTTTTTAACTTTAAATTCTTTCAGTTTTTCAGCAACAAGTTTAAATGCCTCTTCATAAGAGATTTCTTTCCATTTTCCCTCGCCTCTTTCGCCGACACGCAGCAGAGGTTTGGTAAGTCTTTCAGGGTTATAGGGTTCTTCAGCGCCTGCGTTTCCTCTTGCGCAGAGCATGGCGCGGCTTTTGAAAAACTTAGGATTGGGGTTAAGTTTTTTAAGTCTGCCGTCCACGACATGAGCGAAGAAACCGCATTTGTTCACGCACATTTCGCAGCTGGATGCGATGTGCTTCTCTCCTTTCTCGCCGGTAGGTGCGGGCGCATGTCCGCCAGCCACTGCTTTCAGAGTGGAGAGGTTTGCAGCTACGAGGCCGGTCGCAACAACACCGCCTGAGGCTGCGAGGAACTTTCTACGGCTAATATTCATACCGGAAAGCGTCATAGGGGGACCTCCTGATTGTGTAACAACATAAGTATCTTATAAATACTATTCATACATCTCTATGTATACGGTATACAATATACAAATTTTCATACATTTAAGCAAGTGATTTTTAGCTTTTTTTGTCAGTTTTTAAACGTTGTTAGATTTTTATATAACGCTTTAAGTGGTTCGTATAAAAAGGCTAAAATTAGTTGTATTATCGTTTGATGTTTAAGTGTACTTCGGAAAAAACGGACGTGTGCTTATTCTCTTTTGTTATAATTCAGTTAAATTAGGACTTATATGGTTTTATTTGAACGTATTGATTTATTGTTACATTATTATGGTGAAAAAATGATGAAAAAGTATGAAAGTTTTTTTTATGCCCGGCAGTGTCTGGTCTTAACGGAAAGATGCCGGTTTTTTAACCTTTTTTAAAAAGAAGATGCTCAAAAGGGTTCTGAGGTGAGTGTCATATTAAGTGTGTGCCGCGCCTGATTCTCTTTCAGGCACGGCACAGTATCTTTTTATACTCTGTTTACACGCAGGGGACATTCGCAGTATTTTCCGCAGCGTTTCATCTTAATAACGTCGTGTGAGCCGCATTTTTCGCAAACGGTATGTTCGTCATCCTGACAGAAGCCCTGACACCATTCGTGTCCGCACTCGATACATTTCAGGTCGCGTTCGCAGACCTCAATGTTGTCGTCATATGCAATGTTCAGAATATAACCGTTGATGAGAGCAAATGTGACGGATTGTCTTGCCTGTTCCACTATTCTGCCGAAGGTCTGTCGCGAAACGCCCATCTGGTCGGCGGCATCGTTTTGCGACAAACCTTCCAGATCTGCAAGGCGCATAGCCTCAAGCTGGTCTGCGGGGATAGCTATAAATTTCATATCTCTGTTGTCTTCCGGATTCACAGGACCGAAAGATTTGTAGGTGAGCCTGTGCTTAACAAGCCTCTTTTTTACTGGTCGTGCCATATTTCTTCCTTTCGCGCATAAATAAAATATTAAAATAAAATGGTGCTGTTAATATGCGCTGATTTTTTCCGGTTTATTACCGGAACGAAATATGGACAAAACAGCAGGCGCGACAAAAGATGCCGAGTTTTGCGGCTTTGCATAGAACGTACGCTTAGAATAAATTTGCGTTTGCGGTAATAAACTCATGGTGCCTCAACACGCGCAGATGTGTATGCGCGCATAAATAAATATACTACTATCAATACCTGAATTCTATGGATATTCAAGAATTAAATTTGCAAAATTGGATTTTTTAGTGTGAGAGCATAAAATCAAACGAAGATGAGATCGCTTCGGGCATTATTCGACAACTAAATTGAATCTGGACTCATACAGCCTTTGGCTAGTTAGCCCTCGCGAAGACGAAAAGAAAGTCCGTCTCTGCGAACCCTGCAATGGTGAAGCAGTCTGTCTTTCAGTATGCGGCATAACTTTCGTGGAACGCTCTCGTAAATATTGTTGTCTTGGCGTAGTGATAAAAAAAGGGCAGATCCTAAGACCTGCCCTTTCTATGGAAAACCTACAGGGGATTAATATCTGTAAGTGAAGGAAGCGTATACTTTTTCAACTTTGTCAGTTACGGGCATCATAGCGTTGAGAGCGTTAACGTCGCTGACCTTAACAGGTGCGCCGAGGTATGAGCCTGAGCCTGAGTATTCATAGTCGAAATACTGATAGCCGATTGTAGCGAACAGTTTGTCGCCAACGATAGGCTGATGATAGTAAAGCTCATAAACATCACCGCGAACAGCGAGTTTAGAACCAACAAGATCATCCTCTGCGCCAGTCATAGCAACCCAGTATTTAGAACCGTGGTTGTATTCGAAGCCGAGTTTACCGCCTGTAACGGGCAGATCAGGTGTAGAGAAACCAACCCAGTAGCTGTGACCGTTTTTGCTGGACATAGAACCAAGCATTTTGGACTGGTCCATGAACTGATACATAGCGTTCTGAGATTCGTTTTTAGGATCTGTTTTGCTCATAGAGTATGATGCAAACCAGTCAAATCCGAGAGTTTTACCTTGTGCAAGGAATGAATGCCATTCCATGTCACCCATATCTGTGGTTGCTTCCATTCTGGAAGAAGAGCCAAGGTAGTTGGGGGTAAATTCAAAGGCATCATATTCTTTGTCAAGGTTATAGTCGTGACCAACGATTGCGAAGGGCATAACTGTTGTGCCGGTGAAACCGTCTGTTACACCGAAGCCTTTAGCATAGTTGTACCAGAATTTGTAAGTTTCATCGTCATAGAACTTAACGATTGTTCCGAAGAACTCAACGTCGTCAACAGGCATAGTTGCGATAAGACCGTTGTTTGCAGCCATAGCGTTGCTTGAACCCCAGCCGGATTCATAGCCTTTTCCATAGCAGAGTTTGATGAATGATCCGGGCAGGAATTCCAGAACGTTTTCAAAGTCGAACTGGAGTGATGCACCGTCGAACTGCCACTGGATTATGTGTGCAAGGGGAGAACCGCCCTGTGTTGCATTGTTGCGGAGTTCTTCGCCGGGACCGTAGTCTGAAGGTCTTCTACCGAAAGAGAAGTGATAGGGGATGGGACCCATATCATTTTTATACACGAAGTATGCTCTTTCAACGTGAAGTTTGTCGTCTGTAGGAACTGCCGCAGCGTTACCGTCCATATACATTGATTTGTATGTGCCGTCCATCCAGCGAACATCAGTTGCGTCGCCCCATGTTTTGTACATAACCAGACGACCTGTGAAGGAAAGGTTTTCGTTAACAGCGCTGTTCAGACGGATACGCAGTTTGTTTGTGAAGATGCTGTCGTTGTTTGTGTCATATTTGCGGGGTTTCATGTTTGCAAACATGGTTTTCATCATCTGTGCCTGATCAGCAGATACAGTTGTTGAAGACATCATCTGAGACATATAAACCATCAGAGCCGCAGCGGACTGACCTGTTTGTCCCATGGAAGCGAGTGTGGGGTTGCCCATAAGAACGTTGCCGATAGCTGTCTGGTTTGCAGAGTTAGCCATCCATGCCTGCATAGCATCAGACGAAAAAGCCTGCGCAGCAGAGGGAGACTGAACAAAATCGAAAATGAAAGGCATGAAGTCTGTCATTCCGTATGTGTTCATCCATGCATCGTTGAAGCCGTCAGCGTTTGTGTCCCAAGGAGTTGTGGTACCTGTAAAGTTACCGTATTCATCCATGGCGTCACCGTTGATCATGTAGCCTCTCATCCAGAGCCCCATCATGTCGTTTGCCATAGCGGGAAGCGCTCTTACATCATCGTAGCTGATGTTGTCAACTTTGGTTCTGAGTTCAAGTCCGATATCAACTTTATCTTTGATACGGTGAACTTCGTTTTTGTCAACACGGGAAGACATAGTGTTGATCTGGTTCTGAAGATCTGAAATCTGGCCTTTCAGCTCCTCAAGAGTGACATCCGCTGCATAGGCAGAAGCAGCAAACATCGTAAGGAGAATAAATGACAATACTTTCCTCATACAATACTCCCTTAGTATTACGAACGGTCTGTATGAAACCGCTCTATGTAAAAGGGCATATAAGATTTACCCTTTTATTTCCTGCTTAACTTAAAACCAATGAGATTACCGCGTCAGGCTGCGGCTTCCTCGCAATGACAACAAGTTATGTCTTTGCAAGGAGTGGAGCGACGAAGCGATCTCACCTTCTGTCTCCCTTAAACCAAGGGAGGTCCGGAGTGATTTACTCTCCGTCGGAGAGCACATCCTCAAGAATCGTGTCGATATCGTTTAAAAAACTGTCGAGCAGCGCGGCTGCGGCTGAGTAGAGGGGCATTTCATCCCTTTTCTGAACCAGCTTTGCGAACTCGTCCGTAATAACGGCGCCGTATGTGTCCGTCAGTCTGTAAAGGTTTTGCAGTGTCGCGTACCACGCTTCAATATTTTCGGGCTGTGCAAGCCTGCCGAAGAGCGCCGAAAGGAACTCAAGCACAATGTAGATATTGTCCTCAAGGTCGGTGGTCTCCGCATCGAGAACAAATCCCTCGGTCGCCATCCACTCTCTGATTTTGAAAGTGCTTTCTCCGTAAAGAGTTTTGTTTTCTTCAGTGTAGTATGAGATATAGGGAACAACCTTGCTCCCTTTGAAGTCCTGTTTGAAAAGTTTGATGAAATCGCTCTGCATCTCTGTCTGGTCGTATAGTGCTGGGAAATCGGATGTGTATTCGTTGAGAAAATCTCCGAAAGCCTCCCAATTGTCCCTCAGAAGGTCGTAAACGTTGTCGTCGGGATAGCGGAAGAGAAGAGACAGGAACATTGATGAGTTTGCAAGAGCTGTGAAAGGTGCTGTGTCGATGTCGGCGTCTTTAAGCTGTTTTTTTGCAGCTTCAAAGTCGCCTTTTTTAATATTGTCCTTAAAATCCGTATATATAAACATACAAATAAACCTTTTTATCAGGAGTTCTTTAGACAAGTGTTTCTGTCTTCATAATTCTATTGGCTTTTTTTATATTTGTAAAGCCAAATATATGTATTTTCTGCATACTTGCATACTCTGATATGGAGATATAGGGTTATTTTCATGCTTGAAAAATCCTATATGTTTCTGGGAGTTGACATATCTAAAACAGTCAAAATCAGACTGATTTCTGAATTTTTTGTGAAGAATAGTCTGCGTAGTTTTGTGAAAAAAATGTAGAATATTCTCCATTATTCATGTGTTGTTTTCATAAGTCTCTGACATGAGGAACTTTCTTTTTGCGGCATGTGTGTTGCTTCAAACATTGGCGAAAAATATATTTCGGAGGAATTAATGCGTAAATTTATTTTTGTACTTTCTGTTCTTCTTTTGGCTTTTGCTCTGTCTGCCTGTGGCTCAACAGGAAAATACAAGGAGCTTAAAGCTGAGAACGGTGTGGTGACGATTTCCGAATCTGATGTGAGCGACACTGAGGCTCATTATTTCTACACTGTTGTGGACGGCAAAGAGATAAAATTTTTCCTTGTCCGCGCAGAGGACGGCGTTGTCCGTGCAGCGTTTGATGCGTGTGACGTATGCTACCCTGAAAAGAAAGGATACAGACAGGAAGGAAACGTGATGGTGTGCAACAACTGCGGACAGAAGTTCGACACCAGCAGAATAAACGAGATCAAAGGCGGTTGTAACCCTTCGCCGCTGCACAGGATCAGTAACGGTAAACAGATAACTATCAAACTTGATGATATCCGCTCCGGCGGCATGTACTTCTAAGGTGCCGTATGAACATATTCACGCTGCCTTTCAGAAACCTCAGGCGTAAACTGCTGCGCACAGGGATACTTGTGGCTGTGTTTACGCTGGGTATCCTCTCTGTGGTGCTGCTTTATAACGTTTCCCGCACCATAGGGCACTCACTGGAGGAGAAGATGACGGCATTCGGCGCGAATGTGGTCATATATCCTAAAACTGAATCGCTGAAGATAAGCTATGGCGGTTTTTCCATGGGCAACCTTGCCTATCAGGTGAAATATCTGCCTGAAAAGGAAACCGTAAGCGCTATCCACAGTATTGAACTGAACAAGAATATAAGCACGGTGGCTCCTAAGCTGCTGGAACTTATACACTACAAAAACAAACCGGTTGCCGTTATCGGCGTGATTTTCGCACAGGAGATGCGCATCAAAAGTTATTGGTCGGTCATGGGGGGCAAACCTGATAAGGCTGACGGAGTGATCGCAGGCAGCAGGGCGGCGGAACATCTGGGACTCAAAACGGGCGACATTATCCCCATCGGGGAAAAACAGTTCGTTGTATCCGGCGTTCTGAAACCTACGGGCACAGAGGACGACAACAGCATATTCGCAGACCTTCACAGTCTTCAGGCGGCGGTGAATAAACCGAACCTGATAAACTATGCGGACGTTGCCGCTCTCTGCGCCGGCTGCCCCATTGAGGATATCGTTCATCAGATATCTAAAAAACTTCCTAACACCGAGATAAACGCAATGCAGAACATCGTAAAACAGCGTATGGCAACCATACAGACCGTTCAGCACCTTGTTCTTGGTCTTGGCGGAGTAATATTGCTCACCGCGTGTTTTATGCTGGCAATGTTCATGCTCGCGTCTGTAAACGAGCGCAGGAACGAGATTGGTATTTTGCGGGCACTTGGCTATTCCGGCGGTAAGATATTCATAATATTCAGCTTCGAATCACTTATAATCGGCGCACTGTCAGGCATACTTGGATATGCGGGCGGATATCTGGGCAGCGGTGAACTGCTGAAGATTCTTTCGCTTGGAGAAAACGCGCATATTACTTTCAACTGGCTGCACCTGCTTGTAACAGTTGCTGCGGTTTCGGTACTTTCCGTATGCGCATCGGCATTTCCCGCGCTCAAGGCGGCACAGATGCGACCTACCGATGCTTTCAGCAGGATATAGGGGATAACATGCTTAATCTGAAAGACATACATAAAACATACACCGCAGACGGTGTTTCGGCAAAAGTGCTTAAAGGTGTCAGCATAGACGTTTCTGAGGGGGAATTTGTCAGCATCGTAGGCAAATCCGGCTCCGGGAAGAGCACTATGATGAACATCATGTCTACCCTTCTGGAACCTGACGACGGTAGCATACTGTTCAAAGGAAGGGAGCTGACGAAGGCGTCTTCTGCCGAGATAAACAGCGTGCGCCGCAACGATATCTCTGTTATATTTCAGGCGTATCATCTTTTTCCATATCTGACAGCAACGGAGAACGTTCTTCTGCCCTTTATGCAGGGTTTTGCTCCTATCGGAAAAGCTCTTAGGGAAGAGGCTTTCGAAGTGCTTTCTCGTGTGGGGCTTAGCGGCAAGGAGAACCGTTTGCCGGGCAAGCTGTCGGGTGGCGAACAGCAGCGGGTTGCAATAGCGAGAGCATTAATTAAGAAGCCTGCTGTGCTGTTTGCGGACGAGCCGACGGGAAGCCTTGATAGCAAAACAGGAAATGCTATAATAGATTTACTGAAGGAACTGAACGCAACGGGGCTCGCGGTGGTGATGGTGACCCATTCGCCGGAATATGCGAAGGCGGGGCATACAATAGTCAGCATGGAGGACGGACTCGTCAGTGGAATTGAAAAAAACGCCGGATAAAGACTCGCTGATAGCAATCGGCATAATCGTATTGTCCACCGCTGTTGTGACATATTTTCACTACAGCGTTCCGGGGCATTTCAGTGCTGTGCATCTGGCTCACTATTACATATTTTATATAATTGTAATTTACGCCGCCTTTAAATTCGGTTTTAAAGGCGGTGTTATCGTTGCCGCCGCCATGACGGTGATATACAGTCCGAACGCCTATATAGGCGTGCTTTCAGGACATTTCGGGCACCATCATGTTCCGTCGCTGGTTGAGATATCCATGATATACGCAGTAGGCATAGTTTCCGGCTATTTCTCTGGTAAGCTGAAAGACGAAAAACGCAAAGTTGAGCAGATGTCCGCAGAGAAGCTGCTGCTTGAGAAGAAGATGGCGCACGACGACAGACTGCGTTCCCTGGGACAGCTCAGTGCCGGGATAGCACACGAGATACGCAACCCCCTTGCAGCGATCAAGTCCGGCATAGCTCTTATAAAAAGCGGAAAAAACGATCCTAAGATAACAGATATTCTTGAATCGGAGATAGAGCGGCTGAATAGTTTTGTGGACAGGTTTTTGCAATACGCGCGTTTCGGTAACAACGATCCCTATGACATTCCGGTTGTTTCGTTCCTTGCAGAGATAGCGGAACTCTCCAAACTGACCGCGTTAAGGCGGGATGTTGAGGTTAAGGTTGAAAACACGCTTCCTCAGGATTTTACTGTGTTCGGAGATAAGAATTCGCTGAAACAGGCGGTGCTTAATCTGGTGCTTAACGGCATAGACGCCGTTGAGGGCGTGCCGGAGGGGAGGGTTTCTCTCAAAGCCGGGCACGATGACGGACGCACTTATTTTTCCGTTGCGGATAACGGGCACGGCATGGATAATACCGACAGAATATTCGAACCCTTCTACACGACAAAGGACGACGGAACAGGGCTTGGGCTGCCTATCGCAGGCAAAATAGCGCAGGCGCACGGCGGTGAGATAACCGTTGAGTCCGGAGAAAGCGGTACGGTATTTACAATGTATATACAGGACAGGCACAAATGAGCGTTTTAATAATCGAGGACAACGTTTCCCTTGCGACGCTGGTTTCCATGTTCCTCACTGGCGAGGGAATAGACAATGACGTTGTGCATAACGGGTTCGAAGGCATGTCCAAACTGTCTGAACAGCGCTATGATGTTCTGGTGACGGATATACGCCTGCCTAAAATTTCCGGAATGGAGATATTCGAAAAAGCGAAACAGCTCTATCCCGATATGCCAGTGATAATAATGACTGCGTTCGGAAACATCCCGGACGCCGTTGCCGCCATCCGCAGCGGCGCATACGACTATATCACAAAACCTTTCGAAAATGAGGAGCTCCTCAATACCATCAAAAAAGCCATAGAGGTCAGCAGTATCCGAAGGGAAAACAGCAGACTGAAAGAATATATGAAAGAAACAAACATGCCCAGAATGGCTGGCAGCAGCCCGTCTTTTCAGGCTATGCTGAAACTTGCCGAGACAGTTGCGCCAACTGATGCGCCCGTGCTTGTGCTTGGAGAGAGCGGAACAGGGAAAGAGCTTGCAGCCAGATATATACACGCAAAAAGCAGCCGCTCCGACAAACAGTTTGTAGCTGTCAACTGTGCGGCTATACCCGAACAGCTCTTTGAAAGTGAGCTATTCGGACATAAGAAAGGCTCGTTCACTGGTGCAGACAGAGACTATAAAGGTAAAATAGCGGAAGCCGAGGGCGGAACACTGTTTCTGGACGAAATAGGAGAGATGCCTCTTTCCGTGCAGGTGAAACTTCTGCGTTTTTTACAGGAATCGGAGATTCAACCAGTTGGTTCGGCACTGCCTGTTAAGGTGGATACCAGAGTTGTTGCCGCCACAAACAAAGATCTGAAAGAGATGAGCGAAACCGGAACTTTCCGGGAAGACCTGTATTACAGACTGAACGTTTTTCCCGTTGAGGTGCCCCCTCTGGCGCAGCGTAGAGAAGATATCGGCGAACTGGTGGAACTTTTTTCAAAAAAATACGGTGCAAAAGTTACATTTTCAAAAAATGCCGTGGCAAAGCTGGCAAACGCCCGCTGGAAAGGGAATATACGCGAGCTGGAAAATACAGTTTATCGTCTTTGCATATTGAAAGGGCAGGGAGAGGTTGCGGAAAACGATATAAAAGCGGATAATGCCGATATCGTCTCCTGCATGAATATGCATCTGCCGGAAGACGGGCTTGATCTTGAAGAGATGGAAAAGACCATCATCGCCCGTGCGCTGGCGAAGTTCGGCGGCAACAAGAGCCGCACGGCTAAATACCTGAATATTCCGCGCCACGTGCTCCTTTACAGGCTGGAAAAATACGGAATGGAATGAGGATATAATGAGCTACATTGAGGATACCGCAAAGCCGGATGAAAAAGTTATCTGTATCAGCAGAGTAAAGATTTTACCGCTTATCCTGCCGATGCTGTTCGGCGCGTTCCTGGTTCTGGTGGCGTTCAGCGGTATGACAGCCGGTGCTTCTTTCGGAGTGTTCTATCGCGGTATATATACTCTGGTGCTGCTTGCTGGTCTTTATCCTTTCTTTTTTGCTTTCATGAACTTGAAAAATACAGAAATAGGTTTTACTGACAAAAGATTTGTTGTTACCCGCGGTATACTGAGACGGAGCGTTGTTCAGCTTGATACCTGCGGTGTTAATCTGATTGTTGCAGGCAAGGGAGTTCTGGGCAGATTATTCAACTACGGCACTATCGCGGTTTTTTCTGCTGGCAGTCTGGTTGCCGTTGTTAAAGGTGTTGCAAATCCGGACGAACTGCTCGCCAGACTACAGAAATATCAGGATTTTTCTGAGAGTAAAGATAAAGAGAAACAGATACTTCTGAACGGTCTTCCTATGTAATAGAAAAAGGCGCCCGAAAGCGCCCTCTGGTTAATCATGCTGTCATTTTTTCGTACAGCGGATAAAGCTGTATCTCTTCCCTGCGTATGCGCATCTTGAGAGTAGAGACTATTCTTCCCAGCTCTTTTGCATATTCCATATCGTTTTTCGATGTTTCAAGCCTGTTGATGAAGTTCAGAATTGTGCCTGTCAGCCCTTTCATCTCGCTGGCAAATTCGTTCGCTGTTATTGCCGAGCCGCTCTTTGCAAGCTGAGGATATAGTTTCGTATCTTCTTTCACAAGGTGGTCTGCGAGCAGTTTTTTACATTTCAGAAGTTTTTTGCGTCCGGCTTCTGTCACAAGTCCGAGGTTCTGTGTCTGCTGAAGTATTTCGAGAAGTTTTTCGTGATCTTTTTTGAGTTCGTTTATGAATGCGTCCATCATAATCCTCCGTTTTTTGTTTTCTGAGGTTATGATAACTGCGTTTGCTTCAAATTCCTTTGATGTGGGTCAATTATGACCTTATTACGTTGAGTATCCCCGTTTTTATCATTTCCACACCGAACGCGCCCATAAAAAAACCGTTGATACGAATGAAAATTCCGAGAACTTTGTCAAAAGGCACGGTTATCGGTTCGCTGAGATGATATCTTATCAGTGCGAGGGTTCCGATTAAGGCGAATGCAACGAATGCGGCTGTTAAGTTCACTGCGGCGGCTCCTATGGCGTTCATTTTGCTGCCGAGCAGAATACAGACAGATATAGTGCCCACGCCTGTCATAAAGGGCATCGCTATCTCGGACGCGAGGTCGTCCAGACTGCCGCGGATGTTTATAAGCGCCCGCCCGCCGTGGATTATCGACATAAGGGATATGCTGAGAAGCACAATCCCACCGAAGATACGGAATGAGTTAAAGTCTATTTTAAGCATTGTCCTGAACATCCACTCACCTCCGTAGGTGAAAAGGAGGTTAATGGACAGCGAAATTACGGTCGCTTTGAAAAGGACGCGCAGAAAATCCCGCTCCGAAAGGTTCTGGCGCACAGGAGCCAGATACATAAATATCCCGATGGGATTGATAATCGTCACAAGAAACAGCGTTTCCTGAATGAAGTTGTTCATGCGTGCTTATACCATACGTTCATGCTTTCTATTCCGCCGCCTATGTTCGTGTTGTTGAACAGAGTGCCTGTGAAGGTGTATCCGCATCCGGCAAAGGTCTTGTTCATGCCGTAGGAAACGCTTCTGGCTATAGTATAATAACATTTAACCCCATCGTTATAAAGGTTTTTTTCAAGCTCTGAATTAAGTGCCGCCGCAAGCCCCAGCCTGCGGTATTCTTCCAGTGTGGCGAAGTCGCTCATTTCCGCATAGTTCTTTTCACTGTCGGTTTCCGCACTGGCTGCCGCGATGAATTTATCGTCGGAGAATATGCCGAAATAGCGTGTATTTTCCGCCATTGTTTTTCGCAGATATTCAGCATCGTGTATGGGAAACGGATAGGTCTCGAAAACGTTTCTGTAAAGCTCTGCCAGAGCTTCTGAATCGTGCGCTGTCAGTCTGCGCATCTTCATGTCGGTCGAGTGATGTTTTACGGCGGTGTTTTGCGCCTCTTTCAGAACGTCGGTGATTATTGTTCCGTTCTTAACAGCCATTCGCTCTGCTTTAAGGTATTTGACCATGAACGAAACCTTTTTACCGTTTTGCAAAGGAAAGAAAGCCTCGCATAGATAGCCATTTTCAGCAAAGACTGCGGTTTCTTTTACTTTGGCGATTATTTTTGAATATTCCGCTTTTGCAGCAAAAGATTCTATTTTTTTAAGGTCGTCACCGGAAAAATCCGGTTCTATCTCTGTCAGATATGCTCTGTCGCTGAATTTTCCATGATGTATTAATGTATTATATTTTTTTTCCAGCCTGTCAGTCATTGTCCCTCCTTTTGATGCGTTCGTTGCCTTCGGGAATAAGGGCTATCCGCTCGTCATAGTCCGCCATCAGCTTTTCGATGCCGACAGGAGGCAGATATTCAGTGCCTTCTGTGTTGAACTGAAGGTTGCAGTCGGTGCAGTTGCGGTCACAGTATACCGGTGTGTAGCTGTCCGGTTCCTTGTATGTGCAGATTATTCCTTCGTAGTTGCGGAGGATCACTTTGTTTGCAGACCATGATATAAGATAATTAGGAGAAACAGGTATCTTTCCGCCGCCACCTGGCGCATCGATAACATAAGTCGGCACAGCGAGTCCGCTTGTGTGCCCTCGGAGAAGCTCTATAATCTCTATCCCTTTGCTTACGGGCGTTCTGAAATGTGAAAGCCCTTCGGAAAGATCGCACTGGTATATATAATATGGACGCACCCTGTTGCGTACCAGTTTGTGCATGAGAGACTTCATTATCAGAGGACAGTCGTTCACCCCTGCCAGAAGAACCGTCTGATTCCCCAGCGGTATTCCGGCGCGGGTCAGTTTTCTGAGAGCAGCAACCGCGGATTCGGTTATCTCGCGTGGGTGGTTGAAATGAGTGTTTATCCAGAGATTGTCGTATTTTGACAGGATGTCCGCCAGCTTATCGGTTATCCTGTACGGCAGAACCACAGGCATACGCGTGCCTATGCGGACAATTTCAACATGGTCAATAGCGGTTATTTTATCCAGAAGCCATTTCAGGCTGCTGTCGGAAAGCATGAGCGGATCGCCACCGGAAATGAGAACGTCACGCACCTCTGCGTGTTCGCGGATATAGTTGAGTCCGGCTTCCAGAACGTCTTTTGACGGGATTGTGTCTTTGTCTCCCACTTTGCGTTTTCTTGTGCAGTGGCGGCAGTACATGGCGCACATGCTGCTTACATGAAAAAGTACCCTGTCGGGATATCTGTGGGTTATGGAGTGCACAGGGCTGTCGTGGTCTTCGCTGAGAGGGTCAGCCATGTCCCATGCATCTATGTTCAGCTCTTCCACAGAGCAGAACGATTGTCTGAACACCGGATCTTCTTTAAGATTTTTTCTGTCGATTAGTGAGGCGTAGTAAGGGGTGATTGCCATAGGAAATTTTTCGAGGGTTTTTTGCATCATTTCCCTTTCCGATCGCTCGAAACTGATGTCCATGATGTTCTCGAAATCCTCAATGCTGCGGATACTGTGGCGAAGCTGCCATTTCCAGTCTTTCCAGTCGTTGATATTTGAGTCCGGGTTAAGACTCTCAGCAATTTCCTGCTGATGTTTAGTATAGATCATAATGTCTCCGTATTTAATAAATTCAACATACAAGATTTATATATGAAATAATAACACAGGGAATCATGACTGTCAAGGAAGCGGGGGAGATTTGTGATGATTTTGATAGTAAATATTCAAAAAAAGGAAGGCCGACCTCCTGTCGGCACTCACAGTGAGCTCCGTCTCAGTGGCGCGGTTGTTCCGCTACCGATGAGGGGTATATCAAGTTACATGCCAACTTTTATCAGAACTATGCCGATCATAATGATTATAGTGCCTAAGATCTTGTAAAGAGTGAACTTTTCTTTGAAAAAAAGTATTCCCATAATAACTCCGAACAGTGTGCTGACCTGTCTCAGCGCAGATGCATAGGAAAGGTTTACCATGTTCAGCCCATAGCGGTAGGAAATAAATGACCCGAACACCACAAGTCCGGCAAAAACAACCCACCATCTGTCTTCCTTAATATAATTAAACGTGATTTCACCACGGCGTATAGAAAAAACAAATATGAACATTGTCATAAACAATGACATCGAGTAGACGTATAGTATGAAATTCCCTCCACCAACGCCTTTCTTGTCCATGAGCGCTCCGAAGGAATAGAAGAAAGCTCCGGCAAGCGCAAAAATAGCTCCTTTTCCAAATTCGCCCCACTTACCCTTGACGCGATTTAGAACAGCCGTTCCTAAAACGGTCAATATGACCCCCGAAAGCCCTATAACTGTCAGATGTTCTTTAAGAAAAATTACAGCCCATATGACAATGAAAAAAGGAGATGCGGTTGTTAAAGGATAAACCAGTGATACATCAGCATATTTATAAGCAGTTGAAACAGAGAGGTGATAGATGGAGAAAAAAATAGCCGCGACGAACGCTGTTATAATCACACCTTTATCAAGGTACATGTAGTCTCTGAAAACTATAGGGTATACAGCCGTAAAGAATAGAATATTTGCAAAATGCATGTAAAAATTAAATGCATATTTATTTTTTGATCTTTTAAGTAGTACATTCCACAATGAATGTGTGAATGCGCTGAAAATTATGAATAGAAATCCAACCATTTTTAACCGTTTAAAATTAGAATTAGCAAACGTTTTTCAATATTTGAAATAGCGTCTTTTTTATCTCGTTATTTTTTTGATTATGACATAGCTCTGACATCATCGTCAATAATAAATAATTGTCAGACAAGTATAAAATTACACTTTTGATACCTCTGTGTTATTGGCTTTTTCTATGCATTAGTGCACACTGTATACAATTTGGGTGTTGACATAGGCTATCATTAATGTTAAAAATAAACACTGTTTAAATCTGACGACAATAAAAGTGGAGGCATTTCAATGGGACTTAAAGAAGTACTCAAGCAGAAAATCGATGCTCACCGCCCCAGAACAACCAGACTCCTTAAAGAGTTCGGTAACGTTAAACTGGGTGAATACACAATCGAACAGTGTATCGGCGGCGGAAGAGGCATCAAATCTCTCGTTACGGATATCTCCTACCTCGACCCTATGGAAGGTATACGTTTCCGTGGATATACAATCCCCGAAGTAATGGAAAAACTCCCCAAACCCGACGGCAAAGACTATCCTTATGTTGAAGGCTTCTGGTATCTCCTTCTTACAGGCGACATACCCACAAAAGCTCAGGCAGAAGAAGTTGTTGCAGACTTCAAAACACGCGCACAGGTTCCTCAGTACGTTTTCGATATTCTCCGCGCTATGCCCAGAGACGAACACCCCATGGTAATGTTCTCTGCTGCTATCCTTGTTATGCAGCGCGAGTCTAAATTTGCAAAATTCTACAACTCCGGCTTCAACAAAATGACAGCTTGGGATTCTATGTATGAAGATTCTACAGACCTTCTGGCAAAACTGCCCGAAATTGCTGCATACATCTACAGAATGAAATACAAAGGCGATACTCCCATCGCTCCCGACTACAGCCTCGACTTCGGCGGCAACTTTGCTCACATGATGGGCATCAAGCCTCCTTATGACGATGTTGCAAGAATGTATTTCATCCTTCACTCTGACCACGAGTCAGGCAACGTTTCCGCACACACAACTCACCTTGTTGCGTCTGCGCTTTCCGATGCATACTACTCACTGTCTGCCGGTATCAACGGTCTTGCAGGTCCTCTTCACGGTCTTGCTAACCAGGAAGTTCTCGGCTGGATTCAGGACGTTTATCAGAAACTCGGCGGTAAAGTACCCACTAAGGAAGACCTTGTTAAATTCCTCTGGGATACTCTGAAAAGCGGTGCCGTTATCCCCGGATACGGACACGCGGTTCTCAGAAAAACCGACCCCAGATATACTTCTCAGCGCGAATACTGCCAGAAATATCTGCCTAACGATGAACTGTTCACCGTTGTTTCAATGATCTATGAAGTTGCCCCCGGCATCCTTCAGGAGCATGGAAAAGCTAAGAACCCCTGGCCTAACGTTGACGCACAGTCCGGTGTTATCCAGTGGTACTACGGTCTTACAGAGTACGACTTCTACACAGTTCTTTTCGGTGTCGGTCGTGCGCTCGGTGTTCTTGCGAACATCACTTGGGACAGAGCTCTTGGTTATGCTATCGAGCGTCCCAAATCAGTTACTACAAAAATGCTTGAAGACGCTGCCGGTATCCAGTAAGCTGTCATTTAAAGCAGAACATATTAAAAAAGGCGAGCCGTCAGGTTCGCCTTTTTTTATTGATTAATAACTATTTTATCAGACAGCCCGCGGCTGGTGCAAACGTAAATAACGACGCATTTTAGGACGAGACGACAAAAACAAACTAAAATGAAATCGCTCCGGGCATAATACCCTCGCGAAGACGAAACAAAATCCGGTCTCTGCGAGAAGCAGAGCGACGAAGCAGTCTCGTCTTTCAAAAAACGTCAGTAATCTTGTTAAATGCTATCGTATCTGGCATTTAGTTAAAAGTGAACTAATGAAGCCTGCTGCCGTTGCTCCTCGTGAAGACTGAATAAAAATACAATATAGTTTATGCGCAACGACTACAGAATATTTTGTATGATAAAGTCAGCTATCTGCTGAGGATTGTTGAGATCCAGCAACACTTTGCCCTTAACCTGCGGGTTTTCAGGCATGTCGGTTGCCACAGCTATCAGGTTATCGTCTTCAGCACATTGCAGTTTTGTTGAATAACCGCTTCTGAAAACCTCTATCTTTTTTTGCAGTTCCTTTTTAAAACCTTCTGCTATAATAATATCGGTGTAATCGGGAAGCATCGCCGTGAGTTCTTCGATGGACTTTTCCTTTTCAACATCGCATATCATGGCGTATTTCTCTTTGTTTGAGATTAAGATGGCTCTTGCTCCGGCTTTTTTGTGGCGCCATGTGTCCTTGCCCTCTTTGTCCATCTGGAAATCATGTGCGTCGTGTTTAACAGTGGATACGTTGTAGCCTTTTGCCGTGAGCAGCGGAATGATTTTTTCGATGAGCGTCGTTTTTCCGCAACCCGATGTCCCCACAAATGATACTAAAGGTTTCAAAACATACCTCCATGTGTGTATACTACCGAATGTAGGCTGAAAATAGCTAAAATGCAAGAAAGGTTGTGCAAATGATTAGAAACACAGCGATTATGGCGGGAGGACAGAGCCGCAGATTTAATTCTGACAAAACCATGGAAGAGGTTTTCGGCAAAAAACTGATTCAGCATACCGCAGACGGAATATCAGCATGGTCGGATGCTCTGGTTGTCGTTGCAAAAGACTGTAGTAAATATTCTTTTCTTGGTGTTCCATGCGTAAAGGATCTGTCTGAACAGCAGTGTCCTATGGTGGGTATACTCACCGCTTTGAAATATTTCAACTCACACGTTTTTGTAGTGGCGGCTGACACCCCTCTGGTGAATCCGGAACATGCTGACAGGCTGTTGAAAGCATGTCAGGGGAGGGATGCTGCGGTACCTGTTATAGATGGAAAGATGCACCCCCTATACGCCGCGTATGCACCCGGTCTCATACCGATACTTGAGAAGCAGATAGCTGATGAAAACTATCGCCTTACGGCGGCGTTTGACCTGTCAAATGTGGTATATCTATACGAGAGTGACATATTAGCCTCGGAAAATGAAAAAAAATCGTTTATAAATATAAATACTAAAGATGATCTTGAAATGGCTATTGATTTTATGCAAGGAGAGTAAGGATGGCAGAGAAAAAATTCAGACTTGTCACCAGAAGCGACTTTGACGGGCTTGTTTGTGCAGTGCTTCTCAAAGATATGGATATTATTGACGATATTAAATTTGTTCACCCAAAAGATATGCAGGACGGGCTTATTGAGATAACCGGAAACGACATCACGACTAACCTGCCTTATGTAGAGGGTGTCTGTCTCGCTTTCGACCACCATCTCAGCGAAACCATCCGTGTCGGAAAAAAAGACAATCATATAATCGAACCGGAAGCGCCATCCGCAGCCCGTGTGGTTTATAACTATTACGGTGGAAAGGCGAAATTTCCGAAAATAGGCGACGATATCATGGAAGCTGTGGACAGGGGCGATTCCGCAAATTTCACCCTTGATCAGGTGCTGAACCCGAAAGGCTGGGATCTGATGAACTTCCTTATGGATGCCAGAACGGGTCTGGGACGTTTCCGAGATTTTCGCATATCCAACTATCAGCTTATGATGAAGCTCATTGACCTTTGCAAAGACCATTCTATAGACAGCATTATGCAGGACGAAGATGTGAAAGAGCGCGCAGAGTTGTACTTTGAGCAGCAGAAGCTGTTTGAGGATCAGGTTAAAAGATGCGCAACTGTACATGGAAATCTTGTTGTGCTGGATCTACGCGAAGAAGAGACCATTTACGCAGGTAACAGGTTTATGATATACGCGCTGTTTCCTGAACAGAATATATCCATCCACGTCATGTGGGGGCTTAAAAAGCAGAATACGGTTTTTGCTACGGGCAAATCCATATTCAATAAAACTTCGAAAACGAACATTGGAGAACTGATGCTGCAATACGGCGGAGGCGGGCATATGAATGCCGGAACCTGTCAGGTTGCAAATGAAGATGCTGAACAAAAGCTCGCCGAGATTGTCAGAAAAATAAACGCTGACGGCTGATATTTTAAGCGGATATACCGCCGTCGGCTCCGGCGGCGGTTCTTTTAAAATGAACCAACGTTAACTCATATAAAAAGGTTGCATTAGTCTCATTTTTGTATTGACAAATCTGTTAGCAAACGAACATATTAGAAGGGCAGGGATATACATTGATAATCAATATCGGGAGGTTGTCATGACTGTTAAGGATCCGGTTAGTGGAATTTCGCATCTCATAGGAGCTTTTTTATCGATTGCGGCACTGACAGTGCTCGTGGTTCTTTCCACATTTTACGCAACAGCATGGCACATCGTTTCGTTTTCAATTTACGGCGCGAGTATGACGCTTCTTTATCTGGCGAGTGCGGCATACCACATCTTCAATCTTGGCGAAAAAGGCACAAGAAGGCTCAAAAAAGTTGACCACGTTATGATATTCATGATGATAGCGGGCACATACACACCGTTCTGTCTGATACCGCTTCGCGGCGGCTGGGGATGGAGCATTTTCGGCGTTGTATGGGGCATGGCAGTTCTTGGTATCTTCTTCAAGCTGTTCTTTATCCATGCGCCGAGAGTTATATCCACTGTCATTTATATAATAATGGGCTGGATAAGCGTTGTCGCCATATATCCGATAGTGAAGAACATTCCCACTGGCGGCGTACTTTGGCTGGTTGCCGGCGGGCTTTTCTACACCGTAGGCGCGGTGGTTTACGCGACCAAAAAGCCTAACTTTTCAAAACATGTGGGATTCCATGAGATATGGCACTTCTTCGTTCTGGCGGGCAGTTTCTGCCACTTCATGACGATGATACTGTATGTGCTTTGGATAAACCCTGTGAAATAAGAGATAAAATAAAAGGCGGAAGTTTTTGACTTCCGCCTTTTTTTCTGATGTTAGTTAGGCTTAGAGCATTGTTCAAAATAGATAACGTATTTCATAGATGAGATCGCTTCGGGCATTAGCCCTCGCAAAGACGGAAAAGGTCATGTCTCTGCGAACCCCACTGGGGTGAAGCAGTCTCAGCCTTGATATGAGACACTATTTATGAAATACGCTCTAGTATTTCAGACCGGGAGGCGGGAACTTTCTGCAAAGTTCTTTGACCTCTTTGGCTATTTCCTCAAGAAGTGTTTCATTTTCAAAGTTGTTCACAACTTTGTTCATCCACCCAGCTGTCTTTTTAACTTCCGCTTCGCCGAAGCCTCTGGATGTCAGAGCGGCAAGACCGAGCCTGATGCCTGACGGGTCGAAAGGTTTGCGTGTGTCGTAGGGAACAGCGTTGTAGTTAAGAACTATACCTGCTTTGTCCAGAGCTTTTGCAGCCTGTTTGCCTGTGATGTTCTTATTTGTAAGGTCGATGAGCAGAAGGTGGTTGTCGGTTCCGCCTGTAACGAGGGTGAATCCGTAACCTATAAGCGCTGCTGCCATTGTTTTTGCATTTTTGCAGATGTTTGCTGCATACTCTTTAAATTCGGGAAGCATAGCTTCTTTAAGAGCAACAGCGATGCCTGCTGTGGTGTGGTTGTGGGGTCCGCCCTGAATACCGGGAAAAACAGCTTTGTCTATTGCCGCAGCATGTTTTTCTTTGCAAAGGAGCATACCGCCTCTGGGTCCTCTGAGTGTTTTGTGTGTTGTTGTGCTTACAACGTCCGCATAGGGAACGGGGTTGGGGTGTGCGCCGCCTGCCACGAGACCAGCGAAGTGTGCCATGTCAACAAAGAGGATAGCGCCGACTTCGTCAGCAATTTCTCTGAATTTTGCGAAGTCTATCTGGCGCGGGTATGCAGAGTGACCTGCGATTATCATTTTGGGCTGGCTTTCTATAGCAAGTTTTCTGATGGTGTCATAGTTCAGAAGACCTGTTTCTTTGTCCAGTTCATATGAAACTATGTTGAAGAATTTACCTGAGATGCTCACGGGTGAACCGTGGGTAAGGTGTCCGCCGTGGGGCAGAGCCATTCCCATAACGGTTTCGCCGGGTTTAACGAATGCAAGGTAAACAGCGAGGTTTGCGGGAGAGCCGGAATAGGGCTGAACGTTAGCGTGTTCTGCACCGAAAAGCTCTTTTGCGCGTTCGATAGCCATCACTTCGATGGGGTCTATGAACTGCTGACCTTCATAGTATCTTTTACCGGGGTAGCCTTCGGAGTATTTGTTGGTCAGCACTGTGCCAGTGGCGTCCAGAACTGCCTGAGAGACGTAGTTTTCAGAAGCGATCATGCGGATTTTGTCGATCTGTCTCTCTTCTTCGTGTTTGATGAGGTCATAAAGTTCGGGGTCGAATTTTCTGAGATCTTCCATTGAAAAAGCCTCCTGTTAAGTCCGAAAACAAAAAGAGCGTCCGGACGGTTCATCATTGCGAACAGCCCAGACGCACGGCTTTTAAAGGTTAATCCCCCACTTCCCGGAGGTTCTCCTCCTTAATCTGCGTCAGTCATGGGGTTCTGGTCTCTTTTAAATAATTCCTGCCCGCTTGTCAAATGATTTATTTTAAAGGCACAAGGGTTACACCCGCATCCTTAGCTGTTTTAACCCCGCCCAGAACGTCGAAAGCGTTCGGGTATCCGTTCTGGTGCAGAACGGGCAGCAGTTTGGAGGTTCTGTTTCCGGATCGGCAGATTATGCCGAATTTTTCATTTTTGTCAGGCACTATCTTTTCCAGCTCCGAAAGGAACGCCTGATTGTTATAATTTCCTTTTTCATCGAAGTAGGTGAGTGTGAAAGAACCGGGCACGATACCTGTTTGAATCCATTCTCCATGAGTACGGATATCGATTATTTTAACACCGGAATCAATAAGGTTTTGACTGAGTGGCTGGTCGCCTTCGGAGCCTGCGGGTTTCTGTATGGCAAAAAAGAACACACAGAACATAAGTGCAACTACTGCAATGATAATTCCTGTTTTTTTCATATCTCCCTCGTTCAATAAATTTATTTATTGTATATGAAAACGGAGAAAAATTCATCTTTTTTGCGCACGGGTGTTTTTTTAGTTCAGTTTTTTGTAAAAATAATATTTAATACGGCGAAACATTTTTCAGATGTTCCAATTCATTATTTAAGGAGTTGATCATGAGGACAGCTGTAGACGCCTACATGAAAGACTGGACAGAACGCGAAGAGATTGCAACCGAGATGGTTCCGGTGATAACAAAACTTTATAAGCAGAAAGGTGTTGTTATCAGACTCTTCGGTCAGTCTCTGGTCAGGAAAAACCCCATTCAGGTTATGAAAGGTCACAGGTTTGCAAGGCTTATTCTGGACAAGGAACTTTCCGTTCGTGACACAGAGCCTTTTCTTTCTGCTGTTGCTGCTCTGGAAACCAGCCCCGCAACAATCGACATAGGCAAACTTTACGCCAAATACGAAAAAACTGATAAAAAGCTCTCTATCGCAGACTTTGTTAAGGCTGAACTGGCGGAGATAACCACCGGCGACTTTGAAGATCTTCCAGCAAAAGACGTCGTACTGTACGGTTTCGGACGTATCGGACGTCTTATGGCGCGTATCATGATAGGTCGCTCAAGGGTGGGAACAGGTCTTCGCCTGCGTGCGGTTGTTATCCGCAAAGGCGAAAAAATGGATATCGCAAAACGTGCGAGCCTTCTTCGCCGCGACTCTGTACACGGAGCTTTCGAAGGCACCATCATCGTTGTTGAAGAAGAGGACGCTATCATCGTTAACGGTAACTACGTTAAGTTCATAGCATCCGATGGTCCCGACAAGGTGGACTATACCCAGTACGGCATCGATAATGCACTTGTCGTAGACAACACAGGCAAATGGTCTTCCGAAGAGGGACTGGCGCTGCACCTTCAGTCAAAAGGCGTGGACAAGGTCATCCTCACCGCTCCCGGCAAAGGAACTCTGCCTAACATAGTTTACGGTATCAACCACAAGGATATAAAACCTGAGGACAGGATAATCACAGCGGCAAGCTGCACCACAAACGCAATCGTTCCCGTCCTTAAAATCATTCAGGATAAATACGGCATAGTGAATGGTCACGTTGAAACTTGCCACTCATATACCAACGACCAGAACCTGATAGATAACTATCACAAAAAATCCAGAAGGGGCAGAGGCGCTCCCCTTAACATGGTTATAACAGAGACAGGCGCGGCAAAGGCCGTTGCAAAGGCTCTGCCGGAGCTTAAAGGCAAGCTGACCGGAAACGCTATCCGTGTTCCCACACCCAACGTTTCCCTGGCTATTCTTAACCTTTCTCTGGCGAAAGAGGTAACTCTGGACGAGGTGAACGACTATATACGCGATATGTCGCTCACATCCAGCCTCACAGACCAGATACAGTTCGTAAATAGCGCAGAGGTCGTTTCGTCCGACTTCGTTGGCAACAAGTCAACAGGCATCGTTGACGGTCTCGCCACAATTGTTGACGGCAGCCGTGTTGTGCTTTATGTATGGTACGATAACGAATACGGATACAGCCGTCAGGTTAACCGTATTGCGGAATATATATGCGGGCTTAGGTTGAAGACCTATCCCCAGACATATTAAATTTATATCTGATGAGATCGCCGCGTCGTTGCACTCCTCGCGAAGACGTCTCTGCGAGGACTGAAAGGACGACGCAGTCTCATTGCAGACTTTAAAACTAAACCGGAGGCAAAAATCTCCGGTTTTTTTCTGCCCATAACACATCGCATTTCGGCGTTGTCGGGTAAAAAATATTGCTCATGTACAACAGACGTACACTGCGCATATTTTTTCTCTTCCGCCTTGAACTGCTCGGTTATGGACAGAAAGTTTTGTCGCAATCGGCTTGAAATACGCTTGCACTTTTGGAAAAAAAACATAAAATCCTAATCAGCAAATAACGAGGTAGAGATTTAAATGAAAAAAGCATATCTGGTACTTTCCGACGGCACTGTCTTCGAGGGCGCGTCATTCGGCGCAGACGGCACCTGCGAAGGCGAGGTTGTTTTCAATACATCCATAACAGGCTATCAGGAGATACTTACAGACCCTTCGTATTACGGGCAGATGGTCGCAATGACCTACCCGCTGATAGGTAACTACGGCATCAACAGCGAAGACTTCGAATCCGACAAAGTCTGGCTGTCCGCTTTCATAGTTAAAGAATACAGCCAGATATATTCAAATTACAGAGCCGACAAATCCCTCGGCGATTTCCTGAAAGAGCAGGGAGTCATCGGTATTGAAGGCATCGATACCCGTATGCTCGTAAGACACATCCGCGAGCAGGGTTCAATGAACGCCATCATAAGCACAGAGATTGACGACGTTGAAAAGCTGAAACAGATGGCAGCCGCCATCAAAAGTATAGAGGGTCAGGACTACGTTCAGCATGTCACATGCAAGAAAGCGTACAAATGGACGCAGAAGACGTGGGATTTGGATAACGGATACACAGACGTTGTTAACCCCTCTAAGCACATAGTCGCAGTCGATTTCGGCATCAAAAAGAACATCCTCAGATATTTTGCAGACATGGGTTGCGAAGTGACAGTTGTGCCTGCGAACACGTCTTTTGAAGAGATAGACGCGCTTAAACCTGACGGTGTTTTCCTTTCAAACGGACCCGGCGACCCAGAACCTGTTAAATATGCCATCGAACTTGCTAAGAAACTCATCGGCAAATATCCTTTATTTGGAATTTGCCTCGGTAACCAAATCCTTGGTTTAGCCATGGGCGGAAAGACATATAAACTGAAATTCGGACACCACGGCGGCAACCAGCCGGTTAAAGACTATGAAACAGGCAGAGTTGAGATAACCGCGCAGAACCACTGTTTCGCGGTTGACGTGGACAGCCTCGGCGATAAGGTGGAGGTCACTCATATCAACCTGAACGACCAGACCGTTGAAGGGCTGAAACACAAGACTTATCCCATGTTCTCCGTGCAGTACCACCCCGAAAACGGACCCGGACCGCAGGATGCGACATACCTTTTCGAACGCTTTATAAATATGATAGATAAACATAAAAGTGCATAAATGTTAAGAATCGCTGTCATTGCATTCGCTGTTGTGATGTTCCTCGCCACCGCATCGTTCGGTCTCTGGACGGTGAAGTGCGAGGATTTTCTCAGCAATACGCGCGTTACCGCAGAGATAACCGTTCCGAAACAGAACGGTTTTAACGTGATGTATGAAAATGTGATAGCGAAACTGAAACCTCCCTTTATGTTCAGAGAATATCTGATTCGTGTCAAAGAGATAGATATCAACATGAAGTACGGGTATTACAAAGTTGAAGATACGCCGCTGAAAGATTTCCTCAACGATATTATTCTCGGAAAACAGTCAACAATGAAGATAACCTTTCCCGAAGGTTTCAACACCTACGATATGTCCGCAAGGGTCGGGCGGTTCATTGTTGACGACGGAGAGGAGTTTTTCAGACTAACGCGGGACAAAAACTATATTTATGAGCTGACAGGGCAGAATCTCGACAGCCTTGAGGGCTATCTGTACCCAAGCACATATACTTTTGAACCTATGACCAGACCGAAAAAGGTCATAAAAACTCTCTACTGGTACTTCAAAAAGCAGCTTCCGGCGGATATTGAAAGCCGTGCGGCTGCTCTTGGTATGTCCGTTAACGACATAATCATTCTTGCTTCGATAATCCAGAAAGAAACTTACGACCCTACGGAAGCCCCTCTGATATCCTCCGTTTACCATAACAGGCTAAAAAAAGGGATGCGCCTTCAGGCAGATCCCACAGTCATCTACGGGCTGATGCCTGATTTTGACGGCAACCTCCGCAAGCGTGACTTGCAGGATCCGTCTAACCCTTATAACACCTACAGACACGCCGGACTGCCGCCGACACCCATCTGTAACCCCACAAGGATGGCTATAAACGCGGCGCTGTACCCCGCAGATACAAGCTACCTGTATTTCGTTGCAGACAAGAATCACAAACACACGTTCAGCGTCAGCTATGACGAACACAGAGAGAAAGTGAACGTTAACCAGAAGCAGTGATAAAAACACTTTCATTATAGGAACTTGCCCGCTATTATATCATTATGCGGAACAATGTTAATATTCGCGTACACAACAGAAAATCCATTGAAATGAAGCTGGAATACGTTCCCGCCGGAGCTCCGGACAGGTCGGACTACCAGATAGATCTTTTTCTGTTCTTTCCCAATAACATGGGCGTTAACGAGACAACATACGAAAAGAAACACTTCTATCAGGATCTTACGAGAAATATCCGTCTGAAAACCCCTGATTTTTATCTGAATAATTACTATAAGCGCCTGAAACACTTTGACGACACATGCAAGGTGGCGATGCATTCGCCCAACTGCGAATATATGTATAAAAAATTCGTATGCGGCTACAGAGCCATGCTGCGCAACCACACCGCAAATATCACAGACGAAAGCACGGAAGAGGATATCGGTCTGCTGCTTGAGCATGTCGAAAAAAACCGGAATATCTTCCGCAAACTGCGGAAAAAACACGAAGACTCTGACATGTTTGTGCTTGGTGACGAATTTACCAGCGTTGTAACGAATATATATCTAGTAAGGCTGTACGACAGGCTTTGTGCTGCTCACAAAGAGATGATAATAGATACCATAAGAGAGGAGCTGCACTACAGAAAAGAGCATTATCCCCAGTCCACAGCCGGCGACGACGAGCAGAACGAAAAGCTGATAAACAGGTATGAATGGCTGAAAAGCTATTTCTATTCAATTCTCCACTTGCAGGCGAAACGTAAAAAGGCGGATACTGCGACCACCGGACTGCTCTATGCTGTTGCGGCTGGGCTTTCGATGATATTTGCCACGGTTATTGCCTTCTGGGCACAGCAGAAATACGGCAACTTCACTCTACCTTTCTTTGTTGCGCTTGTTCTCGGATATATGTTTAAGGACAGGGTTAAAGAGGCTTCCAGAGCCTATCTTCGCAAGAAGTTCTCTGCACATATATATGATTTTGAGACACTCATCTATGAAAGCAGCAACAGGCACGCTATGGGCAAAACCTATGAGAAGGCGGCGTTCATAAACGTTAAAGACCTGCCTGCGTATGCGGCAAACGGCTATGACCCCTCGGACAATATTATCCGATTCTCAAAAACGGTACGTATAAACCATAAGAAGATAAAGGACGTTATGGACAGTGAGATAGACGGTGTTACCGACATTATGCGGCTGAACGTCCGCAGATTCATATCGGGACTTGAAGAACCGCTCACACTGGTGTACTCTGTGTCCGATACAGACCTTGAAAAGAAATATGTTGAAAAAACCTACGATATGAACGTGATACTCCGTGTTGCCGGAAAAAACGGGGAGGCGGTTATCCGCGGGGTGCTCACTGTTTCCGCGAGAGGAATAAAAAGATTCAGGATGGATTGATTAATGAGAGCAGCAGCCATTGATATAGGTTCAAACGCGGTCAGACTGATGATTGCGGACATTGAAAACGGAAAAATAGTTAATATTGTACATAAAGACAGACATGTTACGAAACTTGCCGAAGTTCTCAGCACAAAAGGCATTTTAAGTGACGCATCCATTGAGCGCACCATTAACGCTCTGAGACGCTTTGCCGAGGCTATGACGCTTCATAAAGCTGAAAGATTCCATGCGGTTGCAACAAGCGCCGTGCGAGAGGCACGCAATTCGAGTGTACTTATCGAGGCGGCGGGTAAGATGGGGATCGACATACAGGTTATTGACGGAGCCACAGAAGCCGGGCTCATTTACAGCGGCGTTTGCTCCGCTGTGGATACAAAAGACAAAAAAGTCCTCGTATTCGATATAGGCGGCGGTTCCACAGAGTTCATCTATGCCGAGCCGGGCAAAGATCAGAAAAAGATAAGCGTCCCCATGGGCGTTGTTAAGCTGGCAGAGCGTTACGATTTCGGCGGCGTACTGGATATGGGGCAGATGGACAGAATACGCATTCCCATGTTCAGCGTTTTGCAGGAGGTGGTCAAATTCCTTGAGTGCACACCCGATATGCTGATAGGTTCCGCAGGCACTCCGACAACCCTTGCCGCCATTGAAATGCATATGGAAAACTACGATCAGATAAAGGTCAACGGGTTTGAGATAGAAAAATCGCAAATTGAGGAGATACTTAGGAAGCTGTGCTCCATGACTGCGGAAAAAAGACTGCTTGTCCCCGGAATGGAGGTTGGCAGGCAGGAAGTTCTTATCCCCGGAATACTCATAACCCTTGAGCTGATGAGTATGCTTGGCATGGAAAAACTTACCGTTTCCGATTTCGGACTGAGGGAGGGACTTGTAGTTGCTGTCGCAAACGCTTAATTTCCTGCTTACCCCTGTTGCTATGGGACTTGTGGGATATGGCACAAACTGGCTTGCCATAAAAATGCTATTCCGTCCCCACAAACCTTCCGTGCTGTCGTTCGGATGGCAGGGCGTTATCCCGAAAAACAGAGCGAAGCTGGCGCGGGAAATAGGACATCTTGTCGGCGATAAACTGCTGAGAAGAGAGGATATTAAAAATGCCTTTCTTAACGGGGCAGTACAGGAGCGTATGGAGAAGGCTGTTGAGCATGAACTAATAGCGTTTCTGGAAAAAGACTACGGAACTCTTTCCGATATAATATCAAAATCCGGTTATCAACCCGCCACGGTTATAACTGCCGTTGTTTCCGCTCTCAATTCAGGCGGTTTTCTTGAACGTGTGTTCAGTGCCGCTGCGGACGACGTTATAAACTCTATTTACAGGCTTAAAATAGGCGAGCTGGAGAAATATCACGATAATATAAAGACTGCCGTTGACAGTTTTCTGTCCTCTCAGAAAATTCAGGAGGAGGCTGGAAGCGCCGTTTCCGCCTATATCAATAATTTTGTTCTTTCAGGCAAATCACTTAACGACATTGTGCCCGAAAGCCTTATAAAGAAGATTCCTGTATTCTCAGGCTTTATTACGGGGAAAATTCTCGACTCCCTCGAAACCGCATTCGACGATCCTGAAGTGCGGGAAAAAACTGCCGCGCGTCTCATAGAAATGAAGAATAACCATTTTTCCGACGGCACAATGGACCAGATGAAACTGGGTTTTCTGAATATGTTTCTGAATGAGGACACGGTACGCGACCTCGTAAACAAATATCTGCCGAAACTTATTACTTCAGTAAAAGAGAGTGAAGACGTCAGACGGCGCATTGAAAAGGCTCTTGCCGGATATATTAAAGATATAGCCGAAAGACCGCTTTACAAACATGCCGACAGTATAGGGCTTGAGACCGTTTTCAGTCTGAAAAGCTCTCTGGTGAGCGCCATTCAAAGGGCGGTTGCGTCCGGGGATATCGCGGAGAAGATAACAGGAAAGCTCATTCAGTATGTCAGGAGCAATCCGGAAAAGACGCTTGGAGAGGTTATCGGATCGGCAGGACTTGCAGAGATTATTGAAGTAAATATACGTACGCTGGCGCGCCCGTCAGACCGGAAGCTGGTCTCCATTATCAGTGGCTTTTGCGACAATATCCGCATTAATAACGTTTACAGGTATATACCTAAAAAGATATTCGGACGTGTGAAATCCGCACTTATAAACGAGATAAATAAAGTAGTTGAAAAAAATCTGGACAGGATAGTTGAATCGGTCAATCTGCCTAAGATAACTGAAAACCGCATCAATTCTCTTGATTTGTATGAAGTTGAAAATCTGCTTTTTTCTTTTATGAGCGACAGTTTCAAATGGATAAATATTCTGGGGTTCGTTCTTGGTTTTCTGCTGGGAATAGTTCAGGTGTTTTTTATTTACAGCATATCATGATTCGCAGGGGCGGGAAGGCTGCGTAGCTCCACTATGAATCTTGTTCCGTGATTCATGTTTTCAAAATACAGTCTGCCGCGCATGTTCTGTTCTATGATTATCTTCGACATGTAAAGACCCACTCCCGTACCTTTTCCTTCCTCTTTGGTCGAAAAATACGGCTCGAAAATGCGTTCGGATATCTCTTTCGATATTCCGGCGCCGTTGTCCGTCACGCTTACAGTGGCTAGTCCGTCACGCTCGCTTACGCTGACCT
The DNA here is from genome assembly GCA_002452405.1 of Deferribacteraceae bacterium UBA6793. Classification (GTDB taxonomy): domain Bacteria; phylum Chrysiogenota; class Deferribacteres; order Deferribacterales; family Geovibrionaceae; genus Seleniivibrio. The sequence goes on along the minus strand of DKFP01000004.1, from coordinate 332,572 downwards.
CTATAATACCCTTTACGGAAGTATCCTGTTCCATGCGGTCGATAACAGCGTCACGCGCGTTCTGAACTAGGTTCAGGAGCACCTGTTTGAACTCATTTGGGAATCCTTTGACATATATTTTAGAATCAGTTTCCGTTTCGAACGAGTCAAAGTCAGTATACTGCACCCGTTTTCCATTAAATTCTATTATAAGCTCAATACCGTTTCTTGTCAGTTGCACGCCGAGAAGTGAGGTTGAATTTGCCGTTTCCCTGCATAGTTCGAAGATAACCTCGTCCTTGTCCGGCTTAAAGAAGTTTTTAAAATCGTCTATGGTTTTGGACATGAAGTTTATCTGTTTCATAGACTGCTGTACAAGGTCACGGACGTATGCCTCATCCAGTTCACCGTGTTTGTATGAATCTTCAAAATCCTGAACAAAGATGGCTATGGTATTAAGCGGCTGCCGCCACTGGTGGGCTATGGCACTCATCATCTGACCCATCGCTGCCATTTTTGACTGTTGCATCATGAGCCTTTCGTTCTGTCTGCGTTTCTGCACCTCCTGTTCCACTTTTTTCTCAAGATATTCCTGTCTGCGGTTGAGCAGTTCACTTGCTTTTTTGCGCGAGGTAACGTCCATGATGACCAGCTGAATAAAGGTTCTGCCTCCTGTTTCCAATCTGCTGGCGGATATCTCCGCGTTGAAAACGTCGCCCCATGATTTTACGAAGTCCAGCTCAAACGACCATTTTTTCGTTTTGTTCATCTTGTTCAGAATCTCTTCCACTCGCGGCACATGCTCTTTGACTACAAGCATCTCAAGAAACATTTGAAGAAGTTCTCCGCGTTCATATCCGAACTGAGCCACCATCTCTCCGTTAACGTCGGTGAGTGCACCGTCTTCGCTGATTATGGCTATAGGGTTGTATGACGTATTGAAAAGGGTGCTGTATTTTTCTTCATTCTCTTTCAGTCTCTCTTCCATACGTATTCGCTCGTCTATCTCCTGCTGAAGCTCAATGTTTTTGTTGGTGATTTCGCGGGTCTTCCGGTTGACCTCGGCACGGAGAATGAGCACAACTGAAATTATGAAAAGAACAGGGAGCAGCAGGATAGCGAAGATCAGCTTTGTATTGGTAAAAAAATCGGATTTATTGGCAAAAGCAAGCCATTTGTCATAGCTGCGCTGGTAAATGGACCCTTCGGAATGTTTCATAGCCGCCAGGTGCTTGTCAAGCGCCTGTATCAGAGCAGGAGTTTCCGGTAAATTCTTCGCCAGCCCGAAGCGCACTTCCACAGGGTTGACCAGAATGGTGGTTCTCTGGAGACCGTATTTTTCACTGTTCGCCATGGTATAAAAGCGGTTTGCGAGGCATCCGTCGGCTTTTCCGTCTTTTACTGCCTGCATAGCCTCTTCGTACCCGTCTGTGAAGACATAGCTGATCGTTACTCCGAATCGTTTAGCTATTTCCTGAATTCCGCTTATGCTTGTGAAATATATATCGTCTTTCAGAACAGCAAGGGTTTTGTGGTCAAGATCAAGAATGGAATCCGCTGTAATTCCTTTGCGGACGGATATCTGTCCCCAGTTACTCGTTATATTTTCATTGTTAAAAGTCATTTCCTTGGTGCGTTCGATATTGAACCCCATCGGAACGACCATGTTAATTTCGCCTTTTTTAAGTTTCTCATATATATTCGGCCATGTGTCGTATATGTATGTGATATCCCAATTTTCCTCGGCGGCGATTTCCCGCAGTATGTCATAGCAGAAACCATCAGTTCTCCCGTTTTCATCTTTGAAGATGAGCGGGTAGTTCTGATAAATACCGACGCGTATATTTTGCGCCAGAGCGGGCATTGCGGAGACAATCAGAATAATCAGAATTGTTATTAATGTTTTGCGCAAGACAAAACTCCACATTAAATTATATTGAATTTTATCAAATAAAAGTTTATTTCACAAGCAAATCGGAGCCTTGTACGTATAAATTTTTGTTTTTATTGACAAAAAACTAAGGTTAAAATAGTATATGTTTCGTTTTTTAATAAATTGAAGCCGGAATGGTGGAACTGGTAGACGCGCTGGACTCAAAATCCGGTGCCAGCAATGGCGTGGGGGTTCGATTCCCCCTTCCGGCATATAAAAAGGCTCATCCCTTTTGGGGTGAGCCTTTTTATATTTCAGCAGTTGGTGGAATCGAACGACTGCGAGCGCCGACCGGATAGGGAGGATGAGCCGACAGGACGTCGGCGGCAGCGAGCAGGCTGGCTTTTTGCAGCTTTCAGGAAGAAAGCGCCCAAAAAGCGATTCCCCCTGAAAGCCATCCCTTTTGGGGTGAGCCTTTTTATATTTCAGTAGTTGGTGGAATCGAACGACTGCGAGTGCCGACCATGCAGGGAGGACAAGCCGACAGGACGTCGGCGGCAGCGAGCAGGCTGGCTTTTTGCAGCTTTCAGGAAGAAAGCGCCCAAAAAGCGATTCCTCTTTCCGTATTATCAAAATTATTTTATCAGTCTTTTATTATTCATACTACATATTTAACAAATTACAAATTACATATATGTAATATTTGGGTTGCAAAAAAAAGCCGAAAATGTTAATTTATATAAAGCTGTTCAGACAGTTAAAATTAACAATTTTTGATAAAGTCAAAAAATAAAATCAATATATGTCTCTTTTTATATCAAAAAAACCATTACGGCATATTAATTTTTATTAAAAAAATATTCTTTAATTTCAATTGTTTATTTTGTTTTTGTCTTTATTTGATTTGAAATAAATGAGGTGTTAATGGATAAAAAAGAAAAAATTTTAATTAAAGGTCTATTTAAGATTTTCGGAGAAAAGCCGGCAGTTGCGCTTAAAATGCTTAGGCAGGGAAGCTCAAAAGAAGAAATTCTGGCTGAAACCGGAATGACAATAGGCGTTCAGGATGCAGATTTCTGCATATATGAAGGTGAGATATTCGTTGTTATGGGGCTTTCAGGTTCGGGTAAATCCACTTTGGTGCGAATGCTTAACAGGCTGATTGAACCCACAGCAGGGAATATTTTTCTTGATGGTGAGGATATCGCTTCGATGTCTTCGGAAGCTATTAAAAATGTGCGGCGAAAGAAGATAAGCATGGTCTTTCAGTCTTTTGCCCTTATGCCGCATTTGACCGTAATAGAAAATGCTGCGTTCGGGCTGGAGATGACTGGGATCAAAAAGATAGAGCGTGAGGCGCTTGCACTTGCTGCTCTTGAACAGGTTGGACTTGAGAAATGGGCGTTCAGTATGCCCGATGAACTTTCAGGCGGTATGAAACAACGTGTCGGGCTTGCCCGCGCGCTGGCTGTGAACCCCGACGTTCTGCTTATGGACGAAGCGTTCTCTGCTTTGGACCCGCTCATCAGGGCGGAAATGCAGGATGAGCTCATTAAACTTCAGAAAAAAAATAAACGTACAATTGTTTTTATTTCACACGATCTCGACGAGGCTATGCGCATCGGCGACAGGATAGCCATTATGGAGGGGGGGCGTATCGTTCAGGTCGGCACGCCGGAGGACATTCTTCAGAACCCTGCCGACGATTATGTAAGGGCTTTCTTTCGCGGTGTTGACCCCACGCTCATTTTGACGGCGAAAGATATTGCCCTGAAAAATCAGGTGACAATCAAACTTCGTCCGGGAAACGGTCCGAGGACAGCTCTTCAAAGGCTTATTCAGCATGAGCGTGATTATATTTATATCATAGATGAAAATGAGATATTCAAAGGCGTGTTACAGCGAGACGAGCTTATTGAAATGGCTGACGCCGGTATGAAGGAGATCCATGAGACCCATCTCAAGCCTGCTGCCAGCGCATTCGGAAGTGATTCCATGCAGGAGGTACTTCCGCTTCTGATAGACAATCCTTACCCTATACCTGTTACAGATAATGACGGCACCTATCTCGGCACCGTATCTAAAAACCTCTTTCTGAGAACAATGCATAAAGGAGGTCAGGCATGAGTTTTTTTGATTTTGAAGAGCGCGTGATCCCTCTTAACGATTGGGTTCAGGACGGTGTTGATTGGCTTGTAGAATACCACAGGGATTTTTTCCAGATGATAAAATTTCCGGTGGAGCAGTCGCTCAATGGCGTTTCATGGGTGCTTACGCATACGCATCCGTTAGTTTTTATATTCGTTCTGGCGGTTCTGGCTTGGAGATTTTCAGGAAAAAAGACCGCTGTTTTTACTATTCTGACAATGTTTCTGATTGGACTTTTGGGTTTTTGGGAAGAGGCGATGATTACTGTTTCAATGATCATATGTTCGGTGCTTTTTTGTGCCATAGCGGGTATTCCGCTTGGAATACTTGCGGGACGCAGCGACAGGTTCGAGGTATTCATCCGCCCATTTCTGGATGCGATGCAGACAACTCCGGCGTTTGTTTATCTTGTTCCGGTTGTGATGCTTTTCAGCATAGGGACCGTTTCCGGAGTTCTTGCGACCATAGTTTTTGCTCTTCCGCCTATCATAAGACTTACCAGTCTTGGGATACGTCAGGTGCATCCGGAACTTGTCGAAGCAGCAGTGGCTTTCGGAGCAACGCCTTTGCAGGTGCTGCGCAGGGTGCAGATACCTCTCGCAATGCCTTCAATAATGGCAGGGTTGAATCAGACCATCATGATGTCACTGTCCATGGTCGTGATCGCAGCTCTCATCGGAGCAGGAGGGCTTGGTATGCCTGTCTTCATGGGGCTTAATACTCTGGATATCGGTCTTGCAACCATCGGTGGTTTGTCTATCGTGCTTATCGCTATGGTATTTGACCGCATCACGCAGGGTATGGGAAAAAATAGAAGATAAACGGAGGACTTATGAAAAGATTTATTTTAACGGCAATCGTATGTCTTGCGCTGGTCGTTTCCGCATCAGCGTATAACAAAACACCGGGCAAAGGGAAGACTCTGAAGCCGGCAAGGGCGACATGGGATACAGGTTATTTTCAGGAAGCGCTTATCAGGCGTGGTATGCAGGAGCTGGGCTATAAAGTTGAGAAACCGAAAGAGCTTTCAAACCCGCTTTTCTATCAATCGCTTACGCTTGGAGACGTGGACTACTGGGCGAACGGCTGGTTTCCTCTGCATACTGCTCAGTTGCCTAAAAACTTTGATAGCAAAGCAGAAATCATCGGTTATGTTGTTAGGGCTGGAGGCTTGCAGGGATATCTTGTTTCAAAGAGTTACGCAGAGAAATACAATATTAAATCGCTGGATGATTTTAAACGCGACGAAGTGAGAAAAGCCTTCGATATGAACGGCGACGGAAAGGCAGACCTTGTGGCGTGTCCTCCCGGATGGGGATGCGAAAAGGTGATAAGCTACCATATGGATGTTTATAATCTAAAAAAATACATAGACCCGATAAAGGCATCATATTCAGCCAGCATGTCGCAGGCGCTTGCGCAGCATAAGGCGGGCAAGCCTGTGTTCTTTTATACATGGGCACCAAACTGGACGATATTTAAGCTGAAACCTGGCACTGACGTTGTCTGGATAAACGTTCCTGAGATAAAACCTTCAGAATCACAATCTGCCTTTAAAGACAGAATGACGGCAAGCGGTATCGTTGGCGCCGTTACAGACCCTGTGAAACTTGGGTTCGTTGTGAATGATATCAGAGCCGTAGCCAACAAGAAATTCCTGACGGAAAACCCTGCTGCGAAGGTATTTTTGGCTGAGTTTACACTGCCGCTGGCGGACATAAACGAACAGAACACAAAGATGAACGCTGGCGAAAAATCCGAAAAGGACATCGAACATCACGTCGATCAGTGGATAGCGGCGAACAAAGCTACATGGAAAAAATGGCTGGAAGCCGCAAGAAACGCTCAATAAGTTTGTAAGCCCGTCTTTATGGCGGGCTTTCTGTTTTAAAGATTGCCTCGTCGTGGTATAACTTTCCGATGGGACATATATATAAAATTATCCGACTGTCCGAAGTGTCCGCGTTTCATCTTTGGGTGCTTCTGCTGATGGCTGTGGTGTCGTCACTTCTTTCTGTGATTCCCGTTCAGTTTCTGGGATACACTCTGGACGTCCTTTCCGGCAGGGACGGCATCGGCATTATCGGTGTGTTCGCCGGATTGACCGGATTATCAAACAAAGCCGTTGCAGGAATCGTTCTTTTTCTTGTTTTTTCTATATCTGCCATCCTTTTCAGGGTATTTTTCTGCTATCTGGCTGAAATATTCTGTGAAAACGTCATAAACAGAGTACGGATACGCCTTTTTGAAAAATGTATGCGTGTGGATTTTCTCAGACAGATGCAAACGGACAAAGGCGACACGATTTATACTCTGATTAGCAGCACCAGAGGACTTGAAAATATCTTTTCACGACCGCTTTACACCATGTTCTCTGACATTTTCGATTTAATATGGATAACAGTTTTTATAGTATATGCGGCTCCGTCCGTAATGCTGATTCTGGTTTGTGTGCTGCCTTTCATATGGCTTTTCAGCCTGCGCACGGCGAAAAAGCAGAAGAGAGCGGCGGATGACGTGCAGATGTCTGATTCGAGGCTTACATCGCTTCTGGAGCAATCACTCAGCGGATATGAAACGATAAGGGCTTGCAGAGGTGAGAAGTACGAAAACCGCCTGTTTGCCGCAACCGCAGACGAGTCGTTCAGACATCGTTTAAGTGCGGCGAAGAGTCTTTCGATGTTCTTTCCTGTGGAAGGCTCTCTGCGGATTCTCGGTGTTTCTGCTGCTCTTGTTTATACTGTGTATAAAGTCGTTTCAGGTGCAATGCCGCTCGGTATGGTTTCCATTGTATTTGATTACTCAAATAAATTCTATGCCCCTATCCGCAATATCAGTCAGTATTATCAGTCCATTCAGAGAGGTCTCGCATCGGCAAAGCGGATTGTCGAATATTTCGATATGCCGGAGGAGGATGCGTGCGGAGCTGATGTTGAGGCTGACGGTGACAGCATTGTTGCCGAAAACATATCATTGTCATTGAACGGTGTGGTCATATTTGAGAATCTGTCGTTCCGATGCAAACGCGGGGAGATTGTTCTGCTGAGAGGGCAGAGCGGAAGCGGGAAGACCTCTCTTTTTCGCGTTCTGCTGGGATTTTACCCGCTGAGCGGCGGCAGCCTGGATATATTCGGAAATGATATAAGCGATTATTCCGGAGAGCAGTTAAGGGGAATGGTCGCCTATGCACCGCAGAATACCTTTCTGCATAATGTCAGTCCGTCTGAGAATATAGCATATCCCGATGTTGATTTAGATTGCGGGGCGCTTATCATGAGGCTGAATTTAGCCGGTCTTGATATGGATGCTCCTGTTGGTGGAGACGGTAAAAGACTTTCAGGTGGTGAGCGCAGCAGAGTGGGCTTTGCCCGTGCAGTGGCTAAAAATGCAGATATAATCATTCTGGACGAGGTAACGGCATCTCTTGATTCTGCCAACGCCGCTGTGGTTTATGAGATGATAGAGGAGCTTAAACGTCAGGGGAAGATAATTTTTTACGTTTCACACGGTGAGAGTCCGCTTTCTGCTGACGTAACTGTTTTTATAAAACCTTGAAATGCGCATAATATTGCGTATAATTATACGTATGAGGTGCAGGATGTATGGTGTAAAATATGAGATAGACGAGATGATAAGCTCAAGTACGTTTTCGAGGAATATGAACAAGGTCAGCGAACTTCTTGAAAAGATGAACAGAGTTGTGGTTCTGCGAAATAATAGTCCTGAGATGGTTGTGTTGCCTATTGAGGAATATGAACGCATAAAGGCGCTGGCGGATTTGGCTGAGCATCTTGAGATAGCAAAACTTATCGAAACCAGAAAGTCTGAGAAACAGTTTGATCTTGAAGATGTGCTGGCTGGTAAATAATGAGTTATAAGGTACGGCTTTCTGAATCTGCGAAAGACGAATTTTTGAAGCTGGATGGCAGTATTAAAAAACTTGTCGTGAAACAGCTAAAGGCTCTGGAAGAAAATCCTTTTAAAGGTGAGGCATTAGGCAATAAGGCTGGTTTTGACCTTACTGGATTTTATAAACTGTATGTCCACAAGAAACAAATCAGGATAGTTTATCAGGTTATCGGTAACGAGCTTATTGTTTTTGTTGTTGCAATCGGTAAACGGGATGGTTTGGAAGTTTATAGAGAAGTTTTAAAGAAGTGAGCCTGTAAAAAGGTTAATTATATTTTTCATCTATTAGTTTAATGATTTCTTCACCAAGATCATAAGTTATTTTGAATACACTATAATATTCCTGATAGTATTCAATGAGGTTCCTAATATGCTCACTGCTAATAAGTTTGTCATATTGTAATTGTTTTAATACAAGAGTGTCTTCTATTACTGCATTAGCGTAAGTATAAAATTGAGATATTTTTTCTGGGAGCGGATTTTTGAGAACACCTATTTTATCACAATTGCTTTTGTATACTTGAAAATATTCTTGTGATACGTGGAAATAATATGGCTCTGGTTTATTAGTTGATTCAATTTTTTTGATAGTTTTTTCAAGCTGAGAAAGGTAGTTACGTTTATCTATAATAGAAATTAGTGCAGATATCTCGCCTTTGAATGAATTAGCAAGTGCTTTATTTTGAGCCTTTTTTGTTAATATCTGATTTGAAAAACTTCCAATTAGAGTCAGTGCTGCTCCAATTCCGATGTTTATAGTATCTGAGTAATTCATCTTCACCTGCGCAAATATTATGTTTTAGTATTCTAACAGATAATTTTGAAAGCGACCTCAAAAAAGAGGTCGCCCTGATTGAAAATTTACTTCTTGAACAGACTGCCGATGTTGTCCAGTGACATGGGGAAAACTATCGTGTTTGTTTTGTCGTTTGCTATCTGGTTCAGTGTTTGCAGATAGCGTATCTGGATTGTCAGCGGGTTCTGAGCCATAATCTCGCTTGCTTCATGCAGCTTCTGAGCGGACTGCATTTCGCCATCGGCGTTGATTATCTTTGCTCTTCTCTCTCTTTCCGCCTCAGCCTGTTTAGCCATTGCACGCTGCATCTCAGTGGGCAGGTCAACGTGCTTCATTTCAACAGCGGAAATCTTAACGCCCCATGGATCTGTCTGGCTGTCCAGAACGTCCTGAAGGTCGTGGTTTATCTTCTCCCTGTTTGAAAGCATTTCGTCAAGCTCAAACTGACCGAGGATGCTTCGCAGCGTAGTCTGGGCAAGCTGGCTTGTGGCATAGTAGAAGTCCTCAACCTCAAGAACAGCCTTGTTCGGCTCCATAACACGGAAATAGACAACCGCATTCACCTTGACGGATACGTTATCTTTTGTAATGACATCCTGCGGAGGAACATCCATAACGAATGTACGCAGGTTCACTTTCACCATTTTTTCCAGAACGGGGATAAGGATTATCACACCGGGACCTCTGACGCCTGTATAGCGTCCCAGACGGAAGATAACTCCGCGTTCGTACTCCCGAAGAATCTTAATTGAGTTGATGGCAACCATCACAATAAGCACCAGAAGCACTAAAGGAAGTTGAAACATATTGACCTCCAAGTACAATTTGTTTATTATTCTAAACTCAAAAAGCCTTTAAAGGCAAATCATTTTCTTACAAGGTTAAACATGACCGCCAAAAGCATGACCGGATACGGTAAAATAATGACAGGCAACGAACTCTGCGATATCAAAGTGGAGATGAAATCTGTCAACAGCAGATATTTCGACTGCAACGTCAGGATGCCCAGACTCTTCAATTTTATGGAAATAACCCTTAAAAACGTCCTCAAAGACGTTCTGGTGCGCGGAAAGGTGGATGTCAACATCGACCTCAAGCTGAAAAAACAGCAGTATAGGCCCGTTTTGCGTCAGGATGCTGTGGAAAGTTACATGAACGTTCTTACAGAGCTTAAAGAGCGGTTCGGTGTCCACGGCAAAATAAGCCTTGAACACATCCTCAATTTCAACGATATTTTAGAGACCGAAGAGACGGACGATCTCGGACAGAGACTTTCTGAGTTCGTTATTGAGTGCATCAGAACCTGCGCCGCCGAAATGGACGGTATGAGGATGCTTGAGGGCAGAAACCTTGCCGACGACATCAAGTCCCGTTTGGATATTCTCACTGCGATTGCGGCGGATATCGACATAAACCGCGAGGGCGTTTATGAATACTGGCGCGAAAAGTTCGAAAAACGTATGGCGGATTTCGGTGTTGATGCGGAAGAGAAAATAGTTCAGGAAGCAGCTGTCATGGCGGAAAAAGCGGATATCTCCGAAGAGATAACACGTATTTCGTCTCATGTTGAGCAGTTCCGCAACATCATAGACACAGAGAAGGACAGCGGCAAAAAGCTGGATTTCATGTGTCAGGAGCTTAACCGCGAGTTCAACACCATCGGCTCAAAAAGCGGAAAGACCGCAATTATAAATAATGTGGTTCAGGCGAAAAGCGAGATTGAAAAAATTCGCGAACAGGTGCAGAATCTGGTATGAGACAGCATAAAGGAAAACTTTTTGTGGTCAGCGCACCCAGCGGTGCAGGTAAAACGACGCTTTGCAGCCGTCTGCTGGGCAACTTTGAAACGGTTGGCTACTCCGTTTCATACACAACGCGCAAGCCCAGACACGACGAAACCGATACCGAAGACTACTACTTTATCGGAACTGAGGAGTTCGAAGCGATGATAGAGCGTGGCGAATTTCTCGAATGGGCTAAGGTGCACAACAACTATTACGGAACCAGCCGCACAAAGGTTGAAGAGATACTCGCTTCCGGCAGGGACGTTCTGCTGGATATCGATCCAAAAGGCGCAAGACAGCTCAGAAAAACGCTGGATTACGGTATTTATATCTTCATAACGGCGCCCAGTATGAACGATCTCCGCACAAGGCTCATAAACCGCAGAACAGAAAGCGAAGAGATTATGGATATACGCCTCACAAATGCCAGAGAGGAGATACAACATATTCACGAATACGACTATCTTATAGTCAATAAAGAGATTAACAGGGCATACAATGACCTTGAAGCTGTATACATCGCGGAGCATCTTCGTGCTAGTGATGTAGACAGAATAGAAGACGTAATGGATCTGAACTAACGGAGGATAATAAGTTGCCTTTACTTGACATTGAAAAAATCATTTCCAAACCGAACCTGAAAAGCCGCTTTAAGCTGGTGCACGTTGCCGGACTGCGCGCACGCGAGCTTAACAGCCCCAAAGAGGACACGCTTCCGAGAAAGTCCGATGAATACAGCAAAAATACCACTAATGCTCTCAACGAGATCATTACAGGTAAAATAGATTTCGAACAGCAGGATGTCTAAGAGAATACTTCTCGGCGTGACAGGTGGAATAGCCTGTTACAAGTCAGTACATCTTTGCCGCCTGATGGTGAAAGCGGGCTTTGAGGTAAAGGTCATAATGACCACGGCCGCGTGCAGTTTCGTAACACCGCTGACATTTCAGGCTATCACAGGAAACCGTATTTATATCAATGAGTTTGAGGCGGGAACGGAGCCGGATATAATAGAACATGTCTGGCTTGCCGGCTGGGCGGATGAGTTCATCATCGCCCCCGCCACAGCGAACATCATAGCAAAGATTGCCCATGGAATAGCGGACGATCTGCTCACTTCTACCGTGCTGCCATACAAAAAGCCGATTAAAATTGCGCCGTCCATGAACGTGGATATGTACGCAAACCCTGTTACGCAGAAGAACCTTGCTCTTTTGGCATCTCTGGGGCACGACCTCATAGACCCCAATACGGGCGAGATGGCGTGCAGAACGGAAGGCAAAGGACGCATGGCGGAACCGGAAGAGATCTTTGAATATGTTTTCAGCAAAACAAAACCTCTTGCAGGCTTAACAGTGCTTGTTACGGCGGGGGCAACAGCGGAGGCTATTGACCCTGTAAGGTATATAACTAACCGTTCCAGCGGAAAGATGGGGCTTGCCGTCGCAAGACAGGCAAAAGCGCTTGGCGCAGAAGTTAAGCTGGTGGCAGGACTGACTAGCGTCAGCACCGACGGCTTTGACACGGTTAAAGTGCAGTCTGCGCTGGAGATGCTTGATGCTGTGAAAAACGCTGTACAGAATACCGATATACTTGTCATGGCTGCCGCAGTGGCGGATTTTCGCGTTGCGGAGTATTCCGGCGCCAAAATTAAAAAGACCGACGATGATGAAATAACTCTTCGCCTGATTAAGAATCCTGATATCCTGAAAGAACTTGCACCGATGAAAAAAAACGGTCAGGTGTTTGTCGGTTTTGCTGCGGAGTCAGATAATCTGGAAGAAAACGCCAAAAAGAAGCTGGTCGGAAAAGGGCTGGATATGATAGCGGCAAACGATATTTCCAGAAAAGATATCGGTTTTGAAACCGATGATAACGAAATTGTGATTTTTTCCGCGGACAGAGAACCATTTTCCACGGGGAAAGTCTCTAAAGATAAAGTGGCGGAAAGACTGCTGCTATTTGCAAAAGAACTTCACGGGAAAAAGAATGGCTCTGTTTGAGAATAACTTAATAAAAGACGTATACGGCATATCAGAGATGATAGCCGAAGGGTGCGAAACTGTTAACGACCCTTTTGAAGCGCTCCGTCAGGAGGTCATGACCTGTACGAAATGCCCGCTTCACTCCACCAGAAATAATGTTGTTTTCGGCGTGGGCAATACAAAAGCCGAGCTTATGTTTGTCGGAGAGGGTCCGGGTGCGGACGAGGATGAGCAGGGTATTCCTTTTGTCGGCAGGGCGGGTCAGCTGCTTACAAAAATGATAGAGGCTATGGGGCTTTCACGCGAAAAAGTATATATCGCAAATATCGTTAAATGCAGACCGCCTGAAAACAGAAATCCTTTCGAAAACGAGTCTATGACCTGTATTCCATATCTTTACCGTCAGATTGAGTATATCAAACCTAAATACATTATTTGTCTGGGTAGTGTTGCCACACAGAACTTATTGAGAACCAACGTCGGAATCACAAAACTCAGGGGTGAGTTTGTGGATCTTAACGGAATCAAAGTGATGCCTACATACCATCCGGCATATCTTTTAAGAAATCCGAACATGAAAAAGCCCTGTTGGGAAGACCTGCAAAAAGTTATGAAAGAAATGGGGTTGAAGTAACTTTTATTTTATACCAGGGACATTTGTGGTATAAAATATTACAAGGTGCTTGGAGGAAGTTATGAATAATTTTTTGAAACCGACAGTTATTGTTGCCGGTCTTTTTGTGCTGTCCGCATGTGTGGGCGGCGGACCGAAAGTTGATCCTATGTCCTACCAGATAACCCCTGCGGATGCAGAGAGAATTGAGATTCCCAATGTTTGCAGGGCGTCGTATAAGATTGAATTTCCAAGGGTTGCAGTCGTTGAATTTGAAAATAACACCACATTCGGCGATATGACCGCGACCAATACCAGCGTAAATACCAAAGGAACCAGAAAGTCTGTTTCTGCCGGTGCGGCGGGTATTGTGGGCGGACCCGGTGCCGTTGGCGTTGGTTACGTCGGCGCTAATAGGACTGATTTTCAGTCCAATACCCAGATAGACAGTTTTCAGCGTCAGATATCTTCTAAGGTCGGCGAATACGCGCAATCAGCTGTTGAAAACACCATCAGTAAAGTCGGCGGAACGCAGATGTACGACCGCAAGAAGCTGGACAAAATAATGTCTGAGCAGAAATTCCAGATGACTGTCGGCGATCCTGCCACCGCAGTTAAACTTGGCAAGATGGCAGGTGTTCAGTACATCATAACAGGTTCGGTTGACAACATTGCCGCGAAATACGTTGACAAAATAGACAATAACAACAACGTCGGAGGAGGACTTGGCGCTGCGCTTTCAATAGGCACAGCTTTGGCGAACACTCAGGCGGGCTGGAACATAAATGTTGAAATAACTGTTCAGCTTATTGACGTTGAGACCGGGCAGATAATTGTTTCCCAAAAGGTGACAGGACGTGAAGTTGCCGGCGGTTCATCCAATTTTAATCCCGAACTCGCCGTTACCGCTGCAAAAAAAGCTATGGGCGAGGCTGTTGACGATATCAAACCTGTATTCTCAGAGAAATTTGCCCAGAAAGGCTACATTCAGCAGCTCAGGGGCGGAAAAGCCGTAGCTCTTATAAATATCGGTTCCGACAAAGGGATGCAGCCCGGACAGAAACTGGAGGCATTTGATTTCATGGAGATAGTTGACCCCATGACAAACGTGTCTTCGTGTACCATGACTACCATACCTGTTGAGCTGACAGTTTCGGAGCAGGTGCAGCCAGGACAAAGCTGGGTGCTTATCGAAGGGAAACCCGAAGTTACCTCCAGAGTGAAGGTAGGAACCATTATCCAGAGGAAAAAGCTCTCAGGGCAGAGTATGTTTAAGAAAATGTTTTAAACACTTTACCGGGCGGGTTTAATCCCGCCCGTTTGTTATTTGTACCTTGTAAAAACAGTATTTTCTTATAATCTGATAAGAAAATACATTCGGAGAACAGTATGAAAAGATTGATACTCGGTTTAACTCTTATGATGTTCGCCGCCACCGCTTTTGCCGCCGCTGTAACGGTTTCGGCTGTCGGCGAGGCAGACATTATAAACGGTGATAAATCCTCCGCAAAACTCCAGGCGACTGCACGCGCCAAATGGGCCGCTATGGAAGAGGCTTCCGGCGTCCGTGTTAAGTCCGAAACTATAGTTCAGAACGCCGTACTGGTTGACGAAGCAATCAAAAACGAGGTCACAGGCGTCGTTCAGAGCTATAAGGTGACAGGAGAAGAAGAGGACGGACAGATATATCGCGTTATGATCAGCGCCGTTATAGCTCCGGACAAAGCCAGAGAGGCCATGGGGACCGTGGCGATGAATACCTCTGTAGCTGTTATGATACCTGTGGTTTTTCCCGACAAACATGTTGAGGAGACCAACGTTCTCACAGAGACAGTTATCAATGAACTTACCGCTAATCAGCTTGAGGTTGTTGACATAGCCGATGCCGACGGAACAAAGACCGCCGAGCTGGACAAGGCTATGCGCACAAATAACTATATGGCAATGCGTGCAATAGCTTCGAAATACCTTTCCGGCACAATACTTATCGGCAAGGTGGATACTGTTGCAACTGCGAAAGAGGGCTCTGATATAGGTTATGGCGTATCCATACCCTTTAACGTTGTAACGGGCAGGCTTTCATACAGGCTGCTTGTTCAGCAGGGTTCCGGCACAAAGATACTAGCGAGTGACTTTCTGTCTGCAAGGGGTATGGGAGCAACACTCGAAGACGCAACGCATCAGATGATGGACAACATGAACAGCGAAGTTTCAACTAAGCTCGTCAGCACCGTTCTTGAAAAGATAAAAGGTATCAACAACAAGAGTATAAGCGTTCAGCTTGTCGGTAAAAGCACCATTGAAGACCTGATGGATCTTAAACAGATGCTCAGCTACACCGCATGGGTTCTTGAGGTTGATGATAACGGTAAGGATACGCTGAAAGTGAAATATCCCGAAAAGGCGCTGTATCTGGCAACTGCCATAAGCAGCAAACCGAATTATAAAATAGTTCGCCTGAACGATTATCTCATTCAGGTTGAAAAGTTATACTGACGAAAGAGCGGTGAAAGCCGCTCTTTTTTTTACGTAAATTTCATTGAAGCCTGACCGTTTATATGTAAAGATTGATTTAACTAATTGGACAGGAAAATCTTATGTCGTTTCTCAAACAGCTCCTCAAAAACTATCGATTCATCGTACTGGCTTTATTCATCGTCATTGGTTGTGTCGGTGTTTACCATAAACCCGTTTTCATAGAAAAATTCTCACTTGGTATCGAAGATCTTAAATTCGCTGTCAGAAGCGGGTTCGGTATGGCTCCGAAACCGGATAAACGTCTTGTCATCGTCACAGTTGACGAACCCAGCGTTAATATACTCGGTCGCTGGGTGTGGTCGAGGGACGTCATCGCAAAAATGTTTACCAATCTGCATCAGGCTTCCATTGTTGGACTTGATATCGTTTTTTCCGAACATTCCGACGAAAAGAGCGACGAGGTGCTAGCCGATTCAATTGCCAACAGCGGCAACATCATCCTGGGTTTCTTTTTCAGAGGTCAGGCAACCGAGGAGACCACGGAGCAGGCGATTGACTATCTTGAAAATTGCGCCTACCTGAACTATGACATACAGGGAAAATCCGTAGGTATCAAAGAGTTTCCGTATGCAGAGGTAAACATTCCCATCGTTGCGGAATCAGGGCTGACATGCGCCTCTTTCAGTACAGAGCCGGATGTTGACGGGCTTTACCGCAACTATCCGCTGGCATATATCCACAAAGGCTACATTTTTCCTCCGCTTTCCGTGCAGATGATGCGCTACGGGCTGGACAAGGACGTTAACCTCGTTCTTAACGAAAAAGGTGTTAAGAGCTTTAAAATCAACGATGTAAACATCAAAAACGAGTCATATTTCCGACTTAATTTTTACGATGATGTGGAGTACGTTTCCGCATACAAAGTTATAAACGGCGAAATTCCGCCTTCTTTTTTTAAGGACAAGATGGTTATTGTCGGCGTTACCGAGGTGGGTATCTACGATATGCGTCCCACGCCAATAGACCCTGTTACACCAGGAGTTTCTCTGCACTACGTCGCACTCAGCAACCTGTTGAAAAACGAATTTCTCACCACTTCGCCGCAATATGACTACGCGTCTGTTATTATCCTGATGCTTGTGATTTTTTTCATAAGCTACCTGCGAAAGCAGCATTACAGACTGATGCTTTATTTCGGTTCGCTGTTTCTGACCCTTGCCGCATCATATGCTATGTTCATATTCGGAAACTACTGGCAACACGAATTTTATACCATGGCTCCCTCAGTGCTTATGATGATGACGCTGGAATCGTTCGCCTTTTTTACTGTGGAACGCAGGGCTAAAGAAGTCAAAAAGGCTTTTGCATCCTACGTTTCGCCTGAACTTGTTGAGGAGATACAGAAAGACCCGGACAAACTGAAACTGGGCGGCGAGGAGCGTTTCATAACAATTATGTTCTCGGATATCAGAGGTTTTACGACTCTTTCGGAGAAACTTTCGGCAACGGAGCTGACCTCCATGCTGAACAAGATACACGACCCCATGACGAAAGTGGTTTTGCATAATAAGGGTATGCTTGATAAATACATTGGCGACGCGATGATGGCGTTGTTCAACACTCCGCTTGATTTGCCCGACCATGCGGATATGGCTGTCAAGACAGCTCTGGAACTGATACGCACTCTGCACGAGATAAACGGGCGGTTCACGGAAGCCGGGCTGCCGAACATCGACGTCGGTGTCGGTGTTAACTCCGGTCCCGCGGTATGCGGAAACATGGGCTCGACAGTTCGTTTCGAGTATACAGCGATAGGCGACAGTGTTAACCTTGCCTCCCGTCTGGAAGGTCTTTGCAAGGCTTATAAAACACGCATAGTTGTCAGCGAATATACTCTTGCCCACTGCAAACAGCAATATCTTGTGCGCAAACTGGACAAGGTGCGTGTCAAAGGAAAGAAAGAGCCTGTAGAGATTTATGAGGTGATGGAGAACACTCCGGAGAACAGGGAACTTGTAGAAAAGTTCCATATTGCGCTGGACATGTATTTCGCGAGGAACTTTGAAGGCGCTCTGGCTGTCTTTACAGAGCTTGAGGCTGCTGGTGACCCCACGTCCTCCGTGTTTACGGAGCGGTGCAGGTCATGCATTGATGAAGCTCCGGCTGATGACTGGGACGGCACTTATACGATGAAGACAAAATAGGAGAAAACATATGAACAGAATAGGAGTTATGACCAGCGGTGGCGACTGCCCGGGCATGAATGCCGCAATCAGAAGTGTTGTACGTACGGGAATTGCGAACGGTATCGAAGTTTGCGGTATAGAGCAGGGGTACAAAGGTCTGATTGACGGCAAAATAAAACTGCTTGAAAGCAAAGACGTTGCGAATATGATTTCCCGCGGTGGCACATTCCTTAAAAGTGCCAGGTGCATGGAGTTCAAAACTCCGGAAGGTCAGCAGGCGGCTGTACAACAGTTGCAGATTCACGGTATAGAGGGGCTTGTGGTTATAGGCGGCGACGGCTCGCTGACAGGTGCCCGTATACTTCATGAAAAATACGGAATAAAGGTTATCGGGCTCCCCGGTTCAATAGACAACGATATATACGGAACAAGTATTTCCATTGGCGTCGATACGGCTCTGAATACTATCTGCCGCGCGGTGGATATGATAAACGAGACAGCCAGTTCACACGACAGAACGTTTCTTATCGAGGTTATGGGCAGAAACTGCGGCTACCTCGCCCTTATGTCGGCCATAGCGACAGGTGCGGAAGCGGTTGTCATACCCGAAGTTCCGTACAATATCGAGAATATCATAAACAAGATAAAAGTAAGATACATTGAAGGAAAATCCAGAAGCATCGTCATTGTGGCGGAGGGCGCCGGAAGTGCATACGACATAGGCAAGGCGTTCCAGCTTATAGGCGGTTTCGATACCAGAATCACAGTTCTGGGTCATCTCCAAAGGGGCGGGGCACCTTCCGTTTTTGACAGGACTCTTGCAACGCGCCTTGGTTCAGCTGCCGTTAAAGGGCTTATTGAAGGCAGAAGCGGCGTTATGGCAGGGCTTGGCGGGCGCGAAATAGTCTTCACCCCTCTTGAGGAAGTGCTGACCAAAAAACGGGAACTCGACGCGACTATGATAAAAATAGCCGAGGAGCTTAGCGTCTGATGAGCGTTACTACCAAAGGCGGCGACAAGGGGCAGACCTCGCTTTTCAGCGGTGAGCGCGTGGACAAAGACGACATCCGCATTGAGACGCTGGGAACGGGTGACGAGCTTGTAAGCAATCTGGGCGAATTGAAATTTGTACTGACGGAATATGCTCCGATGATAGAGCGTATCCAGAAGAACATCTTCGTTGTTAACTCCCACTGCGCCGATACGTCCGGTGAAAAATTCAAAATAGCCGACGGCGAGCTTGAGTTTCTCGAAACCTTCATAGCTGATGGCGAAAAACAGCTTAATCTTAAAGGTTTTATCATTCCATCCGAAAATATAAGAGCGGCAAAGGCGGATATATGCCGCACGGTTTGCCGCCGTTTTGAAAGACGATTGATAAGTCTCGGTGCATGTGCTAGTATAGATGCCGCTGTTATAAAATATATCAACAGGTTGTCCGACGGGCTTTATATCCTTGCGCGGCTTGTTGGTAAGGAGAATCACTGATGTCACTTAAAGTAAGAATCACGGATGATATGAAAACGTTTATGAAGGAGAAAAATCAGCTTGCTCTGGATACCGTGCGTATGCTCCGTGCGGAGATAAAGAACGCTGAGATAGATGCAAAAGCGGAACTGGACGATGCCGGAGTACAGAAAGTCATCGCCTCGGCTATGAAAAAACGCAGGGATGCGGCAGACCAGTATAAGGCCGCGGGCAGGGATGACCTTGCGGACAAAGAGCTTGCAGAAGCAAAATTTCTTGCAGGCTACATGCCCGAACAGATGGGCGAAGACGAAGTTAAGGCTGTTGTTAAGGCGGCTTGCGAGGGTGTGGACACATCCGATAAAAAGAATTTCGGCAAGGTTATGCAGGCTGTGATGGCGAAAACCGCGGGCAAGGCTGACGGAAAACTCGTCAACCAGCTTGTTAAGGATGCATTTGATGGGAATAATTGACGTAATCGTTCTCGTAATTATAGGTATCATCGCCTTCAAAGGCTACATGAAGGGTATCATTATGGAGATATTCGGCATGATAGCTCTTTTTGCGGGCTTTATGGTGGCGTATCTCTATTCGCCCGTTTTCGCACAGCAACTGAACGTTTTCGGCATGTCCGAGAGAACCACTCAGGCGCTCGGATACATTGTAGCGTTCTTCACAGCTTATCTCATCATGATATTTATCGGCACTATTCTGTCGAAAATGTTCAAAGAGGTTAAGCTCGGCTGGGTAAATCAGGGTGTGGGCGCTCTTTTTGGCGGTCTGAAAGCGGCTGCGGTGCTCAGTGTTTTCCTGAGCTTTCTCATGACAACGCTTTCACCGGACAGCAGTATCCTTTCCAGTATGAAAGAGGGGTCAGTTTCCCGCAAACTGGCTGGTTTCGCGCCCAGCGTATACAATTTCATGAACAGGATACCCGAAGCGAAAAAGCACAGCCCGTTCGATATCCCATCGGCTGAATCCGTTCAGCAGGCTATCGAGGACGCGAAGATGCAGGCTGCGGACGAAGACGCACAGTCAGCCAAAGAGACTGCGAAAAAAACTGACGACGCAGGTAAAAAAGGCGAAAATGCAAAACCTGCGCCTAAAAAGGAACCACGTGTTCTTGAGGAAGATTTCCAGAAAAACTGATGATTCATTTAGACACTTTAGAATTCGGACTTTTCAAACAATACATGGAAAAAGGGTTCAGCTCTGCTCTGGCAAAGGGCAGGCTGAACGCCCTGAAACCCTATTATGCTCTGGACAAGATAGAACGATATAAGGCGGAGCTGAACGAAGCTCTGGACTATGCCGTTAAAGCGTCCGACATATACATCCCGAAAGACGATGAGTTTCTGTCTGTTCTGCCTAAACTGAACGACCCGCTCCTCTTCCTTGAGCCTGATGAACTGCTTGTCTTCGCTGAGTTTTTCCACGGCGTGCGGGATATTAAGAAAGGACTCATAGAGCACGGTGCTGAACACATGAAGCTCTACCTTGGCGAGATATTCACCCTTTCGGAGATAACAGACCGAATCGATGAGACCGTAAACGACATGGGTGAAGTTAAGGACAGTGCTTCTTACAGACTTTCAGAGGTGCGCGGCGAGTTGAAATCGCTTCGCAAACAGGTGCAGAGAGAACTCGCGGGCGTGTTTGCCATGGGTTCCGCATCAAAATTTGTTCAGGAACAGGTCATAACCGAGCGCAGCGGACGCTTTACCATTCCTTGCAAGACCAATTTCAAACAATATATTCAGGGTATCGTACACGACCGCTCCGCAAGCGGTCAGACCTTCTTTGTTGAACCGTCTTCAACAGTTGGGCTTAACAACGCAATACAGGAGTGTCTGGCTCAGGAGCGTGAGGAGACCGTCAGAATACTTAAAGAGATAGCAGACAGCATATTCGGCGCTTTCACCCGTATTCAGGCGACTGTAGCCGCATATACGGAGGTCGTTTTTCACCTTGAAACTGCTAAATTTTATAAAGGAAAGGACTTTGTGTTTCCTGAGTTTTCAGGTTCCGTGGTATTTCGCGACGTCCACCACCCAATTATATTTCTGGAAAAAGGGCGTGAATCGGTTCCGCTTGACTTCCAGATGAAAGATGGAGAGTTTACTGCCGTTATCACAGGACCAAACACAGGCGGAAAGACTGCGGCGCTTAAATCCATCGGTCTAAACCATATTCTCGGCAAATGCGGACTGCCGCTGTTCGGCAAATACGCTGAAATAGTCAATTTTAATCATATTCTTGCTGATATCGGCGACAACCAGTCACTTGTGATGGATCTTTCCACTTTTTCCGCGCATATGGTTAATATCAGGGATATTCTTAAAACTGCCGACAGTCAGAGCCTTGTTCTCCTTGATGAGGCTGGAACAGGAACAGAGCCCAGAGAAGGCGCGGCACTAGCCGTTGCAGTATGCCGCAAACTCGCAGCTAAAAAGGCGAAAGCTGTTGTCACGACCCACTTTACAGAGCTTAAAACCTACGCTCTGACCGAAGACACATCCGTTATATATGCGGTGGATTTCGACTATACCGATTTTTCACCCAGATACAGACTTCTCAAAGGTGTTTCCGGTAAATCCGATCCTCTTGTCATAGCAAAAAGACTTAAATTTCCCGTTGACGTTATTGAGACTGCCACGGCAATCATTGAACAGCACAAGAGCGACGCAGAGGTCTCTGTTGAAGAGATAAGCCGGATGCAGGCAGAGATAGCAGGCAGAACCAAAGATTTGGAACTGCTACAGGCACAGCTTAAAGAGAAAGAGGAGTTTATTGAGCTGCGGGAGCAGGAACTTAATGAAAAACTTGCTAAAAAGGAATCGGAACTACTGGAAGAGGCTCTCAGACTGTACCATAAAGCAAAAAAATACGCTGAAAAACCACATAAAATAAAAGAAGCCGTCGAAGAGGATATCAAAAAGGCTGAAACCAAACTGGGTAAGGTGAAAAAAGAGATAAAACCGGTCGAAGGTGTGAAGACCGGGGACGTTATCTGGCTGGAAAAATACGACAAATCAGGTAAAGTGCTCTCCGTTGAAGGAGATTCGGCAAAAATGGATATCGGCGGGCTTAAAATATCCATCAGACTCAAAGAACTGGTGGGTAAAAGAATGGAGGACAAAGACAGGGTTAAGGACGTGCTGGTGTCAAGGAGCGTTGCTCCGTCAGCAAAACACGAACTTTTGCTGGTTGGGAAACGTGTTGAGGAAGCCCTTGATATACTTGATAAAACTCTGGACGAATCAGTTCTCGCCGGACTTAACAGGCTGTACGTTGTCCACGGGCGAGGTACGGGACAGCTTCGCAGTGGTATTCAGGAGTTTCTGCGTAGCGATCCACGCGTACGCTCGTATAAGACAGCATCCAACGAAGAGGGCGGTCAGGCTGTCACTGTCATCGATTTTTAATTCCCGTTGACAACCAAACATTATTCAGTAATACTTAACTCAGGCGTTGGCTTGGGGGCAATATGGAAGATATCGATATTAAAATAGGCGAAAGAGTCAGAAAAATCCGTAATGAAAGAGGTTTAACCCTTCAGGACGTTGCTAATTTCACAGGATTTTCCAAAGCTCTTATCTCTCAGATAGAAAACAATATTGTTATGCCGCCAATCAGCACTCTGGGGAAAATAGCGAAGGTTCTTAATGTCAAGATGACCTATTTCTTTGAAGAAGAGGTTAACCAGAACGATTTTTTCATCGTCCGCAACCATGAAAAGAAGTTTATTTACAGAGAAGGTGTTAAGCACGGCTATATGTACGAAGAGCTGGCGAAAATGAAGTCGTTTGACTACATGGACTGGCTGCTCGTCACAGTTAAACCTGAAAAAATGGACGAAAAGCTGTTCAGTCACGAGGGATATGAATACATGTACGTTGTCCAGGGCGCAATAAAGATGAAACTGGGCAATGAGGATGTTGATCTGCACGAGGGCGATTCAATCGCTTTCAACTCAAAGATTCCACACGCCGCCGTTACACTGGACAGCAGAACGGCGCTTATTCTGAACGCACATCTCAAAATCGAAAAGCTGACGGAAGCCATCAAGAACGGTTAGAGCAATCACATAAATAATGTGAGACTGCTTCACCCTTAAAAGGGTTCGCAGAGACGTGATTTTTATTTCGTCTTCGCGAGGAGCAACGCGACGCGGCGATCTGATATCTTTAGAACATTTAACGTAAATATTATCGCTATTGAAAAATGAGACTGCTTCACCCTTAAAGGGGTTCGCTGAGATGGCTATTCCATTTTGCCGTCACTCTGCCCGCAAAGACTCCCGTTCTTTAGAGTTTGAAGAATACTGCCAGTTCGTCCAGTCTTGAAAGGCATCTGAGCAGCTTTTTCTGGAAGCTGGATTCTATAAGCTCAGGCGGGAAAATCTCTGAAAGCTGGTGCTGACTTCTGATGAATAATTTCGTATTATAGTAATAGCAGTGATCTATCAACTGGTTAAAACGCAGCGCGTTGTTTAGGTTCGGAAACGGGGTGAGCCCGTCTATGAATATCGCTTCTACGGCTTCCGGTATGACGAAATAGCGGAACGGATGAATAGATTCCAGTAGTTTTATGAGATTATCGAATGAAATTTTTGATTTTGCCTTGTTTTCCGGAGTATACATTGCAAAGGCGTCAAGAAAACAGTCTTCAGATACGTTTTTCATCCATATTTTGTTTCGTTTTCTGTAATCTTCCCCCTCAACTATAATTGTTTCGAAACTTCCGGCTATTTCTCCGAGCTGTTTGGTGAAATTGTCGGTTTGAAACCGCAGTTTGCCAAGCTCGTTAGGCAGAGTGTTGGAAGTGGTTATTATTAAAGTGTTTTCGTTAATTTCGCGGAAAAATTTTGCCATGATGTGGGTCATTGCCGGGTCGTCCAGTTCAAATTCGTCTATGAGCAGCAGGTTTAGACCTGAGAAATGTTCTATGCATTTTTCTACACCGAGGTAATGAAAATAGTAGTTCATCTCGCCGAAGCTCATGAATGCTTTTGTGCCGCGTTCACATATGTTGTAGCAGGAGCTTAAAAGGTGGGTTTTGCCGATTCCGTAGCTCCCATCGATGTAGATATTGTTGGGTTTTTGAGAACCGTTTGCAGCCTTTTTACCTTTTAGAAACCCGAAAAGTGACTTACCGTTCAGCTGCTTCGCCGGTGTGTAATGTTTCATCTGTTCCAGCGTATTCTGGAGCAGTGATTTTATCAGTGACTGGGACGGGTAGTTTTCATCCGGGATATAATTTTCAAATGTGCAGCGGGAGAATTTAGGGTGGGGTCTGAGATTTTCAAAACACTGTTCCACAGAGATGTCGAAGCTGATGGAGTTCAAGTCTATGTACTTTTCAGTATTGATCATGTATAATTTCTCCCGATGGTCGCGATAAGCAGAATGAATATATAAAATAATTGAGAGAAAATCAAATGCTTTCAAAGATTGAAAAAGCTGTTTTAAAAGCGGGTGCTCACCTGCTGAAAGGTTTTAACAGTACAAAACAGGTTTCGCATAAAGGTAAAATTGACCTTGTCACACAG
Organism: Deferribacteraceae bacterium UBA6793; assembly: GCA_002452405.1. Lineage (GTDB taxonomy): Bacteria > Chrysiogenota > Deferribacteres > Deferribacterales > Geovibrionaceae > Seleniivibrio. Next base: position 307,803 of record DKFP01000004.1, on the reverse strand, counting down.
TATGATGTGGAGGTTGAGAAGATACTTCTTAATGAACTGTCGTTTTTATCCGGAGAATATGATTTTGTTGCGGAAGAAACCAGCAAAGAAAAAGCGGAAAAGAAAAAAGCTGTTTATATCGACCCTATTGACGGGACGACTAACTTTGTTCATGGTTTTCCTTTTTGCTGTATATCAGTAGGAGTTTATAACGGAAACGAAGGGCTCGCCGGTGTTGTGTATAATCCTGTACTGAACGAGATGTTTATTGCAGAAAAAGGTTGCGGTGCTTTTCTTAACGGCGGAAGGATACATTCGTCCGACAAAATCAATAGTATCGACTGTCTTATTGCAACCGGATTTCCATATAGTATTGCAGAAGGCGATGAGAATAATATATTAGATATATTAGCGTGCGTATTGAAAAACTCCAGAGGAATACGCAGAGCCGGTTCCGCGGCTCTTGACCTCTGTTATACGGCTAAGGGTGTTTTTGACGGGTATTACGAATTTAATCTGAGCCCCTGGGACATAGCGGGTGGTGCAGTCATCGCAGCAGAAGCCGGATGCATTGTTTCCGGAATTGATGGCGATGGGTTTCCTGACCTTTATGAGAAATTTATTTTGGCCTCGTGTGCCGGGGTACATTCAGAATTGCTTGAGATGATAAAAGGTTCGTAAGTTTTTTCTCGTTTAGCGAACCATGTTTCAGAGTCCTGCGATGATGGATCTGAACATTTCAAAATTCATGGTAACCCTGGAGCTGAAACGTTCGTATAAGTAAAGCAAATATTTTGAGAGTAGATAAAGCGACAGTGTTATAAGATATCATAGTTGTTAAAATAGTTTACCTTAGATATTTTCTGTGCGGATTGCATGGTCTCTCATTGGATTTCTTGTGCTGCATTGTTGGTTATGTGGACTTTTAACTGTTTTTTAATATTTGTGAAGTTGATTTTTTTAGCTAATGTGTGTATTTTGTGTTAAGGTAATAATAATTTTTGATTGATATTTTGTCTTAGTGTTACAAAATGTGTACCAAGTATGAAGAGTTTATAATGAACAGAAAATCAGATGGCGAATACTCAGTATTACAATAACTTTAACATTGATAAGTTTGCGTGCAAATTTTTATGAAAATTCTAATAGTTTGCATTTTGTATGTTTTTAAAATTTCTGATTCCGCGGTGTCATTCTCGAAAGGCTAGTGGAATCAGTAAAATACATAAATCACAGTATTTACAATTATGTTTAATAGAAGTAAAGTTTCGCTGTGTTTAATTATAAGGTGCAGAAATAATGGCTTGTGTTCTCATATACAGTCGAGGAACGTTGGTTCGTGAATCCATGGCTAAAATGCTACAGGAACTTAGGTCTGTTAAAGAGGTGTACACTGTTGCAGATCAATCGGAACTGTCTGATAAAATAAAAGAAAGTGATCCTGATTTTGTGATTGCCGACATCTATTCGCGTAATTATGGAACTGATCTGCTTGATTCTCTTGTTGCAAACTATTCTCCTGAAAGAATTATTCTGCATACAACTAAAGAAAATAAACATATCAACTATTACAACTCTGTTTTGGGAATATGCCATTTTGTTTATGCCGAAGACTCTGTTGATCTCATCAAGCGGGGTGTTGAAAAGATATTTGCCGGAGTTAACGGGCTTATACCGGATAACTACTCCGGGATACTTACAAACAGAGAGTGCGAGGTTTTGCGACTTATTGCGCTGGGAAAGACCAGCAAAGAGATTGCAGAGCAGCTTTGCATCAGCAAGAACACTGTGGACACCCATCGTAATAAGATGCTCCAGAAGCTGAATATAGCCAATTCAGCATCACTCGTTCAATTTGCGTATAATACGGGACTGATATAATAAGTCAGCTCAAAGCCATGTTCTGTTCGTAAGGAAGTAGCTTACCGGATACCACGCGCAAAGCAGAAGATACGCACAGTTCAGCGCCATGCTTACATTCACCATCCTTTTGGGTGCGGTTCCGCTTATAAGCGTCTGCACACCTGCCGCAATTCCCGATGCCGTTCCGCCGAAAAGCGTAATATAAAACCAGTATCCCGTATATCCATAGCCGCTTTGCAGTATGCAGAAGGGGCATTTGTGCGTTGGCAGTTCATATATATACGGCGAAACACCGTATATCAGAACGGCTATTCCCGCTATGGCATAAAGTACGTTTGCCGTACCATGAAGCACCGGGCGTTTCAACAGAAAGGCAGCGGATGTCAGAATGAAGGCTGCCGCGAAGAGACTTACAGCGTGCTCTGAAAAGAACGTTCTGAGAACGGAAGTGTCGTCTGCAAAGATAACATTGCAGCAGCTCACGGGTACGGCGGGGTCTATTGATGCGAAATGTAATATGAACAGCGTACATTCTATGCCGAAAGTGGTGAACAGCAGAGGAATCATTCTGAATTTAACAGCTGTGTAGGGCATGGTTTCATGGCGGCTGTCGAAATGGTTAACCGTTAGCCAAACGACCGACAGGTAAAGATTAACTATTTTAAATATAATCAGATATTTGCCGTATATAGTTGCATTCAGAACTCCTGCTGCGCACATGGCACCGGTCAGATATGATGACAGCTTGTCGTTGGCGTATATGAAAATGAGGAACGCAGGAATATTGACAGCAAATGCATATTTCATGATGACTGAAACAAGGTAGGTTTGTTTTTCAAGAAGGTACTGTTTTTCGGAAGTATCTGAAAAATTCCAGAGAATGATGACCCGCACGCTGACGTAAAGACTTATGCAGAAAAAAAAGGTCAGAATTGCATAAAGGATTATCTGGATGAAGATATCGGGTATCAGAAAACTCATTTTTCAGTCCGTATTATTTTGTCCGCTATGCCGCTTTCCGTTATTGCTTTATCGTGGGTGGCTATAAGCAGAGTTCTGCCTTCCGCCTTTATTCCGGCAAAGATTTCCAGCAGCTTATCAGTCAGTTTTGCATCCAGGTTTGATGTCGGTTCGTCCGCCAGCACAATCGGCGGATTGTTTATAAGTGCCCTTGCGATGGAAGCCCGTTGCTGTTCCCCGCCGGACAGTCTGCCTGCGGCTATTTTTGCTTTGTTATCTATGCCGAGTTTTTCCATGAGCTCAAATGCACGTTCGCGCTGTTGCCTGAAAGGTGTTTTCGTCGGCAGAAGTGGCAGTGTGACGTTATCGAGTGTAGACAGGTTTGGCATAAGGTTATAGTTTTGGAAGATTATGCCGACGGATTCCCTGCGGAAGAGCGATGCAAACTCTTCCGGGAGTTTTGCCGTCTGCTTCCCGTTCACCTCAATGCTGCCGGATGTCGGGCGTGTCAGAGCCGCCGCGAGAGCCAGAATGGTCGTTTTACCGCTTCCGCTGCGCCCGCTGAGTATGGCTGTTTCTCCGGCTGAAATCTCCATACTGAAATCCTCAACCGGTACTGAATCTTTATATCTTTTTGTAACGGATATGAATTTTATCATCTCAGACTCTCCTGCGCATCCGTTACCGATGCCCGCCAGGCAGGTATGATAACCGCGGCGGCGTATACGGGAATGGTCGCCATGAAGGTGAGAACGATCTCTTTCGCCGGGAAAACGAACGGCAGAATAAAATCGGGACGCATATATGAGTATCCGATAAAGATAGACTTCATCAGCGGAGCCTGCGCGGTGTGTATATAGAAAAGAGCCAGTGGCAGTGCTGTTGCGAATGCTGCGACAGCGGTTATTAATGTCTCGTAGAACCGCACCCTGATTATGTCGGAAGGTGTATAGCCCACTGCTTTCAGAACGGCTATTTCTCTGCGTTCCTCCATATTCAGTCCTGAAGCTCTGTCGAACACGATGATGAAAAACGTGAACAGACTTATTGAGAAAACCATCAGAAATATACCGGAATTGAAGTCGAAAAGGTTTGAAACAGCTGCCAGCTGCACCTCTTTTGTGGTCACTTCCGTATCGGGGAACATCACGGACAGTTTTTGCGCAATGGTGTCCGTTTCTTCTGAGTTGCCAACATAAACTGATATCTGCACAGCCTTTCCGTCCGGTATGCCAAGTATTTCCTTAGCCGATTCGACGTCTGTCAGCACTGTTGATGCAGACATAAGCTGCGACTGCGGGAAGAAGGTTCCGGCAATGGGCAGTTCCAGATATGTGCCGTCCGGTTTTGCGAAACTGAACGTATCTTTGTTATAAATAGCTTTCAGGGTCCCCGCCAGCTTATCTCCGGTTATCATCCAGCGTTCCTGTGTAAGTATATTTCTATGTTGCATAACCGCTTTTTCAAAAGCCTGTGAATGTTGCTGTGCGAACGGGTCTATACCGACTATGGTCAGGTTGGTTTTAAGATAGTTGAAAGAATACAGTCCGAAATATACAGGTTCTGCATATGAAACGCCTGGTATGAGGATGATATCATCGGCTCTCGATGTGCTTATCAGTTCATTCCGTCCGCCTTTGTTCATGGTAACGGTTATATCCGGAACCGCGTCGCTTCCGTATGAGCTTTCGGCGCGCAGGGAGGCTGTCACGAAAAAAACTGAGAAGCACAGCAGCATCAGAAGAGTGAGGATGATGTACACGAAGATGAATTTTGACCGTCTGCCCGACATTGAGCAGAGGGCGAATTCGAAAAGTCCGGCTTTCATCTTCCGTACACCGCAGTTCTTATGTCGGAGTCAAAAGCGGCAGGCGCATAAGGCGCGGAACTTCTCCTGTATTCGCAGAACAGAGCAGGATGGGATATTCCCGTCAGCCGGACAAAAGCCGACCGTACTGCGATATCTTCTGCGGAGGGTGAGCGGAAAGCGGCGAAGAAAAATATCTGCGCCGCCGTTGCCGCCGTCAATACCAGTATAAATATAAGAAACTTTACGCTTCTTAACGTCATTTAAGCATAGCCTGAGTGATTTCAGAAAACTTCACTATGGATTTTCCGTTGTGGTCTGTCATGAAAGTTTTCGCGTTCTGTTCGGATTCGAAGGGGATAAGCTCACTGCTCATGGGACCGTACATGTCGGAACCTATAACATAATAGGCTGTTTTTCCGTCAATTGCTTTCGAGCTGTAATAGTCGCTCACAAGTATCTTCGTGATGGTTATCTTATTGTATTTTCCCCATTTTGCCGGTTTCTGCCAGAATTTTACGAGGTCTTTCACACCGTCGAAGTAAACAGAGTTCTCGGCACCTTTCGCATCTTTATAGGTTATCTGAGCAGCCCATTTGGGATATTTCGCAACGAACATGCCGCAGACGGGGCATTTTGTTCCTTCAGGAACAGATATCGTGGAATATCCCTCGGCGGCCTTTCTGAGAACTTCCCAGAGATAAAGTGAGACAGCCTGAAGCTGACCCTCTTTAAGCTCGCCGCAGACAGCGTTATCTTTTATATATGCCTTCATGCTGTTTATCTGCTCGAAAGAGGAAGGATCTATAGGTTTGCATACACTTTTGTATATTTTTTCCCCCATGGGGTATACCATTTTCTGTTTCTTTTCAGCGGAGGCATTTTTATCAGCTTGCATGGAATCCTGAGTGGCTTTAAGTGCCGCATCATAGCTAACGATTTCGCCGCCGTATTTTTTCTGGAAAGCCTGTGCGTCGGCAAGGGCGGCAAATCCGTATTTGCTGACGGCGGTCATTGTTCCCGGAGCGGAGCTGCCCATGACATAGTGGGCTTTTTTAGCATTTGTAAACTTTTCTTTTGCGGCATCCATCACAAGAATTTCTTTAATATTCTCTGATATGTTGCCGTAATCATCGGCAAAACAGCGTATGGAACAGTATTGTTTCGCCTCTCCGTTTTTCAGCTTAACAGCGAAATTTGTTTTGTAATACATCGGCAGATTCATGCCGCAGATGGGGCACCAGTGTTTTTGTGCTCCTTTTTGAAGTAGTTCCGGAGTACCTGTTGCATTGCGTTCAAAGTCTTCCGGCATGTCGGCTGCAAACACAAAGAAACTGAGCATTAGTGCAAAAAAGATAATAATTTTTCTCATAAATCACCCTTAAAAGGTATTTTTATGAGGGTACCTCTGTTTAATAATATGTGCAAGGCAAATATGGAGTTAATGTTCGGGCTGGCAGTCAAATAAACTTTCGCATGAATGGTTTTTAGTGTAAACTTAAAAAATCATACTTTTCGGGGATAGGATGAGATTTATCGTTTTTATTTTTCTCGCCGCCTTCTGTTCATTCTCGTTCGGGTGCAGCCCCGAAACGCCGCCTTTTTTACAGGATAGCGGGAAAAAAAATATTCTTGTTTATTCTTCTGCCGCGCTTTCAAATGCCGTCGGTGAGCTTGCCGCAGCGTATGAAAACGAAAGCGGATGCGGTATAGACATACTTACAGGCGGGAGCGCACACCAGATGCGCGCTGTGCAGGTTAATAAAAAGGGGGATATTATTTTTTCATCCGTTGGTGACGTTGTTGACAGGCTGAGGGAGAGCGGCATCGTTACGGAGAATTATTCCCTTGGTGGCGACAGACTTGCCTATTTTGTAAGTTACGGCAACCCCCTTAAAATAGACGGAAAACTGCACTGGCTCACAGAAAGCGGAATAAGAAGCGTCATTGGCTCTGCGCTGACAAGCGGTGCAGGTGAAGAGACACATATTGCATTACAGAAGGCGGGTATTCTGAAGGACGTTTTCGAAAATGCCATAGGGCTGGCTTCCGACTCAAAGCAGCTTTTGAGATCGGTTGCGGATAACGATGCAGATCTCGCTGTGGACTGGATGTCTCTGAAGTACAGTCCCGATTCCAAAGGAACTCAGGCTATCCCCATTGATTCACCGTTTTTCAGGCGAGTTACGGTTAAGGCAGGGCTTCTGAAGTTTTCACGTGAGAAAGAGTGCGCCGCCGGATTTCTGCGGTTTGCGGCTTCAGACAGGGGAAGACAGGTGTTTTATAAATTCGGAATCGAGAAATAGAAATTATGATCAATTTATATAAACCCAAACGTTACTTTCTGTTTTTCATCTTTTTTCTGATTTTCGGGTTTGCCGGATTTACAGTCATTTTCGCAGCCCACAGTTATGAGCGGCGACACATGATCTATCTGAAAAGCTGCATGGATAATATCAAAAACAAAGCGGATATCTATCGGTTTATCCGCATAAGGATCAGCGAGGTCAGCAATTATCTGCATCTTTATATCGAATCGGAAAAATTCAGTGAAATGGACAAGTATGAATCGCGGATGTTTGAAGATATATCAAGCATCGATAACGAGCTGGGCGTTCTCGACAACGGGGGGATGCTTGTTGAAAAGCTGCCCGTGAGTTCGTCTCAGTTTGATAAATACACTTTTGACTACAGCTATACCAGAACGGACAAAAAATCTTATGATATGCGCATCATAGATATGAGGGCGAAACTTGAGGAGCTGAGACTTATCGTGCAGAGTTATCGCAGTCACCTTATAAACCGTATGTCTGCTGAAAAAACATCCGATTTCGAGCTTATTTTATCTTCAGATCAGGAGATGAGAGTCCGTACTAAAGAAATAGACAATTTTTTCACAAGTTTTCAAATGATATCAAATGATGCATACATAAGCGCTCTTTCGGATATAAAGCTGATGAACGATTACATAGCGTCTGAAAGCAGGCATTTTGCCGTTATTAATCTCTGGCTATGTGTTCTGTTCGGAACCGGACTTTTCGTTTACGGTCTCCTTATGGCATATGTAATATGGAAAGTTCTGAAAGAGGCTTCCCGTGCCAGAAGAGATTACGACGACCTGTTCATAAACTTTGACACCAAACTGAAATCCAGAACTACGGAGCTTTTCAGCCGGCTTGACGATATTATTATCAGTGAAAGCAACTTCAAAGAAAAATATGAATACATAAGCACGATACTCAATTCGCTGGAGTGTTCGTTCTATGTGATAGATGCGAAAAGCTACGAGATCGTATACGCTAACAGATACGCATCGAACGGCGATAACATACTTAATATGACCTGTCATGCCGTAACCCACCAGATGCTTTTGCCGTGCAGCGGAAAAGAACATCCCTGCCCGTTGCAGATGGTCAGGGATACCAGAGGTCCGGTGACTGTTGAACATATTCACACACAGCCGGACGGTACGGACAAATATTTCGAGATACGCGCCTATCCGGTTTTCAACGAGACCGGAGAGGTTGTGCAGATGATAGAGATTTCAGTGGACGTATCTGACTGGAAAAAGACGGAACAGTTTCTTATCAACCAGCAGAGAAGCCTTGAGGAGAAAATAGCCGACTATTCCCGCATAGCGAACGAACAGTCGAGAATGAGGCAGAACGCTGAAAGCCTTCTTGAAGATAACGAAAAACGTTTCAGGCAGCTTATAGAAAACATAACGGATATAATAATAGTGCTGGACGAAAACGGCAGAATAAAATATGCAAGCCCCTCAATGGATTCTGTCATCGGGTTCAGCAGCGAGCATATCAGGGGCAAGTTTCTTGAAGACATCATCCCCGATATGGACAGAGAGGCTTTTTCCGTCTGGATCAGGGAAGTTGCAGACGAGGGAATCGGACAGAAATCCGGTGAGTTTCGGCTGGTTAAACGCGGAGGCGAAACAATAACGGCTGAAGCCGTTGCCGTTAATATGTGCGAAAATCCGTCCATAGGCGGTATAGTGCTGAACATAAGGGATACCTCCGCAAGAAAGAACGCGGAACAGGAGATGAACAAGCTCGCCCTCGTTATGGAACAAAGCCCGGTGAGCATCCTTATAACCGATACAGACGGTGTTATAGAATACGCCAACCCGATGTTCGAAAAGGTCACGGGATACGGCATAGCGGAAGCTATCGGCAAGAAACCCAGTATTCTGAAATGGGACGATTCCAACCCGCAGCTTTTTACAGAGCTTTGGCAGACCATCTCCTCCGGCAGAATATGGCGCGGCACCTTTACCAACAAAAAGAAAAACGGTGAAAAATATATCGAATCGGCAGTCATAGCGCCAATATGCGGCAATTCGGGAGAGATAATTAATTATGTCGCTATAAAAGAGGACATAACAGAGCTTTTGCAGGCGCGTAAGCGTGCGGAAGAGGCGAGTATCGCAAAATCCCGCTTCATAGCAAACATAAGCCACGAGATACGCACACCGCTGAACAGCATCATAGGATTCAGCGACGTTCTGAAGATAACAGGGCTGAATGAGAAGCAGAGAGGGTATCTTGCCACTGTCCGATCAAGCGCCGAAACGCTTCTGGATATTTTCAACGGCATTATGGATCTGGCAGACGTCAACAGCGAAGAGTTTTCAATCGACAGTCAGGTTGTGAACGTTGACGTGCTGGCGGATACTGTAAATAAAGTGCACAGAAAATCAGCGGAAAATAAGAATATTTCTTTTCTGAGCTATGTGGACGCGGGCATTCCGAAAAAACTCAAAGGCGATTCTTTCCGTATAGGTCAGGCGGCTTCAAACCTTTTGTCCAACGCTGTAAAGTTTACAGAACCGGGCGGACAGATAGAATTTAATATACTTAAAAAAGCTGAAACGGATAAGACTGTTAGCGTTCAGTTTGAAGTAAAAGATACCGGTATCGGCATTTCACAGGAAAAGCTGTCCATAATTTTCGACTCGTTTGTGCAGGGTGACAACACTGTTACGCGGAGATTCGGCGGCGCAGGGCTTGGACTTAGCATAGCGAAGAACATTCTGAAAAAATTCGGATCTGATATAAATGTTGAAACAAAAGAGGGTGCGGGAAGCACCTTCTCATTCGTTATTGAATTCGAAAAATCCGAAACAGAAGAGCGACCGACGGTTGTGCCGGAAGTCTGTTTTTCATTCGACGAGCTTGCTTTGCAGATAGGGCTTGCTCCCAATGTTGTTGTCTCTCTGCTCACAGGTTTTTGTGAAGAATCGTCCTCCGATCTTAAAAAAGCGGCGGAGGAGCTTTCGGGAGGAAATATCCGTAACGCAAGAGACCTCATACATTCTGTCAGGAGCGCCGCCGGAAACCTGCGGATTAATGTATTGACCGAAAAATTGAAAAATGCCGATGAATTTGCTAAAAAGAATAATACTCTTTATGTTAAAGAACTGATTAAAGAGATTATCGATATACTGACTCTTATTAAAAATGAAACATTGAAGCGGGGACAACATGGGCTTTAACGGTAAAATCGTTTCGATTGATGACAACAAGCTCAATCTGATGCTTATCGAATCGATGCTTGAAAGCATGAATCTGGAGATCAAAAGTTTCACGGATCCGGCTCAGGCATTGGACTATATCAGGACAGCTCAGGCTGACCTTATCCTCACCGACTACATGATGCCGGAAATGGATGGTGTGGCGCTTATCAGGAGTGTGCGGACAATGGAGCCTGACGTTCCTATCGTCATGATAACTGCTGTGGACGACGACGACAGTATCAAACTTTCCGCACTTAACGCGGGCGCTTCGGATTTCCTTTATAAGCCTTTGAAACTGTACGAGTTTCAGGTGCGCGTCAAAAATCTCCTTTCGCTCAGGAAAAACCAGCTTCTGCTGAAAGACAGGGCGGCGCTCCTGCTGCGCGAGGTTGAAACCGCTACGCTAAAAATCCGTATGCGGGAGTTCGAGACACTGACAATCATCGGTCGGGCGAGCGAATATAAGGATACGGAAACAGGCAACCATATCAAACGTGTGGCGCACTACAGCAAGGCTCTTTCTGAGCATATCGGCATGGACAGCGAGTTTACCGACGCGCTGTACTTTTCGGCTCCGCTGCACGATATCGGGAAACTCGGTATCCCTGACAGTATTCTTTTGAAACCGGGCAAACTGGACGAACAGGAGTTCTCCGTTATGAAGGAACACACGACCATAGGATATAAGATACTTGCCGATTCCGAAGGGAAATATCTCAAATTCGGAGCGGATATAGCTCTTTCCCACCATGAACGGTGGGACGGGAAAGGATACCCGAACGGACTGGCAGGCGACAATATCCCGATATGCGGGCGTATAGTAGCTGTCAGCGATGTTTTCGACGCTCTTCTGTCTAAGCGCCCTTATAAGCAGAAATGGGAGTATGAAGACGCCAGAAGATTTATAGAGGAGAACGGAGGAACTATGTTCGATCCGCAGCTGGTGGACGCTTTTGATAAACTCAAAGGCGTGTTTCAGGACATAATGCACAGTTATGACGATGCGGATTAAATTTTAAGATAAAAATGGTCTTGACATAATTCCAATAGTGCCTATTGTAGTTTTAAATACTCCTTTTGCAAATAACGTCAAATACGATTAAACGGTACGGGGAGGGCAGACCCCGTACCGTTTTTAATCCTACCCAAACACAATCAAATTAATTATTATGTCGGAAAAAAGAACCGGAGGTTCCCATGCAGATTAACAGGGACGATGCATACAAAATTCTGACAGAATACACCAAATCCGACTCACTCCTTAAACACGCGTTCAGCGTTGAACAGGCTATGCGTAAATATGCGGAAAAATTCGGCGAAGATGCAGAGCGCTGGGGCGTTACAGGGCTTTTGCACGATTTTGACTATGAAAAATATCCCACGCTGGAAGAACACCCGTACAAGGGCGTTGAGATTCTGCGCGGGATGGGATATCCGGAAGATATGCTAGAGGCTATCATGGGACACGGCACCTCCACAGGAGTTGCCAGAGTAACCCCTATGGCGAAGACGCTTTTTGCAGTGGACGAGCTTTGCGGTTTTTTGCTCGCCTGCGCGTATGTCAGACCCGACAAGTCCATTGCGAACGTAGAGATTAAAAGTGTTAAGAAAAAGCTGAAAGACAAAGCGTTTGCCCGCGCAGTGAACCGTGAGGACATAGCGCTTGGCATAGCAGAGATGGGCGTTGATCAGGATGAGCATATTGCCTTTGTCATTTCTGCACTGTCTGAGATTTCGGACAAGCTGGGCGTATGAACCGCCTCACCGCCGTTGCACTCAGCGACGGGCTGACGGTTGAAACCGTCATGTACCCGTACGGCACTCTGTGCATCTCTTCGCAGGCAGGCTGCCGCATGGCGTGTCCTTTTTGTGCATCCGGACGGAAGGGGCTTGCCAGAGGGCTTACGGCGGAAGAAATGCTTACACAGGCATCAACAGAGCCGACTGCTAAACGGATTACTGTTTCCGGGATAGGTGAACCGCTGGACAACTATGAAGAGGTTGAACGGTTCATACGAATGTCGCCTTTGCCTGTGTCCGTAACAACGACCGCTGTTCATCCCGAATTGCTCGTAAAGCTGCTTTTGTTGCCGCACAACGGAGTGATGGTGTCTCTGCACGCAGGAACCGAAGATGCACACAGAAGGCTTGTGCCCAAGGCTCCGCCTCTTTCGGAGATTTACACTGCGCTGGCTGAGGCGTGGAAAAAAATGTCTGTGCGTGCCAGAAAGCGCGTAGGGCTTAATTACCTTCCTGTTGAGGATATAAATGACAGCGATCATGAAATTGAACTTTTCGCAGAAAATGCGTTGAAATTTCCGGAAGCGTCGGTGCATCTGCTCACGCTTAACAAGGTTGAGAACAGTCCGTTCAGCCCCGTCACTTCTCAGCGAAGAGAGGAGATTTTTATATTCCTCCGCGGCATGGGGCTCAACGTCCGCAGGGCAAATACTTTCCGCAGACAGGAAAAAGGCGGTTGCGGGACACTATGGCTTAAAAAATATCTTGACTAATGGATAAAGATTATGCATTATACGCTCATGAATATATTTGCAGCTAAAACAAACGTTAAAAATTGGTGGTGGCGTTCTTCTGTTATATAAGAAGGTTTTCGCCATGAGATTGTGTATAACAGCCGTGCGGTGAAAACCGCACGGCTTTTTTGTTGCCTTACAAGGCCGTGTTCTGAAAAGATCACGGTCTTTTTTTTTGAATTTAAACAACAAGGATGCTGACAAGATTACAAAAAAAAAGAGACCGCCGCATCGTTGCTCTCCTCGCGAAGACGTCTCTGCGAGGAAGCCGACAGGCTGACGCGGCAGTCTGATAAATTATCTGTCAATAATCATTAAGGAGATACAATGAACCTCAGACAGCCCGTTTACCCGGACAGGGAAACATTTCTGACACTGGCAAAGGACTACGACAGGGTCACGGTATATCGCGAACTGATGGGCGACACCGTAACCCCAATTTCGCTCCTGCGCAACTTTACCAACGAAGAGAACGTGTTCCTTCTGGAGAGTGCGAATCTGGACAAGACATTCTCCCGTTTCTCATTTTTCGGAAATAACCCCAAGCGGGTCATCACCTTTCAAAACGATACCGTCACAGAAAAATCCGGTGGAAAAAAGAAAACGTTCTCAATGAACCCCATGGACTACATGGCACAGCAGTTTTATGCTGAAAAAGGTTTCAATGACGGCAAATTCGGCGATTTTGCAGGCGGTTTTGCAGGTTTTTTTGCTTATGAGTCCATAAACTACATGAATATCCTTAAAAAACCCGTTAAATGCTCTAAAAACAATAAACTTCTGGGCTTTATGGAGGTTGATGAGTTTTTTGTGTTCGATAACCACCTTTCAAAACTATATGCGGCTGTGAGTGTGAAAACAGCAGGCGGTGAAGATGCATATGAAAAGGCTGTAAAACGCACACAGAAGATGGGCGGCGACCTTAACCGTTTCAATTTTGACAATTTCGATTCTGACCTCGACTGTGAGATAGTCAAGGACATGGAGAAGGAAGAGTATATGCGCTGTGTTGAGCAGGTGAAACAGGAGATAAAAGACGGCGAGGCAATCCAGGTAGTTATCAGCAACGCATACCGTATTCAGGGCAGTCTGAACCCTCTTAGCCTGTATAGGGCATTGCGCAACATCAACCCTTCTCCTTATATGTTTTTCCTGAAATTCGGCAGCGAGGTTCTTTTGGGTTCATCCCCTGAGATACACCTGAAAGTTGCCGGCAGAAAAGCCACTCTTAAACCCATAGCAGGAACAAGCCCCATCATGGAGGACGTTGAAGCGGCAAAGAGAGCACTCCTTGCGGATAAAAAGGAGTGTTCCGAGCACCTTATGCTGCTGGATCTCGCACGCAACGACCTTTACACCTGCTGTAAGCCGGAAAGTGTGAAAGTTGTTCAGGAGTTCGTACCGGAAGTATACAGCCATGTTATCCATATCGTCAGTGAGGTTGAGGGACAGCTTGAGGATTCAGCTAACCCACTTGAGCTGTTCATGAGATGTTTCCCCGCGGGTACTGTTTCCGGCGCGCCTAAGGTCAGGGCTATGGAACTTATCGAGCAGTACGAGAAATCCGAGCGTGGTTTTTATGCAGGATGCGTTGGTTATTTCGGATACAGCGGCAACATGGACACCTGCATCACCATCCGCAGCGCATTCGTAACACAGAACGAAACAGTGCTCAGAGCGGGCGGAGGAATAGTTTTCGATTCCGTGCCGGAGAACGAGTTTAAAGAGGTCGAGAACAAGCTCGGCGCATTATTCGCCGCATACAAGAATATAACCGCAGCGGAGGGAAGAGATGTTTCTGTTGGTAGATAACTACGATTCGTTCACATACAACCTGTATGCGCTTTTCAGACTGGCTGGCGCCGAAGTTGATGTAATAAAGAATACAGAGTTCAGGAGTGCCGAGGGCTATCAGGGTATAATCCTTTCCCCAGGACCTTCAAATCCTTCCAACTCCGGCACAACCCTTGAATACCTCAAAAAGTATACAGGCAAAACCCCTATGTTGGGTGTCTGTCTGGGGATGCAGGCTATGGGCTATCATCTGGGTTATGAGATACGCGGTGCAAAAACAATCATGCACGGCAAGACAGACATCATAAAAAAGACGAAGGAATCTAAACTTTTCGCAGGAATACCGGACGGATTCACAGCAGTACGTTATCACTCGCTGGCTGTGGCGGCTCCCGAAAGTGTTATGACCGCTATAGCCGCATCCGACGGTGAGTGCATGGCTATGGAGGACGAGGCTAACAGGCTTTACGGGGTGCAGTTTCACCCTGAATCGGTTCTTAGCGCCTGTGGTGATATTATGGTCAAAAATTTTATGAATATATGCGGGGTGTCAAAATGAGCGTTGAACTTGTAAAAAAATCTTGCATGGGCGGAAGCCTTTCTTTTGAGGAAACATACAGCGCGTTCATAGATATGATGGATGGAAAACTGGAAGAGGCGGAGATTGCCGGTGTTCTTATTTCCATGAGACTTCGCGGTGAGACAGTGGACGAGATTGCAGGTGCTGCACGCGCCATGAACGAGAAAAAGATAAGTTTTGATACCGACGTGCAGGTGTATGACACATGCGGGACGGGCGGCAGCGGGAAATCCACAATGAATGTGTCATCTGCTGTGGCTGTTCTGCTTTCCGCCATGGGTTATCCGGTTGTTAAACATGGCAATCGTGCCGTGAGCGGCGTTGTTGGTTCTGCGGATATCTTCGAGATGTCCGGCGTTCCTGTTAACAGTGAAAAATCCGATATGCAAAGCTATTTCGGTAAACATAATTTCGCATTTCTTTTCGCTCCCATGTACCATCCCGCGTTGAAATATGCGGGTGCTGTGCGCAGAAAACTCCGCGTTCCCACTATATTCAACTTTCTGGGACCGCTGGCGAACCCTGCGAATGTCGGCGGGCAGATAGTGGGCATGGCGATGCGCGACAAGCTGGCAGTCCTTGCCGAAAGCCTTCTGATGCTGGGGCGTGACAGGGTAGCCGTCTATTCGTCTCTGGACGGATACGACGAGATATCCTCTTTCGCCCCCACAGAGGTTCACGAGGTTTCCGGCGGCAGGATAATCAAACATTACATCAATCCGGCGGAATATTTTACGCCTTTCCAGATGCCCGTTGTAAAAACTAATGAGGACGCGGATTTCTTCTTTAACAAGGCGATTTCCGCTGACGGCGGCGACTATTCAAAACTGATAGCGCTTAACGCGGGACTGGCGCTCACGGTGTTCGGCAAGACCGACAGCATCCGCGATGGCTACAGGCTGGCGCTTGAGACCATCAAAACCGGAATCGTGGTTGAAAAACTTGCAAGCCTGAGAGGAAACTGAGATGTCTGTACTGGAAAAGATACTGGAAAACAAACGGAAAGAGATGAAACATTTCACTGTGCCGTTCTTCCCGCGGAAAAAGAAACTGCTGGACTTTAAGGCAAGCCTGACGGTGAAACCGTTTATCTGTGAGGTGAAAAAGGCTTCCCCCACGCTTGGGGATATCAACGTGGGCGCAGATCCCGTTGAAACGGCGAAACGCTACGAGGTTATGGGCGCAGGCGCTGTCAGTGTGTTGACCGATAAAGAGTTTTTCAAAGGAAGTTTCGAATATCTGCGGGATGTGGCGAACAATATCAATCTGCCTGTGCTATGCAAAGATTTTATCATAGACGAGAAACAGATATACGCTGCGTACGTATTCGGTGCGGATGCCGTTCTGTTGATGGCTTCTGTTCTGCCGAAAGACGATTATGAAAAGCTGTATCTGTATGCGAAGTCCAAAGGGCTGGCAGTGCTGACAGAGATTCACGAGGAAGAGGAGTACGATATCGTTTCCGGCGCAAATCCTGATATAGTGGGTGTGAACGCCAGAAATTTGAAAACGCTTGAAATTGATATGGACAAGGCGGCGGAGATAATCTCGCGGCTGGATAAAAAGCATTTCATAGTTGCCGAGAGCGGAATGAAAAGCGGTGCGGATGTTAAAAAGATGCGTGCCGCCGGAGCAGACGCGTTTCTCGTGGGGTCGGGTCTTATGTCATCTACTGACCCGCAGGCTGTGTTCGCAGACCTCACATCAGGGCTGAAAGCGTGATAAAGATATGCGGAATAAAAGATATTGAGACCGCCGAAAGGTGTGTGGAGCTTGGTGCGGACATGATAGGATTCGTTGCGCACAGGGCAAGCAAAAGATATATTGCTGCTGAGACAGCCAACACTATAGCCGCTGCTGTGCGGGGCAGGGTAAAGACCTGCGCCGTGGGTTTCACTCTGGCTGAGTGCGAAGGATACGATACTGATTTTGTTCAGGCGCACGATGCGAACCGCGGGGCAAAACATATCCTCAGCGGACATGAAAAACCGTCTGGCGAGTTCAGTTATTTTCTGTTCGACAAGAGCAGCGGCAGGGGCGAAACCTGCGAGTATCCGCAATGGGTGGCAGATTACCGCGACAGGCTCATTCTGGCGGGCGGGCTGACACCTGAAAACGTCGGGGAAATGATATGTCGCCACAGACCTCTGGGCGTTGACGTTTCCAGTGGTGTCGAGACAGACGGTGTTAAGGATATCAGTAAGATAGCAGAGTTTATAAAAAATGCTAAAGAGGCATACAAAGAATAAAATATCAGATTGCTTCGCTGCTCCCGCAAAGACGTCTCTGCGAGGAGTCTTACAGTCGACGAAGCAGTCTCATTCAGCGTAAGAGGGTTTTAATGGATAAAAAAATGTTTTTCGGGGAATACGGCGGACAGTTCGTGCCTGAGACCCTGATTCCCGCTCTGGACGAGCTGGAATACTGGTACAACAAACTTAAAAACGACGACAAATTCAAATCGGAACTGGATACGCTGCTGCGCTCATACGCAGGCAGACCCACGCCCGTTTACAAAGCGGAGAACCTTTCGAAAGAGTGCGGATGTGAGATATATCTTAAACGCGAAGATCTTATGCATACGGGCGCTCACAAGGTTAATAATACACTCGGTCAGGCGCTTGTAACAAAATATATGGGCAAGAACAGGGTCATAGCGGAAACCGGAGCGGGGCAGCACGGAGTTGCCACTGCCACTGCGGCGGCGCTATTCGGCATGGAATGTACGGTGTTTATGGGCGAGGTGGATGCACGCAGACAGGAACCGAACGTTAAGCGGATGCAGCTTCTCGGTGCTGAAGTTGTTCGTGTTCAGGACGGTCAGCGTACTCTGAAAGACGCCACAAACGCCGCACTGCGCGAGTGGGTGGCGAGTGTTGAGAATACACACTACATCATCGGCAGCATCGTCGGTCCCTATCCGTTTCCTGAGATGGTGGCATACTTCCAGTCAGTAATCGGTATTGAAGCAAACACGCAGTGCAAAGAGCTTGGGTTCGACCCCGACTGCGTTGTCGCCTGCGTCGGCGGCGGAAGCAACGCCATCGGTATTTTTCAGGGATTTCTGGATAATCCCAAGGTTGAGATTTTCGGAGTGGAAGCGGGCGGCGTATCCGATAAGGACGGCGAGCACGCCAGAACAATCGGCATGGGCAAACCGGGAATACTCCACGGCGCATTCTCATATCTTGTGCAGACTCCTCAGTTTCAGGTGGCAGACGTGCACTCCATTTCCGCAGGTCTTGACTATCCCGGCATAGGTCCCGCGCACTCCGCGCTGAACGACAGCGGAAGGGTTACATATGGCTATGTAAGAGACGACGAAGCTCTGAACGCTTTCAGAATGCTCACACGCAAAGAGGGCATCATTCCTGCGCTGGAATCAAGCCACGCGCTTGCGTATGTGATTGAGAATAAAGACAGATTCAAAGGTAGAAAAGTTCTCGTGAACCTCTCCGGCAGGGGCGACAAGGACATGGCGGCTATAATGGAAAGGGGGCTTGTATGAGAGGATTTTACATAGTAGGCGGCTACCCCGACAGAGAGCAGTTCAAAAAGTGTCTGAACGCTGTTGCCGCGGAAGGTTTTGAGTTCATAGAGGTCGGTATTCCTTTCAGCGAGCCTGTGGCGGACGGTCCCGTTATAGCGTCCGCGATACATGAGGCTGTGATGAACGGCGTGGATATTGAGGCTATAATGGCGGATGTCCGGGAGATGAAACAGAAATATCCCGCCATAAAAGCTACCGTAATGACCTATGCAAACATCATCCACGGCTACGGCGAAAAGAGATTTTCAGATGATTTCGGCGATATCCTGAGCGGAGTCATAATCCCTGACCTGCCCACAAGGATGCATTACTGGATGATTGAAAAAGGGCTTTCAATTCCAATAATTCCTTTCGTGACACCTGTTTCCCGCGATGAGGATATAGAAGCCGTTAAAGATACAAAAGCGCCGTTTGTGTATTATATCAGCATCATGGGCGTCACAGGTTCCGATAAAAAGGGCGCGGTAAATAACAGAAGCGAAACGGCAAAAAAGCTGACGGGCAAACCTGTTGTGACAGGGTTCGGCATCCGCACAAAAGAGGACGCCGACAGAGCCATTGCAGCCACAGGCGGCTTTGTGATAGGTACTGAAGTCGTTAAACGCCAGAAAGATTTTGACAGTTTCTGCAAATATATAGCGCAGTTTCGTTAATCGGCATAATCATATTTGTTCAAAATTGAACAATGATATGATACGCCCGTGTAAATAATAGGTTAGAGAGACCTTTGATTATTATTATCCGGAGGTCTCTCTTATGTATTCAATTTCAAGAAGAAATTTTCTCCGCACAACCGCCGTCGTCGGCACGGCTCTTTCACTGGGGCTAACCACAGGATGTTCCGATGATTCCGATACGCAGACCACTGCAAAATTCGCAGTTCTTTCCGATCCGCACGTTTATGACACCTCACTGGGGACGACGGGGGAGGCTTTCGAGGACTATCTTTCCAGCGACAGAAAGATGCTTGCCGAAAGCACTGAGATAATGGAGGCGATGGTTGCTGAACTTCTTAACGTCAAAGACCTCGATTTCGTTATAATCCCAGGCGACCTTACAAAGGATGGAGAAAAAGTCAGCCACGAAAAAATGGCTTCACTTCTGGCAAAGCTCAACGATAAAGGGATAAAAACTTACGTTGTGCCCGGTAATCATGATATAAACAATCCACATGCGGTCTCTTTCAGCGGCAGCACAACGACAAAGGTTGCATCTGTGACACCGGATGAGTTTGCCGAAATACACAATAAAAGCGGTTTTGCCAAAGCTATTTATAAAGACAAGAATTCGCTCAGCTACATTGCGGAACCTGCTGACAACGTATGGCTTTTTGCTATAGATTCATGCAAATACGACAACAACGGCACATATCCCGAAACGTCCGGTGAAATATCCGCAGAAACACTCAGCTGGATACTGGACAAGCTCGCCATAGCGAAAGCGAAGGGAAAACTGGTTATGGGGATGATGCACCATGGCGTGATAGCGCACTTTGCAGCGCAGCCCTTGCTTTTTGCGGAATACGTTCTGGACGAGTATTCAACTGTTGGCGCGGCTCTGGCAAACGCCGGCATGAATATTGTGTTCACAGGTCACTTTCACGCGCAGGACGTTGTTAAATATACGTTTTCCGGCGGAGTGCTCTACGATGTGGAGACAGGTTCAGGCGTAACGGCGCCAAGTCCTTATAGAATAATAGACCTTGATATCCCCGCGAAGACTTTCAGCATAGCAAGCTATGAGATTCACTCCATACCTTCTAAAACTGATTTTGATACTTATAAGAAAGAGTTCACCGAGCAGGGGATGCTTGAGCTTTATACGACACTGGGACCCCAGTACGGGCTTCCTGTTGAATATGCGGCTGTGGGTGCTGAGATACACGTTGCCCATTATAAAGGTGACGAGACGTTCGCATCTCTTTCCGCGCAGTCGCAGGCTGTGGTTCAGGCGATGGTGTCAAGTGCCGACGCCGCAACACAGCAGCTTGGCGGCGTTATGTATGACTTTGCTCAGGATGGCGCCCCCACAGACAATAACCTGACCATCACTCTTTGATATACGAACCTCTTAATAAAAAAAGGTCATCCGCGGATGACCTTTTTTTGTTATTCCAGCTCGATCTTTTTGATATCCGGATCCAGAGAATTAATGATTATATCCAGCGTGTTCAGGATATTCTGGAGATCCGAGGGGGTCAGCTTATTTTTGTCAAAAAAACAATCTTCTTCCATTTGTTTCATCAGCTGACCGGTGTAACTAATACCTTCTTCTGTTGCTTCCAGATAAATGGTTCTTCTGTCTGCGTCTTTTTTAACGCGTTTAACGAAGCCTTTGCTCTCCAGTCTGTCAACGATGCCTGTAAGAGCGCTGTTGTTGAGATTAACTGATTTTGTAAGCTCTGTCAGGTTCATCGAGCTTTTGCTGGTAATCTCGTAAAGGCACAGCATCTGAGGAAGCGTAACATGATACTGTTTGTCGAGGTGCTTGGAATACTTGTCCAGAAATCGTGAAAGTTTTCTTATCTGGACGATGGTTTGCATGCAGGTATTCTTGCTCATATTACCCACCATAAATAATGCAGAATCATAGACGAAAACAAATTATAAATCAATGGTCAGTATTTAAAATAATGAGAATAAGATATAAAAACGGATAAAAAAGGCTTCAAAAAGAAATCACTTGCAGTCTGAACATCTTCCATAAACAGTTATCTTGCATCCGGTTATATCTCTGCCTGTTAGCGAAGCGATTTTATCTTTCAGTTCTTCTGTTTCAACGTGCAGATCTTCAATCTTTCCGCATTTTTCGCAGATATGGTGAATATGGGGTCTCAGCTTCAGTTCATAGAGTGTTTTTTTACCTTCAACACCGAGTTCGGAAACAATTCCGGCTTCCATGAGTGCGTGGATGTTTTTATATACTGTTGCCAGTGAAAGCGATACTATCTTCTTTTTGAGGCGCGCATAGAGAGTGTCTATGTCTATGTGACCTGCGTCGAGTATCTCACCGCAGATAAGGAGTCTCTGTGCGGTCGCCCTTAAACCGTTGTTTCTGAGTATATCTTCAACATTATACATTTTTTCCATAGCTTAATAATATATAATGAGACCAAAATTGTCAACTATGTCGTGATAAAAAATTACTGTGCTATCCTTTTTTCACGCCAGAACCTTATTGCTCCGGGGTGTGGAGGCACCATCATTTTTTCCATATCCGGGTCGAGGTGAATTTCCACAGCAGCGGGATGTTGTGTGCTCATATAGCGTATTGACGAGGGATTATAGATGATATCCATCATTCTGCTGACGTCTTTTTCGGACGTATAAACGTTTGTAAGAAGCACAGCATCAGCCTCTATGGTGTCTATGCTATATCTGTTTCCATATGTTCCTTTTGGTATTTTTACCGCTCTGTAGTTCGGGCTGACAGCCAGAACGGTTTTAATATCTTTCTGTATGCTCAGAAGTGTTGCCTTGTTATCTGAGAGCATTTCGGAAACGGAGCTGTTCGGAATCCCGGCAAAAACCCAGACTGCGTCCACCATTCCGGATTTAAAAGCGCTCTCTGCTTTACGATAACCTATGTAATACCGCGAGACGTTCTGCCATATTCCCATATGGGAAAGTATCTTTTCCGCACTGGATGCCGCTCCGGTTCCGGCTTCACCCACGGCAACTTTTTTGCCGCGCAGGTCTTTTAAACTTGTGATACCAGAGTTTTTCTTAATAATGATGTGTATTTTTCCTGTGTAAAGCACTCCGGCGCCGGAAATTTTATCATATTTTGTTGAATCGCCCTTTAAAAGTCCCTTTCTTGCAAGGTCTATATCCGATGCGTATGCGATTGCGAAATTAGCCTGATTGTTTTGAAGAAGCCGTATATTATCAACAGAACCTTTGGTGGGAAAGGCTGTGATTTTCATTCCATATTTTTCTGCAAGTTTTGATATCCCATTGGCAAAATACATAAAAGTACCGCCAGCAGGTCCGCCTCCAAAGCCGAAATCTTTGGATGCCGCCTGTGACGGCAGGCAAAAATAGAACAACGGCAGAAGAAAAATGCATAATAAATAATGTCTTTTCATAAATTTAGGCTATCATCAAATTGTCGAAAAGACAATTTGAAAATGTTTACTTTGAAATAAAATCAGTAAAGTTAAAGGTAATTTGCGATTCAGCGGTGAAACCGTTTATAGTGGCTGATTTACAATGGAGCATTATGCGCGTATGCTCTGTTCTCCCGTACAGCGTATCGCCGAGAATGGGGTGCCCTATGTGCGCAAGAAAGGCTCTTAACTGGTGCCTTGCAGCTTTTTCCATATCCGCCTGAACCAGTGTGAAGCCATTTGAAAAGCTGACAGGCGTGAAAACTGTTCTGTTTCCGCCGTGCTCATTCGTAATTTTTACCTTTTTACATTTGTCCGCGTCTATTATATTATCAATGGTCACGTTCCCGCGCATTTCCCCGCATACAACGGCTAGATAAGTTTTGCTCTGGGAAACCACGCTTACGCCTTTGCGCACGGCGGCTATCACTCCGTCGGTCATATAGTCCAGACGGGAGATGAGCGTCAGGTCGGCACAATAGCTTTCAGCCACGTCCTGCACAGTCGTTTCATCGTCAACCCTGTGGCGCTCCGAGTGCATAAAAGCGGGTTTGTCGAAAAATACCACGTCTACGAAATCGGCTAAAAGGTATGGTTTCGGATCAACTTTCAGCTTTTCCGGCAGATTGAGCAGAAAATCTTCGTCATGTGTGTCGGTGTCTTTGCGGACGACTGTGCCATTGAAAGTTACAAGACCTTCGTGGATATAGTCTTTGGCGCTCCTGACCGAAATTCCGTATTTTGCCGACAGTTTTTTTGAAATTTTCATATAAATTTAATCTCATATGCTTTAACTTTTTTCAAGATATGATATAAGGATTTCTATGTACGAATACAGATTTAAACAATTATCGGATGAATCCGTTACAATTCTGGAAGATATGGGGATTTACCCCATAGAGGAAGACTTCAAAGGACAGGATATCTGCTTTGTTGTCTACTATGGCGAAGGGCTTGATGATATTGTTAAAGACGAATGGTATCAGAAAGTTGAGGTTGACGAAACAGGATGGGACACCAAATGGAAGGAGTTCATTAAACCCGGAAACCTCACAGACAGCCTGAAATACGTTTTCGATACCGATGCGGAACCGGACAGCGGAACCATAATAATCAATCCGGCGATGGCGTTTGGCACGGGTACGCACCCGACGACACGCTGCGCAGCCAGACTGCTTGAGGATGTGGTCAATGGTAAGACCGTTGCTGATGCAGGCTGCGGAAGCGGTATCCTTGCCATTGCAGCGTCAAAAAAGGGTGCTAAAGCCGTTTATGCTTTCGATATCGACCCCGATGCACTCGGCAATACACTTGAGAACATAGAGCTGAACAGAGCCGTCAATGTGCAGGCATGGACAGGTGGTATAGAGAGCCTTGGTGTTAAGACCGACGTTGTTGTTGCGAACATAATCACCAGTGTTCTGAAAATCATACACCCCGCCGTTCTTGAGATTAAGCCTGAATACATAGTCTATTCCGGCATACTGGCGGAAGAATACGAAGAATTTATGAAAGAGATAGATATAACAGATTATGAAATAGTCCGCACGGCGAACGAAGCGGAATGGTGCGGGGTGCAGCTTAGATGCCTTACACAGCTGTAATAGGCGATATCCACGGTTGCGTTCGAACGCTGGACAGACTCATAGATCGTATTGAGTCGCGCTATTCGGATGTAAACTATATTTCGCTTGGCGATATAGTGGACAGAGGCGTGCACAGTCTTGAGGTCACGCTTATGTTCATGGAGCTGCAAAGGCAGGGACGCTTCCGTATGCTGATGGGCAACCATGAGGATATGATGCTGGACTACGCCGGTTTTTCCGCCGTCTATGCTCCGAACGCATGGTTCGGAACAGGTGGCAAGCTGACAATCTCGTCTTTCAGCAAAAAAGCGCTGGATATAAAACTTACTCTGGGAACAATAAAAAATGTCGATTTCATGCCGTATCTTGAGCCGTACAGAGACTTTTTTTTCGGTGCGGAGATGTATTTCGGTTACGACTATCCGCGGAACAACTTCATGTTCTCCCACGCCGGTCTGGGACCTTCCAACGGAAAAGCGGGCAGGGTGACGGAGTACAGCAACCGGAAGGATTATCTCTATATCTGGTCGCGGGACACGGACAGGAGCACACAGAAGCACTTCGGATACACTATGGTTCATGGGCACACCCCCGTTAAAAAAATAGATCCTCAGCACAATCCCAGAACGCCATATGTTAACAGGAACAAGGCGGGTGAACTGGTTTCCGTCAACCTTGATACGGGCTGCGTGTACGGGTATGCGCTTAGCGCTATGGTTATTGACGACGCAGGAGATTTCGAGTTTGTCAGTGAGAGGTGCATGGATTGAAAAGGATATTTTACGAAGGTCGCATAAACGGCACGTTCACCCTTGAAGGTGATGTTTTCCATTACCTGAAAAACGTTGTGCGTGCGAAAGAGGGCGATGCACTGGGTGTTCTTACGCCTGGGCAGTATGCAGAGTGCACTATAGCAGAGATGGGCAAACGGTCTGCAACCGTGCGTGCGGATATGGTGCGGGATGCGAAACGCCATGATTATAAACTGAAAGTATATCAGTGCCTTCTGAAACGGGAATACATGGATTTTGCCGTGGAGAAATACAGTGAACTGGGAGCCACGGAGATTGTTCCTGTCGTGAGCTGCCGGAGCCTTAACGAACTGAAGGACAAGACCCGCGACAGGTTTACAGACATAGCCGTAAAGGCGGTTTTACAGTCGGAGAACGAACAGCTTCCGCTGATAGCCGACAGCATCGGCATAGACGACATAACACCCGACGGAACTGAGAACGCTGTTTTTTACGAACGAGCTGAAACGGTTGGTATGCCAGCGGTTTCGAAAGATATGTGCATCGTCATAGGACCGGAGGGCGGGTTTACCGATGATGAGGTGGCGATGCTCGCCGCTAAAGGATTTAAGATAGTCAAGCCTATTGAGCAGATATTGAAAGCGGAGACTGCATCGGTGGTGTTCACAGGATACGTCCGCATGATGCAGGATAATTTATGACGTTTACGGCAGACGATGAAAAGTTCATGCGGCTTGCCATAGACCAGGCAAGGCTTGCGGAGACAGAAGGGGAAGTACCTATCGGAGCGATCGTTGTGTGCAGCGGCGAGGTTATAGGGCGCGGATACAACCGTAAAAATTCCGGTAAATCAGCGCTGAAACACGCGGAGATAGTTGCCATTGAGGACGCATCGAAAGTCATAGGCGATTGGCGTCTGGACGAGTGTTCGCTGTATGTGACCCTTGAGCCGTGCCTCATGTGCGCAGGCGCGATAATCCATGCCCGCGTGCGCAATGTGTTTTTCGGGACAACTGAACCGAAATTCGGCGGCGTTGTTTCACTGGCGCATACCTTCGACATAGAAAAACTGAACCACAAAGTAAACTATGCAGGCGGATTATTCGCCGAAGAGATATCCGCCATGATGAAAGCCTTTTTCAAAAATATCAGGAACGGGGGGTAACGTCTCTGACTATCGCCGTGAATCCGGCGTTTTTGCCATGTTCCTGTATAATCTGTATTGAAAATTCAATTATCAGCTTTTCGCCGTCTTTTTTGATGGCGGGCACTTTCAGCATTTTGCCGTGATATGCGGTTTCACCGGTTTCAAGCACCTTTGCCCAGCCTTTCCAGTGTCTGTCCCTGTGTTTTTCGGGGATGATGATGTTGAGACTACCGCCCAGCGCCTCGAAATGAGAGAATCCAAAAATCCGCTCGCATCCGTCGTTCCAGTAACGGATTATACCGTTCTCATCTGCATACATTATTCCGTCGTCAGCTTTTTCTGCCATCTGTCTGAGAAAATCAGTCATATGTCACCTCGTTGTGAGATTGTTTCGTTACTTCTTTCCGTCCTCGCGAGGAGCAACGCGACGCGGCGATCTGCTCTTTTCTGTATTCATATATTATACCTGCGATTCAATGGGGCACAGATTGCTTCGCTCCGCCTGCAAAGACGATTTAGATGCAAACTAAATTAATCTCATTCTAAAATGTACCTTTTTGGTGTAAATTGCAAATTAAGTTTGTTAAGAGAATGCTTTACATGAAAAATTGAGGATCGCGGTCAAACTTGATGCGCAGAGTGGACTTCATGTTATCCTTCAAAGATTTCGAAGCGATATTGATAAGTCTGGACATTTCGGTATTTGTCTTGGTTTTTATAACCATACCGTAGCGGTAGCGGTTGGATATTTTATATATCGGAGCCTGAGCGGGATAGAATATTTCCGCATCTTTTGCAGCACTTTTTAATATGCCGTAAACATGCACCGCAGCCTCTTTTACAGTTTCTTCCTTTGTGTGGGAGAGTGTGACACGGCACATTTTAGAGAACGGCGGATAGTTGAAAAGTTTGCGGCGGATAAGTTCCTGCTCATAAAACCCTGAGTCCGCGCAGCTCAGGTGTGTGAACACTTCGGTTTCCGGTGCGTAGGTCTGGATAATCACTTTTCCTTTTTTTGCCGCTCGTCCGGCGCGCCCCGCAACCTGAACCAGAAGTTGATATGCCCGCTCTTTAGCCCTGAAATCGGGCAGACCGAACATGTTGTCTATATTAATCACTCCTGCGAGGGTGACGTTGCCGAAATCAAGTCCTTTCGCCACAAGCTGCGTGCCAGCCATGATGGCGTATTCACCTTTTTCGAAGTCTTTCAGCATCTTTGAAAGCTGTTTATAGGTGGCGGCATTTTCTGTGTCCAGTCGCAGAATTTTTTTATCGAACAGGTCTTCCAGTGCTTCGGCAACTTTTTCCGTGCCTGCTCCGTATTCCCTTATGTCGTCGCTTCCGCACTTATGGCATTTCGGTCTGCGCACTTCCTGAGAACAGTAGTTGCACTTGCAGACCCCTTTTGACTTGTAATAGGTCAATGCAACGGAACAGTTTGAGCACATGAGCATTTCGCCGCAAGACTGGCAGTAAAGCGTATGGGAATAACCCTTGCGGTTTATCAGCAGGATAGCCTGTTCGCCCCTTTCTATTGTTTTGTAAAGCTCGCTGTAAAGCCTTTCGGAAAGGATACCCGCTATCGGCTCTACTTTTTTCATGTCCACAATCTCGATGTCTGGCATCTCGGCTTCCGGTCTGCACGGGATGGTATGGAGCCTGTATCTGCCGCTGGCGGCATTTTGCCAGCTTTCAACGGATGGTGTCGCGCTGGACAGGATAATCGGTATATCAAGTATCTTGGCATATAGCACAGCCATATCCCGAAGCTGATAGGGTGGCATTTCCTCTTGTTTGTAGCTGGATTCATGTTCCTCATCAACTATGATAAGCCCTATATCGTCTGATGGAAGAAACAGTGCGCTGCGTGCGCCAAGAAGCATTTGCAGTCCGCCCTTTGCGAATGCCCAGAAGGTGTCAGTACGCTTTTTCGGAGTTTTTTTACTGTGGTAGGACATAACGTCGAAGCCGATGCGCCTCGAAAGCCGTTCCTCCATTTGTGGTGTGAGGGATATTTCAGGCACGAGGTACATCACCTTTTTACCCTGCGCTATGACCTCTTTGGCAAGCTCTATGAATATCTCTGTCTTTCCGCTGCCCGTAACCCCGTGGACGAGGTGTACGGAAAAACCTTTGTTGATTTCTGGCAGGATAGATTCGTATACAGGTATCTGGTGCTGATTCAGCGTGATATCTTTGCGGTCGTAAGTTTTGATTTCCGGGTCAACCTGCGGTGATTCCAAAACCGCACCGGATATAACACCGCCAAGCACTGCGCCCGGTTCCGCGCAGTAGTATTCACCTATCATGCGCAGGAAGCGGAGATATTTTTCGCCGAAAACGGGGGAATCGTCTGTGATTGACGTTATGTTTCTGTAGTTTATGTCAGGCTGGGGTGCGATGTTCTCACCAGTCACAATCCCGTAAAGCTCTCTTTTTCCCAGCGGAACCTTTACCCTTTGTCCCGCCTGAAGCCCGGCTTCACAGGTGTAGGTGTATATGCCCCCCGCCGGAACGGGGAGCAGAACATCATAATATTTCATACTCCGAGAACTCTTCTTTTCAGCTCCCTTTTAAGAACTTTGCCTGTGGCTGTCATAGGCATATCGTGGCACTCCTGCACCTGTTTAGGTATCTTGAAGTGCGCCAGGAACTGACGCAGATAAGTTTTTATCTCTTTTTCGTTTATGCTCATGCCCTGTTTGGGCTTTATGTATGCAACGGGAATTTCGCCGCTGTTTCTGTCCGGCAGACCGATAACGGCAGCCGCCTCCACGCTGGGGTGTTTGTGCAGATGTTCTTCTATTTCGCGGGGATAGACGTTGATTCCTTTAACTATTATAAGGTCTTTCTTGCGGTCGACGATATAGATGAAACCGTCCTCGTCTATCTTTGCAAGGTCGCCAGTGAAAAGCCAGCCGTTGCGAAGGGTCATATCTGTGAGACCCGGCATGTTCCAGTATCCCTTCATGACGTTGGGACCTTTGACGATAAGTTCGCCTACCTCTCCGGCGGGCAGTTCCAGTTCGTTTTCGTTGACGACCTTCACTTCAACTCCGTCCAGAGCGGGACCAACGGACATAGGTTTCTGATAGTCCAGTTTGTTTACGCTCACCACAGGTGATGCTTCGGAAAGCCCGTAGCCCTCTATGATGGGATGTTTGAACTTTTCTCTGAATCTGACCAGAGTATCTTCCGGAAGTGGTGCTCCGCCACTCACATGGAGCTTAACAGGGTAGAAGAATTTTATGAACCAACCAGGCATTTTTGCCCTGAGAAGTGCAGTGTATACCTGCGGAACGCCGAGGAAGAACGTGGGGCGCTGGAACAGCAGGATATTGCGGAACGATTTCTTTTTCAGGTCGTTCACGCTGCCGAGAATTATTATGGATGAACCCACATATGTGGGGAGAAGTACGCATGTCATAAGTGCATATGAATGGAAAGAGGGAAGGAACAGAAGAAAAACGTCGTTGTATGTAACATTGAAACGCATGAGGCAGGCGTAGGCGTTCGCAGTCATGTTTCCGTGGGTCAGCATAGCGCCCTTGGGGTGCCCAGTTGTGCCGGAAGAGTATACGAAAACAGCAAAGTCCTCAGAAGTAAGGGGTATTTCTTTTTTTGCATCGGTCATTTTGGTTATGAGTCTGTAGATGTTTTCCGACATGAACTTTGTGTCTTCAAATGTCATTACGGTTTTAAGAGTTTGGCATTTTTCAGTTATGCCGTCTGCAACTTCCGCGAAATCTGAAGAGGTTATAAAAAGTTTTGCTTCGGAATCGTTTATGATGTAGGCAACTTCTTCGCGGATGAAAAAAGTGTTTATAGGTACGCAGACGCAGCCGGCTTTCAGTATACCGAAAAAGCTGATGAAAAACTCAGGGCTGTTTTCAAGCATAAGGCATATGCGGTCGCCCTTTTTAAAGCCTCTTGTGGTGAGCAGGTTTGCGAATTTCTGAGCCTTTGAGTTTATTTCCCTGTAGCTGAATTTCTCTTTACCGTAAATAAGATACTTTTTGCCGCCCCGTTCTGCGGCTTGTGTTTCAAGCGTTTCTTGTACCAGATTAATAGGCATTCAGTCCTCCGGGTCTGACGCCGAATTTGATAAGCCTTTCGAAAAGCTCGGAAACGGGCAGCCCCACAACATTATCATAACAGCCGTCAACCTTTTCAACCATGAGGCATCCTTTTCCCTGAATGGCATATGAACCTGCTTTGTCCATAGGTTCTTCCGTGGCGATGTACCATTTGATAAAGCTGTCGCTGTAGTTTTTGAAATAAACGTCAGTGGTACGGTGGAATCTTTCACAGACCCCTGCACGTTTGTTTATGATGGCAACTCCGGTTGTCACCTGATGTTTTTTACCGCTGAGAAAACGCAGAGCGTCGTAAATATCTTCTTCGCTCTTGGGTTTTCCGAAGATGCGTCCTTCGCTGGAGACTATTGTATCCGCAGCGATTATGAACGCTTCGTCGTATATGCTTGCCACGTCGTATCCTTTCATGGCGGCGTTTTTAATGGTGAGGTCGCCCACAGGTATTTCCGGATTCATATCCTCTTTTGCTGTGGATGTAACGTATTGGAAGTTGATGCCGAGTCTTGTCATAAGCTCCCTGCGTCTTGGGGAACCGCTTGCGAGAATTACTTTTTGAAACATGAGATGCACCTTTCGTCCTCTCTTATATTGTTTATTATGACCCTCGTGATGTATCCGGTGAGCACACCTGTCAGCACGGAGAAAAAACAAAAATAGGGTAATAGGTTATAAATCGCATCCGCCTTGATGTAAAGATTTTTTACCACAAAGAACTGGGTGCATATGTGCGCAACCGCTCCCAGAGCGCCTATGGAAAGCGGAGTGGTAAATCTGCGCATGAGAAAGACCGAAAGACCCATTACCATTGTTGCTGCCAGTGTTGAGGGCAGGGCGATGGACATTTTTACGATGAGATTGCCTGTCAGAAGCGGCACAAGGATAGCCTTCGTTACTGCGACGTACATTGCCGCCGGAAAATCTATGAGATACAGACAGAGCATTATACCCACGTTTGAAAGCCCTATGCGCACACCGGGTACGGGAAGCGCTATGAACGATTCCAGAACGCCCAGCGCAACGGTCAGCGCCGCGAAAAGCCCCGTCATTGCAAGTCTGTTGTGGTTATTGGGAGATGGCGTCATAGTCCTGTTCTTTGCACTCCATAACAATGGCGAGGTGTTTTGGCACGCACACGGCGGTATCGCCGCAGTTTTTCACCCAGCCCTGTTTGATGCATATCCTGTTCGGGCAGTCCGATTCCAGAAACCGTGCGCCCTCTGTGGTAACCTGAATAACGACGTGTCCGTTGTCAAGGGTTATGTCCCTGTCTTCCAGTTTGATTTCGGTTTTCGTATCTTTGTCGATGAGGTAAAGGCGTTTTTCTCCCGATGAAACATTCAGCATGAAAAAGACCGACGCGGCGGTCAGCGCTGCTATTATGAGTATATCGAATTTACTTTTTCTCAAATTTTTCCCATCCGCAGAGTTTCATAATGCTGCCGTTCACTGTATAAAGGAGTACGGGGGTTTTCAGCTTTTTGCATTTCGCCCGTACCTCCGCAGGGTTTATGAGGAAAAATGCCGTGGACAGCCCGTCCGCTTCCTCCGCTGTGGATGCGATAACGCTTACACTATGATAATATTCGGGGTTTTGTCCTGTGGTGGCATCGAATATGTGAAAGATGGTTCTTCCGTCCTGCGCCTTGAAAAACCGTTCGTAGTCGCCACTGGTGGCAACTGCCATGTTTTCAAGGTTCACTATGGAGATGTAGTCCCTGTTGTTTTTCGGATCCTGTATGGCAACCCTCCAGTCCCTGTCGGGACGCTTGCCCAGAGCATAGAGATCTCCTCCGGCGTTTACCATGGCTGTTTTTACACCAGCGTCTTTGATTTCCGCTATGGCTTCGTCAACTATCCATCCCTTAGCATATGCGCCCAGATCCATGCTGACGTTTGTTCCGCGGCTGATGTTGTCCAGAGCGGTGTCTATCTCACTCTGATCCGGGACTCTGTAAGCGCCTTCCGGAAATCCGTATAGTTTTGAAACGGTTGCCGAATATATGCTGAACCTGCCGTCGGTGATAAGCTCGTATGCCTTGCCGCGGCTTATCAGCTCGCTAACTGCGAGTCTGGGTTTGTATCTGGGGTTTTTATTGAATTTTTCAGAGTCTTCTTTAACCGCAGCCTCAAGGGAAGTTATTTTGCTACGGGCGTTTACGATAATATCTGCGTTTCTTTCCGGAACGGTTATTGAAACGAAAGTGCCCATGGCATAGAACTGCTCGGTTTTATAGGATTCTTTGCATCCGTACAGCGCGATTATCAGAAAACAGCATAAAATCCTTGCGAACAGTTTGGGCATGTGTTTTTTTCCGTGAGACAACGGGTTTTGAAGCCGCTGCGCTCGATAAGTACCTGCCCGCATTTGGGACATATGGTATCGGTGAATCCGCATTCGGCTCTGTTGCCTATATATATGTGGTTAAGATAATTTTTAGCCTTTTTTGCGAAATCGGTCAATGCATTGTTTGGCGTTGGCGGAAAGTCGTATTTATATTGCGGGAAATAGCCGGATATGTGCAGCGGGATATCGGGACTCATGTCCACTATAAATCTGCACATCTTTTCGAAATCCTCTTCGTTTCCGTTCTTTTCGGGAATGAGGAGGTTTGTGAGTTCTATGTGCACTCCGGCTCTGAAAAGCGCCTCTATGGTGTGTTTTACGGTGCCAAAATGCCCGCCGTGCTCTTTATAATATTCTTCCGTGAAGCCTTTCAGATCAATATTTGCCGCGTCGAGATACGGTATTATCTCTTTCAGCGGTTCAGGGTTTATCATGCCGTTCGATACTATAACGTTTTTAAAACCAGACTCTCTGAACTCTTTTGCGCAGTCCATTACAAATTCGAAATTGGTGAGGGGTTCGTTGTATGTGTAGGCGATGCCTATGCTGAAAGATTTCCGTGCCGTGTGGAGCAGCTCCATCGGGGATGTGTCCTGTGTAGGTGTTTCCTGCGTGCTTATCTGCCAGTTCTGACAGAAGAGACACGACATGTTGCATCCGTTAAATCCTACTGAAAGAATGTTTGAGCCGGGATGAAAATGGTAAAGGGGTTTCTTTTCGATTGGGTCAATAGCTGCGGAGGATATTTTTCCGTATGCGGTAGCCTGTAAAACGCCGCCGATATTTTTTCTGATGAGACATTTGCCGTGTCCACCGTTAAAGATCAGACAGGCATGGGGGCAGAGAACGCATCTGACACACTGATTGTCTCCAGCACGCCAATATTTTGCGTCCATGGTCATTTTTCTCTGGCGACCATATAGTCCGCAAGGAAATCGAGCGCTTCGCGGTAGGGCGATTCGGGGAAGAGTTTCAGGTTTTCTTTTGCAGCTGTGATATATTCGTCAACCACAGCCTCAGAACGTTTTTTCACGTCGTAGTGTTTCATCAGTCCAAGGATGTATTCAAGGTTTTCGTCAGTTGCTTTTTCGTCAACGATTATCTCGCGGATGCGTTTTTGTTCAGCCTCTGTTGATGATTCCAGAAGTTTCAGAACAGGCAGGGTTATCTTGCCTTCGTTGAGGTCTGTGCCGGGTTTTTTGCCTGTTTTTTCAGGGTCTCCAAGATAGTCGAGAATATCGTCTGCCATCTGGAAAGCAATGCCCAGCTTCGTTCCGTAGTCTTTCATAGCCGCCTGTTTTTCGTCCGTCTGTCCGCCGAGAATGGCTCCCGTTTCGCAACAGGCAGAGAAGAGAACGGCTGTTTTGGAGTTTATTATTTTCAGGTAATCTTCAAATTTAATTTTCACGTCCGCAGTTTTTACAAGCTGGAAAACCTCGCCTTCGCTCATAGTTCTTGCCGCAACGGCAAGGAGCATCTGGATGCGGCTGTCGCCGTCTTTAACAAGGTTCATGAAAGCGCGTGAGTAAAGGAAGTCTCCGCAGAGAACAGCTATGTCGTTTCCGAAGATACGGTTTGCGCTCTCTTTTCCGCGTCGGTATTTAGCACCGTCAATAACGTCGTCGTGGAGCAGTGTTGCTGTGTGGATATATTCAACGACGCCTGAGAGCGTTGCTGTTCTCTGTCCTTTATATCCGCACATCATTGCGGACAGGATGAGAAATACCGGACGAAGCCTTTTGCCCCCGCTTTCAAAGACATAGGCAGCAACTTCGTTAACCATCTTCACGTCCGAGTCAAGATTAGCTATCAGTTCCTTTTCAACAGCGTCCCTTTCATTTGCCACAAGAGCCAGTACATCGTTAATATTCATCCGAAGAATCCCCGTAAAATATGAGTTGTCGATTTTAAAAATCAGAGTATATTGTTAGCCACACGCAAACACTTATAACAATATACGATAATCAGAAGCATGTAAATAAAAAGGTAATAAATTGAATAGAAGACAGACGGAAGATTTGCAGATTATCTACTATAAACTCCTTGACGGGCTGTCGCTTAAATCCGGCGGAAAGGTTTGTGAATCCTCTTTCAATAACTACATAACGGCGAAATATCTTCTGGATAAAAACATTTACGACACTGTGTATGCTCTGACATACGATATGTCCGGTGTGCCGGAGAATATCATTCCGCTCAAGGTAGATATGTCCGTTGCCCAGACAATGCGCCGCATGAGAGCAGACACTCATATATCTCTCGGCGGAACGTTTATGTTTCAGCCTATCCACGATGTTGTATACGCGCTCCACGGCTCTTTGAACGTTGGCGGACGACTCGTGCTTTCGTCCTACCCTAAAGTGTATGATTCACAGGGCAGGGATGTTCTCGCCATGCTGTCCGACGCTTCGCAGATGCCTGTTCGGGACAAACTTACCAGATGGGCTTTAACGGTGAGCAATTCCGTGCATAACCTGTTTATGAACATAAAGACAGAAGAGCTGATTTGCGACGCTTCCGTCAGTGAGGTTCAGTCGCTTTTCGGCAGCGAAACTTTCAACCGCTATCTCTTTAAAAATGAGACCGAACACGAGATGTTTTTCGAACCTCTGAGCGAGGAGCAGAAATATTACATGTCTTGGACAATCATAAGGGGGCTTAGAATATGAATATTCCTTTTCAGACAGACAGAGCACCGTCCGCAATCGGACCCTACAGTCAGGCGATAATCTCCGGCAACATGCTTTTTGTTTCCGGACAGATACCTCTCGATCCGGAAACTATGAAAATTGTGGAAGGCGGTATAAAAGAACAGGCGAAAAGAGCCATTGAAAGCCTTATTTCTGTTGTTGAGGACGCTGAGTTCGGTAAAAAGAGCATTGCAAAGGTTACTATTTTCATAAAGAACATGGACGATTTCGGCGCTATTAACGAGATATACGCGGACTTCATGGGCGACCACAGACCCGCAAGAGCTGTTGTTGAGGTGGCGCGGCTGCCTAAGGACGTTCTTATAGAGATAGAGTGCGTCTGCGTAAGATAAAGACACTGATAAGGCTCTCCTGACGGGGAGCTTTTTTTATCACAGGGATATACAATGACCTATTCCGGTATTTTTGCGGTGCTGCTGCCCTATATGGCGTTCGCATTTCTGGGCGGTGCGGCGAACCGCATCGGGCTGACAAGGGGAAAGCCCGAAAAACTTATCCTTAAAATCTACATCAACTTTCTGGTTCCGGTGCTTATAGTCAACTACGTCGTCGGCAACGAAGTGCTGAACGATATCGGAAACGTAATTTCCGCTCCGCTGGTAGGCTTTTACGGCATCGTCATCGGCTATATAGTTTCCATGCTCACCGCAAAGTATTTCGGTGTTGAGGGCAGGGACTCAAAAGCGTCTTTCGCATTTACAGTAGGCATATACAATTACGGTTTCATATCCATACCGCTCACGGAATTTCTGCTGGGTAAAAGCGCCGTCGGGTTGCTGCTTGTGCATAACATAGGTATAGACACGGCTTACTGGTCTGTAGGGATAGGTATGCTCACCGGATTTTCCATAAAGAACATGAAAGCGCTGCTTAAAAATCCGCCGCTCATAGCGATATTTGCGTCTCTGGCGGTGAATTTTATATTCGGTGCATCCGTTATGCCTGCATGGTTGAAAACTGCTATCCATCCCATTGTTGTTTCCGCAATACCGATAGGCATATTTGTTAGCGGCGCGACACTGGCTGAGACGGCTTCGGCGCTTGTTAAAAAGGGTGGTTGGAAGGTTTCGCTCGGCGCTGTGCTTTTGCGGATGTTCATCATTCCCGCACTTATGGTGTTTACAGTGATGATTCTGCCGATTTCTCATGAGCTGAAGATGATAACCGCTGTTCAGGCTTCAATGCCTGCCGGAATGCTGAGTATCGTTATCGTGAAATATTTTGGCGGCGACGTTGAGACCGCAGCTCAGACGATATTCACAACAACTCTCGTAAGTGTTGTGACGATACCTCTCTGGATAGCGTTCTTTATGAAGCTGCTGGCTTAGAGTTATGAGGAGAACGCGTCGGGCATAAAGCCCTCGCGAAGACGGTTCTTTCTCCCAGTCTCTGCGAACCCGTAATGGTGAAGCAGTCTCGTATTTCTTTATGCGACATGACTTATGAAAAATACTTTAGAAATAGCTTCTGCCGCCTCTGTAGGATCTCACGAAATAATCAAGGTCAAGATTTTCAACACGGACGTGTTTTCCGCGGCTGGGCGCATGGACAAATTTTCCGTTGCCGATGTATATACCCACGTGGGAAACCCTGCCGAGCCTTCTTGTGTCGAAGAAAACAAGGTCGCCGGGCTGGAGTTCATCTTTGCTGACATAGCTTCCCTCTTCGAACTGTTCGTGGGAAACTCTGGGAAGATCGAGTCCGTTCAATCTGTAAACAGCCATTGTAAGCCCGCTGCAATCAAATCCTGCGTCTGATACGCCGCCCCACTCGTAGGGCACACCGATATAACGCATGGCAGTTTCTACTATCGCTTTGCGCAGACCGGATACGTCACCGAGATATTCCGGTTTCGCTGCCTCATATTCCTCCGGAGCCACAACATAAAACACGTCTATATATCCGTTGCGCTGTAAGCGTTTTGCCGTTGCAACTGCCTCTGTGCGCCCTGTAAAGTTTCCGAAGCGCACTTTATAGAGACCGTCTTTATCAAGAAAGTGATATGAGTCAAGACCGTTCGCGTCCAGCTTTGCCTCAAGACGTTTTGCATTATTAACGTCTCCGAAAGCACCAGCCTGAATCGTGTATTGCATTGCTTTGAGTCTTCTGTTCATCTGGTTTATATTGATCGTTTCAGGTGTATCTGTAAAGCTGGGGGCTGCTATTGAACATGCGTACATGAGAAATATAGTTAATACAAAGGTTATTCTTATTTTTATCATAAACTTACCGTTTTCAGTCAATTTAGCAATAAAAAACACCGTCCAGTAAAGACTTGAAAGTGTTTATCATGTATACTAGATTCAGATATTAACCAAATTTTTCCGGAGATGAAAGTGAAAAAAGAGGAACTACAGAATTTTGACGGAAAAGAGGGACGAAAGAGCTATGTGTCCAACGAAGGGAAAATTTACGACGTGACAGAGAGCAAACTCTGGAAGAGCGGAAAACACGCCGGAAAGCACTTCGCGGGGATGGATCTGACTGAGGCTCTGAAAAACGCTCCCCACGGCGCGGAGGTTCTTGAGCGATATGCCCGTATAGGCGATATTGAGACCATACGCGAAACAAAAGAACAGCCGGCACAGGAAAAGACCGTTAAGGATACCGTAAGGGCGCTTTACAGAATATTCCATCCGCACCCGATGCTTATTCACTTTCCTATGGGACTTATAAACTTTGCTGTCATAATGCAGCTTATCTATTATTTCACGGGTTATCCTTCTTTTTCCACCGCCGGGTTTTATGCGCTTGCAACTGCTGCGGTGTTTCTTGTGCCAACGATAGTTTCGGGATTTGTCAGCTGGTGGGTAAATTATAACCTTACCCGGAACAAGATTTTTCTTACAAAAATAACCTTCTCTTTTATTCTCCTTTTCATGTGTGCTGTTGAGGTCCTGGTTGTCTTCAAGGGAGGAGAGGAGAGCTTGTTCTATAATGTCATGATGTTCCTGAACGTTCCCGTGCTGGGCGTTATAGGATTCAACGGCGGAAAACTTAGCTGGGGTTAAAAAAGTTGTTGAAAAAGTTTTTGTGAATATGTATTATCTCACTTCCGACAGGCACGTAGCTCAGTGGGAGAGCATCGCCTTGACGTGGCGAGGGTCGCTGGTTCAATCCCTGCCGTGCCTATAAAATGAAAGGGCTCAGGAGAAATCCTAAGCCCTTTTTTATTTACATCCTTTCGGGTGCCTTTATTCCAAGGAGGTCGAGCACAGTCTCTATCACCCGCAGATAAGCCTTCACGAGTGCCAGCATAGCCTTTTTCCTTTCCGGATCTGTTTCTCTGATAATATTTGTTTTTGCGTACATGGACGAGAATGCCGCCGCTATATTGTATCCGTATTCGCATAGAACCATGGGTTCCCTGTTGCGGAACGACATCTCGCATGCCTCCGGAAACGCCTGAAGCGCAAGCATAAGGTTGAACTCTTCCTGTGATACCGGTTCCTTGACGTCTGAAACAGCTACGTCGTCCGCACCTGCCTTTGCGAGTATGGATTTTGCCCGCACGGCGGAATAGAGAAGATAGGGTCCTGTTTTTCCTTCAAATTCAAGGAACCTGTCCAGTTCGAATATATAATCCCTTGCGCATGTGTTGCTGAGGTCGCCGAATTTCAGCGCCGCTATGCCCACACACTCCGCAACGTATCTTTTTTCTTCATCGCTGAGGGTTGCGCCATAGCCGCCGTCAACAAGTTTGCTGAACGCTTTTTCCGTAACGGTACTTATCAGTTCTTTCAGTTTTAACGTGCCGCCTTCGCGGGTTTTGAATGGTTTGCCATCTGTGCCGTTCATTGTGCCGAAAGGGATATGCTGGAGTAAAACGTTGTCTCTGACCAGTTTTGTTTTCCTCACGCAGCGGAATACCTGTTCAAAGTGGAGAGACTGCCTTTTATCAACCACATAAAGTATTATTGAAGGATCGTAATCTTTCACGCGCTCGTATATCGTCGCGATGTCAGTTGCATGGTAAAGCGCCGCGCCGTCGCTTTTTCTGAGGATAACAGGGGGGACGTTGTGATTGTCGGTTTCTTCTGCAACCTCTACTATGAGTGCGCCGTCGCTCTCTTTTGCGTAGCCCTCTTTTATGAATCTTTCTATGAGTGTATCGAGATACTGGTGAGCATCGCTTTCGCCAAGCCAAAGGTCAAAATTCACCAGCAGACGTGAGTAGTCAGATTTCAGGTCGGCAACAGAAACGTTTACAACATGCTGCCAGAGCGCTTTGTATCCTTTGCGTCCGGCGTGCAGCTCTGTTGTTGCTTTACGGCAGGCGTTGAGGTAGTCCTCGTCTTCTTTGGATTTTTTGCTGGCAGTGGGGTAGAGCGTTTCCAGATCTTCTATGGTGACAGGCGCTTCTGTCGGGAAAATATTTGCATTTTCATCGAAATAGGTCCATTCCGGATGTCTGAGCGACAGTTCGTGGATTATCATTCCCATCTGAAGTCCCCAGTCGCCGAGGTGCACGTCGCCCACGACGTCGTGTCCGCGGAATTTCGCCACGCGGCGGAGACATTCGCCAATGATTGCCGCGCGCAGGTGCCCTACGTGTAGAGGTTTTGCCACATTCGCGCCACCGTAGTCCACGATTATCATCTCTTTTTTACCGTCTGTACAGGCGAGGTTTACTGAATCGAGCATCTCTTTCAGGCTGTTTGCCAGAAAAGTGCCTGTTACTTTCATATTTATGTATCCGGGACCATCTATCCTTATATTTTCGAAAAGCGGGTTGCCCTCAAGTTTGTTCACAATTTCCTGAGCAATTTCTCTGGGCGGTTTTTTGAACTGTTTCGCAGCGGGCAGTGCGCCCACGGATGAGAAATCGCCTAGTTCCGGCAGCTTGCAGTTTAGTACTTCTGAGAAATTTCCTTCATAGCCGCATTCTGAAAAAGCGGCGCCGATTATCTGATTGATTTTTTTACGGAGCATTATTTAACCTTATATTGATTTTGAGAGACAAACTATAGGCTATTAAGCCGCCTAATTCAAGGTATTTCACGCCTGTCTGTTCAGAGTTGTTTTTCCTGTTCAGAGACCCGTAAGATTGAATTCATGAACCGGTTTGCTGCGTAG
This sequence comes from Deferribacteraceae bacterium UBA6793, assembly GCA_002452405.1. Taxonomy (GTDB): domain Bacteria; phylum Chrysiogenota; class Deferribacteres; order Deferribacterales; family Geovibrionaceae; genus Seleniivibrio. The sequence goes on along the minus strand of DKFP01000004.1, from coordinate 267,385 downwards.
GGTTGCGGTATTCACATGGCACTCCTGTCTGGCAAAGCCCGCATCCGCTCCCTGTTTTTTCTATACCGCCAACCTCTGCGGCAAATTTTTTGGATCCCTCTCCGTAAACGAACAGAGCGCATTTCATTTTGTCATGCCCTGAATCGTCTATGGCTTTGACCGGACACCTTTTTATGCACGCTCCGCACAAACCTTTCGACTTAAAAAGGCAGTTTGCCGTGTGGTTTTTGTCTGTACGGGTGTCAGGTTCCATCAAAATATCCGTAACAATTGATATTATCCTCACGCACGCTCCTTTTTCCGTTATAAAACTGTCGTTCAGACCGAAGGTTCCGGCACCTGCTGCATATGCTATGTGCCGCTCCGACCAGTTTGATGAAAAAGTGTCGGTTCTGAAAACTCTGAAACCTTCGGAAAGCCATGGCGCCACAGCTCTGTACCCCATCTCATGTATCTGAGTGACAATTTCTTTGAATCTGTTTTTGTGAAAAACCTCATCGCCATGTCCTCTGCCGAGCGCCCACTCCTTTGACGCCATGTCTTTACATTTTCTGTTGCTGATGCGCACGGTCTCATGTATCGGGGAAACAGAGACTATCACTGAACCGCCTTTAAAGGAGTTTTTACCGTATGCGAGCTCAAACGCCTCTTCAGGGGTCATATGTTCCGGGGATACAACCTTTCTGAATTTTTCGAATATTTTATCAGAAGCATCGGCGATGAATACGTCAGGTATTTCGTAAAACTTTTTTTTCGTCAATGGATGCACGTTTTCCGGATGGTTGAAAATATGGTTTTGTATCTGCCTGATAATCTGTTGTTTCATAAAACTCTCTTATCGTGTATATGCACGTTTATTATAAAAAATTAAGGTGTAAGCGATTCAATTTTAAGAAGCAGGGCAGTAAGATCTTTCAGAGTGCCGTAACCCAGTTTATTTTCAATATGCTTTTGAGCCTGCTCCCAGAGCTTTACTGCGGTGTTCAGCACATCCTCGCCTTTTTGCGTGAGCGTAAGGCTCCGGCTTCTGGTGCCTGTTTCCGCAGTATCGAGAATAAGACCGTCTTTCTCAAGTGTTTTCAGCCCGCGGACAAGGGTTGTTCTGTCCAGACGCATTTTTTCCGCCAGTCTGCTTACATTTACAGGCGCCATTGCCTGAATATGTTTCAGCATGGAGAATTGCCCTATTTTAAGACCGCTTGGCGCGAGGTGTCCGTCGTATATTTCAGTTACAGATTGAGCTGCCCTGCGTATGTTTACGCAGTTACAGACAGAGCTTTCTTTTTTCATAATAGTGTATATACACTATTATTGTTTTTACGCAACCCTTATCTTGTGTTTCGCTGTGTTTGATAATATAATCCACTCTCATTTATATCTGGTGGTGCAATATTGCAGTACAGGAAAGACGTTGACGGGTTGAGGGCGGTTGCCGTTCTTCCGGTTATCCTTTACCATGCAGGGATTTCCGTATTTTCCGGCGGCTACGTCGGTGTGGATATCTTTTTCGTGATATCCGGTTATCTCATAACGGGGATAATCTCCGCGGAGATTGCGGAAGGAACCTTCACCGTATCAAATTTTTATGTCCGCCGCATAAAGCGTATTTTTCCGGCGCTTTATTTCATGATACTTGTCTCTGTGATATTGTCCGGCTTTCTGCTTTTGCCGGAACATTTCAGAAATTTTGGTAAGAGCGTCATAGCTACAGTATTTTTCAGCTCAAATTTCTTTTTCTGGAAACAGAGCGGCTATTTTGACGCTGCCGCAGAGACAAAACCTCTGCTGCACACATGGTCGCTTGGTGTTGAGGAACAGTTCTATATAATTTTTCCTCTGTTTCTGCTCTGGCTGTATAAAAACCGTAAGAATACCAAATTTGCTGTAACGGCTGTTTTCGCCGTTTCGCTGGCTTTGAGCATATTTCTGACATACCGCAAACCGGAGATGTCCTTTTATCTTCTGCCGACCCGTGCGTGGGAGCTGATGCTTGGCGCGATGCTCTCCCTTGGTGTGTTCAAACGCGTTGAGAACAGATTTACCGCTGATGCGCTTTCACTTCTGGGCGCCTTTATGATAGCCGCTTCCGTAGCTTTTTTTAACACCGCAACGCCGTTTCCCGGCTATAGCGCTCTTTTGCCATGTGTCGGCGCAGCTCTTATCATATACGCAGGCGAGGGCAGTATTCTGGGACGCTTGCTCTCATTCCGTCCGCTGGTTTTCATAGGTCTTCTTTCATACGCGCTTTATCTGTGGCACTGGGTGTTCTTCTCTTTCCGTAATTATTACAAGAACATAACCGGCGACGCATTTTTTATGGACAACCTGTTTATCATCGCGATTACGTTTTTTTTCGCCATTGTGTCTTATTATTTTGTAGAACATCCGGTGCGTAAAAAGAAATTTCATGTGCCTTCAAAACTTTTTAAAGCATCAGCCGCTGTCATGCTGCTGTTCACTGCCATGGGCACAGTTATATACAAAACAGACGGTATGCCTTTCAGGATGCCGGAATCCGTGAACTTCGTGACGGACGTTAAAGAGAGCAGATACAGAAGCACCGACTGCTATTACCGCGACCCCATGAAGGCGGACATAGACAACCTCTGCCGCATGGGGGACAAAAAGAACAAACCTACGTTCATTGTCTGGGGCGATTCCCACGCGCTGTCACTTACCGACGGGATGGATAAATATGCCCACATTAACGGCGTTACAGGTGTTTTTGCAGGAAAATCCGCGTGCCCGCCACTGCGTCTGGTGCGGATACTCATAAATGATGTACCCACAAACTGCCGTCAGTTCAACGATATAATTTTCAAAGACGTTGCCGCCGACAAGAATATGAAGAATATATTTCTGGTCGGCAGGTGGGAGGTCTATTCCGGCAAACCCACTCTGGGCAACGATGCGGGTTCTGAGATGACCCTTGACGACGGGATAACAAAAAACGTCATTGAGCATGACAATCTGAAGGTTTTTGAAGAGAGCCTCGTGCGCACTATCGGTTCCCTTGAGCGTGCTGGAAAGAACGTATATTTCGTTATGGACGTTCCGGAGGTGCCATATGATGTTCCATCGGAGATGGGAAAGATAGAATACTTTAAACACATTTTTCCGGCGCTTACATCGTTCGTAACGTCAGCTCTGCCTTACAGCCATTATCAGGAGCGCAACGAACTTGTGTTTCAGGTGCTTGAAAAAGTTAAAGCGAAAACCAACGTTAAGGTTGTGAATATCCAGGACATTCTCTGTAAAGATGGTGAGTGTAAACTGACTGAGGGCGGAAAATCTCTCTATGCCGACGACGATCATCTGTCCGTATTCGGTTCGGAATATGTGATAGGGCAGGCGGGAACCATTCTGGACGATATATTCAAAAAATAAAGCCGCAGCGGAAACTCTGCGGCTTATATGTTTTACCAGTTCTTTTTGTGACCCTTGTCCTTACCGTTTCCCCTGTCTTTGGGGTTACCTTTTTCATGTCTCTGTTCTTTTTTCATCTGACCGTAGGGTACTTTTTTGTAACTCCACGGCTTACCGTTCCATTTTCCTTCTTTATAGTTCTGGCGCCAGTGCGGGTTTACTTTGGAGGAGAACTCAGGTGCTCTGTTACATGGTTGCCATCCGCTGTTATTGTTTTCGGATTTGAACCATTTTCCCTGCCATGAATGCCACCACATGCCGTTCCAGAAGAATACGTCATCGTTTGAATCGGGTACGAAGTAAACGTCGGGAGTGTCAGGCATAAGGACGACAGAAGTGTTGGTGGAGATGTTCACATTAGGCATTCCGTTCATGTCGATGCTTACATTGATATCCGCTTTTGCAACGGAAACGATTGAAAGGCAGGCTGCGAAAGCCATACATGTTAAAGTCTTTTTCATATTTCCTCCGCTAACTGATGCGGGGATTTTATCACTGTTATCAAAGAATAGAAGTGCAATTTACCATGTTAACTTTTTTGCCGTCGAAAACCACACTTTCAGGAATAGTTTTGATGAAGTTCTGCCGAAGGCTGTAGGTGTAGGCTCCCTGATCCGGCACAACCAGCAGATCGCCTATGGACATCCCGCTGCCGTGGTATGCGAACCCCCATACGTCGTGGGGAGTGCAGAGCGAACCGAGAACCATCATTGGGTGCTCGGTTTCTGATACCTTCGATACGTTTATCACGGGGAAATAGTCCATTTCGTACCGCTCCCAGCCAAGCATATTCGTTGCGCCGTCTGTTATGGCTATGTCCGGCTGTTTCATGTCCTCAACCGTGAGGAGCATGTGTATTGCACCGTGGGCTATGAAACGTCCCGGTTCGGCGAATATACGGCAGGTAATGTGCGGGAAAATGTGCTTTTTTACAGCATCCGCAAGTGCAAGAGCATAGGCTTCTATGTCGGTTGACGGCAGATAGCGGTGATCCAGCGGGTCGCACGGGTGATTTAAAAGCTGTTTATTGAGCTTCATCTCCTCCGCAGTGTCCGCCAGCATCCATTCCCCTTCCTCAACCCAGTAACCGCCGCCTATATCTATGAAATCAATCTGTTTTTTATGTTTTTCGGGCAGGTTTCTTATGTTTTTTCCGAGTTTCTGTACCAGCTCAACATGGTTGTCCGGTTTCAGGTTCCAGCTGGAATGAAACTGTACCCCGCAGAAACGGGCACAGGTGTTTTCAGCCATGTTTATAAACTCTTCAAGTTCGTGTGGCTGTATTCCGAATTTGCGCCACAGCGGGTTGTTTTCTGTGGTTATGCGCACGCCGATGCTGACCGGTTTGCCGATAGTCATAAGTTTTTTCAGCTCGGTGAAGCTGTCGCATAGAATGATTGTCCTGTCTGCGTGGCTCACTGCAAGCTCAAGCTCTGCGATGGTCTTTGCCGGACCGCTGAAGACAATCTTTTTTGCGCCGCAGTTAAGCGCGGTTTGAAACTCTGCTCCGCTTGAAACGTCTATGCCCAGACCGTTCTCCGCCAGCGTTCTGATAATTTCGGGGTGGTTGCAGCTTTTCATAGCGAAATAGGGAGTGAAATCGTTGAAAACAGCGTTAAAAGCGTTTTTAAAGCGTTCTGCGCGTTCAATAAGCGCCGGAATATCAAGAAAATATAGCGGTGAACCGAATTTTTCACGTGTTTGCAAAAATATATCTGCTTTTGAATGGGTTTTACGGACGCAGTTGAGAACCAGTTCAGCGGGCAGGGCGGGTGTGCGCTTGTTCAGCAGTTTCCGCACCGCTTCATCATGTTCGTATGTGTACATCAGGCGTATTCCACAGAAATTTTTGCCCGTATTTCGTTAATCTGTTCGCGAATGTCCGTGCCTTCGTCTGGTCGGAAAACGACGTGACCCAGCAGACGTGAAAAATAGTTTTCCGGCGGCAGAATGATTCTGTGCCCCTCTTCGCGTTCTATATTTACGTAAATTATTCTGTGGTCGTGCATTACAGAGGCTTTTTTCAGTATTCCGGTCCGCTCGGCGATAATACGCACAGAAACCGCGGGCAGCCAGAAGGTCGGGATGCATATTTCGCCTGTTACGGCGTAGTCAAGCGCCGCGCGGAAGATGTCGAACCCTGCGGACGCCATAACTGTGTCGGGCAGGCAGTCGCCGCCGAAACGCGGTGTCATCTCTATCAGATATATCTGACCGTTCTGCACTATGAAATCGGTCATTGCCACCATGCTTTCAAATCCAAGGGTTTTTGCGCCTCTTACAAGTATTTCTTTCAACTTTTCAGCATCTACAGGTTTGGAAGGCGGCACAATATATGCGGACGCAGTTCCGAATGAAAGGTCATCTCTGCGCACTTTTTCCGCTATACGGATTATTTCGGCTTTTCCTTCGTGCATCATCCAGTCGCAGCTGAACTCATCTCCGTCGATGAATTGTTCCAGTGTGCAGCCGCAAATCGGATACATACGCTGATTGGGGTGGGTTGCTATTCTGTCTATGATGTATAAATATTTTTCAGCTGTCTGCTCAGGGTTCTCCACACGGAAAACAAGTTCGCTTCCACTTCCTGTGGCGGGTTTTATAACGCAGGGGTAGACGGCTTTGTGAGCGGTTTTTTCAAGGTCTTCAGGTGAGAATAATCTGACTGTGGCTGGGCAGGGGACGCCGTTTTTCTGCCAGAGAAGGTGAGAGCCGGCTTTCGAACGGGCGTTTTCTATGGCGGAAAGAGGTGAAAACGTCAGGTTTAAACGTTCGGCGGCTTTTGCTGCCAGCGGCAGAGCCTCGCAGTCGAAGCAGGTTATTCCGTTTATAGTTATTCCGTGCATGTCTGCATGGGCGAGTATCGCCTCTATTGCACCTTCGTGGTCTGAGAGATCGAAGAGACATTCGTCTGTTTTCGGCGGTTTGAAACCGCGCCATTCAGCGCTTTGGTTTTTATCTGTCAGAAAAAGGGTCTCGCAGCCATATCTGGTGTAAATTATCTCGTTGTAATCCGGCGTTGAGCCGACAACCAGAACACGGTTGTTATGCATGGCATACCTCGAAAACCGCTTCGTCCGTGTTGGATATTTTATAGAGCGGGCGCGGCTCAAGGTGGAACATGGATTTCCACGAGAAATTGCCGCAGAGAAAATCTGCGTGGTCGAATTTCATTTTGCACGAATATTCAAGATGCAGCGTGTTTATGAACTTTGCTATGCCGGGGAATTTCGCACTGGTTCCGCCCGCAAGCAGCGTGTATACGTTGTTGAAGATGCTCCCTGCGTCAATGGCGGCGTATTCGTCGTTAACAAGAACAGAGGTGATGCGCAACATGTTATTTGCGCGCAGATAACATGCGAGGTTTCTGAATCCGTCCGCAAATCTTGCGTCTGAAAAATATGAATCGTTGCCGAATCTGTCGGTGTTCATCTTTATTAGCAATTCAAAATCCTCCGGTTTGTCGTAAACCACTTTAACGGAGTTTTCGTATACAGAGGATTCTTTTTTCATTTTTTTTGCGTTTCTGCCGGAAAAAGAGGCGTAATATCCTTCCATGTTGCAGCCGTAGCGGGCGGGAGTGAACAGGTATCCGGTTTCGTCCTCCGCATCTGTGCCAAGCTGCTCATCCGGCACAAGGTAGCGGATGTGATATTTCAGCCCTGTGTGCTCTGTTGCGCAGGTTATCATTGCATTCAGCGTTTCCTGGGAATCAGCATAAAGGCGGTTTTGCTCCAGCCACGTTTTGCCATGCCACGATTCTCCGGGGAAGAAACCCAGTGTGCCCGTTTCGGGTATCATACACAGCGGAAGAAACCCATTTATACAGCCGTCTGTTTCCGCAGTTACGAAGCATAGCCTGCGGTCAAATGTACTGTGGAACGCGTTACGAACTTCCCAGAGGTCGAAAACAACCTTGCTTGGGATGTATGTTTCCCACAGTCTGCGGCAGACGGCAGAGTCTGTATGGATTTTGCAGGTTAGCATTTAATACCTGAGATTCACGTTTACATTGCAGCGGTCGCCGCCGAAGAATTTCATTGCGAAATTCTCCACCAGAGCAGGGTCGTATGGTTTGCAACTGAAAACATCAAGGTATACGGTGTTTGTCAGGTTGGCAAAATGCGCCGAAATAAGGGAGGTTTCAATAAGCTGGGTCATGGAAAATCCGGCGACTTTTTCGTCTTCACCGAAATGGACTACAACGGTTTCACCGAAACGCTTCATTTCGATAAGGTCACAAAGCTCCTTAACGAAGGTTTTGATAGCGTCTGCATCCCTGATCGTTTCGGGGTCACAATTGTAAATGTCGAAGCTGGAGGCTATTCCCCAGACGTTTTCCTGTTTAGCTTTTTCCGTTAAAGCAGTCCATCGGGAAGGCTCCGCGGAAATAGTAGTTTGCTCTGCCATGAAAAGGCTCCCTGACCCGATGCAGACAGCTTTTTTGTTTGTCTGCGGTATCATATATGAATTTTGACTGTTATTATTCTGAATGGTTCTGTTAGTCAATAAAAAAAATAGGAAAAATACAAAAAAGTTAAAATAGTTCGTTATTGTATGTAAAAATATAATATAGATGTATTATTCATGATGTAATAAATCTTCTAAGTGACTGGTTTATAGTATGAAATATGTAAACTACTCTGGAGGCTGTTTGCGGGTTAATCCGGAAATATTACGCATGATTTATCGTCTGAACGTGTTTTCATAATAAAAACTTTTTTAAATAAGGGTAAAATAGAATTATTTTGTCATTTCACTGCGTTTTTCTGCCTTTCGGATATGTTTGACGATGCGAAGGTATACATGTCGGTGAACCTGTATGCCTCTTCTGGATAGATGCATGTGCCATAAGAAACCTCTGTCTCTATGTCCGGGTATTCTCTTTTCAGTCCGGCGGAAATAAGGGTGGCTATGTTTGATGCGAGTTCGGAGAGCGACTGTTTGTTATCGACATTTTTCACTATGATGCCGATGGCGTTACCACAGGAATAACCGACGAAACAGTTTTCATTTTCAAAGTTAAGGACATTATCCGCTACGCTGCCCCATATTCTGTCGGTGGTTTCAATTCCCTGCTGCTGCATGATATTCTGCCAGTTTAGAAGCTCAATGAGAATCAATCCGCATAAAGCGTCACTTTTGGAAGCGTTATCAACTGTGTCTCTGAGATTTTCAAAAAATGACATTTTGCCCGGAAGTTCCGTTCCGATGTCGAATCCTTCTCCGATGGTTTTAACGTCTTTTTTCATTTTTCTTTTTGCGTATTGTTCGGATAATACCCACGCCGGAACCGCAGCCAGAAGTATCACCAGAACCGTAAGCAGGGCGGAGTCAGTGGCTTTCGATTTTATAAAACTGTCCAGTATCTGCGGGTTTACCCGCTGAATTATATGAATAACGATATCGTTATTTCGCGTGGTGACTGAGCTGTCCAAGCTGTTGATGATGTGAATGGTCTTGAAAGTGAACAGTCCTTTATCGGTCTTTATCTGTCCGTCCTGAGTTTTCGTTATCTCCTGCCATTCCTGCGGAAATTCAGCAGGGAATGTCATTGTTCTTCTTTCGTCAAGCATGAAACCCCATTCGTTTTCGCCGCTGTCCATAAGCCAGTAACCGTCGCCGTTTACAAGCATAGGGCTGCCAACCGTGTCTTTTGAATTCTTCATTATCCTGTTGAACAGTCCGTCAAGTGAATAGTTTACGGCAAAAAGCCCCTTTTCCGCGCCATTGCTGTCGGAAAGATTGACACAGAACCGTATTGTAGGTTTCAGCGGCACGTCTATTACCCCGTTTTCAACGTTAAGATCTATAGGCGACGTGTAAAGCGTTCCACGGCTGCTGTGTATTGCTTCCTTAAAGAAGTATCTGTCAAATTTTGTTTGCAGGTAGTAATCGGTGACGGAATATGGTTTTTCAAACTGCCTGTTTATCCGTAGTTTTTCCTTTCCGGTTTCATCAATATAGCGGAGTTTATAAAAATTGCTTTTGACTGATGCGAAATGGATAAGTTCGTCTGCAAAATAATTCTTTTTCTCATTATTGCCGGTGTTCAGATATTCGGCAAGATTTTTGTCCGATGCAAGATGCATTGTGTCTTCAGACGCCTGCTTAAAAGTACGGTTTACCTCTCTGACCTGCTCGTTTATGATGATAGTTTCATGTTTTCTGATTTCTGCAATTGTATTCTTATTTTTATAAGTGATTGCAAAAGAGATTAAAATGGAAGTTAAAACGGCAGATATGATGAAGATTACGAAAGTTATTCTGATTGAACACGTGTTTAGATTGTTTAGTGTTGTTTCATATTGTTTACAAGACATATGCAGAATATGTAAACATTAAACTGAAAAATCAAGTTATTATTTACGCATTTTAAGACGGATATGAGTGCCTGCCTCTGCCGCAACAATGGCAAGTACTATTAAAGCCGCACCTGCATATTGTTTAAAAAGCAGCACTTCCCCACCTATGAAAAAGCTGAAAAAGGCTGATGATATAGGCTCCATGGTGAACATAATGGCAGCTTTTGTGGGGGTGGTGTGTTTCTGCATCGCCATCTGAACGAAGAAGCAGAAAACGGTGGCTATTGTGGCATTGAAAAGGAGCGAGTACATCACGAAAGGATGTTTCAGTCCGCTGAAATCAGGATTTTCGAATGCTGCTGCATAAAGCAACGACATCACGGCAACAACGCCTACCTCTACAGTTGTAAGCAGCATCGCATCGTATTTTCTGGAATATTTGTCTGTCATGATTATCTGAACACCGATAAAAAATGAGTTTATCAGTGCGAAAACCTGACCTGTGGAGAGGCTTATACTGTCTGTAAGGGTTATCATCAACATACCGGCTGTGGAGAGAGCAACGCCGACCCAAGAGAATATATGTGCATGTTTTTTAAGGAATATTGCAGAAAGAATCGGTACAAAAAGGACGTATGTTCCGGTAAGAAAGCCCACCTCTGTTGCCTTTGCATATTTAAGCGCGAGTGTCTGGAAGGTGAAGACCAGAAACAGAGTCAGCCCTATCTTTATTCCGTCTTTCAGAAGCGCATAGGAGAAGAGTTCGCGGCGAAAATAGCAGAATACCAGCATGATAGCCAGAGCGATGGAAAAACGTACCCCTACGAAGGTGATAGGTTCGAAAAGCTCAACCGACTGCTTGATGATTATGAACGTGCTGCCCCATATCAGCGATATGAACAGCAGTGAACTGTCCGCGAAATATTCTCTAAATTTGTTCTGCATTGCCAATCCTTAAAAAGGTAATCATGAGGACTGGACTTTACACCCCTGTCAGTTATTATTCAACCTGAATTTTTTCACAGCCTGACCAAGACTTTCCGCGAGTCCGTTCAAAATATCAGCTTGTGAAGAGTTGGATGCGGCTATTTCTGCGTTCATTTTGGAAAAAGAGGCGATGGTTGCGGAGTTCTCTGATATATCGCGGCTCGACCTGTTTTGTTGTTCCATTGCGGCAGAAATGGACTGTATGCTGTCAGAAACGCTGATAACGCCGTTGATTATCTCTTCCAGAGCGTATTTCAGCCCGGATATGAGTTCTTCGCCGCGTTTTGCCAGTTTTGCCCCTTTTTCGAAATCGTTTACTGACGTTTCAACCTGTCTGCGGATGTTATCCGTCATGCCTGATATTTCCTCTGTGGCGCTTCTTGTGCGTTCCGCAAGTTTGCGGACTTCGTCAGCTACAACTGCAAAACCTCTGCCGTGTTCGCCTGCTCTGGCTGCTTCAATTGCCGCGTTGAGCGCCAGCAGGTTCGTCTGATCTGCAATATCTGTTATCACCTGCAAAATCTCCGTTATATGAGCGGAAGATTCGCCCAGACTGTCCATGTTTTCCGATGTGCTGACGACTGTAGCTGTGAGGGTACTGATTCCTGAAACAGTTTCTTCAAGCGTCTTTTGCCCGTTGGCTGCGCTGTTTCTTATCTGCATCACCTCGGTGCTCACGCGGTCTATGTTGTTGGAAATGTTCTCGAATGATACAAGGATCTCACGCACCGCGCGTTCGACCTTTGCCGTGCGCTCGGACTGTGATCTGATTGCTTCGCTGAGCTGACTGCTGGAATTCAGTAGCTCGTTAGAGTGCTTATTCACGTCGTTTGCTGCCGTGCTGACATCTTTCAGCGTGGCACTGAAGTTGTCCGCCATGTGGTTAACGTGTTCACCCATTTCGCCTACCTCGTCTCTTCGGTTGATGTCGTATCTGGACGTCAGATCGCCTGAAGACAGTTTTTCAAGGAAACTGCCAAGCCTGTTTATAGGGTTTACTATGTTACTTTTAAAAAGGATGTTCATAAAGATTGAAGCGGCGATTATGACTATTATGGCTATGACGGTGAAGCGGAATATAATGCCGCCTATAATTCCGCCCACAAGCTCCGAAGCTGGTGCTCCGCCAGCCAGAATACAGTTGAGCGGTTCGATATACGCATAGCTTACCAGTTTGCGCTGCCCTTTCCAGTTGTATGTCAGCGACCCCTGTCTGTTTTTCAGCATCTCTTTGATAAAGCTCTCTTTGGACAGGTTTTTGCCCTTCATAGCCTTGTCCGGGTGCATCATTACACTGCCTTTCATGTCTATCACGAAATAATAACCTGTTTTACCTATCGTCTGGGTCTGAACCATGTTCTCAAAGGACTTCTTTGCGTAATTGTCAATATAGATGGAGCCGGACGACGCTTCCCTTTCAGGCAGTGACGCGCATAGAAGCCATTGGTATTTTTCGCTGAAACTGCATCTGGTGTATAGTCTCTCACCGGTTCTGGATTTCAGGATAGTGATGTCATTCTTACCTTTGAGCTGCCCCAGAAGGGAATCCTCGTTCTCTATTTTCATGTTCGGCATAACCAGCATAAAACTGTCCGTATCCAGTGCAAACGCAAAACCGGATTTGCCTATCCGTTTTTTGTCTATGATGTCCATTATACGGAATTTGACAGCCTCAAAATCTTCACCAGCGATGGTGTATGCGCCGGATATCCTCTCCGCAGTGTCGTTTATGGATGTAAGCTCGTTCTCAAGTATCATGTTAACGTCGCCCTTGTTGGATTCCGCCAGCTTTGCGGAAAGCTCGTCAAACCCTTTCAGACGTTCTTTCAGAGAATTTGCCTGAAAAGCCAGCAGTGTCTCAATCTGCCTGAAAAGATGGTTCTCAATAGTGCTTATGACCGAATAACCTGTTATTACGATGCTGAAAAGGATGCAGATTGAAAACAGTATGAGGGTCTTTGTCTTTATTCTCATGTTTTTAACATTGAGAGTCATATCTTCACCGCCGTAAAATTTTGAACAATAATAATTAAATGTCTGTTTTATGGGATTTTATGATGAGGTTTCGATACAGTCAATCAATAGATTGTGAATTTATGTAATATTAATAATACTTTGCAAAAATATAACGAGTTTCTGACATAAAAAAGGCGGTCAGAAAGACCGCCCAAAGGGGTAGTATATGGGAAAAGGGATCAACCGAATCGTCCTGTAATATAGTCCTCTGTCTTTTTGACAGTGGGGTTTGTGAAGATGGTGCTGGTATCGCCGACCTCGATCAGCTCGCCCATGTAGAAGAACGCTGTGTAGTCTGAAACCCTTGCAGCCTGTTGCATGTTGTGGGTAACTATTATGACTGTAAGTCTTTCTTTAAGCTCATATATCAGCTCTTCTATTTTTTGTGTTGCGATTGGGTCAAGAGCCGATGCGGGTTCGTCCATGAGGAGAACTTCCGGTTCCATGGCAAGTGCACGCGCTATGCAGAGACGCTGCTGCTGACCGCCGGAAAGTGCTGTCGCCTGAGATTTCAGTCTGTCTTTGACTTCTTCCCAGAGACCTGCTTTTTTCAGCGAGCCTTCAACAAGATCGTCCATCTCGCTTCCTTTTGAAACAAGACCGTGTATTCTTGGAGCGTATGCGATGTTTTCGTATATTGTTTTGGGGAACGGGTTCGGTTTCTGGAAGACCATGCCCACACGTCTGCGCAGTTCCACAACATCGAGTTTTGAGTCATGAATTTCCTGATCGTCCAGATATATTCCGCCTTCAACGCGTATGCCTTTAATGAGGTCGTTCATCCTGTTGAAGCATCTGAGGTAGGTTGATTTACCGCAGCCGGAGGGACCTATCAGCGCTGTAACCTTTCTTTCGGGGAAGGTTAGGTTTATATCCTTTAATGCTTTGAAATTTCCGTAATAGAAGTTCAGGTTGTCGGACTTCATTTTAATGTTGTTTTCCATTATCTTTCAACTCCTGATGCTGTGTGGATGTATATTACCATTTTCGTTCGTATTTATTTCTTAATATGACTGCCACGGCGTTGAGCAGAAGCAGAACCGACAGAAGCACAATGATACCCAGTGCCGTTCTTTCGGTGTATGCGCGCAGCGAATCGCCGGACCATGTGTATATCTGTGCTGGAAGCACTGTTGCCGCCTGTGTAACGCCTGACGGAGCTGTGGGGATATATGCGAGCATACCCACGATGAGCAGAGGTGCCGTTTCACCGATTGCGTGTGCCATACTGATAATAGTACCTGTCATGATTCCGGGCAAGCTCAAAGGCAGGATGTGGTGCCAGACCACCTGCCAGGGGGAAGCGCCGACTCCCTGCGCTGCCTGACGTATTGTATCAGGCACGGATGAAAGAGCAGCCCTTGTGCTGATTATGATGACAGGCAAAGACATCAGCGACAGAGTGAGACCGCCTGCCAGTGCCGACGAGCGGGGTACACCGAACAGGTTTATGAATATAGCCAGACCCAGAAGACCGAAGATAATCGAAGGAATGGCGGCAAGATTGTTTATGTTTACCTCTATTATACGAGTGAACCAGTTGTCCGGAGCGAACTCTTCAAGGTAGATGGCCGTCATAACGCCGATCGGCACGGAGAAAAGCATCGTAAGCAACAGAACGTATATCGTGCCCACAACGGCGGACGCGAGACCCGCCATTTCAGGCAGTTTTGAGTCACCGTTGGAGAAGAACCATTTATTGAATACCAGCTTGACCTTTCCCTCTTTTTTAAGATTGTCCACGAAGGCGGTTTCCTCTTCAGACAGCTTGTTGGGTTTGCCTTTCATATACTGGTCAACTTCCGCTTCCGCAAGAACCCATTCAGTCTTTGTTGTGTTCATCAGACCAGGGTTTTCTTCAACCTGCTGCGGTATCAGACGCAGAAATCCGCGGCTTACAAGATCGCCCATCTCTTCCGAAACGGCAAGCTGCGGTATCTCAACCGTATCCGCATCATAGGTTATCTCCGTTTGTATGACGGTCTGTTCAAATGCCGTGTAGCCGGTTCTTATCATATCAGACAGGAAAAACACCAGAAACGATGCCGCCAGAACTATTGCCGATATTGACAGAGCACGGAACGTAATCTCGCCTCTGTGTCTTTTCTTTATCTTTTTAAGTCTTCTTGTTTCTTTGTTCATCTTATTTCCCGGTTATACGTATTGTTTGCGGAACTTTCTGATAACTATGCTGGAAACCACGTTTAGAACCAGTGTGATAAGCAGCAGCACAAAACCCAGACCAAAAGCCGAAAGCGTTTCAAGACTATCGAATGATTGGTCGCCTGTGAGAGCATCGACTATACGCACGGTAACTGTTGTCATGCCGTCCAGCGGGTTCCATGAAAGTCTCGGCTGAAGACCGGCAGCCATAACGACGATCATGGTTTCGCCGATTGCACGGGACAATGCAAGTAGCACTGCGGAAACTATACCGGGCATTGCCGCGGGCAGAAGCACATGCTTCATGGTTTCCGAGCGTGTCATGCCGAGAGCCAGCGAACCTTCGCGCATGTTTTGCGGGATCGCATTTATAACGTCGTCGGAAAGGGACGATACGAAAGGTATTATCATGATTCCCATAACGATGCCGGGGCTGAGTGCGTTTGTGTAATCAGCCTGCAAGCCGACGCTTTCCGCCAGTTTTACAACCAGCGGGCTGACTGTAATCGCGGCGAAGAAGCCGTATACCACGGTGGGAATTCCGGCAAGTATCTCAAGGACGGGTTTCACCCATCCGCGGATTTTGTTTGATGCGTATTCGCTCATGAAAATTGCTGAGAAAAGACCAACCGGAACAGCCACAAGAAGGGCTATAAGGGTTATCATGAAGGTGCCGGCGAATATCGGCACCGAGCCGAATTTTGCCTGTGCAGCGTTTGAAGCGTCTCTGCCTGCCCCTGCGAGGAAGGCGGTGTCCGGATCCCATTCCGTTCCCGTTATGAAGCTGAAGAAGTTTACCTGTGAAAAGAATTTCATTGATTCAAACAGTATGGAGAACACGATCCCTATCGTGGTTAATATTGAAACAAGGGAAGCCGTTATCAGCATAACCTTGATTGTCTTCTCGATAAAATTCCTTGCTTTGAGACCTTTGGTTATTTTTTTCTGGGCATACCAGAGACCAAGCGCCGCAATAAGCAGGATTGTTGTAATGTGCATTGTGAAAGGGACTTTAAAAATTTTGGATGATCCAAGTATGGTGAAGATGAATGAAACGGCAAGCGAGGGCACAGCCATCCATATTACACTGTACCAGCCGTAGTGTCCGGGTCTGGAGTGAAACCTTTCTCCGGATTCGAGTTCTCCTGTCCTGGCTTTTTTGCGTCCGATATAGAATGCGGCATAACAGAGAGGCAGAACACCGATGAGAAAGTATAATAGAACTTTGAGCATCTGAAACTCCAAACAGTTTTTAAAAGGGGTCTGCCGCCCATTGACGGCAGACCGTTTATTTACAAAGAACCGTGATTATTTAAGGTCGGCGAGTTTAAGGGGAACTCTTTTTGCCCATTTTGCTCTTTGAGCGTCTCTTTCAGCTTTGGGAAGCGGGATAAGACCGATTCTTTTCAGAAGACCTTTGTCGCCGATCATTTTTTCGCTGAGGAAGAGGTCAACGTATTCTGCGATTCCGGGTATTTTACCGATGTGTTCCTGTTTTACATAGAAGTAGAGTGAACGGGATATCGGGTATTTACCGGAAGATATGTTAGCAGGTGTGGGAGCGAAACCGTCAACAGTAGCGCCTTGCAGTTTGTCTGTGTTCTCTTCAAGGAAAGAGTAACCGAAGATACCCATTGCTTCGGGATCTTTTGCAAGTTTCTGTACGATGAGGTTGTCGTTTTCACCGGCGGGTATGTAGCCTCCGTCCTGACGAATTTTTGTGTAGGCTTTTTTACCGTACTCATCCATCTTTTCGGAAACATGACCCATTACCATTTCTTCAAACGCATCTCTTGTGCCGGAAGAGGTGGGAGGACCGTAGATTACGATCTTTTTGTTGGGCAGAGAAGCGTTAACGTCTCTCCATGTTTTGTAGGGGTTTGCAACAAGTTTGCCGTCAACGGGAACCTCTGCTGCAACAGCAAGAAAGAGGTCTTTCTTGGATACAGACATAGCAGGGTTCTTTTTGTTGAAAGCTATTGCGATGCCGTCGAAACCTATCGTAACTTCAGAGATAAGTTTGTTGCCGACTTCCATGTTCTTGTTGAACTCGCTGTCTTTAATTCTTCTGGAAGAGTTTGTGATGTCGGGTGTGTTAAGGTCTGAACCTGCGGAGAAAAGTTTGTGACCGCCGCCTGAACCCGTAGACTCGATGATAGGAGTCTGGAATTTGCTGGTTGCGCCGAACTCTTCTGCAACATAAGAAGAGAAGGGGTAAACCGTACTTGAACCAACGATTCTGATTTGCTCTCTGGCGTGAGCAGTAACGGTGAGACCTGCGAGTGCTATAAGCGAAAGCACAAGCGTGAACAGTTTTTTCATTTTATCCTCCTGTTATTTTGGATAATCACATTCTGCTGGGGTTAGATTTACTATGAAGTTGTAAAATATTTGTTAAGCAGATGTCAGAGTATATTCAAAAGTGAGTTTCAGAGAGGAATTAAGCAAAAAAAGCCTTAAAAACCGAGGTCAGGGATGTTTATAAAGTTGTCTTGTCCGTTGTCATAAACACCTTTAAGAGAGCGAATTTTTCTTTTTAATCAATGTAAGAAAATTGTTGACTTACCTTTAAGCGTTTGGTATAAACTGAACTCCCGATAAAACGGGTACTTGCGGGATGTAGCGCAGACTGGTAGCGTACACCCTTGGGGTGGGTGTGGTCGCAGGTTCAAATCCTGTCATCCCGATTTGTATTTCCTTTAAAGCCAATGGTTTAGCCGTTGGCTTTTTCATTTGGCACGTTTTTGGCACTTTTAGGAGTTGAATTGAGTATGCTGACACGTTCGACACTATCCTTGTTTATACGATTGCCGTAGGTCTTCAGAAGCATTTGAAGTGTGCTGTGTCCAAGCATGTTTTTAATCCAGTTGAGTTGTGCGTCGGCTTCTATGAAAAGGCAGGCGAAGCTGTGGCGGGTCTGGTAGATGTTGCGGTATTTGATACCGAGAGCTTTAAGGCACGGTTCATAATAGGTCTTTGATACGTTCTGAATCTGGTGAAAAGGCTCACCGAGGTATGACGTAAACATCCAATCAGATTTCATGAATGTATGCTGCCTGTGTCTCGCAAGATACGGGTCAAGACTGGTCTCTATATCTCTTGTGTGGCTCTCCGCCGTCTTTGTAGATTCTTTTATTTGTCCCTTGGTCATTGTCCGGCGGACGTGGATTTTATTCCGCCTGAAGTCTATATCTGACCATTTCATCGCCATGATTTCCCCGGTACGCATACCTGAATAAAATGCTACGGCGAAGAAAGCTGTCATGTGCGGATGGTGCTTGTCCATCCAGTCTAATACGATCTCCATCTCTTCATGTTCAAAGGGATCGATTTGAGTAGATCTGACTTTTGGTTTGCTGACAAACGCGCATGGTTTTTTGTGATGATATCGTCGGCTACCGCCGTTTTAAACACTCCTGAGAGCATACCTATCATGTTAGACATGGTTTTGGGAGCAACATTATAATCATGGATAAATGTTTGCACAGTTGTAGTTTTTATGCTGGAGATGGGTATGTTTTTGAAATGATTGCAGAATATGTTTATAATCCCGCTATATGTTGTGTAAGTGGAATGAGCTAACGAGCTCTGCTTATTTTTTAGCCATTGAATGGCATAACTGTAAATCCTACATTTTCGGATACATCGGTTAATGGCAGGCTTTGAACCGCCTTTGAATCAGGAAAATACTCGGAGTATCTAAATATTCCATCATGAATTTTCCGCTCGATCTCAGCAATCAATACGTGAGCCGATTTGCAATCACGACACTCACAGCCTTTTTTGCCAGTTTTACAGTAATAATCTGTCTGCTCAAAACGTCGTATATCTCTGTAGGAAAAGTTAATTTCGATTTTATTCCTTTATCCGCGTTTTCACTATTGTCGTTATAGATCACGCTCTTCTGCATTAGCAGATTTTTTGAGCTCGGCGTTTGCGTCGTCACTGCGCTTCTCGCGAAGACGTAAGTTATTGTCATTGCAAGGAAGCCACCAGGCTGACGCGGCAACCTCATTGGTTTTAAATTGTTTGTCAACAACCTGAGCAGGGCGTCAACCCTGCTTTATTACAACACAATTCACACATGATTTATGTTAAAGAATTTCACATATGGACGATAAAGACAACAGGCTAATTTTACATATGCTCCTTACTAAGGTGTGACCTGATAATATCAGGCGTAGGCAACAGCCAGAATTACAGCTTTTTTAATATATCTCAATCCGGCAATCAAAAAACGCCTGAAGCATTAACTACCTACAAATATGTCCCCACAACATCAAGCACGTCAGCCACATACAATATGTTTGGCAATATCCGGAAGAACATATTCGATTCATTTGCAAACGAAAATAGCTTTATGAGCGGTATCCGTGAAGTTTTCGATAATGTTGAAGATCAGACGTTATCCTCAGAAACTCTTGCTCAGGCAGCAAAGATATCGGATGAGTTTAAGAAAAAAGGTGAATGGTTAAGCGTTAGCCCCGACGGTCTACATGCATCTATAAAATTTGCCAACAAAGTATATTATGATGGTGATGAATCAGATTTACTGGTTGCCGAAAGTGAAAATTTTGTTTTGGATGCTACAAAAGGAAAAAGAGGCATAGTGATACTCCGTAGCAATAATGTCATTACTAACACAGGAGAGGAAAGCGACCGCCTGAAAGTACATGATTCAAAAAATGTTATCATTAACAGCCGCGGGGGAAACGATGGCATAGGAATTAATAGCTCCAAAAATGTCCTCGTTAATTCAGGAGAAGGCGATGAGCGGATTGCCTCGTTAAGATCAAGCGGGCTCACTATTAAAAGTGGAAATGGAAGCGATGTAATTTCAGTAGATAATTCTAATAATATCAACATTGATGGCGGTGACGGAAATGATTCCATGCGCATAACATCATCTGACAATGTCTCAATAAATGGAGGAGACGGAAATGATGTTATAGAAGTTGAATACTCCAAAAATGTCATTATAGATGACGGAGATGGCAATGACAAAATAATGGCTTCCGGCATTATTTCCGGTGGAACAGGCGACGACTATATCAAACTTTCCCGTTCACTTTTCCTGAGAGATGAAAATATTCAGGATGTCATCAAATACAGTAAAGGTGACGGACACGACATCGTTGAAGGCGTAACAGATGACACCATTATCGAACTTAACGGCATATCCGAAGATGAATACGATATAACTGAATCAAGAAATGAAAACGGTGCAAAAGTAAAAACTCTGACCATGAAAGACGGCAGCGGAAGCATAAAAATGACTTACAATGGCTCGAAATACTAAAAATATATAAAAGGATAATGCAGAACAGTACAGCAATATGCCAGAATACACTCGTTTAAACGGCATCAGTGTTGCGAAATAAGACTTGGGATACATCAATGATAATCTCAGGCGCAGGTAACAGCCAGAACAACTACAGTTTTTCCAGCATAGACCAACACATTATATTTTGCAGATGAGATGTTGTATTTTTTTAGATGCGCTATGCCCTATTCTGCGTAAACATACGAAGTATATAATAGTGTTTAACACTGTTAGTTTTTTCATTAAATAACGTTAATCAATTTATTAAAGTTTGTTAATTCTTGTTCTTGCATCAGTTTTGGATTCAAATTGCAAAAATAGTAAGAAATTCAGACTGACGGATGTTATTAAGCGTTATGTTTGAAATATTTCATTTACAACATCTAAACACGACATTGGCTTGTTGACATTATGATAAAACTTCCTTGTGATATTTTCGATAAATGACAGTATTGTGCGAAATAGGCTTCTTAATAAGTATGACAGTAACAAGAAAAATTAAGGCATTTCCGTACCATGTGACCAGATAAAATAGATACAGAATATTCTCAAAGAAGTTGTTGAGATTACGAAGATTAACAAGTCGAAGTGGAAATAAATCTTTTGGCAATCAAATCAGAATTTCTATATTTTTTCATATTGAATATCAGTGTTTGCAGTTGTAAAATTTATAAAAGTTATATGATGGTGATATATGTCCACAATACTCACTCTTATAATCGCAATCTATATTTTATCTGTGATTATTAAGCCGAAGAAAAGCAAAATAACTGCCGCCACAAACACAAAACAAGCATACAAAAGTGAAATGTCATATACAGACATGCCGGTTCGTGTAACTGTCAGTTATCAGGAACCGGAAAGGGCTTCTGTTGATAAAACTGCAAATGTTGAATGGACCGGAAATGAGCCTTTTAATTTCAAAGGGTTTCACATATCAAACCCGTTAACTTATTATGCGCAAAAGATTGATGGGAACTTTGAACCGTCATGTATTTATCAGAATTTGGTTGTATCTGCTGAAACCGGAGTGTCAGATATTTCGCTAGGTTACTATCCTAGCTATAAAGAGATGACGCCAAAACAAAGGGCTTATTATTTGAGATGGATGGCTGAGGGCAGAAGAGCCCCTCTTCAGGAAATAGGTTATGCTTTCGTTTTTTTTTACGGGCTTGAACGCAGAGCTCTTTATGATAAAAAAGATAGAAAAGAAATTCTTTATGAATGTATAAGACTTCTTGAAATCTATTCTGAATCAAGTTCTTTTAACGGTTATCTTTCAAGATTTATAACTTATCTTTTAGCGCTGGATAAAAATATTCTCGATTTTGATTCATCCGTATCTCTTCTAAAAAAGATACACGTCAAGTATGGGCAGGAGGATGCTCTTCTGCTTATTATGAGTTATTACTATGAAAAGGAGATTCCTTTGACTCCGGAACTGGCAATGCTTGCGGCCAAAATGAGTCCAAATACAATGAGAAGCATTGTTTTTGACAGAGTACATGAAGAATTTGTTAAACTTTTCAGCCACAAATATCAAGACACTTATCCGGGTGGACTTGTTTTAAAAGCGTCAAAAAACAATACTTCTATAGGGTATTTTCCTGCCAGCGCGGCTTTGAGTCATTACGGTGGCTTCAACTGTCAGAATGTTTCAGTTCCGAATGTATTTGGTATTCCGAGCCAGTTCAAAAAGTCAGAAGCGATATTCAATGAATGTATAGAAGAACTTAAATCGTTAAGCAGGCTTGTGCAGAAGGGCATTGACATCAAAGACCGTGCAGCGTATGAGGCTCTGCCTGCGAGACTTAGAGAAACCTCAGAACACCCGGATGCCGCAAAGTGGCGTAATTTAATCAGTTCAAAAGAGTTAAATAATTTTTTTATTTATACACAGGTTTCTGAGCTTGCTGATCTGATGGGATTTGAAAATAAAGAAAAATATACCAGGAAACAATGTGAACAGATTGTATCAACGGCTGAATGTCTTGGGTATTTTATTATGCCAAATGTCAGAATCACAGACAGATCATATAACAGTTCTGAAATTGTGGCAGTGGGTAGGCTTGCTGAAACTATCCAAACAGAAAGAATAGGCAGGGCTAAAGCATCGTCAGTGATACTTGAGCTTGCAATGCATCTTGCAAAAGCTGATGGAAGAGTAGATTCCTCTGAAGTTGCTTTCATTAACAGGTTTATTGAAAAAGACCTTGGACTCAACAATGCAGAGCTCAAAATCATGGAAATGTACGCAAACGTTATGCTGAAAGAAATTCCGTCATTCCAGATAACACTTAAAAAACTTAAAGAAACACTAAGCAGCACGCAGCTTAATAAACTGACAGAATTTGTGCTTGGATTATCTGCTGCGGATGGCGATATATCTCAGCCAGAGATCAAGCTGATGTATAAAATGTGTAAGGTTTTCGAGATAGATAGTGCAGTCATTGACAATGTTGTTTCTCCCAAATTCGAAACAGTTCAGACAACGATTAATAGGGATAAACTTGCAGCACTTATATCAGAAACAAAAGAAGTGGGACATATGCTGTCAGAAGTGTTTCAGGAATTTGAAACAATAGCAGAGGAAGAGGACATTTCAGATCAGCATGAAACCGTATACGACACTAAATTTGATGGACTTGATATAAGGTATGCGGCTGTTTTGTCTGAATTGATGAAAAAAGATGAATGGCAGACAGAAGAGTTCCAGAAGCTGGTACGTGAAAAAGGCCTTATGCCCTCTGCGGTGATTGAGGAAATTAACTTATGGTCTGATGAGCATTTTGAGGATTATTTGATAGAAGAGTCTGATGTGATAGAAATTAACAGGGGTCTTTTAGGAGCGGCAGCATGAGCAAAGTTATAAAGCGAAGAGAAAAAGATGCAATTTTACAATCGTTAAGAGCCGGTGTTGTGCCTAAAATAGGATTACAGCACATACAGGTGGGACGAAAAAAAGAGCTAGAGGCGATGATCTCCGATTTTGACAGAGTGGAGAATGACGGTTCTTTTGTCCGCTTTACCATCGGGAAATATGGCTCCGGCAAGAGTTTTTTCCTGAATTTATCAAGGGCGATAGCATTAAGCAGGAATATGGTTGTTATAAATGCAGACATTACCACAGAAAGAAGACTGAATGGAACCAACGGACAGGCAAGATCACTTTACGCAGAACTAATGCGTAACCTTGCCACGAGATCAAAAACTGAGGGCGGCGCTTTATCTAATATAGTCGAAAAATGGGTATCTGATGTTGAGTATAAAGTTAAGCAGGGCGGCGGCGCACAGGGCGATGTGAAAGGTGAGATTCAGAAGAAACTTAAACCTCTTCAGGAGCTTGTAAGTGGTTATGATTTTGCGGACGTGCTTGAAAAGTATTATGAAGGCTATGTCTCAATGAATGATAGATTACAGGACGCAGCTCTCAGATGGCTTAGAGCGGAATATACCACAAAAACGGAGGCCAGAGAGGACTTGGGTGTCAGAAATATTATTGATGACAAAAATATATATGATTATCTCAAACTTTTCGGAAGTTTCACCGGAATGGCAGGATATTCCGGGCTTGTTGTAAATATCGATGAGATGGGTGTATTTTCGCACAGGCTTAACAATGCTTCAGCAAGGAATAATAACTATGAAATGCTTCTGAGAATTGTCAATGACTGTCTACAAGGGAGCGTTAGCAGGCTGGGTTTTGTCTTTGCCGGGACTGAGGAGTTTTTGAGTGACAGACGCAGAGGTGTTGCAAGCTACGAAGCTCTTTGGGCAAGACTTTCTCTCGGCAGTTTTGTAAAAGACGGACTTAAAGATTACAGTGGACCTGTCATTCAACTCGATAACCTCACATTAGAGGATTTGTACGTTTTGCTGATGAATATCAGGGAAGTATATTTTTCGGAACAGGGAAACAGCGCAATTTTTCCTGCGGAGGCGATAGAAGCATTTATAAGTTGGTGTTCATACAAAATGGGCGCTGAGTTTTTCCTTAAACCCAGAGAGGTTGTGCGGGAATTTGTAGGAGTCTTATCCGTATTGGAGCAGAATCCTGAAAAAAATTGGCAGGACCTGTTAGGAAATTACTCCAGAGCATTCGAGGATGATGTGCAAGACGACACACCTGTTGATGATGAAGACGAGCTGAGTTCGTTTAAACTTTGATATGAATAGATCAGCATCGGCTTTTAGTCTTTTATCACCAGCACTTCAGGAGCAGCTCTACCGGATGCAATGGAGAACTCTAAGAGATATTCAGGAAGAGGCAATTCATGCGGTATTCGGAAGCGATGACCATCTGCTGATCACGGCTGCCACTGCCGGAGGAAAAACAGAGGCGGCCTTTCTTCCAGTGTTGTCAAAATTATCTGAGCAGAACCGAGGAAAGGTTTTTGCCCTGTATGTAAGCCCGCTTAAAGCACTGATAAACGATCAGTTTGAGCGGTTGGACGTTTTGTGCGAGTATTCGGAAATTCCGGTTATTAAATGGCACGGCGACGTCGCTTCTGCTAAAAAGAAAGCCGCTTTTTCCACAGAAAATACTGTTATTCTGATTACTCCGGAATCAATAGAATCACTGATGGTCAATCATTCCGAACATCTGAAAGATTTATTTCATAATCTAAGTTTCATTATTATCGACGAAGTGCACGCTTTTGCCGGAAGCGACAGAGGAGAGCATCTCAGAAGTCTTTTGTACAGGGTATGCGGTTTTTCCGTCAACAAAGTCAGATTTATCGGGCTGTCAGCCACAGTAGGCGATCCGAAACAGACTGCCGAATGGATGTGTCTTAATGATCTCAATATTACTTATATCGAAGGTAGTGGCGGGAGAGAAATCAAATATCTTATAAAAGGTTACAAAGTTAAACTGAACGATGACGGATTGATTGAAAACAATGAAATCCCTGATGATGTGATTAAATATTTTTATCGTAAGCCTTCGTTGATATTTGTTAATGCGAAACGCAGAATAGAGGAAATTGCCGATCAGGTCACGAGAAAACTAAAAAAATCAAATCGTCTGAACACCTTTTTTGTTCATCATGGATCACTTTCAAAACAGGTAAGAGAAGATGCTGAAACTGAGATGAGAAAAGGACTTGATAATACTGTGATTTGTTCCAGCACTCTTGAGATGGGAATTGATATGGGCAGTATCGAGATAGCCGGGCAGGTCGGATGTCCTTTCAGCGTAAGCTCGCTTGTTCAGAGAATGGGACGAAGCGGCAGAAAAGAGGGGCAGTCGGCGGTATTGATCATGTTTATTGAAGAAGAAGAGAGTTATAAACTTGAAGACAGGCTTTTTACAGACTTGATCAAATCTATTGCAATGTCTGAGCTGATGTTCGCCAAATGGACAGAACCGCCTGTTCTTGATGACATTAATTACTCTGTGCTTGTTCAGCAGACATTGAGCGTTATAAAACAGAAAGGAGCGATTAAGGCTAAAGATATTTATCAGATATTAAGCTCCAAAGGCGCTTTTAACGGCTTGCTGCAAGCAGATTATGCCTCTTTGCTGAAAAATATGGGTGAGTATGATTTGATAGAACAGGATCAGGATTTGCTGATTTTAGGGATAGAGGGCGAGCGTATCGTAAAAAGAATGGATTTTTATGCCGTTTTTCAGACCCCAGAGGAATATAAAGTTGTTTATGACAGCAGACATATCGGAAATATCAACGTTACGGCAGGTGTTGAACCTGAACCTTTTCTGATTCTCGCAGGAAAACGCTGGGTTATAGATTCAATAGATGATTCGGCTAAGGTAATTTACGTTAAACCGTCCGAAGGCGGCAAACTGGCTAAGTTTGGCGGTAATGTTGTTTATTCCGTGCATCCGCTTGTACACAAGAAAATGCTTGAAATCTATATGTCAGAGCAGCCGTATCCATATTTGGATAAAAATGCCACAAGTATGCTTGAATCTGCCAGGCAGGCGGCGAAGGGTATTAGTATCAGAAAAAATATGATTATTCAGGATGGTGAAAGCGTAATCTGGTTTCTATTTGCCGGAACCAGAGTCAGCAATACTTTGGCGTATATCGGTCGCACGGTTAAGGGGTATAGAGTCAGGGACAGCGGAATCTATCTCACATTTGAGAATACCACAGTTGATGAGGTAGTTAGCTTTTATAAGTCTTTGGAAAACAACAAAATAAATCTTGTTGAACTCCTTCTTGAAAATGACCCGATACTGATTTCCAAATATGACAGGTATGTGCCTGCTGAGCTTCTGGCAAGAGCTTACGTTAAGAAGTATATGGGTGAGGATGTGCTATATAAATGTGTCTCATTTGATCAAATGCAAGACTAAAATTCGGTTATTTACCGTATTGTGTTAATATTTATCAAGAGAACCTTTAAACGTTGAGGTGTTAAATGAGTTCTAATTTCACAGGTAGTTTTAATGATTTAAAAGAAAAGCTGAAATCTATAAGTAAAGATTGGGATGAGACACAATATAATAAGAAAACTCTACGCTATCAGGGTGGTGTATTATCATGGTTTGAAACCACCGGTACATTGCAGTTTCAGGGTAAATCTCCATTCAGAGAGCAACTTGAAAACAAGGTCTTGTCATTGTTATACCCAGATGAATATCAAGAAGAAACATCAGAATCGAGCAATATTATTGAAGGGGCGGAAGAAGAGGTTGATTATCAATCAAAACAACAACCATTAGAACTGCAATATCTTACAGAAGGCGTGACAGAAAGTGAAATTGTTATTGGGCTTGTCAGCCCTGTTGGTACGCAGAAGCGTGCTGTTCTTGAACCTCTTGAGGATCGGATAAAAGGTTTTGGTTATGAGGTTGAAGTCATTAGAGTTTCAGCCAACTTACCGGACTATAAAGGACAAGGTAAAGAATACGACAGAATAATACACCTTATGAGTTGTGGTGATGAAATAAGAAAAGATTCTGGAAATAATGCAATATTAGCTGCTGGCGTAGTTAAATCTATTGTTACTAAACGTTCCGAAAAACATACTCCAAAGAAGATTGTTTATATTATTGATTCTCTTAAACATCCTGATGAAGTTCATTTTCTCAGAAAGGTATATGGAAATGGCTTTTATCTATTTGGAATACATGTTGATATAAAAAAGAAGCTAAGTTATTTGACAGCTGATAAAAGTTTTACTCAGGAACAGGCAAAAGAATTAATAAGCAAAGATGAATACGAAAAAGATGATTACGGTCAAAGGACAAGGGATGCATTTCATCTTTCTGACTTATATGTTAATTTAGGAGATAATGGGAGATATGTTAGTAGTGCAATTCAGCGTTTTCTGGAACTCATTTTTTCAAATCCATTTGTAAATCCCACTTTTGATGAGTTTGCAATGTTTATGGCATTTAACAGTTCTGTTAGGTCTGGTGATCTGTCCAGACAGGTTGGTGCAGTAATTACTAAGAATAAACAAATAATTGCAACTGGTGCAAATGATTGTCCAAAATATGGTGGAG
Organism: Deferribacteraceae bacterium UBA6793; assembly: GCA_002452405.1. Lineage (GTDB taxonomy): Bacteria > Chrysiogenota > Deferribacteres > Deferribacterales > Geovibrionaceae > Seleniivibrio. Next base: position 239,688 of record DKFP01000004.1, on the reverse strand, counting down.
GGCAGTATTGGCCTGAATTGGATAGAGAGTCTGGCGAAATTAAAGACATTAATGGTGGAAAAGACTATACACTCGGAGAAGATTCAAATAAAGCTATTCAAAATGAAATAATTAATGAGATTCTGGACTCGGCTGTAAAAGATGAAATTATTTCTACCAAAAAAAGAGAGGCTTTTCAATCAGTGCTGAAGAGAAGCCGAATATCAGACCTTACTGAGTTTGGCAGAATTGTTCATGCTGAAATGGAAGCATTGCTGTCTTGTGCAAGAATTGGGGTTTCAACTGTGGGAGCGACATTGTACTGCACGACATTCCCTTGTCATAATTGTGCAAAGCATATTATAGATGCTGGGATTAAGCGAGTTGTTTATGTTGAACCTTATCCTAAGAGTAAGGCGTTAGATTTATATAATGACTCTATTGAACTTAGAACAAATTTAGAAAAAGAAAACGATGACAATGATATAAGACTAATATTTGAACCATTTACGGGTGTTGGCGCAAGAAGATTTCTAGACTTGTTTTCTATGACATTAGGTTCTGGTTCAAAAATCAAACGTAAAGATAAAGAAGGGAATACATTGAGTTGGGAGAGAGAAAATCCAAAAATCAGGATACCGCTTTTGCCAATATCTTATAAAGAAATTGAAACGGCTGCTGTTAAACTACGGGATGGAGTTCCAAAGAAATAATATGAATATTTTTTTACTGCTAACTGCAAAGCCTATAACTGGTGCTCCTGCCGCCGCCGGGGTTTTGGATGAAAATACCGTGCTCCTTCAATTCCAAAATATCGCGAAGAGCGGTGTCGTTGGAGCATTTGGCAATTTTACCGTATTTTGATGTGTGCATGTGCCCTTTAAAGTCATCTTCGAGCATCAGGTTAATTACCTTTCTCTGTCGCTCATTGACAGGGTATTCATTCACTTTCTTCCAAAGTTGCGATTTGTACAGAACTGCACTCAGGATTTCATCGGAATTGTCAATGGCTCTCCCGAAACATCCGATAAACCAGTCCAGCCAACCTGTTATATCTGTTGTGCCTCTTTGCTGTCTTTCCAGTTCATTGTAATAATCCTTTTTTTCTGCTTCTATCTGTTTGGACATGCTATAGAATCTGTGCTGAACTTTATCTGCGCGTGCAAGAGCCATATCTGCTATTACACGGGCAATACGTCCGTTGCCGTCCTCAAACGGGTGGATTGTAACAAACCAGAAGTGAGCAATCCCTGCTTTCAGAACAGGGTCAATTGCATTTTTGCTGTCAAACCATTTCAGAAATACATTTATTTCATCGTCAACCATGTCTGCATACGGGGCTTTGTAATGGATTCTTTCATGTCCGTATGCGCCGGATACCACCTGCATGGGTTCAGTCTCTAAAGTTCGCCATTGACCCACAGCTATTTTATACATCCCGCTTCTGCCGGAGGGAAACAGAGCAGAGTGCCAGCCAAAAAGTCTGTCCTGCGTCAGCGGTTTTTCAAAATTCTGAGCGGCATCGAGCATAATATCTACTATACCCTCGATGTTGCGATTGGCAGGCATAGACGACCCGATGTTTATTCCCAAACGCCTGGCAACCGACGAACGTACTTCGTTCCTGTTCAGGTCTTCACCTTCAATAGCGGACGATTTTATGATATCCTGAGTGATTGTGTTCAGGCTCGCCTCAAGCTGAAAGTCAAAACCGAGGTTTTCCATTTTGCCCAGTAGTCGCCCCTGCTTATACCTGACATCAGCTAACTTTCCTGCAAGTGCTTCAGTATCCCATGTAAAGTTAGGCCAGTTTTTATATTCGTATATCCACATATTATTCACCGCATTCTTTGCGTTAAATATAATCTCTAATCACCGCAAAAGCAAATAATATTTACAGTAAATATTGCTGTGAATAATTATACAATCGCCGCAAATAGCTAAAATCTGCCACACATAATGCCACACTTAAACCCGTTTATAACCTTTTATACCGTATATGCTTTTTTGTTGTTTATTTAGATAAGATTCTAAGTGTTAAAAAGGGTGAAATAGAATTAAAAAACGTCATTTTTGAGCTGAAAAACATGACAGCCTTGAAGCTGTATATATTTTGTAATATGGGTATTTTTTAATAGGCGTGATGTCTTTTATACCCATGAATCAATAAAAATACATACAGTTAATAAACCACGTACATGCCATATTTAGTTTTTTAGCCAGAAGTACATTACCGCTATTTTTGCATCCTCTGTCACTCTGCCTGGTTTCTGATCGTCCAACCATTCTTTGACTGTGCCGTAATCCACCTTTATCCCGGAATCATAAACACTCTGCATCAGTTTATAAGGATTCTTCTCGTCTCTGATTATCATAATAACTGTTTCTGCTAAATCAACGCACCTGTACAGTTTTTCTCTGGGGACTTTTATCGCCTCGTTATCAAAGAAATCCTCATTGTTATCATGCTCTGCAAGATTTCTAAGCATGAATGATTTACACAGAAACTCTGCACCTCTGTCTGACAATTCTTTCTGAAATTTTCTGTTATCATATCTGAGGCTTTCATAGAGCAGGTTTTTTCCTTCATGTACCTGATTTATGTCCGCACCGTTATCAAGAAGATACCTTATAAATGCCGCCTTCTCATCTGTCCATTTCTGCGACCAAAGAAGCAGAGTCGGCTGATTTTCGTCTCCGAGATAATGCCTGTTAACGTCCAGTCCCTGATTCAGCAGAAAATACGCCATATCGTACTTATCCTCGGAATAGGCATAAAATACCGCATCTGGCTTTCTGGTCTTTATATCATACCCGTCTGCAATATATTTTTTCACGGCGGCTATGTCGCCTGTATTAACGGCATCATACACATCATCATCTATTGTCCGCTGTTTTTTCGGTTCCTCTTTCGGTTCCTCATATCCGTTCATACCCGCCAATATTTTCAGAGCATCAGGCTTCATGGCAAAATTCATCTTATCCACTCTGTCCAGCATCCACGGGAAAAGACCATCTTTATCATCCGCTTCCGCCAGCGCAGTAATGTTAATATAAAAATACTCCGTCTCGTTCTCTGCATACCAAGATGCATCGGGCAGAGAGAGCAGATATTCCAGCATCTCTTTCTCGCGGTCAAGGGACATCGCAGCGAGGCTGAAAAGGGTGTATTTTGTCCCGCCCAGACCGACATAGTAAAGCCCAAAGTTGCCCTGTGGGCTCCTGTTATAATATTTGACGTACGGGTTAGCACCTTTATCAATAAGGAATTTCAGCATGTCTGTTTTGCCTTTGTAAGCAGCGTAACCCGCGGCATCCATTCTGACAAACTCTCCGCTTCGCTCTTTAATATCAGCCCCACGCTTCAGAAGCTCATCTGCTATGGCAATATTACCATATGCCGCCGCCAGATGAAGATATGAACACTCTTGTCTGTATTCTCCGTCAGCCTGTTTAATACGATATTCTTCCTGATATTCATCCTTCATAATCGTGCAGTCGACGGACTCTTCGGCTTTTATTCCGCCATCCAGAGCTTTAATTGCTAAATCCGGTCTGTTCATTTTTATGCTGTAGGTCAACAAAGAGTTTCCCTGGATGTCTTTTGTGTCTCCCTTTGCGCCTTTTGAAAGCAGGTACTCGGCAATGTCGGTATGCTTGTTTCTCAGTGCCGCAATGAGTGGTGTTTCGCCCCTTGAGTTCGGTTTATTTACGTCTGCGCCCTTGCCCACAAGCAGTTTTACAGAGTTTAAACCGCCATTGGAAGCCAGCCTGATAAGTAGTGTTGTTTCTGTCCTCGACCATTTATAATCACGCTCAATTTCATAGGTTTTGTCAGGTTTTTTCAGATATTTAACAAACAATGGGAAGAGTGTGCCTTTGTTTCTGTCTGCCGATTCATAAATAGGGTCTATGCCGTCATATTCTGTTATCACTGCGCCGTTCTTCAACAGATATTTAACCATATCAGCATCATTATTCTGCACCGCATAGCTTAGTATTGTGCGTCCGCTGGTGCTCTTTGCGTTTATATCCGCACCGCTCTTTATCAGCAGTTTAACAACATCGTCATGTCCGTTGAACCCTGCCCAGAGCAGAGGTGTCATCTCCTTTTCGCATTTCGTGTTGATTATATTTTTATCAAGAAAAGGCTTAATCTTAGCCGCATCGCCGATATACGCAAAACGACAGATATTAAAGCTGTCTGAAGCCGCAAAGGCAAGCGGAACAATGAACAGAGACAGTAATGTTAAAATCAGTTTTCTCATATCAACCAAGCAGAATTATTTTAAGATTTCTTAGAACAGTTTGAAGCTCTGCATCGGATGCTTTTGTAATAAATTTTGCATCCCTTTTTTCCCATGAAAGGCTTTTCACCTGATCCGAAAGAATATATCCGGAAACCTCATCATGGTTAACGGGTACTTCAAACACATAGTCCTTTGATTTGCTCGTAATAGGGCAAAAAAGAGCAAGCTCCGTTTTCTTGTTATATTCGTGACCTGTGAGAACTATAGCAGGTCTGTGCCCACGCTGTTCATGCCCTGCTTGAGGGTCAAAATCAAGCCACACAATGTCTCCTTTTTCAGGTGTATACTTCTTTACCATTCTTCGTTCCCTGTCTTTTCTCCGGTTGTTATTTCATCGTGCAGTGACTCTTTAGTAACTTTTGAAAGCATATCTTTTAATATGACAGATGCTTCTTTTTCAGTGATTTCATTTAGCGGTATCTCTTTAAAGGGTATAAGTATTATCCTGTTCTCCTCATCCACGTATGCATGGACGCTGCTGACACCGTTTAAGAGCTTGCCCAGGGTGATTCTGCCCTTGCTGTCGGGTTTAAGAGTTATTTTTTCAGCTACACTCATATTTATCTCCTTTTAATATAAGTATAAGAGCATGTGGGAAATGAATCAAGTGGGATTTTGACTGCTTGATTATGACAGGTATTTTGAATTTAAACATCACACTCATGTCAATTCTCACGTTTTGGCATTGACTTTTCGGGGGGGGGCATTAAAATTATACAAGAATTATTTTGGTGATTTATGAAAAAAAAAATTCTAATAGTAAGTACAGTGTTATTTGTATTAAATATAGCATGTTCAAGAAGTGACTCTGTTCATGTTGCTCAATCCAGAGAAACCAACGAAACTATCTACTCTATATGCGAGTTATTTAAAGTGTATAGTTATGAACTATCAAAAGAAAATACCAATAATTGCAATGAAGAATACTATTTTTCAAAAGAATCATATACAAGTACATTGGATGTCGACAGATGCAACAATGATTACACCACAATTAAGCTAAATATAAACAGAGATAATGAAGTTTCAGGTGCAATTTTCAAGGTGTTGTATTTTGATAATACCATAAAAGTTGGAACAGCAATTGTTCGTAGCCGCGACTCGACTCAATATGTATATTCAAAGGATGATGCATGTAGTGCAACACTCTCTCCATACAGCATAGAAATAGAATGCCGATTGGCACATTGAAAATAGTGACTTTTAAAGTAAAATGTGTAACGGCATAAATGGAGGTCAGGATGAATATTATACTTTTTGTAGTTTTTTTACTATTGGTACTGATTTTTGGCGCAAGAGGAGCAGCACTGATTATTCTCTCATTAATAGGCATTTCTGGCATGATGCTATATAACTTTCTACACTAATAAATATATAAAACTCATAAATTACAGGAAAAGATGGAGCAAAGTATGTTAAAAAAAATTATCCTTTTTTCTATTTTTATGTTCTACATTACGTTTGAAGCATATTCAGATTCTCTGTTTGGAAATAATTTATATATGTTTCGAGATAGTGTGGACAGTTTGGTGATAGATAAAAAAACATCTTTGATGTGGCAGGATGATGAAGATTCCAAACATGTTTCTATGAATTTTTCCACTGCAAAACAATATTGCGATGAAAAGATACTTGGTGATTACACGGATTGGAGGTTGCCATCTGTAAATGAGTTATTATCTCTTGTTGATAGACACCGTTCAGCACCAGCATTATTTCTTATTTTTAAATATGGTGTTAGAGATATTTACTGGACATCTGTATTAGCAGAGCAAAATAAAGTAAACGCTATCTCTTTTAATGATGGTGATATACACTTGTTATCGAGAAATGATAAAAAATTTGTGAGATGCGTTAGAAATGCAAGCAAAGTTGAAGTCAATGAACGAAGAAGACTTAACCTCTAATTCAGTGACTATTTAAATAACAATTTTGGAGGAATTACATGTTGGATAAGTTTATGCTGACAACAGTGTTTGTACTAGTTTTCATCTTTAATGCTAGTGCTGAACTAATTCATGCTAATCATCACAATATAGTAATGGATGACATAAGGTTGCTAATGTGGCAAGATGATGAAGATTCAAAATTTGTTTCAATGTATTTCTCTACCGCAAAACAGTATTGCGACGAAAAGGTACTTGATGGATACTCTGATTGGAGGTTGCCATCTGTAAATGAGTTATTATATATTGTTGATAGACACAGAGCAGTACCAGCAATATTTCTTGTTTTTAAATATGGTGTTAGAGATAGTTACTGGACATCAATATTAGCAGAACAAAATAAGGTCAATACTGTTTCATTTGAAGAAGGCAATATACATATTTCATCAACAAATGAGAAAAAATTTGTGCGTTGTGTCCGCACAGCAAATAAAAATGAAATATATAAAATGCGCGGCATTCCGACTAAAGGACCTTTTCTTAACCCAACAAACTTCTAAAAAAGAAATGATTTAAAAGTAGGGGCTGTTCACATTCATTTTAGCCATATTAATACAGCCACTAATGTAATCATGGCTTCGTAGCTTCTTGCAAGTTTCTCATATCTCGTTGCAATCCGATAACATTTGGCATACTGCGACACAGTATGCCCTTTTTTTTCAACTCTAGACTCAACCTATAATATTCTGTTTGACTTCACATTACTAATTGGATAATCTCTGATTAATTGGATAATAATTGGATAAACATGTTATTAAACATAGAACAGAAACAACTCAATGATATTAATATTCCCATGAGTGTCAGCTGGCTTTTCAGCCAGTGCATGGAGTACCGTGGTCGGCAGGATCTGTACTCAAAAACACAGGCAGAGATGCTGAACAGTCTTCTCAATAAAACTGTAATCCAGAGCGTAGAATCTTCCAACCGCATAGAGGGCATAACCATTGAGCGCAAACGCCTCGCACCGCTCTTAAACGGCGATATTAAACCGCTGGAACGTCCCGACAAAGAGCTTCTCGGATACAAAAGAGCTTTAGATTACATTTATAAATCAGATTTCTCCGAAACCCTCGGCAGCAGACTCATTCTCAGTCTGCATGAAATGACATGCCCGGAGAGCGGACACGCAGGAGCATACAAGCAGATAGACAATGAGATTATAGAATTTGACGAATCCGGTAAAAAAAAGATTCGTTTTATCCCTGCAACTGCGATGGATACGCCTGATCTGATGGACAGGCTTTGCATTGCATACGGCAGATCCCATCTCCCACCGCTTCTTAAAATTGCAACATTTGTTTTCGATTTTCTCTGTATCCACCCATTCCTTGACGGCAACGGAAGGATTTCAAGACTTCTGACAACCTATCTGCTTCTGAAAGAAGGTTTTATTGTAAGCAGATACATAAGCCTAGAACGGCTCGTTGAAGAGAGAAAAGAGGAATACTACGCAGTTTTATACAATAGCTCCCAAGGCTGGCATGATGGCAATAACGACATTATCCCGTGGTGGAGCTTTTTCATTTCGATACTGAAAGAGGCGTACAAAGAATTTGACAGCAAAGTATCAAATCAGGATGTTGTTGCGCCAAAAGCAGATTTAATACGGCGTGAGGCTCTTTCGTTTATCAAAGAATTCACTGTGGCGGAAATTTCGGCTAAACTGCCGGATGTCAGCATACCACTGATAAAGAAAACGCTAAGCTCGCTGCAAAAAGAGGGACGACTGACTCAGTCCGGTCAAGGCAGAGGCTCAAAATGGCGGGTTTTATGACGTTATAAAATACCTCTCTTTAAGCGTATGCAAGTCGGGCAGTTTTTTGTTTATGACACCGATATGGTCAAGAATCGGCTGTGCATCTGTGAATGAAAGCCTGAGAAGCCAAATGACACCCTCCTTAAAGCTAAAACCAACCTGCTCATCATCCCAGAAAATATATATAGAATTTAAACGCAACGTATCAATACGTTCGCCTTCCAGATTCGTAAACTCTGCCATCATGCCATCGTCCCAAAGCTCAATCCGATATTTACCATTTTCGTTCTCAAACCATAAGACCTTTCTGAGAACAGAAAAATTACTGTAAATACCAAACTTATACAAATAAGAATCGTGGACATAGTCGTTGCTTTCATCGCTGTATGCCGCATACTTTATGACACGCCTGTGATAATAGCCGCAGGTTTTGCAATATAATGTTGTATCGCTATTATCGGAAAGCATGTCTTCATTTCGATATTTCCATATATTTTCGCTTTTGCAGTGAAAACATGGGTAATCTTCTTTATTCATGTCCGGAAGTCCGGGGAAATATTCATACTTCCAGTTTAGAAGCTGTGTGTCAGGATAATCATTGTAGAATTTATTGTAATTGAAATAGGGCAAAAGTTTGTTGCGGATATCTGTACCGAGGATTTTCATAACATCATCTAATGTACTTGTACCACATTTTATCGTGACATAATCACCGCTGCCATAAAACTCAATCTGCCACTGCCAGATAAGTTCATAATAGCTTTTGCTGTATTGATAAACCTCTTTACCTGCCGGATGCCCCTGTTCAGCATCAGAAAAGAGACATTCTCTTTTCCATGTGGCATTCAGCTTTTTGGCTAATTTATCTATCAGCTCCTGCACCTCATCGCATTCATCACCGTTTAGAACCAGCTCATAATCGTAATCTCTGTTTACTTTCAGGTTGTTGATGTACCTTTCAGCTATTGACAAAAACCTGTGAAGACTTGTTTTCTCATCCTCGGAAAGGCATTCATAAGCATCTCTGAGCATCAGCAGAAACGGGTCAAAATGTCCTATTCCGTGTAAAGACACTCCTTTCTGCGTAATCTCAAAACTGACCTTTCTGCCGAATGTTGCGCAGGGATAATCAAGCTCGTAATATCCATATTTCTTACGTTCGTTGTTCTCATCAATGTAATAAGTCGGGCTGAAATATCGGCTGTCATATGAAAATGCAAGCTGAGTTCTGCGGGAGTCGCCCAGAATTCCTGTCTCAAAGCGGAACACATTCTCATATCTTACAAATACGGTGAAATCAGTCGCCTCGAATTTGTAACAATTCACCACACCGCCAGCCGTTTTATACAGAACCTCAACAGAATCATCCAAAACAAAAACCATTACAATTCTTGCAATATCATCGAGGGGCATAGAATCCGGAAATGTTTTAGTCTCTCCGCCGACTTTCAGGTTATTGTCAATATAAGCATTTGATATTCCATCTTTCTGGTACTCAACACTTATCCCGCTTTTGGATACATGGAAATATCGAACATTCCCGCCTTCCATACGCCTTAATACAAAAGTTCCATCTGTAAACCTATTGCGCTTGAGCGTGATGTTTTTCACTTGAATATTCCTGCGGCTTTTTCATATGCCTGTTCACGGCTGTCTGCTTTTATATCCGGTTTCACTGTTTCGCCGCTTATCTTTGTATCTTCGTAATATAGCTCTGCTATGGGCAGAACTATCTTTGTATTAACAGGTTTATTGCTCAAAAGAGTAAATGCTGTTCTGACTGGTCGGATTTTATCTGTTTCAGAGCCGATAACTTTTGCTCCCTCTCTCTTCATCAGCATCACAAGCATTGCACCGCCCGCCGCTGTCATTTTGTCGGCGTAAACAACAACCGACTCTTTTATTCCACCGGCGGATGCAATCTTATATTGTGTCATATCAGTTTTTTTGACCATATCAGCCACAGGCTGCCTCTGCGTAAAAAGTCCCTCAGCCGCAAACATCTCTGTGATAAGCCCGCCCTGATTGGCTGACATGTCGAGAACCACGCCCTTACGGTTCGGATATGCTTTCAGAATTTCTCTGATTTTTTCTGCGGAGTTCTCTGAGAATTTTCTGACTCTTATGTACAGGATATCCTTTTCATACCTGTTCATTTCAACGGAACTGTCAAATATCGGAACACGCTTCGCTGTGTAGCTTCTGCCTTTATCGTCCGTCAAGGTGACGGCAGCACCAACCTTGCCCCTAAGCATGTCGGCTGCCTTATCGCTTGAATCCGCTTTTACACCGTCAACAGATTCGATAACAGTGCCTTCGGTCAGTTCTGAGCCGTATAGCGGCGAAGATTTTAGGATTTCTATGATAACGGGTTTGCCGTTTTTGCTGTTAAGAACTAACCCAAGCCCGCCAAATTCGCCTGAAAACTTTAAGGGTTCGTCAAGCTCAATGTCCGGATCAAACTCCGCAAATCCCTGCCTGATTACATTCAGAATATCGCCGCCAGCCACAGCCGGGCAAAGTGCTAATGCCTCGTCCCACAAATCCGATGAATAATCCGATGTCTGTTTCAACACAGTATTTGGGCACTGTTTCGACAGCTCACGCTTTATCACAGCAGAAAAGACAGAATCCAGCCTGTCTGCGCCATCTTTATAGACATATTTCGCCTGAAATACTCTATGGACATATTCAAGCTCGTTATTACCTGCATAGGCATATAAAGACAGTAGTGAGATTAAAACAAATAATATAACTCTCTGCATAGATTACTCCGCACCGCTCTTTTCAGTTGCTGTGACTTTGCGAAACTGCTTGCGGTAAACGATCTTACCCTCATTGGAATAATATGTCAGAATCATGTCGCCGGGACGTAAATCTATAAGTACCCTTCCGTCAATCTCTTTCTTAACACTTGTTGCGGGAGTGATTTTAGAAATGCCCAGATATATCCATTTAAGGGCTGAATAAAGACCTATCCACTGTGTATTTATATTTGATTCTTCAAGTTTATAATCATTGATATTGTGTATCTTAACATCATCATGCAGAAGGTACTTTTCATCAGAAGCAAGAAATTCGTAATATTTTCCGCCTACGAAATATATGGTTTCATAATCCTTTTCGCCAATGTCGATGAACCCGAAAGCATCACGCAGAGGCAGTGGCCATTTCTGGTTGTGCCATATTCCTGAAAGTTCTTCATGGGTGAAAAAATCAGGGTTAACCTCTTCTGCATAAACCACAGAACAGATAAACATCATTAAAATTAGAACCAGCTTTTTCATAAGCACCTCTTTTCGAGTTTATACCACGCTCTCACAGCCTTCAATTCAATTATCATTCGCATAAATTATAATTCACATGATATTAAATCAAACGATGGTACAATAGTTATAAATAGGGGTTGAATAATGCTACCAAAGGTTATCAGGTTTTTTGCATTTTTTATTTGCATAGCTTCAGTTACAGGCTCTTTATTAATGCTTTTCCAGTGGATCAGCTACATGCAATACCAGCCTGCCAAAGCATATCCGGCTAAGACGGAATACAATATCACGGAAAAATTTAAAGACGGGATGAAAGTATATTATTTCAGTATTGATAGCAGAATGAAATATCCTGCCGGCAATGAGTATGCTGTGTCAGAACATACTCTGAATCTTTATGAAAGCCGCATGTATTTAACAGAAGAGGGCGCAGAAGCTGCAGCAAAAGAAAAGACAGCGGAAACTATGAAAACAGCTTATAACGTGCTTTATGACCCGAAAAGCACCACAAACATTGCCACGCCTAAGGACAGAAACACAGCTCTTGAGCTTTCATGTGTATATGCACTCATCGGCGGATTATCATTTTATGCAGCACGTAGAAAATGGACACGTGCGTAAATTTTCCTGTCTCTGAAATTGACAAATGTTTTGGTGTGCTGCTTGTTAATTATCCGGGATTTCCTGTCAAAGAAAATGACGCCCAATAGAAAGGTTCCGGATATCTTTTTCGCATTTCATTTTTAGTCATATATAATGCTTCAGCTTTGTCATATTTGCTGCTTAACATCTTTTCGTAAAATATTTTCATAAATTCAGCTGTAACTTCATCACTTATCTTCCAGTTGCTTGACAGGACAGTTTTTGCGCCGCTCATAAGAAATGCCCTTTTGAGACCAAATACTCCTTCTCCTCTTTGGATGCTTCCAATGCCGGTTTCGCAGGCAGACAGGACAACCATGTCAGTATTTTTCAAGTTGATTCCTATTATTTTATCCGAACTCATAAGTCCGACAGCCTTTCCATTTGCTATGGATTTTCTGGCTCCAGCCAGAACAAGACCCGAATACAGCATTGGATTTTCATCTGCAAAATTTGTTATATAGTATGAAAGGCTACTGCTATCTATTGCATGTAAGTTGTTTTCTATAAAAAAGCCATGTGTGGCTATATGAACAATTTTATTGCTGTCTGCATTGAATACTGTTTGTTCATTTGCATCTTTTCCTGAGGCAAGGGTCACATTGTAATTATACTTATTGAGTATTTGATCAACTTCCTCCGCTTCTTTTATTGTCCCATCCAGATTGTATGTAGGTATATTTGAAACATCCCACGAGCGTATTTTTTGATCTTTTTTGTCGTTTGTTTCTTTGTATTCAGCATCAAAATCAGGGTTGTATACTATTAATGCAGTATTGGCTGATTCCGTGTGTTCGCCGAATTTCATTATATCATTTCCCGATAATATATAGCTTATCCGGAATCTGTTAAGAAGATACTTGTCCTGCGAATCAATAAGTATATCCAGAGGAAGTAAGTTAATTCCTCCGTCCGGATTGACGTATAGCCTTTTTACTCCTGCGGTGTACATTTCCAGCGGTTCAAAAAGAAGCCTGTACAAATCGGAAAGAATTTTTGATTCTTTTCCATGAGAAATTCTGATTCCTTTTTCTGCCCGTTCGTTTTGCAAAAATTTGAATTCGCCAATGCTTTTATCAATTATATCAGCCGATCCCAGGTTAACAATGTTAACATGAGATGTTTCCGGATCCAGAACGAATGCGACAACTATCCTTTTATTCTCGTTCGTCGAATTGATGTCACTTGTGATATAGGCGTAATCAATATAAATACATTTATCATTCGTGGAAGCTAACTTCTTTGATATTGTTAATGTATTGATTTGATGTGATTGAATATTTTTTATAGGAGCTTCATTCTTCACAATGAGTTCTGTCTGGATTTTATCAATTTGATTTTGCAGATTTTTTAGTTGTTTATTTTTAACGTCATTATTAGTGAAAGTAGAATGGAATAATTCTGCATAATTTCGTCTCATTGCAATGTAATGATCGAATTTTTGTTTGTTTTCCAATTTGTTTATATATTGGGTTGCCAGTAGATAATTGCTTTGGGAGTTAAAAGCTACTCCTTTGATCTTTAACCAGAAATTAAGAATTTCCTCAGCTTCTTTGTTATTTTTTGGATTGTGATTTAAATGTTCTGATATGATTGCTGATATTGCTGAATTATTAATTATTAAAGCAAGTTTGTCTGTTTCAGACATTAGCAAAATAGCTCTGTCTATTCTGTTGATATTTATTTCCATGCTTTTTTTAAAAGAAGAATATGCCTTTTGATGATCGTTAAGATTTTGATATATGCTACCCAGTGTTCTGTATGCATTTTCAGTTTCGTAGCTGTCTGCGCCGTATTGTTTAATTATTTGAGTCAGCACAATATTTTGAATCTTTTTGGCTTGTTGATATTTTTTTGCATGGTAAAGTGACTCTGCATAATAATGATAAACATCTCTCATTGTGCTATTGGACAAATTGCTGCCGCTATCTGACGCGTTTATCAGTTTAGGGAAAAAACTATTAGCTAATTTGTGGTCTCCCAGTATATCGCGTAAGTTTACATAATTAATTAAAAAATCTACGTTATCATATATTTCTTCTTTTTTTTCATACGTTTTAAATATATTTTTAATATCATCTGCCGTTTTCAATGATTTTTCAGTATGGTTATTCAAACGATAAAATTTTAAAATTTTGACCAGTTGCGTAAGAACTTCGGTACTGTTTTCCCCGAAAGCTGTTTTATTGATATTAATGTTCTTATTATGCATTTCTTCTGCCTCATCTGACTTGCCGACGATTTCATAAAGATTTGCGCATCTAAGAGCAATTTCGGAGAAAATGCTGACATTTTTCATTATGTCCTCTTGAGATGAGATATTCGCTTTTGTACCGCTTTCCTCTTCATATAGCTTCAGACCTTCTAAATAAGCCATTTCTGCACTAAAATAGTCATTTTCGCTATAAAAGGAGTCTCCTAAAATTAAAAAAATACCTGCCACACCAAGTACATCAATGACTGACTCAATTTGATTGATGTCTGTGATTTCTTCTTCATAAATTTTTTCTTTTGAAGTATTTCCAACAATACGGTTAATTAAAACAAGTGCTTTAAGCAAGACTATTCTGTTTTCACTGAATGGTTCGGATGCTTGTAATGCATTTTCAAATGCAATCTCAGCGTTTTGGTAATCGTTATTCATTTGATAGGCGCTGCCCAATAACTTGTATATTCTCTCTGCTGTTTCATTTTGATCTGCTTCCGGTAAACTATTCAGAAATTCCAATTGATCATTAAAAATCGTAATTGCCTGATTGAATTTTTTGGCGTAAATCAGTTCAATACCTTTTGATATTTGCAGATTTATTTTGTATTTAATATCCATCTCTTCCGTAAAGCCTGCATTTGCTATAAGTATCAGAAGAAAAACAGATATTATTGTCTTAGATATTTTCATCGCGGTCCTTATTCAATATAAGACTATGCGCAGAACATTATTATTTTTGGTATCAATGCTGAAGTTATTCCATGACATGTGCTCGTTACTTTTTGATATAGGTTTTCCATATGTTTTTATTATATCTGACACCCTGAGTTTTTTGGTGGTAAAGTCCACATATTCAATATAATTGCCAATGGTCAGAATTTTTGTATCGCCATCGGTGTAGAAAGAGCCGCTGAAATTTCCTGTTTCAAAATCTGTTTTTATAAATTTT
Organism: Deferribacteraceae bacterium UBA6793; assembly: GCA_002452405.1. Lineage (GTDB taxonomy): Bacteria > Chrysiogenota > Deferribacteres > Deferribacterales > Geovibrionaceae > Seleniivibrio. Next base: position 224,625 of record DKFP01000004.1, on the reverse strand, counting down.
TTAAGTATATTCTTGGTGGAGTTGGAAACTTTTCCCAGAGGCAGAGGAGGTGCAACCGGATGCCGGCTTATTCGGGTTTTGGTCCTCTTAATTCCGGTGTGCAGATATGCTTTATCGGAATAGAAAGAAGAATCGCCGGATTCTATGTAAAGTTTGAAATACAGATTAGACCGGTCTTTTATTTTTAAATCGTTATAAATGGTCGCTATGTTAAAAAGAGCTGGCGGATACGGTATCGGTTTTTTCGCAAGACTGTTCAGAGATTCCAGAACAGTATCCGAATTTGCGGCGCTGGATAAATAAAGTGCGATGTTTTTATTATTAATTGCTTCACTGCTTTCAGGAAATCTTTCCAGAATTTCATCTGCGATTCCAAGTGCTTTGTAGTATTTGCCGGATATAATTAAAGCTGATGTAAGATTGACGCCGGATGGCAGATAGGATTTATCTTTTTCATAAGCAACAGAAAGATAGTTGACAGTATTTTTGATATTATCCTCAAAGGTCGATGTTTTTCTGCAATCTTGTCCACCTGATCTCAGATTCTCTGCTAAAGTGGACGTACCAAATGATGTAGCTGTATAGAATCTGTTAAAGTCGGCGCAGTTTCTCATGATGTATAGCGCTTTCATGTAGCTGCACATTCCCATGTTGCTGTATATCTCTCTCGACGGGAATGAATTTGCAATCCTGTCAAAAATCTTTTCAGCCTCATCATAGCGCCGCATTTGGTAAAGTCGTACACCCACATTGAAGAGCATTGTTTCTTTGATCAGCGGCTTGATTTGAGTTATAAGTTTCTCAGCCCTCTCGTCTCCAGTCGGGTGTGAAGATGTTGTGTTGTTTTGCAGACTACTGAATATCTTTGAAAGGTGCTTTTCATTCAGCATGTATAAGGGATCATAACCGGCCATCGTCATATACAAAAGCCCATAATAATCTGCCTGTTTTTCTTTGTCTGAGTAAGTTTTGGCTTCCGGCAGAAATGACTTATCCTGTGTCTTAGAGAACGCTTCCCAGTTCCAGAAATCGTCATTGGAAAGGTGTGCGAGTTCATGCCCGATGATAAATGCCAATACGGAGTCCCTGTGGTGTGCGCTGATATTTTTGTTTATTGTTTCTATCAGTTCCGAGCTCAAAACCACGGTTCCGTCGGACAGTGAAAACGCCGCGGGTTTTTTGTATTTTTTTAAGATGATCAGAGACGGGGATCTGTTGGATTGTTTGTCTGCGGCATCCATAACACGCTCAAAGATGGAGTAAATATTGATAGTTGAGTTATTTTCGTTCGGAGAAAAAGCACCGAAGGTATCTGCCCACCACTCTCCATGGTTTTTGGGGGTGTCATAGGCGTATGGCAACGGATTAAAGAAAAAAATGATGCATAGAAAAAGAGCGTAGTGGCTAATCCTGCACATAAGTAATGATTTTATTGGCAGACTCCCGTATTTCATCGGCTTTTGCAGGTTTTCCGTTACATATTTTACTATTAAGATCTTCTGTCAGAGTTGACAGGGGGTCATCTGCTGCATACGGCAATACACTGCATATCGCTTCTTTATTATCGGTTGCATACTGATTTGTGTTGTCATCGGAGATGGATTCTGAATAATAGCCTATTTTGAAGAGTGTCTCGCACTCCTTTTTGTCGGATATCGCGTTGTCGAAGCTATATTCACCTTTAAATGTGACTTCACATGTGCCGGAATCTTTGAGTTTTGTTACATATGTTTCAATTTTTGCATCAGCAGATTCATCGCCTTTTTCAGCCTGTCGAACCATGATGCCGATTTTTACCGGAATAACCGATACCTCGTTGCCTCCGGCAAAACTGAAAACAGAGCTATGTTTATCATTTGCGGCAACAACATTTTTGTGAGAGGAAGTATAGAGGTAGGCTCCCAAAGCAACAAATATGGAAGCTGCTGCTGTTATTGATGTTATAACAAGTTTTTTTACCTTATTCTTTTTTCTGGCAACACTCAGGTTTGTAAATATTCTTCTGCATGTGGAGCAGTACGCCATATGCTCAGCCACAGCATCGCTTTTTTCTTTGCTGAGTTTTCCATTGGCAAAATCAGACAAGGTATCAAGGCTATAACATTCTGATTTCGGTTTATTGTTTTTAAAATGGTATTTAAATATTTCGTTTATATCGTTATCGCTCATATTAATCCCTGTCAGAAAAGTAATCTTTTATCTTTTCCTTGTCAATATTCTCTGCCTCTAGACGTTTTTTTAGTTCTTTTTTTGCGTTATCGATTAGTTTTGTTATCTCTTTTTTATCAACACTGAGAAAAGAAGAGATATTGGCTATGCTTTCTTCATCGTTAAAACGCATACTTAGTATGAGTTTTTCACTGCCGGAGTGACAGGAAATTATGTCTGCCAGAATTTCGCTTACCTTTTTCATAATGACCTCTTTACGCTTTTGCTGTATAGACGTCTCTAGGTCATGATTTTCAGAGGCAAGATTTGGGAAATCATCAATGCATACATGTGTTTTTTTTATTAAATGATTGGCAGTGAGGGAAGCAAAAATAGAATTTATCTCATCCTGTGATACGTTTGGGTCGGTTTGAGAGATCTTCTCAAAAATCTGTTCCGGATTTAAGTCATAATAAACAATGTATTTTTCAGTTTTTATGCCTGTTTGACCGAATTTTTTCGCTTGAGCCGACGGCTGGTATCTGCCGATATTCTTTCTTAAAATATCCAAAAAAGCGTTTCTGATTATAGATGTCAAAAAGGTTTCAGGTGAACTTTTAGATTCGAAACTATTTAGTTTGTGACGTTTAATATAGATATTTGAGATTACGTCAGCAAAAATATTGTCATAGTTTTCTACCATGTCTCTGGAACGGCAGAGTTCAAGCACCCTGTCATAGGTATATTGATAGACATCTATATCATGAAAAAGAAATTTTTTTCCCATAAGACTGTAACCGCGTTTGTGAAAATATGACTCTGATAATCTCACGGTTCATAAATATTCTCAACGATAATTTATGTTAATTATAACATAACGGAAAATTTTTTGTTTTAAATCCGTCCGTATATAAATAATTATCGGAGGAAACGACATGTTTAGATTAACAGTATTATCATTATTGCTTTTGGTTTCCGGATGTGTTGCCGGACCCGCAATGATGGGAAGTTCAGTACCGAAAACATCATCGGATATGATTATGACCCAATGGAGAACGGTAATGACTCCTGATGCATATACTGAGTATAGCACATTTATTTCCATGACAGAAATAGGGTATATGAGTACGCAGCCTGTAAAATGTATTTTCAGCGATGTTCAGATTAATAAAAAAGTGGCATCAGGTGAGTATGTTTATTACGGAAAATGTGACGAAAAGGGCATGGCTGAAGGGCAGGGCAGTGTGTATGCAGTAAAGAGCGGATACTCCGTATCTGTTTTCAATGGGGCAAAAGACAGATTTCCCGTATATGTAGGCAACTTTAAGGCTGGGAAGAGAGAGGGAAAAGGTTATCTGACCAGACAGGTAAAATACAGCAGTATTGTTGAATTTCAGCTAAACCAGGTAGCTGATCTCGAAAAACGGTTTCCAGAATGGAGAGATGAAAACAGAAACTCGCTTGCGCTGATTCTGGGTCATACTGACACAAATAATAAACGACCCGCCAATTATACTGCGTTTCTCAGGGAGAAGTATTATGACTTCGAACCTGCATCACAGGGTTACTACCCAATGTTAAATCAGCAGAAAAAGAATGTTCTTACGGATGCTGCCAGAAATGCCATTGTCGTTAATATCCCGTATTACCTTGGGGATTTTAAAGATGACAAAATGCAGGGCAACGGCACACTGTTCGATGAAAATGCCATGCCTGTGTATGTGGGTGAGGTGGTTAACGGAATACCTGAAGGTAAAGGGAAAATAATTACTGATGATTACTATAGATATTACCTTATTCCTCCGTACAGGATATCCTCTCAGTCTAATCCTATTGTTTCCCTGACAGGAGATTTTACTAACCGGAAAGCTAACGGGACTGTTGTAACAGAGCGTGCCGACTGTACCCGTATGGTTTCGGAATATAAGAACAATGTTTTTGTTCCGGGTAGGATTTATATATATAAACCGACCCTTTCCTGGGCAAAAATAACTGTGACAGAAAGCGCAACAAGAAGAGACATCCATATAAAACCCCGAATTTTCTTTGGTATGGAAGCATATATGAATTTCAAGGGATGGATGCAACCTTCGTCGGGTCCCGCATATCTATACACTCAGGACGATGACAATTTTTATGTGTTTGACGGTTATACCAACTCTGCCGGAGAAATGAGCGGGGAGGGCAGGGTTATTATTAAGAGGAAAAAATTCAGCGACCTTTCCAATAATGAATCGTATTCAGTTAATACCAGAGGTTCCGACACGTACACTGCCAGAGTGATTTTGAATAAAGGAAATATAGTGAAAGAGTTTCCGGACAGCAGCAAATATGAAAATGTAAACGAGGCATTTACAAGTATCGGTAATTATGTGAAACTCCTTCAGGGTGCAACACCGCTTAGTTTTATCGGGTCGGCTGATTTGGGAAAGGGACTTTTTAAGACCGCAGGAATGTCTGTAAAGAATGGTGATTTTCCGACAAGATGCTATGATATGGAGGAGTTCTCAAATAAGGTGGACAATATTTTTGAGCGCGCAAAAGTGGTTTCAGATGCGCTTAAATCAGTAAAATAATCATTTTTTCACGGCAGATTTATTAAAAATCTGCCGTGTTCGCTTTTCATATTCAGAAAAATCATAACTACATCCGTCTCTACGTTTAGCAAATACATCGACTGGTGGCTTCCGTATCAGAGAGAGCTTTTATCAATAGAAGATCGATCACCCTCTTTTTTGCGGAAGTTCCATGTCGTTCATGCTGGAAGGAGATATTATATGAAGAAAATTGTTTTAACAGCAGTAATTATGGTCACCTTTGCTTCAATTTCATTCGCCGGGTACATCGGCACAGGTGGAGTTAGAAAGGTGGAGACAGCGGATCATTCCGGAGACACTCAGTGGTATAAAATCACATGTAACGATGGAAAATACTACAAAATAGGCAAACTGGATGGCGGCAAGCATGAGTGGTGGGGCAGTTATGGAGCCATAGGAGAGTTTCGTGGGCTTAGCCTTGACGAAGCGGCTCAGAAAGGCTGTCAGTAGGTGCGGATGTGAAAAGATTATTAATTGTTTTGCTTGTTGTTTCTGCTTTTTTGAGAGTTTTTGCGGCAGAGCCTGCCTATAAAAATTCCATAGGTATGGAGTTTGTGCTTGTTCCCGCAGGCAGTTTTATTATGGGTACACCGCCACCTGTCTGCAACTGTCCGCAGGATGACCCGTTTACCGGTAAAGACGAATACAAAGAGTGTATGAACGCATGTACCTCATCAGTTAATAGTGATGAAACCCCTGCTCACGATGTAAACATTACTAAAGCATTTTACATTGGCAAATACGAGGTTACACAGGATCAATGGTATAAGGTTATGGGGAATAATCCCTCGTATTTGAAAAGAGAGAAACTCGGTAGAGATCCGCGAAACCATCCGGTTGAAAGTGTAACATGGTATGACGCTCAGGCTTTTGTTAAAAAACTTAATGAGTTGGAGGGGGGGAATAAATATAGACTGCCGACTGAAGCGGAGTGGGAGTATGCCGCACTTGGCGGTGAAAATTTTAAATATGCAGGATCCGACGATGCAAATGATGTCGCGTGGAGTGAGAATAATGCAAATAAAGTCACTCATCCAGTGGGATTAAAGAAACCGAACGGATACGGTATATACGATATGAGCGGAAATGTTTTTGAATGGGTTCAGGATAAGTTCAATCGTAATGCGTATGCGCAGCATGTTCTTAACGATCCACTTCAACTTAGAGGTTTTATAACATTCCAAACGAATGAGCCTTTTGTTTGCCTGCGTGGCGGTAGCTGGAAAAATCATGGCGCAATCGATATTAACTATCAGCTCAGAAACGGGGTTGGCATCAAAAGCAGACATTATCTGCAACCTAAAGCATCGGCGAGTTCAATTGGACTGAGAATTGTGAGAATCACTGATTAATTCAATGAATATAAATGGAGATGATGTGCAATGAGAAAATTATTTATAACAATATTAATAGTATGCATGGGAGTATCCGCTTTTGCTGCCTCAAAAAATAAAACCGGTGCGAAAGCTAAATCTGTACAGAAAACTGCCGTATGCAATGATGATTCGCAGACGTGTCTTACTGCGCAGATTAAAAAAGTAAGAGCTTTGGGTGTGGAAAAATCCACCTTTCAACCTGGATCATTTTTTACATATAAAGACACTGTAAAGCTGTCCTCCGGGAATGTTCTTGCCGACGGTCTGTTCGGAGCGGAATCTGTTTTTAACATTTACTATAAGGCTAAAATTGAAAACACGGATGTGGAGAACGATGAAATACTGGTTACAATAATGGACGGTGAGCTGGAAAAGGTAAAAGACAGCTCTTATCAGGTGAACAGGTTCAGGCAGTTCGTTGACGAACAGAGGGGGAAACCGAAAGCACTTCCTTTCGGGTATCTGGTTAATCAGCAGCTTTGGAAAAAGTTTGAAGAAAATAAACTTAAAGAGAGCGATCTTGCTGATAATATGCTTCTTTTCATGCTTGCCGGAAACTACCATCAGATGGATACCGTTGCAAACGTATCGGCGAAGCTGGGTTATCCGAAATTTGCTGTTGAGGTCTATAACACCGGAATAAAAATCATGGAAGAAAAGGGTGAGGATACGTCTAAGTTTATGGCTTACAGAGAAAAGATGGTAAATGATTATGGACTTCAAAACGTTGAAATTGCCGGTGATAAGTGGAGAAGAGACATCTACTCCGAGCTTGTTGCATATGAAAATAAACTTAAAAAGATACAGTAGCGGGGAAATAAGATGATAAAAACCGTAGTATCAACCATGGTGTTTCTGACTATTTTATGCTCCGGAAATGTGTTGGCAGCTCAGTCCGGAGGTAAGAATGAAAGTCCGGCAGATTTCAGCTTTTCAATGCCTATTGATAAGGTATTGACCAATTTACCGCTCATGCTGAATTTTACGCAGTTTCATACAGAGTTCTGTACGTTTCGGAAATGCAACAGTTCTAATGTCTATTCCACTACGTTGTATCCTTCAGAAGATACAGTATTTTCAAACGAATTTGAACGCAATAGGGCAATGAAGTCAGCGGAAGAACGGTTAAAACAGGTCGAGCTTGAAAGCAAAAAAGTCAGAAAAGAAATTGTTCCTCTTCTTGAGATAGATAATGTCAGTTTTACGTTCGGTGATTACGCCTTTGCGTCAAAAGCGTTTTACAGCAGTGTTGCTTTTGAACCATCAAGTAATGTCCGAAAAGAGCTTGTCGGTCAAAAGTATGTCAATGAAACCGCACCGACAACTTATCTCGGAGTCAATCTGCCGTCTCAGAAGGTTAAAATTGATATATACGGAATGGCTATAATATCAATGAATGAAACCGATGCCGAGAGGTTTTCAGAAAACGCCTCACCATACCGCGGAGAGAGCAGAATACACTATGGCAAAAAGAGTTACAGAGGAAAAGCCTATTATAAGATAGTCAGATTGGATAACGGATATGTGGATGACTTTTCCGATGGTTTGAAAAGCGGCGGCAGTCTCCAGTTGGTTGCTTTCAAAATTTACGATGGAAAAAGGAATATTATTTTTCAGAGCGACTACACTTACTGGAATGTGCCCTCGGAAAGGAAAGAAGCAAAAATTAATAACGTTGACCTGAGCAGGATGTAAGGATTAAGAATGAAAAGAATAACAATAAATTTAATTCTGATAGTTGTTCTTGGTGTTCTGTTGTCTTCATGTGCAAACACACATTCGGCAGCAGTTCTGAAAACCAACAGTCATTTATTGACATCGGGTAATACTGAATATTTTTATGATAAAACCGATACATCACTGGATGTGGTCTTTTCAATAGATAATAACGGTACTATCGAATTGCTACCGAGCGAGAGAAGAACAATTTCTAATGCCTCTGTTGAAGATATTAATAAGTTCAACAGCACATACAAAGAGGGTGACCGGACATATAAACTCAAAAGCTGTATAACGCTTGGTGATAAACAGTTTTCTGCATGTTCAAAAAATATTAAGCCTGATATCTTTACGAGGCGTAAGGGAAAATTTGGTGGGGCTCAAGTTGCTTTAAGTATTTTGTTGGCACCACCGTCTGCGCTTATTGGAATTTTTGATAGAGACTATGTTGTAAATAAATATAAAAACATGAACACAGAAAAAGTTGACGATAAAGAGTTTATGAATCAGATAGGTCTGATTATTAACAATAAAATGATGGAGGAATACCAGAAATCCAAAGATGATTCAGCCATGCTCTTAGCGTTTATGAACAGGTATGGAATCAACAATTACATAACGCCTCTCTCAATTGAGCTTGCTGAGTTGTACAGAAAAGAAAATACTCTGGAAGGCTTTAATAAGGCATACGATATAACGGCTTTATATGAAGACATAGAGAATGCATATAAAGTATGCAAAACAGAGGATGAATACGTTGCCTTTATAGAAAAATACAAAAATGTTTCGCTGGCTGAGGATTTGACAGACAAAGTCAGGAAGACACTATTGGCTTCTTTCAGAGGAAAAAATAGTTTTGATGGTTATATGAAAGCCTATTCCATGTTCGGAGAACCTGCGGATGGAAAAAACGCCATGAAAATGTCCGGTACTAAGGAGCAGAAAGCTGAGCTGGAATATAACGCATGTCTTCGATTGAAAGATAAAACAAGGCTGTTTGATGTAAATGTTCGTGCGGATAGACCCCGTGTTAGTCAACAAACCAGCTGGTTCAGCGGTGCTACAGGGGGTAATCTGTCAATTAATGGATATTTGGATTTGAAATCAAGTGTTTCGTCGCCTATTAAACAGTTGTACGGAAAGTATAAAGTTATAGTAACCGCTACTGCTGAAATGCCATACGCCCTTCAAAAACGTTCAAACTGGGTAGGCAATGCCGACACCAGCAACAAGAGTAAAATCACAAAAGATATTGAAATTCTTTTCTGGCCATCTGACTATGATCCCTATGATAAGACAGTGCATTATGACATCGGAGAGATGGAGGTCACATATTTCCACAGAGGGGCTATGGGTGGATACACGGCAGCATGGCCGGTAGGGGATGCATATGTTAATGTAAGAATTAAGGATGTGGAGTGTATGAGATGAGAAATATAATATCGGTATTCATTTTTCTGTTGATACTTGCAAATGCTTCTGCCGTTCAATCCGCACAGCAGCATATTAACTTTGATGATCTTGATAAGATGACCGGTAACTCTAAAAGCTCTGCAAGTGTACGTGTGCCCGATTCGTATAAATTAGGATATGCAAAATTTGAGGCTTTGATAGCAAAGGATAAACAATCGCAGGGATATGCCAAAGAGTGGACGAAAAGCCATCCTTATTGCGGACACAGTGACACATGCTTTCAAGTTGTTTCTAATGATGGCAGTAGAACTAAAATAAAGTGCACGAAAGGTTCTTATACGGGTAACCAGAGAGAGGTTTGCATGAATCAGAAAGGTGACTGGGCATCCGGATGCGGCTTAACTGACGCATTTGCATTTCATTATTCATCTTTAAAAGAGGCAGGAAACAAGGCCTGCGAATGACAGCATACCTTAATGTTTTTGCTGTTTTCACATAAATAAAAAAACCGGAGGGCAATATGTTCGGATTTTTTGATAATGATGAAGAAAGAGAAGACATATGTAAAACATGCGGCAGTGAGATGAGGCCGCATAGGCACGATGATAGTGACCCATGGTACAGTTGTGATTACTGTGATGAACAGAGAAAAAAGAAGCGCAAACTTGAAGAAGAGAAAAAATCTTGTAACATTCACGGATTTAAATATATGCGTTGGTTTAAACACCCGCGATGGGACGGACACGAGACATGGGAGTGCGCAGAATGCAGAAATAGTTTTTGGTAATTTATGAGTGCGAATTTCTACCAGCGGTTTTCAAGACCAATAGCCACTTATTAACATCGGGCAAGACTGCATATTTGGATGATAAAAAGAATATGCAGTCTATTCGGAAATACACTTTTGCGATGCTATAATGCATTCATAATCTATGAAGTTTCCTTTTCAATATTGACTTTTAGTTTAGTAACTTATATGTTGCATATACAACATGGAGACGAGATGGACGAAATAGCTTTGGAAATTGCGAAGCAATGTCTTGCCGGACAGATTAAAATCGTAAGCAGAGTGGTCACAGGTATATACGACCGTGAGCTTAAAAGCTGCGGACTGAAAATCACTCAGGCTTCTATACTGGTGCATCTTCTTGCATATGGAAGCCGTAGCGGGAGCGCTCTGGGCAGGTCATTGCAGATGGATAAGTCCACCGTCAGCAGAAACATCGACCGCATGACGAAAAATGGTTGGGTGCATAAAACAGATGCCGATAATGTTGAAATAACCGAAGTCGGAAGAGAACTTATCGTTAGTGCGCGTCCTCAATGGGAAAAGGCTCAGAAAACAGTATGCAGTATATTCGGCAGCGAAGGCGTGGAAGCCGTGACGCTGCTTACTGACAGAGTAAAAAACAGAAATAAGAGGAAATGACATGGCTAAACAGAAAACCGTAACGTTGAAAAGAGTGGTTGTCACAGGTTTGGGAGCTATCACTCCGCTTGGCAATAACGTTGCCGATACATGGAAAAATCTGGTTAACGGAGTCAGCGGAGCCGGACCTATAACAAAGTTCGACGCGTCAGGATTTAAAACTCGCTTTGCGTGTGAGGTCAAAGGGTTTGACCCATTGAAATACTTTGATGCGAAGGAAGCACGCCGACTTGATCTGTTCGCTCAGTACAGCATAGCTGCCGCTGATGAGGCGTATAAAGATGCAGGTCTTGATACGGCGGAGTTTGACAAAAACCGCGCCGGTGTTATCTGGTCGTCTGCCGTGGGTGGTATGCCCACTATGGACGAACAGCTGCTCGATTATGCAGGGCATAGAGATAAACCACGTTTTTCTCCTTTTCTTGTTCCTAAGATAATCACCGACATAGCGGCCGGACACATATCCATCCGTTTCGGGCTTCACGGCATAAATTTCTGTCCGGTTTCTGCGTGCGCATCTTCCACTAACGCCGTTGCGGACGCTTTCAACTATATCAGACTTGACATGGCGGACATTATTGTTGCAGGTGGTGCCGAAGGCGCTATCTGTGAATCTTCCGTCGGCGGTTTCAGCGCAATGAAAGCTCTTTCCGAAAGGAATGACGAACCGGAAAAAGCATCCAGACCTTTCGACAGGGACAGAGACGGATTTGTCATGGGCGAAGGTGCCGCAGGACTTATTCTCGAAGAATATGAACACGCCAAAGCAAGGGGCGCAAAAATATATGCAGAGATGATCGGGGCCGGTTTTGGTGCGGACGCCTACCACCTTACTGCGACGCATCCGGAAGGTCTCGGTGCATATCTTGCTATGACAACTGCGTTGGATGATGCGGGAATCACAGCAGAACAGGTCGATTATATCAACATGCACGCAACATCAACTCCTGTGGGCGACGACAGCGAGATAAAATCCATTGTAAGGCTTTTCGGCGAAAACCCGAAACACCTTTCTGTCAGTGCCACAAAATCAATGACAGGGCACCTTTTGGGTGCCGCAGGTGCAATAGAAGCGCTTATATGCGTTATGTCAGTTAAAGAAGACATCATTCCGCCTACCATAAATACTGTTAACGTCGGCGACGAGATACACAAAGGGATTGATCTTACGCTTGGAAAAGCTAAGAAGAAGACTGTAAACGTGGCAATGAGCAACACTTTCGGCTTCGGCGGACATTGTGCTATTGCAGCGTTTGAAAAATATAAGGGCTGAACAGACGAAACAGCCGCAGGTTAATTACTGCGGCTGTTTCTCCTACAGGTCTATGGATTGATGTGTGGGAGGTGTCGTTTTATTCTCCGCCCCTGACGCATTTTAAATAATTTGCTACTGTTTTGGTTCCCGTCATACCCTTTCCTGTTGTGAAATCCACTCCCCATGCAGAAATTTTAGTGATCTGATATGTGGTTGAAGACCAGAAAAAGCTGTTGGCGGGATACTGGAACGCAGCGTTTAACGCAGGCGATGCGTTCGCTCTGTAAGCTATTGAGTTCAGTTCTCTTATGTTAGGAAGTCTCCAGTCGGAATGACTGCCGTATGTTAGGCTGTCGCAGTATGCAAGAGCTTCTGTCCATGTTTTTGAAACCAGAGTCTGGTCAGCCCATTCAAGCCCCGTTCTTTCGTCGTAAACAATTCCGTTGGAAGAATCACGTGTATAGGTTCCCATGGTCGATGTTGTTCCGCTTACACATCTGTAATAGTTCGAATTATCCTGAACGTCAGTGTTCTGAACGGCAGTGGCAAAGTTGAGCACCCAGAAATATGTGCCGTTTGTTCCGTAAGACTCTCTGGATGTCCAGTAAGAACCGGATGCGTAGTTTGTAAAGGCGTCGTATAGGTATGGAGCGGCGGATTTGCCATAGTTGGCTATCATCTCAAGTTCAGCAATATCCGGAAGTCTCCATGTGTTGCTTCCGGCAGTGGAGTTTTCACAGAGATAGTTCGCCGTTGAATAGGTCTGATTTGTTGGCGTGGATTCATTGTGCCATACCAGACCGTTAACATTGTCCGTAACGGTGCTGTCCGACGTGTTGACTGTGAAGTTGGCATCCGCACCTATCTGTGTTTCGCCGTCCTGAGCTGTGCCCGAACATGCCACAGAGGTGCCTGCCGAGTTCCAGCATCCGGTTTGCCCTGTTTTTGGCAGAAGCAGTTCGGCCGCCGCTATTTCAAAAGTTTCCAGTGATGTTGTGTCATAGCCATCTGTGGCATATATCTTTATATTTCTGTAAAATCCTTTTGCCGGTATTCCGGTAAGTGTCCCGGTTGCTGTGTCGAAAGATGCCCACCCCGGTTTGTTTTCGATGCTGAAAGTCAGTTCATCCCCGTCTGCGTCAGAGGCCTCCGGAGTGAAGGTATAAGACTGACCCGCTTTAATAAACTGTACAGGTGTGCCTGATATTTCAGGTGCATTGTTTGAAACCTTGTCCGCGTCCTTGGAACCGGAGCTGCCTCCGCAGCCAACTGTGAGCAAAACCACAAACAATGATATTATAAAATGTTTCATTAACAAAAACCTCCGCTTGATGACGAATGATACTTGATAAACAGTGTGGAATGTGTTGGGTTTCTTGTGTTAAAGATGGGTGTTAATTGTGTTGATGCTGCTGTGCTTATTTTTGTATTGTGGATAATTATAAACTGCATATTATATTGTATTATTAAACTTTTATGGTGGAGTATGTTATACGGACTTCTGGAAAAGCGCATAAAGATACTGAATAAGCTGGGTGGAATATCACGAGCGGCAACCCATAAAGCAGAATGGGGCGGTATCCTTACTGATGAAGCGCGCAGTTCCATAATGGCGGATGGTCTTTACATCCAGCTTAAAGAGGCGGAAGCTATTCTTATACATAAAGAAAAGCCTCATTCTCCGAACGGGATAAGGCTGCTTTCATACCATAAAGCGGCAATCGCCTATTATGATAAGGCGTATGCTGATAAGGTAAAAGGTACTTTTTCGTTCTCTTTCGAGGATTTCAGGAAGCTGAACGGGCTTTTACTGGCTGAAGAGAAGCTCTATCCAGGGATGCGCAGGGACAATCCGGTTCTTTCCGATGGAACAAATGCGCCGGATTTTGTGGATGTACCGCTGGTTATTGATATGTATATTGACTACATACGTGAAAAAACTGAAAATTATCGCAGGGGCGATCTTAATATAAAAGATTTTTTAACGTTCATTGCTAACCAGATATGTTACTTTGAGTCTGTTTGCCCCATGGAAGAGGGAAACAGCCGCGTGGGGCGCATACTGACCAATTATATTTTGATTGCGTGCGGTCTTCCTGCGGTCTCCATCAAGGGCGAAGAGGACGATGTCAGGGCTTATTCTGTCGCAGTTACGGAATTTAAAGAACAGATGGGGTTCACGCTTAATTTACCCCAATCATATCATAATATTCCGGCAAAGCTGCATGAAATAACCGCCGGAAAGATGGTCGATATTTTTGCGGAGCTGCTTTCCGACAGTCTGGATATTTATATCAGCGCTATACTTGTTAAAGAGAGCGGATACGTTCTCAAACCGCTTTCTGACATAAAGACCGGACTTTCGATACTTAATCTCAGGAAACTTGCGGAGAGAGGAGATTTCATAGCTGTGAAAAAGGGTAGGGAATGGTATACCCATGAGGATTTTGACCTGAGAACAGATAAACTCAGGATATAGGAGTATAGACATGTCGTATTACATCATTTTTATTAAAGAAAAAGTAAGGGATAACGCTGAGATTGAGCAGTACGGAAAACTCGTATCTGCCGCGGCCGCCGGACGGAACATGAAAAAACTGGCTGCCTACGGTGAGATTGAGACACTGGAGGGTGCACAGGCACTGGGTACGGTTCTTCTGGAGTTTCCAACAAGACAGGAAGCGCTCGCTTGGTATAACAGCGAAGAATACAAAAAAGCCCGTGCGCATAGATTTCTCGGTGCGGATTACAGGGTTATAATGTTTGAAGGGGCGTAAAAGCCCCCTATTAAATTTGATAAAATTTGTATCTTTTACTGTTGTTTTTATTTATTTAATGTACAATAGTTAAACAGCTATATTTTAATTATTATTGCGGAATGCCCCGGAGAAGAAGATGACAGGAAAGAAACTTATGAATAGATTTTATCTGTTCGTATTTATCAGCATACTGCTGTTTTCTGGTTATTTTATAACAAACATTGTCAGCTATCAGGCTGCGAAAGATTCACTGCGCAGCAGCATCATAAACACTTCTTTGCCGCTCACAAGAGACAATATCTATTCAGAGATACAGCGCGATCTTATGCGTCCAATCTTCATATCATCGCTGATGGCTAACGACACCTTTGTAAAAGACTGGGCGATAGGCGGCGAAAAGAACACAGAACAGATAGAGAAATACCTCACCCATATAAAGCATAAATACGATTTTTTCACGTCCTTTTTTGTTTCGGAAACAACCGGAAATTATTACTATTACGACGGTATCCTCAAAAAAGTATCAAAAGATAACGATCGCGACCAGTGGTATTACAATTTCATCTCAAAACACGAACCCTATGAGCTGACCGTTGACACAAATCAGGCTGAACGCAATATAATGACCATTTTCATCAACCACAGGGTGCATGATTATGACCATAGACTTCTTGGCGTAACAGGCGTTGGATTGGAACTTGAACGAATAAAGAACCTGCTGTCAGAATATCAGGTGCGGTATGACAGAGATATATATCTTGTCGATCAGGACGGAAATATTCAGGTAAGCGCCAGAAATACGGAGATAACCGAGCCGAACATAAGAAAAGCGCCGGGTATAGGCGAGATTGCGCCTCAGATTTTACAGGTGTCCTATGTTTCAGGCAATTTTGAATATGACGGAAAGAACGGGCATATGCTTCTGACTTCGAGATATATTCCCGAGCTGAACTGGTTTCTTCTGGTTGTTCAGAACCAGAATTCCGCTCTGAAAACCATATGGCAGAACTTTATCAAGAACACCATGATAGGGTTCATTCTGACCCTTCTTATACTTGGCGTAATCATCACTGTCATCAACTATTACCACAGCAGGCTCGAAGGAGAAGCCTCCGTCGATTCACTTATCGGTTGTTTTAACAGACAGGAATTTATCCGAAGGTTCAATAATCATGCGGCAGAGTCCAAAGAGTTTTCGACGATCTTGTTCGATGTGGACGACTTTAAAGGTATAAACGACAGATACGGACATATCTGCGCGGATATGATACTTGAGCGCACGGCAGCTATTATAAAAGAAGAAGCCGGTGCGGAGAGCACTGTTGTAAGATGGAACGGCGACGAATTCATGGTCATAATCAACCTTGATGCCGGAGGGGCGAATCAGATCGCTATGAAGATTCTGGAAGCCGTGAACACCGACGCAAGACTTCTTAAACTTGCGGAAAACGAAACAGTTCAGATTTGCGCAGGGATTTCGTACCGTGCCGAATATGAAACAGAGGCGAGCATGACCTTCCGCGCGGAAAGCGCTTTGGCTGAAGCGAAAAGCTGCGGCTCCAACACAATCAGAACAGCCTGACAATTTCTACACATTTTCCACTCAAACTATCCACTTGACATACGCATATTTATGGTGTTTACCTATAGGTAGGTAAACAGGTGAGCATATGGAAATTCCAAAAGATGACGCAAGGAACAGACTGCTGACCGCAGCTTTGAATCTTTTTGTTTCAAAAGGCTATGCGGCAACCTCTGTCAGTATGATAGTGCAGGAGGCAAAGGTCACAAAGCCCATGCTCTATTACTACTTCAAAAATAAAGCCGGCATATATACAGAAATTATGAAAGAGTCGTTTGTTGAGTTCGAAGAGATAATGGAGCGGTACCCCACGCCGGGAACTCCCGCAAAAGACACTATTTTAATGATGTTCAGAGAACTGCTGGATGTTCAGGAACAGAAGGTGGAGTATGTCCGGCTGATACATGCCATGGTCTATGGACCGCCGCAGGGTGCTCCACACATTGATTTTGAAGAGTTCCATATCCGCATGGCAAATAAGGTAACTTTTATGCTTAAAACCGGCATAGAAAACGGTGAACTGGAGGATATGGGAGTAGAAGATTTTACGACAATCTTACTGTCCGTGTTGTTTTTTTGTTTTGATACCAGAGTTATAGAGTGTTCAATAAAAATGTCGGTGGACGACTTGCAGAGACTGGTTGACAAGATTTTTGATAAAGTATTGATAAGAAACTGAGGTTTTAGGTTATGAAGAAAAAACTTATTTATATTGCCACTGCGGTTGTTGTTGTGGCTGTTATCGCTTTTTTATCCGGCAGAAAACAGGAAAAAGTACAGGAAGTTAATGCCGATGGCGGTATCGCGGTGGAAACATCTGTTGTGAAAGCGCAGACGGTTGAAAGCTATGTCGATGCCACAGGAAATCTTACTGCTAAATACAGCGCGGAGGTTCGCTCCGAAGTTTCTGGCAAAGTCCGCGAGGTCTATGTCAAAGACTGGGTTAAGGTCAGGAAGGGCGAACTTCTGGCGCGGATAGACTCGGATGAGATAGCGGCAACGGCGGCGCGGGCGAAGGCGGCGGCTGAGAATGCACGGGCGGCTTATCTTGAGGCGCAGACTTACCTTAACCGTGCGGACAGAGAGCTTGCGAGGATGCAGAATCTGAAACAGGCAGGGCTTGCCACCCAGCAACAGCTTGACGACGCAAATACGGATATGGCGGCTGCAAGAGCCCGCGTGGCTTCTGCACAGGCGCAGATTGCGGCGGCTCAGGAAGATTACAGACAGGCTTCCATTCGTTTGGCTAAGGCTGAGATAACCGCTCCTATTTCCGGTACCATCGCGACAAGAAATGCAAACGTAGGAGATATGGCTGGCGGTGATAACAGTTCGGCTCTTTTCAGCATCATAGATGAAAGTATTTACGATCTGAACGTCAGCATTCCCACGGTGGATATAGCCGGGGTGGGTGTTGGAAGCCGCGTTGAGTTCACAGTTGACGCGTTTCCTGAAAAGGTTATAGAGGGTAAGGTTGCACATGTTAACCCGCAGGTGGACGCTGCTGACAGGTCTGTGAAGGTGAATATAGAGGTCAGAAACGACGAAAATATCCTTAAATCAGGCTTTTTTGTTAAGGCAAAGATATTTACCGGCGAAAAAAGAAATGTTTTCCTTCTGCCCCAGTCGGCAATACTGGGTAACGACAATGCCGCACGCAAAGCAAAGGTGTATGTGGTCAAAGACGGCACGGCTCATTTGACAAACGTCGCAGTGGGGCATGTTTACAACGGAATGGTGGAGATCACGGGCGGGCTTAAAGACGGCGATAATATCGTTACCCGCGGCGGATTTACAATTAAGGACGGGGACGTAGTCTCCGTAGGGAAATAGGGTGAACTGATGTTTCTCTCCGATCTTTCGATAAAGCGTCCTGTATTCGCCACGGTTATAATGCTGACACTGGTGGTGCTGGGCGTATTTTCATACAACAGACTGTCTGTTGAGGAGTTTCCGAACGTGGACATTCCTGTTATTTCTGTAGTTACTAAATATGAAGGTGCATCTGCCCAGACAGTTGAAACTGAGGTCAGCAAGAAGATAGAGGAGGCGGTAAACCCTGTTGCAGGAGTTAAAAAGATTTACTCCTATTCTTCGGAAGGCGTTTCCACGGTGGTTGTTGAGTTTGAACTTGAAGTGGACATAGACGCGGTTAACCCTGAAGTACGTGCAAAGATAGGTGCAATAAGGGGCGACCTGCCGGATGATATAGAGGAACCCATAATCCAGAAGATAGATTTCAACGACATGCCCATAGTGTCCGTTGCCGCCGAATCAAGCGTTCTCTCACAGAGAGAGCTTACGGATATAGTTGATAAAATTGTAAAAAAACGTCTTGAATCCATTCAGGGCGTTGGTAAGGTCAACCTTATCGGTGCGTCCGAAAAAGAGGTCAACATCATAATTGATCCTCTGAAACTTGAGAGTCTCGGCGTTTCTGTGACATCTGTTGTTAACGGCATAAAACAGGAGAACGTCAACACTCCTCTTGGGCGGATGACGAAAAAGAGTGGGGAATACTCTGTGCGCGTTTCGGGTAAGAGCGAGTATGTGGACGATCTGAACAATATGACCGTGACGTCTCTGGACGGCAGACCAATCCGGCTTTCAGAGGTTGCGACCATTGTTGACGGCATAGAGGAGAAGCGAACCGCTTCGCTTTATAACGGGAATCCAGCCGTATCTGTGGATGTTATAAAACAGTCCGGCGCAAACGTTGTTCAGGTTGTTGACGACGTTCTTGAGCGAGTGAAAAAAATAGAGAAGGATCTTCCGGCAGACGTTAAGCTCACTATTGTGCGCGACGCCTCGCAGCAGATACGCGATTCGCTGACTGATGTTCAGCATACAATAATAATTGGCGGCATACTGACCGTTCTCATAGTATTTCTTTTCATAAACTCATGGCGCTCAACCGTTATAACGGGTCTGACGCTCCCTATTTCTGTTATCTCAGCGTTTATAGCTATCTATGCTATGGGAATGAGCCTCAATGTTATGACACTTATGGCACTTTCACTGGCAATAGGTATGCTTATCGATGATGCAATCGTTGTGCGGGAAAATATTGTTCGTCACGTTGAAATGGGCAAGGATCACATGACCGCGGCAAAAGAGGGTACGGCTGAGATAGGTCTTGCCGTTGTGGCGACCACACTGTCGGTTATGGCGGTTTTCGTACCGGTCGCTTTTATGAAAGGTATAGTAGGTAAGTTCTTTTTCTCGTTCGGAATAACTGTGGCGTTTGCGGTTGCGGTCTCTCTGCTGGTGTCTTTCACTCTTGACCCCATGATGTCGTCGCGCTGGCACGACCCGGCTATTGAAAACCCTCAGGGAACGTGGCTTGGCAGACAGGTACATAAATTCAATAAATATTTCGATAACATAGCGGATAGTTATAAAGGCGTTGTGCGTTGGGCTTTGCAGCACAGGATCACTATTGCACTCGTTACCACGGGAGCATTCTTCCTCGGCATATTCCTTTTTGCTACCCTTCAGGCTGCTTTTATGACCGAAGAGGACAAAGGAGAATTTCAGATAAGTTTCACCACAGCTCCGGACGCTTCGATATTCGAAAGTGAAAACAGGCTTAATGCCATTCTGGAATCGGTGAAGGATGTTAATGAGGTTGACCACACATATGGAACGATAGGCGCAGGTGACAACGGTGTTGTGCGTAAAGGGGTTCTCTATGTCAAGCTGGTGGCTAAAAGCGACAGGGACAGAAGCCAGAAAGAGATTGAACAGGATTTCAGGAAAAGGCTCTCAACAGTCGCCGGAGTCCGTACGTCCATAGAAGAGGCGGGCGGTCTCGGCAGTTCCAACAAACCTCTTGTGGTCACCATTCAGGGCAGCGATATAGATTTGCTGAAAAAATATTCAGCAGAGATGAAAGAGAAGATGAGCAGGATAAAGGGTATTGTAGATATTGACACCTCTCTTGAGGACGATACTCCGGAATACAGAATAAAGGTGGACAGGGACAAAGCAGCAGCCATAGGGCTGAACTCTCAGGATGTCGTTAACACGGTCAGCACGCTTTTCGGCGGCAGCGTTGCGTCCACATATGAGGAGCAGGACGGAGATGCAATTGATATCAGGGTTAGGCTGGATGAAAAATACAGACTTGATCCTGAACAGCTTATGAATCTGAAGCTGGCGGTACAGAGCAAAGATGGTGGAAACTCACTTGTCACGCTCAGAAACATAGCATCATACGAGATTGATACTACTCCGAGCCAGATAAACAGAGAGAACCTTGAACGTAAGGTTGACGTTATGGCTAACCTTGACAACCTGCCCATCGGTACAGCAGTTAATCTGGTTAAGACTGATGTGATACCCACAATAAAGACAGAATCTGGCTATGAATTCTCCTTTGCCGGAGAGGGTGAGGATATGGCGGAATCTTTCGGATACATGGCTGAAGCGCTCATTCTGGCGGTTCTTATGGTGTATCTGGTGCTTGCAGCGCAGTTCGAATCGTTCATAGAGCCTTTTGCCATAATGTTCTCTCTGCCGCTCTCAATACTCGGCATGGCCGGTATGCTGCACCTAACAGGCGACACAATAAACATCATGTCGCTAATTGGTCTCATAATGCTGATGGGATTGGTCACGAAGAATGCAATATTGCTGATAGATTATGCAAAACATCTGCGGGCATCTGGTATGGAGCGGACGGATGCGCTTGTTCAGGCAGGACGCACGAGATTTCGTCCCATCATGATGACAACACTCGCAATGATATTCGGTATGCTTCCTCTGGCGCTTGCCATAGGAGCTGGCGCAGAGATGAGGGCACCTATGGCAAGGGCGGTGGTGGGCGGTCTGATAACCTCCACGATACTCACGCTTGTGGTGGTTCCCGTGGTCTATGCCATTTTGGACGATTTTGCGGTGAAAATTAAAAAGTTCTTCGGATTTGGAGGACATGCATGAAAAAAATATTGATAGTGCTGATAATTATTATGCCTCTGGTTGCTTTTGGGCAGGATGTTAAGATTCTTACGCTGAAAGAAGCTGTAGATATCGCCATGGAAAAGAACAAAAGCATCGAACAGGCGAAAGAATACATGACTTATCTTGAGGGAGTGTATATTGAAGAGCGTTCCGCTGCGCTGCCCACCGCAACCTTGAACGGCGGAGTATCCCGCTTAAAGGATTCCTCCACAGGTTCGGCTGTAAATTCAGATATTTTTAACCAGTACAGCGGCGGAGTTTCCGTTAAACAGGCAATTTTCACTTGGGGGCAGGTGGGCGCTGCCATCCGTGCCGCAAAGATAGGGCTGCGAACCGGTGACGAGCAGCTAAGGCTTTATAAACAGGCGGCGGTGCGGGATGTTACCGTGGCTTTCACTGATATTCTGCTCACCAGACAGCTTCTTTACATTGCGCGGGAGAACGTTAAGCAGCGTGAGAGGCACCTTACCGAAGCAGAAAAAAAATACAGACTGGGAACCGCGACGGACTACGATGTCCTTTCGGCACGTGTGGCGTTGAAAAACGCTCAGCCGGATGTCATTACATACAGTAACAACCTTAATGTTGCCAAAGATAACCTGAAATATATTCTGGGAATAAATTACGACATAGACGTGCAGGGCGAGTTGAAACCCGAAGGTATTACCGCTGTGGAATACGATATCGTGCTTAAATCCGCACTGGCAAACCGTCCGGAGGTTCTGGACAAAAGACTGATGGTGGATTTCAACAGGGAACTTGTGCAGGTCAGCCGCGCAGGAGATAAGCCCAGACTTGATCTTGAGGGTTCGTACAATCGCATAAAACTGGATGGCGACGATGCGAAAAATTTCACAACGTGGGATGCCGGAATCAAAATGTCGTTTCCCTTCTTTGATGGTTTCGAAACAAGGGGAAAGGTTATTCAGGCTCAGAGTGATCTGCGTAAGATAAAGATACAACAGCTTCAGGCAGAGGATTCGGTATCTCTGGATGTGCGACAGGCTGTCAGCCGTGTTAAAGAGTCTTCGGAAGTTATCGAAGCCGCGGGCGGAACTGTGGACGAGGCGGCAAAACTTCTTGATATGGCAGAAAAAGGTTATCGATACGGTGTGAAGACAAAGCTGGATGTGGATGATGCAGAATATAATCTTCGCAGCGCGCAGGTGCGTCTTGCGCAGGCATGGCGGGATTACCGCGTTCAGTATGCGAACCTGCTCTGGTCTGCCGGAATAATCGGCGAAAAGGATAGTTTATAGATTACAGGCTCCGTTGCGGAGCCTAAGGTTGTTGACAAACTCGGATTTTATTAAATCGTTGAGACTGCTTCGTCGCTAAGCTCCTCGCAGAGACGGTTTTTTCCTTTCGTCTTTGCGAGGACTGAAAGGACGAAGCAATCTAATCTTTCTTACCCTTTGTGAACAACTCGAGGCTCCGTTGCGGAGCCTTTCTTATATCTGGTCTGAAGTCTTTACCGTGCTGTAGAAATAGTTGAGCGCCGCAAGAAAAGATTTCTGTATCTCCTCCGCTTTAACAGGCGCACCGTCTATCGTAAGGTCACGTGTTGCACAGGCATCACCGATAATGGTGGTGTTGTATCCGAGGTCTTTCGCAGCCCGTGTGGTTGCGTCTATGCACATGTGGGTCATCATGCCGACAATTGTCAGATCGGTTATCTTCATTGAATCAAGATGTGATTTCAGCTCCGTTTCTATGAAGCTGTTGGGGAAATGCTTGATTATAACCTTTTCACTGCCGAGAGGTCTGACACGCTGATTTATCTCTGCCCCCGGAGTGTCCGGCAGAAAAAATCCGGCTTCAGGTCTTGCCGCTATGTGCTGAATGAAGATCACCGGAAGTTTTCTCTCTCTGAATTTTTTAATAACGTCCGCAGCTCTGTCTGCCGCCGCTTCTGCGCCGGATAGTTCCATGGGACCGCCACGGAAATAATCGTTCTGAACATCAATGACCAGCAGTGCCTGTTTCATCTGTCCTCCCGTCACCCTTAATTGAGGGCAATGTAATTTCAAATACGGCTCCGGTTTCAGAGTTGCTCACCTGCATGTCTCCGTTGTGCTTCTGCATTATCTTTTTACACATGTAAAGCCCAAGCCCTGAGCCGTCCTTTTTCTTTTTAGTGGTGAAATAGGGTGTGAACATCTTTTCAATGACTTCAGGGGTTATTCCTCCGCCGTTGTCGGATATGCGCATTATACATACCCCTCCGTTCTCTTCAATTTCGATATTTATTTTTCCCACAAACATCTTATCTTTTTCTTTAATGTCCATGATGGCGTCTTTTGCGTTATTAAGGATGTTTACCAGAACATGTTTGAACTCGTTCGGGTTTGCAGAAGCGAACACACTTTTTCTGCCTTTGGAGTCTATGGTTATATCTATTTTTTTCTTGGACATAGCCGGGTTCAGCAGCTTCAGCATATCTTCAGCTGTGCGCACCATATCCATTTTCATATCAACGCTTCCGGACGGCAGTATGAAATCCATGAAATCGTTTATGGTTTCACTCATAAACGTTATCTGTGCCATACATTTATCAACGATATCCTCTCTGTGTTTTCGTTCTTCCTCTTCCATATCGTCGTCCAGCATGTTCTGAACGTACATCGCAAGGATATTCAGCGGTTGTTTCCACTGGTGGGCAAGAGAACTGAACATTTCGCCCAGAGTCGCAAGTTTTGACTGCTGAAAGAGCATCTGTTCTTTGATATAAAGCTGGTTTTCGTTTTCTTTCAGTTTTTCGTCCAGAACCGCGTTGAGCATTGCGGTCTTGTGGTTGTTAAGAAGAGCGAGGAAAATCACTCCGAATATAAGAAATATGGTTATGAAGCCACCGAGAAGGGCGGCCTTATATATGTTTATTATGTGTCTGTATTTGTTGTCTCTTTCCATTTTAACGAAATAGGCGACTTGCTGGTCGAGTATGTTTGATATCGGTATGAACGACGCTGTGATCTCCTTACCGTTTATTACTGCGTGCGATGAAAAAGCCTCACCGAGATCCATTCTTTCTTTGATTTTCGGCTTAAATATTTCACAGGCATAAAGATATTCTTCGATACTTCCAAAGACGGTAGCATTTTCCTGAAGGTATTCATAACTTATGTTTTCCCTCAGGTAGTTGTCGGAAAGCTCCGATTGTGCATAGTTGTATTGTTCCGACGGAAACACTGTGGAAGTAACCACCGCTTTTTTCACGAGAAAATCGTGTATTCCGGCGGCGGAGGCGTTCATTGTATTCGCCAGATAAACTGAGGAGATGCTTATCTCTACGCTTCCAAGGTGAACGGAGTTATACACCAGCGGGAAGACAAAACGGAATCCGTTAAATATCCTTCCTTCTTCAAACCCTTCCGTATAACGGACAAGTCTGTTTGCGGTATCAACCGTGTGCCTGATACCTGCCAGTGAATCTCCGTATTCGTCCGGTTTGTGCATCCGCAGAAAGCTGACCGAGTCCCTTGTGTGGAAATGAAGTTGTTTCAGTCCCAGCTTGACCTGCTGTTCGTAAATGACACGCAGTTTATCATACATTTCTTTGCGTATTTCGTTCTGTCTTTGCGGGGTCGCTTTCTCTGCCTCTGCAAAAAGCTGTAGTATGTCCGTATTACTGTTTATCATGACATTATAAAAGGCGTTTGCGATGTTGCGCGCGTTTGAAATGCCGGCATTGTAGGACGAGCGGAGGACTTCCGTCTCGTTTTTCAGGTGCTCCTGAATGAAAATGTCTTTGATCTTACCTGCGCTGAAGAAAAAAATAAGCTCACAAACGAATAACGTGATTAGAATGATTGTAGTTTTTGTTTTCATTTGCACAGCCTGATCATTTAATATTTATTCCAGATAGTACCATAATATTCAAGATATTTTTGTGCAAAATCTTCTCACATGTGTGAACCGCCGTTACACACTCAAATCATACTCATTTTAATAAGTCTATTTATATCAGTTTGATATGCCGTTTTTCAGTTTTGGCACATAAGTTGGTATTACTAAAGCATCTAAACACATCAGGAGGAAAATACGATGAGACGTACTTTATTGGTAACATTTGCAGTAGTTCTTGCAGCAGGAATGGCATTCGCATACGGCGGTATGGGAAGGGGCTACGGAATGATGGGCGGCGGATATGGTTACGGACCCGGCGGATGCGGTCCTTGCCCCCAGTTTAACGGACAGGGTCCCCAGCAGGGCAACCAGCAGCAGTTACCCAAAACGCTGACAAAAGAAGAAGCACAGAAAAAAGTTGAAGCATTTATGGCGACCAATCTGAAAGGATATAAAATCGAAAAAACACAAGAGTTTCAGGGCGGCAGAGCCATGATGTACAATTTCTTTGTAAAGGATGCATCCGGGAACAGGTTCATCCTCAGAGTTAACCCATGGGGTAACGTTGTAGGACCTTTTATTGCTGAATAACAAAAGAGAGCGGGGCGCAGACCCCGCTTTTTTTACATATTGAGGAGTTCGAACTCCTGCATTGCATTTGCATCAAAATCAACTGTTTCAACATTGTTACCGTCTATGCTGACAGCCTGTCCCGCTTTCATTGTGAACGACTTTACGTATTCGGTATACTGTTTTTGAAGTTCAGAAACGTAGCTGTCGTATTCGCCCATCATTTTTTTTACATAGGCTTCGTATTCGTCCATGACCACTTTGCCGTGTTTTATAAATTCGCCTTCAAGGGAATCAACAGTAATCTCGCCATCTTTAAGATAAACTTTGCATTTTCCGTCCTGAGACATGTCCACCAGAAACTGTGTTCCTTTAACGCCTATTACAGCAGTTTTGAGTCCGACAGCCACAGCGCCTGTGACTGTTCCGCGTTTTTTGATGCTGAAAACTACCTTTCCAGCTTCCGGGTTTATCCTGTTTGTCGAAGTGAACGTCGCCATGGAATTTTCTGAAAGAGCTATCTTATCGCCAGAATTAAGCTCTATAATAGCTGCGGACGCACGTTTTGTCGCGACTTTGTTTTTAATTGTTATCTCTGTGTCCTGTTTGGAAACCATGGCAGGTCTCGGTGAAACTCCGTCGTAAAGCTCGACGCTTCCCGTGTATCTCTTTATGCTTCCGATGCTGTCCTGCGCGAATACTGCAAACGGAAGAAGTGAGCATATGGTCAGAATGAGTATGTTTTTCATGTGTGACTCCTGCTGCATAATAACGCATTTCTCTTTCATAAATAAGTGAAAAATACCCTATCAATATTTGTATTATATACTATTTTATTCAAAATAGTATGGAAACATGAACCTTCATGTGTTAAATTCTATCAAAGGAATGTACGATTACCGGAGGTAGTTTATGAAAAAACTGATCCTAATAATTTCCCTTCTTGCCTTCATTCTGGCGGGATGCGGAGGCAAACAGGAGCAACCGAAAACACTCGCCGATCCTTGCTTTGTGGGAGCGCCCGCATGGGTTCTTAACCCCACTGTTGAGGGTGCGCTTGCGGCTGTCGGTTCCGCTGCGAAATCCGCTGCCGGAATGCAGTTCACAAGGGACGCAGCAATGGCGAACGCCAGAAGCGAACTTGCAAGAATGATAGATGTTAAAGTCAACACCATGATGAAGGATTTTACTCAGGTTACAGGTGTCGGCGATGCGCAGACTGTTGACAAGGTCACTTCTTCTGTTTCCAAACAGATAGCAAGCCAGTCACTTCAGGGCACATCACAGAAAGAGATATGGATGTCTCCTTGCGGCGAACTCTATGTTCTCGTTGTTCTGAACCCTGCGAAAGTTGCAGACCTGACAAAACAGCAGGTAACTTCAAGTCTGAAAAACGATGCGGCTCTGTGGCAGCAGTTTCAGGCACAAAAAGCTCAGGACGAACTTGACGCTGCTATCAGCAAAGAGTTTCCCCAGCAGTAACAGACTGATTTAAAACACTGATAAAGGGCAGCTAGTCACTGCCCTTTTTTTATAGGTATGTATATGAAAAAAATTCTGACCTCTATAATACTGGCTGTTTTCTGCCTGACGTTTTCCGGATGCTTCGCCGAAAAGTCCGACGGGGTGAAACTTATCAACGGGAAGCCTGAATGGTTCTATCATCCCTCCGAAGGTTCAAATATTGGCGGGGTGGGCGTAAGCGGCATCCATGTTGACGGAAAGACCGGACAGAAGACACTTGCCATGCAGAGGGCGCTGGAGGAGATAGCACGCCAGATGGGCGTTAAAGTGCAGAGCTTTTCTTCGCTCAAATCTGTTTCCGATTCTTCAGGCTCCGCAGTCAGCGGCGAAAGCAGCTCATTTTTCACCGTTGAAGGCAACGAGGTCAAAGCCCGCATAAAAGCCATGTGGGAAGACTCATACACTGGTGAGCTTTATATCTGGATGGTGACTGAATGAAAAAACTTTTGATACTGCTTTTTGTATTTTCAGCTTTTGCTGCCTATGCCAACGATTTCGACGATTATAAAAAGGCACAGACAGGCGGTTTTGAAAGCGGCAAAGAGGAATGGTCGTCTTATCGCTCAGATACTCTTAAAAGTTTCGAAACGTATAAGAACATCATGGATAAAGAGTTTGCAAAGTATAAAAGCGATATCTCAAAGGTCTGGGACGATGTGGTTGTCTCCGATAACTACAAATGGGTTGAATATCTAAATAACTATAAAATAAGAAAGATAGTTGATTACGATAAAGGAACTATAACTGTTGAGGCAGTTGGCGACAAGACCAGACCGGATTTTTCCTCTGTTGTTAAAGACCTTATAACCGAAGATACGGCAACCGCTTTCCGCAGAGATCCGGTTACGGCAAACACCGAACAGAAGCTGAAAGAGCAGGTTCCGGGCGTGACAACGGACAAGATAAGAGCCATGCCTATTATTCAGAACCTCTATTCAGAAAAAACCATGACGGAAGCACAGATTAATAACCTGACAAAACAGCTTGTTTCCGGCGCGGATTATACTCAGAAACCATCTGAGAAGACCGGACAGACAGTTTATTCCATGACAGTGCGCCTGCCCGACGATATCTACCGGAAGGGTGCCGACGATGTTAAACCACATGTTCTTACATATTCTAAACAATTTAACCTCAATCCGGCTCTTGTGATGGCTGTTATATACACCGAAAGCAGATTTAACCCTATGGCTAAATCATACGTCCCCGCATACGGGCTGATGCAGATAGTCCCGCAGTCAGCAGGAATGGATGCCACGGAGTTTATAGAGGGCACCAAGCGGGTGCTCGCTCCTTCGTATCTTTATAACCCTGAAAATAATGTAAAGATTGGTGCAGCGTATTTCTATCTGCTCTATTATAAATACTTTAAAGGCGTCACAGACGATACCAGCAGACTTTATTGCTCCATAGCCGCATACAACACCGGTGCCGGAAACGTTGCATATGCGTTTAATAGTAACGGCGGCAAAAACAAATATAACGTCGCAGCTGCTTTGCCCGCCATAAACGCTTTGTCTCCGGACGCTGTGTACAACCACCTGAAAAACAATCTCAGATATGAAGAGGCGCGCAACTATATTGTCAGAGTGAACGGAAAGATTAAGGATTATACGGAGTAAGCATATGAAAATGATAGCAGTTTTAATTATTATCTCCGCGTTGGTATTCGGATGTGCAGCAGAGAAAAAACCTGTCGTTAAACAAAACTCAGCCGCTCTACAGCGTATGCAGGCGGAAGCGGCGCAAAACGAGATGGAAGAGGATATCAGTAACGGAACAGTAACCCTGCGCGAACCCGTTTTAAACACTCCGCCGTCTGTTAAACCCGCTGAAGAACCTAAGCAGCAGCTTCCCGATAAAACAGTTTCAAGCGTTTCGTCGCTTAAACCAGTGACAAAATACCCGATTAAAAACGGATATCCTGAATGGTTTTACTCACCCACCTACGACGGGTATATCGGTGCTGTCGGGATAGCTCCGAAACAGCCTCGCGGAGGAATGGCTCAGCAGAAAAGACTGGCAAAGATTCAGGCGCAAAGCAGTCTTGCAAAACAGATTGAGGTGTTGGTTAACACCGAACTCAATCTTCAGACTACCAATGTTGACAGGTCAACTGTAAGATATTATCAGCAAAAACTTTCCACACTTACAAAGGAGAGCACGGACCAATATCTGAGTAACTACAAGGTGATGGATGAGTGGGTTGACGACAGGACAGGGGAGTATTATCTTTGGCTTGTTCTTCAGCGATAATTACAGATAATAAACATCCTTATTCATATTTCCTTGCTTTTTTCGGCGGAATGAATTTAAATATATAACATACAATCTTAAACAAAACAAAAGGTTGGTCATGAAAATTACGATTGATGATAAAGGCAGTGCAAAAGTTATACGTCCCTACGGCAAGATAGACATTCTGACATCTTCCGAGCTTCGCTCAACCCTGAGCGAACTTACGAAAAAGAAGGTTATGAAGATAATTGTAGACCTTGCTCAGGTGACGTATCTTGATTCTTCCGGTCTCGCGACTTTACTTGAATCTCTGAAAAACCTGAAGGAATATGAGGGTAAAATGCAGCTTGCAAACGTGCCCGAAAGGATTTTAAAGGTTCTTTCGCTGATGAAACTGGACTTGATATTTGATATTGTTCAGGACGATACGTTATAAAAAAAAAGCCCGCGAAAGCGGGCTTTTCTGTTTATTAATCCTAAGTTTTAATCCTTGATATCCGCTTTCCATCCGCTGAATATTGAGCTTATGTCACCTGAGTGCGTTCTGAAGTCAACCAGAACTGCCGCATAAAGGTGGACGATGAGGAAAGCCGCGGTGATATATACCACGAAATAGTGCAGGTATCTAACCCACTGATTCGACATTATGCTGAAAATCGACCCAAAAAAAGCGTAGAGAGCGCCATCAGGGTTGATCTGTGTCCAGAGGGCAAATCCGCTGAATATCTGAAACAGGAACACAAAGAATATGGCTATGTAAGCGTACTGTGCCATAGGGTTGTGTGTCAGAAGGTGCGGCGGTTTATGCTCAAGGAAACCATAGTATTTAAGATAGGAAATTATCATTTTCCTGTCTTCTTTGTTAAACGGGTTGAAGAACGTGCTTATGTTGGAATATTTGTTTCCGACAATTCCCCACCACATACGCGAAAGCACACTGGTTGCGAAGATTATACCTGTGAGATAGTGGATGAATCTCGCATAACCCATCATGTACGGAAAATCCACCGGATTCGGTTTCATGAATGGATAGTGCATGTAAAGTCCTGTCATCACCAGAATAATGATGCAAAGCACGTTTATCCAGTGTGTAATACGAACTGCCGCCTGCCAAACATATATGAACCCCCGCGCGGGGCAGGCTTGCCGGAGGTCTTCCGTTGCTGTTGCTGACATGGCATCCTCCTGAGATTTTTAATATACGTAAGTGTATAACTTTTTTCTGTAAATATCCATCAAACCTTCGTTTAAAATGAAAAAAATATGAACATTAGATAATATTGTCCAGTTCCGGCAGAATAACGTTGAGGAAATACTGTACGCTGGCGAGGTCTGATTTTGCGCATTTATCTCTTATTTCAAGATATTTTCTTTTGAAAGGTGAATTGTTTCCCAGCTTCACCTCTGTCAGGCACTCCAGCATAGCGTCGATATAGTCCGCGTATTTAAGTATTTTTCCTTCAAGTGTTTCGTCTTTTCCATTGAAAAGCATGTTGTGGTATATGCTTTTGTACGGTTCCTCCATGTCGGAAAGCAGCAATTCTTCAACTATCATGTCTTCTATGTCTGACACAGCAGCCTTCATTTTCGGCGTTTTGTTTTTAACGTGGCTGAGTATATCCCCGGTGAAAGCCTCTATGACATCGTGGTTCAGTGCTTTTTTGTAGAGTATCTCCCAGTTCACAGAGCTTCCGTGCTGTTCTTCTATGATTCCGAGCATTTGTGCAATCTGCGTCACAAGAAAAGAGTGTTCTGAAACCGAAGACCGTACGTGCATGAAATCGCTCGCCCATCTGCTGATATGATTAAGTTTTCTTGCTGCAAGAAGATATTGTCCGAGTCCCATAGACACCTCCCTATTATGGTATCGCATAAAAATAACGGATGTTTAGTGATGATTTTTTCTTTATGAGATGTTATATTGATAAAAAACAAAGTGTGCAGGCAGATGATATTTGATAATTTTCTGGTTGGACGCCAGCCCATTCTTGACGCGAACGAAGAAATATTCGGTTACGAATTTTTGTTCAGAAAGGCGGGCTGCACTGAAAACAAAGCGGAAATTTATGATTCGGTTGTGGCAACCTCAAGGGTGCTGGTCAACATATTTCAAAATTTCGGCATAAAAAGTCTTACAAACGGCAAATATGCATTCGTGAACATCGACGACGATATCATTGTTCAGGATATTCTTGATGTTTTGCCAAAGGATAAAGTCGTTTTTGAGATAGTCGAAACAACCAACGTGAAAAAAGAGGTGGTTGAAAAGGTCGCGGCATATTTCAGAGCCGGATATCTTTTCGCACTTGATGACTTTGTGCTGAGTTCCGAGTATTTTGCAATGTTCATGCCTCTGTTTCCGTATGTTGAATATCTGAAAGTTGATATGAAAGAGAACTGCCTCATAAAGATGGAGCGCGTGGAAAAGATATTCCACGGCAAACATATGAAACTGCTGGCGGAAAAGGTTGAGACCCGTGAGGATTTCGATTTTACGAGAGATTGCGGATTTGAGCTTTTTCAGGGCTTTTTCTTTGAAAAGCCAACCATAATGAATAAAAAGAACATTGAACCGGGTAAAGCGACCATCATACGCCTTCTCTCCCACCTCTCCCAGAATGCGGATATAGAGAAGATTGAGGCTGAGTTCAGGATACAGCCTGAGCTTACCCTGAAACTTCTGAAACTGATAAACGCCTGTTCCTACTGTCTGAGAAACGAGATAATCAGTATCCGCCATGCGCTGACCCTCATCGGCAGGGAAAATATGCGCAAGTGGCTCACCATAATGCTCTATGCCAGCACAGGCGGCAAAAGGTTCAAATCCACACTGCTGGAAACGGCGATGCTCCGCGCGCACACTCTGGAACTTCTCTGTGTCCGGGTCTTCGGAGAAAACTATCACGGCAGGGCAGACGCTTTCTTCATAGGTCTTCTGTCATACGTTGACGTTGTTCTCGGTATTACAAAAGAGGATCTTATGGACTCAATCAACGTAAAACCGCTTATAAAAGAAGCAGTGCTTGACAGAAAGGGAGAAATAGGGAATCTTCTTGCTATACTTGAAGATGTGGACGACAACAATTCCGAGATAAAAAGAAATAAGCTCGCCGCTCTCAAACTCACCGAAGAAGATATCAGCGATATCAAATTCAAAGGGCTTGACTGGCTGGCAGAACAGCAATCCGTTTACAACAGCATCTGAAAGCACTATACTTGTCCTAAAGGCGGGTTATGGCAAAGACATCAAAGTGTTCCGGAAAAAACGTTATAGTTGAAGACTCGAAATGTGCCCAGTGCGTGCACCTTCGCAGACTTCTGATACCTGAGATGAAAACCTGCTTCAGCCTGAAATGTGCTGCGGCGGATAAGTACATGAAATCACCCCGAAAATCCTGCACCATGTTTGAACCGGAAACATGGGAAAAATTTCTTGATACCGGAGAAGAAGATGAGAATTGAATACTCTAACAAAGTGATAAGAAAACTTACGGTGAAGGTCACCGATAAACCCGGATTTCTCGGACAGCTCACAACAGCCATAGGCAGATGCGGCGGACTCATAGGCGAGATATCCACATCGCACCTTGGAAAAGGCTACAAGATACGGGCACTGGACGTTTATGCAGAAGACGAGAACGTCCTTAACGATATACTGGCGTCCATTAAGAATATTGAGGGCATGGAGCTTGTCTCCGTAACCGACATTGTTGAGGAAACCCACATGGGAGGCAAGATCGAAATTCGCCCCACGGTGGATATCAACAGTCTCGACGACCTGCGCATAGTTTATACTCCCGGTGTTGCATCCATATGCCATAAAATCCATAAAAACCCTGCGCTGGCACGAAAATTCACAACCATAAGCAACAACGTTGCTATAGTCACGAACGGAACTGCGATACTTGGTCTGGGTGACATCGGCGCGGTTGCCGGTATGCCCGTTATGGAGGGCAAAGGGATGCTGTTCAAGCTCCTTTCAGGAATAAACGGTATACCGATACTGCTGGACACTAAAGATCCCGACGAGATAATCAATACCATAAAACATATAGCGCCCACTTTCGGCGCCATAAAACTTGAAGATATAAAAGCGCCTGAATGTTTCGAGATA
The DNA here is from genome assembly GCA_002452405.1 of Deferribacteraceae bacterium UBA6793. Lineage (GTDB taxonomy): Bacteria > Chrysiogenota > Deferribacteres > Deferribacterales > Geovibrionaceae > Seleniivibrio. The sequence goes on along the minus strand of DKFP01000004.1, from coordinate 191,093 downwards.
GAGGAAAAACTCGACGCAATGCTTGATATTCCCGTTATGCACGACGACCAGCATGGAACGGCTGTTGTTGTTCTTGCGGCTCTTATCAACATTGCCAAATACACGTTTATTAACCTGCGCGAATCCAGCGTCGGCATCATAGGTCTCGGTGCAGCAGGCACGGGCATTATGAAGCTGCTGAAAGCCTACGGTGTCAAGACATTTAACGGCGTCGACCTGGACGTTTCCGCTATGGACAGGTTTGAAAGCCTCGGAGGAAACAGAAAAGACCTGCGCGGTGTGGTGACTGAATCCAGAATCGTCATAGCGACAACAGGTTGCCCGGATCTTATAACTCCGGACATGGTTCAGGAAGGGCATGTTATCCTTGCGCTTTCAAATCCCAATCCAGAAATAGACCCGGATCTTGCCGTTAAGCACGGAGCCATTTTTGCCGCTGACGGCAAATCCGTTAATAACGCTCTTGCATTTCCCGGTCTGTTCAAAGGTGCTTTGGCGGCAAATGCCATAACCATAAACGATCAGATGAAAATAGCGGCTGCAAAGGCGATTGCGGCATTTGCTCTTGAAGGCGACCTTGTGCCGAATATCCTTGACCAGAACGTGCATAACGCGGTGGCAAAGGATGTCGAAACGGCAGCGTACCGCTCCGGAGCAGCAAGGTTCATAGATGAATAATGCAGTGTGGAAATTATAGAAAAATTTTGTTATACTTTTAACTTCAGGGACCAATTTAATTTGGAGGATCGTATGAAAAAGTTTTTTCTTTTCCTTACTGCCGCTCTTTTTGCGGTTTCACTAGTTCCCGCGGCTTTCGCTAAAACTTTCGTAACAATAGGCACAGGCGCAGTTACGGGAGTTTATTACCCCACGGGCGGCGCTATCAGCCGTATGGTCAACAAAAAATCCGATGTTTATGACATCAAATCCACAGTTGAATCAACAGGCGGGTCAGTTTACAATGTAAACGCGGTTCTTGCCGGAGATCTTGAGTTCGGTATATCCCAGTCAGACATCCAGTATCAGGCTTTCAAAGGTCTTGAGTCATGGAAAGAAAAAGGACCTCAGAAAAAACTCCGTTCAGTCTTCTCTCTTCACCCCGAAGTAGTTACAATCGTTGCTTCCGACAAAAGCGGAATTAAGAAACTTTCCGATATGAAAGGCAAAATAATAAACATCGGTAACCCCGGTTCCGGACAATATATCAACTCCGAAGACTTTTTTGATGCAGCCGGACTGAAATTTTCCGATGTAAAGGTTGAAAAAGCAAAAGCAGTTGAATCTCCCGCCCTGCTTCAGGACGAAAGAATAGACGCTTTCTTCTATACAGTTGGTCATCCCAACAGTAACATCAAAGAGGCTACGTCCGGTCGCATCAAAGTCCGTTTCGTTCCCGTTGAAGGTGCACAGGCAGACTATCTTGTCAAAAAATTTCCTTACTATGTAAAAACTTTCATCAATATCAAAGATTATCCCACAGCAGTTAACGATGGTAAAAAAGTTCCCGCGGTAGGTGTTAACGCAACTCTGGTAACATCTGCCGACGTACCTGATAAAGTTGTTTACGCTGTCACCAAAGAGGTTTTTGACAACTTCGAAGAGTTCAAGACACTTCATCCCGCATTCGCAGACCTTACAAAACAGGATATGCTGCAAGGACTTACAGCACCTGTTCACCCCGGCGCGATGAAGTATTACAAAGAAGCGGGTCTGGACAAATACATCAGCTCCAGCCTCAGATAATTTTTTAACAATCAATCCGCGGGGTCGGTCTTCCGACCCCGTTTTATTCACCCTAAAGAGGTAGTCTATGTCTAAAACTCTTAAAACCGCGGAAGAGATTCTGCGTGAAGAAACGGGAGAGGTGCGAACCACAGGGCGGTTTGAAAAGGCGCTTATCGGGGTTATCGCTATCGCGTGGGCGATTTTTCAGCTCTCGCTTGCCAGTTTTCTTATTCTGGACGGAACAACCGTAAGGGCTGTTCACCTTGCATTTGCAATTGCTATTCTTTTTCTCAGCGTTCCCATGTTCAAACGTCCGAAAAAATGGATGGGATTTTTCAGCGCTGTTCATAAAATACCTTTTATCGACTATATATTCGCGGCGACAGGTGCTTTTGCTGCGGTCTACGTTATTCTGGATCAGGAGGGACTTGCTGTTCGTGCGGGCGATCCTTCGATTACGGACATAGTTGTCGGTTTCATGGTCATTTTTTTCCTGCTGGAAGCGACAAGAAGAGCCATCGGTCCCGCTCTTGTGTTCATAGTCCTTGTTTTCACTGCTTATTCTTTCTTCGGACCTTATATGCCTGAGTTTATGGCATTTAAAGGCGTTTCCATGAACAAATACCTCAACCAGATATCCCTTTCATCTGAAGGTATTTACGGTATTCCGCTCGGTGTTTCGGCATCGATAGTCTATCTGTACGTTCTGCTCGGCGCCATGCTTGACAAGGCAGGAGCGGGCAAGTTTTTCATAGACCTTGCGCTTTCTCTTTTGGGCAGGTTCAAGGGTGGTCCCGCAAAGGCAGCCGTTGTTGCCAGCGGTTTTACTGGGCTTATCTCCGGTTCCAGCGTTGCTAACATCGTAACCACCGGAACTTTCACTATCCCTCTAATGAAAAAAGTGGGGTATCCCGCAACAAAAGCTGCCGCCACTGAGGTTGCCGCCAGCACAGACGGACAGCTTATGCCTCCTGTTATGGGTGCAGCTGCGTTCATAATAGCAGAGTATGTCAACGTACCATATATAGAAGTATGCAAAGCGGCTATCATTCCAGCATTCGTATCATATTTCGCACTGTTCTATGTGACACATCTTGAGGCTTCAAAACTTGGTATGAGGGGACTTCCGAAAGAGGAGTGTCCTAAGTTTTTCGAAACTGTCAAGCGCGGGCTTCATTTTCTCATTCCCATCTTTGTTCTTATCTTCGAGCTTGTGGTTATGAGGCATTCGCCTGAAAAAGCCGCTTTCAATGCAATTATGCTGCTGATAGCAATCATATTTGTGCGAGAGATAGTTAATTTTGTCAAAGGTGAGCAGAAGAGCTTCCTTGATATATTCAAGAAATCAATTTCACTCGTCGGACAGGGCTTTATCGCCGGATCCCGCAACATGGTTTCCGTTGCTTTGGCAACTGCCGCCGCGGGTATAATAGTCGGTATCGTCGGTATGGGTATCGGCGGTATGATAACCCAGATAGTAGAGGCGCTTTCACAGGGTAACGTATTCGTACTGCTTTTCATAACCGCCATTGCGAGTATGCTTCTTGGTATGGGGCTTCCGACCACAGCGACTTATATAGTAATGGCATCGCTCACAGCGCCGATTATTGTTGAACTTGGCGCAAACTACGGACTGATAGTTCCTCTTATGGCTGCCCATCTGTTCTGCTTCTATTTCGGTATCCTTGCGGACGACACACCGCCTGTGGGGCTTGCGTCCTATGCGGCGGCGGCACTTGCCGGTTCCGACCCGATACCGACAGGGATACAGGGCTTTCTGTACGATCTGCGTACAGCCATTATTCCGTTCATGTTCATTTTCAACCATGATCTGATACTGGACAATATATACAGCTGGCCTTTGGCGCTGCTGATATTTACTATGGCATGTCTTGGCGCTTTCGCTTTTACATCAGTTATCCAGAAATGGTTTATAACGAAAAACAAAGTATGGGAAATTCCGCTTCTTCTCGTTGCTTCGCTTCTTTTGTTCCATCCGTCGGGCATACATGATATGCTTGGCTATCATATTGATGATAAATATATTATGTATATCCCTGGTGTGCTGATTCTTGCACTTGTTTATGCCGGACAAAAATTCAGAATGAGAAAGGCTGTCGCATGACAGCCTTTTTGGTTGCCAAATTTGTAAAACATGAATAGTGTAGCTGAAAACAGGGGGTAGTGATGCTTAATAAAGAACTGGTTTTCATTCTTGAGAACGGAAAGAACGCTCTGGTGATAAACCTCAACAATTTCAATACGATAGAGTTTGATGATGCTAAGATGTCCGTTATGGTAGACCACGGTACTTCTGAAAGAAGCGTGGATTTTGACAATAAGAAATCCTATAACGATTTCAAAGCACAGATTGTTGGCGCTCTTATTGAAGAGGAATAATAAACAGGCGGGGCTTTTTGCTCCGCTTTTTTTTCGCCTTCTTTTAATATGATATTGACAATCAGTATCATCTATGTAAGATGTCTCTGGTTACGACATTACATGTAAAAGGAGGTTTCTATGGGAAGCATAGGGCTTTTTTACGGATCAAGCAGTGGAGTTACTGAATCTGTGGCACAAAAGATAGCCGCAGCGCTTAATGCGAAAGGGTTTGTTGTGGACGTTATAAACGTCGCGAATGCGTCCAAGTCTGCATTTGAGCAATACGACAAACTCATCCTCGGTTCTTCCACATGGGGCATGGGCGACCTTCAGGACGACTGGGAAAATATTCTTGGAGACCTTGAGGACGTGGATTTCAACGGCAAAACCGTTGCTTTTTTCGGTACGGGTGATCAGGAGACGTATGCAGACACGTTCCTTGATGCAATGGGTACTCTGTACGAAAAAGTTGTGGACAGTAAGGTGAACATCGTGGGCACATGGTCTACGGAAGGTTACAGCTTCGGTGATTCAAAGGCTGTTATCGACGGTGAGTTCATCGGGCTTGCAATAGATGAGGACAATCAGTCCTCTATGACAAAAAAACGCGTTGCGGACTGGGCGGAAATTCTTACATCACAGATGGCATAATTTTTTGAGTCAAAATGAGATCGCTTCGTCGCTGCGCTCTCTCGCGAAGACATAAAATTGTCTCTGCGAGGAAGACGTCAGGCTGACGAAGCAGTCTCATTGAATATTAATTAAGCGCCAATCATTATTTTTTCGACGTCGCCAGCCACATCACCGATGGGTTTGATGTCGAAATTTTCAACAAGCACTTTCGCCACGTTGGGAGAAAGGAAAGCGGGAAGGGTCGGTCCGAGGCGTACGCCTTTAACACCGAGGAAGAGCAGTGCGAGGAGCACCGCAACAGCCTTCTGCTCATACCATGCTATGTCGAAAGAAAGAGGCAGTTTGTTTATGTCGTCAAGACCGAAAACCTCTTTCAGTTTAAGTGCTATAACTGCCAGCGAATAGCTGTCGTTGCACTGACCTGCGTCGAGCACTCTGGGTATACCGCCTATGTCGCCGAGGTTCAGTTTATTGTAACGGTATTTTGCGCATCCAGCAGTAAGGATGACCGCGTCTTTGGGGAGGTTTTCAGCAACTTCAGTGAAGTAGCTTCTCTCTTTATGACGTCCGTCACAGCCTGCCATAACAACAAATCTTTTGATTGCGCCCGCTTTAACAGCTTCAACAACCTTGTCTGCAACAGCCATTACCTGTGCGTGTGCGAAACCGCCGACGATTTTGCCCTCTTCAATCTGAGTGGGTGCGGGGCAAGTTTTAGCAAGTGCGATTATCTCGCTGAAGTCTTTCTGACCGCCGTCTTTTCTGTCGGCGATGTGTTTAAGACCGGGATATCCTGCCATGCCTGTTGTGAACATTCTGTTCCTGTAAGAATCTCTTACGGGCACGATGCAGTTTGTGGTCATTAGGATGGGACCGTTGAACGATTCAAATTCCTTGTCCTGTTTCCACCATGCGTTTCCGTAGTTGCCCACGAAGTTATCGTATTTTTTGAACTCAGGGTAGTAGTGAGCGGGGAGCATTTCGCTGTGGGTATAGACGTCAACGCCTGTACCTTTTGTCTGCTCAAGAAGGTCTTTAAGGTCTCTCAGGTCGTGACCGGAGATAAGGATGCCGGGTTTGCCGCCGACACCGATGTTAACCTCTGTAACTTCGGGGTTGCCGTATGTTGATGTATTTGCTTTGTCCAGAAGAGCCATGGTTGTAACGGCTATTTCACCTGTTTTCATGATAACGGCGATAAGCTCGTCAACGGAAAGGTCTTTTGTTGTGCCAGCCAGAGCTTTGAACATGTGCTCATAGATTGCTGTGTCCTCGAAACCGAGAACGTATGCGTGGTCGGCATATGCCGCAACGCCTTTAAGACCGTAGATAAGAAGCTCGCGCAGTGAGCGGATGTCCTCGTTTTCCTGTGAAAGAACGCCGAAAGAGTTTCCTTTTGCAATAGCGTCATCCATACTTGCGGGAATCCAGTTTGCGCAGTCGCAAGAGATGTTTGCGCCGGAGATTGCTTTCAGTTCATTGCGGAGTTTAACGCCTTCAAGGATGAGTTCATAGATGCGTGCATCGTCAAAGTTTGCGTTTGTGATTGTGGCGAAAAGCGCCTGTGCAACAAAACGTCCGTATTTTTTATCGGCGTTTGTGTTTTCGGCATAAAGAGAGATGCCTTTAAGTGTATAGACCAGTGCGTCCTGAAGAGCCGCACATGAGTCTGTTTTTCCGCAGACCCCTTTTACTGTGCAGCCTGTACCTTTTGCTGCTTCCTGACATTGAAAACAGAACATACTCATAGTTGTTGTCCTCCTGATGTTGTTGCTCATAGGAGGACAATAGAGCATTTTTGTCCCGAATAAATTGAGCTATGTCAAAAAACAGCTTAAAGCTGAAATTTCACCCTGAAAAGCTGACCGTATCGGTAGAGGGTCATCATTATCTCTGTGCCCATGTTATCCATAATGTAGCTATTAAGGTGGTTAATATCTTTTATTTCAGTTTCGTTCATGGCTACCAGAACGTCACCTTCCTGAACGGTTTCGGAGATGCCTGTGGAGGATATAACAAGGTAGTCGTCTTTCTGTGTGAACGTCAGCCCGTATGTGTTACGGAGGACGGAAATGCCATAGTTATCAGGATATTCAGTAAGCAGTATCTGCCCTTTAAACGTTTTTGAACCGCGCTGAACAACGACCTGAACAACTGAAGACGGCGGATAGCTTCTGAGCATGTTGCTCATGGCGAGGATGGAGGATACGGGTAGTCCGTTGACCTGCAAAACCCTGTCGCCTGTCTGCATACCTATCTTTTCGGCGTTCGAACCTTTTTCAACACGCGTAACCACAAGGCTGATGCCGTCTTTGTCTTTCAGCTCTCTTGCTGAAAACCCCATGTATCCGGCAGTTACTTTGCCTGTTTTAAGGATTTCAGGTAAAACGCGCATAGCTGTGTTTATGGGAATGGAAAAACCGATGCCCTGTGCCTCCTGAACAACAGCGGAGTTGATACCTATGACCTCTCCGTCAAGGTTGATGAGAGGTCCTCCGGAGTTTCCGGGATTTATGAGTGCATCTGTCTGTATGTAAAGGGAATATCCGTTGCCTATGTTGATAATTCTTTTAACGGAGCTGACAACTCCTGTGGTTATGGAGCTGTTAAGCCCGTAAGGGTTGCCCATTGCTATGACGGTTTCGCCGAGCATCGCGCCGTCGCTGTTGCCGATTTTAACTGCTGGAAATTTGCCGCCGGAGATTATTTTCAGAACAGCGATGTCCAGAATTTTGTCCCCGCCGACAAGGCGAGCCTCATAGCTTTTATTGTCGGTTGTAATAACATAAATTTTTGTGGCGGATTCGATGACGTGATAGTTGGTTATAATAGTGCCGTCGGTTCTTACTATGAAGCCGGAACCGAGACTTTGTGTCTTGTATGTTCTGTCATAGCCGAAGAAATCGTTCATGTAGTTTTCGCCGTGGATTGTTTCGCGTCCGAAAGGTCCGACGGATGTGCGGACGAGTTTTTCAGTTCTAATGTTCACCACGGAGTTTTCAATCTTTTTGACCGCGTCAACAACTGGGGAATATCTGCTGCTGCCTGCTTTCGGCTGTGCCGGAGCTTCCGCCTGCGGGGGTGTCTGATTCTGCTTTGATGGCTGCTCCTGTTTTTTTTCCTCTCCGCAGCCGAAAATCATAAGAATCATGGCAAGAAACAGAAATATTTTTTTCATGACGCCCTTCATTTTTTCAATTATTTTAAGAATATATTTGAACCGACTGATTAATTCAAGTATTCTGTTTTAATGTCGGTTAAACACTATTTTGAAGATGGCGGAGAGCTTGAAAAAGTTCTGCCCAGATATAGGAAAAGACAGGCGCAGATTGACGCCTCTGAATTTATATATACGTCCATGGAAAACCGTTTTCCGGCTGTTCTGGAAGCGCCCACAGGTTCCGGAAAGACCATGGCATATCTTGTTCCCGCTTTCGACCTCAACCGTCGCACCATAATCTCAACAAAAACGAAACAGCTTATGTCTCAGATTGCCGGAAAAGATATAAATTCCGCCAGAAGAATATTCGGAAACGACAAATACGTTGCTATCTTAAAGGGCAGAAAGAACTATTTTTGTCATTTCCGTTTTTTTAAACTGATGTATCCCCACCCCGGACGCTATGAAAAGGTTTTGGAATGGTATGAATCAGTCGCCAGACAGGAGATAATTGAAATGCCTGTGGGGCTGTTTAATATGGCGGAGATTGAAAACATGACCACTGATTCTTGGATGTGTCCCGCCTCCAAATGTGAATTTTATGACATCTGTTCTTTCTATCGCGCAAAACAGAATGCAAACGATGCGGATATAGTCATAACCAACCACTACCTGCTGATGAGCGATTTCGCTCTTAAAGCGGAGAGCGAACATGCAAGCATATTCGATTTTGCAGACCATATAATAATGGACGAGGCGCACTCTATACCGGATATCTTTCCGAGATTTGCCGGAACAGAGCTCTCATTGCGGAGTTTTCTCCGTGTTATGAACGAGAACCGCCCTGTTTTTGACCCGCGAGAGATAGAGATAACCGCAGGGATGCTTTCGGGACTTTTGGAAGACATAACCGAGCGGCGTTATACTGCGGAGATAAAGGACAGACTGCTCGGATACATAGAATTTGCCAATAAAGCCATAGGCGAAAAGGACGTCGACGATCTGAAACAGATAAGCAAACGCCTTAACGATAAGGCTGAGAGTGTTATGGGCGACAGCGAGGGCGTGCGGTTTGCCGAAACAGAGCGCGGAGATATTATTTTGCAGTATATTCCGTTCGATGCATCCGAAAAACTGCGTGAAGGGCTGAAAAATTCGTGTATATCTCCTGTGTTTGTCAGCGCCACACTGTCGGTTAAGGGCAGTTTCGAATATTTTCTTAACGAGACCGGATATTCGCCCGACGAGGTGGAGACCAAAAGCCTTGATCCCGTTTTTAATATGAGCGAGCAGGGCAGGCTGCTGGTCAGGGATTGCGACGATGCATTTTATGAGGAGCTGGCGCTCAAAGCCAAAGGCTCTGTACTCATCATATGCAACAGCGTTTCCCGCATGAACAAAGTCACGAAGCTGCTTAAAAATATCATACCTGAAAGAGTGTTTGCGCAGAATGAGATAGACATAAGCGACACCGACGGTCTGATGGATGCGTTTTTCGTTGGCTGTGCTGTATTCCGCGAGGGAATGGATTTTGCACATACGGGGATATCTTTTGTCGTTCTTGATAAACTTCCGTTCGAATATTTCGAGGACATAGTTTTAAAGGAGAGAGCTTCATCTCTGAAAAATAAAGGTCTTGACCCTTTTAAAGACTATTTTTTGCCGCGGGCTGTGATATACTATCGTCAGGCGGTTGGAAGACTGCTGCGTCACGAGGATGACCACGGTGTGTGGGCTGTTCTGGACAGCAGAATTGAGACCAAAAATTATGGAAAGTATTTCCGCGATGTGTTAAGTAATGTACCTAAGATAGATTCCATTGATGATGCGGTTCGTTTTCTGGAGGTTGCTGATGAAACGGATTAAAGTCGATTATAACTACGTCATGGACAGGTTTGTCGCGGGCGGACTCAACGAGGAGAAACTCGAAGAGTATAAGGAGAAGGCGAAACTGGGGCTTTCACGTCTGCTGCGGATGTTCGATGACGGTCAGGCTGGATTCATCGGACTTCCTGAACAGAACCTCGCACCGATAAAAAAATTTGCTAAAGAGATAAGCGGCAAATTCAACGACCTGATCGTCGTCGGTATAGGGGGCAGCTCTCTCGGTGTTGAGACAGTATGCAACGCTATGCTGCCGTTTGGTTATAACGCGCGCTCCTTTGCAGAGCGTGGGTGCTTTCCGCGCGTGTGGGTTGCGGATAACGTTGACCCCAGCAAAATAAGCTCAATATTATCCGAGTGTCAGCCGGAGGATACCTTTGTATGTATCATAACGAAATCCGGAAGCACTGTCGAAACGGCGGCAAACTTCGGAATTATTTACGAATGGCTTATTTCAAAAGTCAAAAACCCTAAGAAACAGATATGTGCAATCACTGACCCTGAAAAAGGGGCACTGCGAGCTATGACGAATGATAAAGGATTCGTATCGTTCGATGTTCAACCCAATGTAGGCGGACGTTTCAGCGTTCTTTCACCGGTGGGGCTTATTCCTGCGGCTATAGTGGGGCTTGATATCGAAAAACTCCTTGAGGGCGCAAAGTCTGTCAACAAAGACAACTACGAACAGATACTTACCCTGTCAGCCATATATATGTATTTCATGGACAAAGGTAAAAATATTAACGTTATGATGCCTTATTCTTCCAGACTGGTGTCTTTTGCCGACTGGTACTGCCAGCTCTGGGGCGAGAGCCTCGGCAAAAACCGGACTATTGACGGTAAAGATACTGTCTTCGGCACAACGCCGATACGTGCAACCGGAACCATTGACCAACACTCACAGGTTCAGCTCTATAAAGAGGGACCTAACGATAAGGTTTTCACTTTCATAGAGGTTTTAAATCACGATAAAGACAGGAAAATAACTTCTCCTTATGAGGCATACGACTATCTGAACGGACATGGCATGGGTAAACTGTGCAACATCGAGCTCATGGGTACGGAAGCCGCTCTTAAAAATGCCGGGAAACCCTCTGTTAAGATATCTCTTGATATCGTTGACGAATTTACCGTAGGCGCGCTGTTTATGATATGGCAGTACATCGTGCCTGTTATAGGTCTTGCCTGCGACATAGACCCTTTTGATCAGCCGGGTGTGGAAGAGGGAAAAGACTACGCATACGCGCTGCTTGGCAGAAAGGGATATGACGCGACCAAAGCCAAATTCACGGAGATATACAAAAAACAGGATGATTTTATCGTTTGAGAAAAAACTGTCCGCAAGACTTGGTGAACTGAACGGTAAAAAACTGCTGGTGGCGCTCTCCGGCGGCAAAGATTCCGTGTCTCTGCTGCATTTTCTTAAAAAGAATGAAGGGATAAAGAGTTATCAGCTCGCTGCGTGTCATGTAAATCATATGTACAGAAAAACCGCGTGGTGGGATGAAAAATTCTGTGCGGATTACTGCGGGAAACTGTCAATTCCTTTTACTTCATACAGGTGCGACGTTCCGCGGTACTGCGCGGTTAAAAAAATGAGCTTCGAACACGGCGCAAGGGTGATACGCTACAGGGCGCTTCACGACGCAGCGCATCAATCCGGTTCGGATCTGATACTGACCGCCCACACAAAAGACGACCTTGTGGAGACTTTTTTCATACAGGCTGTTCAGGGTGCGTCGGCATTCTCTTTGAAAGGGATAAGCGAACAGGATGGCATACTGCAAAGACTGATGCTGGACATTTCATCCGAAGAAATTTACGAATACCTGAACAAATATGGTATTGCGTATGTCATTGATGAGACCAATAATGATGAAAAGTATCTTCGCAATTTCATCCGTAAAAATATTACGGGAAAACTGGCGGAGTTCCGAAAAGGATACGAAGATAACATTGTCTCTCTTATGAAAGACAATCTCCGTTTTGACAATTATTTGTCAGAAAAATTTGAACCTATGATTGAAACTCTTGAGAATGGTGTCATGGCCGTTGTGACTGACGTGTTTAATGGTCTTTCGGATCTTGAGCAGGAGTATATTCTCCACCGCATGGGTTCAAAATGCTTTCGTTTCGAACGCAGGCATCTTGCGGAGATGCAGAAGATTCTGGATAACGAATTTTCCGTTCGCTGCGACCTGCCCGACGGATATAAATTTGAAAAGAGTGATAAATATCTGAGATTGTTTCACGGAAGAAACGTCGCTCCGTTCGAAATTGTCAAGCCTGCCGGTGCGGAAACGCTGTTTATTCCGCATAAAGGCAAAACATTGAAGTTTTCCGGAAAATGGAAAGATGCCGAGCTTCTGGTGCGCAACAGACGCATCGGAGACAGAATAAAGATGAAAAAGGTCAAAGACGTCTTCATAGACATGAAACTTGACCTGTACACAAGGGATACCGCACTAATAATTCTTGAAAAAAATGTAATCGTATGGGTTGAAAATATCTCACATGATGGTAGTATAGCTCTTTATGTGAAATAAAACGGGGGAGATGGATTTGAAACCGCATGTTCTGAAAGAAATGCTTAGTGAAGAAGTGATAAAAAAAAGGGTAGCCGAGCTTGGAAAACAGATAAGCGCCGACTACGCCGATAAAAACGTCCTTGCCGTGGGCGTTCTGAAAGGTTCCGTCATATTTATGTCGGATCTTGTCAGGGAAATGGAAGGTTCAAACGTTGAGATAGGTTTTCTTGCGGTATCAAGCTATCAGGGAACCGACAGCTCCGGCAGCGTAAGGCTTCTGTTCGACCTGGACAGACCGCTGGAAGATACTCACGTTCTGATAGTTGAAGATATATTGGATACGGGAAACACTTTGTCATATCTTACGAATATGCTTTCTTTACGCAATCCCGCGTCCATGAAGCTGGTTGCTCTTCTGGACAAGCCGGAAAGACGTAAGGCCCAGATAACCCTTGATTACAGAGGGTTTGAGATACCGGACAGGTTCGTTGTGGGCTACGGACTGGATTACGACGGATATTACAGGAATTTAAAAAATATATGCACAGTCGAATTTACCGACTGATGACTGGAGAAAGGTGATTAATGAATAACGGATTTTACAAAAATCTGGCTTTGTGGCTTGTTATCGCTTTTATCATGGTGTTTTTGTTCAACGTGATAAGCGGCACACAGGCGGTCAAAAAGAACGTAAACTATTCTGAGCTCATGACTCAGGTGGCTGCGAACAAGGTTAAGGCCGTAACCATAAAGCAGAACAAAATCGACGGTACTTTCGTTGACGGCGGGCAGTTTGAATCATACGCGCCGGACGACATTGACCTCATAAAGAATCTCAGAGAACACAAGGTGGAGATAACAGCTCAGCCACCCGACAAGAGCCCTTGGTATATGCAGGTTCTTGTTTCATGGCTGCCTATGATAATCCTTATCGGTATATGGATTTTCTTTATGCGCCAGATGCAGGGCGGAGCCGGAGGCAAGGCTTTCAGCTTCGGAAAATCTAAAGCTAAACTGCTTACGCAGGATCAGCATAAAGTTACTTTCAAAGACGTTGCAGGTATTGAAGAAGCGAAAGAGGAGCTTGAGGAGATAATTGATTTCCTTAAAGACCCGCAGAAATTTCAAAAGCTCGGCGGTAAGATACCCAAAGGCGTTCTGCTTGTGGGACCTCCCGGAACAGGTAAGACACTTCTTGCCAGAGCTGTTGCAGGCGAGGCTGGAGTTCCTTTCTTCTCTATTTCCGGTTCGGACTTTGTTGAAATGTTCGTCGGTGTGGGTGCTGCCCGCGTCCGTGACCTTTTCGAACAGGGTAAAAAGAACGCACCATGCATCATTTTCGTGGATGAGATTGATGCCGTCGGTCGTCACAGAGGCGCAGGTCTCGGCGGCGGACACGACGAAAGAGAGCAGACACTTAACCAGATGCTTGTGGAGATGGACGGCTTCGAATCCAACGAAGGCGTAATCATGATAGCGGCGACAAACAGACCCGACGTTCTTGACCCTGCGCTTCTGCGTCCCGGTCGTTTCGACCGTCAGGTTGTCGTCCCCAGACCCGATATGCACGGAAGGCTTGAGATACTCAATGTCCATTCATCAAAAGTGAAACTGGACGAGGGAATAGATCTTGAAGTTATTGCAAAGGGAACTCCCGGTTTTGCCGGAGCGGACCTTGCGAACCTTGTTAATGAGGCAGCACTTCTTGCCGCACGCAAAAACAAGGAAGCCGTTCAGATGGCTGACTTTGAAGAGGCTAAAGATAAGGTTATCATGGGTAAAGAACGCAGAAGCATGGCTATCAGCGAGAAGGAGAAGGAGAATACGGCGTATCACGAGGCGGGACATGCCATCGTCGCCAAGTTCATCCCTGACGCCGATCCAGTGCACAAAGTGAGCATCATCCCCAGAGGAATGGCGCTCGGCGTTACCACTCAGCTTCCGGTTGACGACAGACACATGTACACAAAAGAGTACATGGAGGGGATGCTGGCTGTTCTTATGGGTGGACGCGTTGCGGAAGAGGTCATTTTTGACAGGCTCTCCACTGGCGCAGGAAACGACATAGAAAGAGCAACCGACATTTCCAGAAAGATGGTCTGTTCATGGGGCATGAGCAAGAAGATGGGACCTCTGGCATACGGTAAAAAAGAGGAGCAGGTGTTCCTCGGCAAAGAGATCGGACATGCCAAGGACTACAGTGAAACAACTGCGGTTGCCATCGACGACGAAGTTAAAGCGCTTGTTATGGACGGTTACAACAGAGCCAGAAGGATTCTGGAAGACAACACCGAACTCCTTCACCGCGTGGCGAAACTTCTTCTTGAAAAAGAAACTATCGATGGACACGAGATAGATACGCTTATGAATGAACTCGGCGGAGAACCTGCCGCACCTGCGGAAACAACGCTTGTCTAAGATACTGACATCCGTTCGGTGTGATTTGTCACTTGAGTTCCCTCTTTTAATGGGGATACTGAATGTGACCCCTGACTCTTTCAGCGACGGAGGCTCCTTTAACAGTGCCGACGGGCTGGTGAGCAGGGTTGACGAGTTCATTATGAATAAAGTGGACATAGCCGATATTGGCGGCGAATCCACCAGACCCGGTTCAGACGGCGTTAGTGTTGAAGAGGAGCTGAACAGGGTGCTTCCGGCGGTTATGCACTGCGTTTCCAACGGGATATACGTTTCCGTGGATACTATGAAACCGCAGGTGGCTTATGAGTCGCTTGTGGCGGGGGCGGCGATGATAAACGACGTCTCAGGTTTCAGAAACCCTGATATGATAGCCGTCTGCGCTGAGTTCGGATGCTCCGTATGTATAATGCATATGCTGGGCGAACCGAGAACAATGCAGGACAACCCCTTTTATGAGGACGTTGTTCAGCATGTGAAAGAATATCTGCTGGACGCAGCCGAAAGGTGCGTCAGAGCCGGCATAAAAGAGAGCTCCATATGTGTAGATCCGGGGTTCGGCTTCGGAAAAACACTTGAAGATAATTACAGGCTGCTGGCAGGTCTTGATGATATCAAATCTGCCGGGTTTCCTGTTCTGGCGGGGATATCACGCAAATCCATGATAGGAAATGTTGTGAAAAAACCGCCCCTTAAACGCCTTGCGGGCACAATAACGGCTCACACGGCGGCAGTTTTGAACGGTGCGGATATCATCCGCGCACATGATCTCGAAGAAACGGCGGACATGCTGAAAGTTCTCAGGATGCTTAAAATAGCGGGTGGAAAGTGTTAGAGATTATCAGATCGGTGGGACTGTTTGACATTATCGATATGGCTATAATAGCCATAGTTGTCTACAATCTCCTTCTGCTTATAAAAGGTACGAGAGCGCTTCCTATGCTGATGGGTATCATGCTCATCGTAATAGTTTCTTTCGCCGCAAGATACCTCGGACTTAAAACCACAAGCTGGGTTCTGGATAACTTCACCGGCTATCTGTTTATAATCATCGTTGTTCTCTTTCAGCAGGAGATACGCCGAGCGCTGGCGTTCATCGGTGAAACAAAGGTGTTCGGCACGCAGGCGAAGGCGAAATCCGTTATTCTGGACGAGATTGTGAAAGCTGCCACTGTCCTTGCGAACAGACAGATTGGTGCGCTTATCGTTCTCCAGCGCAACACAGACCTTGAACACTTTCTGGATGATACTGGACAGAAACTGGACTGCATTATCTCCAGAGAGATACTTATAAGTATTTTTATACCATATTCACCGCTGCACGACGGCGCCGTTATCGTTTCCAACGGACGTATTGCAACAGCGGGCAGCATCCTCCCGCTTACGCGTAAGACTGACCTCGGAAAAAACTATGGAACCCGCCACAGAGCCGCTGTCGGTGTTACCGAGGAGACGGATGCGATAGCAATCACTGTCAGTGAGGAGAAGGGTTCAATCACAGTCGCCCAGAACGGTGAACTCAGCGAGGAGCTGAACGCAGAAAAACTCAGAAAACTGCTGGATTCCATATTCAACCAGCAACAGGCAAAGAGCGTAAAAGAAAAATGATAATAACTAACACACATTTAAGAATTATCAGCGTTGTTCTTGCAATTTGCCTCTGGCTCTATATCGTTACAGGCGAGTTTCAGGAGATTTCACTCTATGTGCCTGTAAAACTTACTAATATACCCGAAGGTTCAGTAGCCGTTACCGATGAAAATCTTATAAATGTTATGGCGAAAGGACCGAAATTTCTGGTCAACAATAAACAGTTCAATAAGGTACAGATAGCTATAGATGTTTCTAAAATAGCTTCCGGTACCAAAAGCGTATACATCAACCCAGAAGACGTACAGATGCCTGCGGGTATTGAGGTTACCAATATTCATCCGAAAACCATAGATGTTACGGTCGATTCTCTGGTTAAGAAACAGATGAAAGTAGCCCCTACGTTCGTGGGCGAACCTATGCCCGGATACAAGGTCGGCTCCGTTGTCATAAAGCCTGACACAGTGGAAATAAACGCCGCCACATCTAAGATAAAAGGTCTGAGGTCAATAGAAACCATGCCTGTAAATCTTTCCGGCAAAAAAGACCCCATTACATACAGTATAGGTCTGAAATTTTATGAGGGCATACAGAAAACAACTCCTGAGTTTGTTGAAGTTTTCGTTATGTTCAAAGAAGATATACAGCAGAAAACCTTTCACGAGATAGAGGTTAACCCGGTAGGGCTCCCAAGAGGTCTGACAGCAAAGGTTCTGAGCGGTCTGACAGTCACAGTAAGCGGCAGGTCGGATCTTCTGAACGAACAGACCATAACAAACGTTCTTAATCCGCATATCGATCTGTCCGACGTGGATGCAGGCGGAGTATACAAGAGATCGGTTGTTTTTAATGATTCGAAAATACTGAAAGTACTGGATGCTAAACCGGCAAAAGTGCGTGTTGAGGTTCAATAATGAGGAAACATTTCGGTACTGACGGCGTAAGAGGACTTGCAAATCAGTTCCCTATGACGGCGACTTTTGCGCTGCGTCTCGGACAGGCTGCCGCCCGTCAGTTTTATACAGGCGGAAAGAAGACTCACAGAATAGTTATCGGTAAGGACACCAGAATTTCAGGCTATATGTTTGAATCGGCTCTGGTTGCCGGTATCACATCTATGGGGATGGATGCCGTTCTTGTGGGAGTTCTGCCAACACCTGCAATAGCGTTTATTACAAGAAGCCTGCGTGCGGATGCCGGAGTCGTTATCTCCGCCTCCCACAACCCCTACTATGACAACGGAATTAAATTCTTCTCCGGCACAGGGCATAAACTGCCTGACGAAGTTGAACTTGAGATAGAGAAATTTACCGACGAACTCATCGGAACCGGAAACGTACCCCTTTCTGCTGAAAAAATAGGGAAGGCATACCGCATTGACACCGCCATCGGACGATATGTCGAGTTTGCGAAGAATACGTTCGATAAGGACGTTGACCTCGTTGGACTTAAAATGGTTGTGGACTGCTCAAACGGCGCAACATATAAGGTTGCTCCGCTTGCTTTTGAAGAGCTGGGCGCAAAACTCACTGTCATCGGCAACGAGCCGAACGGTACAAATATAAACGATAACTGCGGTTCCGTATACCCGAACGTGATGTGCGAAACCGTTAAAAAGAAGAAAGCCGATATAGGCATAGCCTTCGACGGCGACGGCGACAGGGTGATCTTCTCCGACGAAAACGGCGAAGAGGTGGACGGAGATATCATCATGGGTATCTGTGCCGCGCATATGAAAGAGTGCGGATTGCTCCACGGAGATACTATGGTCAGCACTGTTATGAGCAACCTCGGTTTCGAGCGCTCCATGAACGGCATGGGTATCGACATTGTGCGTACGGAAGTCGGCGACAGATACGTCATGGCGGAGATGCTGAAAAGCGGATATAACCTTGGCGGAGAGCAGTCGGGACACATCATTTTCAGTGATTACAACACAACAGGCGATGGCATGGTGAGCGCTATGCAGCTTCTGAAAGTGCTTGTGAAATCCGGGAAACCGCTGAGTGAACTGAAAAAGATAATTGATCTCTATCCTCAGACTCTTAAAAACTATAAAGTAAGCAATAAGATACCTCTTGCTGATCTTCCTAAGACAACGGCGGAGATAGCCTCTGTTGAAAAGGAACTGGGAAAGACAGGACGAGTTTTTGTAAGATATTCAGGAACCGAAAACAAACTCCGCGTTATGCTGGAGGGCGCTGACCTGAAAAAAATCGAAGAATATGCCGAAAATATCGGAAACGTTGCCCTTAAAGAGATAGAGGAGCTTTCATAAAATGGTAAGACTCGGAATTAACATAGACCACGTTGCAACCGTTCGCCAGGCAAGACTTGCGGCTGAACCGGATCCGGTACACGCTGCCGTGCTGGCAGAGCTGGGCGGTGCAGACCAGATAACCATACATCTTCGCGAAGACAGGCGCCACATATGTGACCGCGACCTTGCAATTCTGCGCCAGACCATCAAAACAAGGCTGAACCTTGAGATGGCGTGCACAGACGAAATGGTTCGTATCGCACTCGAAACAAAACCTGACATGGTTACGCTTGTACCTGAAAAAAGGCAGGAGCTTACCACTGAAGGCGGACTTAACGTAGTTGGCGGTTACGATTTATTGGCTGAAAACGTGCAGAAGCTGAAAGACGGCGGCATATTTGTCAGCCTGTTTGTGGATGCAGATGCAGACCAGATGGAAAAATGCTCTGATATGGGAGCGGATGCGGTTGAGATACACACCGGACACTATGCCGACGCAAAAGGTGCGGCGCAGCGCGAAGAGCTTTCAAGGATAATCTTTGCGGGAGATAAATGCCGCGAACTGGGACTTATACTCAATTCCGGTCACGGGCTGAATTATCATAATGTTGGCGAGATTGTTACTATTCCGGGCATGAACGAAGTGAACATCGGACATTCTATAATCGCACGGGCAATTTTCGTCGGGCTTGAAAGAGCCGTCAGAGAGATGAAAGAGACAATCCACAGGGCATTGATGGATGCTCGGCTGTGATATAGCCGAAGTCGGCAGGATTGAAGCGGCATATAATAGACTTGGTAAACGTTTTCTGGACAGGATACTGACCCCGCGCGAACAGGAGCTTTTCGAGGCAAAAGGAGCAAAGATGCAGTTTCTTGCAGGGCGTTTTGCCGCAAAGGAATCGGTTTCAAAGAGTTTCAGAACGGGTATCGGAGGCGATTACTCGTTTACTGATATAGAGATTTTAAACGATGAAAAAGGAGCGCCCCTTGTTTATATCAAGGGTGTTCTGCGTTCAGACATCGAAATAAGCATTTCACATGACAGGCATTATGCTATGGCTGTCAGCTTGGTGAAGAGGTAAGATATGAGTGTTGTTGTTATTCCTTCCAGAATGGCGTCCACAAGACTGCCCGGAAAACCGCTGCGGAAAATCGCAGGTGTCTCCATGATACTGCGTGTTGCGGAAAACTGCCTTAAATCTGTCGCGGACAGGGTTATCGTTGCCACGGATTCACGGGAGATTCTGGAAGCCTGCGAGGGGTTTGAAGGTCTGGAATCGACCATGACCGCTGAAGATATTCAGTCCGGAACAGACAGAGTGGCGCGTGTTGCGAAGTTTGTTGACGATGACATAATAATTAATGTTCAGGGCGATGAACCATTTATAGATCCTAATCTTATCAACGAACTGATAAAAGATCTGAACGAAAATCCTCAGGTGCTTATGAACACGGCGGCCTGCAAGTTTGCTGAGGGTGAAGACGTAAAAGACCCGAACTGCGTTAAGGTTGTGCTGGACAAAAACGGATTTGCACTGTACTTTTCTAGGTTGCCCATTCCTTATGACAGAGACGGGAAGGGCGGCGTAACATATTATAAACACATCGGTATTTACGGTTTCAGAAAAAGCTGGCTGATGCAGTTTGCCAAACTTGAGCAGACTGAGCTTGAGGACATTGAAAAGCTGGAACAGCTCAGGGCGCTGGAAAACGGCGTGAGCATAAAAGTTATAAAGACCGATTACAAGCCGGTGTCCGTGGACACCGAAGAAGACCTTGTTAAAGCAGAAGAAATTATGGGCAGGAAAAACTGATGGCTAAGTTTGTTTTCACAACCGGAGGAGTTCTTTCATCACTTGGAAAGGGTATCACAGCGGCTTCCCTTGGCGCGCTGCTGGAATCCAGAGGCTATAAGGTGGCGATTAAAAAATATGACCCTTATCTGAACGTAGACCCCGGAACAATGAGTCCGTTTCAGCACGGAGAGGTTTTCGTTACAGAAGACGGTGCAGAGACCGACCTTGACCTTGGACACTATGAAAGATTTCTTAATTTCAACACCACCAAAGTGAGCAACGTCACAACCGGAAAGATATACAAAACCGTTATCGACAAAGAGAGAAACGGTGACTATCTCGGCGGTACCGTTCAGGTTATTCCCCATATCACCGACGAAATTAAAAATAATATCTATAAAGAAGCCGACAAATACGATATCATCATCGTGGAGATAGGCGGTACTGTTGGCGACATAGAATCGCTGCCCTTCCTTGAGGCTATCAGACAGTTTAAATTTGACGCAGGCGAAGACAACGTTTGCTATGTGCACCTTACCCTAGTACCATATATCAGAAGTGCAGGCGAGTTGAAAACAAAACCCACCCAGCACTCCGTCAAGGCTCTGCGCGAGATAGGTATCCAGCCTGATATCCTCGTATGTCGCTCCGAATATCCTCTTGACGATTCCATAAGAAGTAAAATAGGTCTTTTCTGCAATGTATCAAAAGAATACGTTATCAATGCTATAGACGTGAGCACCATATACGAATCGCCCCTTTCCATGAGAAAAGAGGGTATCGACAGGCTCGTTCTGAAAAAATTCAGGATGGAGGAGCGCGAATCCGATACTTCCGCATGGGAAGACATTGTACACAGGATAAAACAGCCAGACGACGAAGTGACTATAGGTCTGGTTGGTAAATACATAGACCTTAAAGACGCTTACATAAGTATCAATGAGTCGCTTATCCACGGCGGTATAGCGAACAGACTTAAAGTGAATGTTAAGCGTATTGACGCTGAAAAACTTGAGAACGGTGCCAAACCGGACGCGTATCTTTCAGATGTTGACGGAATCCTTATTCCCGGCGGGTTTGGTGAACGCGGCGTGGAGGGTAAGATTGTTGCGATTAACTTCGGACGTACCAAAGATATCCCGACGTTCGGAATCTGCCTCGGTCTGCAATGCATGGTTATTGAGTTTGCCCGCAACGTTCTCAAAATGGAGAACGCACACAGTGTCGAATTTAATCCTAAAACACCTTATCCTGTAATAGATTACATGAACGAACAGAAGAACATCAAACAGATGGGCGGCACAATGCGTCTTGGCGCATATGATTGTAGCCTGGACGAGGACAGCACTGCATTTAAGGCATATGGCACAAAGAATATTTCAGAGCGCCACAGACACAGACTGGAATTCAACAACAATTTCAAAGATGAAATAGTTAAAAACGGTCTTCAGATGACAGGCTGCAACGAAGAGAGGGGGCTTGCCGAGATATTCGAATCAAAATCCCACAGATGGTTCCTCGGTTGCCAGTTCCACCCGGAATTTAAGTCGAAACCTTCAAAACCGCATCCTCTGTTTGCCAGCTTCGTAAAAGCTGCTTACGCTTATAAGAAAGACAAGGAAAACGGCAAACTTGGCTGAAAAAGATGTTCTGCACATAGGCAGAGAGACCATACAAACTGAGATAGACGCTCTTACAGCGCTTAAAAACAGACTGGGCGACAGTTTCGTTCAGGCTGTTGACATCATACTTGCGTGCAAAGGAAGAGTTGTTATCACAGGAATGGGCAAAAGCGGCATAATCGGCAGAAAGATAGCCGCGACCATGTCCAGCACGGGAACACCGTCCCTTTTTCTCCATCCGGCGGAAGGGGTGCACGGCGACCTTGGCATGATAGTTAAGGGTGACGTATGTATCGCCCTTTCAAACAGCGGAGAAACTGCCGAAGTAATAAAACTTCTGCCGCTGATTAAGAGGTTTAAGATACCTCTTATCTCGATAGTTGGTCGGGTACCTTCTACACTGGCGGAGCGCAGCGACTGCGTTCTGGACGCTTCCGTTGAAAGGGAAGCGTGTTCGCTGAATCTTGCACCGACATCCAGTACCACGGCGGCGCTTGCCATGGGCGATGCGCTGAGTGTTGCGCTTCTGGATAAACGAGGGTTCAGCGCAGATGATTTCGCACTTTATCATCCGTCGGGGGCGCTTGGCAAAAGACTGCTCACCCGCGTCAATGACCTTTGCCACACGGGCGACAGCGTACCTGTTATTGATAACGGCAAAAAGGTTTCCGACGCAGTGTTCGTAATGAGCGCCAAAGGCTTCGGATGTACCGCTGTTACAGATGCCGAAGGCAGACTGACAGGTATTATAACCGACGGCGACCTGCGCCGTGGGCTCGAAAGATACAAAGATATTTTCTCAATGAATATAAAAGATTTACCGCTGAAATATCCCAGAACGGTTGAAAGAAGGGCGCTGGCAGCGAAGGCACTTCAGATTATGGAGGAGTTTTCCATAACCTCGCTTTTCTGTGTGGATGAGAACGGCAGACCGGACGGTATTATCCATCTCCATGACCTGCTCAGAGAGGGGATCGTATGATAAAGCTACTTGTGCTTGATGTTGACGGCGTGCTCACCGATGGCGGCATAATATACGACGAGAACGGGTTTGAGACAAAACGTTTCGACGTTAAAGATGGCTTAGGTATTAAACTGGCGCAGAACTCAGGCGTTGAAGTAGCTGTCATTTCCGGCAGAAAATCGAAGGTGACTGAAATAAGATGCCGCGAGCTTGGCATAAGGCGCTGCTATACCGGTATTAAAAACAAAGCGGAATGTTTTGAAGCGCTCGAAAAAGAGATGGGCATCTCTGCTGATGAAACGGCATTCATAGGCGACGATGTGAACGATCTGGCTCTTTTGAAAAAAGCCGGATTTTCCGCGACAACTTCCGATTCTTTCGACTATATTAAGTCGCAGGTGCACTACGTCACCGACAGAAAGGGCGGATACGGAGCCGTGCGGGAGTTTATCGAAAAGATTCTGGAAAAGAACGGCGTATGGGAAAATACACTAAACTCATTCTTATAGTGTCGGCTTTGGTGCTTACTCTTGGCTCGCTTACATTGCTTAAAAGCGACAAGAACAAGATCAAATTCGACCTCAAGGAGAATGAAGTTATAATAGACGATTTTGAGATGGGCAAGGTTCTGGACGAGCAGAATAACTTTTATAAGGTGACCGCGAAACAGGCGAGGATAAACCGCGAAAAGGAAACTGCTAAACTTACGGACTTCAGCGCTGTCTATAAAAAAGGAAAGACCGATGTGGAGCTTTATGCACCGCTCGGTTACATGGAAAAGGAATATATGGTTAGTGTAAACGGCACCATAAAGGGGCGTGTCAACGAGCTTGATTTCGCTTCGGAAAGGGACGGGCGCTTTCACTATGATTTCCTGACGGGTGTCGGCACAATGTTGGGGAGATTCAGCATCAGCCATAACAATGGTGTGATTTCTGCCGATAAGATGTTGATATTCTCGAAAAATAATTATGCGGAGTTTATTGGTCATGTTCAGGTCACTTATAATAAATAGTCTCGCTGTTCTGTTTCTGGTTTCCTCGCTTACAGCTTTTGCTGCGGAAGGGCTTGTTAAACCCGCCGGCAAGAAACCGATAAAGATACTTTCCGATTACATGAAATACACAGGTGACGACAACGTTTCCAGATTTACAGGCAATGTTATAGTTACTGACGGCGACATGCGCGTTACATCCGACAATATGGACGTTTCCTTTGATAAACAGAATAACGTTAAAGAAATATACGCGCAGGGAAACGTTAAGATCGAGAAAGAGGGGCTTCTGGCGCTTTCCGATAAGGCAAGACTCTATGCCGCTGAGGAAAAAGCGGTTCTCATGAACAACGTGAGAGTTTGGCAGGGCGACAATTATCTTGAGGGTGAGAAAGTTACCATTTATAATCAGAATAACAGGATATTTGTTGATCGCGGTTCAAACAAAAGGGTCAAGATCATCATAGCACCGAAAGAGGACAAAAAATAAATTGGGACTTAGAGCAGAACACTTAAAAAAAGTATATAAAAAGCGTGCCGTCGTCAACGGGGTCTCCATCTCTGTCAGCAAAGGCGAGATAGTGGGACTTCTGGGACCCAACGGTGCCGGAAAGACAACCACTTTCTACATGATTGTGGGACTTGTCAGACCGGATGCCGGTTCGGTGTTTCTTAATGACGAGGATATAACGAAAAGCTCAATGCACAAGCGCAGCCACAGCGGGATTGCGTATCTGCCTCAGGAAGCGTCCATATTCCGTAAAATGACAGTTTACGACAACATCTATGCGGCGCTTGAGCTTAAATATGACGATAAAAAGTTTATGCAGGAGCGCACTGAGTTTCTCATATCTGAGTTCGGGCTTGAAAAGGTCTGGAAATCACAGGGTTTCGCCCTGTCCGGAGGCGAGAGAAGACGTGTGGAGATTGCAAGATGTATGGCGGGTGAACCCGACATAATCCTTCTGGATGAACCCTTTTCCGGCATCGACCCTATTTCGGTCAGCGACATTCAGAAAATGGTCTTTGACCTGAAAAAAAGAGGGATAGGCGTTCTTATCACCGACCACAACGTCCGCGAGACACTTAAAATAACTGACAGAGCATATATTATAGCCGACGGCAGCGTGCTGACTCACGGAAAACCGCAGGATATAGTACAGGATCCGCAGGTCATCGACAGATACCTTGGCAAGGATTTCTCATTGTGAAAGGCGGAAAGCTCAATCTTGAAATAAGCGGTAAACTCTCTCAAAAACTTCACATAACTCCTCAGATGAAGCAATCCCTTTCTATCCTCCAGATGCCCATCACGGAGCTTTTGCAGGAACTCAACAGTTATCTTGAGGATAACCCTGTTCTGGAGGAATCAGAGAACAAGGAAACAGAGGAATCCGCACAGTCTGCCGAAGAGAAACAGGAAGAAGAACCTGTCCGTGAAGACACAGACGGCGACGAACTGGACAAGATTGACTGGGATGAATTTTACAGAGACAACAATGATATAACATACACTCCTTCCGACGACGACGGATATGATCTGGAAAAATTTGTTTCGGGTGAAAAGACACTTTACGAACACCTTATGGAACAGCTTAAAACATCCGGCTGCCGGCGTGCCATTGCTCTTGCTGCGGAGAACATCATAGGAAATCTTTCCGACGAAGGTTATTTTCTGGACGAACTCTGGGAAGTGGCGCAGGATGTTGACGTTGAGGAATCGGACGTTACGGAGGCCCTTGAACTGGTACAGTCGTTCGACCCGCCGGGTATAGCAGCCAGAGACCTGAAAGAGTGCATACACATCCAGCTTTCTCAATTCGATGTTGAGCAGGTTTACGTCGATTTCATAGCGGAAATGCTGAAAAAACACGAGAAAGATCTTATCGCTTACAGATATGAAGAAATAAGGGCTTCGCTGAGTATCGAAGACGATACTTTCGAATACATGATGTTCCTAATGCGTAAAACAGACCCGAAACCGGGGCTTAATTTCGGCGGCAGAGGAAATCAGGCTATAAAACCTGATGTTTATATTGTAAAAAAAGACGATGAGTATGATATTATACTTAATGAAGAAGGTATTCCCGCACTCCGTATGAATACCTATTATCTGAACCTTCTTAAAAACAAGGCTCTGGACGGCGACACAAAGGAGTACATCGAAGAAAAAGTCAAAAACGCTCTCTGGCTCATAAAAAGTTTAAACAAACGTCAGAAAGCGATATATCGTGTCGTTAAGGTTCTGACTGAAGTCCAGACCGACTTCCTTGAAAAGGGTATAAACTACCTTAAACCCCTTAAACTTAAAGATGTGGCCGATGAGACCGGACTGCACGAATCCACCGTAAGCCGCGTTACGTCCGGAAAATATGCTATGACATCACAGGGGCTGATAGAGCTGAAATCGTTCTTCGTTAAAGGGCTGGATACTGATACAGGTGATATGTCCACCCAGAAGGTTAAGAATATGATAAAGGATATCGTGGACAGTGAAAATCCGGATAAACCTTTCAGTGATCAGAGAATAGTTGAGTTATTAAACGGTCAGGGCATCAACATTGCCCGCAGAACCGTTGCCAAATACAGGGATGAATTGAGCATACCGACAAAATCACAACGTAAACGCATCAGGAGGTAAGTATGCAAATCCAAATCACTTCCAAAAATATTGCTATCACGGACCCTATCAGGAGCTATGCAGAGAAGAAAGTGGGCAAACTTGAAAAATACTTCGACGGCTCCACAGAAGCCACAGTGCTTCTCGATGTCCACAAAAACCTGCACACTGTAGAGGTGCTTATCGCTACCAAAGGCGTTTTCATGAAAGGTCTGGAGAAATCCGAAGATCTGTATGCTTCAATCGACCTCGCAACTGATAAGATTGAGAAACAGCTTGTTAAATATAAAGAAAAGCTGAAATCTAAAAAACTGCAGGATAAAGAGTTTGAAGCGCCTCTTAAACTGAACGTTTTTGACACAGCCAGTGTTGAAAGTATGGAAGAGGACAACAGGATCGTTATCACAAAAGATATTCCTGTTAAGCCTATGGATGTTGAAGAAGCAGTTATGCAGATGGATCTTCTGAACAAACAGTTCTTTGTGTTCAGAAACGCTGAAGATGGTCAGATAGCCGTTGTTTACCAGCGCGACGATGGAAACATCGGTCTCATCGAGGCATAACGGCTCAGATGGAACTTACTGATCTTGTCTGCGAAAAATGTATCGTTCCCGACCTTAAAGGGGAGTCCAAATCGGATATCCTGCGGGAGATGATGAACTCGCTGGCAAAAAATGAAACCGGAATAGATGCTGAGGCTGCCCTCTCCGCCATAATGGAGAGGGAGGCTCTCGGCAGCACTGGCGTTGGCGAGCAGGTCGCTATACCCCACGCCAAAATAGCTGATATAGAAGATATTTCTGTTTTGATAGGCGTTAAGAAAGATGGTATAGATTTCGACTCCGCCGACGGAAAACCTGTTAAGGTGTTTTTCATGCTTGTTTCTCCTGAAAAGCAGATGAATATGCACCTCAAAACACTTGCCAGAATAAGTAAACTGGTGAAAATGACTGATTTTAAAGACCGCGTTACCGCAGAAAGCAGTACCCCTGAGCGGATATATGCTATACTTAAAGAGGAGGAATCGCGGCTGGGATGAAAAGTGTACCTGTTGCCGAGCTGATGTCTCCGGATGCCACGCATCTTGGGCTTCAGCTTTTATTCGGCGAGAACATACTTGATGAAAAGCAGATAACGCATTTCCGCATACAGAAACCGGGGCTTGCCCTTGCCGGCTATTGCGACCATATACACAGCGGGCGTGTGCAGATTCTCGGAAACACCGAGGTGTCTTATCTCTGGACACTGGAACCGGAGATGAGAAGGCAGTCTGTAGCCGGTATCTGCAAAAAGGACGTATGCTGTTTCATCGTGACAAAAGACCTGAAACTGCCTGACGAAGTTACCGAAACCGTCATGGCTTTCTCAATCCCGCTTTTCAAGACCGACAGGGTGAGTTCAGAAACAATAATTGACCTTTCCGTTTTCCTCGAAGACAGGCTTGCGCCTGAAAGCGTCTGCCATGGCGTTTTTCTGGATGTTTTCGGCATCGGAACCCTCATAACCGGCAGAAGCGGAATAGGCAAGAGCGAGTGCGCGGTTGAGCTGATTAAACGCGGACACAGACTGGTTGCTGACGACGCTGTCCGCTTCAAGCGTATTCAGGACTATCTGGAGGGTTCAAGCTCCGACATGCTCCGTTACCACATGGAGGTTCGCGGGCTTGGCATCATAAATATAAAAGACATGTTCGGCGTTGCAGCTATAAGGCTGCGGAAAAAGCTGGAACTTGTAATAGAGTTCACCGACTGGAACCCCAACGTTTCATATGACAGACTGGGGCTTGACAACGTATATGAAGAGATACTGCGCCAGCGTGTACCTAAGATAATCCTGCCCATAAGTGCTGGGCGCAACATGGCTGTTATTGTTGAGATAGCCGCCAGAAACCATCTTCTTAAAATAATGGGCTACAACTCTGCGCAGGAGTTTTCCGAAAGGCTCATGAGCACCATAAACGAAGGTGAATCGCAGAAATTACTCTCTGATGAGCTTGAGAAAAGAATGGGAAGAAGGGGAGTTGAATAATGGAGAATGAAAAATCCCTTGTGGTTCTCACAGGGCTTTCCGGCGGAGGAAAATCCGTTGCCGCTGCAACCCTTGAGGATCTGGGGTTTTATACTATAGATAACCTTCCGCTCCGGCTGCTGGACAAATTTGTTGAACTCATGGTCATGTACGAAAATGAGCTGAATAAAGTTGCCCTGGTTATCGACAGCAGAAGCAAGGACATCTCCGTCGCTGTGGAAAAGATAAAAATATTGCAGGAAAAATACGCCGCGAAAGTTGTTTATCTCCATGCTTCAGACGACGTTCTGATAAGGCGCTTTAAAGAGACGAGAAGAAAACACCCTATTGGCGACAATCTTACGGAAGCTATCAGCTCCGAAAGAGAAAAACTCTGTCCCATAAGAGATTATGCAGACCTTGTCATAGACACCTCAACGCTTAACGTGCACGAGCTTAAACGGCGGGTTGAGGACTTCTTTTCAACAGAGATGCAGGCGGGGCTTATAATAACCGTTCAATCGTTCGGATTCAAGTACGGGCTGCCGCAGGATTCAGACCTCGTCTTTGACGTACGCTTTATGAAAAATCCGTATTTTGTTGACGAGCTTAGGGAAAAAACCGGACTTGAACAGATTGTCAGCGATTATGTTCTTTCAGACCACAACGCTAAACAGTTTCTGTTCAAACTCAAGGGGCTTTTGGGATTTCTCATCCCAAACTATATACGGGAGGGGAAGAAATTCCTCACCGTGTCCATAGGCTGCACTGGCGGACGGCACAGGTCTGTCGCCATCGCGGAATTTATTGCCGGATACCTTGATAAGAAAGCTAAAATCAAGGTAAATATCAGACATAGGGATGTAAACAGGTGATCAGATGATCGGAATAATCTTGGTTACTCACGGACTTTTTTGCGAGGAACTTGTTAAAACTGCTGAAATGATAGTCGGAAAACAGGAATGTATTGAGACTATCTCCATGCTGGACGGATCTTCACTCGCAGGTATTGCAGATGAAATTGAAAAAGCTATAGAAAGATACGATTCGACCGGAGCAATAGTTTTCACCGATATGTTCGGAGGAAGTCCTTCGAATATATCAATGGCTTATCTCGGCGACAAAAACGTCGAGGTTGTTTCCGGAGTGAATCTGCCCATGCTTATCAAAGCGATAAGCGCCAGAAAGGAGAACAAATCCCTCACAGCTATCTGTGAGGACTGTGCGGAATCCGGCAAAAACAGCATTATCGTTGCCGGACAGCTTCTGAAAGGGAAGGCATGAAAAAGATAATTTTCCGGGTTGACGACAGGCTTATACACGGGCAGGTAATCGAAGGCTGGCTTAAACATTTTAAGATCAACCACGTTGTTATCGCCAATGATAAGGTTGCTCAGAACCCGCTGCAAAAAATGATATACGCCAGTACTTTACCGCCAGGCACGGAACTTTCGATTCTTTCCGTTGCCGATTTCATCAGTTCGTTCCGTTCTGACCGGTACAAAAAGGACTACGTCCTTGTTCTGCTCGAAAGTGTTGACGACCTATACGCCATAAAATCAATGATCAATGACGATATATATGTGAACATTGGCTGTGTCGCCTGCCGCGAGCACAAGATTGAGGTATCCAACACAGTTTTCCTTAATCCTGACGAGATAAAAAAGATATGCGAGATACGTCAGGACTATGAGGTGTTCATTCACAAGGTCGCATGGGAACCCAGTGTGGAGATAAAGAATTTTAACTACATACTGGAGGGCAATCTGTGAATATAGTCTTTGCCGTTCTTTATGCAGGGATCATTTCAGTTGACAGGTTTGCCGCGTTCAACGTTATGCTCTCGCGTCCTATAGTCATTTCCATGATAATGGGGCTTTTGCTTGGGAACAGCATGGAATGTTTCTATGTCGGTATAATTTTCGAGGCTATTGGTCTTGTCGACGTGCCGTTCGGTACCCGTGTTCCGAAAGAGGACAGCTTCGGTGCTTTTGCCGGATGTTCGCTCCTCTCTTTTATGCCGCAGGCGCATGAGCCGAATTACGTTCTTCTTTTTCTGCTCATCCTGCTTATGATGTATCCGGTAACGCTTTCACTTTACATAACAAGGGCTTTCAACAAGACTCTCTATGTACGACAGCAGAGGAACGGACGTATCTATCCGTTGCGGCTGCTGGTTACAGGGTTCTGCTTTTCATACATGCGCGGAGTAATTTTTTACACTCTCGGAACGTTCATAATATATCATATTTATATGTTTCTCCACGGCAGCAAAAACAGCGAGATGAATTTTTTTGTCTATTCTCTGATGCTGTTTGCGTTCCTTTCGGGGTATGTTCTACGTTTTCTTTCTGCAAAATCGTATCTTAAATATGCGTTTTTTGCGCTTGGACTTATTATAGGATGGGTTGTCTTATGAAAAGTCTGATAATCGGTTTTTTCAGTTTTTTTTATCAGGCGAACCTGAACCATGAAAATATGCAGGGCACAGGCTTTGCTTATCTGATAAGAAAGGCGGCACGGCTTAAAGGCATGGAGCTTGAGGTCAAAAAAGTACACGAACAGACTTCATATTTCCATACTCATCCGTATCTGGTGAATTTCATCGTGGGCATGTGGGTACGCGAGTTTGAACAGAATGGCGAGGAAGATTTTCATAAAAAGATATATTCTTCCGCTTTCGGTGCGCTTGGCGATAGTTTTTTCTGGCATTCGCTCCGCCCTCTCTGTTTTGCAACGGCTGCCATTGCCGGCTTTTATAACCCGTTTGCCGGGATAATATCATATCTGGTGCTTTATAACCTGTTCCACCTTTCCTTCCGTTTCACCGGATTCCGGATAGGCTATAGTCTGGGCAGGGATGTCATAACGTTTTTTAACAGGATACGCTTTAATAAGTGGGCAACTTATTTTGATATAGGTTCGTCGCTGATGCTTGGTATCCTGCTGTCATACATGGCGAAATCATCCGCCGACTTTAATTCTGTGCTGCTTGGCACGCTGACAGTGTACATAATGCTGGGCATGGCGCTGGCAAAGAAGCTGGACATTGTTTTGGGGTTGACGGTCATTATAATTACTACAGGTTTTTTTCTTTATATTACAGGAGCATAGGGTGAGTGTTAAAAAGGAATTAGAGATTGTTAACGAACTTGGGATGCACGCGAGGGCTGCGGGCGCATTCGTTAAGACCGCTGAAAAATTCTCATCGGAGATAAAGGTGGTGAGGGACGGAATGGAGGTTAACGGCAAGAGCATCATGGGGCTTATGATGCTGGCGGCGTTCAAAGGCTCCATGATAACTGTCTGTTGCTCCGGCGATGACGAAACGGAGGCGTTTTGCGCACTTGAAGAACTCATAGGTAATAAGTTCGGAGAGGGACGTTGAAAGTTCTTAAAGGTATTGCGTCAAGCGATGGCATATCCTACGGGATCTGTTACATACTGGACAGGACGAAAGTTGCTGTCAGAAAATATACTATTGCCCAAAACGAGATAGAACCGGAAACGGCACGTCTGCGCAGGGCTGTTGAAAAAACCGCTTGGTTTATTCAGCAGTCGAAGAATATCAGCAAGGATTCCCTTTCCGAAGAAAATTCATTTATATTTGATATCTACCTTATGCTTCTGAAAGATACGATGCTCACGGGCGAGGCTGAGAAGCTCATCGCAAATAAGCTGATAAACGCAGAATATGCTCTGGAAACCGCCTGTAACGGTCTTGTGGAGCGCTTCAGGATGTCTGAAAACGAGTATCTGCGCGAACGCAAGACCGACGTTATAAACGTTGTGCAAAAGGTTCTGCGGTTCATGACAGGCGGCGGACCGGATTCTATTCTGAAGGTTGAGGACGCAGAAATAATCATCGCCCATGACCTTACGCCTGCTGATACCTCTCATATGAAAAAGAACAATATCAGAGGCTTTGCCACAGACCTCGGAAGCAAGACTTCCCACACGTCCATACTTGCCCGTTCGCTGGGTATTCCGGCTGTTGTCGGTCTGGTGGACATCGCAAAAGTGGCGCAGACAGGTGATTTTGTCATTATCGATGGTTTCGAAGGGCAGGTTATCATCAATCCGGATGACGAGACGTTGGAAACTTATAAGCTCAAAGGGAGCCGATATACGGATTACGTCTGCGAGCTTGGACAGATGCGCGGTGAATCCTCTGTTACTAAAGACGGAGTTGAAATAAAGCTGTTCAGCAACGTTGAGATGAACGATGAACTTGAGAAGGCTAACGAATACAAATCCGACGGTGTGGGGCTTTACAGAACCGAATATATCTACATGCAGCATGGCGACGTTGACGAAGAGACGCAGTTCAATATCCTGAAAGATGCGGCGGAGCTTAACTACGGTCGTCCGCTTACAATAAGAACTTTTGACCTCGGTTCCGACAAACTTTCGAAATATATGCCCCATCCGAAAGAACATAATCCGGCTATGGGATTGAGAGCTGTCAGATATTCCCTTAAATATGAAGAATTTTTTATGAAACAGCTTCGTGCCGTGCTGCGGGTTTCGGCATTTGCAAACGTTAAGCTGATGTTTCCCATGATATCCGGACTTGAGGAGCTTAGAGCCTGCAAAATCGCTCTGAACGAAGCAAAAAGACAGTTGAAAACCGAAAATATCGCTTTTAACGAAAACATTAAGGTCGGCGTTATGATGGAACTTCCGTCATTGGCTGTAATAAGTGAGATGGCGGCGCCTGAAGTGGATTTTTTCAGCGTCGGTACGAACGACCTCATACAATACGCGCTGGGCATAGACCGAAACAACGAATTTGTGGCGTATCTTTATGAACCTTGCCATCCGGCAGTGCGTGCTCTGCTTAAAAAAATTGTGGAAAGCGCGCAGAGCACAGGTATTGAATGTACTGTATGCGGTGAAATGGCAGGCGAACCGAAATATATTCCGCTCCTGATAGGCATGGGATACCGCCAACTCAGCATGAGCCCTTCGTCTATTTTGCGTGCGAGAATGATAATACGTTCCCTGAAAGTTTCAGACTGCGAGGAACTGGTTAAAGACCTGACATCCTGTGCATACTCTCAGGATGCCGAAAACAGGCTCATGGAGTTTATCAGGAACAAGTCAACGGACGTATATTTCCATTAAAAAGAATTTACTGGATAAATACTTCACATGGCTGTATAATCACCCCCTGACAGAGGGAATTTAAATATGTCATTATCCGCTCAGATGAACGTTGCAAACTGGCTTACAATATTCAGAATTGCCATGGTACCCGTGTTTATATGGCTGATGTATCTGGATACTTTCTGGAGCGATGTTGTTGCAACCGTTCTTTATACAATAGCAGCCGCAACCGACTATGTTGATGGATATATTGCTAGAAAATACAATCTTATCACAGATTTAGGTAAAATACTTGATCCGATAGCTGATAAAGTGCTTGTAACTGCTACACTGGTAGTGTTTGTTGAACTGCACAGGCTTGAAGCTGTCGTCGTTATAATTCTAATCACCCGCGATCTTGCCATTAACGCGCTGCGCAGTTTCGCTGCAAGCAAAGGGCAGGTTATTGCTGCGGGGATGGGTGGAAAGATAAAGACCGCGTTTCAGATGGTTGGCGTGGGTTGTATAATATTCAAAAATCCTCTGCTGGGGTTGGATATCCTTATGATAGGAAAGGTACTTGTCTACCTTTCGGTCATACTTTCAATCCAGTCTGCATGGGTGTACTACAGGGACTTTATAAGATCCGAAAATGTGTAAACTATTCACCGCACAATGCGGGAGCTATCAGGACGATAGCCTTAATGAGCTGATAGACTTATACTTTGAATCTGAAAGAGACAGACTTGCCTCTGCGTCCAAAATTCTTTTAAAACCAAATCTCCTTTCTGCAACGCCGCCGAAGCGGGCTGTAACGACACATCCCGATTTTGTGCGCGCTGTTATAACTTCGCTGAAAAAATTCACAAACGCTCAGCTTATACTGGGAGACAGTCCCGGTGCCAACTTCGGAAAATACGAAAAGGTGCTGGATGTCACAGGCGTGGGCAGAGCAGCGGAAGATGCGGACGTTAAAATCGTCCGTGTGGAGAGCTATGAACCTGTGCAGAGGGATGGTTTCATGTATTCATCGCTGGCGGACGAGGTTGATGTGATAATCAATCTGCCGAAAATAAAGACACACTCGCTAACTGGATTGACGCTTTCAGTCAAAAACCTGTTCGGGCTTATCCCAGGCACTGCAAAGGTGGGCTTCCACAGGAAATACCCCTCCGACACTGAGCTTGGCGCTAAGATATATCAGTATTTCACCCTTCTGGGCGACAAAACGATGCACATTATAGACGGCATAGTTGCACACGAAGGGGATGGTCCTTCCCGTGGAAATCCGGTTCCGCTGGGTATAGCCGCAGCCTGCTCGGATGCCGTTGGACTTGATATCGCTGTAACCCGGATGCTTGGGCTTAAAGACAGCTTCTGCATGACCACCGCCGAGGCGCTCCGCATGGGTTATGACCCTTCGTGGATAGAAGTACCGGAGACTAACGTGCCGATAGTGAAAATCCCGCTGTCAAGAAAAATGCGCGTGCCGGTTTTTATGAAAAAACTAGTTGCGGAACAGGTCTATGTGAAACCTGTCGTGCTGAATGAACCTTGTATTAAGTGTATGCTCTGTAAAAAGAGCTGTCCTGTTGACGCTATTTCCGTTGTTGAATCCTATCCTTTTATAGATAAAAACAAATGCATTGAGTGTTTCTGCTGTCACGAAGTCTGCGAGTCCGACGCTGTCGGTATGCAGAGGTCATGGCTGCACAGAATGATGGTGAGATCATGATATTTACTGTTTTGACTGCCGCTGTCATTGTAGCGGTTTGTTACGTCATCGGGTCTATTCCCACAGCATATCTTGTGGTGAAAAAGATCAAGGGTATTGATATCAGAACTGTGGGGAGCGGTAATGTCGGGGCGAGTAACGCCGCCCGTGTGCTTGGCAAATGGGGCTTCATAGGCGTACTTTTTGCCGATATGATGAAAGGCTTTATCCCTGTGATGATTCTGAAACATTTTTACGGTGAAAGCTGGCTTGTGCTCATCGGTGCGGTTGCTCTTATTATAGGTCACAGCTTCACCTGCTTTCTGAAATTTAAAGGCGGAAAGGGTGTTGCGACGGGTGTGGGCGTATTTCTGGCTCTGGCTCCGTTTCAGCTCCTCATAGCCGCGTTCATATTCGGCATAATGCTTGCCGTGTTCCAGATGGTATCCCTCGGTTCCGTCACAGCAGCGGCTTTCCTTGCCGTTATGGTGTGGTTCGGCTCCGAATGGAACCATCTTCGATACATAACCGTTGTCATTGCCCTGCTGATAATCTGGCTCCACAGAGGAAACATCGCCAGAATCGTTCGGGGCGAGGAGAGAAAAGTTGGAAAAAGGACTTCTTAACCCGCTTGAGGTGATGCAGGAGTGTGTCCAGCTTGCGCTTCTGGGCAAGGGATACACAAAGACCAATCCCTGTGTCGGCGCTATCGTCGCAAAGGAGAATACTATAATCTCCCGCGGCTGGCATATGGCATACGGCGAGGCACACGCAGAAGTGAACGCTATTGACGGATGCCCTGAAAGCGTTGAAGGCGCGGATCTTTATGTTACGCTCGAACCCTGTTCCCATTTCGGGAAAACAC
The DNA here is from genome assembly GCA_002452405.1 of Deferribacteraceae bacterium UBA6793. Lineage (GTDB taxonomy): Bacteria > Chrysiogenota > Deferribacteres > Deferribacterales > Geovibrionaceae > Seleniivibrio. The sequence continues at coordinate 154,840 of DKFP01000004.1, read as the reverse complement.
CGCCGTGTGTTGAAAAAATAGTCGGGTCCGGCATAAAGAGGGTTTTCATAGGCGTTGTTGACCCCAATCCGGTAAACGCCGGAAAGGGTGTGGAATACCTTCGTCAGCACGGGGTGGAAGTTTTCATAGGATACATGGAGGAGCTTTGTGCCTCTATAATAGAGGATTTCTCAAAATTCATATACACGGGGCTGCCTTATTACACTGTTAAGCTGGCGCAATCCGTTGACGGCAAGATAGCCTCCCGCTCCGGTGATTCGAAGTGGATAACGTCTCATTCATCAAGAGCTTACGCACATTATCTCCGCGCGGTGTCAGATGCTGTTCTGGTGGGTGTTTCAACCGTTGAACAGGACGACCCTGAACTGACCGTCAGGCTTATAAAGTCTGACCGCGATCCTTATAAAATAGTTCTGGATCCCAACGGACGGATGAGTCTTGAACGCAAACTGGTGCAAAATTCCAGAGATAAACTAATATATGTTACGTCTGACCGTAATAAAAATATTGATAAATATGAAAAATGTGGCATAGATGTATTATCTGTTCCCTACGGGGCAGATGGACTTGACCTGCAATATTTTTCTAAAAAGCTGATAGAACGGAAAATTCTTAATGTTATGATAGAAGGCGGCGGAAAAACCGTCGGTGCATTTTTCGATGCGGGGCTGGTTGACAAGGCTGATTTTATCATAGCGCCAATGGTCATTGGCGGCGGCAGGATGTCTGTCTGCGGAAACGGTGTTGAAACTGTTGCGCAGGCGCATAAATTAACAGGAGTGCAGACCAGAATGTTCGAAGGGGACATGCTCTATTCGGGTAAGGTTTCTGACTATACGAAACCAGTTCTGGAACTTACGGAAAAGATAAGGGGATGCAGCGGCTGCGGCTGCTCGTCCCACAGAGGATAAATGTTCACAGGTATTATTGAAGAGACCGGAAAGATTGTGTCCATTGAGCGCAGGGGCGATTTCGCCGTTGTTACAGTGGGCTGCAAAAAAGTGCTGGAAGGTTCGGCGGTTGGCGATTCCATAGCCGTCAACGGCACATGCCTTACGGTTACATCTATGTCCGGAGACACCTTCAAGGCGGATATTTCTTACGAAACTTTGAAAAAGAGTGCGTTCGCTTCGGTCTCTAACGGCACAAAAGTTAATCTTGAAAGGGCGCTGACACTTAATACGCGTCTTGGCGGGCACCTTGTCAGCGGACACGTTGATGCGACAGGCACCATAGAAAAACTGGAAAGAAAGACCAGTGCGTATATCCTGACAGTCAGGTATCCGCAGGAGATAGACAGATATATAGCGGAGAAGGGTTCAATTTGTGTGGACGGTATAAGCCTTACGACGGCTCGCGTGGGCGGGCTGACGTTCGATGTCGCCGTTATACCGCACACCTATGAGAACACTGCTCTTTCCGACAAAAAACAGGGTTCAGTCGTAAATCTGGAAGTGGATACTGTCGCCAGATATCTGGAAAAACTGTTGAAAAAAGAAAAGAACAGCAGCGATTTTCTGGACAACCTGAACAGTCTGACGGATTAAGGAGTTGTCATGAGTGATGTTAAAAAGGCTCTCTGTACAGTTGAAGAGGCTCTTGAGGACATAAGAAACGGAAAAATGGTCATCCTGGTGGATGACGAAGACAGGGAGAACGAGGGCGATCTTGTTTTCGCTGCGGATTTTGTCACACCGGAAAAGATAAATTTCATGGCTAAATATGGACGAGGGCTTATCTGCCTCGCTATGCCTTCGAAAAGATGCGACGAACTGGGGCTTGACCTCATGGTGCGCGAAGAGCGTAATTCAGCTCGTTTCGGAACTGCATTCACAGTGTCCATAGAGGCTAAAGAGGGCGTTACAACAGGAATATCCGCCCACGACAGGGCTCAGACGGTGCGTGTTGCAAACGATCCCACAAAAGGTGCTGAAGATCTCGCCAGACCGGGACATATCTTCCCTCTGCGCGCAAGAGAGGGAGGCGTTCTCGTTCGCGCCGGACAGACAGAGGGTTCTGTTGACCTTGCCGCAATGGCAGGACTGAACAATCAGGGTGCAGTGATATGCGAGATTATGAACGATGACGGTTCAATGGCTCGTATGCCGCAGCTTGTGGAGTTCGCTAAAGAACACAATTTGAAGATTCTTACCATTGCTGATATGATAAAATACAGAATGGACACCGAACAGCTCATTCAGGAGACTACGACGGCTCACCTGCCCACGGAGTTCGGCGATTTCAACATCACAGGCTTTAAAAGCCGCGTGGACGGTCAGGAAGCTGTAGTAATCTGGAAGGGCGACCTTAAAACTGCCGACCCTGTGCTTATGCGCGTTCATTCACAATGTCTTACAGGTGACGTTTTCGGTTCCGAGCGCTGCGACTGCCGCGACCAGCTCCACACAGCAATGAAAATGGTGGATGAAGAGGGCAGAGGCATGGTACTCTATCTCTTTCAGGAGGGCAGAGGAATAGGCATCCTGAACAAGATAAACGCTTACCACCTTCAGGACGAGGGCATGGATACCATTCAGGCGAACATTGAACTCGGTTTCGAAGAGGATATGCGCGATTACGGTTTCGGTGCGCAGATAATAAGGCATATGGGCATCAGACAGATAAGGCTGATAACCAACAACCCGAAAAAAATGCGCTGTCTTTCCGGATATGGACTTGAGGTTGTGGAGCGCGTCGGAATCACATGCGGCGTCAACCCCAATAACGAATATTACATGAAGACCAAAAAAGAAAAGATGGGACACCATCTGGACATATAGGAGAAAACGATGGAAGTTAAAACCGTACAGGGGATATATAGCGGCAAAGGAATGAAATTTGCCATAGTTGCGGGCAGATTCAACGACTTCATATCAAAAAGCCTTATCGGAGGCGCTGTGGACGCTCTGGTGCGCCACGAAGCGGACGAAGAGGACGTAGTTGTTTACAAAGTACCCGGCGCGTTCGAAATTCCGCTTATGGCAAAAAAACTTGCCGCATCCGGTAAATATGACGCGATAATCACCCTCGGTGCAGTTATCCGCGGTTCCACACCTCACTTTGACTATGTTTCCGCCGAAGTATCAAAAGGCGTGGCAAAAGTGTCTCTGGACACAGGTGTTCCGGTAATTTTCGGTGTTCTGACAACAGATACTATCGAACAGGCTGTTGAAAGAGCGGGAACAAAACACGGAAATAAAGGTGCGGAGGCTGCTATGTCCGCTCTTGAAATGGTCAATGTGCTGAAGCTGGTATAATGAAGAAACAATATAAAGAACGCACCAAAGGAAGAAGATACGCTTTTGAGATGATGTACAGGTTTTCCGTTAATAACGACGAAAACCCTAAGGACATCTCCGATTCATACTGGAAATCTGTTGAGGAGCTGAGTGAGGAGACGAAAGAATTTGCATGTTCTCTGTTTCTCGGCGCGTCCGCAGATGTGGATTCGAACGACGAGATAATCAAATCTTTCATCCGCGAGGACTGGAACTACGACCGCATGGGCGAAGTGGACAGGAGCATACTGCGGGTTGCCGTCTACGAGCTTTTCGGCGGAAACGCACCTTTTTACGCTATCGTTAACGACTTCGTTACCCTCGCCAGAAAATATTCTGATGAAAAATCGGCGTCTCTGGTAAACGGTATTCTGGAAAATATCAGAAAGAAATATAACCTGGCGGAGGACAGGGTTGAGTCCTGATTTCCGCGTAACAAAGATCACTTTCAGAGACCTCGACATCTTTCCTGTCATAGTTGACTACGACATGGAGGATGGTAAATGCAGAGGTATGAGCGCCCGTATTGACCTTTTCAGCTATGGTGCGCTGACCGTCGAAATCGAAAAACTGAAAGGCGAAGGTCGTCGGTTTGCCATCGAAGAGGGCGTTATGATACGCAAAAAGGGGCTGATTTTTAGTTGCGGTTTCTTTTTGTTCGACTTTAACTATTTCATGCAATATCCTGATAAATTTGCTGAAAAAATAAATAGTCTTAATATGCCTTTGGTGTATATAGAGAACTCGGACAGATTCGACCTTACGCCGCTCGTCGGCGCAGGTTTGAAGTGCCGCATAGAGCTTCTGGAGTTTTAGATGCCGTATACTGTCAGAGTTAAATTCAATATACGCAAACAGGACGTGCTTATAGTTAACAGTATTATTGATTCCCACGAGGGGATCGGACTGGTACGCACTGTCGATGCGAAAACAGGCTCAATGGTTGTTTATTCCACCGACGACCAGTACGAGACGGTTCTTCTGGTTCTGGAAGACTTAAAAAAGTACGGAATGGTTATTGAAAATATCCATACGGAAGCGAGCGAAAAGATAGATGAATGGTAACATTTCAGACGCCGTTATCCGCAGGATACTGAAAAAACTTGCGGCGCACGGCGTTTATGCTGAGGCGTTTGCAGAGAACACCGAACGACTGACCGCTGTTTTTGAAAACGGAAAACCGGACAGGCTGGAAAATACAGCCGAACAGGGAGTTTCCTTCCGTATTATTGACGATGGCAAAACTTTTTTCGGTTTCACCACGGAAACAGACGAGATGTCCCTGCTGGACACTGCGGATGCGCTTTTGTATTCCATAAAGAACGGCGGAAAGGACATAGCGTTCGGTAATCCGGTTTCTGTGGGAAACTATGAAACACTCAGCAGGCTATCCGCTGAGAAAAAGATATCGATCATTTCTGAGATGGATATGGCGGCGTCCGTTGACGACTGCATCATTCAGAAAACAAGCAAATATATGGAAATTATCCGCAATACCAGGATAATAAACAGTTTGGGCGATGATATATCGCAAAGTCTTAATTATGTGATAGCACACTCGATTGTCACAGCATCCGACGGGAAGGAAATGCAGACGGCAGTCATATCCGATGGCGGCGCATTCGGTGCGGAAGTGGCTCGTAATATGGATTTTGCGTCTATAGGCGAGCGCGCAGGGAAACTTGCAGTGCAGAACCTGAAAGCAAGAAACGCACCCGCCGGAATGATGCCTGTTGTGCTCGGTTCGAAAGCGGGGGGAACAATGGTGCACGAGGCTGTTGGGCATGGGCTCGAAGCTGACCATGCGTGTAACGGAACCAGTGTTTTTGCCGGAAGAATGGGCGAAAAAGTTGCTTCCGGACTGATAACCGTCGTTGACGACGGCACGCTGAAAGGCAAACGCGGCAGTTTCATATATGACGACGAGGGAACTTCCGCCGCCGAAAACGTTCTTATAGAGAACGGAGTGCTGAAAAATTATATGTACGACAGATTGTATGCTATGAAAGAGGGCAGAAACTCCACCGGAAACGGCAGAAGAGAGAGTTTTCGCTACAGACCCATAGTCCGCATGACAAACACATACATAAAACCGGGCAAATCCAGACCGGAAGATATAATTTCCTCTGTGAATAAAGGTCTTTATGTAGCCGATATGGGCGGCGGACAGGTCAATACAGTCACGGGTGATTTTGTTTTTGAGGTGACGGAAGGCTACCTCATTGAAGATGGCAAGATAGGAGAACCGGTGCGCAACGCCACACTTATAGGCAATGGACCGGACATCATGACAAATATAGATATGGTTGGTTCCGACCTCGGTTTCAGCATAGGTGTATGCGGAAAAGAGTGGCAGAACGTACCTGTTACGGATGCACAGCCGACGCTGCGCATACCCGAAATTACAGTCGGAGGACGTTAGTGGAAATACCCGGCAGATACATGCTTACAGACATCATCAAAAGCAAAACGAAGGACGGCAAGCCCTATCTGCGCGCTATAATGTGCGACAGAGACGGTAACAGACGCAACGGAATAATGTTCGAGAGTAATAAACTGGATTTTGACCCTCAAAACGGCGATATCGTCGATGCCGTTGGTATGATTCAGCAGTTCGGCGGGCAGGATCAGCTTAAAATATCTACAATGACGGTTGTTAAGGATGCCGACCCGTCGGAATTCCTGCCGAAAAGGGGAATTGACAGCGAAGAGCTTATTCAGGAGCTTGAGCTTATCCTTCTGGAAAGGGTGACGGACACTTATCTGGCAGCACTCGTGGACAGATTTTTCAAGGATACCGAAACTCTTGACAGCTTTAAAAAAATGCCTGCGGCAAAATCGGTTCATCACGCATATGTTGGCGGGCTTCTTGAGCATACGCTCAGTATTGTCCGTTTGTCAGTTCTCGTCGGCGACTACTATAAAGACCTTGTTAACACACAGCACCTCATCATGGGCGCGCTTTTTCACGACCTTGGCAAGGTAAAGGAGATGCAGGCGGGGACAGGGCTTGAATACACAGACAGCGGCAAACTGCTAGGACACCTTTTGCTAGGCGTCGAGATGCTGAACAAATATATTTCAGAGATAGACGGCTTCCCGGAAGACCTTAAATATCTCATTTCCCACCTAATAGTGAGCCACCACGGACTTCTGGAGTACGGCTCACCTAAAAAACCTAAAACGCCTGAAGCGTTCATTCTGCACCATCTGGACGATATGGACGCAAAACTTAACACTTTTTTCTCTATCTTTGAAAGGGACGGAGTAGAAAAGGGATGGAGCGGTTACGACAGGCTGCTTGAAAGGCAGCTTTTCAAACATAGCTGATTATTTTGGGAGGCTTTAAATGCTTGGCAAGTTCAGGGTGTTCTTTCAGCGTTCGCTGATAACAGGGATTCTGGCTACGCTTCCGCTTATTATTACTTTTTGGGTTATCAAGTTTCTTTTCGACAAATTTTCCAGCTTTTTCCTGCCGTATCTGGGCATGATAACCAGATATATGGAAGTGGAGATACATATCTATATCCAGAAGATAATTTCTTTTATTATCATACTCATACTTCTGGTGCTGATCGGTGTTGCAGCAAAACACTACATAGGTAAGGTCACTCTGCGCTTTGTTGAACGCATCGCAGATAAGATTCCTGTCGTTCGGAGCATATATTCTTCCATACAACAGGTTGTTCAGGCTGTGCAGACAGCGGGCGGCGGCAGTTTTAAAAAGGTCGTTCTGGTGGAATATCCGAGAAAAGGCATGTACAGCATGGGATTTCTGACCAGAGAATCATCGGAGTTCTTTAACAAAGCCATAGGAGAGGACTGTATAAATGTCTTTATACCAACCACGCCTAACCCTACATCCGGCTTCATACTGATAATCCCCAAAAAAGAGATATTGGATGCCGATATATCCGTAGACGACGGCGTCAAATTTATCATCTCCGCCGGACTCGTTGAACCGGAAGATAAAAAGATAATTGAGGATAAGGATGTTTCTTAATCTCGCACTTATAGGCGACCCTTTGAGTCATACGTTTTCACCTTTTATTCAGACGAGGTTTTTGAAAAGTTCGGGACTGAACGGCGGGTTCTGCTGCTTCGAAACCGATGGCGGACAGGCGCTTTCCGAAACTATCAATACGCTTAAAAGATATTCTTTTAAAGGCTTTAACGTCACCGTTCCTCATAAAGAAGAGATACGCAAGTATCTCATATCCGAGGACGAAATTGCATCGGGTGTCGGCGCTGTCAACACTGTGCTGAACGAAGGCGGGCTGAAAGGCTTTAATACCGATGTGTGCGGTTTCGAAGGGATGCTGAAAGACGGTGAATGCGACATGAACAGTGCAGAGGTTCTGCTTCTGGGATGCGGCGGCGCATCGAAAGCTGTACTTTATTCTCTGAAAAAAAATAATGTGCGCCTCACCGTTGTAAACCGTGATACAAACAAGGCCGAGGCAACATTAAAGGCAATGGACTTTGACAAGGTTTCCGTTCAGGATTATAATTTTATTAAGACTGACAGAAATTTTGACTACGTGATAAACGGTACCAGTATGGGACTGAAAGACGGCGTTTTCGCCGATATGTCCTGCGTGCACTGCGCTAAGGCGGCCGTTGACCTGCAATATAAGAAAGGGCTTACCCCTTTTCTCAAAGAGATGTCCGACAGTGGATGTAAACTTCTGGACGGGTTTCCGATGCTGGTTTATCAGGCGGCAAGAGCCTTTGAAATATGGACGGGTTTTTACCCCGATTTCAGTGTTGGTGAGATTGCCGGCGAGCTTGGTCTTTAGGGGGCTTATATGTCTTATAACTTGCAGGAACTGCTTACAAAAATGGTTGAGATGGACGCAAGCGACCTCCACATTACGGCAGGAGCACCCCCTGCGTTCCGCATAAATGGCGATCTTATAAAAATGGAGGGCGAACCCCTGACCCCTTCTGATACGAAGGCTCTCTGTTACAGCATACTGAACGAATCGCAGAAGAAGCGATTTGAAGAGGAATGGGAGCTTGACCTGTCGTTCGGCATCAAAAATATGAGCAGGTTCAGAGCGAACTTCTTTATGCAAAGGGGCGCCGTTGCTGCTGCTTTCCGAGTTATCCCATATAAAATAAGAACTTTTGAGCAACTGAATCTTCCTCCTGTGGTTACGTCTCTGTGCAGTAAACCCAGAGGGCTTGTTCTCGTTACCGGACCCACAGGAAGCGGTAAATCAAGCACTCTTGCCGCTATGATTGATAAGATAAATTCAGAGCAGCCTGTTCATATCGTAACCATAGAAGATCCAATAGAGTTTGTGCATCCGCATAAGATGGCGACTGTTAACCAGAGAGAGCTGAATGCGGATACAAAATCGTTCAAGACTGCACTGAAATATCTGTTAAGACAGGATCCGGACGTGTGTCTCATCGGTGAGATGCGTGATATGGAAACTATTGAAGCGGCACTCACCGTGGCTGAAACAGGGCACCTTGCCATGGGTACGCTCCATACAAACAGTGCTGTTCAGACCATCAACAGGATAATTGACGTTTTCCCTTCACACGCGCAATCGCAGGTGAGGGCGCAGCTTTCGTTTGTGCTTGAGGGGATAATCTCCCAGCAGCTCGTACAAAAGGCTGACGGCAAGGGAAGGGTTATGGTGTGCGAAGTGCTCATTCCTACATCCGCCATACGCAACCTGATACGCGAAGACAAACTGCATCAGGTCTACTCATCAATGCAGGCTGGACAGGGCGAACATGGAATGCAGACTATGAGCCAGTCGCTTATGGATAATTTCCGGAAAGGACTTATAACCAAAGAAGAAGCAATAAACAGAGCTGTTTACCCCGAAGAGGTAAAGCAGTTGATGAAGCGCGAAGGCTTTATGTAGGAAGGCTGAAAAGTCAAAGCAGCTCTATCGATTTTCCTCCCCGTCTCTGCGAGGAACGAAGTAACGCGGCAGTCTGAACGGTTCAGATCGCTTCACGCTTTCAGGGTTCGCGAAGACATATATGTTTCCGTTGCATAATTAAAGCGAATGTTTTGAAATAAGAGCGCAAAAACTCTTTGTCATCAGTCTTTGCCGTATTTCAGCCCATTTTTTTCGATTATTCTTTCAATTTCTGCAATCGCTTTATAGATGTTATACTGCGCTGTGTTCCGGCTGCTTTCGGCGCGGGTGAGCATCACTCTGGCATCCAGCAGGTCGGTGTTTGTCGCTACCTTCTGTTTAAATCTGTTCTGAGTTATGCGGTAGTTCTCCGCCGATGATTCCGTTTCACTTTTGGCTGTTTCAAGGCTTGCTCTGGCAAGCGCCAGATTCTCAATTGCGGTTTTAAGCTGCAAATCCATCTGCGATTTTAGTTCAAGTAATCTGTATGTAAGTGCTTTTTTTACAGTTTCCTGCGCCATGATACTGTTTTTCTTTGCGAAACCGTCGAACAGATTAAGATTTACAGAAGCAGAAAGCAGAGTTTCGGAATCGTATGTGTAGTCTCTGTCGGCGGGGGAAACCTCCTGACCGTATGAATAAAACCCTGCGCCCAGGTTAACCTTGGGCAGATAGCCTGCGTTGACGGCTTTTTTGGAATAATCTGCGGATTCGATGAGGCTCCGGGTATATTTAATTTCGCTTCGGTTGGCAAACATCTCTTTTCTGAGTTCCTCGTAGGTTGCCGTGTCATCGGAAAACTGAAAAGTTTCAAATATTTCGTTTTCCGGGTAGTCTCTTCCAGTCAGTTGTTCAAGGTTAAAAACCGCAGTTCTGTAACCGCTGACGGATGAAAGCTGCGTCTGTTTTGCCGAGGCCAGTTCCGCTTCGACTTTAAGAACTTCGTTCTTCGCTACATATCCCACTGAATAGGATAATTTTACGTCCTGAAGCTGGTTTTCAAGCAGTGCCACCGCACGATCGGCAACGGCGATAGTCTCCTTTGCCTTGAGTATCTCTATGTACGCTTTTTTGACCGCAAGAGCCACATCCTGCTTTATCCCCTCTGTGGTAAACTTTTGTGCTTCATGTTGTTTTTCTGCCGAGAGGTAGCCGTATCTGTCGGCACCGCCATTGAACAGGTTATAAGTTATTTCCAGCCCAGCCTGAGAAAACTGTTCCTCGACATAGCCGAAAGCCTTTTCTGAGCTGTGTTTATAGGCATATCCGGCGTCGGCTGTGGGAAAATAGCCGCTTTTCTGCGCCTGCGCCTGATATCCGGCGGACTGCGCAGTGTATATCTGGGATATGATGGAATTGTTATTTTGAAATGCGTCGCCGATAGCCGAATCCAGCGTTGCAGCGGATACAGAAACAGCGGACATCAGAAGAGTGCAGAAAATATATTTTTTCATATCAGCCTCGTGTTTCAGAGATTATATCATGTTCATTTAAAAGACGCAGTGATATTATCAGAGGCTAAACGCTTGTTCAACATATTTAAATCCGGTCAATTGCCGGACATTAATAGTTTTCTACAGCTTTAATGTTTCTTATTAGTGTTTTCAGCACATTTTTTGCCGTGTCATATTCTTCATCTGAGATATCTTTCAGAAAGTTCTCTGAATAGAAGTTTATGATCGGTTCAACGGGCAAAAGAGCCTCTTTTCCTGCGTCTGTAATGAAAACATGTGTAACCCTGCGGTCTTTACGGTTTTTAACCTTTTTCACATATTTTTTCTTAACCAGACGGTTGACAACACCTGTTGTAGTGGGTTTGTCAAAATAAAGCAGGTGTCCGAGTTCGGTCATGTTCAGACCGTCCTGCTCGGAAAGGCGGATGAGAACCGCCCACTGTGCCGGAGTGAGGTCAAACTTTCTCAGTCTGCCTTCAAACTCCTGTCTTGCCAGTGTTGATGCTCTGTTGATCAGAAATGTGAGTGTATCGTCAAGTCCTAACATAGACGCTACATTAGAGGCGTGTTTGGCTTTTGTCAACAAAATAGTTGTGTCAATAAAATAAATTTATACTATTTATTTTACTATTTGCGTCGCAAACATTACGACGGTTTTCAATATTCAATTGAAAACAGAAAGTATTTTGTGTATTTTAATTGTTTCCTGTAATGGACGGTGTTTATGAAAGATTGTAACGACGTAGGCGGAATGCAGTATCTCATTGACGACATGAAAGTGGGCGACACATGGCGCATTTTTAAAATTCTCGCCGAATTTGTTGAAGGATTTGAAAAACTTTCGGGTATAGATCCTGCCGTAACCGTTTTCGGTTCCGCAAGGGTTAAAGAGGGCGATGAAAAATACGACCTTGCAAGGGAAATAGGCAGAAAACTGGCGGCAGAAGGCATCAGCGTTGTTACAGGCGGCGGTCCCGGCGTTATGGAGGCGGCGAACAGAGGCGCTTTCGAGGCGGGCGGTCAGTCCATCGGACTAAACATAGAGCTTCCGTTCGAACAGAAAATCAACCCGTATGTAAAAAAGTCAGTGACTTTCGACTATTTTTTTGTAAGAAAAGTAATGCTGGTTAAATATGCCAACGCGTTTATAATTCTTCCTGGTGGATTCGGCACCATGGACGAACTTTTTGAGGCTATAACCCTCATACAGACCGGAAAGATAATTCCTTTCCCCATGATACTTGTGGGAACGGAGTATTGGAGCGGTCTGCTTGACTGGCTGAAAAATACAATGCTGGAAAACGGATATATCAGAAAGCAGGATTTACAGTACATCCAGCTTGTTGATACTCCGGAAGAAGTTATAACAATTGTAAGACAGTTTCTGGATACGAACAGGACGGTGTAGCATGAAATTATACGACCTGCACACACACACCACATTCAGCGACGGAGCGCTTATCCCCGCAGAATCTGTACGCAGGGCAAAAACAGACGGCTATGGCGGCATGGCGCTTACTGACCATGCTGACGAGTCCAATTATTTGCTTATATTGGAGAATCAGCTCCGTTTCAAGGAGCAGGTGAACGCTCAGAACGATGATTTTAAAGTCATTATCGGGCTTGAACTGACACATGTGACGCCGGACAAAATAGGCGAACTGACCGTTAAGGCGCGCAATGCCGGAGCGGATATAATCGTCGTCCACGGTGAAACCATCGTTGAACCTGTGGAGGAGGGCACAAACCTTGCCGCTGTTGAGGCGGGCGTGGATATTCTTGCCCATCCCGGACTTATCACTGAGGATATCGTGAAAAAAGGCATAAAAAATGGTGTTTATTTTGAGATATCCACCCGCAAAGGACACAGCATCACCAACGGACATGTTGCAAAGACTGTTCTGGGGCTGGGCGGCGAACTCGTGATAAATAACGATTACCACGCACCCGGCGACAGAGTGAGCTTTGAACAGGCTAAAAGAATACTCGCAGGTGCGGGGCTTACGCCTGAACAAGTTGATAAAGTAATTAATAATAATAAAGTTCTTTTTGACAGAATTTACGGAGGAAGAAAGTGAGCAAGAGAAAACCTGTTATCGACATCGAAGAAGAGCCTATTGATCAGGTGGAGCATTTCTTAGCCAGAAACCTGAAAAAAATGGTTATCGGCATTGTTGCCCTCCTTGTCCTGTTTGTTATCGGATATTCGTTCAATAAAATGAACAAATCCAAAGACTCCATGCTTGTGAACAAAGTGGGGATGCTTGAACTTACGGCTATGATGAATAATTATGAAGCGGCTAAAGTCGCCGATTACGGCAAATCCGCATCCGAATTTTCTGATGCGGCAAACTATATTAACCTGCGTTCCGCTCAGATGTATATTCTCGGTAAAAATACTGCTGCAGCAAAAGAACTGCTCGCAAAATCCGACGGCGACCTGAAAGAGCTTGCAGACAGCCTTAAAGCCGATGTGGAAGGTCAGGGCGTTGACGTTAAAACGTATATCAACTCCGGCAAACTCCGTTCCGTATGGTATTACAGAGCGTGCCTTGCAGCCACAGGCGCTGAGAAAGATAAACTTATGAAAGAGTTCGAAACAGCATATCCTGAAAGCGAGCTTCTGAAACAGCTTAAAAGGTGGAATGGCTGATGAAGAAAGTTTTAAGCGGTAACGAAGCGTTTGCCCGCGCAGCATATGAGGCGGGCGTCGGTGTTGTCAGCTCATACCCCGGCACACCCAGCACAGAGATAACAGAGAACGTATCACACTATAAAGAGATATACACCGAATGGGCGACAAACGAAAAGGTCGGTCTTGAGGTAGCAATAGGCGCAAGTCTCGGCGGCAAGAGATCCATGTCCTGCATGAAACATGTGGGACTTAACGTTGCGGCAGACCCGCTTATGACACTTTCATACACAGGGGTTAACGCCGGACTGGTTGTTATAGTTGCGGACGATCCCAATATGTACAGCTCTCAGAACGAGCAGGACAGCAGACACTTTGCCCGTTTCGGCAAAGTTCCGATGTTCGAACCCTGCGACAGTCAGGAGGCGAAACAGTTTACCAAAGACGGATTCTCTCTGTCAGAGGAATACTGCACTCCTGTGCTGGTGCGCTCAACAACAAGGATTTCCCACGTGCAGACAATAGTTGAGCTTGAGGACAGGGTTGAAGCTCCCAAACTGGCTCCCGAAAACAATATCCCGAAATGGGTTATGATACCTGCCAACGCTAGAAAGAGACACAGGTTTGTTGAAAACAGACTTGAACTTCTGACAGAACTTGCCGAGGGCGGGAAATATAATAAAATAGCGATGAGAGACAAGAAGATAGGTGTCGTCTGCTCAGGTGTTGCCTACACTTATGTCAGAGAGGCTATGCCCGAAGCGTCAACCCTTAAACTTGATCTTGCATGGCCACTCCCCATGAAAAAGATAGCGCAATTCGCTGCATCAGTTGATAAACTTTATGTGGTTGAAGAGCTTGATAAATTCTATGAAACAGAGATAAAAGCTCAGGGAATAAAAGTTGAAACACTCGAAAGAGACGTTTGCGGAGAGCTTTCAGTTGACGCAGTGCGCGAACTTTTCGGTGTTCCTCCCGTTGAAGCGGATGTGGATACAACTCTTCCTTTCCGTCCGCCCAATATGTGCCCCGGCTGTTCTCACAGAGGCATTTTCTATGCTATCAGCAGACTGAAACTTTTCGTTACCGGTGACATAGGCTGCTATACTCTGGGGCTTCTGCCGCCCCTTCAGGCTATCAACACAACAGTCTGCATGGGCGCGAGCATCGGCATGGCACACGGTCTGGACAAAGCGACAGACGATATGTCAAAAAAATCCGTTGCCGTTATCGGCGATTCGACTTTCCTGCACACAGGTATAAACTCTCTGGTGAACACCGTTTACAATCAGGGTCACTCTACGGTTATAATACTTGACAATACTATAACAGGTATGACCGGACACCAGCCCAACGCAGGCTCAGGTAAAGATATCCATGGCAATCCCATGCCCAAAATAGACTTTGCGGCAATATGCAAGGCAGTGGGTGTTAAAGAGGAAAATATCCGTGTTATCGATCCGTTCGACATCGTAAACGCTATGGAAGTGCTTAAAGAAGAGACCTCTAAGCCGGAACCCAGCGTTATCATCACCAATAAACCCTGCATTTTCGCCGACAGAAGTGTCATTGAAGAACCTTATTTCATACATGAGGACAAATGCAGCGGATGCCGCGTATGTACTAAACTCGGCTGCCCTGCGATAGCATGGGATGCATCAAAACGGGTTGCACTCATAGACGAAAACCTCTGCACCGGATGTCACCTCTGCATCAAGGTCTGCAAATTCGGCGCTATTGAACAAAGGAGCAAATGATGAAACTGGACATACTCATGGTAGGTGTGGGCGGACAGGGTACCGTCCTTTCCAGCAACATCGTGTGTGATGTTGCTCTGGCAGCGGGATACGACGTTAAAAAAAGCGAGATTCACGGTATGGCGCAAAGGGGAGGCAGTGTTGTTACCCATATCCGCATAGGAGAAACTGTTGCTTCGCCGACTATCCCACTCAAAAGTGCAGATATTGTAGTTTCGTTTGAAAGAATGGAATTTTTGAGATATTCTGAATATATTTCGGATAACACTACGCTTATTCTTAACACGCAGATGATTCTCCCCCCTTCGGTGGCGGATGGTGCCGCGGAATACCCGCAGAGCAAAATAGATTCTGTAAAATCCAGGTTCAGCAAAGTGTACGAGATAGATGCTATTTCGAAAGCCATGGAACTTGGCAACCAGAAGATTGCCGGCATGGTTGTTTTGGGGATACTCGCAAAATCGGTTCCTTTCGGTAAAGGGGAATGGGAGCAGGCTATTAAAGACCGTGTTCCGCCCAAAACTATTGAACTGAACCTTAAAGCGTTTGATACCGGATACAATTATTAATAATCTACTGACGGAGGTGTGGTTTGGAATATTCAGTGGGCAGTTTTGATCTGCATATACATTCCAGCCACAGCTCCGATGGCGTGCTCACTCCTGCGCAGATACTCACTGTCGTGAGAACAAGGGGCATAAGCACGTTTTCCATATCTGATCACAATACTCTCACAGCTTGTAATGAGATGAAATGGAACAAGGGCAGGTATGGTTCGGAAACCATGTTCATCAACGGCGTGGAGCTTTCAACATTTCATGGTGACAGAGAAATCCATGTTACGGCATATGGATTTAACGAGGGCTGTCACGCGCTCATTGGTGTGCTTGAAATGTTTAAACAGAACCGTGACCTGCAAACCCAGATGCGTGTGGAGCGGCTTCAGGATATGGGATTTACCATAGAATACGGCGAACTCATGAAAGCTGCTAACGGCAGAACACCGTCCGGCGTGACCTTTCTGACTGTTCTTTCAAAGCATCCTGAAAACAGGGAAGCTCTTTACGATTATCTCGAAGGTGAAAAATCCATATCACCATTCACAAACTTCTATTTCGACTACTTTTTCAAAGACGGAAAGGCGTGGGTAGATGTGCGGCTTCTGGACTATTACGAAACCGTTGAGAGACTGAAGGACAAAGCGGTGCTCTGCATAGCCCATCCCGGACTCTATAAGGACAGGGAGATTGAGGAGCTGCTAACAGACGGCATTTCCGGTATAGAGGCATACAGTACATATCACAGTCATGAACAGGTGCAGAAGTACCTTGACGTGGCGAAGAATCATAACCTGCTGGTAACGGCAGGAAGCGATTTTCACGGCGACCGGATCAAACCCGGAATACACATCGGCGGTCACGGCTGTGCGGACTCGACCCTTATAGACAGCTTCATCGAAAGGGTGGTTGACCTGAAATATGGCTTCTATTTCATCTGAAAGCCCATATGTCGGGCATTCTTGTAAGAAAGTGCTTGCTATTTAATCAGTCGTGTGATAGAAACAAAATCAGGTGGGCATAGCCCGCCAATTTTTTTGTGTGGTATACACAACTATTCGGAGACAGATGAAGAACCCTGTTAGTAAAATAATTCTTGATAAGATACGACCTCAGATCGGATCTATCGTCCAAGGCAAAAACTGCGAACTTTTCGACATTACGCTCAGAAGCGAACCCGGCGGCAAAGTTCTTAGAATCACCATTGATAATGACACAGGAACAGGGATTGAAGACTGTTCCGAAATCAGCAAACTTATCTCTGCATATCTTGATGCGGACGAATCCCTTATTCCGTATGAAAACTATATGCTGGAGGTTTCAACACCCGGACTTATGCGTCCGCTGCGTACTGAAAATGATTTTTTAAGATTTATCGGAAGCAAGTGTAAGATTGTTATGAAAAACAAAGACGAATCCGGCAGGTCTAACTATACCGGCGTTATCCGAAAAGCAGAAGACGGCATTGTCGATCTGTTTGTTGAAAAAGAGAACAAGACTTTTAAACTGAACATAGAAAATATTTCCAAGGCCAATCTGGAGATTGAGTTTTAGGAGGACTAATGAGCAAGGAACTGACGAAAGTTGTCGATGAACTGGGCAGAGAGAAGGGGATTTCAAGAGATATCCTCTGCGATGCCCTTAGGGAGTCCATTCTGGCTGCCGTTGCAAGAAAAATCGGCAAACTTCTTGAACCTGACGTTGAGGTTGACATAGACAGAGGCATAATAGATATTCAGCTCCCGAAAGAGGTCTGCGAAGGTGTGGACGACAAGTGGACGGAGATATATATCGACGATGCTCAACAATATAAAGAGAACGCCCAGCTCGGCGACGTTATCATGGTTCCCACAACACTTGAAGAACTGGGCAGACAGGCTGCGCTTGTTGCTAAACAGAAACTTTTTGAAAAGATACGCGAAGCTGAAAAACAGGTTGTTCTCGACCAGTTTCAGGACAGAGTCGGCGATGTTGTCAATGGCGTCGTTCTCAAGACTGACAGAGATAACCTTATCATAAATATCGGTAAAACAGAGGCTGTTCTTCCCAAGAGGGAGATGATAGGCGGCGACTTCTATAACAGAGGTGATTATGTCCGTGCACTGCTTCTGGATATCAAAGTCGTGAAAGGCTGGCCTCAGCTTATCCTTTCAAGAACACATCCCCAGTTTCTGAAAAAGCTGTTCGAAGTTGAGATTCCTGAAGTTTACGAAGGTATCATCGATGTTAAAGCCGTTTCAAGAGAACCCGGCGACAGAGCAAAGGTTGCAGTTTACACCATGAACAGCAGCATCGACCCTGTTGGCGCGTGTATCGGTCTTAAAGGTGTGCGTATCAACGCCATCAGCAACGAGCTGAGAGGCGAAAAGATAGATGTTATCGAATGGTCTCCGGATCCTATCAAATTCGTATGTAACGCTATTTCCCCCGCGGACGTGGTGCTTACAAACGTGTTTGAGGACGAGGATACTATAGAAATAGTCGTGCCCGACGACCAGCTCTCGCTGGCTATCGGTAAAAAAGGTCAGAACGTAAGACTGGCGGCGAAACTCACTGAATGGAGACTGGACGTTCTTAAAGAATCAGAATACGCGGAAATAAGAAAAGAACGTATGCAGGATCAGGAACAGGAACTTAAAGAATTTTATGAAATATACAACCTCGAAAACCTTTCCGTGCTTTCCGCTGAAGAGGTTTCAAAACTTATCGAGGCAGGACTTGACGATATTGAAAAACTGTCAAA
Organism: Deferribacteraceae bacterium UBA6793; assembly: GCA_002452405.1. GTDB lineage: Bacteria > Chrysiogenota > Deferribacteres > Deferribacterales > Geovibrionaceae > Seleniivibrio. The sequence continues at coordinate 136,534 of DKFP01000004.1, read as the reverse complement.
TGCCAGCCCCCACGAGGTTGCAGACGCTGTAAGCAAAGGCGAGGACGAAGCCGTTAATATTATCAACGCGGCAATAGATTTTCTTGCCAGCAAATTCGAAGATATGGATTCTGAGGAGAATGAAGAAAACTAAGATATCATGAAAAGGGTTATAAGAACCTGCGTGTCCTGCGGTGCGAAAAAAGAGAAATCGGAGCTTGTGCGCTTTGTTTACTCGGAAAAACCCGAAGAAGACACAGATGGGAACAGGCATGGGCGTGGAGCCTATGTCTGCGATAATGAAAAGTGCAGAGACACCGGGCTGAAAAAGATGAAGCTGACAAGATCTTTGCTTTGCAACCAACTTAGACGTACCCGCTGAACAGGTGAAATTATATGTCTGGAATCAAACTGACTGATGTAGCTAAAAAACTTGGAAAAAACGAAGACGAGGTTCTCAACAACGTACAGGGAGCCGGACACAGGGTGGCTGAAGACGGAACCATATCCGACGATGCTGTTAAGTCGCTTGGGCTTGACCCAAAGCTGATTAACCTTGACCGCAGACAGGAGATGCTTAAAAAAGCAATGGAACGCCATAAAAGACACCCGAAATCAAGAGAAATCAAGATGGGGTCTACGGATAATGAAACAGTCAGAAAGATTTCCAAACAAGAGCTTATCGATAGAAAGAAGAAACTTGAGAATACCATTCGTACTGTTGACGAAATAAGAGAAACAAGCAGAGACGAAGTCGTTTCCGCTCCGCTTGAAGAGAAAACGGCGGCTCCCCATCAGGCTCCGTCGGCAGAAGAGATTAAGCCTATGAAAACAGAAACTCCTGCTCAGGAAACTGCAAAACCTGCGGAGCAGTCTGCTCCCGCGGAACAGCCTGTAAAACAGGAACAGCCTGCGGCACAAACACAGCAACAGCGCCCCCAAAGAGAGGAACGCCCCTATGAAAACCGTCATCAGGGTGACCGTCCTCAGTATAACCGCGAAGGCGGCGACAGACCTCAATATAACAGAGACAACCGCCCGCAGGGTGACAGACCCCAGTATAACCGCGAAGGCGGCGACAGACCTCAATACAACAGAGATAACCGTCCGCAGGGCGACAGACCACAGTATAACCGTGAAGGCGGCGACAGACCTCCGTATAACAGAGACAACCGCCAGTACGGCGATCGCCCCCAATACAACCGCGAAGGCGGCGACAGACCTCAGTATCAGGGTGGCGACAGACCTCCTTATAACAGAGATAACCGTCCCCAGGGCGATCGTCCCCAGTATAACCGTGAAGGCGGCGACAGACCTCAGTATAACAGAGATAACCGCCCGCAGGGTGACAGACCGCCATATAATAGAGACAACCGTCCCCAGGGCGACAGACCGCCCTACAATCGTGATGGCAGACCTCCCTATCAGGGTGGCGACAGACCGCCTTATAACCGCGACGGAAGACCTCCCTATCAGGGTGGCGACAGACCCCAGGGTGATCGTCCTCCCTATAACCGTGATGGCAGACCTCCCTATCAGGGTGGCGACAGACCGCCTTACCGTCCGCAGGGTGGCGGTGCCGGAAGACCGCAGATGGAGGAGAAATCCATAGCGGAACTGGCTGAAAAGAAAAAAGTAATCCGTGAAAAACCGAAAACAGAAACGGTTGAAACCAAAAAGGCTAAAGCTAAAACTGTAGTAGGTAAAAAGGAAAAGAATATACATAAGGGTGTTGACGAAGGTATCGAGCTTTTCGAACTTGAACAGCAGATACTCTCTTCTGACGGCACTCCTGTTGTCGAAGTTGAAAAGGAAGTCGAAGAGGCTCCCAAAGAGAAAAGAAACGACAACAGAAACGTTCGCAAGCCCTTTAAAAAACAGAAAGGCAGAAAAGAGGAGAAGCAGGAACCTGTTATTGTCCGCCCGTCAAGCGTTCAGATAGGTGAGAACGTTGTTGTCTCCGAGTTTGCCAAACTCATAGGTGTTAAAGCAACCGAAGTTATCAAAAAACTTATCGGTCTCGGCGTAATGGCGAGCGTGAATCAGGCTATTGACGGCGACACAGCAACTCTGCTTGCTGCTGAATACGGCATAGACGTTAAGGTGAAATTCCTTACCGAAGACGACCTTATCCCCAAACACGAGGATAAGGATGAAGATCTTGTTTCCAGACCGCCTATCGTTACCGTTATGGGTCACGTTGACCATGGTAAAACGTCGCTGCTGGATAGAATCCGTCTTACGGCTGTTGCCGAAGGCGAGGCAGGCGGTATCACGCAGCACATCGGTGCTTATGAAGTGAAACTTGACCACGGAACAATAACCTTCCTCGATACACCCGGTCACGAGGCGTTCACAACCCTCCGTGCAAGAGGTGCAAGCGTTACGGATATTGTTATCCTTGTTGTTGCTGCGGACGACGGTGTTATGCCACAGACAAAAGAGGCAATCGATCACGCCAAAGCTGCCGGTGTTAAACTTATAGTTGCCATCAACAAAATAGATAAAGAGAATGCCAACCCGGATATGGTACGTAACCAGCTTTCAGAATACGGATTAATCTCCGAGGACTGGGGCGGCGATACACAGTTTCAGGAAATTTCCGCAAAACAGAACATCAATGTTGATGCGCTGCTTGAAAGAGTGCTTCTTGAGGCTGAACTTCTTGAACTTAAAGGAAATCCTCACGCTCCGGCTGAGGGTATCGTTATCGAGTCTAAACTGGATAAACAGAAAGGTCCGATTGCAACCGTTCTTATCAACAGAGGTACGCTGACCAGAGGAGACAACTTCGTCGTAGGTACGGAGTCCGGCAAGGTCAGGGCGATGTTCAACTATAAAGGTGCCGCAATCAAGGAAGCTGGACTTTCAGTTCCCGTTGAGATAATGGGTTTCTCAGGCGTACCGGAATCAGGCGACAGATTCATCGTTACGGCTGATGAAAAAACAGCCAAGGCGATTGCAGAGCTGCGCGCAGACGAAAAACGTAAGCATACGCTGGCTGAAAAATCTGCTGTCAGTCTTGCCGATATCTTCAATAAGATTAAAGAGGGCAAGCTGAAAGAACTCAACATCGTGCTGAAAGCCGACGTTCAGGGTTCACTGGAAGCTCTGAAATCCTCTCTGATAAAACTGTCCAACCCCGAAGTGAAGATAAATATCATCTCCAGCGGCGTCGGCGGTATTTCAGAGAACGATATCATTCTTGCAACAGCATCCAGCGCCATTATCATAGGTTTCAACGTCCGTCCCGGACAGCAGGCGAAAGCCAAAGCAGAGCAGGAGGGCGTCGAGCTTAACCTTTACTCTGTTATCTATCAGGCGATTGATGACGTTAAACAGGCGATGGAGGGTATGCTTGACCCGTCACGCAAAGAAGAAGTTCTTGGACGTGCGGAAGTTCGTCAGGTGTTCTCCGTGCCGAAAATCGGTAAAATCGCGGGTTCATACGTTACAGAAGGCAAGGTTGCCAGAAACGCTAATGTCAGGGTTATCCGTGACTCCATCGTTATATATGACGGCAAGCTCCACTCTCTGAAACGTTTCAAAGACGACGCGAAAGAGGTAGCACAGGGTTACGAGTGCGGTATCGGCGTTGAAAAATACAATGATATCAAAGAGGGAGACGTTTTCGAGTTCTATATCATGGTTGAAGAGAAGAGAACTCTTGAGGACGTCCGCAGAGACTCGGAAGCTAAAGAAAAGGAAGAGAATAAATAAGTTTTTCAGAAGTGAGATTGCCGCGTAGAATGAAGACTTCCTTGCAATGACAGCAGTTTGCGTCTTTGCGAGAAGAATACGCGAAAAAGTGATCTGATATATCAGCTGAAAAACAAATAAGTTCTTGACCTTTTAAGTATAATATACGATAGTTAATGTTCCGCACCGTTTTTTTGGTGCGGAACGCAGTTTTGCCGACCGTTGATACGGTTTCCGCTCATGATGGGGCGGTTGCTGTGCAATCGGAGATTGAGCAGGAGATAGTTTGGTGAGAGACAGAAGAGTGGCGGAGCTTTTGCGCTCCGAGATTGCAAACGTGATCCTTATCGGGGTCAAAGACCCTAAAGTTAAAGATGTTGTTATCACGGGCGTTGAGATTTCCAAAGACCTGTCCAGTGCCAAAGTATTTTTCAGCACTTATAACAAAAGTGCAAAAGAAGGGATTGAAAAAGGGCTTAACCGCTCCGCAGGCTTCATTAAGCACTGCATCATAAAAAACCTTACCATTAAAAAGGTTCCCGACCTCCGCTTCATTTACGACGACTCATCCGATTACGGTCACAAGATTGACGAAGTTTTGAAAACCATCAGTCATGAGCAGTAATGGATGGCGTTGTAAATATCTACAAAGAAAAAGGTATTTCATCATTCGCAGTTGTAAGGTCTGTCCGCAGGATTTTTAACACAAAAAAATGCGGTCACACCGGAACTCTCGACCCGCTGGCGGAAGGCGTTCTTCCTGTCTGTCTGGGTTATGCCACCAAACTTGCTGACTACATGATGGCTCTGGATAAGGAATACGTTGCTCAGTTTCGCCTTGGCGAAGCAAGAGACAGCTATGACACCGATGGAGAGATAACCGCGGAAAACCGCGATATCAAACCATCCAAAGAGGAAGTTGAGGCTGTGCTGAAAACTTTCATCGGTGATGTCGAGCTTACGGTTCCGGCTTATTCCGCCGTTAAGATAAACGGGGTAAGAGCTTACGACCTTGCCAGAAAAGGCGAGATAGAGGACGCAGGCAGCCGTGTTATGTCCATTACTGACATAGAGCTTATGGAATACAGCTACCCTGACGGGCTTTTCCGCATGAAATGCAGAAAAGGAACCTATGTCAGAAGCGTTATCCACGAAGCCGGACTTAAACTTGGATGCTATGGTGTCATGAGCGGACTTATCCGTACGGTAAACGGTAAATTCACTCAGGCTTCGGCTTTAAGACTGGGTGATCTTGAGACCATGAAAGAAGAGGGCAGACTTGAAGAGGCTGTCATCCCTGTGGACAGAGCACTTGGCTGGGCAAAGGCAGTCGTTCGTGACGAAGCTGTGAAGCTGGTCAAAAACGGTGTATCGGTAAAAAGACACAACTATCTTTCTGTGCCGGACACAGAGGATGGATATGTTTTTCTCACCGACAGAAACGGCGAACTGCTGGCATTTGCAGAAAAAAGCGAATTTACGGATCAACCTTTTATAATTGTGAAATTACTGGTCTGACAGACTGGATAAAACATAATAATTTTGCTAAGATACTTAGCTTATCATGGAGGTAACTTACAATGGTAATGACCAAAGAACGCAAGGAAGAGATTATCGCAGGGAATAAAACCCATGAATCCGATACAGGCTCTCCTGAGGTACAGATTGCACTTCTGACAGAAAGAATTTCTTATCTCACAGAACACTTTAAAACTAACCCCAAAGATCACCACTCTAGAAGAGGTCTTCTTCTTCTCGTAGGTCAGCGTAGAAAACTTCTCGACTATGTTAAGAAGAAAGACTACCTGAGATACCGCAGAATTATTGAAGCTCTCGGAATCAGGAAGTAACACTAAATGGAAAAAAATGTACTGACTTTTCCCATTCGCCTGCGTGAAGACGCCGACGAAATAATTTTTGAAACCGGATGGAAAGCGAAGCAGGCAAATGGCAGCATCTGGATTAAACAGGGCGGCACAATCGTCCTCGTTACTGCCGTTGGTCAGAAGAAAGCCGCTGCCAATCAGGGATTTTTCCCTCTGACAGTGAACTACTTTGAAAAATTCTATGCTGCGGGTAAAATCCCAGGCGGTTTCTTTAAAAGAGAGGCGAAACCCTCCGATAAAGAAACCCTTATTTCCCGTTTGATAGACAGACCCCTGCGTCCCATGTTCCCTGACGGTTTCAGAAATGAAACTCAGGTGATAGCAACCGTTGTTTCATACGACGGCGTAAACTCCCCCGATATGCTCGCAATGAACGCAGCAAGCGCCGCGCTCATGATATCCGATATCCCTTTCAACGGACCTATCGCAGGTGTCAAAGTGGGCAGACTGGACGGACAGCTTGTCATCGATCCCCCCACAAACCGTTATGATGAACTCGACATCAGCATCACACTTGCGGGTACTGACGACGCTATCGTTATGGTTGAGGCCGGGATGAACAACGTTTCCGAAGAAGAGGTTGTCGAAGCCCTTCAGTTCGGACACAAACACATCCGTATGCTCGTTGCTCACCAGCTTGAGATGGTCAAAGCCCTCGGCAAAGAAAAATTTGCCTATGAAACCTTTGCTGTTCCCGCTGAAGAGATCGACGACGCGATGGCTCTTATCGGTGACAAAATCAAAGCAGCTCTGGTTATTCCTCAGAAACTTGAGAAATACGCAGCTATTGATAAACTTGGTGAAGAATTCCTCGTTCTCATGAAAGAAAAAGTGGGCGAAGAGGAATATGCAGCTAAAGAAGGTCACTTTAAAAACGTTTATCACGAAGTTGAGAAAGCAGCTTTCAGAAACTTCACAATAGACTCAAAAACAAGAATCGACGGACGTTCATATACAGAAGTTCGTCCTATAGACATCGAACACGCGCTTCTGCCCATGACGCACGGTTCCGCACTCTTCACCAGAGGCGAAACTCAGGCGCTCGTTGTTGCCACTCTCGGTACCAAAATGGATACCCAGATACTTGACAATATCGATGGCGAAGGTAGAAAACGCTTCATGCTGCACTATAACTTCCCTCCCTTCTGCGTTGGTGAAGTAGGCTTCATGAGAGGTCCCGGCAGACGCGAAATCGGTCACGGTGCACTCGCTGAACGCGCGCTTTCATACGTTCTGCCCGACGAGGACAACTTCCCCTATACCGTGCGTATAGTTTCCGAAGTTCTTGAATCTAACGGTTCATCCTCTATGGCGACTGTGTGCGGCGGATGCCTCAGCCTTATGGACGCAGGCGTTCCGGTTAAAGCTCCTGTTGCGGGCGTCGCTATGGGTCTTATCTACGAAGGTAACGACAGATATGCGGTTCTCAGCGACATCATGGGAACTGAAGACCACCTCGGCGATATGGACTTCAAAGTTGCCGGTACAAAAGACGGTATCACAGCACTTCAGATGGACATCAAGATAGAAGGTCTTTCAAAAGAACTTCTTGAAACTGCTCTTGAGCAGGCAAAAGCGGCAAGACTTCATATCCTCGGCAAAATGACAGACGTTCTTGCCGAGCCTAAGGAAGATCTCGCTCCCACAGCTCCCAGATACCTCACCATGAAGATTAACCCCGAGAAGATCGGTATGGTTATCGGACCGGGAGGAAAGATGATCAAATCCATCATCGAGGAATCAGGAGCATCTATAGATATCGACGACACAGGCAAGATAAACATCTTCGCGGTCAGCAAAGACGCTATAACCATCGCTCAGAGACGTGTAAACGAGATTGTTGCAGAGGTCGAAGAGGGCGCGGTTTACGATGCCACTGTCAAAAAGATAATGGAGTACGGCGCTTTCGTGGAGCTTATCCCCGGAATCGAAGCGCTGCTTCACGTTTCCCAGTACAGCAACGAACGTATCAACAAGATAGAGGATTACCTCAGTGTAGGCGATACGGTTCAGGTGAAAGTTGTGGGCAAAGACCCCAACGGACGCTACAAACTTTCGAGAAAAGTTCTTCTCTCCACAGAAAAACCTGCGGAAAAAGAAGAAAATTAAATTTGAAGGGGCTGCAAAGCCCCTTTATTTTTGCCGTTGATATACTCCGTTTTGCGGTGTAAAATCGTCTTCATTCAATCCACAAGGACACTTAATGAGAGAAATATACAAAGTCGGCGATATTCCCGTTATTTACGAGAATGTAACCAGCCTACCGGGACTTTTCACCATTTCCGTTTTCTTTGACACAGGTTCCGCAAATGAGACCAAAGCAAATAACGGGGTCTCACATTTCATAGAGCATATGGCTTTCCGCGGCACCAGAGACTATTCAAACGAAGAGATAAGCAGGCTTTCAGAGATGTACGGCGGATATATGAACGCCTATACATCCAAAGAGACTACAGCCTATTATATAAAAGGATTCTCAGGAAATCTGGAACTTTTCATAAAACTGATGGCTAATATCTGTTTTTATCCTGTTTTTAACGAAGAAGACTTCATTCAGGAGAAACAGATTATCATAGACGAAATAAACTCTGTTATGGACAACCCCGACGAGTATCTGGGTGAGGTGGCGGAGGAGGAGCTTTTCAGAGGCTGCGCACTGGAATATCCGGTGTCGGGCACTGTGACTTCTGTAGAGGGACTTGAGTTTGCCGAATTAAAACGGTTCTATAAAGAGAACTATACTCCTGACAACTGCATAATAGCTATAAGCGGCGATGTTGACAGGGGTGAGGTTTCTAAATATATAGAAAAATATTTTCCTTCATCACAAGATAATTATGCAGGAAAGCTGAATCATTACATCCCCAGTTATACACCTAAAAATCACGATTTTCATTTCAAATCAGGTCAGAGCTACGTTCAGCTTATGTACCCCGCGTTTGAATACGGAAATCCTGACAGGTACCCGCTTTCCGGCGGAGTGATGATACTTGGCGGACTTATGAGCTCCAGGCTCTTTCAGGAGATACGCGAAAAACGCGGACTCTGCTACAACATTGAGGCGGAAGCCGTTCAGTATAAGAACGCAGGCTACGCCAATATTATGTATTCCTGTGCCGAAAAATCCGGCGACAAGGTGCTTGAACTGGTCTTTGCGGAGATAAAAAAACTGGTTGAAAAGGGTATCACTGACGATGAACTGACCATGATAAAAAATCAGCTCATTTTTTCTTATGTATCAAACTTTGAAACGCTTGAGAGCCGTGTTCAGATGAATTTCAGGCAGCTTTACCATTACAGCAGACTCATAGAGAGTGAAGAGATAATGGGCAGGATAGAGGCACTGGACAAAGTGAGCATACAGCGCACGGCGGCAGAAATATTTGAGAGGGAGTATTCTTTATGCAGACTTGTAAAGTGAAGATAAAGGTGGACGATCCGGCACTTATGCCTGAATATAAAACGGCACACGCGGCGGGTGTAGACCTTATGGCGGCGCACGACGGCGAGATCAAACCCTTTGAGCGCACTTTGGTGAAGACCGGAATATATATAGAACTGCCTGACGGTTTCGAGGCACAGATACGCCCCAGAAGCGGTCTGGCGCTTAAAAACGGTATCACGATCGTCAACACTCCCGGAACGATAGATTCCGACTATCGCGGCGAAATCGGTATAATTCTTATAAACCTTTCACAGGAAACGTTTGTCTACAAAAAGGGTGACAGAATAGCACAAATGGTTGTTGCGCCCGTCACCAGAGCCGTTTTTGAACCTGCGGACATATTGTCTGAAACGGAAAGAGGCGCAGGTGGCTTCGGACACACAGGAATATGACACAATTATGTTTATAAATTTTCTCATTTGTGTGCTAATATGACTTATCAAGTTTTTAAGGGTGATTCTATGAAAGTCTATGAATTTAATGTGAAAACCAAACTCCCCGACAAACTCCGTCCTCTGGAGCAGATCGCACATAATCTTTGGTACAGCTGGAACTGGGAAGCCAGAGAGCTTTTCCGTATGATAAATATGGATCTCTGGGAACAGTGCGAGCATAACCCTGTGTGGATCCTTTCAAAGCTCACGGACAAGGACTTCCGCAGACTCGTCGGCGATCCGGTTTTTATGAACGTCATGGACAACGTGCACGAACGCCTTAACGAATATAAAATGCTCCCCAAATGGTTCGACCTCGCCCATAGCGGAAAAAGGGAAGAGGGGATGCAGATTGCCTATTTCAGCGCGGAATACGGCATACATGAGTCTGTTAAACTCTATTCCGGCGGTCTGGGAGTGCTTTCCGGCGACCACTGCAAATCCGCAAGCGACATTGGAATACCCTTCATAGCTGTTGGTCTGCTCTACAGAAACGGCTATTTCCACCAGTATCTTAACTCCGATGGCTGGCAGCAGCAGTCAATCCCTTATAACGACTTTCACAGGATGCCCGTAACACCCGTTAAGGACGCAGACGGCAACGAAATATACGTTCAGGTGAGAATCGCAGACAGCGACGTCAACGTCAAGGTCTGGAAAATGGAGATAGGCGTAATCACCCTCTATCTGCTGGATACGGATCTGACAACCAACAGCCCGCAGCTCAGAAACATCACTGCACAGCTTTACGGCGGAGATTCGGACATGAGGCTTAAACAGGAGATAATCCTCGGTATAGCCGGCGTCCGCGCCCTGAAAGCCATGGGATTCCGACCCACGGTCTACCACCTGAACGAAGGACACCCTTCGTTCGCAGCTCTTGAACGCATAAGACTCTGTGTCGAGGGCGGAATGAGCCTGCGCACAGCGGCGGAAGTCGTTAAAAAGAGTACGCTGTTTACCACGCACACGCCTGTTCCTGCGGGTTTCGACGTGTTCAGTTTCGACCAGATAAAGAAATACCTCGGACCGATATTCGAGCCGTCCGGCTTTAATATCAATCAGATAATGGGATTCGGACGGGAAAACCCGTTCAACGAGTCGGAAGGCTTTGCAATGGCCATCGCGGGAATACGCCTCAGTACGTTCCGAAACGGCGTAAGTGCTCTCCACGGTGAGGTTTCAAGACAGATGTTCAAAAACCTCTGGAGCAACGCGCTGGATAACTATGTACCAATCGGTCACGTCACAAACGGCGTACATCTGCCTACGTTCATTGCTGAGAGCTTCAAGATGATATACACCAGATATCTTTCAGAGGCATGGTATTACAAACCATATGATTTCGACGTATGGCACGATGTGGAGAAGATACCGGACAATGCATTCTTTGACGCGAAGCGCAAACAGAGGGAAAGGCTGGTTATCTTCGCACGCGAAAGACTGAAAAAACAGGTTATGAAACGGGGCGGAACCGCCAGCGAGATAACCAAAGCGGACGACGTTCTCAATTCTGACACGCTTACAATCGGCTTTGCGCGTCGTTTTGCAACATATAAACGCGGATACCTTCTGTTTATGGACGAGGAGCGTCTGGCTAAAATCCTGAACAATCCTGAAAGACCAGTTCAGATAATAATAGCCGGAAAAGCACACCCCAAAGACGATGGCGGAAAGGAGATAATCAAAAAGATATTCCATATCTGCCGCAAACCTGAGTTCAGGGATAAAGTTGTCTTCATGGAGGACTATGATATTGAAGTGGCAAGACACCTCGCCCACGGCGTGGATATCTGGCTCAACACCCCCCTGCGCCCAATGGAAGCATCCGGTACAAGCGGCATGAAGATAGCCGCAAACGGCGGTCTGAACCTCTCCATTCTCGACGGATGGTGGGCGGAAGGCTATAACGGCGAAACAGGCTGGGCAATCGGCGCCGGAGAGGAATACGACAAACAGGATTATCAGGATTTTGTTGAGAGCATGGAGCTTTACGACAAACTTGAAAACGAGATAATCCCTCTGTTCTATAACCGCGACAAGGTGGGCATCCCAAGAGAGTGGACGCACATGATGAAACAGGCTGTCAAGGTCTGCGCCGCTTTCTTCAACACTTCCAGAATGGTTATGGAATACACTGACAAATATTACGTTCAGCTTCATGAACTTTATCAGGATATCTCAACCAATGATTTCGAAGGTGCTTCCAACTATCTTGAATGGAAGGAAAATGTTATCGGTGGATGGGATTCTGTTGAGATAGTTGACAGCGGAGTTCAGGCTGATTCAATTGAGATGGGCGGTTATGTGACATTTGAAACGAAAGTGCGTTCACCCAAGATAGAGAACGAAAGCCTTGCCGTTTATGCTGTTGTGGAATACGACGGCGAAAGCGGCGTGCTGAAAAATCCCAAGTTCATCCAGCTTGAACTGGCGGAAAAGGGAGAACTCAGTAAATATACAGCGCATTTCAGAATCGAGAACGCAGGCAAAATGAAGGTCGGCTTCGCTGTTGTGCCGCGACATAAGTATCTGAAAAATATATTTGAACTCAACCTTGTTGTGTGGGCTAAGTGAAAGAATACATCCCCCATTCGACAGGATGTTTTATCTGCGGACAGCAGAATCCTGTCGGGCTGAAACACAGGTTTTATGCTGAAAACGGAATGCTTTGCAGCGACGTTTTCATCCCGTCTGATTATTGCGGATTTAAGGACGTTGTGCACGGAGGTATTTGCACAGCGCTTCTGGACGAGACGATGGGCTGGTCGCCCTTTATCTTTGAAGAGACGCTGGACAGGCTGTGTTTCACAAGAAGTCTTGAAGTGAAGTTCCGCAAAAATACGCCCACTATGACAAAACTCATTGTTGAGGCTAAGTACCACGGGATGCATAAGGGTATCTGTGAGGTTACAGGCGAGCTGAAAGACGCTTCCGGCACGGTGTTTGCGTCGGCTTCCGGCAGATTCATCCCGATAACACCCGATAAGATGAAAGAGACAATACCTTATCTCATAATGGAAAACGGCGTGTGTTATCATGAAAAATGTATTAAGTATCTGAAGGATATATGATCAGAGAAAACCGCAGGGACATGTTTGTGTTCCTGCTTCTTTTGAATCTTGCCGTGTATATATCGTTCCAGAGCTGGTCAACGATATTTAACAACTTTGCAGTGGAAAAGGCTTCGCTGGATGGCTTTTACATGGGACTCACTCAGTCCGTCCGCGAGATTCCCGGCTTTCTGTCGCTGCTGGTGATACTTGCAATAGTCGTTCTGCCAGAGCACAAACTCGCTGTTGTTAGTCTAATTGTGCTCGGTTTGGGAATTGCTGTGACAGGTTTTCTGCCTTCGACAACGGGAGTCATAATCTCAACGCTGATAATGTCTTTCGGGTTCCACTTTTTCGAGACGGTGAATCAGTCGCTGACATTGCAGTATTTCAATAAGCTGGAGACCCCGCTTGTTCTGAGCCGTTTGCGTAGCGTTGCCGCTGGCGGGAACATTGCTGCGGGCATACTGGTAATTATTCTGCTCAAGTTTCTGGAATATAAATATATTTTCCTTTTAACCGGTCTTCTTGCAGTGGCGGCGGGTATTTACTGCCTGAAACTTAATCCCATAGACTCAAGCCTTCCCGTGCAGAAAAAGAAACTGCAACTTAAAGCGAAATACTGGCTCTACTATGCGCTGACCTTTCTTTCCGGCGCGCGCAGACAGGTCTTTACAGCTTTTTCCGTGTTTCTGATGGTTGAGAAATTCGGCTTTTCCACCAAAGAAATAGCATATCTTTTTATTATCAATAACCTGACAAACTTCTTTTTCAATCCTGTAATAGGTAAAATGGTGAACAAATACGGCGAACGCAGACTTTTGAGCATCGAGTATTCCACACTGACAATAGTTTTTATAGGCTATGCCTTTACAGAGAGCAAACTCCTTGTGGCTCTGCTCTACATTATAGATAACCTTGTATACAGTTTTGTTATATCTATCAGAACATTTTATCAGAAAATAGCCGAGCCGGAAGATTTCGCCAACGGTTCCGCAATGGGATTCACCATCAACCACATTGCGGCTGTATTTATTCCTTTTGCAGGTGGTCTTTTGTGGATGGTTGACAGAAAGATACCCTTCCTTGCGGCGGCTCTTCTGGCGTTTATGTCACTTGTTCTGGCGCAGTTCATTCCGTCGGAACTCAGAAAATACCAGAAACAATGAACGCGCCCGTCTATCAGGAATTCCAGCCTGCGCCACGTTTAAGACCTTTCATAACAGCTTATTGGGTTTCAAAAGGCTTTTACAATCATGAAGTTATGTTTCCAGTGTTCGCAGACGGATGTTGTGACATAGTCTTCGATCTCATATCCGGCTCTCCCGCAAAACTAATCAGCACATGTGTTGAGCTGAGTTTTGCCCCTCTCGTCGGCAAAGTACATATAGGAGGGATACGTTTCCGCCCCGGTGGTTTTTATGCTCTGACAGGTATTCCGGCAGACAGAATCGGGTACGGTGAGGAAGCGAATTATATTCTTAACCGTAAAATGGCGGAGGGGCTGAAAAGGGTGGATGAAGATTTTTCTCCTGCCGCTCTTGATGCTGTTTTTAAATCGTGCGAACCTGTTCTTGATCCTATGATATCCTTCTGGCTCTCCGCTCCCGAAAAGGTGATAAGTGATGTCACGTCATATTTCGGATGTTCTGCAAGGACAGTGAACAGGGCTTTCTTTCAGCATACCGGAGCAAATCCTTCAAAGATGGTATCAGTCAGACGCTTTCAGCACGCCTTAGGGATGGTTACAACTGGCGGAGGGTCTCTGACTGACATAGCATACGCAGCGGGATATTACGATCAGTCTCACTTTATCAGGGATTTTAAAAAATATTCCGGAGCAACCCCATCGGAGTTTTTGCAGTATAAAAATTCACTGGGCGTCCGTTTCATACAATTTCCATGCGGATGTGTATGATACTATCCACTCAGGAGGTGCAGTATGATAAAATATGGCGGAATGGCTGTTATGGCGGAAGACGTAAGGGCTTCTCTGACGTTTTACAGGGATGTTCTTGGGCTGGAACTGCTGATGGATAACGGAAGCGAGCATGTTATGTTCAAATGCGGTGTTGCGCTCTGGAAGCGTGATGCTGCACAAAAACTGGTATTTGGCTCCGTGTGTGAAGGAAGGTCTGTGCTTTTTGAGCTTTTTTTTGAGAGCGATAATATCGAAGGAGACTATGAAAGGCTGTCGGGAGCGGCAAAAGTTGTTAATCCGCTGGCGGAGCAGCCATGGGGGCAGCTTACGTTCAGGATATCCGATCCTGACGGGCATCTGATTGAGGTTGGCGAGAAACTGGGCGATTCAATAAAAAGGCTGCGCAGTTCCGGTATGACGGATGATGAAATAAGTACCAGAACTCATGTGGAAAAAGGACTTTTTGACAAACTTTAACATTTCAAGCCCTGCATCCGCGGGGCTTTTTTCTTTTTTACTTGAAGTACAAATTAACCCGCTGTATTATAACCCTAAAATAGGAGCAATTTGCCTTTATGGACAATATAATCATAAATTCATATAAAACCGTGCCGGAAGGTGTCGAATGTTTCGTTACCACCCGCCACGGAGGTTACAGCAGGGGAGAATACGGCAGTTTCAACCTCGCCGTAAGCACTGCGGAAGACCACCGCGTAGCAATGAAAAACATCGAACTTCTGAAAAATGAATTTCATCTTCCTAAACTGGTTAACCTCAATCAGGTGCATGGAAACATGGTATATGAGGTTACATCCGAAAACTACACGGACGTTATGTACAGAGAGGGGGACGGGCTTTTTACACTGGAAACGGATCTCGCCCTTGGGATACTTACCGCCGACTGCTATAACGTTTTTCTGGCAGGTAAAAAGGGCATCGCAGCTCTTCACTGCGGACATAAATCAGTTTCATCCGACATAATGGGCGAAGCGATAAAAATATTTAAGAAATACGATGATTTTCCCGTTTTCGCTGGTATAGGACCGGGGATTTCCTGTGCAAACTACGAAATAGGTCCCGATCTGGCGGATACTTTCGGAAAGATATGCCACGACAGTATAGTGGTTAAAGACGGGAAACTGTTTCTCAGTCTCCGCACAGTCATTGAACAGAATCTCACGAAAGCGGGTATCAGACACATTGAACACATGCGCAACTGCACTTTTGACGATGAAAATCTATATTCTCATCGAAGAGACAAAGGGGTGACTGGGCGCATGATGGGAGTCATAATCAGGAGAAACAATGTTCTCTGAAAGACTGGCGGAAGTAAGAAAAAATATAGACGCTGCAATTAATAAAGTCGGCAGAACCGATAATGTCGAAGTTGTGGCTGTCAGCAAATATTACCCGTCGGAGGCTATTTCCGACGCATACGCACAGGGACACCGCATTTTCGGCGAAAGCAGAGTGCAGGAAGCTGTTGAAAAAAAAGAGATACTCAAAGACCTTACAGGGCTTGAACTGCACTTTATAGGGCATCTGCAAACCAATAAAGTTAAGTATCTGGGCGATATTTTCAAGCTGATACACTCAGTTGACAGCGAAAGGCTGGCAGATGAACTTGATAAATATTTCTACAAAATCGGGCATATTCAGGATATACTTGTACAAGTTAACATAGCCGATGATCCTGACAAATCCGGCGTAAGCGCTGAAGAGACAGAAGCTCTTTGTAATGCAATAAAAAATATGCATAATCTGAATCTCAGAGGGCTTATGATGATTCCGCCGCTGACAGACGACGAAGAGAAAAACAGGAAATATTTCACTGCGATGAAAGAACTTTTTGATAACCTGTCTGTCAGAATGGGGAATGCCTTTGACATTTTGTCCATGGGCATGAGCGACGATTATACGATAGCCGTTGAAGAGGGCAGCAACATGGTGCGCATAGGCACTGCACTTTTCGGCGGAAGGTAACAAGGGGAAGCGATGTCTATTATCTCAATGCTGATAAAATCTTATCTGGTTGTTCTATTGCTGCGCACGGTTATGACCAGACAGGAACTTTATTTCAACCCCATCGGCAAGATGGTGGCAAAGCTGACGGATCCTCTCCTTGAAAGATTGCTTAAACTGAACAAAAAGAACGCCGACAGATCCACGCTTCTGTTCATTCTTCTGGCGACGGCGCTTACGGCTATGCTGTACTATGCCATGGGTGGAATGAGTCTTTACATTTCGGCTTTCTTCGCTATATCAGACATGCTGAACTTCCTGATGATATTCTACATTGTCAGCATCATTCTCGGTATTTTCACCGGAAACAGCCGCATGTCATATTTTTCGATGTATTTTAACCGTCTCGGATCCTTATGGGTTCGGGCAGCGAGGTCGGTTTTTCCTATCCGCTCAAACGCGGTGGCTATTCCGGCAATCGTTTTCGTTTTTGTTTTCTTTACCGTTGTAAACGGAGCAGTTATTCTTTTTATGCAGCACGGAACGGACTTTACGTTTGTTTCATCCAGTCTTATTTCCTCGATGTTCATGTCTCTTAAATCAGGTCTTTTATCGATTGTCAGTCTTCTGGGTATCTATATCTGGGTGATAATCATCCGCGCACTTATGAGTTGGGTCAGTCCCGACCCTTCGAACCCTGTTGTGCAGACGATAATCGCGCTGACCGATCCGGTGATGATACCTTTCAGCCGGATAATCCCCCCTTTGGGACCTGTGGACATCAGCCCTATGATTCTGATATTCCTGCTGTATTTTCTGAAGAATTTACTGCTTAGGCTTATCGGAATGCTCCTTTAATGGGTTTCAACAAGCTCAAATACGTTTACATCGGCACAGCACTTATATTTCTTGTCGGAGTGACAGGCACTCTGGGTTATATGCATATCGAACACGCGAGTTTTCTCGATTCGTTGTATATGACTATTATCACAATGGCAACAGTTGGTTATGGTGAAATTTTTCCTCTGTCCGATGCCGGAAAGATATTTACTATCTTCCTCATCATAACCGGAACGGGTACGGTTGCATATACCGCAACCCAGTTTATTGACTATGTGGTAACGGGGGATCTGACAAACTTTTTCGGGAGAAGAAAGATGAACCACATCATCGACAACATGAACAGCCACTATATCCTCTGCGGTTTCGGGCGAATGGGAAGGATAATTGCGGGGCTGCTCAGCGAAAACAAGGTTCCTTTTGTTATTGTCGATCCCGAAGAGAGGATGAGCGAATCGTCGGACGAGAAATATGTTTTTGTAACCGGTGACGCAACCCATGAAGCAGTTCTTAAAAAAGCGGGCGTGATGCGCGCGAAAGGACTCATCACTGTTGTTGATACAGATGTGAAAAACCTGTATATAGTGCTCACCGCAAAGGGGATGAACAAAAACCTCTATATCGTCGCAAAGGTCGCACAGGAAGAGGCTGCGACAAAGTTTGAGTGGGCGGGAGCCGACAAGATTGTTTCGCCTTACACTATAGGCGGACAGAGCATCGCATACAGTATCATAAAGCCTTATGTCAGCGATTTTCTCTCCATGGCGATGGGAAATCAGGAATACGGAATTATGGTGGAAGAGGTTATTGTGCATGATGGCAGTGTTCTGGAAAACGTATCTATAGTCGATTCCAATGTCCGGAAAATAGGTATTATTATCGTCGCAATAAGAAAGAGCGACGGCGGGTTTGTTTACAACCCCGGACCCAACGAGGTCATCAGAGCTGAAGATACCCTCATCGCACTTGGAAGAAAAGGGGACTTCGAGGCTCTTGAGAAACATTTAAAACGAGGATAATATGTGGGTTTTCAGAATTTTATACGCACTTTTCATAATGGCGGCATTCGTACTGGTAAGGGATACTCTGGGCATAGGCATGATGCAGGCTGTTTTGTATTCCCTTGGTGTTATTTTTGCCATAGTTTTCATTGAAACGCTCATTGCCGACATCAAAAGCTACAAATTTTTTGGCGGTGTTGTCGGTGCGGTAATTTTTCTTATCATCGGTTACTCTATCGCGTCAATATTCGATGCATACTTCAACAACGATTCGCTCAGACTTGCTTTCTATTTCTTCGTGCTTTATCTCGGAGTAAATACCGGACAAAAATTCTCATGGATAATAGAGAGTCTGCTCACAAGACTTATGGCGAAACAACCTAAGCAGATTAAATATAGCGCATCTCCCAAAGTGCTTGACACATCAACACTTATCGACGGGCGCATGGCTGATATTGTCGACACGGGACTTATTGAGGGAGGGCTTGTTATTCCTACGTTTGTTCTGAAAGAGCTGCAAAACATCGCCGATTCCCATGACCACCTGCGCCGGCAAAAAGGAAGACGCGGGCTTGATGTGCTCAGACGTTTGCAGGAGCAGACTGTCATCCCTGTTGAGATAAACAACAGCGATTTTCCGGAGATAGGAACAGTTGATGAAAAACTGGTCGCTTTGGCTAAAAAGCTGAAAGCTGATATAATAACAACAGATTTTAACCTTTTGAAAGTTGCTGAAATACAGAATATCAAAGTTTTGAACATAAATACGCTTTCCATGGCGATGCGCCAGTCAGTTCTTCCTGGTGAAGAATTCGAAATAAGCGTTGTTAAAGAGGGCAAGGAATCCAATCAGGGCGTGGGCTATCTCGACGACGGCACTATGGTTGTTGTTGAAAACGGGCGCAAACTGATAGGAAAAACTGTAAAAGTAAGCGTTACCAGTCTCTTACAGACTGAATCAGGACGTATTATATTTACTAAGGTGAAATATTGAATATAACCGCTGTAATCCCTGCCGCCGGAATGGGCAAACGTTTCGGCGGCGATGTTAAAAAGCAGTTTTTTGAAGTGCTTGGGCATACCGTTCTGTACTATACCCTTACGGCGCTTAATCGTGCCTGTCCGTTCAAAGAGTTCATACTTGGTGCGAATCCCGACGACTTCTATTTTCTCTATTCGCAGCTTTCCAAAGCGGATGTTAAAAATTATCAGCTTGTTCAGGGCGGCGGTGAGCGCTATGAAACCGTTTACAACTGTCTTAAAGCTGTCACAACCGAATACGTCCTGATACATGATGCCGTGCGACCATTTATTACTGATGAAATCGTCATAAGCGTTGCGGAAGCTGCGCAGGAAACAGGCGCTGCCATATGCGGACTGCCTGTGCGGGATACGCTTAAAAAAATATCAGTAAACGGCATTGAAGAGACTGTAAACAGAGACGAATACATCCTTTCGCATACCCCTCAGGTGTTCAGAACCTCACTTCTGAAAAAAGCGGTTGAAAACGCTGACGAAAGGGGGATAGTTATAACAGATGAAGCACAGGCTATGGAACTTTTCGGAGTTCAGGTAAAATGGGTCAAGTCGCAACCTGATAATATGAAGATAACCTATCTCAATGATATGGATATGGCGGAAGGGTTGGTCAGAAAGTATTTCGGACAGTAAAAAGGGGCACGAAACCCCCTTTGTATCTTATCCGGCAATTGCCGTGAAACGTTTTCTGATGAAATTTCCTTTCTCCGCTTCATCTATCATAGCGATTGCGTAATCCGCATAACTTATTTCGCTTTTGCCTTCCGAATTAACAATCATCTCGTCCTGACCGAGCGTATAGCTGCCGGTGCGTTTTCCGTCAGCCATAAAGAATGCGGCAGGGCTGAAAAAGGTCCAGTTGATGTCGCTGTGCTGTTTCAGAGTGTCGAATGCCTTTGCCATGCTTCCGGCAACGGGCTTCCATGCGTCTGGAAAATCAGGCGTATCCAGCAGACGTACTTTATGCTCCTTATCAACATAAAGGGTGCTTGCGCCGCCCACAACCAGAAATCTGTTGGGTTTTCCTGTAAAAATATCAATCATATGAGACATTACAGTCTGGTGCAGAACTGGGTCGTCGCCCATTCCGGTTCCGAAAGCGTTTATAACAACGTCGTTTTCTTTTACATCATCATATGTCAACGCAAGGATATCCTTTTCAATGAGCTTACCGCTGAAATCCTTCATTCTGTTCTTATTTCGGACAATTGCAGTAACTTCGTGCCCACGCTTAATGGCTTCTTCCACAAGCATTTTACCCTGTTTACCACTTGCGCCTATAACCGCTATTTTCATAATAAACTCCTTGTAAAATCAATTTATACAGTTACATTATGACTTAAAGGATATTCTGTAAAGTAAGCACCTTTTAGTGCCATAGTTACCTTATGGAAACCATTTAGGAAGAAACATGAAAAAAGATATTCCGGCATGTCCGGTTGAAGCAACCCTTGCGCTCATGGGCGATAAGTGGAAGATACTGATAATACGAGATCTTCTGGATGGAACGAAACGTTTCGGCGAGCTTAAAAAGTCTGTCTGCGGAATATCGCAGAAAATGCTGACATCTAACCTGCGCTCTATGGAAGAGAGTATGCTTGTGGACAGGAAAGTCTATGCGGAAGTACCGCCGCGAGTGGAATATACTCTAACGGAGACCGGATACAGCCTTAAAACTGTTCTGGATGCAATGGCTGAGTGGGGTGAAACTTACAAGAAACAGACTGGAGTTTAATCTTCGGTTTTTTGGGAAACTGACTTATAATAGTCCTGCAACTTGTCGGTGAGCATTTTACAGGTATGGTACATTCCTGCGTTAATCCGTGTCTGGTAAACGTTATCAGCTTCAATTTTAACATCTTCCGGAATAAAGGTTTTGTGCTGTCCTGCGTGGAGGCAGTCCGGTTTCGGGCATAGAAATTTCACAGGCAGCATGTCGCCTATGGTGCTCCATATAACAGGGTCTGCGCCGCAGCTGTTTTTGATCTTATAGGCATATTCCAATACCAGCGATTTAACCGCAGGGAGAAAGAGTTTGCTGATGAATGTGACCATCTCCTTATCCGCATAGCCGAGTTCCGAAAGTTCATAAAGTGATTTGTGCACCTCAAGGTTGTGAGGGTCTGTCTTATTTATTTTAACAAGTTCCACAAAGAGGTTAACCGTTACAAGCATACGCATGAAGAAATTTTTTCTGTTCACTTGGTCGGTAAATATCGGAACAGATTTGTCCCCGTCCGCATATATCTTCATACGGATTGCCTCTTCAACGGAATCATCGTTGATGAGCGATTTGGCAATATAAGCCGAACGGTCGATGCAGTCCTGATTTTTGCAGTCCATAAGCTCCGCAATGTTCTGGAGGATTGAAGTCAGGGCGATTTTCATGAGAAATCCACCGGATTCGTCACCTATCAGAAGGTTACGGGAATAGGGCGCAAGGGCAAGGCTTATAAATGCCGAGTTAAAATTATCGGTTATAAGCTCGCGTTTTTCCACGGAGTTTTTGAATATTTTCACCATGGCGGATATGCCTTCGGGTGAAGCAAGCATATGGTCAATCGCTCTATTGAAAACGTCTATTGCTTTCACATCAAAGCGATTTTCTTTTATTTTAGTATAGAACGAGTTGTATTTGTCCTGTGAAAAAATGAAATCATTAAGAATCATTCCTATACGTTCATAGGTTTTATTGCGGTAATAGTTAAGAACGTCGGAGGTGCACTCGATGGTTATCGAAGATGTGTGGAACCTGTCGTCGTTTACATATCTGTCAAGTAGGGCTTCAAGGTATTTGCCGATAGGAACACCTGAATTGATAAGCACTTTGCCGTTTGGGTCGAGCACTTCGGAACCGAATGGCATAGCTGTGCCAACGAGCGAAAAACCGTTTCTTGCGGCGTATTCTATGAATGAGCGACGACCCATGCTGCGCAGCCTGGCAAGCAGATCGTCTTCTGAAAGTCCTGTATCTAAAGAAATTAGTTCAAAAATATTGTTATGTTCGATATTCTTCATATCTTCTCACGTAGAGTAAGCATCGTTAAGTATAATACAAATTTCAACTTTGAACAGCATAATGTGCATATTTGCATAATTATTATCTCAAAATTGAACATATCTCAATTCGTAAAGTCTTTGACTTGAAATGTAAGAGGTGATAAATAATTATGATGGATTTTAATATAGCAGAATACTTACGATTTATAGCGCTGGCAATAGTTCCGTTCATGTTTGCGGTGACCGTTCACGAGTTCTCACACGGCATGAGCGCATACATGCTTGGCGACGATACGGCAAAAAGAGCGGGCAGACTTACGCTTAACCCCATAGCCCACATAGACCTTTTCGGGCTTCTTTTTCTCATCATAACCCGCCTGTTCGGTTGGGCAAAGCCTGTTCCTGTGAACTACGGCAACCTTTACCGCAAAACGAAATACGGACCCGCCATCGTTGCGTTTGCCGGTCCATTGTCAAACTTTGTGCTGGCGATAGCTTCCGCCATCCTTCTGCGCGTGCTTTACAACGTGCAGGTGCAGGAAGGCAGTGTGCTTATGAAAGTGCTGGTACCACTCGCGGGGATGCTGAAAATTTCCGTGTCGGTAAATCTTGCGCTGTTCATATTCAACCTGATACCCATTCCCCCTCTGGACGGAGGGCGGATTGTTACTAATTTTCTTCCTTATGACAAAGCTGTCAAATTCGCAGCAATTGAACGTTACGGGTTCATAATCATTCTCGTGCTGTTCCTTACACGGGCGATAGACTATATCCTGCTGCCCGCGATGAACTTTTTTATGAATATTCTACTTTAGAGGTTTTATAGATGGAAAAAGTATTGAGCGGGATGCGTCCCACAGGCAGACTGCATATAGGACACTATTTCGGCGCGCTTAAAAACTGGCTCGACCTTCAGGAGAAACACGACTGTTTCTACTTTGTTGCGGACTGGCACGCCCTTACAACGAACTACGAAGATCCCGAAGATATAATAGAAAACCGCAGACAGCTTATTTTCGACTGGTTGAGCGTCGGTATAGATCCGAACAAATGCACCATGTTTGTTCAGTCCCACAACATATACCATGCAGAGTTGAGCCTTCTGCTTTCAATGCTTACTCCTGTGAGCTGGCTTGAAAGATGCCCCACATACAAAGAGATAAAACAGGAACAGACCAATAAAGACCTGTCGAACCTCGGATTTCTCAGCTATCCCGTGCTTATGACTGCGGATATCATAATGTACAACGCAACATACGTTCCTGTGGGTGAAGACCAGCTGCCACATATAGAAATCAGCCGCGAGATAATCCGCAGGTTTCATCACCTTTACAAGTGCGAGGTTTTCACAGAACCTAAAGGCGTTCTCACAGAAGTGCCCAGACTCCCCGGTCTGGACGGCAGAAAGATGAGCAAAAGCTACGGCAACGCGATCATGCTTTCAGAAGACCTTAAAGAGGTCGAGAGCAAGATAAAGAAGATGCTTACAGATACCAACCGCCAGAGGCTGAAAGACCCCGGAAACCCCGAAGTCTGCCCTGTGTTCGACTACCATAAAGTGTTCTCCACCGAAGAGGAGAGAGAATACATAACTAAAGGCTGCACATCCGCCGCTATAGGCTGCATGGAATGTAAAATGATTCTTTACAAACACATGCAGGAACTTCTGGAACCTATGCAGGATCGCCGCCGAAAATTTGAAAGCGAAATTAAAGACATAAATGAGTTCCTGAAGCCCATGCAGGACAGAGCAAACGAAGAGGCGGCCTGCATGATGGATAAAGTGAGGAAAGCTCTTAAAATATGAGCCATTTGCTCGATGTCCGGCTGGATAACTTTGAAGGTCCCTTAGACCTGCTTATCCACCTGATATATAAGAACGAACTTAATATTTATGATATCCCCATCGCCTTCATAGCCGGACAGTTTGTGGATGCCGTGCAGGAGATGGAAAAGATGGATATTGAGATTGCCGCCGAGTTTATCAACATGGCGTCATATCTCATATATCTTAAATCGAGGATGCTTCTGCCAAAGGAATCTCTGCCACTGGAAGAGCTTGATCCGGAAGAGGAAAAATTCATTCTTACGCAGAGACTTGTGGAATATTCTTTCTACAAAGACGTCGCTCAAAAACTTAAAGAGCTTGAGAGTGATTCCGGTAAATATCTGATGCGCACCTCCGCAATTTACATTGAGCGGGAATCCATGCAGACAGAAGACCCGTACCGAATTGCGAATGCATTTTTCAGCGCTCTCGAAAGGGATACGGAAAAACCTATGAAATTCGAAAAGGATATCGTGGACGTTTCCGATGTTATAGTGAAAATAAAAGCTCTCATACTTGAAAAACAGAAACTTTTCTGGACAGATATAGTAAAAACATGTGCCAGCAAGAGAGAGGTAGTGATTTCATTCCTCTCTGTACTGGAACTTATGAGACTTGCCATAGTGCGCGCCATGCAGGTTGATACTTTCGGCGAGATAGTTATTGAACAGGTGGAGCAGGGGGCAGCTAATGGATAGAGAAAAAAAAATCTTTTACAGCTCACTGTTTCTGGCGGGCGAGCCTCTGGACAATAAATTTTTCAGAAAGATACTCGATCCAATAAACCTTGAAAACAGACTTCTGGACTGCATGGAAGAGTTTAACGGAATGTCGCTGGGCATTAAGATACGTCAGGTGTCGGGCGGTTTCCAGATGGTTACGGACAAAGAACTTTTTACAGAGCTTGAGCCTTTTTTCGGTGAAAAAACAGAGACTCTCAGCCGCGCGTCTCTTGAAACTGCGGCTATAATTGCCTACAAACAGCCTATCACAAGGCTTGAAATAGACGAGATCAGAGGCGTTAACTCCTCCGGTACCGTGCGCTATCTGCTTGATAAGAACCTTGTTAAAGTAACAGGCAGAAAGGACGTGCCGGGAAAACCTCTGCTCTACAGCACAACCAAGTTTTTCCTTGAATACATGGGGATAAACGACATCTCCGAACTTCCCACTTTCAGAGAGTGGCAGGAACTTAAATCCAGACAATGATAAGACTTAACAAATATTTAGCAGAAAATACGTCCCTTTCGAGAAGGGATGCGGACAAAGCCGTTGCGGACGGACGTGTAACGGTTAACGGTGCCGTTGCGGAAGGTCCATGGGTACAGGTGGACGGAACATCCATTGTTACGCTTGACGGCATAAAGGTCGGAGTCGAAGATTTCTTCTATTGGGCTTTTTACAAACCCGTTAAGATACTTACGGCTTACGGCGACGGACAGGGAAAAGAAACGCTTGATATATTCCCGAAACTTGCTGAGAAAAAACCCGCATATTCCGGCAGACTGGACTATGACAGCGAAGGGCTGATTATCTTCAGCAACGACGGCGATTTCATCAGAAAATTACAGAAAAGCGATGAAAAGATACAGAAAGAGTATATCGTAAGTGTTACGAGACGCCTGCATCAGCCACAGATAGACGAGTTAAAACGCGGGATAACCTATGAAGGTATTGATTACCTGCCTTGCATCGTAACAGAGATGGATGAGCGCCGCTACAGAGTCATTCTACACGAAGGCAAAAAACGACAAATACGTAACATGTTCAGACATTTCAATATTCAGGTTAAGCGTCTTAAACGTGTGCGCATCGGTCGTGTTAATCTCGACGGTCTGAAAGCAGGGGAGATACGGGTGCTTTCACAAAAAGACCTTGAGGGGATGTTATAATGTACAGAGTGAGAGTAATACAACAATTTAACGGGGCGCATAACCTGCGGAATTATAACGGAAAATGCGAAAACCTGCACGGGCACAACTGGCGTGTGGAGGCTTATCTTAAAGGTGACAAACTCAATGAAACGGAGATGCTTGTAGACTTTACGGTGCTTAAAAAAAGACTTAAAGAGATACTTGATGAATTAGATCATAAATATCTGAATGAACAGGTTGAATTTTTTGTCAAAAATAACCCTACAAGCGAAAACATCGCACGGTTTATATACAGCAGACTGAAAGAAACTTTCGGCGGAATTACCGAAAAGGTTGTGGTCTGGGAAACGGACGTTCAATCTGCGGAATACTTTGAATAAACGTAAATTTACGGTAAAATAAAATAAAAAAGGAAGTCTGATGCTTTTCGGGTCAAAAGAGCCGGATATTTTCGACGCCCACAATATGTATGTGGAAGGGAAATATATAAAAGCCCTCCACGCCTATGAGGAGTATTACGCCCGAAACAGTGATAGTCTGTCCGCAATAAGAATGATGGCGAACATCTATCTTATGTCTGAGGACAGGGCAAAGGGCGAATCACTGCTCATCAAACTGGCGGAAAGATTTCTCTCTTCCGAGCGGTATTACGACGCTCTGAGCATAATTTCAAAGCTGATGATAATCTCATTAGACAAACCAAGATTTTATCGGATGGCAGCCGACGTCTATGAAAAAATGGGACGCGAAAAACTCGCGATGCGCTATCTTTTTCAATTGGCAGACATGTACAGATCAGCAGGAAAATTTGCGGAGTGTTCCGCTCAACTGATGGAGATAGCTAAACGGAACCTGGACGATAAGCGGCTGATAATAAAAGTTATGCGGAAACTCACAGTCCTTGGTTCACATAAGGAACTTTCGGAGATCCTTACAGACTGCGCTAAAAGCAGCGTACTCAGCGACTTTGAAGTTGACGACATGGTAGTATATCTGCTGGAATCAAACTGCCAGCCACAGCTTGTAATGCCGTTTCTGAAAGATTTCATAAAGCGCAATCCGGAAAATTTCTATATCGCCGAGGAAATGCTGACAACCTACTTCAGCAGAAATTTTAACGTGGCGGAATTTGAAGATATAGTATCAGTTGCGCCTCCTGCGGCCACTTATAAAATGTCAATGAGCATCAAAGAAGCTGTTGCCGATAAAGCAGTGTTTACACATCTGCTCTATCTGGAATCGCTGAACGGTGACAGAGACAGGATTAAAGGGCTTATACTCGAAATGTATCTTGAAAATACTCTCGATATCGATGACATAGAGAAAATATGCAAAAAAACAGGGTGTTGCATAGCCCTTGAAGAAGCGAAAAAAATGATACCCTCCAAAGAGACCAAGCCTGTGGAAGAAGAAGAGGCTGTGTCCGAAAAAATTGTCATTCCTGAACCTGAACCGGTTCCTGTCGCTGCGGCAGAGCTGG
This sequence comes from Deferribacteraceae bacterium UBA6793, assembly GCA_002452405.1. Classification (GTDB taxonomy): domain Bacteria; phylum Chrysiogenota; class Deferribacteres; order Deferribacterales; family Geovibrionaceae; genus Seleniivibrio. The sequence goes on along the minus strand of DKFP01000004.1, from coordinate 109,094 downwards.
AAACATTTGAAAAAACAGGCGAAATCACCGAATATGAACCGATATCACTGGACAGCTTCGCAGTCGAGGATACACCTTCTAAAGTCAATACCGCCATTGATATTGCTGACGATTTCGGGCTTGCACCGCAAGAATCAAACGCCGATACCTCGTTCAGTGGATTTGAAACATTTGATTTTTCACCTGAAAAAAATGAAGTTCAGGGAGCTTTCAGCGGTTTTGATGATGAACCGGAACAGAATATTGCCATTAACGATAATGATTTCTTTGATAATTCCGCACCCAAGAACAGCGGAGAGACTGCGCAGCCTTTTGATATGTCCGATGTGGAGATAGACGCGCAACATTCCACCGATATATTCGACGGGATGGTCGAGGAGAAAAAAGAATTGAAGAAAGAAACCGTTAACGAAATACATTTTGACGCTTCCGAGCTGAAACCGTCATCCGATAAACCTGAAGACGATTTTTTCTTAAAAGAAATGGAAGGCTGACAGCATGAGATTCAGATTTCGCCCTAAATTTTCAGTTACCCGTGGTGCTAACTGGAAGAATAAATATACTTACGCCTTTATTCTTGTAATACTGCTCATATTCAATATTATGGCGTCATCGGAGATATTCGACAACGAGTTCCCCTGGTACTCCAATATATCCATCTTTCTGCTGGTAAACATAAATATCATTCTGCTCATAGTTGTTTGTATTCTCATATTCCGCAACCTCGGAAAGTTGTATATCGACAGAAAAAAGAATATCTTCGGCACCCGATTGCAGGGCAGGCTCGTCTCTTTTTCAATTATAGTGGCGGTCATTCCTGTTGTGATAGTGTTCGTATTCTCCAATAAGGTCATCAACAAAAGCATCGATAAATGGTTTAATTCCCAGATACAACAAGCTCTTGAGAGCTCTGTCAGTCTTATGCAGAAATATCAGACCCAGCTTGAGAACTATGTTATTGAACAGAGCGACCTGCTGGCAAGTTTCATCTCCTCTGGCGATTTCGTTTATAAGAACAATAACACCAAAATGAATAAATTCATCAATAAATACATGGAGAAAGACCGAATAGACGGAATATCCATTTATAACGCCTACAACGAAAAGATATTATCCGTACATAAAAAGAAGGACAGAACCAGAAAGGTTGTGGATACGGCAATTGTAAAACGTATTCTCAATAAAGAACTTATCGCCCGTTACGCTATGGACAAGGATAATCAGATATACTGGGTTGGGCGACCTATATACTCAAGTAAAAACCCGAACAGGATCATCGGAGCTGTTGTTGTGTACAAAAAAGTACCAAAAAACGAGGCTTCCGACGTTACAAACATCCTGAAATCGTATAATACATACAGACAGACTGAACACTTTGCGAATCCCGTTAAAAACTCGTTCAAAGCGCTCACGATGCTTATGACCCTGCTTGTCGTATTCGCGGCTATCTGGGGCAGCCTTGTGTATGCCAAGAGCATAACCAGACCCATAGAAAACCTTGCGTCAGCTTCCGCTGCCGTTTCAAAAGGTAATCTGGACGTTGAGGTTGATGTTCAGGGCAACGACGAGCTGGCGTATTTGGCTCGGTCGTTTAACTCCATGATAAAACGGCTGAACGCGCACAACACCGAACTGAACATGAAAAACGAAAAACTGTCGGAAATGTTCATCCAGATAACGAGGGACAATCAGTACATCGACTCAATCTTCAAAAATGTTAAATCGGCAATTTTCCTTTATACCCATAGCTTTGAGCTGCTGAAAAAGAACGATTATGCGGAAACCGTCATAGAGTATGCAAACGAGGCTTTCCTTTCGTCCGTGCTAACCCCCGCAGCTTCATTCATAGATGCAGAGGAGCGGGAGACGCAGTTTCAGATTGAGATACTGCTTAAAGGCGAGCTGCGCACCATGACAGCCACCATAACGAAGATTTTCAGCCAGGAAGGCGAGGTTGACAACCTTGTTATAGTTCTTGACGACATAACAGACCTGCTGAACTTCCAGCGAGTAGGCATATGGAAAGAGATAGCCACCCGTATTGCCCATGAGATAAAAAACCCCCTGACACCCATAAAGCTCACTGCCGAAAGGATAAAAAGAAAAGCGTCAATGGGCGAGAGCGATAGGGAAACCATTATGACCAGTATGGACACTATTGTTGCCGAGGTGGAAAGTCTCCAGAGTATGGTTAATGAGTTCAATATGTTTGCCCGCCTGCCGGAGCTTAAAATGGTGCAGTTCAGCCTGAAAGGGCTTTTTGACGAGATACATGCTTTCTATGCCGCATCAAACCAGAATGTAGAAATAGACATCAACTGTCCGGACATAGGATTCATAGGGGACAAGCAACAGTTGAAACGTGTTTTTATCAATCTGATAAATAATTCCATTGACGCTATGAACCAGAAAGGTAAAATAAACGTCAACGTATCTGAAACCGACGATATGATCCGTATTGATTACAAAGACAACGGAGAGGGTATCCCGCAGGAGGATATCACAAGGGTCTTTATTCCGTATTTCAGCAAGAAACCGGACGGAACAGGGCTGGGGCTTGCGATAGTCAAAAAGATCATAGAGGTGCACAACGGCAACATCACCGTTGAGAGCGAATACGGACAATACACACGTTTTCTTATGGAGTTTCGCAAGGCTTAAACTATGGCAAGAATACTCATTATCGACGACGAAAAAGGAATATGCACCGCCATTAAGGATATCCTTGAAGATGAAGGATATACGGCTGATTTTGCCCTTACTTTTTCAGACGGATTCGACCAGCTGAAAAAACATGTATACGACATATTGTTTCTGGATATCTGGCTGCCGGATAAAGACGGCATAGACGGTCTGCGCGATATAAAAAGCTATTTCCCTAACCTTGAAGTGGTTATCATCAGCGGACACGGAAATATTGAAAACGCCGTGGAGGCTACCCGTAGAGGCGCTTACGATTTTCTGGAAAAACCTCTTTCGCTGGAACGTATACTGCTTATTGTAAAACACCTTACGGATAAATTTCAGCTTATGCACGACCTGCGCGAGACAAGAAGCGACCTGATAAAGAAATACGACATTCTTGGCGTCAGCAGACCAATAAGCGAACTTAAAAAGAAGATAGAGAAAATTGCCCCCACAAACGCATGGGTGATGATAAACGGCGAAAACGGCACCGGAAAAGAGCATGTCGCCCGCCTTATCCATATGCTCAGCCGCAGGGCGAAAGAAGCGTTTGTGGAGATAAACTGCGCCGCAATTCCATCGGAGCTGCTGGAGACGGAGATGTTCGGACACGAGAAAGGCTCGTTCACCGGCGCTGTTTCCCAAAAGACAGGCAAATTTGAAGAGGCGGACAACGGTACCGTGTTCCTTGACGAAATAGGGGACATGTCTATGCCCGCACAGGCAAAATTGCTGCGCGTGCTGGAAAATAACAGCTTTACACGTGTCGGTGGCAACACACCTGTAAATTCGGATTTCAGACTTATCACAGCCACCAACAAAAACCTTGAAGACGAAATAGAGGTAGGAAATTTCCGCGAAGACCTCTATTACAGAATTAACGTGGTTCCGCTTACAGTTCCGCCGCTGCGCGAACGAAAAGAGGATGTGCCGATACTGATGCAGCACTTCATCCGTGAGGCCTGTTCACTCAACGGACTCGACCTCAAAAAAGTAAGCCTTCAGCTTATGGAACTGTTTATGGCATTTGACTGGCCTGGGAACGTCCGTCAGCTTAAAAATCTGATAGAGCGGATGGTTGTTCTCTCTGAACACGAAACTATGGACGTTGAAGACGCACCTGACTTTCTGCGTGCTCTGGAAGAGGGTAAATATGAATCCGAAAACGGAGCGGCTTTGCGCAACGCAAAGGAAGGTTTCGAAAAACAGTATATCCTTCAGACTCTTCAGGCAAACGACTGGAACATAAGCCAGTCCGCGAAGATACTTGAGATAGAACGGACTTATCTGCACCGAAAAATAAAAGTGTACGGGCTGGAAAAATTCAAGCCCGCCGACGGAAAGGCTTAATGGGTAAATATCTTCTCGGTTCGGTTCTTGTGGCGCTCATGGCGCTTCTGTTTGTGAACTATGCCGTTAAAAATTCAGACGTTTCAAAGAAAATAGACGAAGCTACAGACGTTCCGTCCGGCGAATTTGACGCCATAAGCATCAGAGAAAACACCGACGGAACATATTCACTCGTTCTGTCAGATGTTAAACTCTATTCCAGCAGAGTGGGCACCAGAACCATGTGCCAAGGAAACCTGGACATAGTTTTCCCACGCGAAAAGGATGCAAAACTGGTTCTTAAATTCCGTCATAACATAGCACCTCTGCTGGCAAAACCGCTGAGAGGCATTGAGCCAGACGAAGCCGTTACAAAAGAGGGTAAGGATATAATGATTCAGTCACTCAAAGACGGATACGCTGCCCAATATAATATAAAAACCTTTAAAGATGTGAAATTCCACGACTTTTCCTGCACAAAGACACAGTAAATCAATTCTCTTGACTTTTGTCTCTGTTGAGTTATGATACCCATAGGCGAACAGGCGTTCGCACATGGAGGCTTTTATGACAGACAGACAGAAAATGTTCATGCAGTTCATAGATAAGTTTATAAGAGATAACGGATATTCTCCGTCTGTACGTGAAATAGCAAAAGGAATGGGAGTGTCCTCCACCGCCAGCGTAAAGAACATGCTGGACAGACTGGAACAGTCAGGTGCTCTGAAACGTACCGGAAATATCGCAAGAAGTCTTGAAACACCATCGGTCGGAATCCCCGTACTCGGACGTATAAAGGCGGGCGTACCTGTAACATCAGAAGAAAACGTAGAGGGCTATATAAGGCTGGATAAGCCCATTGGCGATAACCACTTCTTTCTGCGTGTAGACGGTGAAAGCATGAGGGACAAGGCGATTCTGGATGGCGACTGCGTTCTCATAAAAATGACAAACCACATCAAACACGGTCAGATAGGGGCTTTCCGCCTCAACGGCGAAGTTACGTTAAAAACCTTTGAAATGACCACTGCGGGTATCTTTCTTATGCCTGCCAATGCTGATTTTGCGCCTATTCCAGTGGGCGAATACGACGAATTTCAGGTCATCGGCACTGTTAAGATGGTGATACGCGCTCTGGAGGGTGGTTATGATATTGAACCTGCATGAAAGGGTGCGTGTCGGCGCTGTGTTTGAAAACAGCCCAAGACCCGTCTGGTTCAGTCTGCACGGGGAAAAGGTCACTGTTAAGGATATCTGCTACCGGTGGAAAGAACGCGCCGGAAACGACATAATACACAAATATACGGTAACAGACGGCTTCAATGTATTCGAACTGTCTTTCAGCTCTCTGGACGCCTGTTGGTATCTTGAGGGGATGGACGAAGGAAACGGAAGATGATTCTCTGCATGGATATGGATGCATTTTTTGCTTCTGTTGAGCAATCTGCAAACCCGCATCTGAGGGGCAAACCGATAGCTGTTATAGGAGCGAAAGAAAGGACTGTTGTTGTCACAAGTTCATACGAGGCAAGGGCGGAAGGCGTTAAAACCGGAATGAGCAAATATGAAGCTCTGAAGGTTTGTCCACACCTGACTCTGGTGACTGCCAGTACAGGAAAATATACTTATATATCAACAGAAATAAATAAATATCTGAGAACGATAACTCCGGAAGTTGAGGTCTATTCCATAGACGAAGCGTTTCTGGACATTTCCAATACGGAGATAAATCCGGTGGATGCTGCGTATATGATAAAGTCATTTGTGAAAAAGACTTTTAATATCACGTGTTCGGTCGGCGTGGGTCCCAACAAGCTGATAGCAAAAATGGCTAGCGGAGTTAATAAGCCGGATGGTTTTTATATGGTGGAACCGGACGAGGTTATTGATTTCGTGGACAGCTTTGAGCTTGGTGATATATGGGGGATAGGACGAAGACTGGCAAAGCGTTTTCGCGAACTTGGGATATTCAGTCCTAAAGACCTTCGTGACTTCGGGCAGGAAAGGCTTGAGGAGATGTTCGGCATATACGGCACAAGACTTTATAAAATGGTCTGCGGACAGTACGCAGGCGGAGTTGTTTCCGAGGAACCGCCTGTAAAATCAATAGGGCACAGCATGACAATGCCCGTGTTTCTTACTAAACGGGAAGAGGCGCTGAATTATATTCTACAGCTTTCTGAGATGGTATCCGCCCGCGCCCGCAAAAACGGGTTTGCCGGAAAGACCGTGCATCTGACGATAAGAGATACCGAAATGAGCAGTGTCGGGAAAAGAAAAACTTTCGGTTTTTTCACATCAGCCACACACCACATATATGAAGAGTCGGTATCTATTTTTGATGAGCTTTGGAATAAAACACCCATAAGATTACTTGGTATTACACTAGGAAATCTTGTTTCAGAATATGTTGCACTAACAAACATAATGGATGACTTTCAGAAATATCCTCAACTTTATGATGCTATAGATAAAATAAACTCAAAATTCGGTAAAAATGCCGTTTCATACGCATCCGTGCTAAACTGCAAAAGGATAGGTGCAAAGACCATCTCTCCGGCGTGGAGACCCGAAGGCACAAGAAATGTGGAATTTACCCCGGACTAGAGCGTTAACATAAGTTATGTCGTATATCGAAAGACGATATTGCTTCACCCCTAAAGTGGTTCGCAAAGACAGATAGAAAGCCCGTCTTCGCGAGGAATGAAATGACGACGCGATCCCGCATTGATCTTATTGCGCGACATATGACATTAATTTCGTTAAATGCTTTAATTAAAACATAAGGTATATTTTCCGTAAAAAACACAGCAGTTTTCTTGACTTGAAATACCAAATAAACTAATATCGTTGGACATAATTTTTAACGGTTGTGTTGTATCCAAATTCGGAGGAATTAATGTCAAAAAAAGTGAACGCAGGTCTCATCGGATACGGAACTGTTGGCAAGGGAACAGCTGAAATTCTGCTTAAAAACAAACAGGATATCTTTGAAAAAACGGGAATCGACATCTGCCTTAAAACTATCGCGGATATTAAAATAGATAAGACGAAACTTGATGACACGCTTGCGCTCTGCCATGTTGTCACAAATAACGCTGATGATATCATCAACGACCCCGAAATAGACATAGTCATCGAACTTGTCGGCGGATACACCTTTGCGAAGGATATCATGCTGAAAGCTCTCAATGCTAAAAAGCATGTTGTAACAGCTAATAAGGCGCTTCTTGCTGTTCATGGCGAAGAAATTTTCAGAGCGGCTCAGTCAAATAACGTGACAATAGGTTTCGAAGGCGCTGTGGGCGGCGGGATACCCCTGATAGGCGTGCTGAAAGAGGATCTTGTCGGCAACAACATCAAAGAAATTTTCGGCATTATAAATGGCACAGCAAACTATATCCTTTCCTCCATGGAAGCTGAAGATAAAGAGTTTTCAGAAGTTCTGAAAACCGCTCAGGAAAAGGGTTATGCAGAGGCAGACCCCACTTTCGACATAGAAGGGATAGACACTGCACACAAGATAGCTATACTCGCCTCAATCGGGTTTAAGACTCTGATACCTTTTGATAAAATATACGTCGAGGGAATATCCAACATCAAGAAGGTGGATATAGAGTTTGCCAAGAAGCTGAACTGCAAGATAAAACTCCTAGCAATAGCTAAAAAGCATGACGATTGTATAGAAGTACGTGTGCACCCGACAATTCTGCCCAACGCCGAAATGATGGCGCAGGTGAGCGGAGTTTTCAATGCCGTTGAGTTCATCGGCGACAGTGTGGACAAAACAATGTACTACGGACGAGGTGCGGGCGGCAAACCCACAGGCTCTGCCGTAACTGCGGATGTAGTTTCAATCGCAAGGGACATCGCCAGCGGGTGCGCGGAACGCGTTCCGGTACTCGGTTTCACCAGAGATTTCGATTATTACTATCCCATCAGGGACATAAAAGATATTAAATCCAAATTTTATCTGCGCTTCACAGTTCTGGACGAACCGGGAACACTGGCAAAAATAGCAGGAATACTGGGCAAATACGGAATCAGTATATCGCAGGCTATACAACCAGACGACAGAGCGCCCGGAGAGGTCGTCACAATGGTATTCATGACCCATAAGACCGTGGCACACAACATTATGAAAGCGATCGCCGAGATAGACGGCGAAGACTGTGTGACTGATAAAACAGTCGCCATACGAGTTAAGGAGCTTGTTTAAATGAAATATGTCGTACTGCTCACCGACGGGATGAGCGACCATAAAATAGAAGAACTTGGCGGTAAAACCGTTATGCAGGCTGCGAACAAGCCGAACATGGACAAGATGGCTAAAGATGGCGTTGGTGGATTCATAAAATCCACTCCGGACGGATACTACCCCGGCAGCGACATCTGCAACCTTTCGCTTATGGGCTATGACCCAACAGTTTATTACTCCGGCAGAAGCCCCCTTGAGGCGGGCAGTCAGGGTATTGAACTGAACAAAGGGGATATGGCGTTCCGCTGCAACCTTGTTACTCTGGATGGAAAAGTGATGGACGATTTTTCCGCACACCATATAGACGGAAACGTTGCAAAGGCTTGCATAGCCGAGCTTGACAATATATTCAGAAGCGAAGGAGCGGAGTTTTACCACGGCGTTGGCTACCGTAACCTTATGATAATGCGCAACGTCGATTTCGAACTTCAGACAACTCCTCCCCACGATATTATGGGGCAGGAATGGGAACAATATCTTCCGAAAGGAAAAGGTGCCGAGAAACTGCTTTCAATAATGGAGCGCGCCAAAAAGGTTTTCGAAGGCGGAAAATACGGACGCGCTAACAGCATATGGTTCTGGGGAGAGGGTGTGAAACCGGAAATGCCTTCATTCAAAGAACTTTATGGTCTAAACGGGGCAGTTGTCGCCGCGGTTGACCTCATCCGCGGTATAGGCAAATTCGGCGGACTTGAAATAATTAACGTTCCGGGAGCAACCGGATTCATCGACACCAATTTTGAGGGTAAAGCTGAATACGCATTGAAATCTCTCGAAAAAAATGATTATGTATTCATACACGTCGAAGCCCCTGATGAAGCTGGACATATGGGAAGTATAAGTGAAAAAATTAAAGCTGTGGAAAACATCGACAGCCGTCTTCTCCCTATACTTCTTGACGGACTGAAAAAATTCGGGGATTTCAGGATAATGGTTTCACCCGACCACCCCACGCCCGTTAAGCGACGCACACACGTTGCTGAGCCTGTTCCCTGTATAATCTACGGAACAGGGGTTAAACCGGATGAAAACCAGACCTATGACGAGTTTATGAAACCCACGTTTTTCATAGAAAACGGTTTCCGTATTGCAGAATTTTTTCTGAAAAGTCCCGTTATCAACGGTTGACAGCTTTTAAGGAGGACTTTAGTGGGCATTGTAGTTATGAAGTTCGGCGGAACCAGTGTCGGCTCAATCGAACGCATCAAAAATGTCGCGAGAATCATCGCAAAAAAGAAAGATCAGGGGCATGACGTAGCATGTGTGGTTTCTGCCATGTCCGGCGAAACAGACAGGCTTATCAACCTCCTGAAAGAGATTGACCCCAAGTACAGCCCCAGAGAATATGACCAGCTTGTTTCCACAGGCGAGTCCGCAAGCTCACCTCTGGTTGCTCAGGCACTCATTTCAATGGGCTATCCCGCAGTTTCCCTTACGGGCATCCAGATCGGTATGGTGACGAACGGAGCACACTCCAACAGCCGTATCATGGACGTTAAAGCGGATCGCATCAAAGAAGAATTTAAAAAAGGAAGAGTATGCATTATTGCAGGCTTTCAGGGACTTTTTCCCGAAACGGGCGACATCACTACGCTCGGCAGGGGCGGTTCCGACACGTCCGCAGTTGCTGTTGCCGCTGCGCTTAAAGCTAATGTATGCGAAATATATACAGACGTTGACGGTGTTTACACCGCCGACCCCAGAATTGTCAAACACGCTAAAAAACTGGATAAGATATCCTATGACGAAATGCTGGAACTCGCGTCTCTGGGCGCAAAGGTTCTCCAGTCCCGAAGCGTGGAACTCGGTATGAACCACAATGTTGACATCATGGTTCTTTCATCACTTGAGGACAAACCCGGAACATTAGTAACCAAGGAGGATTCAGACATGGAGCAGGTTGTTGTAACCGGCGTCGTTTCAGACAAAAATCAGGCGAAAATTACTATTACGGCTGTTCCGGACAATCCCGGAATCGCATCAAAAATATTCAATAAAATTGCCGATAGCAATATCAACGTTGACGTTATCGTTCAGAACGTAGGCAAGGACGGAAATACTGATATGTCCTTCACCGTGCAGAAAACAGATATCCTGCGCGCCACCGACGTCTGCAGCGCAATCGCAAAAGAGATAGGTGCCAAGGAGGTTTTGGCTGATGAGAACATCGCCAAAGTATCTATTGTCGGCGTGGGTATGAGAAGCCATGCGGGCGTTGCGGCAAAGATGTTTTCTCTTCTGGCTGAGAATAATATCAACATAAAAATGATAACCACCAGCGAGATAAAAGTTTCATGCGTCGTTGAGGAAAAATTCTCCGAGCTTGCAGTAAGAATACTGCACGAGGCTTTTGTCGAAGCGTAATCTTTTTAAGGTAAAATTATGTCAAAAAAGATAGAGATATACGACACCACGCTGAGAGACGGAACTCAGTCGGAGGACGTTAACTTCACCATAGCGGATAAGGTGAAAATAGCCGAAGCACTTTGCGACTTCGGTATAAGATACATCGAAGGCGGCTGGCCAGGTTCCAACCCCAGAGATATCGGATTTTTCAGAGACGTAAAAAAATCATCCGCACCAATTGACCGTATCGCAGCGTTCGGCAGCACAAGACGTGCAAAAAGAACTTGCGACACGGACGAAAACATTCAGGCGCTGCTTGAGGCGGAAGTTCCCAACCTTACCATATTCGGAAAAACATGGGATCTCCACGTTACTGAGGCGCTTAAAATTGAACTTGAACAAAACCTTGAGATAATCTATGACTCAGTGTCATACCTTAAATCAAAGGTGGACATGGCTTTTTATGATGCAGAGCATTTCTTTGACGGCTTTAAGGCGAATAAAGAGTATGCCATCAAAACCGTTAAAGCGGCTATGGAGGCGAAAGCTGACTGCATCATCCTCTGCGACACAAACGGCGGCACCATGCCTCAGGAACTTGCGGACATCATCCGTCAGCTCCGCGAGGTGACAGGCGACTATCCGCTTGGCATCCATTGCCACAACGACAGCGACTGCGCGGTTGCAAACTCCGTAATGGCTGTAGTCAACGGCATAACACAGGTGCAGGGAACTATAAACGGTTACGGCGAAAGATGTGGCAATGCAAACATTTGCTCGGTAATCCCGAACCTGCAGTTGAAGTACGGATATGAGTGTGTTCCGGCAGATAAGCTGAACAGACTTCGCAGTGTGTCCAGATATGTAAACGAGCTTGGCAACCTTAAACACAACATCCACCAGCCATACGTCGGTCGCTCGGCGTTCGCGCACAAGGGTGGGGTGCATGTCAGCGCCATCCTCAAAAATGCAAGAACTTATGAGCATATAGAACCCGAACTTGTGGGAAACAAGCAAAGAGTTCTGCTCTCTGACCTTTCGGGCAAGTCAAACCTTGTTTACAAGGCGAAGGACTTCGGTCTGGACATAGACAGCAACGACCAAAAGGTGAACGCAGTTGTGGACAGGTTGAAAGAGCTTGAAAACAAAGGCTTTCAGTTTGAAGGAGCCGAGGCTTCGTTCGAACTTCTCATGAGAAAAACCATGGGAACATTCACGCCTTTCTTCGACTCCGTCAGCTACAGGGTTATCGACGAAAAACACGGCGGTACGGAGAGTCCCATGGCGGAAGCAACAGTTAAAATTGTTGTGGGCGATGAGCAGGAGCACACTGCTGCATCCGGAAACGGTCCTGTGAACGCTCTGGACAAAGCTGTCCGCAAGGCGCTTTCAAAGTTCTATCCACGTATAGCAGACATGGAACTGGTTGACTATAAGGTTCGTATCCTCACATCCGGTGAGGGCACGGAAGCCGTTACCAGAGTTCTTATCGAATCAAAAGACAAGGACAGTACATGGGGAACGGTCGGCGTTGCGGCGAATATCGTGGACGCTTCATATCAGGCTCTTATGGATTCGATGGAATACAAGCTGCTGAAAGATAAAGAGCGCACAAACTAACAACGTAAAGCCGCTTCCGGAAGGGGGCGGCTTTTTTCATTTAACACCGCCGAATATTTGACATATATTACGATTTCAGTTGAAAATTATATAAAGAAGATTATAATACAAATACCAAACAGACTATTGCCCGGTTATTTCTATGCTTTATCCCTCCTCCCCCCTTAAAGCATGTAACCGGGATTTTTTTTGTCATTTTATCCATTCGTTTTCAGAAGCCAGCAGCATTATTTTTCTTATGCAGAACTCTACGGTAAGAGGGCAGGTGTTGAACTTACCTATTCCGAAAAGTTTTGCAGATTTAGAAGTTATCACCCGGCAGCAGGCGCTGGAAAACTCTTTACGGAAATCATCATGCAGTATGCGTACAGCATTTTTAAGTTTATTAACAGGTTCTTCCGGGCTAAGTCTGCCGCCCATAGTGCTTAATATGAACACAGCACCCGCAAGAGCACCGCAAACGCAGCCGGAACCGCTGAGTCCTTCCACATAGGCACTCATACCGCGTTTGGCATCTTCTGAAAACTTTTTTTCAGTATTCATTTCAAACGCAAAAAGTACTGCCTCGGAGCAGGAATATCCGCTTTTAAAAAGGCGTACAGCGGCTTCAGCAGCTTTGTCAATTGTTTCTTCTGTCATATTCTGAACCTCCGTGTGAAGTTGAACACCTGCACGCTTTTTTTGTCAATACATTTGTATTGCGGGTATATAATTATTCCGATATTATCATTTAATACGGTGTGCAATGTTTAAATTATTTATTGTTTTAGCACTTTTCGCAATGTCCGGTTACTCACCTGCCGAAAATTTTAAGGTTATAGACGCCTGCGGCAGAGAGGTTAATGTTCCGGACAAAATTAAAAAAATTTCGGCTGTGGGACCGGGAAGTTCTGCTTTAACCGAATACGCAGACTTTTCGAAACAACTGGTAACACAGGACATATTGCCATCTATGGGCAAAGTGCATAAATATTGCTCGTGTATCTACCCTGAGGGATACGATAAGATGCCTCCCATTTTCAGGTCTTTTTACAACTTTACTCCGGATTATACATCCATTAAAGCAGCAAACCCTGACATAGTTCTCGTTTCAGGTTTAAACGAAAGACAAGTTGAAAAACTTGCACAGGCGGTACAGGTTCCAGTGGCAGCTATGAACTGTTCTGAAACGGGGTATCTCCACTTCGACTCAATTCTTCAGTCTCTCAGGCTGACTGGCTATATCCTGAACGAACAGAAGGATATGCAGAATATCATGAATTTCATGGCAAAAACCAGAAAGGAGCTTATAGAAAAGACGAAGGATGCGCCTAAAAAGAAACTTTTCATACTTTCACAGCAGTATAAACCGTCCAAGGCCAGCTATACTGTTGAAAAATGCTACACATATCTTAGGATGCTGAACCAGATGAGCATCGGGTCTGACCTCCGGTCAACAATCCCTTATTCGGAAATAAGCCTTAACGAGCTTGTTGCAGCAAAACCGGACTACATTTTTGTAGAGTATACAATGCTTGACAAGCTAAAACAGGACTACACCGCCAATAAAACGCTTTTCAGAAATATCCCTGCCATAAAGAATAACAGGGTATACACCATTCTGCCGTATAACAGATACGCTGCCCACTATGAAAATCTGTTTATAAACGCTTACTATATCGGAACAATCATGTTTCCGGATATTTTCAGGTCAGTAGACATGAGATACACCGCTGACAGCGTTTCAGAAGAGTTTACGGGAAACGATATTTACGGAAAAATGTATGAAACCACACCGGTTTTCAGGCAGATTCTTTTGTCGGACAGAGGGATATCGGTTGTAAAATAAGCCGCCGAAATATTCCATCCGGCGGCATATCTTTATCAGTTCAGAGGAAATTCAAAAACTACCTTTCCACTTTTAATCGTGTAAAGCGCAGCGCCTTTCAGTTTTTTACCCATGTAAGGAGTATTGACTGATTTTGATTTGTTAAGAGACAGGTCAAAAACATATTCCAGTTCGGCATCAACAATAGCGATATCAGCGAGTTTGCCAACAGCTATCTCGCCTCTGTCAGTCTTTTTGATGAGTCTGGCAGGATTATATGATGTAAGCCTTACAAATGTGGGCATGTCTATAACGCCTTTTTCGACCAGCGCAAGCGAGAGGGGGAGCATCGTCTGAAGCCCTGTTATGCCGAAGGGTGCAAGGTCAAACTCCTGCGCCTTTTCATCGGGGTGATGTGGCGCGTGGTCGGTAACTATGCAGTCGATATCGCCGTTTCTAAGCCCTTCGATGAGCGCGTCAACGTCCTCCTGCGCGCGGAGGGGAGGGTTCATCTTGCAGTTGGTATCATATGTGAGCAGTTCCTGCTCTGTCAGTGTGAAATGGTGGGGTGTAACTTCGCAAGTTACGTTATATCCCATGGATTTTGCCCATTTGATGAGGTCGAGTGTACCTTTGGAGCTGATATGGCAGATGTGAACGTGTGCACCTGTCAACTTTGACATGAGGATATCGCGGGCAACCATAACCTCTTCACACTCGGAAGGGATGCCTTTAAGCCCTGTAATGGCTGAAACTTCGCCCTCGTGGATAACGCCTGCTCCGGCAAGGCTCTTGTCCTCGGCGTGGCTTATCACGAACGAACCGAACTGCGATGCATATTCTGCGGCGCGGCGGAAAACTTCCGCACTGCAAACAGGTTTGCCGTCGTCGGAAAAGCCTACGGCTCCGCCTTCAGACATATCTCCCATTTCCGTAAGTTCCTCACCTTCCATACCTTTTGTCATTGCGCCTATGGGGAAGAGGTCTATCAGTCCATCAGCCTGAGCTTTTTTTATCATGTATTCTGTAATTATTCTGTTATCGTTGACAGGTTTTGTGTTCGCCATGGGGCAGACCGCAGTAACGCCGCCTGCAACGGCAGCTTTTGCGCCGGAAGTAATATCTTCTTTATATTCGAGTCCCGGGTCGCGGAAGTGGACGTGGAGGTCTATAAGACCCGGCACGGCATATTTTCCTTTACAGTCTATCACCTTATCCGCTTTTTCGTCTGCGGAAGCCGTAACGGAGGCGATAATTTCGCCATCTATGAGGATATTGCCTTCTGTTACCTTATCATGATTGACAATCTTGCAGTTTTTAAGAAGCGTTTTCATCAATTCCTCCCTTGTTGTTTCCTATGCCGAGAATGTAAAGAGCTGCCATGCGCACGGCAACGCCGTTTGTCACCTGTTTCAGAACTCCTGAGTTGTCGCTGTCGGCAACGTTGCTCATCAGTTCAACGCCGCGGTTGATGGGTCCTGGGTGCATGACCAGCGCGTCCGGTTTAGCAAGAGCCAGTTTGTCTTTTGTGAGACCGAAATATTTTGCGTATTCCTTTGTTGAGGGAATAAGCAGTTTACCCTGACGCTCCCTCTGGATGCGCAGCATTATGATAACGTCTGCGCCTTCCACAGCTTCGTTCATGGATTTGCATACGCGGCAGCCGAAAACATGTGAGTGCTTTGGGATCATAGTTGTGGGACCGAAAAGGCGGACGTTTACGCCCAGCTTTGTCATAGCCCACACATCGGAACGGGCGACGCGGGAGTGGGTGATGTCGCCGATTATTGCTACCTCAAGTCCCTCAAGCCTGCCTTTGCTCTGTCTGATTGTCAGCATGTCCAGAAGCGCCTGAGTAGGGTGTTCGTTCAGCCCGTCACCTGCGTTGATTATTTTTGCGTCTGTGTGCTCTGCAATATATTTGACAGCGCCGGAATAGGAGTGGCGCACAACGAAAATATCGGATTTCATTGCCTCCATATTTTTCACAGTATCTATAAGGGTTTCGCCCTTTGTCGTACTGCTGGAGGACGCAGTAAAGTTTATGGTATCGGCGGAGAGTCTTTTTCCGGCGATCTCAAAAGATGTTCTTGTTCTTGTTGAGGGTTCAAAAAACAGATTTATTACTGTTTTCCCCTTCAGAGTGGGTACTTTTTTAACGTCACGCTCATTGATTTCGGTGAATTTCTGAGCCGTTTCCAGAAGATAAAGTATCTCCTCTTTGGTCAAGTCCTTCATCCCCAAAAGGTCTTTTCTTTTGTAAGTCATGGTTTGACTCCTTGTGTCCTAGGCTTTTTTATTTATTAATATACAATCACATCCGGCTTGTTCTTCAAGCTGAACATCAACTATTTCGTTACGGGAAGTGGGCACCGTTTTACCTGTGAAATCAGGCTGAATGGGCAGTTCCCTGTGTCCTCTGTCGATGAACGCTGCAAGCAGAATCTTCTTTGGTCTTCCGTAGTCGATAAGCGCGTCAAGCGCCGCTCTGATGGTTCTTCCGGTGTAGATAACGTCGTCCACCAGCACGATGTTTCTGCCTGTGATGTCAAAGTCTATCTCAGTACTTTGCAGAACCGGATAGTCGTGGATACTTGTGAGATCGTCTCTGTAAAGAGTGATGTCCAGATATCCGATTTTGATATCCTTTTTTCCCTCTTTTGCCAGAATATCAGCCATGCGCTTTGCAAGCACAGCGCCGCCGCGTCTGATTCCCACCAGACAGAAGCCGTCTTCGGTTTTGATGGCTTCAAGAATCTGAAACACCATCCTGTTGAGTGTTCGCGCCATCTCTTCCTTGCTCATAATCTCTTTCGCGGACATTTTTCAGCCTCCGTTTATTCAAAAAAAAAGCCTTTCAACCGCCTGTGGCGGCTAAAAGGCCGTGTACTCATAAAGATATGTTTAAAAAGTTAATCTTTTCTGTCATCATTCACCCTTGAGATAATAGCCCCTGCCATTTTATCTTGTCAACGAATTTTCTTGAAAAAAATCTGTCTGTTCTATAAACTATTCAATAAATAAAGATTTTGTGAGGATGAAATGAAATTACATAAACTTCTTATTGCGGCGGCGGCTCTTGTTATGTATAGCTGTGTTCCGGCACCACTCATATTCGGCGGAGCTGCTGGCGGAGCTGTTTACACGACAACGAACGATTCTGTTACCGACGTCTTCACCATGTCCAAAGAACAGGCTTTTGAAGTGCTGGTGGGAATACTTAACAGCGAAAACGCACAGATAACCCTTTCAAGCATTGCAGACGGCAAAATTGAAGCGCGAACAAACAATGCGGTGATTTATATAACTATAACCCAGTTCAATGCAGAAAACATTAAGATAAACTTCAGCGCGAAGAAACATGTTGAGCTGCTCCCCGACAAAGATACCGCAGTCAGAATGTACAGACTGTTCATCAAGGAAACCATAAAATGATAAGAAAAGCCGTTATGGCGGATGCAAAAAACATCCAGAACCTTGTGAATACACACGCGAAGGTGGGGCTTATGCTCCCTGTCAGCATAAACGAAATATACGAAAAGATACTGGAATTTGTTGTATGGGACGAGGGCGGCGAAATACTCGGTTGCAGCGCAATGCATCCCACATGGGAAAATCTGGCGGAGATACGCTCTGTTGCCGTCAGTCAGTACAGTACGAAAAAGGGCATAGGCACTGCTGTTGTTGAAAGCTCAATGCAAATGGCAAGGGAAGTCGGCATAACCGACGCATTTCTCCTGACCTATCAGCCTGGATTTTTCGGCAAGCTCGGCTTCACTGAGATAGAAAAAGAACAACTCCCTAAAAAGATATGGTCTGACTGCCTGAAATGTGCTAAGTTTCCCGACTGCGACGAAATAGCAATGAAACGGACATTATGAACTATGATATAAAGAGTATTCTGGAGCGCCACAGCGATTTTTACGATAACGTCACTGTAACTGTTTCGGAATCTGTTTCTAAATCCGTCCAGCTAAACGGTAAAACCGTTGAAAGCGTTGATATAGGCTCAGAAACGGGTGTCGTTATCCGTGCATTCAAAGATGGACGGGTTGTCTCTATGTGCGCAGATGGTTTAAACTCCGACACAATAGAAACTTTTCTCACATCACACCAAAGTGTTATAACATCGCTTCCGAAAGATATTCATAATATCCCGTTTAAACCGGAATACGCTGAAGACTTTATTCAGAACGACGGCTGTTTCGAATCGCTCACCACTGCACAAATGGCTGACATGGCTCTGGAAGCTGTGGAAACTGCAAAAGCGGCAGACATAAGAGTGAAATCCGTTCAGCAGTCCGTTATCGGCGCGGCGAAAGAATCAACGAGAATAATCACTCCGTTCTGTCATGATCTCTACTCAGAAAAAACATACTATTCTTCATATACATATGCTATTGCTAACCATAAAGGCGAGCAGGATGGTTCCGGAATGGCAGACGGTGCGTCGCTGAAAAGCCTCAGCCATATAAAAGCTGCGGAAGAAGCTGCATACGCCGCTTGTGCTCTGCTTGGTGCAAAAAGGCTTAAAACAGGTAAATACGGGGTAATGTTCACTCCTTTGGTAATGGCGGATTTTCTTGAGATAATCGTAGAGCTTGTCAACGCAGACAACGTTTATAAGAATGTCAGCGTATTGGGCGACAAGCTGGGCAAAAAAGCCGCATCAGAAGCGTTCACATTGTTTGACGACCCGAAACTGCGCGGCGGAATCGGTTCAAGGAACTTTGACGACGAAGGACACCACACCGGACTTACGCCCATATTTGCCAACGGAATACTGGATTCTTTCCTCCACAACAGCTACACAGCATCTGCAATGGGGATGCGTAACACAGCAAACGCAAAGACGGGCAGGGGTGGACATATAGGAATAGGCGTATCCAACCTTATTTTAAAAGCAAGTACCGATAAAATGCCTTATGATTTTATGAACGAATATGTTAAAATCACAGACGTTATGGGGATGCATACGGCAGACACCGTAAGCGGCGATTTTTCAGTCGGTATATCCGGTGTGCTTATGCGCGGACGGGAGATTGTACATCCGTTCCGCGAAGCGGTGCTCTCCGGAAACCTGAAAGACCTGCTCAAAGGCGTTATAGCCGTTTTTGAAGATTACAGAACGTATGCAGGGGTGACATCCGCCTCTGCACTTTTTGATAAAATGACTGTCAGCGGAGAATAATTTTTTATGATGATTGACGAAATAATCAGCGAAGCGGAAAAACTGAACAAAGAGGTGGCGAGCTTCGCTACTGCGATGAATGAGGAAGAACTCAGGAAAAAGATCGCGAAAATAGATGAAATGTCCATGAATGACGCGGATTTCTGGAACAAGAAGGAGTCCAAGCTAATTCTGAAAGAGCAATCTACTCTCAAAAAGAAACTTGAATCATGGGAAGAACTTCTGACACTTAAAGATGATACGGAAGTGCTTCTTGAGCTAATTAAAGAGGGTGAAGAGGGACTCGACGGAGACATTGAGGACTCCATCAAAGCGTTCTCCAAAAAAGTCAGGGAGTTTGAGCTTCAGCTCGTTCTAAGCGGTCCCAACGATGCCAACAACGCCATAGTCACCATAAACTCAGGCGCGGGCGGAACAGAAGCAAGCGACTGGGCTTCCATGCTATACCGTATGTATATCCGTTTTGCAGAGACAAGAGGATTTAAATACGAGATACTCGACTATATGGAAGGCGATGAGGCGGGCATTAAAAACGCCACAATAAACATTAAAGGTCCTTTCTGCTACGGATATCTGAAAGGAGAGGTCGGCGTGCACAGACTTGTACGCATTTCCCCTTTTGACTCAGCAAACAGACGCCACACATCTTTTGCCGCAGTGTTCGTTATGCCTGAAATAGAGGATGACATTGAGGTTGAGATCAACGAAGGTGACCTCCAGATAGACACATACAGAGCCGGCGGTGCCGGCGGTCAGCACATCAACACGACAGACTCCGCCGTGCGCATCACCCACATGCCCACAGGTATAGTCGTAACCTGCCAGTCCGAACGAAGCCAGCACAAAAACAAAGCGCACGCCATGAAGATCCTTAAATCAAGGATTTATGAACACGAGCTTGAGAAAAAGAACGAAGAAAAGCAGAAACTGGAAAGCACCAAGACCGATATCGGCTGGGGCAACCAGATAAGATCATATGTTATGCACCCTTACAAAATGGTGAAAGACCTGCGCACCCGCCACGAAACAGGCAATGTGGACTCTGTGATGGACGGCAACCTCGACGCTTTCATCCGTGCGTATCTGCTGCACAACGCAGGAATAGAGTATGACAAAGACTAAGATCAAATCACTGAGACCGACCTACGCCGAAATTGACCTTCGGGCATTCGGACACAACATTGAACAGGCACGTGCGAAAGCCGGAACCGATATCATCGCCATAGTTAAGGCGGATGGCTACGGACATGGAGCCATGAAGCTCGCCGCTTATGCCTATGAAAAGCACAAAGTGAAGAAATTCGGAGTGGCAACAATCCTTGAAGGGATGATTCTGCGCGAATATCTCGGCAGCGAACCCATGATTTTCATCCTCGGCTACGTTGACGGCGATTTTTTCGACGATGTGCTTGAGTACAACCTTGTGCTGAATATGGTGGATGAGAAATTTGCGTCCGCTTTCAATAATTTCCTCGGAAAAATGAACCGCACTGCATATGTGTCTGTCAAGATTGACACGGGAATGAACAGACTGGGCTTTTCTCCTGAAATGCCTTTCAACGACTTCCTTTCAAGGTATGAAAACCTTAGACCCGTGCATATTATGAGTCACCTGTCTTCATCAGACAGTGATGCGGAATATACTGAAGAACAGATAAGAATTTTTGAAAAATACATTGTTGACAACGGAATAACCTGTAATACGAGCCTTTTCAACTCATCCGGCGTTTCCGCGTTTAACAATAAATTTTCACTCGCCAGACCGGGACTGATGCTTTACGGCTACCTTTACGGCGAAAATAATGTTACACTGAAAAAAGTAATGAGCATCTATTCGAAAGTTGTTCATGTGAAACAGATTAAAAAAGGCGAAGCTGTCAGCTATAACAGACGTTTTTTTGCTGATAGAGACATGACATACGGCGTTGTTCCAATCGGTTATGCCGACGGATACCAGCGTTGTTTCACAAACGTCAGCCACATGCTTGTAAACGGTGTCAAATGCCCCGTCATAGGCACTGTGTGCATGGACATGACCATGATAGACCTTTCAGGCGTTGACTCCAACAGCGAAATGAGGGTCGAAATAATGGGTGAAAATATCACGGCGGATATGTGGGCAGGGTGGGCAAACACCATCTCATATGAAATGCTGTGCGGTATTTCCGACAGAATACCAAGAATTTATCTTGGCTAAAGGGGCTTGATGGAAAAAGTATTAAGTTTTTTCGGCAGACCGCTTGTAAATATCGTTGAAGTAGCAGGGCATATGGCTCTTTTATTTTACTCAACAATTAAACTTGTGTTTAAAAAGCCGTTTCGTACAAAATTACTTTTAAAACAAATAGAGTTTATAGGTGCAAACTCCATGTCGGTAATCATCCTGACCGGAAGTTTCACAGGCATGGTTTTTGCGTTTCAGAGCTACATAGGCTTCCATAAATTCGGAGCTGACCAGCTTGTAGGAACGGTGGTCGCCCTTGCAATGGCAAGAGAACTTGGTCCTGTGCTTTCGGCTATAATGGTTGCCGCACGCGCAGGTTCCGCCATCACCGCCGAAATAGGCACCATGAAGGTCACGGAGCAGGTTGACGCACTGAACGCCATGGCTGTTGACCCGGTTCACTACCTTTTTGTGCCGCGTATCCTTGCCGGACTGATTGTTATGCCGATGCTGAACGCCGTTACAGTTTTTTTCGGGATTGTCGGTGGTTATCTGGTGAGCATAAAAGTGCTTGGCATCAACAAGACTCTCTATCTGGATTATATGTACACTTACATAGATTTTGAAGATTTCGCCAACGGGATGATAAAATCAGTCGTTTTCGGCGGCGTAGTAACCCTTGTGGGCTGCTACAAAGGATTTATGACCCGCGGCGGCGCAGAGGGTGTCGGCAGGGCAACAACGGAATCCGTTGTTATGGCTTGCGTGCTGATTCTCATTTTTGACTATATACTTACGGCATTTATGTTCTAAGGTGGCTGATGGAATACGCTATAGAATGTTTTGACCTGCATAAAAGTTTCGGAACGCACAAGATACACAAGGGTATCGACCTTAAAATTGTTAAGGGAGCGATAACCTATATCATCGGTCCGTCGGGAACAGGAAAGTCTGTGCTTCTGAAACAGCTTTGCGGGCTGATGTCGCCGACAAAAGGCAAAGTGATTGTAAACGGGCAGGACATCACTGTTATGAAGCCGGAAGAGCTTGTCAACATGCGCAAAACCTTCGGGATATTGTTTCAGAACGCTGCGCTTTTCGACTCTATGAACGTATATGAGAATGTTGCATTTCCTCTGGTTGAGCATACGAAGCTGCCAAAAAATAAAATTGACGCCATAGTGGCTGAAAAACTACGCCTCGTTGGACTCAGCAACATTGAAGAAAAGATGCCTTCGGAGCTTTCAGGCGGCATGAGAAAAAGAGTAGGACTCGCAAGAGCAATTGCTCTTGAGCCTGAAATAATGCTTTATGATGAACCGACAACGGGACTCGATCCAATCATGTGCGACGTGGTGGACAACCTCATTAACGATACACAGAAACAATTGGGGATAACATCAATAGTTATCTCCCACGATATAGAGAGCACACTTAAAATAGCGGATTATATAGCGATGCTTTACGACGGCAAAGTCGTGCTTTACGGCACTGCCGAAGATTTTAAAACCACAGATAACCCTTATGTGAAGCAGTTCTTCTCGGCTTCGAAAGAGGGACCTATCAAAATCATGTAGCGGAGTGTTTTTATGAAGATGGGACTTGAAGCTAAGGTCGGATTATTCGTGGTCGGCTGTCTTATACTGATCGGGGCAATGTCTTTAAAACTTGTGGATATGTCATTTTCCGGAGGAAACGGAGTGAATATTCAGGCTATTGTGGACGACGCATCCGGACTTACAAAAGACGCGAACGTTATCTTCAGCGGAGTTGAGGTCGGGAAAGTTAAAGACATCAAGCTGGAAAACGGAAAAGCTGTTGTCACAATGCTCATCGACAAAGAATATACCCTTCCTGCCAACCTCGTTCTGTCAGTCCGCTCAAAGGGTTTCCTCGGTGAAAAATACGCGGAGCTTAAAGTTTCCGGCGGAAAAGCCGAAGGCGTGATATCCGAAGGCTCAACCATCTCATCGGAAAGCAGCGGAACGGATTTTGACGTTCTGGGCAACAAGATAGGCGATATTGCCGACGACATAAAAGCCATAACGGCTTCACTGCGCAAGGTTCTGGCAACCAACGAGGCGGAAAGTAACATGTCCGCCACAATTTCAAACATCCGCGAGATAACCGATGCGGTTAACTCTATAGTTAAAAATAACGAAAACCACGTCAACGCAATAATGTACAACGTTGACGAACTTACCAGACAGCTTTCGGACATAACCACGGCGAACGCTTCCAACATCAACCAGATAATCGCCAACATAAGCTCCATCACAAAAGACATGAAAGCGGAAACTCCTGCTATCGCTAAAAATCTTTCGAATATAACCGGAGATGTCAACGACATCATCGGCGGAAACAAAGAGGATATCAACAGCACCATCAAAAACATGAGCACCGTTACGGCAAAACTTGAGAAAACCGTTGATAACCTTAACGATATCACAGGTAAGATAAGCGAAGGAAAAGGAACGATAGGTAAGTTGGTCAACGACGAACAAACGGTTGACAACCTTAACGGCGCCCTTGTGGGACTGAAAGACACTCTGGGCAAACTGAACGAGTTTAAAGTGGATCTTGCTTTCTTCGCAGAAAGATACGGAGAAACAGACGAAAGCAAGGGACACGCTACAATCAAAATCACCCCCAGCAAAGAGAGATATTATCTGCTGGGTCTCTCCAGCCACCCCGATGGTGTTGAAAAGAAAACTATCACAAATGAGACAGCAACTTACGACTATTACACCCCCGGTTCAAGCGAGGGTCCCTATAAGAAAACAGTCACCAGCAGCAAACGCAACCCCGGCAGCATGACGTTCACAGCCATGTATGCAAACAGGTTCTGGGATAATTACTTCTTCCGTGTCGGTCTGAAAGAGTCCGAAGCCGGTGTCGGTTTCGATTACCACCCGCTGAAAGACGAGGACAAACTTGTGCTCTCAGCAGACCTGTTCGATTTCCCCGATAAAGACGAAGATAAAAAAGCTCATGCAAAGGCGACAGCGAAATATGTATTTTACAAAAACCTTTTCATGCAGGCAGGTTATGACAATTTCCTGAACAAAGACGACAAGTCATGGTTCGTGGGCGGCGGCGTCCAGTTCCGCGACGACGACCTGAAATACCTCCTCGGCAAAGTGCCGATGCCTAACTAAGATGAAGCTGAAACTCGGTATATCCACTTGCCCCAACGACACATATATCTTCGGGGCAATGATAAAAGGGCTTGTGCCTCACAACTTTGAGTTTGACCTTTATATGGACGACGTGCAGGTGCTCAACGAGCTTGCCATCAAGGGAGAGGCGGACGTTGTAAAGGTTTCATACGGCGTTGTTCCGGCGGTTAAAGACAGATACAAAATACTCAGAACTGGCGGCGCTCTGGGTTTCGGCTGCGGTCCGCTTGTGGTATCCGCAGAGAACGTTTCTGTGGAATCACTCAGAGGCAATAAGATTGCCATCCCCGGCGTAAACACCAGTGCTTTCCGGTTTTTCAAGATGTTCTTCGGTGAGGATTTTGAATTTGTTGAGCTGCGGTTTGACATGATAATGCCCGCAATAGCGTCAAAACAGGTTGCCGCAGGCGTTATAATCCACGAAGGAAGATTTATATACCAACAGCAGGGGCTTGAAAAACTCTGCGATCTGGGCGAACTTTACGAGGAAAAATTTAAATCACCCATACCCTTAGGAGCAATAATCATTCGCAACGAACTTCTTCACATAGCTCAGGATATAACGGAAGTTATCAGACTGTCCATTAATTATGCGGATGCTCATTATGATAATATTAAGGACTTTGTTAAACTCCACGCACAGGAGATGGATGATTCAGTAATAAAAAACCATATACAACTGTATGTTAACAAATATTCCAAAGATGTCACCCCCGCTATTGGAGGGCTATGCAGCTTTTTAGGAGCGGATGAGTCCGTATTTGTTTGATTGCAGACTGAAAAGGAATCTGCTAAAGATATTATATGAAAAAGATTGATCTGCTTTTGGGAATAAGCAACATTATCCTTAACTCTGAAGATACCGACACTACCTTGTCGAACATTGCCGCATACGTTAAAGACGCTATCGGAAGTGACGTATGCTCAATATACCTGAAAAACGGCGGCAGGCTCGTTCTGGCGGCGACAAACGGACTCAGCGAAAATGCAGTGGGAAATATCTCGCTCGGTTTTAACGAGGGTCTGACAGGTCTGACATTTTCCGAAAACAGATATACTTTTATCAGAAATGCCAAAAGCCACGAAAGATTCCACTATTTCCCTGGCATCAACGAGGAACCATATCAGACATTCATCGGCGTTCCCCTTAAAAGCAGGGAACACGAGTTCGGCGTTCTGGTATTCCAGTTCCGCAAAAACAAACTGAACACCGATACCATGCAAAAACTGCTTATGGCCGTTGCTGCGCAGGTTTCCGGACTTGTTTTGCGCCATTACCTTTTTTCGCAGGATGATGCGGAAAAGGGGCTGGATGATTCGGAACGGATGGAAAAGGGCGTTCCGCTTTCAAGCGGCATAGCCTTCGGCGAACCGGTGATGGTACTTTCAAAACTGGTTGAAAAAACTCATGACAATATTTCACCCGATGAAGAACTGACAGAGTTCCGAAGCGCCGTAGACAAAACCACAAATGACCTTAAAGAGCTTATAAACAAAATGGAATCAGCAAGTCAGGAAATAGCCTCAGGTATCTTTGAAACCCATCTGATGATGCTGAATGACGTTTCATTTAAAAAAGATATAGAAAACCATATCATAGAAAGAAAAAAGAGCGCATCCTTCAGCGTACGGCATGTTGCGGACAAGTACATCCGCAGGTTCCGTTCCATTAACGACGCATATCTGAAAGAGCGCGCACAGGATATAGAAGACATCGCCACGAGATTGCTTGAGCACCTCGGCGCTGTCTGCAAAGAGGCAAACCTGCTGGACAACAGCGTCATCTTCGCAAACCGTCTCACCCCCGGTGAAACCGCATCCCTTGACCTTGAGCAGGTATGCGGATTCGTAACAGAAAAGGACGGAGTTACCAGTCACACGGCAATTCTTGCAAAAAGCAGGAAAATACCTGCTGTAACAGGCATTTCCAACATACACCATAAACTTGAATACGCCCAGTCTGTTATAGTTGACGGTTATGACGGCATCGTTATCTTCAACCCCACACAGGAAACTGTAGAAAAATATAGAGCCAAAATGTCGGCAAAGCACACGCAGCCCGAGGGAAGAGACATTGCCTGTCAGCTTGTGCCTTTGCAGGACGGCTCTATGGTACACTTTTACGCAAATATATCCAGCGTTCTGGACTCGGAAAAAGCGGGGCAGTTCTGCGCCGAAGGAATAGGGCTGGTGCGGACAGAAATTTTCTATCTGCGTCAGGATGTTCCGTTTACAGCTGAAAATCAGATAGAGATATACAGAGAGATAATGCGAGCCTTCACAGACAAGCACGTCGTTTTCAGGCTGCTTGATATCGGTTCAGACAAAAAGACTGCATACGAGGCGGATGAGGACAATCCGGCGCTCGGCAACAGAGGCGTAAGACTGCTTTTGACGGACTACAGCAAGATGCTGGATGATCAGCTTAAAGCTCTAATAACTTTACATAAAACATACCCCAAGATAAAAATACTTGTGCCGTTTATTGCGGACGTTTCCGAATTTTTCAATGTTAAAAACCGTGCGCGTGAAATATCAGCAGAACTTGGACTTGAGCTTCCGGACTTCGGCGTGATGCTGGAAATACCTTCCGTTATCTATCAGATGGACCAGATGCAGGGAGAATGTTCGTTCTTTAGCATAGGCACAAACGATATGTTCCAGTATTTCTTCGCTCTGGACAGGGGCAACCCCATGGTCAGCTCACTCTATAGGCTTGATAACCCGGCGTTTCTCAGCCTTCTGCGCCGTATTCTTGAGCGTGCCAACGATATTAACATACCTGTCGAAATATGTGGAGAGATGGCAGCCGACCCTGAAATACTGGTTAAACTTATAGAAATGGGCTACAGAGATTTCAGCGTCAGCCCTTATGCCATAAGCGAGCTGAAGCACCATCTTCTTAATACGGTCATAAATATTTGACACCATTATATCTTTACGCATACCTGATTTTTTATTGCATTTTACACAGCTTGCTTGCAGACAGGAAAATCATAGGGCGGGCATACGACCTCTGGTGGTACAGATTTTTCTATGTACTTCAATCTGTTATCCTGCTTCTGCCGTTCCCTTACTTGTATACGAAAATTGACCATCAGCAGTTTTTTAATCCTTTGGTGTTCTGGCAGATAATCCTTGGTGTTTTATGGTTTTCCGGACTTCTTTTCGGAGTTTACGCCTCAAAATCATATGATAACGGCATGTTTCTGGGTATTTCACAGATAAAAGCCCGTATAAAAGGCGAAAAACAACCAGAAATACCTAAAATACTCAAAAAAACCGGAGCCTTATCGATAGTGAGGCATCCATACTATACCGCAGGGCTTATTCTCATCTGGGCACGCCCCATGAACAGTACGGATTTTGTTGTAACTTTGATACTTACCGCATATTTCATCATCGGCTATATTAACGAGGAACGTAAACTTATAAAAGAGTTTGGACAGGATTACATCGAATACAGTAAAAACGTTCCCGCTTTGATACCAAAACTGAGGTTTTGGAATGAAAAACAGTAATGTATGCATCATTTTTATCAAGTTTCCGGAAGCCGGAAGGGTTAAAACACGTTTAGGCTGTACGATAGGTATGGAAAAAGCGGCGGAAATCTATAAACAACTGGCTGAAAATGCAGTTAATTCCGGAAAATCAAGCGAATACGACCTTCTTATAGCCATAGACCAACCTGAAAGACTACATGAGTTTGAAAACTGGCTTGGAAATTATGAGTTTATAGAGCAGGGTAGCGGCGATCTGGGCGGGAAAATGCAAAACGCCTTTGAATATGCATTCAAAAAAGGATACACTAGGTGCATAGTTACCGGAAGTGACACACCGGAGCTTGACTACAGGATAGTTTTGGAAGGTTTCTCTGCTCTCAACAGCAGCGACATTGTATTAGGAAAAGCTGACGACGGCGGTTATTACCTTGTGGGCATGAGCAGACACCTGCAAGAATTTACCATATTCAGCAATATGATATGGAGTATAGATACAGTATTGGCTGAGACTTTGAAACGACTGAAGACAAGAGGAAAAACAGCGGCTTTATTAAAAGAGCTTGGCGATATCGATACGGAAGCAGATCTTTTGAAATTCGGGGACAGATTTGTTTAAGAAACTGATAATTCTGATTTTGATTGCAATTATAGTTATTGTCCTTCGCAACAGCGAATATTCGGATCTGGCTACGTTCTCATATCTGAAAGCCAATGCCGACGGACTAAAAGCCTATGTACATCAGCACTATGTAACATCCATCCTGCTTTATTCCGCAGGATATTTTCTTTATACAGCTTTTGCGCTTCCCGGTGCCATTATAATCAGCCTTTTCGGCGGCTATGTTTTCGGTGTTGCAGTGAGTCTTGTTCTCTCAGTTGCAGCAGCCACCGCAGGGGCTTCCACTGCTTTTTTTATCTCAAGATACCTGCTTGGCAGCTATATCCACGACAGATACTCACGTCAGCTGTCACTGTTCAACACAGAGATATCCAAAAACGGGCACCTGTACCTTTTGACACTGAGGTTTATTCCCGTTTTTCCGTTCTTTCTAATTAACATATTGGCAGGATTAACAAATATACCGTTTAGAACATTTCTGTGGACAACTGCCTTTGGTATAATCCCAGGCGGGTTCGTAATTATGTTTGCGGGGAGCAGGCTCGGACAGATTAATTCACCTGAGGAGATATTTTCACCAAAGATGCTTCTGGTATTCATTCTTTTCGGCATTATGATGCTGATTCCAGTTATTTATAATAAAATAAAGGCTAAACAATGACAATATCTGTCGTTATACCGGTATTTAACGAGCAAAACTCTATAAACTGTGCAATATCGCGGCTGAATGACTGTGAAATTGTAGTTTCGGACTGCAATGGAAGAACTTTGGATATTATCGCAAGCGAAAAAGTCATAAAAGTTATGACTCTTAAAGGCAGAGGCGTTCAAATGAACAAGGGAGCCGAAGCAGCGACCGGCGATATTCTCCTTTTCCTGCATTGTGATACAAAATTGCCGGAAAACTGGCGGGAGTCAGTCGTAAAATGTATGGAAACATCAGATTACGGGGCTTTTATGCTGGGAATTGACAACAAAAGACCTGTATTTCGTATAATCGAGTTCTTTTCAAATATAAGATGCCGTCTGACCAGGATACCATACGGGGATCAAGCTATTTTCATGAAAAAAGAATGTTTCCACGGCTATAAACACTATCGGATATTCGAAGACTTCCGGCTGATGCAGGATGCAAAACGCGCAGGACTTAAATTCGGACTGATAAATAAAAAGGTTCAGACCTCTGCACGCCGATGGGAGAAAGAGGGCGTTCTGCTCACAACATTTCGCAACTGGTACCTCACACTGCGCTATCTTTCCGGAGTACATCCGGATAACCTGAAGACGCATTACGGAGACACGAGGTGAAAGAACTTTATCTTATTGCCGCTATGACTGAAAAAAGGGTTATAGGTGCGGATGGCAAAATCCCATGGCATATCCCGCAGGAACTCGGACTCTTCAAAAAACTTACCACCGGAAACATAATCGTCATGGGCAGAAAAACTTATGAATCGATAGGCAGACCTTTGCCGGATAGAGAAACCATTGTGATATCGTCCGGCAATATAGAAGGAGTTACAACCTACCGCACGATTCTTGATGCTGTGCGGGCAGGGGAGAGATCTGACAAAAAGCTGTTTTTTATAGGCGGAGCGGATATTTACAACCTGACAGTCAATATCGTCAGTCATATGTACATCTCATGGGTAAAGGGGAAATATGAGGGTGATACTTATTTTCCTGAAATTGATTTTCTGCAATGGCGTGAAGCAGAAAAGACATATTTCGACAACTTTACAATGGTGCATTACACCCGTCCGCAAAGTTCCTCATATAGTCTTATGTAGCCTGAAACCATTGCATTATCAGAAAATTTCAATGCCGTGTGAAACCCGTTAGCCGAAAACTTTTTTGCAAGCTCTCTATCGTCATACAACAGATTAAAGCTCTCTGAAAGCGCTTCCGAATCCTTAACAGGCGACAAAAGACCGTTAAAACCATCTTTAACAAGCTCCGGTATCCCTCCGGCAGCAGTCGCTGCAACAGGGCGCATCATGAACATAGCGTCGATGATGGACGTGCACAATCCTTCGGTTTTGGATGACATGCAGAACACATCAAAAAGTGCCAGATGCTCATACACGTTTTCAGTATGCCCTGTAAAAATGATATCGTTGCCGTATGGGGTCATCGCTGCGTATGCTTTCAGCTCGTCCGAAAGCGGACCTCCGCCGACAATTACCAGCATCGAGTTCTCTGCCTCCGCCCTGAAACGGACGAAAGCGTCAATAAGCGTTTTCTGGTCTTTGTGGTCTGATATGTTTGCAACGTTGCCGATAACAAATCTGCCGTAAAGCTCGTATTTGTCTATCAGCTCTTTATACAGTGCATAGTTTATGGATTTAGGAAAGCGAACGCCGCTGTTTATCAGCCTTATTTTTGAACTGTCTATGCCGTCGTTTATCAGCATATCCCTGATAGCTTTAGAGATTGCTACAATAATATCAACCTGTCTGTTATCATATTTTTTTCTGCTGAAATATCCTTTGTTTACAGAGAAATCCACTCGTCTGGTATTTATCAGCTTAAATCCTGTCCCCATGACCTTTGCCAGCAGAGCAGGGGTGAGAGAATGTGCGTCGTGGGTATGGACTATATCCGGTTTTTCAATGCGTATCAGTTTTTTAAGCTCGCGCATGAAAGAGAGGTCGGTTTCGCCTTTGAATTTCAACGGGATGATTGATGTTACGCCTCTTTTCGGAAACTGTCCGTCGGCGTTGCACACCAAAATGGACTGAAAGCCTGATTCCAGAAGCCCTTCATGCAGAAACTGTGCCTGTCTCTGTCCGCCGCGCCATTCTTTCCCTGTGTCGATATGGATTATTTTCATCATCCGACCATATATGTGCCCGTTCCGGCAGCGATAAGCGTATTTTCTTCATTCTTCAGTTTTGTTCTTACAACTGAGACCTTGTTTCCTGTGCGCATGGCTTCTCCGGTGGCTATGAAATATGTACCCCTACCTGGGCGCAGATAGTCCACCCGCATGTCAATAGTGCCGAGTTTTTCAAATTTTTTCATGATTTCGGCTTTCTGTTCGTATTTCATACGGCTGATAACTCCGTCAACCGCCACAATTGCGCCGATTATATCCAGAATACTGGAAATGACTCCGCCATGCAGAATATCCTGAATATAATTACCGATAAGATGATCCTGGCGCTCAAGCCTTAAATAAGGGTTAAGCGATTCATCCTGAAGCACCTTTATGCCAAGGTTCCTGCTGAAAGGAGTGTTTGTTTCAAAAACTTCTTTTACACATTCGTAAACTTTTGCGTCCATTCCGGTATCTTACTTTCAAAAGACTGTTCTTGTCAAATATCCATCACTCTTATACAATAGTTTTTGTATTAAGGAGAAGAAATGTTGATTGAAGCTGTTGAGCTTGTAAAGAAATTCGACAAAAAAGCCGCTGTCGACGGTATTTCGCTGGCTGTAGCAGCCGGAGAGTCGGTGGCTCTGCTGGGTCCCAACGGAGCAGGAAAAACAACCACCGTTAACATGCTGACCGGACTCTCAAAACCCACATCCGGTAAAATCCTTTATAACGGCAAAGAGTTTGATTCAGCCGACAATGCCATAAAACGGGAAATAGGCGTGGTTCCACAACATAACAACGTAGACCGCGATCTTACGGTTGAAGAGAACCTTATAGTTCACTGCAAGCTGTTCGGAATAAAAGATATTCAGAAAGCCGTTCTGGATGCACTGAACTTTTCAGGACTTACTGACCATAAAGAGAAAACGGCGGACAAACTCTCCGGAGGGATGAAACGCCGCCTTGTAATTGCAAGGGCACTCCTGCATAACCCAAAGGTGCTCTTTCTGGACGAACCCACCACAGGGCTCGACGCCAGCGTCCGCAGAACCCTCTGGAGTTTCATCCGCTCAATAAATAAGACCCACGGCTGCACAGTTATCATGACCACCCACTACATCGAAGAGGCAGAGTTGCTCTCCGATCATGTTATAATCATGGACAACGGCAAAATAGCCGCAGAGGGCAAAACAAAAGAGCTGAAAGATTCAATAGGCAAGTTTGCCCTTGATATATATAAGGAAAACGAGATTGAAACCATGCATTTCCCCTCAAGACAGGACGCTATCGCTGCACTTGAAAATATTGATTCCGAGGCACGGATTCGCGAAGTGACCCTTGAGGACGTATATCTCAAAATAACAGGGCGGAGGATTGACGCATGAACGGCATAAGAGGCGTACTCTACCGCGAAATGCGGGTTCTGAAAAGCCGCATATACCGCAATATCTTAGCGTCGTCCATATCGCCACTGCTGTTTCTTCTGGCATTCGGCTACGGCATAGGCAGAAACTCATCTGTCGGGCAGACAGGCTACATAGACTTCCTGATTCCGGGACTTATCGCCATGACCAGCATGAACCAGAGTTATGGAATTTCAAGCGATATAAATATCTCGCGTTTTTACTTTAAAACGTTTGACGAATACCTCCTTGCTCCTGTAGGCAGATGGGAAATCATAACCGGAGAAGTGATTTACGGGATAATCAAAGGCCTGATTCCGGTAATTATCATCTTTATTTACGGATATATCGCCGGAATGAGGCATATACCGTCGTTGATGATGGTTCCGGCACTGTTGATTCACCTGATAATTTTTTCATTGCTGGGCATAGCTGTTGCGCTGAAGGTAAAAAACCACGGCGACCAGTTCGCCGTTAACGCATTCGTGATAACGCCTATGATTTTCCTATCCGGCACGTTTTATCCGGTTGATAAAATGCCTATGGTTGTCAAATATCTGGCGCATATTTTCCCCATGACCTACACAACGTCGCTCATCCGCGGATCTGTTATAGGCACCCAGACCTCTTATCTTTTAAATTTCGGAATCTCAGCACTGATAGCTGCCGGTCTTTTCTGGGTCTGTATGCGCATCATGCGGGGGATGGAACCTTGAGATATCTCTGGCTGCTGTTCGTCATCGTTGCGATTGCATCTTCTCTGTTTTTCGGCTCTGTAAAGCTGGACATACTGAGTGGAGACAATTTCGATATCATTACGAACCTGCGGCTGCCAAGAGCCGTCTTCTCGTTTCTTATCGGTGCGATGCTAGGCTTGTCAGGCTCCGTATATCAGCTTGTGCTGAGAAATCCGCTCGCGGACAGCTTCACCACTGGTGCGGCATCATCTTCCGCTCTTGGGGCAGTTTTTGCCATCGCAGCAGGTTTTTCACCGATATATGTGCCTCCGTTCGCGTTTCTTACGGGTATCCTAGGACTCTGGCTTGTTTACACACTTTCAGGCGGAGCCAAAGGCGCTGTGACAATGATACTCTGCGGCGTAATAGTAAATATCGTCGCTTCATCCATAATGGGATTTATAAAATTCTATTTCGACGAATCACTTTCATCCGTCGTCTTCTGGCTGATGGGTGGTTTCAGCTATATTGACTATTATGAACTGGCAGTAGTTTTCTTTGTGCTGACAATATCTTTTCTGTACCTGAACCGCAGAGCCGCCGTGCTTGATATGCTGGTTTTTGACGACAGCACAGCGCGCACAGGCGGTGTTGACATACGGAAGGAGAGGGCGGCTGCATTCATTACGGCGACAATACTTGTATCAGTAGCTGTGAGTTACAGCGGGCTGATAGGTTTTGTCGGGCTTATCGTTCCGCATATTGCCCGCAGCATCTTCAGACCGGATATGAGGTCAAACCTTTATTACTCAATGATCTTTGGCGGGCTGCTGCTTCTGGGGGCAGACACCTTCGCTCGTTCGGCTATCAGCTCCGGAGCTGAACTGCCAGTCGGCATAGTAACGGCTGTGATAGGCGGCGTGTTCTTCTTCTACATCCTCGTTAAGCGCCGTGCGGAGATGTGGCATGATTAAATACGGAAAAATTTACTATAAAAGAACAGATTTTGCGCTTGATATAAATGATTTATACATTAAAACACATGATAAAGTTGCTGTTCTCGGTGAAAATGGTTGCGGTAAAAGCACATTTATTAATTACAGCTGCGGTCTTCTGGAGTCTGAGATAAACGTTTCCTATATGGACAGACCCCTGAAAAGCATGTCCACGGAGGATAGGGCGAAGATGTTCGCATTATTCGCGCAAAATCCTGACGTATCGTTTCCGTTTACAGTTTTCGAGATAGTCCGCATGGGCAGATTTCGCATGTGCGGCGGAAAATACGACAGAAAAGACGACGAAAAAACCATTGAGAAACTTACACTTTTCGACATAGTAAAATATAAGGATAAACGCCTGAACGAGCTTTCCGGAGGAGAAAAACGTCGTGTTCTTCTGGCTAGAGCCTTCAATCAGGAAACTCCTTTTTTGTTTCTGGACGAACCTGTAAGTATGCTCGACATCCGCCATTCGCTCGAAATAATGAATATCATTGAAGATACAATGAAAACCGTTGTAGCATCCATGCACGACATTAACCTTGCCATAAGGTATTTCAAACGCCTCATCTTCATGAAAGACGGAAAAATACTCTATGACATATCAAACAGGGACGTAACACCTAAAATCATAGAAGAGGTTTATAATGTTAAGGTTTCTCCTAATTCTCACGATTTCTCTTTCATCATTTAGCGCTATAGCCGCAGAACGGGTTGTAATCTTGGCTCCGGCAGCGGGAGATGTAATACACAAACTTGGTGCGGAGAGCAAAGTCGTTGGCGTTACAAAAAATCTGGACGGTTTTCCTAATGCTGTCGAGGTAGGCACGCACCTTAAACCAAATATCGAAATTATCAAGTCACTGAAACCGGATCTGCTCATTATCGGCAACGGCAAATATTTCACAGATGAAATAAAAACAGCACTAAACATCAGAACATATACGTATGCCCCGAACAATCTGGCAGAGATATTACTGGCTGTCAGAGACCTAGGAAAAGAGTTCGGAAAGGCAGATACAGCCGACACTCTGGAAAAGTCGCTTAAAACGGAAATAAGCGGGCTGAAAAAACCGACGTGCAAAGTTAACGTATTTTTCGAAGTGGCACAAACGCCTCTGATGTCCGCCGGAACAAACAGCATAGTAAGCGATATGGTTGTGCGTGCCGGAGGCTATATGACTGTCAAAGAAAGCAAAAAAGTCTTCAAAACAGGTATTGAAACTGTTGTTGCGGGCAAGCCGGACATATATATATATCAGATAGGACCGATGAACAAAAACCCTATACCGCCGCAGGAAAGGAACGAATACAAGGGACTGAAAGCTGAGTACGTTCAGGTAGACGAGTCCGAGTTCTCCAGAGCGAATACCTCAGCATTCAAAAACGTAAAATTTCTTAATAATCTTTTCAACAACTACTGCGTAAATCACTAAGACAGGGCGATCCAATAAAATCAGGGGTTTCAGGGCAAACCAGCATCTCCCCTGACTATCCGGTAACGTCCTATAAGATATATTATGTTAAACAAACCCGGTTGAATTATGTTTGCGTTTGAACTGTAACTGGATTAGATTGTCTTACATATTATTTTCAGAGGGTAATTACTGTGGATTTCCTATTTATAACGGTTATGTCGAAGCCAATCTGGTCATGGATACTGTTTTTTGCGATTGTGATTTTCCTGCTTATACTGGATCTGGGGCTGTTCAACAAAAAAGATCATGAGATAGGCGTTGCAGAAAGCCTTAAAATGTCTGTCTTCTACATAGCCATAGGGCTGCTTTTCGGTTTATGGGTCTGGTGGAAATTCGGTCATGACAGTGGATTCAACTATCTCACAGGATTTGTGGTTGAAAAATCCCTCGCAATGGACAACATCTTCGTTATAGCCATGATATTCGGCTACTTCAAAACCCCTGCGAAGTACCAGCACAGAGTCCTTTTCTGGGGCATTCTGGGAGTTATCCTTCTCCGGGGTATAATGATAGGACTTGGCTCCGCACTGGTAAGCCGTTTTGAATGGATACTTTATATATTCGCCCTCTTCCTGATTTACACCGGTATAAAGATGCTTTTCAATAAGGAGAGCGACGACGACGATCTTTCAGACAACGCAATCCTCAAATTCCTTCGCAAACATCTCAGGATAACGGATCACCTTCACGGGCATGATTTCTTTGTTAAGGAACCTCATCAGGAAACAGGGAAGCTCCACATTTACTGTACGCCGCTTTTTGTGGCTCTTCTGATGGTTGAGATTGCGGACGTCATATTTGCAGTGGACTCAGTTCCGGCGGTGTTTACTATCACAACTGACCCTTATGTTGTTTATACAAGTAATATTTTTGCAATCCTCGGTCTGCGGGCACTTTATTTCGCCCTTGCAGCCATGATAAAACGTTTCTACTATCTGAAATACACTCTCTCTTTGGTGCTTGTATTCATCGGCTCGAAGATTTTCATAGGTGAAGTGCTTGGCTGGTATCATTTTTCTTCGCTGCAATCGCTTACAATAACACTGCTGTTGCTTGCATCCGGCGTATTTTTTTCTCTCTGGAAAACGAAGAAATAACTTATTGTATAAGAGCTTCCGTGCCTTTTAACGTGAGCCAGACAGTTGCACCGTAACGCAGCAGCTTACCTGTGAAGACCAGTACGGAATATTTGAGAAAATGCATCTTGAAAAGCCCGCCCACAAGACACAGCGGGTCGCCTATTATAGGAATCCATGAGAACAGCAGGGAAACTGCACCGTATTTGTTATAGGTACGTTCAGCTTTTGCCCTGCTCGCGTCGCTGATTTTGAGTATCTTTCTTATGGCGTAATCGCTGCCATAATAGCCTATGGCATAGGTTGTACAGGCTCCGAGATAGTTCCCTGTCACAGCACAGACGAGCAGCAGCAAGGGATTAAGCCCCTTTATCACCAACGCCACCAACAACCATTCCGAAGCTACAGGGATAGCTGTAGATGCCAGAAACGCCAGCAGAAACATAGAGTAATATCCGTATTGCATCAGCCATTCATGCATAAACTCTTATACCACCGCCTTATCGTATTGACTAGCACTGATAGAAATACTATAACTGAAAACCCAAAAGACTGCGGTTATTTAATAATTTCGGGGGATTTTATGGTTCTTGCAATATTTGATTTGGACGGCACCATTCTGGACACGCTTCAGGATTTACATAATTGTCTCGACGAAACAATGATACACTTTGGTCTCAAACGATTTTCCATTGATGTTACAAGAAGTTTTGTAGGCGACGGCATACGTAAACTTGTCATCAGGGCCGCCGGGGAAGAGAACTTTAAAGACGAGATGGAGACCTTTTTCCGCTCGCTTTACAGTGAGCAGATGACTGCTAACACCAAAGTAATAGATGGTTACGACGAAATATTCAAGTATCTGAGCAGTAATGATATTAAAACTGTTATTCTTTCTAATAAAATATCATCACTGACAGGCGGACTGGTTCAGCATTACGGCATAGATAAATTTTTCGACAAATGGTATGGCGGTGACAGTTTCGGCGCAAAAAAGCCCTCCCCTATTCCCGTAGAAAACATCGTTAAAGACTATTGTGCTGATAAATCTCACACAATCATGATCGGCGACAACCACACAGACATTGAATCAGGCTACTTTGCAGGGGTAAAAACTTGCTTTTGCACTTTCGGCTATGGTACTGTGAGTGAGGTAAAACCTGACTTCACAGTGGACAATCCACATGAAATTATCAATGTTCTGGAGGGTATGAAGTGACAAAAACAGCCTACTACGCAGATTATGTCTATTACAACAACAAGATACACACAAACACACACCTTCTTACTGACAATGACACCATAACAGGCATAGCCGAGAATCCTTCAGATGATTACACAATCGAAGTTTTCAGCAACTCTGCCATCTTTCCGGGGCTGGTGAACACCCATACGCATCTTCCCATGGGACTTTTCAGAGGAATGGCAGACGATCTGCCCCTCATGGACTGGCTTCAGCACCACATATGGCCAGCGGAGGCGAAGTGGCTCTCACCTGAATTTATTCAGGCTGCAAGCGACCTTGCCGCCATTGAGATGATTAAAAGCGGCACAACCCTTTCCAACGATATGTATTTCCTCTCTGACCACATAGCCTCGTCGCTTAAAAAAAGCGGACTGAAGGGCATAATTGGTGTCGGAGTGCTTGACTTCCCTACGAAGTTCGGAAGTGGTGCCGACGATTATATTTCAAAAGCATCAGACCTTTATCTTAAATATAAAAAAGACGAGAATATCACAGTTTCCCTCTGTCCCCACGCTCCTTATACTGTGAGCCCGGACAACTATGTCAAATGCGTGGACTTTTGCGGGAAACACGATCTTCTTCTGCATACGCATCTTATGGAGGCGGCAAACGAATCGGACGATTCTGTGGCGAAACACGGCAAGACCACCGTTCAGATAATGAACGAAACAGGAGCTTTTGACATTAAAAGCATTTTTGCCCATTGCGTTCAACTGAACGACGAAGAGATAGCCGTTATGGGCGAAAAAAAGGTGAACGTTGCCCACTGCATACAGAGCAATATGAAGCTGGCGAACGGTTTTGCACCCGTCAAAAAGATGATGGATGCCGGAATCAACGTCACCATCGGAACAGACGGAGCCGCCAGCAACAACGATCTTGATATGATTGATGAGATGCGCAGCGTTGCACTTGTTCACAAAGGTGTTCTGAAAGACGCAACCGCCCTATCCGCAGAAACTGTTCTGCACATGGCAACCACAGGCGGCGCAAATGCGCTTGGAATCAACGACACCGGCGAGCTTAAAAAAGGTAATAAAGCTGATTTCATAGTGGTTTCCTTCGACAGCCCGAAAACCACCCCCGTTTTTAATCCAGTTTCCCACCTTGTCTATTCCGCGTCGGCTTCCGACGTAACGGCAATGTACGTTAACGGCAAGTGCCTGATGAAAGATAGGATTATCCTCACTATGGATGAAGACAAAATTAAATACAGCGCCCGACTCTGGGCAGATAAGATAATAAACGGTTAGAGGAATATGATGAAAGACTACAAAAGCTATTCAAATCCTTTGCAGGAGAGATATGCCAGCACTGAGATGCTTTATCTCTTCTCCCCTCACAAAAAATTCACCACATGGCGTAAGCTCTGGGTTGCCCTTGCGGAGTCCGAAAAGGAACTCGGACTGAATATCACAGACGAACAGATTGCGGAGCTGAAAGCCAACGTTGAAAACATAGATTTTGAATACGCGGCTCAGATGGAACGCAAATTCCGCCACGATGTTATGGCTCACGTTCACACATACGGCGAGTGCTGCCCAAAAGCCATGCCCATAATCCACCTCGGCGCAACAAGCGCTTATGTTGGAGATAACACTGACGTTATTGTCCTTAAAGAGGGGCTTGAGATAGTCCGTAAAAAGATGGTCAACGTCATGGACAATATGAAAAAATTTGCCCTGAAATATAAAAATATGCCTACGCTCGGCTTCACACACTTCCAGCCGGCACAGCTTACGACTGTTGGCAAACGCGCATGTCTTTGGCTTCAGGACTTCGTTCTGGATTTCGAATCACTTGAGTTTGCGCATGAAAACCTCCGTTTCAGAGGCGTTAAGGGTACAACAGGAACACAGGCCTCTTTCCTGCACCTTTTCGAAGGCGACCACGCAAAAGTGCGTACACTTGACGAGACAGTCTCTAAAAAGATGGGATTTGACAAAGTCTTAACTATCACAGGTCAGACATATACAAGAAAACAGGACACAAGAGTTCTCACTGTTCTCGCGTCAATCGCAGAATCAGCCCATAAAATGGCTACCGACCTGCGCCTGCTTGCCAACCTGAAAGAAATTGAAGAGCCTTTTGAAAAAAATCAGATAGGTTCCAGCGCCATGGCATATAAACGCAACCCTATGCGCAGCGAGCGCGTATGCTCCCTCTCCCGCCATGTTATCGCACTTAGCCTCAACCCATACATGACACACGCTACCCAGTGGTTCGAAAGAACACTGGACGACTCCGCAAACAGACGTATCGGCATCTCCGAGGCGTTCCTTGCCATCGATGCGGTACTCGAACTGCTTTACAACATCACCAATGGCATGGTCGTCTATGAAAAAATGATAACAAAACGCGTTATGGAGGAACTCCCCTTCATGGCGACAGAAAACATCATTATGGAATCCGTAAAACGCGGCGCCGACAGACAGGTAATGCATGAGGTAATCCGTGTCAACTCGATGGAAGCGGGTAAACGTGTCAAGATGGAGGGTAAAGATAACGACCTTCTGGACAGACTTGCTGCGGACAAAGACGTGCCCCTGAACAAAGAGGAGATAATGGCACTGCTCGATCCCATCAAGTTTGTTGGACGTGCACCGGAGCAGGTTGACCAGTTCCTTGGCGAGGAAGTGACTCCTGTTATTGAGAAATATGAAAAACTTCTTGGAATGGATGTAGATATCAAGGTATAGAAACAAAACGGGCGGGTTAAAAACCCGCCCTCTTTTTATCTTGTCAGATCAACTTTTCCAGTCAGTTCGCTGAAATTAGAAATATTATTATCAGCCATATACTTATCAAGGTCGTCAATTATTCTTAACGGTATCTCAGGGTCGATGAAATTTGCCGTGCCCACCTGAACAGCCGATGCACCCACCAGCCCGAACTCAACAACATCACGCCAGTCGATTATGCCGCCGATACCCATTATCGGTATCTTTACAGTGCGGAATGCTTCGTGAACCATACGGATAGCAACCGGTTTGATCGCCGGACCTGAAAGCCCGCCTGTGACGTTATAAAGATTAGGCTTTTTGGTATGGATATTTACGGACATACCGAGCAAGGTATTGATTGCACTGATAGCGTCCGCGCCAGCCTGTTCGCAGGCTTTAGCGTAAACCTTGATATTCGTTACGTTGGGAGACAGCTTCACCATAAGTGGTTTATTTTTAAGAGCTTTCTTGACGTTATAAGTGATCTCATAGGTCATTTTCGGGTCTGTACCAAAAGCTATACCGCCCTCTTTTATGTTCGGGCATGAGATATTCATTTCAAGCATATCAACGTCGGCATCATCGAGAATACGCGCAACTTCTACATATTCATCAATAGTTTTGCCCCAGAAATTAACTATTATCTTCGTATCGTGTTTTCTGAGTTCCGGCAGTTTTTCGTTTATGAATTTGTACACGCCTACGTTTTGAAGACCGATGGCGTTAAGCATACCGGAAGTGGTCTCCATAATCCGCGGCATGGGATTGCCGACTGTTTCGCGCAGGGAAATGCCTTTAACGGAGATTCCGCCAAGTCTGCTTATGTCGATATGCTTTGCATATTCAAGACCATAGCCGAACGTTCCGCTGGCAGTTATTATCGGGTTTTTAAATTCTATACCGCAAAAGACGGTTTTAAGTCTGTCAGACATAAGAGACTCTCCGAATTAGATTAATTTATCCCACGCTATCTTTGAGCCGTCGAAAACGGGACCTTCAACACAACAGCGCTTCTGCACTATTTCGTCGCCCTCTCTCACATATATTATGCATCCGAGGCAAGCGCCAAGACCGCACGCCATGCGTTCGTCCAGTGAAACTTCGACAGGCACATCTGCATTTATGCATATTTCGCTGACGGTTTGCAGCATGGGTTTGGGTCCGCAGGTATAGACCATGTCGTAGGTTTCAACATTTTCTTTAAATGGAAGAGTGACATAGCCTTTTATTCCAGCGGAACCGTCGTCTGTTGTGACTATAAGATGGTCGGTATTCTCTTTCAGCTCCTCAAGAAGCACAACGTCGTCCACAGTGCGTCCGCCGTAATAAAGGTCAACCACACAGCCACGGGTTTTAAGCGTTTTTGCAAGCCAGAAGACAGGCGCTATGCCTATTCCACCGGCAACCAGAGCCACGCGTTTGTTCTCCAGCAGTGTGAAGCGGTTTCCCAGTGGCGCGGAAAACTCTATCATTCCGCCCTCATGGAACTCGCTTAGCAGCTTTGTTCCTTTGCCGACAACCATATACACAAGACTGAACTTGCCGTCTTTAACATCTGCGATGCCAAGAGGACGGCGCAGCAGCGGGTCATGGGTATAATCCTGGCTGCCTGGTTTTATCATAAGGAACTGACCGACGTGAGCCTGTGTAACAAACTCCTCGGATTTTATTTCAAGGAAAAAGTACTTATCATTAAGCTGTTGATTTTTAACAACTTTTCCTTTCATTCTCAGCCTCTTTTATAATATTCCTGAATGGGTGTGACCGTCAGACCTTTCTGCCCTGCCGCAATAGCCACTATACATGCCTTCGCAGCCTCAACAGTTGTAACGTAGGGCACGCTGTAGCTCAGCATGGTGCGTCTGATAGACTCACTGTCCAGTCTGGATTTTTTGCCTTCAGGGATATTGATAACAAAGGCGATTTCGCCGTTTTTAATCTTATCGACAACGTTGGGGCGGATACCTTCATGAACCTTGGCGAGTTTTACAACTTCAAGCCCGTTTTCGCGCAGGAAGTTATATGTTCCGGATGTTGAAACAAGTTTAAAGCCCGTTTTTACAAGTTCGCGAGCAACACCGAGGATTTCTTCCTTTACGGAATCTTTAACGCTGATAAATACGTTGCCGCTTTTGGGCAGTTTGTTTCCGGCTGCTATCTGAGCTTTGTAAAAAGCGCTTCCGAAATGGGAGTCGATACCCATAACCTCGCCTGTTGATTTCATCTCAGGTCCGAGAACAAGATCCGTTCCGGGAAATTTGACGAAGGGGAATACAGACTCTTTCACGGTGAAGTAGCTTATGTCCACCTCTTTTGTGAAGCCGAGGTCTTTCAGTTTCGCGCCTGCCATTACCTTTGCAGCCATTTTCGCCAGCGGAACCCCTATTGTCTTGCTGACATAGGGTATTGTTCTGGATGCTCTTGGGTTGACCTCAAGCATATATATCTCTTCATCTTTGATGGCATACTGGATGTTCATCAGACCGATAACTTTAAGCTCTTTCGCGATATTCTTTGTGTATTCAAGGAGTTTCGCGCGTACAGCATCGCTTATTGTTCTGGATGGGATGGAACACGCAGAGTCTCCTGAGTGAACCCCAGCCTCTTCAATATGCTGCATTATTGAGCCTATAACAGTCGTTTCGCCATCACTGATCGAGTCAACGTCCACTTCGGTTGCGTGCTGGAGATATTTATCTATCAGAACCGGGTGCTCCTCGCTGGCTTTAACTGCGTACACCATGTAGTTCTGGAGTGATTCTGTGTCGTAAACTATCTCCATTGCGCGTCCGCCAAGAACATATGAAGGACGGACAACCACGGGATAAC
This sequence comes from Deferribacteraceae bacterium UBA6793, assembly GCA_002452405.1. GTDB lineage: Bacteria > Chrysiogenota > Deferribacteres > Deferribacterales > Geovibrionaceae > Seleniivibrio. The sequence goes on along the minus strand of DKFP01000004.1, from coordinate 65,142 downwards.
CTATTTCTTCGGCTATTCTGAACGCATCTTCCGCATTCTTTGCGATGCCGTTAGGCGGCTGTTTGATATTCAGTCTGGTTATCAGGTCTTTAAAGCGTTCCCTGTCTTCCGCAATATCGATGCTGTCGGGTGATGTGCCGAGAATCGGAACGCCTGCTTTTTCCAGCGGCACAGCCAGTTTAAGTGGCGTTTGCCCCCCGAACTGGACTATTACACCGAAAGGTTTTTCTTTATCAACAATATTAAGAACGTGTTCCCTTGTGAGGGGTTCGAAATAGAGTCTGTCAGATGTGTCATAGTCGGTTGAAACGGTTTCAGGGTTGCAGTTGACCATGATGGTTTCAAATCCCATCTCTTCCAGAGCGAAAGACGCGTGCACGCAGCAGTAGTCAAACTCAATACCCTGACCGATACGGTTGGGTCCACCGCCGAGAATCATTATTTTTTTCCTGTCAGTGGGTTCCGCTTCACATTCTTTTTCATAAGTGCTGTAAAGATAGGGAGTGAAAGACTCGAACTCCGCGCCGCAGGTGTCAACGCGCTTGTACACTGCCCTGCCCCTTGTCTTTGCCCATACGTCAAGCTCGGTGCAATTCATGAGTTTTGCCAGACGTTTATCACTGAAACCCATTTGTTTTGCTTTAACAAATATCGCTTCATCTATTGATGATATTGATATTTTTTTAAGTTCGGCTTCAAAATCTATTATCTGTTTAATATTATCGAGGAACCACGGATCGATAAAACAGAGTTCATGAACATCCGCAACGGAGAATCCTGCTCTGAAAGCCTCGCCTACATACCACATACGCTCTGCTGTGGGGCGCCTGAGTAGTGCCTTTATCTCTTCAATGGCGGCTTCCGACCTGCGTTCTTCGTCTGTAAAAATCTCGTCAAAGCCGGATTTACCTATTTCCAGAGAGCTTATCGCTTTCTGGATGGACTCTTTAAAGGTTCTGCCGATAGCCATAGCCTCGCCGACAGATTTCATCTGAGTTGTCAGAGTGTTGTCCGCACCGGGGAACTTTTCGAAGGTGAATCTGGGGTATTTGGTCACGCAATAGTCTATGGTAGGTTCAAAAGACGCGGGGGTCTTGAGCGTGATGTCGTTTTTAAGCTCATCCAGAGTGTAGCCAACAGCGAGCTTTGCCGCAATTTTGGCTATTGGGAAGCCTGTTGCCTTTGACGCAAGGGCGGAGCTTCTGGAGACTCTGGGGTTCATCTCGATGATTATCTGTTTGCCTGTTTTTGGGTCAACGGCAAACTGTACGTTTGAACCGCCTGTATCTACGCCTATCTCGCGGATAACGGCGATGGCGGCGTTACGCATTATCTGATATTCTTTGTCTGTAAGTGTCTGCGCAGGGGCAACTGTAATGCTGTCGCCAGTGTGAACGCCCATTGCGTCTATGTTTTCTATAGAGCAAATGATAACTACGTTGTCGTTGAGGTCGCGCATGACCTCAAGCTCATACTCTTTCCAGCCGAGAACCGATTCCTCAACCAGAATTTCTGTCACAGGAGATGCTTCAAGTCCCCACTCAACGTATTCTTTGTATTCTTCCATGTTATAGGCTACGTTTCCGCCTGTTCCGCCGAGAGTGAACGAAGGGCGGATGATTGCGGGGAAGCCTATTTTATCGATGCAGTCCAGTGCATCCTGATATGTATTTACGACGTAGCTTTCCGGAAGTGTCAGCCCTATTTTCTTCATAGCCTGTTTGAAGAGCTCTCTGTCTTCCGCTTTGTCGATAGCCTCAATTTTAGCGCCGATAAGCTCGACGTTGTATTTATCCAGAACGCCTGCGGCATGAAGGTCTTTCGCAAGGTTAAGGGCGGTCTGTCCGCCGACTGTGGGCAGAATCGCGTCCGGTCGTTCCTTTGCGATAACTTTTTCCGCCATTTCAACATTAAGGGGTTCGATGTATGTAGCATCGGCTATTTCGGGATCTGTCATGATGGTAGCGGGGTTAGAGTTAATGAGGATAACCCTGTATCCCTCTTCTTTCAGCGCTTTTACAGCCTGAGTTCCCGAATAGTCAAATTCGCACGCCTGTCCGATGACGATAGGTCCGGAACCTATTATCATGATAGACTTAATGTCTGTTCTCTTAGCCAAAATATCCTCCGATGAACCTCTATGGGCAAAACTTCAATTTTCTATCAGATTTCAGCCGTTTTTACAAGGTTATTATGTGCGCCGGGCATTAATTTATGCCTCGCCCTCCTGCTGCTTGTTCTTAACCTTTTTAACCTTAACGGGTTCCTCGTCAGTAAAAGCTGTGGCAAGGTAAAGATCCTCCACCTTTGTCCTTGCCCAAGGTGTCTGCCTTAAAAATTTCAGACAGGACGGAACCGACTGATTTTTTATAAAACACTTTATGGTAATGAGCTCACCGAGTTTTTCCCATCCGTAGTGCTTTGCAAGTCTGTTCACAATCATTTCCAGCGTAATTCCATGAAACGGGTCTTTTTTCTTCAGGTTTTCAGTCATATTAATCCTTTATGTTATTCGAAAAAAAAGCCCTGAGTTAACAGGGCTTTAAGTTTTAAGCATATTTTTCAAGAAGGAACATGCACGACATTTTCAACGGATCCGTGAGTGAATGATGCTTTCCGGTGATATCTTCCTTTACCATAACGGAAATCTGTTGCATTGAAATGCCGGTAAGCTCGGAAATTGTTGAAAGACCAATGTTTGCCTTTTTCAGTTCATCCAAAAGGTCTTTCAGAGGTGTTGTCTTCACAAAAAACTGTATTTCGTTTGTGGATTGGAGCTTCTTTCTATCAAGTCTGTTTTTACTGGCGAAAACCCAAGGGGTGTAGATGTAGGTGAGTCCCAGTGCGGCGGCATGTTTGCAAAAAAGCTCTTTTGAGTTTTCACAGCAACACTTATAGCCGATGGGGTCACTCGCCAGATCAAGACTGACCTCATAGTCACCATGGTTGCCCTTTATGGTTCCTTTGATGATGGAACCGTCTACAGAGCAGTTATGGAACTTCCCGACATAATTCTCTGCTCTCTGCAAATTTATGCCGGAGCAGATGTTCTTGAGCTGTTCTTCAGTAAGTTTAATTAGCTGCATCGGGGTTGCCTCCTGTAACGTTGGTGTATACATCAATTAAACCGCACAATAACGCATAAATCAAATCGAATTACACCTGTCAGGCAATATCTATGTATTCCAGTTCCTTTTTCCATTTCTTAGCCAATACCTGTTTAACGACAGCATTTTTAGACTGCGACAGCGAAGGATCGTCTGAAAGCACCTCTGCGGCGTCCTGACGCGCCTGCTGTAGCACTTTTACATCGCGAACAATGTTAGAGAACTGAAACTCCGGCAGTCCGGACTGACGCGTTCCGAAGAAATCTCCCGGTCCGCGCATCTCAAGGTCAATCTCGCTGAGACGGAAACCATCCGCATAGCGGCACATGGCGTTTATACGCTCTCTGCCCTCTTCCGAAACCTCTTTTCCTGTTATGAGCATACAATACGACTGCCTGTGGCTCCTGCCAACACGTCCGCGCAGCTGGTGCAGCTGCGAAAGCCCGAACCGCTCTGCATTCTCAATAACCATAACAGTCGCCTGAGGCACGTCCACACCCACCTCAACAACGGTAGTTGAAACCAGTATCTTTATCGTTCCTGCTTTGAAAGCATCCATAAGCTGCTGCTTCTGCTCGTGTTTCATACGCCCGTGGAGCAGACCGACGTTCTCTTCTCCGAAAACCCTGCAAAGGTTTTCATATTCGTCTGTGGCGGCTTTCAGATCTATCTTCTCACTAACGTCAATGAGCGGATATATCACATACGCACCGTGCCCCTTTGCGGTCTCGTCGGAAATGAGCTTATGCGCATCTTCTATCCTGTTGCTGTGCTTCGTTATTATCGGTGTGCGCCCCGGCGGCATCTCGTCTATTATACTGATGTCGAGGTCGCCATAAAATGAAAGCGCCAGCGTTCTGGGAATGGGTGTTGCCGTCATAAGGAGGATGTCAGGCATATATCCCTTTTCTATCAAAGATTTCCTCTGCTCAACACCAAAACGGTGCTGTTCGTCTATAATGGCAAGCCCAAGGCGCATGAAATCCGCATTTTCCTGAATCACCGCATGGGTGCCCACAACGAAATCCATGTGTCCGGCAGCTATCATCTCTTTGGTGCGCTTTTTCTCAGACTGGGTCATAGAGCCTGTCAGAAGCGCCGCTGTGACGTCTGTTCCCTGAATAAGTTTAATAAGGTTAGTCATGTGCTGACGGGCAAGAACCTCTGTAGGGGCGATTACAGCCACCTGCCAGCCGTTTTTAACAGCCACAAGCCCGGCTGTGAACGCAACTATTGTCTTACCGCTTCCCACGTCCCCCTGCACCAGCCTGTTCATCTGCCCTGTGGAGGACATATCGTTGAATATTTCCGCCATTACCTTTTTCTGTGCATGGGTGAATTTGAACGGCAGAAGTCCTTTTATCCATTCAAGATATTCCATCTTTATGTCAAAGCGTATACCCTCCTGACGGGCATAGGCTTTCTTTTTGTACAGCAGTCCCATCTGGAGATAAAAAAGTTCTTCATAAATGAAGCGCTGATACGCCGGATGGCTTCTGTCGGACAGAGCCGGAAGCTCATAAGGAGAATCCGGTATATGTATCTGCCGCAGCGCCTCTTTCGCGGAAGGGTATTTATATTTCATCTCGTATCTGGCAGGCAGATAGTCCGGCACGAGTCCCAGATACCTCTCCAGAGCTGATTTTACAGCGGAATAATAGCTTTTCAGAGCCACTGTCTTGGGCAGAGTATAAACCGGAACAATCTCTCCCATCTCGCTCTCTTTTATGAACTGCGGGTGGATTATTGATTCCATGCCGCTGAAATTACCGGATTGACCGTAAAGCGTGTATTTTTCACCCTCTTTCAGTGCTCCGGACGGAAATTTTGCTGAAAAATGGAACCAGATTGCAGAGAACTGACCGAAATCAGCTTGAAAACCAGCCCTGTAGAACCTTTTGCGGTTTTTCGTTATAACAACTCCGCCAGTCTTGAAAACGCCTGTTAACGCGCGTTTTCCGCTCTGCGATTCGCCTATGTATTCATATCTGTATGGAAAATAATAGAACATGTCCTCGACTGTGCGGATATTCTGTTTTTCCAGAGCATCCGCAACCTTTTTGCCGATGCGCGGCAGACTTCGGATGTCAACCGCTTTGAACTCTTCGGTGGTATTTGCAGACTGCGCCAGAAGAGTTATTTCAGCTAGGATATTCTCAAGTTCTTTTCGCTCGTAGGTATCTTTAAAAACAAAACCCGCAGAGTCAAAACCGCTGCGGGTGGTTATATCTTTCAGCGCATCCAGATATTTACGCGGATTTTTAAAGTAGTCCGCCGTGTTGTCTTTAATATCTGCAAGCAGTCTTAAAAGTCTTCCTCTGTCGTTTGCCATTTAAAACATGTTCAGAGCGGAAGATTCATTTCCTGAGAAAACTTTATGCACATCAAGTATTATTACCATTCCTGTTTCCGTCTTCGCGACACCTTGTATGTATTTCGTGTCGGCGCCTGTGGATGCGGCGGGAGCCTTGTCCACAACGTCGCTGCTGACGCGGAGGACGTCTTCAACGTTATCGACGATGAAGCCTATCTTACGTCCGTTGAGGTTAACAACGATTATGCGTGTCGAATTCGTGAAATCAGAAGCCATAAGCCCAAGTTTCTTGCGCAGATCCACAATGGGAATAACCCTGCCCCTGAGATTTATGATGCCCTCAACAAATGAAGGTGCCTTGGGGACGGTTGTGATATCCACCATGCGGAGAATTTCTTCAATATCCATGATATCGATGCCGTATTTATCTTCAGCAAGAAGCAGACGGACATACTGTTTATATTCGGACATGGAGAACCTCTTTGTATTTTTGTGCAATCATATCAGTTTAATCGGAAGATTGCAAATATTATACTAAGGCGCCTGTTTTCTGCACAATTTTGTTGTTCGCGTCAACCTGAACAACAGTGGGTTTATAGTTTTCAAGTTCTTTTTCGTCGTACATGGCAAATGTCGCGATGATAACCATATCACCGACATGTACTTTACGCGCTGCCGCACCGTTAAGGCAGATTTCGCCGCTGCCGCGTCTTCCTTCAATGGCATATGTCTGGAAACGTTCGCCGTTTGTGATGTTCCAGATATCAACCTTTTCATACTCTCTTATGCCTGACGCTTCCATAAGGTCAAGGTCGATGCCTATACTGCCTTCATAGTGCAGATCAGCATCAGTCACTGTGGCTCTGTGAATTTTTGATTTGAACATCTCTCTAAGCATGATGCACCTCAAAATATCTGTTATCTATCAATCTTGCTTTTCCTACATAAACTGCCAACGCAACCACAAAATCCGCATCTGCGCTGCCTACTGAAACAAGGGTCTCAGGATTTACCGTTTCGATATAATCTATCTTTGTGTGCGGATGACTCAGAATGAAATCCGCAATCTCTTTTTTTATGGTTTCAGTGTCCTTCACGCCCTTTTGAAGAAGGTCCTCAACAACTTTGAAACTGCCGCTTAGAGCCAGTGCAGAAACGCGTTCGTCAGCACCCAGATAAACGTTTCTTGAGCTGAGTGCCAGACCGTCCGCCTCGCGCACGATTGGCATTCCAACAACTTCAACGTCCATGTTCAGATCTTTCACCATACGCTTTATGACCTGAAGCTGCTGGTAATCCTTTGAGCCGAAATATGCCCTGTGAGGATCTATTATGTTGAACAGCTTAGTTACCACTGTGGCAACCCCGGCAAAATGCACAGGTCTTGTGATCCCGCAAAGAACCTCTGTGATGCCTGACAGTTCAACTTTCGTACAAAAGCCTTCGCCGTACATCTCCGAAGGTTCGGGGTTAAACACAATATCCGCGCCGTTCTTTCTAAGCAGTGCGCAGTCGTTTTCGAAATCGCGCGGATAAGCGGCAAGGTCTTCCGTGGGTCCGAACTGTGTCGGGTTAACAAATATGCTGACCACAGTCACGTCGTTGTTTTTAACTGATTCTCGCACCAGCGACATATGCCCTTCATGGAGAAACCCCATGGTGGGAACAAGCCCCACAGTCTTAGCCGATGCCTGTATTTTTTTAATTTCAGTTTTTATATCAGCTACTTTTTTAAATATCTTCATCTATCGCCTCAGAAAGAATGTATATCTTGCGGAAACTCAGAGGATTTAACCTCTTTAATATATGCTTTTGCCGCCTTCGAGATTATCTTATTGACGTTAGCATACTGCTTGACAAATTTTGGTGTGAAGCCGTCGAAAATGCCGAAAACATCATGAAAAACAAGCACCTGACCATCGCAGTGAACTCCGGCACCTATGCCTATAGTAGGAATTTTTACAGTGTCCGTTATCACCTGCGCAACAGAACTGACAGTGCCCTCAAGGACGATGGAAAAGGCACCCGCCTCTTCCAGTGCAACAGCATCTGCAAGCAGCTTTTCATGCCCTTCTCTGCCCTGTATGCGATATCCGCCCATAGCGCTTACAAACTGCGGCATGAGACCGATATGCCCCATGACGTTGATTCCGCATCCTGTGAGTTTTTTCACCAGTCCGGCACGTTCTGCGCCGCCCTCAATCTTAACGGCGTCAAATCCGGTCTCTTTAATAATGCGAATACTGTTTTCAAGGGCTTGTTCGTCTGATATGTGATAGGAACCGAAAGGCATGTCGGCGATAAGGAATGCGTTAGTCGCGGCGCGCTTTACCATTTTGCAGTGATAAATAATTTCATCAACTGTTACCGGAAGCGTATTTTCATAGCCGTTCACGACCATTCCAAGAGAATCACCCACGAGAATCATATCTATTCCGGCTTTGTCCAGAATAGATGCAGACGTGAAATCATATGCGGTGAGACAGGATATTCTTTCACCGTTAGACTTCATTTTTTTGATAGTGTTGACTGTAATCTTTTTGATATCAGTGTGTTTGCTCATATCAACCTCTGATTTTTCTGATTACAGACGCAAGACATGGCAAAAATTGAACTTTGTTGATTTGCGGTGTCTCGGTCCGAAGATCCAAGCAAGTGAATAATAGGTAATTAAAGAACTTTCGTCAATATAAAAAAAAGGAGGTCTTACGACCTCCTCTGTTAAGTGTTAAAATGTGGGCGGCGTGTCCACCCAGAGAGCGACAGCGGGCTTATCCGTTCTGTTGCGTATTTTGTGGGGCATGTTCGAGCTGAAATATATGCTGTGTCCTGCGGGAAGATGATATTCATCCGCACCGATAACCACGCAGATTTCGCCTTCGATAACGTATCCGAACTCTTCACCGACGTGCTGATAATATTCCGAGCCTGTTTCACCATAGGGATCAAGCTCAATAAGCATCGGCTCAAGTTTTCTGTTAACAAGTTTAGATGCGATGAAAGACATCGAAATACTCTTGTTTTTAAAAACCTTGTATTCTGAAGGATCAAAGACGTTAACAATATTGCGTTCGTCTTCGAAAAGTTCACTGATGGTTGTTCCGAGTGCAAAGCAGATCTTTTTCAGCGAAGCTATAGAGGGAGAGTTCTTTCCGTTCTCTATCTGGCTGATGAAACTTTTGGTAAAACCTGTTTTCTGAGATATATCCTCAAGGGTCATACCAAGTTTTTTTCTGATCTCTCTTAATTTGATACCATAAGGCATAATAACACCCCTTAAAAATAATTAAGATTATATATTAAAAAAAGTCACACTGTCAACATCTTTCGTTAATAATTAATCTTTTATTTTACTTTATTTATTAGTAAATTACAGTGTATTGTTTTATTTTAATTAATACCTCGTCAAAAATTACTTTAACAGTTGACTGAAAACAAATAGCCGAATATCCTGTTTTAAATATTATTGGACAGGTGATTATATGGAATCTGTATTACGCAGACTGAATACCGCTCCTGTTAAGGGAGAGAGAGTCTTTGTAGCTGACAGCGCGGATATAATAGGAGAAGTTGTACTTGAAGATGACGCCAGCATCTGGTTTAACGTCGTTTTAAGAGGCGACGTTGAAAAAATAGTTATCGGAAAGTGCTCAAACGTTCAGGATGGTACCGTAATCCACACAACACTGGATAAATTTCCCACGATATTAGGCGATTACGTCACAATAGGACATAACGCCATGCTCCACGGATGCAAAATAAATAATAACGTTCTCGTTGGAATAGGCGCCATAATACTGGACGATTCAGAGATAGGCGAAAACTCCATAGTTGCCGCCGGTTCCCTGGTTCCGCCCGGTAAGAAGTTCCCGCCCTGCTCCCTCATCATGGGAAGCCCCGCAAAAGTAGTGAAAACACTGGAACAAAAGGATATTGACGGAATCAGAAACTATGCGGACAGATACATCAGCTACAAAAAGATGTATCTTGAAAACGGATATAAGTCGATTTAAATATTAGTAACATTTTTTTTAATAAGTGTATTGGATACAAAAAAAGCGGAGGCAAAAACCTCCGCTTTTCTATTTAAAAGATTGATATCTTATTTGCCGTCGAACAGCGACCAGGGTCCTCTGTGTTTAGAGTAGTCAACTGCTTTCGCTTTGTCAGCGTCAACGTCTTTGCGGATCTTAAACACCTGACCGGGGAAAATAAGGTCGGGGTCTTTAATCTGCTCTTTGTTAGCCCAATAGATGAGCGGCCACATAAAGGGGTTCAGATATTTTGCTTTTGAGATATTCCAAAGGTTGTCGCCTTTAACAACTTTATACTTCATAATATCTTCAACAGAACCTGCAACCGGAGTGGCAACAGTTGAGCCTTTCGCTTCAGCCTTAACAGAAGCCGCTTTGCCCTCTGCAATCTCTTTCTGAATGGTGTCGTTGTCCGCAGAAACAGATTTCAGCACAGCAAGCGCTTTTTCGCCTTCGCATTTATCGATGAGACCCTGTGCCTCGTCGAGTTTTGCTTTAGCTGCCTGATAGGTTGCGGAGTATTTCGCTCCGTCCTCAGCGTTTGCGGCAAGGTTATTTTTTGCAGCTGCAAGCTCGGCTTTCGCCTGCTCGTTAACTTTCGCTCTGTCAGCGGCAACAAGTTTAACTTTCTCAAAATCGGCAGTCGCTTCAATCAGTTCAGCTTTTGCCTGTTTGTAAAGCTCACTTTTATCGCCACCCTTTTCAGCTTCAGCAACTTTTGCTTCCGCAGCTTCAAGTTTTTGTTTAGCAGCTAAGTATTCGGTTCCGGCGCACATTTCGGCGCCGCCCTCCTGAGCTGCCTTCATGGCGGCTCTGGCGTTGTCCATCTCCTGAACGGGAGGTTTTGTGCAGCCTGAGACTAACACAGCGGCTGCGATAACAGCCGTAAACAGCAATTTAGTTACTCTGCTCATTTCATCCTCCGGGTTTTATTTACATATAATAATATCACACATGAAATAGTTTGTCAAAAGCGCAAACTACTTATTTTTGTAATATTTATATAATTTGTCAGTCGTTCTCAGGGACATTGAACTGCATAAAGAGTTCTTTAAGCTGTTTTTCGTCCACTTTGCTGGGTGCGTCGCTCATCATGTCGGTTGCTCTCTGCGTTTTTGGGAACGCAATAACGTCTCTGATGGAGTCAGAACCTGTCAGTATCGACGCAAGCCTGTCTACACCGAACGCAATACCGCCATGGGGAGGTGTTCCGTAGCGCAGAGCCTCTATGAAGAAGCCGAACTTGTATTCTCTCTCCTCTTCCGTGAAGCCGAGAGCGTTGAACATTTTTTCCTGAACGTCGCTTCTGTGTATCCTTATGGAACCGCCGCCTATCTCCGAGCCGTTGAGAACGAGGTCGTAGGCTTTGGCGCGCATCTTACCGGGGTCAGTGTCGAAATAGTCCACGTCTTCGTCCAGCGGAGCTGTGAAGGGGTGGTGTACAGCGACGTATCTTTTATCTTCCGCATCATATTCGAGCAGCGGGAAGTCCAGAACCCATGTGAATGAATACTGATCCTCTTTTATGAGACCGAGCATATTTGCGAGTTTTATACGCAGCTTTGACATATAAAGGTTCACGATTTCCTTTTTGCCTGCGCCGAAGAAAATGATATCGCCCGGTTTTGCGCCCAGTTCGCTCACAATCTTATCGGCTGAATCGCCGAGAAACTTTACAATAGGCGATTGGAGACCGTCTTCGTTCACTTTAATGTATGCGAGACCGGCAGCGCCGAGTCCTACAACGAAGTCTGTCATATCGTCGATGTCTTTTCTTGAAAATTTCTCACCAGCGCCTTGTGCAACAACAGCCTTAATAACGCCGCCGTTCTTAACAGTGTCGTTAAACACTTTGAATCCTGAGTCTTTCACAAGGTCGTTGATCGTTTTAAGGAACATGTCGAAACGGGTATCGGGTGCATCGTGACCGTATTTCTCCATTGCGTTGTCATACGACATTCTTGGGAAACCTTTTGTCAGTTTGATTCCTTTCAGCCTGTCAAAGATAAGGATATACATATCTTCGATGAGATCCATCAGGTCTTCCCTGTCGATAAAGGACATCTCCATGTCGAGCTGAGTGAACTCAGGCTGACGGTCTGCGCGGAGATCCTCGTCGCGGAAGCATTTAACTATCTGGAAGTACCTTTCGTAACCGGCAACCATCAGAAGCTGTTTGAACATCTGGGGCGACTGGGGCAGTGCATAGCACTTTCCGGGGTTAACACGGCTGGGAACAAGGTAGTCTCTTGCGCCTTCAGGTGTTGATTTTGTGAGGAAAGGAGTTTCGATATCCATAAAGTTTCTGCTGTAGAGGAACTCTCTGACAGTGCGTGTCAGCTCGTGGCGCAGTCTCAGGTTGTTCTGAAGTTTCTGTCTGCGCAGGTCGAGGTATCTGTATTTCAGCCTTACGTCTTCATTGGCGTTGGTATAGTCGTCTATCATGAAAGGAGGAGTGTTGGCGTTGTTCAGGATGCGCAGTTCGTCAACCATGATCTCGATTTCGCCTGTAGGAAGTTTAGTGTTTACAGTGCCGTCCGGTCTGCCGGAAACGGTACCTTTAACAGCGATAACGAACTCATTTCTCACGCTGTTGCCCTGTTCGTGCACTTTTTCGTTATATTCGGGGTTCATCACTACCTGAGTAAGCCCCTCTCTGTCTCTGAGGTCAACGAAAATAACGCCGCCGTGGTCTCTGCGTCTCTGAACCCAGCCCATAAGACAGACCTTTTCGCCGATGTTTTTTCCGGTAAGTTGTGCGCAGTGGTGGCTTCTTCGCCAGTCTCCCATGTTTGAAAGCACGTTAATTCCTCCTGAGTTTATCTATAATATATGCCGTAACCTTTGCGGTCTCAATCTCTTCCTGCGTGCCGCTCTGCATGTCTTTGACAGCGGCGGTGTTTTTTGCAGCTTCGTCCTCTCCTATCACAACGGTGAAAAGCGCACCGTATCTGTCGGCAAGGCTGAACTGCTTCTTCATCTTTCTGAAATCGTAGTCCATATCAACGCTGATTCCATGTGAACGCATTTCGTTCGCAAGTTTCAGCGCTGTCTTGTCGGAAACGTCCTTAAAGCTGATGATGAATACGTCAAGGTCGTTCTCTTTCTCAGTTTCGTTGAGCATACAAAGACTCACAAGCCTGTCTATGCCCACTGCAAAGCCTATCCCTGCGGTATCCGGACCGCCGAGGAGCTGAATCAGCCCGTCGTAGCGTCCGCCTGCGCCAACGGCACTTTGCGAACCAAGTCTGTCTGTTATCATCTCAAACGCCGTGCGCACATAGTAATCCAGTCCGCGAACCATCATCGGGTTCACTTTATACGGTACAGAGAGCGCGTCAAGGTAGCTTTTCACACCTTCGAAATGGTCTTTGCACTCTTCGCAGAGATAATCCACGGCTTTAGGAGCATCCGCGGTGATTCTTTTGCAGGACTCATTCTTACAGTCGAGGATACGCATGGGGTTTTTGTCCAGCCTGCGCAGGCAGTCGCCGCACAGGTGATCTATATTGGATTTGAAATATTCGATAAGTTTTTCGTTATATGCAGGACGGCATTTCGGACATCCGATGGAGTTTATCTCCATGCTTACAAAATCTTTAATGCCAAGATTTTCTGCAAGTTTATAAAGCAGATAGATAATGTCCGCGTCTATTGAAGGACCGCCGGAACCAAAAACCTCTATTCCCGCCTGCGTGAACTGGCGGAATCTGCCCTTTTGCGGGCGTTCCCTTCGGAACATAGGACCTATGTAGTAATATTTTGATATTCCGGGGGTTGAGAACAGCTTATTTTCAACATACGCTCTCACAAGTGATGCAGTGCCCTCAGGGCGCAGCGAAACGGAAGTGCCATCCCTGTCGTCGAAAGCGAACATCTCTTTCTCAACTATGTCAGTAGTGGAGCCTATGCCTCTGTTAAATACTTCTGTTTTCTCAAGAACCGGAAGATAGAACTCTTCGAAATTGAACGTGCGGAATGTCTGCTTAAATACCTTCTCAACCTTGTTCCAGTATCTGGCTTCCAGTCCGTATATGTCTCTGAAACCTTTGACTTTCTGATACACGGGAAATATTCCTCCAAAACCCTGATATTATGCTTAAAACACTGCCCAGTCAACAGGAAGGTTTCAGAGTTTGAATTTTATCTTTGCAATGGCTGTAATGGCGAGCGAAGCCTCTTCTATGTCCAGTTTCGAGAGATTCAGCATCCCGTGATACATCCACTGATCATTTATATCCTTATCGAAATGATGTCTGAAATATTTCTCTTTCCGTTTGTCTACTTCTGCAATACGCTCTCTGGCATCTTTTTTGGAAATATTCTCGCGGGCGCTCACCCAGCGTATACGGTCATCATCAGCCGCAATCAGCCTGAAATGCAACGAATCTGGCACATCAGTGAGTATGCACACCCCACCCCGCCCCATTATCACAGCGTTTGTGGTATCCGCCGCTTTCATTATTATCTTTTTTATCATGGTCTGAAAAGTATCACTGTCAAAAGCAGTGGTATCGGGATTATATTTGTCGAAAAAGGTCTCAGCCTCCTGAATGGCTATCTCTTTAGCGGTTTTTTCAGAATAGTCTGTTTTGCTGAGCATATCCGCAAACATGCCGAGGTCAAAATATTTCGACATAAACGAACGCATGGAGGAAAACTCCTCCTCATCAAACTGTTTCAGCTTCTCCTCGTCTGTGCTCATCAGAACGGAAGCTATTCGTATCAGCTCTTTATGAAGGAATTTAAATCCAAGTTTTTCGGCGACGCGTTCCGCGACGTATTCTCCGCCGCAGCCGTATTGTCTTGAGATGGTTATGACCGCCATATGCACACCCCCAGTTTGCTTATACCAAGATCGTCCTTAATATTTTTTACCATATCATTGACATTTAAGCAACTTACGGGGTGAATGTAATCGGGATAAATTTCTGCCAGAGGATAAAGAACGAAGCTACGGTTCTGCATCTCTTTGTGCGGGAGCGAGAGACCGTCAAACTCGTCAGCTAAACTGTTATAGTCTATAATATCTATATCTATCAATCGGGTATACCATCTCCCGGTATTCTCTCTACCCATCATTTTTTCGAGATTTTTTACAGCGGAAAGGAGTTTTTCCGGCGGAAAATCCGTGCGGACAAGCATACAGAGATTAAAATATCCATCCTGTCCGTCACGCAGCAAGGATGCGGTCTTATATATTGAAGACACCCGCAAAACTTCGCAGAAACGGGATATTTCATTTACAGCACAGGCAAGATTAAAGGCTTTCCGCCCAAGGTTACTTCCCAGCCCCAGCACTGCTAAGTTCTTTTTGTGCATCCTCCATCCTCGCTCTTATGATCTCCACCATCTCTCTGTCTTTTATTCCGTCGGGGCTTACGGGGTCAAGAAAACGTATGCGCACTTTTCTGAACGGGTTGATTATGAATGCCCCTTTTTTCATGACCTTTCCGGAACCATCTATCACAAAAGGGATTATCTGCTGCCCTGTGCGCACTGCCAATGTGAACGCTCCACGTTTGAAAGGCAGCATAACACCGTCTTCAGATCGGGTTCCCTCCGGAAAAAGGAGAACGGAGTAACCCTCCTGAATCTTTTTCGCTGCATCGAAAAGGCTTTTCAGCGATTCGCGACTCTCTCCCCTGTCAATAGGGATAAGCCCCATGTGTTTGATTGCGTATCCGAAAAACGGAATGGAAAAAAGCTCTCTCTTCGCCATGAACAGGAAATCCTTATCTATTATGGATATCATGGAAAATATATCAACGTAGCTCTGGTGGTTACCCATAAAAACGTAGTTTTTATCCGGCTCTATTTTTTCAAGCCCCTGAACGTCATAGCGGACAAGAAACAGTTTTGAGCTTATTTTTGCCCAGAGTCTCGCCAGATAAAAGAATGGATTTTTGCCGATGAGCACGAACGGAACACCGCACACAGTGAGAAAAGCGGTCATAAGACCAAATATTACCCATACACAGAGACTGTAAATCGCTTTCATTTAACCTTACCTGCAATATCGCCCAGAACGCCGGAAAAAGTCGGATGGTTAAAGACGAAATCTTCAAGTTTATTAAGGGAAATACGTGATTGAATCATCATTGAAAAGGTCGTAACAAGTTCCGCAGCGCCGCTACCGATAGCATGGCAACCCAGAATCTTTTTTGTGGTCTCGTCGTAAATGACCTTTATGAAACCTTTGAAAGTACCTGACATGATGGCATTTTCAAGATTTTTAAAGGAATGTTTGATAACCTTGCACTCTATACCCGATTCCTTCGCCTTGTCCTCGCTGAGTCCGACAGCAGCTATCTCAGGATCAAGATGCAGTATACGCGGGCAGTAATCCGCGGAAATGATCTTGCTCTTTTCAAGTATGTCGTTGGCGACCATATCTGCGGACATGAAAGCCCAGTTCACGAACATATTAATACCGGTGCAGTCACCCACCACATAAACGTTTTTATTTGTTGTGCGAAGGCTTTTAGTCAGTTTAGGAAATCCCCTTTCGCACAGTTTTATTCCGGCGCTGTCAACGCCTAGTCTGCCCATGTTCGGCTTTCTGCCGATGGACAGAAACACCTCTTCCGATTCAAGTTTAGTGTCGTTGCTAAGAAAAACGATGGTCTTATTGCCGACCTTCTCTATGCGCTCAACAGACACGCCCTTGATTATCTCCACACCGTTTTTTTTCAATTGGTCTTCATAGTCTTTAACAACCTGTCTGTCTATCGTTGCGAGCACTTTTTCAGTTTTTTCTATAATAGTAACTGTGGATCCTATCCTTCTGAAAAAAGTCGCGAACTCGGTGCCTATGAAACCACCACCTACAACTATTACGCTTTTCGGCGTGGCACTCAGTTCAAAAATATTTGTGGAGTCAAGAAGTTTCTTTGTGGAGGGAACGTTTGTCGCCATGTTGTTTGAGCCGGTTGCGATTACCGCTTTGGAAAACCCAAGCAGAAAAGATTGCTTTTCGTCAGTAACACGCAGAGTGTTTTCATCTTCAAAAACTGCGGTTCCGCGCATCACCTGCACGCCTGACTGTTCAAGTTCGTCCTGAAAATCCTTAACTAGTTTGGATGTTATGCCGTCGATATATTTTTTGGCTTTTTTGAAGTCAAAAGAAGGAGCTTTTTCATAATCGACGCTTAAAAAATTCGAAGCCTTGTTGACGCTTCTTTCGTAGAGATAACTTATATGCAGCAGCAGGTTGGACACAACACTTCCGGCGTAGCAGTAACTGCCGCCTATATTCTTGTCTATCAGTAAAACCTGTTTTCCGCCGTCCGCCAGTTTTTTGGCACATTCGATGCCGGCAGGACCGGCACCGATGACAACTATATCAAAATGCTGCTTTACCATAAGGTATTAATACCTGTAATGCTCCGGTTTATATGGACCTTCAACCGGTACGCCGATGTAATCTGCCTGATCTTTTGAAAGCGTGGTCAGTTTCGCGCCGATCTTGGCAAGGTGCAGTCTTGCAACCTCTTCGTCCAGTTTTTTGCTGAGCCTGTAAACTTTGCGCTCCAGCTTGTCTTTGTTCACCCAAAGGTCAATCTGGGCAAGAGTCTGGTTTGTGAAAGAGTTGCTCATAACGAATGATGGGTGCCCTGTTGCGCATCCGAGGTTGACCAGCCTTCCTTCCGCCAGAAGGTATATAGAATTGCCGGCAGGGAAGGTGTATTTATCCACCTGCGGCTTTATATTCAGCTTTTTAATCCCTTTGTATTCTTCAAGTTTTGCCACTTCTATCTCGTTATCGAAATGACCAATGTTGCAAACGATAGCCTGATCTTTCATCTTTTCCATATGTTCTGTACGGATAATATCCTTGTTGCCTGTTGTTGTAACATAGATATCACCGAGACCGAGGGTATCTTCAACAGTTTTAACGCTGTAGCCTGCCATGCAAGCCTGAAGAGCGCATATAGGGTCTATTTCCGTAACAATGACTATCGCACCCATTGCACGCAGAGACTCGGCGCATCCTTTTCCTACGTCGCCGTAGCCGCAAACAACTGCAACTTTTCCGGCTATCATAACGTCGGTGGCTCTTTTAATACCGTCCACAAGAGATTCGCGGCATCCGTAAAGGTTATCGAATTTTGACTTTGTAACAGAGTCATTTACATTGATTGCCGGAACCAGCAGTTCACCTTTTTCCATCATCTGATAGAGCCTGTGAACACCGGTTGTGGTCTCTTCGGAAACGCCCTTCCACTCCTTAACAGTGTCGTGCCATCTTGTAGGGTTCTCTTTCAGGATAATTTTCAGGCGTTTATAAAGTTCAGCCTCGTCTTCGCCGTGGGGCGTTCTGTCAAGGATGGATGGGTCTTTCTCAGCGAGGTATCCGACATGTATCATCATGGTTGCGTCGCCGCCGTCGTCAACAATGAGCTGGGGTCCTTTGCCGCCGTCGAAGCGAAGCGCCATATCTGTGCACCACCAGTATTCTTCGAGGTTCTCACCCTTCCATGCATATACAGGTACGCCTGTTTTTGCTATTGCTGCTGCGGCGTGATCCTGTGTGGAGAAGATGTTACAGCTTGCCCATTTAACTTCCGCGCCGAGAGCAGTCAGCGTCTCAATGAGAACCGCTGTCTGGATAGTCATATGCAAAGAACCGGATATGCGTACACCTGCAAGTGGTTTCAGGGGTGCATATTTTTCTCTGGTCGCCATCAGACCGGGCATCTCGTGTTCTGCAATATCGATCTCTTTGCGTCCGAAATCCGCAAGGGAAATGTCGGCTACTTTATATTTCAGCGTGTTGTCCATCTTTTTCTCCTTATAAACACAGAAAGCCCGCAAAAGTTAAAACTCTGCGGGCATGAATAATTTTTTATCAGCGTATTGCTGCCAGAAGTGCGTCAACTTTGTCGGTGTTTTCCCATGAAAATTCGCTGCGACCGAAGTGACCGTATGCTGCGGTCTTTCTGTATATCGGTCTGCGGAGGTCGAGTGCGCTTATGATACCTTTGGGTGTGAGGTCGAAAACTTCCATAACGGCCTTTTCGATAAGCTGCTCGTCAACTTCAGCAGTTCCGAAAGTGTTCACCATAACGCTTACAGGTTCTGCAACGCCGATAGCGTATGCAACCTGAATTTCACATCTTTTCGCCAGTCCTGCGGCAACGATGTTTTTGGCAACCCATCTTGCGGCGTATGCTGCGGAACGGTCAACCTTTGACGGGTCTTTACCGCTGAAAGCGCCTCCGCCATGGCGACCCATACCGCCGTAGGTATCTACGATTATCTTGCGTCCAGTAAGACCGCAATCGCCCATGGGACCGCCTATAACAAAGCGACCTGTGGGATTTATGTGATATTTGCATTTATCGTCAAGCATATCGCTGGGGATAACAGGTTTGATTACTTTCTCAATAATGTCATGTTTGAGTACGTCAAGTTTGATATCTTCGGAGTGCTGTGAGCTTACGACGACAGTATCAACGCGAAGAGGTGTGTAGCCATCGTATTCTATAGTTACCTGAGATTTGCTGTCGGGGCGGAGATAGCTGAGTTCACCGCTTTTGCGGACTTCGGAGAGTCTCTTGGTTATTTTGTGTGCGAGCATGATAGGCATGGGCATCAGTTCGGGTGTTTCGTCACACGCATATCCGAACATAAGTCCCTGGTCCCCTGCTCCACCTGTGTCAACACCCATAGCGATGTCGGGAGACTGCTTGTTGAGTGTAATGATTATACCGCATGTATCAGCATCAAAACCGAATTTCGCTCTTGTATAGCCTATTTGTCTGATAGTTTCTCTGACGGTGGACTGAATGTCCACATAAGTATTTGTGGTAACCTCGCCGGAAACCACAGCAAGCCCTGTAGTGACGAGAGTTTCACATGCTACGCGACTATTGGGGTCGTCTGTGAGCATGGCGTCAAGGATAGCGTCGGAAATCTGGTCTGCCATCTTGTCCGGGTGTCCCTCGCTAACAGACTCTGAAGTAAATAAATATTTCTTGCTATTCATCAACTATCTCCTATAAACCATTATCATTTTTGTATTTAATTATAATTTGAGTCATTTTGTCTTTTCCTTTGAGTTTAAGCATTTTCAGTTCTTTCATTTTTGCTTCGACCTCCGGCGGAAAAAACTTGAGACTGTAAAGTGCCTCAAGATCCTGCTCGAAGCGGATGTGGTTTTCAAAAAGTTTCCTGAACTCCTCATCGACCTGACAAATCTTTTCCACCAGTGCGTTGTCTTTAAGCATACCCGTCACCCCTGTAATCTGTACGGAGGCACGACATTCTGAGCGCATGTCTGCCTTCACCGTAATAATCTTTTATCTGTCCTTTAGGTTTAAAACCCATTACTTCATACAAACTTATGGCGGAAACGTTAGTGGTTTCCACTTCAAGATGTATGACGTCTATCTCTTCGTGTTTTTCAACACAATGCGTAAGAAGGCGGCTTGCGATGCCTCTTCTGCGGAATTTTTCCGCAACGGCGACGTCAGCAAGTTCCGCTTCATCCAAAATATACCAGAAAACTATATAACCTGCCACTTCACCGCATTCTTCGTATACCAGAAAATCGCTTCTGATCTTAAAAAGTTCAGCTTCGAAAGATTTCCGGCTCCACGGGCGCGGGAAACAGCCGTTTTCTATCTCAAGAATTGCGTCCAGATCGTCATGCGATGCATTTCTTATCAAAATTGATCTCCGCCTCGCTGGGACGCATATACATCGGCGCATAATCGCTTACGAACATAGCAAACTTTTCAGAGAGCAGAGCCTCTGAAAGATTGACAGTGTTTCCGCCGACACTGTTCAAAACAAAAAGACCGTCAGTGTTTTCAAACTTGCCGGTCATATATTCTGAAAAAACGTTATTTTCAAAGTCATATTGTCTGTAGCCGTAGAGCTTTCCGCGAAGTCTGACGGCGGTTGTAATCTTTGCACTGCCGCTGACTATGGCTGCCGCGTCCAGAGAACATATTCCCTGAAGCTGTTTTCCGTGAGCCATGCAGAAACCAAGAAGCGTGGCGACACCAACCCGTATACCTGTAAAAGAACCGGGACCTTTCACCACATAATAGCCGTCGATATCCTGCGGTGTCAGACCGGAACCGGACAGAAGATTGTCCATAGCCCAGAGCATCTTTTCACTCAGAGAGTTTTCCAGAGTCAGAAAGACAGACGAAAAGGGAACTCTGTTCTCGTCGCATATAGTGACATAAAGTCCCTTCCCAGATGTATCCGCAAGCATGTACTTCATTTAAGTTATCTTATCAGATATGACATATAAGTCAATAATCCAAACATGGTAAATATTTCATAATCACATGAAAGGGTTCATATTTTTTTCATGCCCTATCGTCGATTTCGAACCGTGTCCAGGGTAAACGACAGTTTCTGCGGGAAGCGCAAAAAGCCTTTCACTGATGCTGTCCACAAGCGACTGAGTGCTGCTGTAAGGAAAATCCGTGCGCCCCACCGATTCAAGAAAAAGGGTGTCACCGGTTATAACGCTTTTAAGTCCGTCTATATAAAAACAGCATCCGCCGGGTGTATGCCCCGGAGTATGGATAACGTCCATTGTAATCCCTCC
The DNA here is from genome assembly GCA_002452405.1 of Deferribacteraceae bacterium UBA6793. Classification (GTDB taxonomy): domain Bacteria; phylum Chrysiogenota; class Deferribacteres; order Deferribacterales; family Geovibrionaceae; genus Seleniivibrio. Next base: position 44,115 of record DKFP01000004.1, on the reverse strand, counting down.
AAGGTCAAGTTTCTGCCCGTGCTCGATATGATTTGTGACTAAAGGCGTTTCCATATCCCCGAAACCGTACATCTGCATAACCTTTTTACCCTGTCCGAGAAGAAACTCATCATCTTTATGCATATAAAATGGCAGTCCGTATTTTTCCATAAGCGGGTGTATGGCACCTATATGATCAAAATGTCCGTGGGTATTAACAAGGGCGACGGGGTTAAGCCCGTTATCGCTGAGATACGCCTCAATATCCTCTTCATTACCGCCCGCATCAAATATAACAGCCTTTCCGTTATCCGATACTATATATGTGTTTACGCCCAAAGGACCTGTTATAACGATATCAATGTTCATACTTACTCCTGCTTTGATTCTAATATTATTGTGACGGGTCCGTCGTTTTCAAGACTAACTTTCATATCGGCGGCAAAAATCCCCGTCTGTATCTTTTCCGCCGCATAATCCGCGCGGCACTCCTCAACAAACTTTTCGTAATATTTATTGGCGGTTACAGGTTCCATAGCGGTTGTAAAATCAGGACGCAGCCCTTTTTTACAGTTGCCGGCCAACGTGAACTGACTGACCACAATCACCCCGCCATCAATATCCTTTACAGACTGCCCCATTTTTCCTTTTTCATCCTCAAAAATGCGAAGATTCATCGCCTTATAAGCAAGCTCCGCACACCTTTCTTCCGCGTCACCCTTCTCGATACCGAGTAATATCAGGAGTCCTCTGCCTATTTCTGCCCGTATTTTTCCGTCTATACGGACGCTGGCATTGTTTACTCTCTGAAGCACAGCTTTCATCTCATCACCTTCAACATATCAGTCCCTAACAACCTCATGATAAAATAATACATGCCACAGCCCAGAACGACATTTATAAGTACATATAGCCCGCTGATGTCCGCAATATATATAACAAAGGACATCGTTGCCGTGGATAACATAATCTTTCCGATCAGCTTCAGGCTGTTCCGTACAGAATAGTTATAATGCCGCAGATTTCCATACAGACAGGCGCAGTTCACAAACGCAGCAATAGACGATGCAAGAGCTATTCCTCCGTGCCCCAAAGGCTTCATAAACAGAAACCCAAGAATCACGTTAAAAATAAACCCCACGGAAGCCGCCCTCAGCGGAGTCTTAACGTCTTTGTCGGAATAATATATTCTGCTGAAAACACTTATCAGTGAAAAGAAAAGAAGACCGGATGAATACATGCGTAAAGCAAATGCTGTTGCATGAACGTCCTTTTCACCGAAAGAAAGCCGTCCATATACAAGTGCAATAATCGGGTCTGCAAGTATTATAAGACCGGCAGCAGCCGGCACCATTATGACAAGAATGGCGTTAACTGCTTTATCTATCAATATATTGCGCTGCCCAAAATTTCCACTGGAATTTGCCACGCTTATCTCCGTTAAGGTCACAGTCCCAACAGCAACAGCAAACATCCCCAGAGGAAACTGAAAAAGCCTGTTCGCATAATAAAGATACGAAATACTTCCGACAGCAAGAAAAGACGCAATTATGCGCCCGACCATAAAATTAAGTTGATTTATACCAACACTGGCAAGAGAAGGCAGAATATAGTAAAAAGAATGAAGAGCATCCCTGTTTATCCCACATGAAAAAACCGGACGGTAACCTTTATATAAAGAAGCTCCGAACACAAGCAAAAGCTGTAGCAGACCGCCAACCAGAACACCATAACACAAAATCTTTATATTTCCGGAATGCATGTATCCGAACCACGCACCGGCTATCATGGCGATATTAAGGATAGCTGTGGACGCCGCGGGAAGGTAATAAGTCTCTTTTATGTTCAGATAACCGGAGAAAAGAGCGCATATGGATATCGTAAGCAGATAAGGAACCAGAATTATAAGCATATCAGAAGCAGCGGAAAGAATGGTCGAATCATGTCTGTAGCCTGGCATAAAAACTGTCACAGCAGTTTCTGGAAACATGAACACAACCGCAAGAAGCACCGTTATGATTCCGGAAACAAAAAAAACAAGACTGGTGAGATAATCATAGGCGGAACGTTCACCCTCTTTTGTCAGCTTGTCACTCATTATAGGAACAAACACGGAAGAAAGAGCACCTTCGGCAAAAAAAGCGCGAAAAAGATTCGGCACGGCAAAAGCGACAAAGAATGCGTCTGTAAGGGCATTTGCGCCGAAAAAACCGGCAACAAGAACATCACGCACCATGCCGAAAACCCGACTGGTTAAAATTCCCAGCCCGGATTTAAGCACTTTTTTAACAAATCCAGCCATGACAATTATTTCCTTAAAAAAAAATGTAAATTCACTTTACACGCTAAAACACATCGGATATAATGAGACATTGAAAAATATCATAAATAAACGATATTTGCACGGAGATTATGGTTATGACTAAATCAGAACTGATCGAAGTAATTGCTACCCTCAACCCCGAACTGACAAAAAAGCAGATCGAATTTATCGTTAACGGCGTTTTCCAGAACATCAAAGACGCTCTGAAAGCCGGCGACAAAGTGGAAATCCGCGGATTCGGCAGCTTTAAAATCAGAGAGAAAAACTCTAAACTCGGACGCAACCCCAAAACCGGCGACAAAGTGGAAGTACCTTCCAAAAACGTACCTTACTTTAAACCCGGCAAAGAGATCAAAGAACTTCTGATTGACGCTGAATAACAGTAGTTTTTCAGAAAGCACTTACTGTGCCTTGCATCGGCTGATTTTTGTCTTTTAAAAAGATGCCGTGCTTGTCCGGCAAATGGAATAAAATCCTTAACCGGATGGTTCTAGATTTTTTTATTTAGCAGTGCCGATTTAATACTTTTTGAATTATATTTGTTCTGGATATGCTGTTTGCGTATCTTGCCGGATATTTTTTTCCCAATCTCCGTTTTTTCGCGCTCAAGCCGATATTCAACCTTCTTGTGTTCCTCAAGAAGGTTTTTTATTTGCGTCCGCACCTCTTCCGGTTTAGGCGACATATTTTTGAGTATCTGCATTATCTGTGAAATGTAACTGCTGTAAATTTGATATTTATCCAAAAATGAATCGTCAAAAGCTCTTTCGTTCAAGTCTTTTGCGGCATCATACGCCTGTTTAAACATTATGAGAAAATCGGATTGGCTCATTAGGATTGTTTCCTTATCAGCAAATTTTCGACACAGTAATGTTATTCAAAAGGATAGAACTTCATAACTGTGTCGGGGCTTGCCTTCTTGTGTGCATTCAAAGCTGATTCGGAACTGTCGGCGAACTTCTTTTTGAGAAGGTCGAGCATCTCAAACGCTTCGTCTTTGGAGGTGATTGCGTTTGAACTCTGCACAGCAAGTCTGTTTTCGTTTCTTATGCCGATGATATCAGAGATATACTGTTTTTCGGCAGAACCTGACTCGCCCGACGATTTGTCCGAATTTACACTTTCAGACTCAGATTGTGTTTTTTTTCTGTCCATCTGTAGGAGCTTTTCCCGCAGATTAATGACAGAACCGTTGGAGTTGATAGTCATAAATTATCCGGCAAAGTTGATTGACCTGGTTTCTGTCTCCTGAGTTTCAGGTTTAACGGCGCCCTCTTCTTTCTGAACAACTTCGCGCCATGCTTCTCTCAGGTTTGACATGAGTTTTATCACGCTTTCAACCTTGTCTTTACTTTTCTCCCTGTTTGCCTCTATAAGCTGCCACACCATAAAATCGTAAAGGCGCAGAAGGTTTTTTGAAATATCCCCTGCGTCCATGTTAAGTGTGGACATAAGTTCATAGATGATATTCTGGGCTTTCATAATGTTGTTATGAGAGTCCTGAATATTTTTTTCGTCAATAGCTTTAACAGCAATCCGCATAAACTTGATGGCTCCATCATACAGCAAAAGAACAAGTTTTCCTTTGGTAGCTCCTTCAACTTCCTGTTTGATGTAGTTCTTGTAAGGGCTTTGCATAGATTAAAACTCCTCTATTATACATTAAGATGATGAACCTGTCACGCTGCTTAATGCGGAAGCCTGAGATTGTGCATCGGAAATCGCTTTTTCCATAGCTGTAAACTGCGCCCAATAGCGTTCAAGCTCCTTCTTAACCCTGTCTTCCTGATCACTGATCTTTGTTGCCAGTTTATTCAGGTAGGTCTGAAGACTTCCGCTGGTACCCAGTTTGGCACCGATCATTCCGTCGGAATCCGTATAAGCATTAAGCACATAATCACCAAAATATCTTGCCCAGCCGACTTCGTTTTCTATCTGCTGCTGAACTTTCGCCTTATCTTTGGTGGTTGTAGCATCATCTACATCTAAATCGGATGAATTCGCAAAAAATGTATAAACATCTTTAGGATTATTTTGAAGAGCGTCCATAAAAGTTTCGTTGCTCTCCAGAGCAGCGTATATTTCATCGTAATCCGTGGACAGAGAAACGAGGTATCCGTAGACCTCTTTGGACGTATCGCCGGCTCCTGCCACCTTTATTCCCAGGTCGGACATATCGTTTACGGATGATGTTATCCCAGGTCTTTCGGCGAAGAACGATTTTCTGAGGTTTGTATCCATGTTGCGAAGTTCCGAGCTTCGTCTGACTATTTTATAACTGTTATAAAGCTCGTATTTCTCCTGATAAGCGGCAATTTCATCTTCACTCATGCTTTCCCGGTCTGATTCCGTGAGGTATTCTATATACTTATCCTCTTCATCGTCGTCCACTTCGGGAGTATACATTTTTTCCATCAGCGTGTTATAGTGCTGGATAAGTTTAGCAAATGCAGCAACGCCTTTGGAAGGGTCAACAGATACGTCGATGGTTGTTGATTCGTTGCTGACAGAGTTCAGCGTGAACGTAAGACCACCCACAACATCGCTGATAACGTTCGTATCTCTTATATACGTGGTACCGTCAACAGTGAAAACAGCTCTGCTGCCCTCTTCCCCGATGGTTTTTTCCACGGTGGTATCGTCTGTCAGGTTAAACGCTACAAGCAGGTTGCTCGTATCCGAAGATGAACCTACGATGATGGGATCTATGGTGTTGGATTTCAGCTTAACCTTATCGGATGTGCTGTCGTAGCTCATAGTAACGTTTGCACCGGATTTATTCACCTTTTCAATAACGGTCTGAATGGTGTCAACGCTTGTATCCACATAGATGGACACACCGTTGATGGTAAACGTTCCTGAGTACGGATAAGTTGTTAGCCCCGCACCTGTAAGGTTTGAAGTGGTACTTATACTGCCGGACGTACTGCCTATAGTATACTTTGTATCGCTGGTAGAATCAAGTTTCAGCAATTTAAACATACTGCTGGTATCGCTGTAGTCGCCGAGGGTAATGCTCTTGGCACCTATAGTATTGGATTCCAGCTTGAATTTTTTTGCTGTGGAATCGTACGTAGCCGTAACACCGGCACCGGAGCTGTTTATTATACCCAAAAGGTCGTCAACGCTTATTTTAGTATAGTCGTCAACGGTAATAGCAACACCGTTTATGGTGAAAGTTCCGTTGAGGCTGCTGTTTGCGGTAACGGAAAATCCGGCGTTCTGAAGTCCGTCGGTGGCGGTGTCCAGAGTCCCTGTTGTCGCCTTGTCCGAAACGTATGTCGAATATGTAGCCGCAGAAACCTTCAAAGACGCGTCCTGCGCAAAAACAAAAGTTCCCGTCGTAAGCGTACCGGAAGATTCATAACTGGCACCGGGAACAATACCCGAAATAGAACTCGCTATTTTATTGCCAAGATCGTTCAAAACATAGCTTGCGTGGTATTTAGTTATTTTTGTTGTTGTTGAAACTGTCGGGGAAGAGGATTCGGCAAACCCAAGCTCATCCCTAAGAGTAGCCGCATCGGTTCCACCGAAAGCAATGTTGAAATCATCAATGGTGGTTTCATACATTGAAAAATTCCAGGTATCCGCAGAATCGTTATAATCCGCTCTCATTGCAACGTACTGGACGTTGTTGGTTCCCAGTGAAGCGTTAAGGGCATTATTGAGCGTATCCTGAATATTCGTTGAAACGACGTTTATGTCTTGCCCGGAGGCTCCGAAAGTCCCGCTTATTGTAACAGACTGGTCGTTGCCGTCCGCATCTGTGTACGTGAACACCAGATCGCCCGATATATCACTGGTCAGCACGTTGGTGTTGTCATCTATGCCGGAAAAAGTTGTTCCCGCCTGCTTTGTTACAGAACCTATATTGCTGACCTCGAATACGTCTTTAGATATATAGGCACTGGTTCCGGCAGATATTGTGACAGTATGCGTACCTTCCAGAGATTCCGTGGCGGTACCTGTTATTTTGGAAATGTTAGCTCCGGCAGAAACCATGCCAACGCGGGTATAGGAGCTTATGGCCTCGGAGTTTTTCGCCAGTTTGGTAACTTTCAGAGAGTGCGAACCTATATCAGCATCCGTTGTCGCGGTTGCTGTTGCAACAGACGAATTTGTCGAATTGACTTTTTTGGAAAGGAAAGTTGATTCCAGTTTCAGCGACAAAAGATCGCTGGATATATCGCCCATCATGTCGTTAATTGACGTATAAACGTTTTTTTCCAGTGCTTTATAGGAATACTGTCCGTTCAGCCTTTCCACAGCGACGTTAGCCTGCTGTGTCATCTGTTCAACCAGTGCGTTCGTGTCAAGTCCTGAAACGATACCGCCCACCTGTATGCCTGCCATGGGTCAACCTCCTCTGGATATCAGTCTATTCGGACTGATTTCTTCTTATCTTTAGAAACAAATTGCCCAATCCGTAAAAATGTATTAAGCAATAGGTATGAAAAATATTATTGTTTACGATTGCGACGGAGTGCTGTTCGACAGCACCATGGCTGTTAAGGGTTATTACAACTTCGTGTTTGAAAAATACGATATCCCCGTCATAGACTGGGAAAACCCTTCCCTTGTAAAACTCGCCATGATGGGAACCAACGAAGGCATAATCAGGCATTTCGTCAAAGACGAAAAGCTGATTGCCGAGATGCTTGAGTTCGCCATGAAAATGAACTTTAAGATGTTCATAGACCTTATGAAACCAAACCCGAACATACACGATACCCTCGAAAAGCTCCAAAGTTCCGGTCGCAGCCTAGCCGTTTTCACAAACAGAGGCATATCGCTTTCATACCTTCTGGAACATTTCGGTATGGGAAATTTTTTCTCCTATACCGTCACGTGTATGGATGTAGCAAATCCCAAGCCAAACCCTGAGGGGCTTTTTAAGATTATGGATTATTTCCGAAGCGCAAAAGACGCCCTGCTATTCATAGGCGATTCGATGACGGACTATCTGGCTGCAAAAGCAGCAGACGTGCATTTCCTCGCATACGAAAACGAGCTTGAGGACAGCACGGTCATAAAAGACCATACAGAGGTGTTCGACTATCTCTGCGTAAGCTCTTTCAGCGCTTCATATACTGAATAAGGTGTGTTAAGAGTTTCAGGACCGGTGCCCAGAGCTATTTTCAGTTTATTGTCCCCATGGAAATCACTGCCGCCGGACACTCCAAGACCGAGCTTTCGGGCGATTTCAAGATAAAACGGACGACGTTCAGGAACAACCTCTGAACAGAAAACCTCTATAGCGTCAAGCCCTCTGTCTTTTAAATCAGCAAGAAACGGCTCCACTGCATAGTCTTCAAGACGAAGACTGACAGGATGAGCCAGAACAGCTATCCCGCCTGCGCCGTGAATAATCCTCGCCGCATCGTCAAAGCCCAGTCTCTCCTTGTCTGCATAAAGCGGTTTTCCTTTGGCAAGATACTTATCGAAAGCCTCCTGCATGGAACCGACTACTTTGCACTTGATAAGAAATTTAGCGATGTGAGGTCGCCCCAGTTCGCCTTCGTTGCCATCGGAAACGTCATCCAGAGTGACCTCGCGCCCCAGCAGATTGCCAACGGCTGTGAGTATCTTCTCATTTCTGACCCTGCGCGCCGCTTTCAGAAAATCCAGCGTTTCATTCAGATTTTTTTCATGATAATCAAGAAACAGACCAACAACATGAAACGTTCCCTTGTCGTAATCTATGCTAAGCTCCGTACCGGCAACGCGCTCTACGTTGGTGTCGTGAGAAAAGAAATCCGGCAGCCCGTCCACCGTATCGTGGTCGGTTAGCGCCAGCACCTCCACGCCCCTTTTCTCGGCGTATTCAAGCAGCTTTGCAGGAGAAAACGTACCGTCAGAATAGGTTGAGTGACAATGCAGATCTATCATGAAAAACTCCTTGTTATTATCATTTTAACGATATATTATGTCATATTATGTATAGATTTCAGTATATACTTTACAGAATTTGTGTCAATGTAATAGGAATAGGTTTTGCATCGCTTATCATGGAAAGCATCGACGTGAAATCCTACGGCGCTCTTCTGGCGGCTGCTCTTATCCTCACATTCTTTCAGACGTTCCTGCGACCGCTGCTCTTTTTCCTGACCCTTCCGTTTCAGATTCTGAGCCTCGGCATAGGATATATGATAATCAACTCGCTGCTTCTGCTGCTGACAGCACATTTCATTGAGGAACTCGTTATAAAAGGCTTCTGGGCAGCGTTTCTCGGCGCTATCGTAATCAGCCTTGTTAACCTGATATTCGATTCATTCTCATCACGCTCCGCAGTGAAATTCTATTACCGCAAAGGCGAATAAACGAATGAACAAAAAGCTGTATAAAATAATCTTTATAGACGAAGACAAGAAGGTTCAGACCATACACGCAAGCTACCTGAACCCGTCGTCGTTCCTCGGGCTGATAGAGATTTCCGACATAGTATTCATCGGTCAGTCCGACATAATTATCTCTCCGGACGACGGAAAACTGAAAGAGGTCTTCAAAAATGTTGAGCGCTCGTATATCCCGCTCAGCTATATCGTCCGCATCGACGAGGTTACAGTTAAAAAAGAGACTCCGGTCATAAGGCTTTACAGTGAAACTCAAGCTGATTCATAAATACATCCTGAAGGAACTGCTGCCGATATTCCTTCTCGGCAATATATTTTTCGTGCTCCTGCTGTTGCTGGACAAACTTGTTGACCTGTCAGACCTTTTCTTTACAAAAAGCGTTCCGGCATGGCTGATAATCCAGACGGTTATATATTATCTCCCCTCTTTTTTCGTCATAACCATCCCCACTTCGGCACTGCTCGCAGTTATCTTCGTTTTCGGCAGAATGTCTTCTGAAAGCGAGATAATAGCTATGCGTTCATTCGGAGCAGGAAGAAGGTTTTTCCTTTTACCGGCAATGATATTCGCCATAGGCGTTTTCCTGCTCGGAATCGCCATGAGCGCATATTTCATGCCAAAGGGAAGTTTTATGGCAGCGGAAAACGTACTCAGGATGGCAAAGCTGGTTTCCATTAAAGATATCAAAGAAAAAGAGCTTTACGAAGAACTTAAAGGCTACGTTTTCTATGCGGAAAAAAAGAAAAGCGACACGGAATATGAAAGGCTGATGATAATTGATAAGAACAAGAACTCAGTTATAACCGCGCAGTCTGCCCAGATTATCCCCACCGGAGACGCAGGGCTTCTTCTGGAACTTTCCAACGGGCGCATCGCAACCATCCGAGAAGACAATATGCACTCAACCATAAATTTTGAAAAATTCAGTATAAATGCGCCGCTCTCCGACGCATCCAGAGTCACCATTAAAACCGAAAGGCTTATGCCAATGGGAGAGCTCAGGGCTAATTTTAAAGAAGACCCGATATATAAATTTGAATATTCAAAACGCTTCTCCATGCCTTTTGCAGCAATCATAATGTGCGTCTTCGGCATGAGCATCGGCATGTTCTTCCACAGAAGCGGAAAAACAATGGCGATACCCTCAACAGTGTTCATCGTGGTTATTTACAACATGATGTTTCTCGTTGCGCAGAACATCGCAACAGAAGGAAGTATAGACCCCTTTTTCGCCGCATGGGTGCCGAACATCTTTTTCGGCATACTGAGCATCTTCGCCTATGAGAGAGTTTTATGATATCCAAATTTGATAAATATGTCATAGGTTTATTCCTGAAATATACAATAGTGGTTCAGATTGTTGTGGGGGTGATTTCTCTCCTCGCAAACGCTGCCATGCACACGGACCTAATAGACAAATACGCTGTGTCCATCACAGAAGTTCTAATATTTGACCTGATGAAAGTCCCCTATCTGCTTTACACAACAATGCCGATGTCCATAGTCATTTCAACCATGCTGGTGATGCTGACCCTCATAAAGAATAACGAACTCGTGGCGTATGTATCCCTCGGCGGAAAAATTCGCAGCCTGATACAGCCGTTTCTTATCTCCGGCGTTGTGGTCTCCATGCTTCTGGTGCTAACAGCAAACACAATAAACCCTAAAGTCATGTATATGCGTGAAAAATATGCCGCAGAGATAATATATAAGAAAGAGATGGATATTCGTCCCTCTCTCACAAATATCTGGATGAAACTACACGGCAACAGGTTCATACACATCACTGCACTTGACCCGGAAAAGATGGAATTTCACTACGTTACGGAATATACCCTGAACGACAAACTACAGGTTGAATCCATTGAAACCTACAACTCCGCAAAAAAAGACGGGAACAAGTGGAAGCTGTTTAACCAGAAAAAGTACGATATGATGAACGTTCCCAAAAAAACCTATGACGTCAGGAATATAATCACAGATAAACCCATATTCGACGAGCTTTCCAAGATGCCGTTTCTGAAACCTCAGTTCGTTTCCATCGGAGACATATACAAAGTTGCTGAGGTTATGAAAAACCAGAACGTTAATACGTCTAAGTATATGATGCAGATATATAAAATATTTGCTCATGCTATAAGCGTGCTGGTGATAATTCTGGTGATATTCCCACTGTGCGTGGATTTCAACAGAAGCCACTCATACATAAAGGTTGCTGCTAAGTCCCTGGGCGTCGGCTTCGGATTCTGGATGTGCGTTGCGTCCTGCGCTTCGCTGGGTAAAAACGGTGTCCTCAGCCCTTTTATGTCCAGCTTTCTGCCTATTATATTCTTCGCGTCTCTGGCAGTTTACATCATATACAGACGCGAACACGCGATGTAGTCTTATTGAACATATTACAGTTTGACTTTACAGATGTATTGGAATAAAATTGATGGTTGACTAATATAAGGAGTGTTCCACATGGCAAAGATAGCAGTTTTACCGGGCGACGGAATCGGACCCGAAGTCATGCAGCAGGCTATTAAAGTCCTGAACAAAGTATCTGAAAAATATAACAAAACATTCGAATTTTCATTCGCCGACATAGGCGGTATCGCGATAGATAACCACGGCACCCCCCTTCCTGAATCGACACTTGCGCTCTGCGAAAAATCAGACGCTATCCTGTTCGGTTCTGTCGGCGGTCCCAAATGGGAAAACCTTCCTCCGGCACAACAGCCTGAAAGAGGCGCTCTGCTTCCTCTGCGCAAACATTTCAGCCTGTTCTGCAATATCAGACCCGTTAAAATATTCCCCTCGCTCATAGACGCAAGCTCACTTAAAAACGAGCTTATTCCCGAAGGTCTCGACATAGCATTCTTCCGTGAGCTGACAGGCGGTATCTACTTCGGTCAGCCCAAAGAGATAAACGCTGAACGCACAATGGGCATGGACACCATGCTTTACACAAAACCAGAAGTCGAGCGTATCGCCAAACTCGCCTTCGAAGCCGCCAGACTGCGCAACAATAAAGTTACAAGCGTAGACAAAGCAAACGTACTTATGTCATCAATACTGTGGAGAGAGGTTGTTACAGAGGTCCACAAGAGCTATCCCGACGTGGAGCTTAACCACATGTACGTGGACAACGCCGCAATGCAGCTTGTGCGCTGGCCTTCCCAGTTCGACGTTGTTGTAACTGAAAACATGTTCGGCGATATCCTCTCTGACGAAGCGGCAATGCTGACCGGTTCACTGGGTATGCTCCCCTCCGCTTCAATCAACGAGTCAAACTTCGGTCTTTATGAACCTATCGGCGGCACAGCCCCCGATATCGCAGGACAGAACATAGCAAACCCCATAGCGCAGATAATGTCCGCGGCTCTGATGTGCCGTTATTCTCTGGGTATGGATGCAGCTGCAACAGACATCGAAAACGCTATCCAGAAAGTTCTGGACGAAGGTTACAGAACAGGCGACATTTTTAACAAAAACAAGACAGGTCAGACACTGGTCAAAACAGACAAGATGGGTGATCTCATCTCTGAAAGGATATAACGTTAAAAGGCGGTCGCAAGACCGCCTTTCTTATTTGTTTTTAATCATATAGCTTTTTAAAGCACCCCAGTTCAGGTAAATATGCAGAAGAGCGGCAACCGCCATCAGCATAGCACCGTATTCGTGGGTCCGTTTCAGCACCAGCCCGAAACTTATAGTCCGTACAGCTTCAGCAGCCACAGCCGGTCGTGGGGCGTGTGGCATAAAAAATATTATGAAACCTGTCACAGCCGACAAAATAAACAGAACAAAAGTAATAATCGAAATGGTATCTCTATATTTTCGCATTTTTTCCTCCTCAAAGGATAATGCAAAAGTGATACCACTTCATATTTTACTGGTAATTATTATTTATTAACCATTTATAAAATAATGTGCATACAAATATTTCACACATGAGTGAAAATTCTGCACACTTTTTATTTTCGTTTACCAAGCTCTTTTGATTTCTCCGTTGCCGCTTCCACTGCGTTCATCACTGTTGCACGCATTGCGCCTTTTTCAAGCTCATGCACGCCGCATATTGTTGTTCCGCCGGGTGAGGTCACGCTGTCTTTCAGCTCGCCGGGGTGTTTCTTTGTTTCAAGTACCATCTTTGCGGCTCCCATAACTGTCTGCGCGGCAAGAACGGTCGCGTCCCCACGCATCAGCCCCATTTTAACTCCGGCATCGCTCAGAGCCTCTATGAACTGATAGACGTATGCAGGACCGCTGCCCGAAAGCCCTGTGACGGCATCCATTTTTGATTCGTCAACAATGATACAGCTTCCAACGGCATCAAACATGGACTTTACTGTTGCAAGATCTTCATCCGAAGCCGCTTTTCCGCCGCACACAGCCGCAGCACCGCTGAGAACCAGAGCAGGCGTATTAGGCATGACACGGACAATGCGCGTATCTTCACCAAGAACGCTTTCAATATATTCAGTGGTCACTCCCGCCGCTATGGATACGATGAGCTTTTCGCGCACCCTGCCCTTGAGCTGGCGCAGAACAACGGATATTATCTGGGGTTTAACAGCCAGAACCAGAACGTCCGCAAAATCCGCCACTTTTTTATTGTCCTTGGTAACGCCTTCGATGCCGTATACGGTACGAATAACCTCAAGTCTCTCCACGCTGGAATCGCTGACGGCGAGTTCCGTTTTAAGTCCGGATGCGAGAAGCCCTTTTATAATCGCCTCTGCCATGTTTCCGGCTCCAATGAAGCCTATTTTAAGACTTTCCGTCATTTTTCGCTCCTGTCTTTCAGCCAAATGGCAATATTTGCAAACATCTCATCTCTATGCTGATTCAGGTGGGATGTCAATATATGAGTTTGCCCGTCTTTGCGAGGAAATTCAACATACAATTTATCTTTCGAACCGACGCGTGAAAAGAAGTTTTTTGTTGCTCCGGCACTTACTATCATGTCACCGGGAAACTGGAACCCAAGAAGCGGCATGGAAAAATCCGCAGTGACTTTTTCTACGTACTTAGTGAATCTGTAAAGCTCTGCCACTCCCTTCATGGGCCACGTGTGGTAAAATATATCTGAATACTGCATATCAAACCCTATCTTTGGCATATACGGCATGATTCTGCTCAACAGGGGCGTGACCGAGGTCAGCGGCGCTTTTATCTTTATGCAGGGTGCCATCAGCACAACACCATCAAGTCCGTTCAGGTGCGCTGTCATAAGGGATATCAGCCCGCCCATGGACGAACCCGCCGCAAAAACCTTTTTGCAGTTGCGCCTGAGTGTAAAAAGACCGTATTTGACCGAATCGTACCAGTCGTCATAACTTGTCATATTGAGATAATGATAATCAGACGCGTGTCCGGCAAGGCGTACGTTATAAACGCTGTATCCCTGCCCTGCGAGGTACCCGGCAAGGGGTTGCATCTCCAGCGGACTGGATGTGAACCCGTGCACCAGTAAAACGCCTATGTCTCCGCGTTTTTCAAAATGCGGATAATTTGCTGTCAACGCGACGTTTTCAGACTCTGCACGTTTAAAATCCAGATCGTGCAGTTCGATATCATCTACATCTTTCAGATCTTTGAATGGTTTCAGCTCGATCATCAGTATATACAACCTTCCATATCACTGTGGAGTCTTTCGTAAAACTCCCTTCGGCACTGATCATAACGTGGCGCAAAATGGAAAAACCGCACCTTTTGTGCATCTGATTCTCTGTAAATTTTCTTAGAAAGTGTCATTGTCAGATGTTTTTTTATATCTGCGTGTTCAAAATCCTCTTCGAGAAAAACACACTCTATGAGCAAAACAGACGTATCCTTTGCCAGTGCCACCGCCTTTTCATAGTTTTCCGTACTCGGTGCAATATCTGTTATGAAAGTGACGGATTTCGGTTTAACATGTTCAATAAATCTGTCCCGCGCCTCACGAGTGGACATTTTTACCAAACCGTCAGTACTTTCCGCCTCTATATCGCCGTCAAGATCGCCTGCAAGTATTCTGCGTTTCAGCTCCCCTATCCATTTTCCGGAACGAAATCCGTTATCCAGAGCATCCTTCTTAACTGCAACCATCTCACGTTCAGAAACTCTGTAGCCCACGGACGGGACTCTGTGGTCGAAAATGTCAAAATCAAGCCTGAAACCGTCACCAAGTACCAAATCTTCGTGTTTTATGGAACCTTTTACCATCTCAAAGCCATCCGCTGCGGAAAAAACAGCTGTTTCATACTCTTTTTTGCCGGAATTAAGCTCAACAACTTCGTAGCTCACCGGATAACTCTTTATAAGGTTCCATGTGTACGCGTCAATCTTGCCCCGCACATTTTTTATGATTCCCTGCGGTCCGAATACACGGAACCGTTTGCCGGAAAGAAGCGTTCCGCGCAATATCCTGTCGAACCCGTAAAAATGGTCTATATGAGTATGACTTATGAATATTTCGGATATGGATAGCACTTCGGAATTTGTCAATCCGCCAAGTCTGCCGCAGTCGAACAGAAATCCTTCCGTTTTATATACATTGCGAACAAAAAAAGCCGTATCCTCGAATGGGGAATTAACCTGTTTTATATCAAAATTATGCTTCATTAATCAGAAATCCCAGTATTTTCATGGCGTTGTCTTCCGCTCTGCCAGTGGTCTCCATATCGAAATCCGCCCCTATGTCCTGCGCGGTTTTTTTCTGGCTTTCGTAGATCTCAATGCGCCCGTCTGTGACACATATCTTGTTTTTGCGTTTCTCAAGCCGCGCCATTATCTCCTCTTCTGAGGCGAAAAAGCGTATTTTTATGAATTTTCCATTATAGGACATGTTCACCCTGTCCAGATATTCGGATTTACTGAAGCTGCCGTCAATAACACTCATACGCCCCAGACATCTATTGTTCTCCGCCATCATCCCAAGCTCCTCATAGAGCTTCAGTGAGTTTTCCTTGGAATAGATATCCACGCCGAAATCCACATGCACTTTGCTTTCGGGGTCGATGCCATGCATAACCTTGCGCACAACGTCTGTATTTATATGTCTGACGGGAAATATTTCACTGAACACCTTGGCGTTCCTGGTTTTGCCGGAAGCCATAAGTCCATAAAAAATAAGACTTTTTGTTTCGAACATATTCGCTGCATAGAGTGCCGCCATGTTCATCAGTTTTGTAACATCATCCCTGTTCTTTTTGTAGTGCTCCCAGTTCTCGTCTTTTGAACTCAAGAGAAAACAGGTAACTTTGGCGCGAACGTATGCCCTGTAACAGCGATAAAAATTCAGCAGTTTTTTGGAATCATCGTCGTCATAGACCTTGAAAAAGCCCTCCAGAAGCCCGTCGGAAAACTCTGTTTTCCCCATCTGGTCAACTTCCATGCTCAGAAAGCCTATTTCCGACATAACATCGTTGAACCTGAACCGCTGGTTGAACTCTATGCAGTCGATAAGCCCGAAATCGTCGCCATCCATGTAAATGTGTTCAAGGCGCAAATCGCCATGCCCGTCAACAACATATCCGTTTTTCAGCCTTCGGTCGAACATTTCTTTGTTCTCATCCAGAAACTGCATTGTCTGCTTTTTTATGAAATCGAACTGTGCAGCGTCAATCAGCCCGCCCTTATAGCCCTCGGTCTGCGAAAAGTTCTCCTCGCAGTTGAAACGCACGATGTCATAACTGCCGTTCGCCTCTGCCGCATATGGATCTGTTTTTATATTTTTAAAGAGTTTTGCGACGTTCTCACCTATCCGCACAGCGTCTTCGGCTGTTACATCGCCGTTTGCAACCTTTGCGGAAAGGAACGCGTCGTCTTTGATGCGCTTCATTTTAACACAGTAGTCTATGGTGAGCAGTGAACTGTCGTATTTTACAAGGTCGAAAGATTTTTCTTTGCGGACGATTTTCAGAACGTCCAGATAAATATCCTTACAAAAGCGTTCGTTAAGCTCTTTTTCCAGTATGCACATAGCTTTGCGTTTCTTTTTAGAGCTGAAATCAAGGAATCCGAAATCTACCGATTTTTTTACCTTATAGACAAAATCGTCTTTAAGAAACACATAGGAAATGTGTGTTTCCGCGATTCTATCGGGTTTTATAAGCTCTTTCATAACGGTAACGACCGGTGTTTCGGTGATTTCCATCTATTTCCCCCTGTAGGATTTCAGTTTTTTAATCTCTTCTTTATAGTCTGTTTCAACGGGCGTTTCCAATATACCCAGCACGTTTTCAAATCTCTTATCGTTGACTGCTTTTCTGAAAAAAGCCTCGCCGATTTCGCCACCCGCTATCAGTTCATGCCTGTCAAGCCTTGAGCCGAGAGATTTTTTGCTGTCATTCAGGTGAAACACCTTTATCTTATCCCCGAAAATTCGGAAAAATTCATCAAAAACTTCATCATATGCCCCGACTATATCATATCCGGCAGCAAAAATGTGACAGGAATCAAGACATACAGCTATTTTGTCGCCATGTCTGCACTTTTCGATTATGCGGGCAATCTCCTCAACTCTATGCCCAAGACACGTTCCCATTCCGGAAGTAGTCTCCAGCAATGTCATAACGGAAAACCCGCCCTCGTCATATGCTTTGTCCAGAAATTCCGCAACGCTGTCAATTCCGGCATCAACACCGGCTTTCATATGCGCGCCGGGATGGATAACGTGGAAAGGCACAGTAAGCCTGTCACAGCGGGAAAGCTCGTCTTTGAAAGATATGAATGATTTATCAGCGGTTTCAGGATTAACGGCAGCGGGATTGATGAGATATGATGCGTGTGAGCAGACCTTCAGTCCGCTTTTAACAAGTGCGGATGCGAAGGCAAGAGCCTCGTCTTCGGAAAGCGGCTTGCCCTCCCATCTGTTCTTGTTCTTCACAAAAATCTGAAGGCACTCACAGCCGTCTGCGAGTGCCCTCTCAATACTTTTATCAATTGAACCTGTTATAGATTTATGCGCGCCTATGAGCATCTTCTATTTGAGTTCGCCCCTCTGATATCTCAGATAGGTTTCAACCTCGTACTTAGAACCGATAATAAGCGGTTCTTTCTGGTGCAGCGTATCGGGCACTATGTCCAGAATGTCCTGAACGCCGTTTGTCGCACGTCCTCCTGCGTTCTCTATGAGATATGCAAGGGGCGCGCACTCATAAAGCAGACGCAGTTTGCCGCGTTTGTTTTTTTCGTCGCCGGGATAAAGGAAAACGCCGCCTTTCAGCAGGTTTCTGTGGAAATCAGCCACCAGTGAGCCGATATATCTTGCGGTGTATGTTCTTTCAGTGTTGTTTTTGATATGTTCAACAAACTTTCTTGTGGGTTCGTCCCAGTGGTGGTAATTCGCTTCGTTTATGCTGTAAATCTTTCCGCATTCTGGGATTTTCATATTGGGATGGCTGAGGATATATTCGCCTATGCTGGGGTCAAGAGTGAAACCGTGTACGCCGTTGCCCGCGGAATATACCATCATTGTCGATGAACCATAGATAACGTATCCTGCGGCAACCATTTTGCGCCCCGGCTGCATAAAGTCTTTGCAGCAAGGAGTTCCCGTGTCGCCGTCCTGTCTCTTAAAGATGCCGAAGATGGTTCCGATGCTGATGTTCACATCGATGTTGCTGGAGCCGTCCAGCGGATCGAAAACCGCAAGGTATTTGCCTTTGGGGTACTCTTTGGGCACCTGAATTACCTCATCGTTCTCCTCTGAAGCCATTGCGCAGAGTTTGCCGAGGTGGTCCATTGCCTCTATCATCTTTTTGTCGGCATAGACATCCAGCTTCTGTTGTTCCTCGCCGTGCACATTGACCGACTGCGCTTTTCCGATGATATTGACTATGCCCGCTTTGTTTACTTCGCGGCTGATGATTTTGGAAGCGAAAGCAATCGATTCGATGAGCATGGTAAAGTCACCCGTAGCTTCGGGAAACGCCCTCTGCTCCTCAATGAGGAATCTGTTAAGATTCGTAACACCCTTTTCCATAATAACCTCTTATATTTTGCATACCTGTTATTTGTGTTATATGTGAAGCACTTATTAAGTGTAGCCATTCGTTTTAAAAATGTAAAGAAAATAACATGTATTAATTTTTTCTATAGCCTGTTTTCTTCGGTTTTATATAATATCCATAATGGTTTTCAGGCTTTTCAGTGGTTTTTCGAACACATGCGCAGCATATGCACCAAGGGCACTGAGCACCTGTATCTCTTGTTTCCTGTTGATTGTAAGAGCTTTATAGAGAGGTGCATTACCGAAACAACGAATTATATATGCCGATTCCCTGTCGCAAAAACTATCTATATCAAGCTCTTTTGCGCATGTGGGGCAGTACATCCCGTTAGATGCCACTGTAAAAATGTCTTCATCCGACGAGCAGTTCGCGCAGTTTTCCGTATCATACATCAAGCCCGCACGTTTCAGCATAAAATAAATCATATAAGGTGTTATCTTTCTATAGTTTACGTCGTCTATTTTAAGTATCAGATCAAATAGGCGTTCATCCGCCATATCAATTTGGTAGAGTCCGTCGAAAATTTCGAAAACAAGATGAAGTCGAAGGATAATTTCGTGATTATTCAGATATTTATAGAAAGCCGTATCCGGCTCGAAAGAATAAAATCTGGACAGGTCGCTGTCTTTTCTGCCAAGATCCAGAAGACCGGGGATAAACGTCATCACCCCGCCCTTTTTCGTGTACGCTTTGGGCACAAACAGCTTAACTTTGCCAAATTCCTTCGAGAAAGCCATGGCAATGGCGGAACTGTCGGAATACTTTACAAGACGATAGATTATGGCTCCGGTCTTCTCTCTGCTCATGCAGATACATTACTCCAAAACGGCAGAAAGCAAAGAGCTATTTTCAGCCTATAGCCATCTTTTCTTGCGGAAAATAAGGACGGGCAGAATCGCTGAAACTATCATGAGCACCCATGAAAGCCCGTATCCGTATTTCAGACCGAGTTCCGGAAAATGTTTGAAGTTCATGCCATAAATACTGGCAACAAGAGTGGGCGGCAGGAAAATCACGTTAACCACTGTGAATATCTTAATTACCTTGTTCTGCTCAATGTTTACGAAGCCGAGAACGATATTCTGGATATAGTCCATACGGTCGAAGTTGTATTTCGCATAATCTATAAGCGAGTTAACGTCTTTAATCATAATGCGGAAATTATTTTTGATTATCTCCGCCAGCTTATGTGATTTAAGCAGTGCGGATATGATGCGCTGCTTGTCTATAAGGCTGTCTCTTATGTTGGTGTTAAGGTTTTCGTAATGGTAGATATAGTCCAGTATGTCTTCGTTGTCGATATCGTTTGCAGACAGCTTTTTGCGAAGACCGGATATGTTGCGTGAAAGCCCTTCTATGATGTCGGCATCAAGGTCGATGCGGGTTTCGAAGATATAGCTTAAAATATATGAGCCGTCGCGGAATATACTTGGGCTTGAAACCAGTTTCTTAACGCATTCGTTGAAAACTTTCAGTTCTCTGTATCTCATTGTTACAAGCAGGTTATTTTGCAAAATGAACGTAACGGTCTCGTTGTAGACTGCCTCGCCATCGACAATAAGGAAATAGCTGTTGATTGTTATATCCTTATCAGATTCCCAGAAACGTGAGCTTATTTCAATTTCTTCAGTTTCCTGTTTAGAGGGGAACTCTATTTCGAACTCTTTAGCAACAGTATTTATGTCTTCACCGGATGGGTTTATCATATCCACCCAGAGGACGTCACTCTCAAATTCTTCAATATTTGCAAGGTATTCTTCAAGTTCGAAAATTTTCAGACGGGAGTTGATGTTAGTGTAAATCTTAACCATGGCATTTCTCCTTTCAAAGCGCTGATAAACATAATGTTTTTAACGGTTTAAACCGTTCAGCGCGATCGGGAGTCGCAAGAGTTTTCCATCTCCGTGAAATACTGACGCTGTATGCGCATCTGAGGATGCTTAACGGCGCTGATTCCTATGTGTCTGTTCTTCGTTTTCACAGAGATTCCTGTCATTTCAATAAAGCCCCTGTAGTTTCAGATACTCATCTTTTGTCTGCCAGCCTTCAATGACTTTAACATATAAATCCAGATAAATCTTTACACCGAAGAAATTTGACAAAGATATTCGTGCCGCAGTGCTGATTTCTTTAAGCTCGCGAGCACCTTTGCCGATAACAATCCCTTTCTGGGATTCGCGGTTGACGATTATCGATGCTGCAATATACATCAAATCGTCGTTTCTGTCTTCAATTTTTTCTGTTTCAACAATTATTTGATATGGTATCTCGTCTTTCAGCCTGCGAAACACCTGTTCCCTGATAAATTCCGAAACCAGAAGTTTTTCCGGCTGGGTGGTTATTTCGTCGTCTATGAAGAGAGGTTCGCCTTCGGGCAGTTCCTCAACGGTAAGCTCAATGAGCTTGTCAACGTTGGTACCTTTAAGCGCAGAAACCGGTAGAACGTGTTTGAATTGCAGTTTAGGAAAAAACTTATTAGCAGCTTCGTATATAAGCTCACGTTTAAAGTTATCAACCTTGTTAACCACAAGGAACTTAACTGCTTCTGTCTTTTCAAGCACTTTAATAAGGCTCTCAAGCTCCGGTCCCATAAATTCGTCCGGCTGCACTAGCATGTATATCACATGGGCATTATCGAGGCTGTCTTTCGCCTGCTGAACCATCATTTTGTTTATGGTATCTTTCGCGTTGTGATAACCGGGCGTGTCTATGTAGATGATCTGGGAATCCTCGTTTGTGAGGATTCCCTGAATGTTTGTTCTTGTTGTCTGCGGCTTTGCAGACGTAATGGCGATCTTCTCGCCAAGAATGGCGTTAAGAAGCGTGGATTTGCCCACATTGGGGCGCCCTACTATTGCTACAAAACCTGTTTTATGCTGTTTTTTCATATTCGGCGGAGTTCTCCTCATCATCTTCAGGCTCTCTGTGTAGCCTTGTTAACTCCACCTTGTCAAGTCTTCTTTCGTGTTTATTCAATATTTTAAAGGAATAGCCATCAAATTTATAAACTTCGCCGACCTCCGGGATCTTCCCTGCAATGTCAAAAACGAGACCGCCAAAGGTTTCATATTCATCCATCTCATGAGTTTTATCAACGCCGAACTTCTCGCAGAAATCGTCGATATCCATCCGCACATCAACGATATAAGTATCATCAGATGTCTGAACGACCTCGTGTTCTTCCGTGTCGTATTCGTCCCAAATCTCGCCGACAATCTCTTCGAGAATGTCTTCAAGGGTGACGATACCGGCAACGCCGCCGTATTCGTCTATAACGACAGCCATATGGTTACGGCTTTTCTGAAACTCACCCATCATGGAATCTATTTTTTTGGTTTCCGGCACAAAGAAAGGTTTTCTGATAACCTTTTTCAGGTCGAAATTAACCCCGTCCTCTTTGACAAATTTCAGCAGGTCTTTGACATAAAGGATACCGACTATTTTGTCTATGCTGTCTTCGTACACCGGAATCCTTGAAAATTCCGAAGCAAGAATCCTGTCCAGATATTCTTCCGCGGGGGTGTTGATATCTATAGCCACCATATCCGTTCTGGGCACCATGACCTCTTTAACGTAAATTTCGCTGATATCAAAGATGTTCTGGAGCATTTTGCTTTTGTTATCTTCCAGCATACCTTCTTTCCCGCTTTCGGAGATATAAAATTCAAGCTCATCCTCGGTTATCTTGTGTCTGGATTTTTCAACATTTCCGCCGGAAAGTACGATTATCCATCTCACCAGCTTATTAAGGGCAAATGAAAGCGGATAAAAAATAACAAATGGGAGTTTTATTATTTTTATAACGGCAAGAGCATGTCTTTCGGCGTTATGTTTGGCATATGTTTTGGGTGTTATCTCGCCGAAAATAAGCACAGTAAGGGTCATCACGCCCGTTACAAGCGCAATGTTTGAGTTACCGGCGATTTTCGCAGTGAAATCCGTTGCCAGAACCGATGCCAGAATGTTTACGATGTTGTTCCCGATAAGAATGGTGTTAAGCACCTTGTTGGGATGGTCAAGCCACAGTGTCAGCGGCTTATTTTTGGGGTTTTCGTCCATCATTCGGCGCACGCGGATCTCGCTGAGCGACGTCAGGGTAGTTTCACTTCCTGAAAAGAATGACGACAGGACGATACAGAGCACAATAGCAAGCAACTCAAGAATTAACGAATCACTCACCTAAGGCTCCTTTGAAGCAATAACACGAACTGTCCGAGTCCATTGAAGGGTCTTTTACCTCATAAATAATATTAATTTCGGCATGGAAAAATCCTGCTCCGATTAGCTCTAAATAACATAACGAAGAAACTTTATCAAGCTACTTTACCTGATTTGACAAGTTTCAGTAATATTTCCTCTTGCAGAGTAAACATCTCCTCCTCTTCCTCCTGCCCAAGCTCGTGGTCGAAACCCATGAGATGCAGAAGCCCGTGGATAAAAAGGAAGCTCACCTCGCGTTCGAGGGCAATGTCTGCCTCTGACGCCTGTTTTTTAGCCGTTTCCAGCGAAATTACTATATCCCCAAGCATACCGCCTTCGCCGTATGGGTCGTCTGACATAGGGAAAGACAGCACGTCAGTAGCATAATCCTTTTCACGATATTCTTTGTTAAGCTCCTTAATCTGCGTATCATCGCATATCAGCAGAGAAACCTCACACTCTTCAAACTCGATATCAAGTTCTTCGAACACAGCGTCTGCCGCCTGTTTGAAAAGTTCTTCCCCAAGACCGCTTTCAACTTCGTCTGTGATAAGTATTTCCGCTTTCAATGTACGTCTCCATGAAATTTATCGTATGCCTGAACAATCTTCTGCACAAGAGTGTTGCGCACAACATCCTTTTCAGTGAATTGTATAAACTTTATACCGTTGATATCTTTAAGAATCTTACGCGCCTGTATCAGTCCGCTGTTTCTTGAGGTTGGCAGGTCAATCTGGGTTATGTCGCCCGTAACGACAACTTTGGACTGAAAGCCCATCCTCGTCAGAAACATCTTCATCTGCTCCTCAGTGGTGTTCTGAGCCTCGTCAAGAATGATGAAAGCATCGTTCAGTGTCCGACCGCGCATGAAAGCCAGAGGCGCAACCTCGATTATTCCGTCCTCTATGAGCGCGTTCACCCTTCCGTAGTCCATCATACTATACATAGCGTCGTACAAAGGGCGCAGATAGGGGTTTATTTTGTCGTTTATATCGCCGGGGAGAAAGCCAAGGTTTTCTCCCGCCTCCACAGCGGGGCGCGTCAGAATTATCTTACCGCATTTTCTCCGCAGAAAATAGTAAACACCCATTGCCATCGCGAGGTAGGTTTTGCCTGTTCCCGCAGGACCTATGCCGAACACCATGTCGTTGTTGCGGATGGCGTTGATATAATCCCTTTGTAAAGCGGATTTCGGCGCGACTTTCTTTACGCGCCCCGCCACAGGAATACCATCCTTCATGATGTCGTATGCGTCCTCAGTGTTATCGGCTATCATACGGATTATATCTGCGGTCTTGGATGTGTCCAGATCATCTTCCGAGGCTATTTTAACCATCTCTTCAAGAACTTTGGCAGCCATGCGAACGTCATCCGCCTTGCCTTCAATAGTAAAAACACCGCCGAGAACACTTGTCGTTACGGAAAATTCTGAATTAATCATCCGCAGATGAGTATCTTTATGCCCAAGAATGGACGGAACGAGTATTTTTGCAACCTCAACGGTCTTTTTTATCATTTTTCACCATTTCCTGTACAAATCTTACCTGACTGTCTCTGTCGGTACATTTTTTGTCTATTTTCGCGTCTTTAACAGCAGAAAGCAGACTGGAATACTCTGTTCTGGGTTCGATTTTCATTTCAAGCAGGTCTTTTCCGGTGATATCCGGCTTAACATATCTGAAAACCGTGAAATATTCTTTAACCTGCCGCTCGAAGTCCTCTCCCGCAAGAGAGGAAACCGCTATTGCGCAAGGAGTCTCCATGATGTTCATCCGTCTGGTGAACACCGAATCAGGCATTTTTTTAGAGCGCTTAAGCCACGCAGATGTATCCTTCACCATTTTGAAACATTCTGCGTGCTGCTTTGTTTTATGCTCGTCCAGACTGAAGCGTTTCAGAACGTCCTTAACAGCCTGTCTCTCCATATCGCTGAAAAGCACAGCCATCCGTGAAAGATACGCTTCCGGTTCCTCGTCAAACTGGAACCCGTACCAGTCCAGAATGGTATCCAGATCGTCAAAAAGCGCTTCTTTCCGCTCATCCAGCCGCAGAGTAGGATGAAAGAATTTCAGAAGGTCATATTTACGCATCATCCTTAATGCCTTGCGGTAGTTCTTCTCGCTCAGGATATACTTCAGTTCCAGGAACATCCGCTGTCCCTGAACCCTTTCGAAAAGGTCAAGATTGACGGCATGGCGGAAAAGTCTGTCGGTGTGTGGTCCTATCATAAAATCGAACCGTACCGCAAAGCGCACGGCGCGCAGTGCGCGGGACGGATCGTCAACAAAGCTGAGTGAGTGCAGAACCCGTATCTTCTTATCCTGCAAGTCTCTCTGACCGCCGAAGAAATCCAGCAGAACGCCGAACTCCATCTTATTCAGCTTAACAGCCATGGCGTTTATGGAAAAATCCCTGCGAAACAGGTCATTCTTTATGGAAGCGTCCTCCACTGTGGGAGCGGAGGCGGGAAAAGTGTAATATTCCGTGCGGCTTGTGGCAAAATCCACACGAAAACCGTCCGGAAAGATTACCACAGCGGTTTTGAACTTTGCGTGCACGGCTGCTCTAGCACCCATCCTGTCAGCGAAAATCTTAGCAAAATCAGGTGCGCTGCCCTCAACAACGATATCTATGTCCTCGTTTGTCTTTCTGAGCAATATATCGCGCACAACACCGCCCACCAGATAGCATTTGTATCCGAGCTCATCCGCCATTGCGCCTATGTCTTTAAGCGTACCGAAAACCCTCTCCGGCAATATGTTTTCCATCTGTCCGGCAATACTCTTGCTTCTGCCGTTGTCCCCCTTCATGAGCCTTCCGTCGCTGAAACGGGGCATTCTGGCTATCTCGTCGTGAATAAGCCGCAAAAGATCCGTACGGGTGATAACACCACACAGCCTGCCGTCTTCTTCAACAATGACCATCTTGTGATTTCCTGCGAGCATGGTCTCCTCTATGTTGTAATATGGCATCTCCGGCGGAATTTTTGTAAATTCCACCTGCATGATAGAGCTGACAGGCTCTTTGTTCAGACCGTGTTTTAAGCCCTGAAGAATATCCCTTCGGGAAACTATACCCACAGGTACATCTCCCTGAACCACCGGCATATTGTTCAGGTTATGTTTCATAAAAATATCTATCGCAGCATCAAAAGTTACGTTCGCCGAAAGAGTCTTCACGGGCGATGTCATTATGTCCCGCGCCATTTTAACGGGTTTAACCGATTCGCTGAGAATCATATCAAGTTTGGCAACACACTCGTGGAGCATCTGATCTTTGATAACAGCGCTCGCCGCTGTATAGTGCCCGCCGCCGCCGAATGCTGCGGCTATCTCCGCCGCGTCAACATCGTCGGTTCTGCTTCTGCCCACAAGAACAATTCTGTCACCTGTACGCACCAGAATAAACAATGCGTCCAATGACTCTATATCCATGATCTTATGAGCAAGATGAGATATATCTTCTATATATTTGTCATTACTCGCATTTGAAATACCTACACGCACAGAACCTATGGAATGTACGTTCATGTTTGTCAAAAGTTCGTTCAGAATAAAAACGTGCTCGCGGCTGAGTTCACGCTTGACGTATTCCCCAACCTCATGAAGGTTCGCCCCGAACGAAAGAAGCCACGCGGCAGCTTCCATATCCTTTACCGTGGTACTGGTAAAGGTCAACATTCCTGTATCCTCATAAATGCCCGTCATTATAAGTGTCGCTTCTTCCGGCGTGAGAGTAAGCCCTGCCTCTTTCATCTTCTGAACTATAACAGCTGCGCAGGAACCCGTCTCCTCAACATACATCTCGTCCGCCTCTATATCCTGTCCGTGAGCGGGATGATGGTCGAAAACTATCACCTTTTCAGCTTTTGCAACAAGACTTTCCAGAGGTTCAAGCCTGCCTGCCAGTTTGCAGTCGGTTATAACCAGCAACTCAATGGATTCTATATCCTCAATCTCCCTCTCTTTCAGATGAACTATCGGGAGCGGCTTTTCAAGGGTTGAAACGTATTCGTTAACAGCAGATTCATAGGATGTCGCCGTAACCACCGCATCCAGTCCGTAAAGTCTGTACGCAGCGTAAGCGCTTGCCAAAGCATCGAAATCAGGATTTTTATGAGTAACGGCTATTCTTTTCATCTTTTAAATCTCGGATGGCAGTTCAAAAGCACGTTTCTTGACGTGTCGTCAGTGACGTGCGTATAGCGCTGGGTGGTGGAAAGATCTGAGTGACCAAGAAAAATCTGTATTGTTCGCAGATCCGCACCGTTTGTCAGCAGGTGGGTTGCAAAAGAATGGCGCAGTGTGTGCGGAGATATATTTTTAGTTATTCCGGCTTTTTCGGCGTATTTTTTCACAAGCATGAATACAAGCTCCCTGTCTAGCTGTTTACCGTTTTTGCTGAGAAAAAGCCAGCCTTCATCTCGCTCTTTCACAAAATAATCTTTGCGAAAACTCAGATAATCCCGCATTTTCTCCGCCAATGAGCTGTAAAGCGGCACAAAGCGCTGTTTTCCGCCCTTCCCTGTTACACGCATTATCTCGCGATTCATATCTAGTTCCGCAACTTTAAGCCCGGTCAGTTCACTGATACGCATACCGGTTGAATAGAGAGTTTCAAAGATTATCCTGTCACGAAAACCGAATTTTGATGAAATATCCGGCGCCTCCAGAAGCATCTCAACCTCGTCGAAGTTCAGGAATACCGGCAGCTTTTCCCATTTGGATGGTTTGGACACAAATCCGCAGGGATTAGTCTTTATCATCCTCTCCTGAATCAGAAAATCATAAAATGCGGATATACCGGATATCCTGCGCAGCACTGTCTCAATACTGTAACCATTTTTGCGCATTGCGGTCATAAACGAGATTATTTCAGGAGCAGAACATTCGGCAAGATTTTTTTGTGTTGAGGATGAAAAGACAGAAACGTCAGATTCATAAGCGGCAACTGTGTTATCGGCAAGCCCCTGTTCGTGCTTCATCCATGTTTTAAAATTGAAAATAAGTTTTCCGTTATCCAAAATATCCCTTTTCGTGCTAACATAAACCTGTAATATGTATACACCCTCATGATACAGATTTCAATTTTTTAAGATCGCAGAAAAAAACCGAAATAGCTTCTGTTAAATTTTGGTTACACTCATATATCAGCAAGACACATCTTATTATAAAACAATATAGCAAGTATTAATCATATTACTATTGCATAGAAATACTATTAAAAAATCTTCCTATAAATTAAATCAAAACTCAGAATATCACACGTTTAAGGCTTTATTTAAAGGTTTATATCGATAGGAAATTCAAATAACAAACAGATATTTTATTTTCATACTATTTTCTATTTCAATAACAGAGCAGGAATATTATAAATATGAATTGGTTTTTTCGATTTAAATATTACTGACTTTTCGTTTAATTTAATTTAACTTTTTCGTGAAAAAAATTAGACCACTCGATTTTGAGTTGACTAATAGTTTAACATACCCTATTCTGTAACAGAACACTAGTATGGAGGACTGTATATGAAGAACAGAAAAGCTATAACGAAAGAAGAAGTTCTGGACTATCATAAGTTTCCGAGATGCGGAAAAATTGAGGTAGTCGCCACTAAACCCTGTTACACTCAGAGAGACCTTTCACTAGCATATACTCCGGGCGTTGCTCAGCCCTGTTTAGAAATAGAAGCCAATCCGGAACTGGTCTATGACTATACATCAAAAGGGAACCTTGTGGCTGTGGTTTCAAACGGTACTGCGGTTCTCGGTCTCGGCGACATCGGCGCAGCAGCCGGAAAACCCGTTATGGAGGGAAAAGGTGTTCTCTTCAAAAGGTTTGCGGATGTTGACGTTTTCGACATAGAGCTCAACACCAAGAATCCCGACGACGTTATCAAAGCGTGCGAATTGATGGAACCCACCTTCGGCGGTATCAACCTTGAAGACATTAAAGCGCCCGACTGTTTTTATATAGAGGAGACGCTTAAAGAGCGTCTTAATATCCCCGTTTTCCACGATGACCAGCACGGAACGGCAATCATAGCCGTTGCGGCACTCACAAACGCTCTTGATCTTGTCGGAAAAAAGATAGGCAGTGTTAAAATTGTCGTTAACGGTGCAGGCGCTGCGGGCATAGCCATCGGCAAGCTCATGGTTCTTGTAGGAGCTTCCCGTGAAAATATAACCATGTGCGACACCAAAGGCATTATATATATCGGACGCACCGAAGGTATGAACAAATATAAAGAAGAATTTGCCGTCACAACTGACAAAAGAACCCTCGAAGAGGCTATGGACGGCGCAGACGTGTTTCTTGGTCTTTCACAGAAAGGTGCAGTGACGCCTAACATGGTTAAGGGCATGGCACGCAACCCCATCATCATGGCAATGGCTAATCCCGACCCCGAAATTACGCCCGAAGAAGTCGCCGAAATCAGAGGCGACGCCATCATGGCGACAGGACGTTCTGATTATCCCAACCAGGTTAACAACGTTCTCGGCTTTCCCTTTATATTCAGAGGTGCACTTGATGTCAGAGCGAAGGCTATCAACGAAGAGATGAAACTTGCCGCTGTTAACGCCCTCGCCCAGCTTGCCCGTCAGGAAGTGCCGGAAGCTGTCTGCAAGGCATACGGTGTGGACAGAATTGAGTTCGGACCGGACTACATAATTCCCAAGCCTTTCGACCCCAGAGTGCTCACATGGGTTGCACCTGCGGTTGCTAAAGCTGCCATAGATACGGGCGTTGCTCAGAAAGACATTCCCAGCTTTGAAAAATACAAGGATTATCTGGAATCAAGACTCTCGTTTGCAAAAGAGTTCACCAGACAGATAATCAGCGTCGCCAGACAGAAACCGAAAAGGCTCGTACTGCCCGAAGGTGAACACGAAAAAGTTCTCCGCGCAGCACAGAAGATGGTTGAGGAGGGCATCGCCAAACCTGTACTGCTTGGCGAAGAAGAACACATCCGAGCCATCGCTGAAAGACATAACATCGACCTTACGGATTGCGAGATAATCAATCCGTCACTCGCGCCTAATCTGGACAAATATACCAAACTGCTGCATAACATGCGCCAGAGAAAAGGGCTCACTCTGGACGAAGCCCACAGGCTTCTTGTGCGCATCAGTGATTATTACGCAGCTATGATGGTCTATTGCGGTGATGCGGACTGTCTGCTTAACGGTTATTCGCGCAATTATCCGGATGCGATCAAACCTCTGCTTGAGATAATGCCCATGCAGGAAGGTTATACAAGTCCTTCCGGCGCATATTTCATGGTTTTCAGAGACCGGGTTGTCCTCTGCGCGGATACCACAGTAAACATCGACCCCGACGCTGACGTTCTGGCACAGATTGCCATGCAGTCCGCGGACACATGCGCAAAATTTGAAATTGAGCCTAAGGTGGCAATGATATCCTTCACAAACTTCGGATCTGTGAAAATGCCCAGAACAACCAAGATTGTTGAGGCTATCAAAAAGGTTAAGGATAAATATCCCAAACTGATAATAGACGGCGATATGCAGGCAGACACAGCCCTTTACAGACCCATAGCGGAAGAGGCATTCCCCTTCTCCGACATCAAGGGCGATGCCAGCGTACTTGTTTTCCCCAACCTTGAAGCGGGCAACAGCGCCTATAAACTCCTGTGGAGACTTGGCGGCGGCATAGCGATAGGTCCCATACTGCAAGGTTTCCAAAGCTCCGTTCATGTTCTTCAAAGGGGCAGCGGTGTTAACGAAATAGTCAATCTCGGCGCAATTGCAGTTGTTGACGCGATTGAAAAAGCAAAACAGAAGCACAAATAATATAATGTCCTCTCTGTAAAAGAGGAATATGCGTTTGCAATACCATTATACGGCACCATGCCGTACCTCTCTTATCGTGCGGGGCGGAACTATCCGCCCCGTTTTTTTCCCTTGCTGTATGAGGGCGAAATCTATATTCTGATTTCTAAATTATTGAAGTCAGGAAGACCAATGCAAAATACACTCTCCGAACAGAAAAGTCTTTATCTGAAACAACATGAAAATAACCCTGTCAACTGGCAGGCTTATTCAGATGAAATATTTGAAAAAGCAAAACAGCTTAATATGCCAATTTTTTTCAGTATAGGATATTCCTCGTGCCACTGGTGTCACGTCATGGCTCATGAAACCTTTGAAAATCAGATTGCGGCGGAAATACTTAATAAATATTTCATACCAGTTAAAATAGACCGCGAGGAGTTCCCCGGTGTTGACAAGCGTTACCAGTTCTATCTGCACGCCACAGGAAAACGCGGCGGATGGCCTCTGTCAGTTTTCACCCTGCCGGACGGACGCCCTTTCTTCGGCGGAACTTATTTCCCTCCGAAGCCGACCCACGGGCTGGCTGCGTTCACGGAAATAGTTGTTCAGCTGGGCAAACTCTACCGCGAAAACCAGAAAGAAGCGGAAAAATACGCCAATAATTTCGATGCCTTCATGCATAAGTTCACGGCGTTTGACGGCAATCTGGAGGATCTTAGAGATTTCGACTTTCATTCGGCATCCGAAGAATTTTCCAAGATGTTCGACACAGAGTTCGGTGGACTGGGTAAAGATGCTAAATTCCCCAACATCCCTGTGCTCAGTGCTATGCTGGATTATTACGAAACCGACCTCTATGTGCGCGATTTTATGAATCTTACAGCTGACATGCTGTGCACTTCCGGAATATACGACCATGTGAACGGTGGATTTTACAGATACGCCGTGGACAGGCAATGGACAGTGCCCCATTTCGAAAAAATGCTTTATGACAACGCGCAGAACGCCATGTTCCTTTTACAGATGTATGAGCGCTCGGATAATATGCTCTATTTCCGAATAGCGGAAAAGACCATAGACTTTATACTGCACGAATTCAACACCGATTTCGGACTTATAGCTGCAACCGACGCGGATACCCTTTCCGACGATGGAAAACTTATAGAGGGTTACTACTATCTCTATACGGAAACCGCGATGGAACCGCTTAAAGAGCTTGTCACTCTCCACGAGGGCGTTATTAACGTAAACGATGCGGATTACGAAAACTATGTCCGCCTTGAAAAGCATTTTGACCTGCTGAAAGATACGAACACACGGGAAAAACCCGCGAAAGATACAAAGATAATTCTTTCGCAGAACATGCTTTTCTGCAAAACACTTCTGAAAATGTTCGAAGTTTCCGGCAAAGATTATTATCTTGAGCAGGCAACAGCCCTGCTGAACAAAATGCGCCACTTCCACATGGAGGGGGCAACCCTCTTTCGAATCAACTATGCAGGCGACGTTATGGCTCACGTCACCCTTGAAGATTATGCTTATACAATTAATACGCTCCTTGAGTTCCTGCATGTGACAAAAGAGCGCAACTTTCTCTCGGAAGCGGCGAAACTCACACAGAGGGCCATGGATATCTTCACCAAAGACGGACTAATCTATCTTGATATAGACAAGACAGTTGCAGACACTTTCGACGATTCCATGCCAAACCCCATTGGTGTTTTCACAGGTATACTGTTGAATTACGGCGACGCGATGGGTATCGAAGACTATGGAAAAACACTGGATTACGCAGCCGACAGGCTTATCAGATACGCAGGCGGACACCCGACCCTGTTCTCTAATTTTATGAGGTATATCAACTAATGACAAAAGACGAAATCCTAATGATCCTGGAAGAAAAAAGCTCGCAAGAGAACAAGGATAGCATGGCAAAATTCGGTATAAACACAGCAAACGCCTGCGGTGTGACATCTGCCGACATCAGAGAGATAGGCAAAAAACTCAGAAAAGACCATGCCCTTGCACTTGAGTTGTGGGAAACCGGCATCCACGAGGCACGGATTCTGGCAACCATGGTCGCCGATAAAAACAGAATGGACGATGAGCTGCTTGAAAAATGGGTTATGGAGATAAATTCATGGGATTTGTGCGATCAGTTCTGCACAAACCTTGCATACAAAACAGAAAGCGCCAAGATGAAGATATACGAATGGGCTGTTCAGAACGAAACTTTCGTTAAACGGGCAGGTTTTGCCATGATAGCCAACATCGCGGCGAAAGACGAAACGCTCACCGCAGCAGAGGTAGACAGCTATTGTACGCTTATACTGAATGAGTGCGACGACAGCCGCAACTACGTCCGCAAGGCGGTAAGCTGGGCGCTTCGCAATATAGGAAAACGCGATGATGACAGCCGTAAGCTGGCTGTCAAAATTGCAAAAGTGATGCGTGACGGCGGCTCAAAAACAGCAAAGACTACCGCTACAGAGGTTTTAAACGAACTCAACAGCAAAGAGGTGAAAACAAAATTCAGACCCAAAAAATAAAATGCAAATTTTAGTTTAAGTGGTAGACTTAATATTGAAACATTGGAGCATCCTTTTGAGTTATAAACATTTTACGAATGAAAAATGCGAATATTTCCCCTGTCATAAAATTGAAAATCAGAACTGCCTGTTCTGCTATTGCCCGCTGTATTTTTTCCGCGACTGCGGGGGCAACCCACAATGGAAGGGAAATATTAAGGACTGCTCCTCCTGCACAAAAAATCATGATGAGAACAGTTATCAGTTTATTATGGGACGTCTGGGCAAAGCCTTTGAAAATCTGAAAGAAAACGGCGATATGCTCATGCTCGATAGAAAAACCGAATAAGGCTATTTAGATATTTTTTGTATCTTTTGTTGACAAGGCTCTCACACTAGAGGTATTGTTTACCTGAGAGGTATACAATTGGATTCATTCATACTGCGTGAAGAAGACTATGCAATAAGGATCATCGTGTTTCTGGCGACTGTCGGAAAACAGGTTAAAACCGACGACATCTGCCGCTCACTCTATCTTTCCCGCCCTATCGTTGTCAAAATAATCAACAAACTCAAAAACTGCGGTTTTATCGTAACAAAAACCGGAAAAGACGGCGGACTGACCATAGGCGAAAAGACTCTCGAAGCCAGTATGTACGACATCCTCGCCTGCATGGGCTTCACCGGAAGGGTGAACTCATGCACAACAAACAACGCAACCTGTCAGCTTTTCCCCATCTGCAAGATCAACAGACTTTTCAGCAATATCCAGAAAGACATCGAGGATAGGCTGAAAGAGGCAAAGATAAAAGAGTTTCTTTTTAACGGTAACGAACTGTTTTTAAAATCCAAATCAATGCAGGAGGTCTGAATGAACAACGAGTTTCATTACGACTACAAGACGGTACAGGGATTCGTTCTCTCCGCCATCTTCTGGGGTGTTATTGGTCTTGTGATCGGTCTTCTCATCTCTGCCCAGCTTTGGGATGCTAACCTTAACTTTGGTGAGTATTTCTCATACGGCAGACTCAGAACCCTTCACACCAATGTTCTGGCATACGGGCTCGGCATCGGCGCCGAATTCGGTATATTCTACTATATCGTTATGCGACTGACAAAGAGACCGCTGGTTCTTCCGAAACTGGCGCGTTTTCACCTTTGGCTGTTCAACGTCGGTATGGTGCTTGCGACTCTTTCACTCTTCGCGGGTATGAACCAGTCGCTTGAATACGCTGAGTTCGAGTGGCCCATCGACATCGCAATCGTTATCCTCTGGGTACTTTTCGCGATAAACGTTCTTGGTAACGTATTCACAAGAAAAGAGAAAAACATGTACGTTTCTCTCTGGTACGTGATAGCGACAATCATAACTGTTGCAATCCTGTACATCGTTAACAACCTTGCGATCCCCGCGTCTCTCACAAAGTCTTATCACCTTTTTGCAGGTGTAAACAGTGCGAACGTTGAGTGGTGGTACGGACACAACGCAGTGGGTTTCCTTTTCACAACTCCCATACTGGCAATGTTCTACTACTTCCTTCCCAAGTCTACCGGGCTGCCTATATACAGCCACAGACTGTCCATCATCTCTTTCTGGTCGCTGATATTTGCATATCTCTGGACAGGAGCGCACCACCTTGTGTACACTCCCCTGCCCGACTGGATTCAGACACTGGGTATCGCTTTCACACTTTTCCTCATCGCTCCGTCATGGGGTTCAGTTGTAAACGGTTATTTCACAGTTGACAAAGACTGGTCTAAAATGAGAACCAACTATCTGACAAAATTCTTCATCGTCGGTATCACATTCTACGGTCTTCAGACAATTCAGGGTCCCTCTCAGGGTATCAGGGTCATCAGCTCTCTTATCCACTACACAGACTGGGTTCCCGGACACGTGCACATGGGAACTATGGGCTGGGTTACTATGGTAATCTGCGCATCAGTTTACTATATGCTGCCCGCTATGTATAAAACAGAGATATACAGCGAAAAACTCGCAAACATCCACTTCTGGATAGTTCTTGTGGGTCAGCTTATGTTCTCTATCACAATGTGGATCACAGGTATCCAGCAAGGCGCTATGTGGAAAATGACAAACGCTGACGGTTCGCTTCAGTATACCTTCATGGAAACACTGGTGCGCAACTATCCCTACTGGCAGATGAGAACCGTTGCCGGTGTGATATTCGTTGTCGGTATGCTGTTCTTCGTATATAACGTACTTATGACAATCAAAAAAGGCAACGACCTTGCCAAACAGGCAGCGTAGGGAGGCACACGATGAGCAATCACGAAAACTCACTTTACAGCAAAGCCGTCCTGTTCGCAGTTGTTGCTGCGGTAACAGTGCTTATCGGCACAATCGTTACGGTGTTCGCTCCCATGTTCACAGCGGGAATGCACCCTAAAAACGAAAACCTTCAGCCTTTCACAGCTCTTCAGCTTGCCGGACGTGATATCTATCAGGCAGAAGGCTGCGTTAACTGCCATACACAGACAGTCCGTCCCCTTAAAGCTGACGTTCTGAGATACGGCGAATACTCAAAAGCGGGCGAATTTGCCTATGACAGACCCTTCCTCTGGGGTTCAAAACGTACAGGTCCCGACCTGGCGAGAATCGGCGGCAAATATCCCGACGAATGGCATATTCAGCACTTTGAGAACCCTCAGGCGTTCTTCCCCAAGTCTAACATGCCTAAATACACATGGCTGAAAAACAAACCTGTTAATGCACCCGAAACTCTTGCGCACATGAAAGCGCTCGGCTTTCCCTACGCAGAAGAGGACGCCACAGCTCTTGCATCCGCAACACAGCTTGACGCTCTGGTGGCTTATATGCAGGTTATCGGTACTTCCGTTGCAAGAAAAGAGGCTATCGTTGTTGACGCTTCAATGATCGAAGCCGCAAACCCCCTTGCCGGAAAAGCCGAAGCAGTTGCGGCAGGTCAGGCGATATACAAAGCTGAATGTGCAGGCTGCCACGGACAAAACGCTGAAGGCAACATCGGTGCATCCATCTCCGACTATGCCAAAGGCGAACCCGCTGACACAGACACCTACATAACCGTTGCAAACGGTCTTGAAGGCGCTATGCCCGCATTTGCAGGACAGCTCAGTAAAGACAAAATCTGGTCTGTTGTTTCCTATATCAACAGCCTTAAATAACAGGGAAGAGGTGTAATCATGCAAGAGGAATTCGATAACTTAGAAGAATTCACAAGGGAAGACACCGAACACGCACTTCCCCTTGGCTGGCTGATACTCTTTATCGGACTCATCGTTTTCGGCGTATACTACTTTTATGCCTACACACCCGCCTTCACAGGCTGGTCACAGGAGAAAGCGTTTGAAGAGTCCATGCAGACTCAGCCCAAGTAACCTATTCGATAACGAGAAAGGGAGCTTTGGCTCCCTTTCCTTTTAAAAAAGAGATCGACGCGTCGCTAATGCTCCTCGCGAAGACGTCTCTGCGAGGACTGCAAGGACGAAGCAGTCTCAAAAAACAAGGAGGCTTACTATGATTGGGAGCGTTTACTCCTTTCTTTTCTACGGACTGTCACTGACGGTCATCTTCGCCGTGATAATTTTCTATTACTATTCAAAAAAGAGAAAAGATGCGGTTGAGGAAGCTAAATACAAAATGCTGGATGACGACGATGATTAATCTGCAAAAATACCGTTGGGCGGTGCGGCTTTTCAACACCGCCTTATTCCTTCTGATCCCTTGGCTTATAGTTGGCGGTCACAGTGCGCTGCGCTTTGACATCCCTTCCATGCGCCTTTTTTTCTTCGGCGCATCCGTTTGGATAGAAAACTTCTTTATTCTTCTTATATTTACTTTTTTTATTACTTTCCTCGGAATACTTATAACACAGCTTTACGGACGCATCTGGTGCGGCTGGTTCTGCCCCCACACAGTGATGATAAACCTCACATGGTTCTTTGACAGAAAAAAACTGAATTTTATCAATAAGGTTCTTAACCATATACTCGTGTTTCTCGTAAGCGTCATAGCAAGCGTTACAATTGTCTTCTACTTCGTTTCGCCCTATGACTTCTTCCGCGACCTTGCGGCAGGAACACTCGGCAGCGTAACAATGTGGTTCTGTATAATATTGACAGTGATGACGTATCTCAGCTTCACACTGATACGCTATAAGTTCTGCACAACTGTGTGCCCCTATTCCAAGCTACAGTCCATCATGTTCGACAAGAACACGCTGATTGTTGCTTTTGACCCGGCAACAGCGGATAAATGTATCAAATGTAATGCCTGCGTGAAAACCTGCCCTGTCGGGCTTGATATCCGCAAAGGGCTTGTTTCCGCCTGCATAAACTGCGGACAGTGTATCACCGCCTGCGCAAAGGTTATGAAGAAAAAGCAGCATCCAAGCCTCGTCCATTACATTTTCGGATTCGACAAACAAAAGAACCCGTTCCGCGTGAACGTGCTGATAACAGGCTTTATAACGCTGATATTCGGTATTGCATTCATATGGATGGCGGCGACCACAAAACCGTTTGAGTTTCAGGTTCTTCCGAATCAGATGTTCATGCCAAGAGAGAAGGATGAACGCATAATAAACTCTTACGAGCTGGTACTGAAAAACATTTCGGATAAGGACATCGCCTTCACCCTTGATGTTGAGGGTACTGACGATTATGAGCTGCAATACAACAAACCCATAGTAGTTAAGCCCACAGAAACAGGCAAACAGACGGTATTTCTGTTCATTCCGGCGGAAAAGCTGGAGAAATTCCCGATATTGTCACTTGAAATGCGCGCCATCCCCGACGACAAAGAGATGGAACCGCAGGAAAGCGAGTTCAGTTTCCGCAGACCCATAAAGGCAAAACGGCACAAAGACAAAGAACACGAAAAGGAAGAACATAAAAACAAACACGACGACGAACAAAAAGATAAAGACCACGAGGACAAAGAATGAAAATATCCCTTTTGATTTTTCTTGTAGGCTTTCTGACCATCGCACCAAGTATTTACTTGGGCATCAAATACTTCGACGGGAAGGTTACGGAAAAGCCTTATGAAACAGGACTTGAGTATGACAAGTGCGAAAAGATAATAAAAGACAACGGTCTGGCACTTGAAAACATCAGAACCGTTACGAACGGCAATAAGGTGTCTATAGAATTTGCCATTGCAAATGCAACCGGAGTGGCGTTCGCAGATGAAAAATTCGCAGTTGAGCGCCCCGCCACAAACGGCGATATGGTGTACATCACCCCCACTGTCGAAGACGGTTCCTACAAAGCGGAATTTCCCGCTAACGGTTACGGCAATTTTGTTCTTGAGGTTCGTGCCAAAGTGGCATCGGACGAAATAGCTCTCAGGAAGAATTTTTATATCAACCAATAAGCAGGAGGTTTTTTATTATGAAACTCGGAACAGTTGTTATGATACTTTCGCTTATCGCTATGATAGGCATACCCCTCTTTTTTGCGATGAAATTCGCTAACTGATGGGTGCTCTCTACATTATGATCCCCATCTCCCTGATTCTGGGAGTAATTGTCCTTGCCGTTTTCCTTTGGGCGGGCAAAAGCGGGGAGTTTGAAGACATGGAAGGACCGAAATACCGGATGCTGGATGACGATGACGACGACAAGTGAGAAGGTTGTTCAATGTTCTCACTGTATGCAGGAAGTCAACAGAAACCAGGCAATACAGGAACGTATTGACGGTCAGGATGTCTTCTTTTGCTGCCACGGCTGTGCGGGTGCGTATAAGATACTCAAAACAGAGGGGCTTGGCAAATTTTACACAAAAAGAGAGGGCGAATGGGAATCCGGCGCCGTGTCAAACATCAAAGTGTCTGAAGACCTGTTCTTCGACAGCATAAAGGTGACAGACACCGGCTATGAAGTGGACATCGCTCTCAGCGGCATACGCTGTGCCGCATGTATCTGGCTGATAGAAACCTACATATCAAAGGCTGAAGGGGTGGAGTCTGTTCGACTGAACTACGCCACCCACAAAGCCCGCATCCGGTGGACAAAAGGCATAATAACCCTGTCTGAAATCATCGACAGGATAACGTCTATAGGCTACTGCCCTCTTCCGATAAGCAAATCATCCGTCGAAACAATATACGAAAACGAAAAAAAAGATTATTTCTACCGCTTCTCCATCGCCGCATTCTTCACTATGCAGCTGATGATTTACACTGTTGCCCTTTATGCCGGATATTTTCAGGGCATCAACGCGGGACTCAAAGACTTTTTCGAATATATTGCGTGGTTTCTCTGTACGCCTGTAATGTTCTATTCGGGCTACCCGTTCATGAAAAGCTCTTTACAGGCGATACGAAAAGGGCACACAACAATGGACACCCTCATTTTTCTGGGATCGTTCACAGCCTACGTCTACAGCATCTTTGCTCTATTCATGGACAAAGAAATATATTTCGATACCACAGCAAACATCATTACACTGATTCTTCTTGGGCGATATATTGAGGCTGGCGCGAAAGTGCGCACGTCCAATGCTGTCTCGAAGCTCCTCACCTATCAACCCACGCAGGTGCGGCTTATAGAAGATTTTAACCCTGAAAAGCAGTACGAATCGGTGATGGTGCACGTTAAGCAGGTGCGCCCAGAACAGTTTCTTGAGGTTTTGCCGGGCGATTCAGTTCCCGCAGACGGATACGTCGTTAAAGGCAGCACAGAGATAAACGAATCCATGCTGACAGGTGAAGCAAGTCCAAAATATAAAACCGAGGGCGATAAGGTATTCGCAGGAACCATCAATATCAACGGCAGCATAGTTGTTCAGGTTGAACAGATAGGCGCGACAACAACGCTCTCCAAGATCGTTCAGGCTGTTGAGGACGCTCAGTCATCCAAAGCACCCATACAGAATGTCGCCGACAGAGTTGTGGCGTGGTTCGTACCAGCCATACTCGCAATATCAGCTGCAACTTTCCTTTTCTGGTACTGGCATAGCGCAAACATCCTCACCTCTGTCATGACAGCGGTTTCTGTACTTGTGATAGCCTGCCCCTGCGCTCTGGGACTTGCTACACCGCTGGCGATACTCATTGCCACATCTAAAATAACCAAGCTGGGCGCTGTGGCAAAATCCGGAGATATAATAGAAAGATACAGCAAAGCGGACGTATTTCTGTTCGACAAAACCGGAACCGTTACTAAAGGCGAGCTGAAAGTCGAAAACATAATAGCTAATGATAAAAAAGAAGTGCTCGCTCTTGCAGCATCGCTTGAAAAGCACTCTTCACACCTAATAGCAAAAGCCATAACCGCCGCATATAAAGACGATTTCCTCTCCGTTAAGGACTTCTCCGAAATACCCGGTAAGGGAGTTAAGGGAATCGTTGACGGCAGAAATATTCTGGTCGGAACAAAAACGTTTATGGCTGAAAACAGCATAACTTTTCCGGAAACAGCAGATACCGGACACACCATAGCCTGTGTTGGTATAGACGGTATGTTCGGCGGCATGATTACTCTTTCCGACAGTATCCGTGAAAATGCGGCAGAGGTGCTTCAATATATACGAAAAAAAGGAATGAAAGCGGTCATAATCACTGGAGACAACAAAGCGGCTGCGGAAAAACTGGTTCAAACGCTGGGGGTTGACGGTCTGGAATATGTTGCGGATGTCACTCCGTTTGACAAAGCTGAAATAGTTAAAAAATATCAGGCAGATAAAAATGTATGCGTTATGGTTGGCGACGGAATAAACGACGCTCCGGCACTGACAACCGCTGATGTAGGTGTGGCAATCGGTCAGGGAACCGACATAGCAATTGAAAGCTCTGATATAGTTCTGATGAGGGACGAACTGCCCATGCTGGCAACACTGCATGAAACGTCTGTAAAGACTCTTCGAATCATCAAAGAGAACCTTTTCTGGGCTTTTTCATACAATATAATAATGGTGCCGCTGGCAGTTACAGGAAAAGTTCACCCTGTTTTCAGTGCCGCGCTCATGAGTGTCAGCAGTCTGCTGGTGGTCTTCAACTCACTGAGAATCAACAGATAATACTGCCGTATCATTGCGAAGGCGTAACCTGAAGCAACCTAATTGCTCACATCCTGATTCCAGACCAGATAAAGAAAACTCCCATAACAACCATTATCACAAGAGACAGTGCGTTAAAAAAACCTCTGCGCGCCATGAGGAAATTGCCGAAAACGGAAGCTGCAAGAAGCGCCGCCATAGTCCCAGTGCCGAAAAAAAGCATTGAAAGAAGTCCGCGCAAAGCATCCGCAGATGAAGCTGAGGCTATGATTACGCCGTATAAAGGTCCGCAGGGCAGAAAACCCAGAATAAGACCTGTAAGATATGGCGTTTTAGGCTGAAAACGCTTAATCTTGTCCGCGACGTCTACCCGCCCTATTTTGCTCTCCAGCTTATTCATGAAATTGTAGCCTGAAAATGCAAAAATACCGTACAGCACCAGAAAGATACCGGCGAAGATAGCCGCCGCCTTCTGAATACCTGCAAGATTACCGATAACCTGAACCATACTGCCCACAAGTCCGGCAGCAGCACCAAGAACACAGTAAGTTGTTATTCTTCCGAGATTGTATTTGATGTGAGGTAGAAAAAGCGCCCGATAGCCCTTCTTTTCACCCACGAAACGACCAGAAATATAGAGTACAAAAGGATGGCACATCCCCAGACAATGACCAAAACCCACAGAAAAACCAAGTGTAAGAAACCCTAGATATGAAAGCTCTTCCACATCAATCCTTTATATTGAACAGGAAAACTTTTTCAACCTGTCCGCCCTCATGTCCGAATGACAGTTTGCCATACCACACCTTACCACCCATGATGCATTTAGGCAGTGTAACTTTTGCTGTATACCCTGTGCTCGCTTTTTGGAGATTTGCTTTATAAAGTCCCATATCCATGGACATATTGAATAGGATATGCCCCTGAGAAATGCTCACGGGCTTGCCTTCCTTTTCTATAAATACACGAAAAACCGTCTCTGAAAAGGGTCTCGCCGGACGGGACATATCAATTTTAATTTTATATCCGCCCTGCTCTATGGTTACGGGATTCTGAGTTACATCCAGTTTTTTATCGTAGTTGATAACAAATCTCTCCGCCGCAAAGCTGGGAGCCGCAAAGCAGAAAACTGCCAGAATAAATGAAATGGCTCCGACGGCGATTCTCAAACGATTCATGTTAATACCTCTGACTATATAATACCACATCGGTATTAATAGTCAAAACCTACTATTTTTCAATGGGATATTTTATAGGGCAGGCTGACGACGTTATGCGACATCTGCCTTTTTCGTTTAGATGCGAGCAGAACAAGGAAGAATAACCGAGAGGTCTGCGAACGTACATATTAGTACGTGAGCAGTTCCGAGGGCAGGCTGACGACGTTATGCGACACATATAAACGAAAAAAAAGCCCTGCCGTAAGACAGGGCTTTTTGAATCGTATAAACGATGATTAAACGATTTCCGGTACGTCCCAGTTTTTGATCTTCATTGTACCGTGTTTTGCAAGGTTAAGCTGCATTTTGAAGCATCTGTCGAAAAGCTGAGGTTCGTGACCGATACCTTTTGCCAGACATTCTTTCTTCGCCATGTCGAAGTATTCCTGAATGATCGGTTTGTATTCAGGGTGAACGCATTTGTCGATAAGCATTTGAGCTCTGTCTTTGGGTGCGAGACCTCTAAGGTCTGCAAGACCCTGCTCTGTAACGAGAACGTCAAGGTCGTGCTCTGTGTGGTCGATGTGGGGAGCTTTGGGAACCACACAAGTGATACCGTGAGGATCTGTTTTAGAGGGACGAGTTGAAGGAGTGTGCATGATTTTCAGGAAACCGTTTCTAAGGAAGTCACCTGAACCGCCCAGACCGTTGATCATTCTCGTACCGCCAACCAGTGTTGAGTTTGCGTGTGCATAGATGTCGAACTCAACAGGTGTGTTCATCGCAATGCAACCTAAACGGCGGATAGGTTCCGGAGCGTTTGAGA
Source organism: Deferribacteraceae bacterium UBA6793 (assembly GCA_002452405.1). GTDB lineage: Bacteria > Chrysiogenota > Deferribacteres > Deferribacterales > Geovibrionaceae > Seleniivibrio. Next base: position 960 of record DKFP01000004.1, on the reverse strand, counting down.
TTGAAAGGGGGCGAAGAACGATTTTAGAATCATATTTTTCTTTGTTAGCGAAAAATCTGGGGAAGCCGTCTTTCTCGGAGAGTGAAAGAGAGCAAGAAGACGCAGCGTCAAGTTTGCCGGAGTCGAACAGGTCAAGCATTGTATCCTGAAGAACTTCGGTGAAAACTGTAAGGTTGCTGAAAGGACCTTTTGCAAGACCGCCGACAACAGCGTTTGCGATTGAACCAACGCCTGACTGGATGGGCAGAAGGTTTTTGGGAAGTCTGCCGCATTTAACTTCAAATTTGAAGAATTCCATGATGTGGTTTGCAATAGCTTCGGAAGTTTCATCCTGCTCAGCGAAAGCGCGACCTTTGTCGAGGTGTTTAGACTCAACGATAGCTATGATCTTGCTGGGGTCGCAAGGACAGTAAGTTGTACCTATGCGGCTGTCAGCTTTTGTGATGTTGAACACTTGTCTGTTAGGGGGTGTTCCGGGAATGATGATGTCGTGCATACCTTCGAAAGAGGGCTGACCGGTGTTAACTTCAAGGATAACTTTGTCGCATATCATAAGGATTTCAGGAATAACACCGCAAGAAGAAGTGGGAACAAGTCCGCCGTCTTCAGTGATAGCTGAAACTTCGATGATAGCAAGGTCAAGTTTGCCAGAGGGAGTGTCTTTTGTATAGAAACCGTATCCGAGATCCTGAGCAAACAGAGAAAGGTGTTTGTCGCCCATGCGGATGCGTCCTTCGTTGATTCCTTTTGCGATGTCTTTACCTGTCTGATAGGGCCATCTGCGGTCTATCATGTCAAGCTGTGCCCATCTGTTTTCAGTTTCCGCACCGACAGACGCGCCGATGAAGAGGTTGAATTTCATTTTACCCTGAAGGTTGTTAGCTTCAACATAATCAGCAAGAGCTATCGGAACTGCTTTGGGATAACCGGCAGGCGTGAAACCTGACCAGCCGAGGTTCA
>DKFP01000015.1 GCA_002452405.1 Deferribacteraceae bacterium UBA6793 | reverse complement strand
TTACGAGATATGACTTCATAGTTGCTGGACAGCTTCCTCCCATGAGGGGCGGATTCTACGGCGCCGGAGTTGTAACTGACTTTGTCGGTATGAACTTCTACAGCCCTTCCGCAATGGAATGGCTTGTGTACCTGTTCGGATTCGGAGTGTTCTTCCTGCTGTATTTCTCAGCGGAGAAGTTCTTTAATCTGGAAACCAAACATCACTGAGATAAGATAAGAGACCGCTGCGTCGCGAAGACGGACAGTTGTCTTCGCGAGCAAAGCGAAGCAATCTCATTGCTTATAAGTTACTTCTAAAAAAGATGAGACTGCTTCACCCCGGAGGGGTTCGCAGAGACGTATCTAATATTCGTCTTCGCGAGGGCTGAATAATGCCCGAAGCGATCTCATCTCTTTGTTATTGTTTACCGGAATATACATGGACAATTTTTAAAAATACTGCTGGCAAAATAAGAACTTTTGGATTATATATAGCCCCATGAACATGAAACGCTTCAATCAATACTTCGGCGGGAAATACATGAAATACTGGTACGTGGCTTTTGTACTGGTCATCTCATGGTTTGCACTCAACCTGTTCAACAACGGCAGCGTCAACAGATATGAACTCACTGCGTATGACGCAAATGGAAAGGCTATCGACAGCATGGTCGTTGACGCGGGCAGCATGAGTCCTCCGGAATCACTCCCTGTTACAAAGGCATACAAACCTGTTAAACCCGTTAAGTTCCTTCCCTGACAACCGTTTTTCTTTCGTTCTTCATTAATTGTCTTGCAATAAAAGCGTTTTGGGATAATAATATATGATTGCGGACAGTATGAAAGGAAACGAAAATGCCGGGTCTCACATTTCGGAGCCAAAAATATAAATGGGTCTATCTCCGACCGGAGAAACTGCTCATAAAAGAGCTGTCGGATCAGTTCGGTCTTACGGACTGTATCACTGAGGTTCTGTACAAACGGGGCATAGTGGAGCCGAACACTCTTCAGGCATATTTTGAAACTCCTCTCACAGGGCTTACATCACCTTTTCTTATCAAAGATATGGGCAAAGCGGCGGAACATATCGCTCTTGCCATTGAAAAACACGAAAAAATATGTGTTTACGGCGATTACGACGTTGACGGGGTGACTTCAGTTGCTCTCATGTACCATTTTCTCAGCGAAGTGGGCGCGGATGTCGTATACTACATACCGAACAGGCTTGAAGAGGGATACGGACTGAATATCGCCGCAATAGAGGAGATAGCCTCCGCCCATGTTAAGCTGATCATAACCGTTGATTGTGGAATAAATGCCGAGGACGAAGTATCCCACGCTGTGCGCATGGGTATGAAGGTCATCGTCACCGATCACCACCAGCCCTCCGAAAGGATTCCGGAGGACGCCTGCGCAGTGGTAAACCCAATGCGGGAGGATGACACAAGCCCGTTCAAATGCCTTTCGGGTGTTGGCGTGGCTTTTAAAACCGTTATGGCGCTCCGCTCCAAAATGAACGATATGGGCAAATTCGGCGGGAAAACGCCGAATATAAAAAAATACCTCGATCTTGTTACACTCGGTACAGTAGCCGACGTTGTACCCCTGATCGGTGAAAACAGAATATTCGTCCGCCACGGACTTGAGATACTCTCCGGCAAGGACTGCCGCGCCGGGCTTAAAGAGCTTAAACGCGTTGCAGGTGTGGATGGCGGAAAGGTTACGACAACCCACGTGGGGTTCGGTCTCGCTCCGCGGATAAACGCTGTGGGCAGGCTTGGCAACTCCGACAAGGGACTGCGCCTTCTGATAACAACTGACAGAGCGCAGGCAAAGTTTCTCGCAGACGAACTGGACCGCGAAAACAAGGACAGGCAGGAGATTGAAAAGGACATCATAGAGGAATCGTTCAAACGCGTTGAAAGCAACCGCCTCAACGAGAAATATAAAGGACTGGTGCTCTATTCGAAAGAGTGGCATCAGGGAGTCATCGGTATCGTTGCATCAAGGCTTGTGGAAAGATATCATATGCCGGCAATAGTTCTCACATTCGACGATGGCGTGGGCAAGGGTTCCGGAAGAAGCATCCCTTCGTTCGACCTTTATAAGGGACTGGAACAGCTTCAGGATATTCTGCTCTCTTTCGGCGGGCACAAATATGCCGCCGGACTGAAGATTTCAGAAGAGCATATCTCAAGCCTTCAGAAGCGCTTTCACACGGCTGTGGACGAAAGTCTCACGGCAGAGGACTTTGTGGCTGAGCTGAAAATAGATTCCTTCATCGAACCGGAGGCTATAAACGCCGAGTTCATGAAAATGATAGAGAGAATGGAACCATACGGAGCGGGTAACCGTGAACCTGTTTTCTGCATGAAAAACGTCCGGAAATATCAGCCCGCAACCTATGTGGGCAGAGACAGTATGCACCTGAAAATGTTTCTGGAGAAGAACGGACGGACTTTTGACTGCATCGGATATAACATGAAGAGCTATGAAAAGATAGTTACCGGAAACGATGTGTTCGACGTTGTGTTCACCCCTGTTGTGAACGGATATTACGGCGGACGTTACATCCAGCTTGTACTGAAAGACCTTAAACCGGCGGAGGAAGAATGGCAACCAATCGTGTGATCCGCCTTATGGACATACAGGATATGCTCACCGCAAACGGTATTGCCGACGGGTTTGACCGTGTGCACAAAGCATACATATACGCAGCGCAAAAGCACAGAGGACAGCTTAGAAAGAGCGGCGAACCGTATCTTTCGCACCCTCTGAATGTGGCGTATATCCTTGCACAGATGAACATGGATGTGGATACCGTCATCGGCGGTCTGCTCCATGATACCATAGAGGACACTGACGCTACTTTTGAGGAGATAAGCGGACTTTTCGGGCAGGACGTTGCCTTCATCGTTGAGGGTGTGTCCAAAATAGGCAAAATAATCTTTAAATCAGCACAGGAGAAACAGGCGGAAAACTTCCGCAAAATGCTCATCTCCATGTCGAAAGACGTGCGGGTAATCATCATAAAACTGGCGGACAGACTCCACAACATGCGCACATTGGACTATCTGGCGGAAGAGAAAAAACAGCGCATCGCAAGGGAGACAATGGATATATACGCACCACTGGCACACAGGCTAGGTATCGCGTGGATCAAATGGGAGCTTGAGGATATGTGTTTCCGCATCCTTAATCCCGATGCATATTACGATATTTATGAAAAAGTTAAACTGAAAAGAGGCGAAAGGGAGCAATATCTTGCTGAGATAAAGGAGGCTGTGATAGCAGAGCTTGAGAAACACAAAATCAAAGCTCTCGTCTCCGGCAGACCAAAACATTTTTACAGCATCTACAATAAGATGGTTAAGAAAAAAGTGTCGTTCGAAGAGATTTACGATCTTCTGGCGCTACGCGTACTCGTTGACGATATCCCCACCTGCTACGCCGTTATGGGTATACTGCATAATATGTGGAAGCCCATCCAGCACAGGTTCAAAGACTATATCGCCATGCCAAAGGCGAACCTTTACCAGTCTCTCCACACTACCATTATCGGTCCCAAAGGGATAACGGTGGAATTTCAGATACGTACACAGGAGATGCACAGCATCGCTGAGGGCGGTATTGCAGCTCACTGGAAATATAAAGAGGGAAAACCGTTTGACCCGCAGGAGGACAAGGCGTTTACATGGCTTCGCCAACTGCTCGAACAACACGAACTCCACAGCCCCGAAGACCTCGTTGAGGCTCTTAAAGAGGACGTTCTGCCCACACAGATATACGTTTTCACCCCAAAGGGCGACGTTATGGAGTTGCCAATCGGTTCCACCCCAGTTGACTTCGCATATAATATCCACACGGACGTGGGCAACAAATGTAAAGGCGCGAAGGTTGACGGGCGCATAGTCCCGCTCAAATATAAGCTGCGCAACGGCGACAGAGTGTCGATCATCCTCGGTGAAGACCATAAACCCAGCCGCGACTGGCTCAGTTTCGTTAAGACCAGCAAAGCCAAAAACCGTATCCGCGCGGCACTGCGCAAGATAGATACGGATATGGGGCACACAGTCGGGTTCGATCTGCTTGACAAAGAGTTCTCAAACGCCGGACTGGACGTGCGGGAGATTTTCAACAAACAGGACAATATCAAAAAAATAATAGAGCGCTTCAAGCTGAGGGACGAAGAGGAAATTTTCCTCTCGGTTGGCTTCGGGCGTGTTTCACCCAAGCAGGTTGTGCACGTTTTCACCGAACCCGCGACACAGCCGAAACTTGAAGATTTGCAGAAAGCACCGCAGAAAGACAGCGGTAAAAAGAGCAGTACACCGTTTATCATTCAGGGTATCGACGACGTTATGGTTAAGATAGCCAAATGCTGCAACCCACTCCCCGGTGATGACGTTGTGGGATATATCAGCCGCGGACGCGGTATCGTAGTGCACAGAGTGGACTGCGCAAACCTGAAAAATTCCGCCTTCAGCGAGGAACGTCTCGTGGACGTGCAGTGGGATTCCAGAAAAAGCTATAAAATGCCGGTGCGCATACATACATCCATCGTGGATAAACCAGGCGTGCTTAGTGCGCTCACCACAGTTCTGAAAGAGATGGGACTGAATATCCTTGAACTGTCTTCAAAACGGGACAAGGACGGACTTTCGTCTCAGGATTTCAGTATAGAGGTGCGCAACAAGAGCGAGCTTGAAAGCGTTATCCGCAAAATAAAGACTATAGACGGGTTACGCGAAGTCAACACTGCCAACTAGGTTCAGGTCTTTTATGCGGCGCATTACTGCGTCAGTTCCCTCTCGCTCGCAACACGCACTATTAAAGTGCGCTTTTGCTCATCTCGCGTGAGTCTTCCTTGTTCTGCTTGCATCAAAGCCCTGAACGTTCGGCGTTCCTTGTATAGCTCGTATCTCAACACCGGGTGGTTGGTGTGGCTGAGCGGAAAAAAATCCGTCTTTGCGAGGAAGCCACAGGCTGACGAAGCAATCTCATTAATAAATATAAAAAAGCGGATCTTATGATCCGCTTCAGACTGATGACAAAGTATAAAAAAGACGAGATCGCTTCGTCGCTGCGCTTCTCGCGAAGACGTAAATTGATGTCTCTGCGAGGAGCTTGCGACGAAGCAGTCTGACATAATAATAAACATAAAAAAAGCGGACCCGAAAGTCCGCTTTTTCTGTTTATGATTCTTAAATCTCTTAGCCGAGAAGCTGAAGAGCCAGCTGAGACTGGGAGTTTGCCTGAGAAATCATCGCAACGCCAGCCTGGCTGAGTATCTGGTTTTTGGTGAAGTCTGACATCTCTTCCGCCATATCAAGGTCGCGGATTCTGGATTCGGAAGCTGTCAGGTTTTCTCTTGTAGTGTCAAGACCGGAGATGGTGTACTCAAGTCTGTTGATCTGAGCACCGATTGTAGCTCTGGCGCTTGAGACTTTGTTAAGTGCCGCGTCGATAGCTGTTATGGCTGACTGTGCACTCTCCTGATCAACCATCAGTACGTCTGCAAGACCAAGTGCGTCAGTATCTGCCTGAGCTATGCTTGTGTTGATGGTCTGACCCTGATTAGCACCTATCTGCAGCTCTGTTGAATTGTCAACAAGGTGCAGTTTGATGTCTTCCGCACCGGAAGAACCGAAGGTCATTTTCTTGCTGTTGTCGTCCCATGTTATGTCGAGACCAACTGCGCTGTCTATCTTAACGTTTACGCCTTCGATAACGTTTTTCAATATATAATCGTTGACCTTATCTGAACCCACAGTTTTGCCTGTGTGTGCATCTGTAACTGTAACTGTCAGTTCGCTGTTCTGACCTTTCTGAATCTGTGCCAGAGAAAGCGCGTTGATGAGGTTTTCATCACCGACGAAGGACAGCTGGCTGTCGTCTCCCAGTTTGGCTGTCTGTATAACAAATGTACCTTCGACAGCTTCGTTGGAGTTCTTTTTAGCAGTTGTTACATAGTTAACGAGGTTGTTGTTTACATCGGAAACGGAGTCGCTCACTTTGCTGTCTGCGCCCATGCCCAGAGCCTTGATAGCGTCTGTCATTTTTGTTTCAAACTCAGACAGAGTGTCGTCGCCTTCAAGGTAGATGGTCTGTGAAGTACCGTTACCGTAGATGGTAAGTTCTTGAGTCTGTTCAAAGATATTGCGTCCGTCGTCTGTTGTGAACAGGGCGATGTCTTTCAGCTTTGTGGCTGATGTAGCAACTTCTCCGCCGCCTCTGACTTCAAGGTCAAATGAACCTGTTGAGGTTTCACCTTTGGCTGTTGTCGCCTCGTTGCTTGCCTCTTTGAAGTTCATAGTCATGGAACCTACATCAAGGTTACCTGTGGNNAATCCATGGAAGCGTAGTAAACGGTCACGTTGTTATAGTCGATAACGTCATCGCCGTTGTCAGCTTTTGTGAGTGATTCATCGTCGGTATACTGGATAGTAGGTCCTGCCTGTCCGGAAGGTCCGCCTGAAATCTTGATAGTACCGCCGCCGGAAGTGGCTGCGCCATCGACTGTAGACTGACCTGAGACACTCATCAGTATCTTGTCGCCTTCCTGAATTTTGCCTGCAACGCCGATAGTTACTTCCGCATCAATAGTAGGTCCGCCTGCAATTGTGGCTTCATTGAAGGTCACTGTTCCGTTTGAAACTGTAACACCGGACATAGTTGTCCATTCGCCGACCTTACCTGTTTTGGCGTTGATGAACCTTGCGGAAACGCTCACTGATGATGAAGCTGAGGTTACATTACCGTCAAATTTGACCTCAAGGTAGCCTGAATCAGCATATGTAGCTCCGCCGGTTCCCATCCCTGCGGATGTAACGGAGAATGATGAACCTGTCTGCTGGAAAGTAGCTGTAACGGATGCTGAAGCGTTTTCAATAGCAGTGTCGCCGATAGTGGCTGTGTAATAGCTGGTGCCGGAAGTCGCAACTGTTTTGATGTCGGAAACAGATCCGACGTTTGTGGCATTCTTTGTTCCGCCTGCGGTTGTGATTTCTCCGCCGACAGCGTCTGTGTTCAGGGTCATGACGTCTGTCTTATAAACGTTGTTTGAACCTGCTTCAACTTCAATATTAAGGTTATAGTTGCCTTCAGCAACTTTGCCTGTAACAGCTACGTCGATAGCAGTTGTTTTGTCTGTTGACCAGAGAGCGGTCGCGTCACCGTTAAGGAGTTTTTTGGTGTTGAACTCTGTTGAAGAAGCAACGCGGTCGATCTCTTCTTTAAGCTGGTCAACTTCTTTCTGGATCTCTGCACGGTCACTGGTGGTGTAAACACCGTTCGCAGCCTGCACAGCAAGCTCTCTCATTCTCTGAGTCATTTCCTGAATGGTAGACAGACCGCCTTCAGCAGTCTGAAGCATAGAAATACCGTCCTGGGCGTTCATGGAAGCTCTTTTGAGACCGGAAATCTGCCCGCGCAGTTTCTCAGAAATAGCAAGACCTGATGCGTCGTCAGCCGCGCTGTTTATTCTGAGACCTGAGGAGAGTCTTTCAAGGTTTTTGGAAATGTTATTGCTTGTCTGGTTTACGTAACTCTGCGCAACGAGAGAGTTCACGTTTGTGTAAACTGTAAGTGCCATGATATTACCTCCGTGTAATTGACCCCGACCTCCGTGCCGGGGGTTGTTTTAATGGCAAGTCGTATTAAACTGTGTCGTTTCAGAGCAAACCGCTCTATAGCCTGTTATTGACTGTTGTTTCTTTCTTTACCTTTTTAAAGTTTTGCACTCCGTAAGGAACCTTAAAACAAAAAAGACCGATGCTGTATTTCCTACAGTCATCGGCCTGAGTGTTTCAGTACCTTTTTTCATATTCTTCTGTTGTGGTATTAGTATCGTCACGCCCGAAATGAAACTTTAAAGGAATTTTTTGAAAAATATTCAGACAAACACGAATAACCTTATCTACCAATATAATAGATAAGGTAAAAAATTTTAGAAAGGGAAAGAGCGGGTCTTTTGACCCGCTCTTAATTTTATAAAGTCTCTTAGCCGAGAAGCTGAAGAGCCAGCTGAGACTGGGAGTTTGCCTGAGAAATCATTGCAACGCCAGCCTGGCTGAGTATCTGGTTTTTAGTGAAGTCTGACATTTCAGAAGCCATGTCAAGGTCACGGATTCTGGATTCGGAAGCTGTCAGGTTTTCTCTTGTAGTGTCAAGACCTGTAATGGTGTACTCAAGTCTGTTGATCTGAGCACCGATAGTCGCTCTTGCACTGGATATTTTGTTAAGCGCATTGTCGATCGCTGTGATAGATTTCTGAGCGCTTTCCTGATCAACCATCAGAACATCGTCAAGACCAAGAGCCTTGGTATCTGCCTGAGCGATGTTTGTTGTAATGGTCTGACCCTGGTTAGCACCGATCTGAAGTTCTGTTGAGTTGTCAACAAGGTGAAGTTTGATGTCTTCTGATGTAGAAGAATCAAAAGTCATCTTTTTCTCTGTGTCGTCCCAAGAGATATCAAGACCGACTGCGCTGTCTATCTTAACGTTTACACCTTCGATAACGTTTTTCAGTGTATAGTCGTTAACTTTATCGGAACCAACAGTTTTGCCTGTGTGCGCATCTGTAACTGTGACAGTCAGTTCGCTGTTTTCAGCATCCTGTATCTGTACCAGAGAGAGAGCGTTGATGAGGTTTTCATCGCCAACGAAGGACAGCTGGCTGTCTTCGCCCAGTTTTGCAGTCTGGATGACGAAAGTACCTTCAACAGCTTCATTAGAGTTCTTTTTCTCTGTAGCTACATAGTTTACAAGGTTGTTGTTAACTTCGGAAACGGAGTCGCTCACTTCGCTTGTTGCTCCCATGCCGAGGGATTTGATTGCGTCTGTCATTTTTGTTTCAAACTCAGACAGAGTATCGTCGCCTTCAAGGAAGATTGTCTGTGAAGAGCCGTTACCGAATATTGTCAGCTGCTGGGTCTGTTCAAAGATGTTGCGTCCGTCGTCTGTTGTGAACAGAGCGATATCTTTCAGCTTTGTGGCTGATGTAGCAACTTCTCCGCCGCCTCTGACTTCAAGGTCAAATGAACCTGTTGAGGTTTCACCTTTGGCTGTTGTCGCCTCGTTGCTTGCCTCTTTGAAGTTCATAGTCATGGAACCTACATCAAGGTTACCTGTGGCGGAATCCATGGAAGCGTAGTAAACGGTTACGTTGTTATAGTCGATAACGTCGTCGCCGTTGTCAGCTTTTGTAAGTGATTCATCGTCAGTATACTGGATAGTAGGTCCTGCCTGTCCGGAAGGTCCGCCTGAAATCTTGATAGTACCGCCGCCTGAACTTGCTGCGCCATCGATTGTAGACTGACCTGAAACGCTCATCAGTATCTTATCGCCGGACTGGATTTTGCCTGCAACGCCGATGGTTACTTCAGCGTCAATAGTAGGTCCGCCCGCAATTGTGGCTTCATCGAAGGTCACTGTTCCGTTTGAAACTGTAACGCCGGACATGGTTGTCCATTCGCCGACTTTACCTGTTTTAGCGTTTACGAATCTTGCGGAAACGTTTACGGAAGATGAAGCAGAAGTGACGTCTCCGTCAAATTTGACCTCAAGGTAGCCTGAATCAGCATATGTAGCTCCGCCGGTTCCCATCCCTGCGGATGTAACGGAGAATGATGAACCTGTCTGCTGGAAAGTAGCTGTAACGGATGCTGAAGCGTTTTCAACAGAAGTGTCGCCGATAGTGGCTGTGTAATAGCTGGTGCCGGAAGTTGCAACTGTTTTGATGTCAGTTACGGATGAAACGTTAGTGTCGTTTTTGGTTCCGCCCGCAGTTGTGATTTCTCCGCCGACAGAGTCGGTGTTCAGGGTCATAACGTCTGTTTTATAAACAGCGTTTTTACCTGCGGTAACGTCAACGTTAAGGTTGTAGTTACCTTCAGCGACTTTGCCTGTAACAGAAACTTCTATAGCCGCGGGTTTGTCGGTTGAAGAAAGAGCTGTTGCATCACCGTTAAGGAGTTTTTTGGTGTTGAACTCTGTTGAAGAAGCAACGCGGTCGATCTCTTCTTTGAGCTGATCAACCTCTTTCTGTATTTCTGCACGGTCGTTTGATGTATAAACACCGTTGGATGCCTGAACAGCAAGCTCTCTCATTCTCTGAGTCATTTCCTGAATGGTAGAGAGACCGCCTTCAGCAGTCTGAAGCATTGATATACCGTCCTGGGCGTTCATGGATGCCCTTTTGAGACCGGAAATCTGTCCGCGCAGTTTCTCAGATATAGCGAGACCGGAAGCGTCATCGGCTGCGCTGTTTATTCTGAGACCTGAAGAGAGTCTCTCCAGGTTTTTGGATATGTTGCCGCTTGTCTGGTTGACATAATTTTGCGCAACAAGAGAGTTCACGTTTGTGTAAACTGTGAGTGCCATGATATTACCTCCATGTAATATTTCCCCGGCTTCCATGCCGGTGGATATAAGATTAATGGCAAACGTAATGTTGTCACAGAGCAATACAATATGCTCTAATTCCAGATTGTAGGTTTTAGCTTACGTCTTCAGAGTGCCTTTAAAAAAGGATGCACCTCCATCGGGGACAGAAAACAAAAAAGACCGACGCTGTATGTCATACAGTCATCGGTCTGATTGCTTCAGTACCTTTTCATATTCTATTGTTGTGGTATTAGTATCGTCAGGAACTGAAAGAAACTTAACAGAATTTGTTTATTTTTTGACCACTTATTTTTATTTTTTTGGAAACCCTTTTGCAGAGCGGGTTATCGCTAAGTTGTTAAAAATAATTGAAGAATTTAATGTTTTATTGATTGTGATGTTATAGTCGGTATTCATTTAGTGAACTATTCTGCTGCGGTGGTCGAAAAATATCCACAGTATTAATAACTACCATTAACATCAATTTCGAAAATGAACACGACGGCAGGGTAGTGGAGTGATAAACGCATTCATTAATGAAACTTTAGAGCGGGAGTACAAAATCGAACTAAGATGAGATCGCTTCGGGCATGAGCCCTCGCGAAGACGAATAGAAAGTTCGTCTCAGCGAACCCTGCAAGGGTGAAGCTGTTTCTGTTTTGCTCCATCTTTTAGATTAAAGAGAGTTAGAGCAAAAAAAAAGCGGCTCGAGGTGAGCCGCTTTATGTATGGTATTGTTATATGGTGTTATCAGTCGAGGCTGATGCAAACCCAAGCGAGTTTGTTTGTTACTAATGATGCATAGTCTCCAGTGGGAGCTGCTGTACTGGTGGGGATAGTGGCAGCATCTGTTACTGCTCTGATATTACCTTTAGTTGCGTCTCCGTCATCAAAAAGTTTATCAATAGAAACAGCAGCACCAGTTGTAGAGTTTTCACTTTCAATATTTTCAAAGCAGAGTACGTTGCCAGTGAAACCGAGTATACCGCTTGAAACTTGCATAGTACCACCGAATACGTGGGCAGGGTTTCCTGTACCGCTTGTATCATAAAGATTTGCTGCTCTTAATGCAGACCAGAAGGTTGGATTATCAGATATAAGGTTATCGTCAACAACACCGGCTGTCGTGGTATCGCCCGGGTATGCGCCTGTTCTGTCAAGATATGCAAGCATAGCTGTCTGAACGTTCTGGTAGTCTCTGTAAAGTCTTTTAATTTTCGCGTTTTTAACAAGTTCAGTACCTTTGATTACGCCGCCAAGAATAACACCGATAATCATAAGCACTATAGCAAGTTCTACCAGAGTAAAACCTTTGCTGTTGTTCATATAACTCCTCCTGTTGTAAAATTGTCCAATAACAAATCATACTACAAATCATATCAAAATCAACATGTAAAAGAGCTATACATAATATATTCACACGATTATGAAAATATATTTGTCTTGCACCTTTGCGGCTATGGTCTATTTTTATGTTGAATCCCCCGAATGGTTGTGATATAACCCTTGTTCCATTGTGAAAGATAATCCCAGAGGTAATATAGATGAAAAAAGATATCCACCCTAAAGTTAACAACGTTGTTTTCAAATGTGCGTGCGGCGCTGAAATCCCCGCTACATCAACTGTAGCGCCTGAAAAAGCAACCGTAGCCATTTGCTCTTCATGCCACCCCTTCTTTACAGGCAAGCAGAAGTTCATCGACACTGCCGGTCGCGTAGAGAAGTTCATGAAGAAATACAACAAAGCAAAATAATTTCAAAAGCATGGAAAACAGCGGCGGCAGCGCACACGGGCTTAATGTTAAGCTGATTGCTAAAACAGCCGACGGAGAGCTTGTTTCCGCGTTGGCCGCTAAACTGTGCTATTCAGATTCCGACATCGGCGGGCTGCTTGAAAAGATAGGCAGTAAAGAACAGTCGGACTTCATTCAGAAAATAGTGTCCATGGGGCACCACTCAGTATTGGAGCACCTTAACTTCACATTCGGCGTTGAAGGTGTATCCCGCGCTCTCACTCATCAGCTTGTGCGCCACCGCATAGCCAGCTTTTCACAGAAATCACAGCGCTACGTTAAACACGGTTCGCAGTTCGAATACATCACACCCCATACCATAGCCGACAATCCCGAACTTCTTGCGCAGTATGAAAAAGCGATGCAGGACATCGGCAAGGCATACGAGGTGCTGCTGGATGCGGGAATCCCAGCGGAGGATGTACGATACGTTCTGCCCAATGCCTGTGAAACGAAGATAATCATAACCATGAACGCACGCGAACTGCTGCATTATTTCTCTATCCGCTGCTGCGAAAGGGCTCAGTGGGAGATACGCGAGATGTCATTTCAAATGCTCAGAATATGCCGTAAAGAGGCACCGTCTGTTTTCGGCGATGCCGGTCCCGGATGCGTCCGCGGAAAATGCCCCGAAGGTACCTTCACCTGCGGAAAGGCGAAAGAAATCAGAGAAAAATTTACAGATAAGAAAAACTTTCTTTAGCGTTTTTGTTCTATAGTCTTATATTCCATAAACAGATTGATTCGCTTACTTTTGTAAATGATTGCGTTCATTTGTCTTTGCGAGCGAAAGCGAAGCAATCTGATAAAATGAGATCGCGCCGGGCTTTGCCCTCGCGAAGACGGAACGTTTCTTTCGAAGCGATTTCATAAGTTTTTAAGGAAGTGAATAATGGCAAAACCAAACATAGGCGGACAGGCGGTTATTGAGGGCGTTATGATGCGCGCTCCCGAAAGATTCGTAATAGCTGTCCGCAAGAGTGAAAACGAGATAGTCCTTAAAAAAGAGGACGTTAAGCTGGACAGAAGCAAAATATTCAAAAAACCACTTATCAGAGGTCTGATAGCTCTTTACGACTCACTTATCCTCGGTATCCGCGCTCTGAATTTCAGTGCATACCATTCAACAGGCGAGGGCGAGGAACACATGAGCAAGTCTGCAACCATTTTCAGTATGGTAACGGGCATCGGTCTGGGTCTTCTGCTGTTCATATACCTGCCTTTGCAGGTGACGGAGCTTATGAAACATATCATGCCGACTCTGCATACCTCCTCGCTGCTTTACAATGCTGTGGACGGCGTTATTCGCGTGATATTTTTCGTGCTGTACGTCTGGGGCATATCGTTTCTGAAAGACATAAAGCGCGTTTTCCAGTACCACGGCGCTGAGCATAAAGCCATTTTCACATATGAAGAGGGTTTGGAGCTGAACGTTGAGAACGCCAGAAAGATGAGCCGTTTCCACCCACGCTGCGGAACCAGCTTCCTTATTATATTGATGCTGGTGTGCATACTGACCTTTTCGCTTATTCCCAACGATGCGAACTTCTTTATAAAGCTGGGCGCAAGGCTGGTGTTTATTCCTGTCATAGCCGGTGTGAGCTACGAGATACTGAAACTCAGCGGAAAGTTTCATAAGAATCCGATCGTAAGATTTCTGATAATGCCGGGGCTTCTGCTCCAGAAGATAACCACTCAGGAGCCGGACGACAGCCAGCTAGAAGTGGCGTTGATCTCCATCCGCGCATCGCTTGACATGGATATACCCGAAGAGGGAATTACAATAGTAGATTGAGGAAAAGATGTTTGACAAACTGCAGGAAGTTAAGACCAAATACGAAGAGATGACGAAACTGCTCACCGATCCGGAAGTGATATCGGATCAGGAGCATTTCATGAAAATATCGAAAGATCACGCAGAAATGCGCCCTGTCGTTGAGAAATACGACGAATATATGGCTGTGAAGCACTCTCTGGAAGAGGCAAAAAGCATCATCGCTTCATCGGACGACAAAGATCTTGTCGAGCTTGCGGAGATGGAGCTTTCAGAGAACAAGGACACACTTGATCGCATGGAGGGTGAGCTTAAAAAACTCCTGCTGAAAAAAGACCCATACGATCATAAAAACATTTTCCTTGAAATACGAGCAGGAACGGGCGGAGACGAGGCATCGCTTTTTGCTGCCGTGCTTCTTAAAATGTATTCCAGATATGCAGAGATTAACGGCTGGAAAGTTGAGATAGTGGATTTCAACGAAACGGGCGTTGGCGGATATAAAGAAGTTGTGGCGCTTATAAAGGGCTATGGCGCATACAGTAAGCTGAAATTTGAGGCAGGCGGACACAGGGTTCAGCGCGTGCCTGAAACGGAATCGGGCGGTCGTATCCACACCTCTGCCTGTACTGTTGCGGTACTTCCTGAGGCGGAGGACGTTGACGTTCAGATTGAGCAGAAAGACCTTCGCGTGGATGTTTACCGTGCGGGCGGCGCAGGCGGACAGCACATCAACACCACAGACTCGGCAGTGCGCATGACCCATATTCCAACAGGTATCGTTGTTACCTGTCAGGACGAGAGAAGCCAGATAAAGAACCGTGAAAAAGCTATGAAGCTGCTGAAGTCGCGCATCCTTGAGGCGGAGATTGAAAAAAAGAACTCCGAAGAGGCGGCGAGCAGAAAGTTGCAGGTGGGTTCCGGCGACAGAAGCGAACGCATCAGAACTTATAACTTCCCTCAGAACAGGGTAACAGACCACAGGATAAAGGAATCAGCCAACCTCGACAGATTTCTTCTCGGTGAACTGGAAGATATGATAGAGGCTACGATAGCCTTTGACCAGGCGGAAAGACTCAGAGAATCAGGGCTTTGATGAAGCTGGCGGAGTTCATCGGGTACGTCCGTGAAAACTGCCTGCCGAATCGCCACGATGCACTTGAGTTCGCATCGAAAGCGTTTTCAATAGAATATTCGCAGATACCCCTGCACCTTTCGGATGAAGTTATGCCGACGGAAGGGGTCCAAAACATGCTGGAGAGGCTCCGAAACGGTGAGCCGCTGGCATACGTCATTAATAATAAATCATTTTACGGTCTTGATATGTATGTGGACGGGCGGGTGCTGATACCCCGCCCCGAAACAGAACTCATTGTCAGCGAAGTCCTTGCTATGTTTGGGGCTGAAACGGAACTGAGGGTGCTGGATATATGCACCGGTTCCGGCTGCATCCCTGCTGCTCTGCTTGAACAGCGTCCGTTGTGGACTGCGGATGTTCTGGACATAAGTGCGGAGGCTCTTGCTGTTGCGGAAATCAATCTGAACAGGTATGCTCATGGAAGGTTCTGTTTAAAACATGGAGATGCTCTGAACAGGGCGGACTATCCTACGGGCAGATACGACATAATTACATGCAATCCGCCGTATCTCACGGAAAAAGAGTGGGAAAACTCCCCTGAATCCCTTAAATATGAGCCTAAAAACGCCCTGAGCGACGGCGGCAGCGGGCTTTCGTTCTACAAAAAACTATTGGACATGATACCCGATTTATGCCATAAAAACGGGGTGGCGCTCTTCGAGCTCGGGTTGGGACAACATGAGGTTGTGTCGGGCTGGGCTGAAGGGCAAAAATATAAGATTATCAAGGACTATCAAGAGATAGAAAGGGTACTGGTTTGGACAAACTCGTTATAGAAGGCGGTCGTGAATTAAACGGCACAATACGCATCAGCGGCGCTAAGAACGCTGCGCTCCCCATCCTCTCCGCTGTCATTCTTGCTGAAGGCGAATACAACATAAGCGAAGCTCCCGAACTGGTTGACATTTCAACAATGCTCAAGCTCCTGAAAGAGTTCGGTATTTCATCCGAAAGAACAGGAAAGTCGGTTAAGATAAACACAGTTTTTGACCCGGAAGCGTTCACCGCTCCTTACGAGCTTGTGAAAACCATGCGAGCCAGCGTGCTCACTCTCGGACCGCTCCTTGCCAGAAAGGGGAGGGCAAAGGTCTCTCTGCCTGGCGGATGCGCCATCGGTGAGCGTCCTGTTGACCTTCACCTTAAAGCTCTTGAAGCCATGGGTGCGAAGATCATCGTTGAACACGGCTACATCGATGCAGAATGTCCCAAGCTGAAAGGCGCTATAATAAACTTCGACATAGTTACCGTTACAGGTACGGAAAATATAATGATGGCGGCATGTCTGGCGGACGGTGAGACCGTTCTGCGCAACGCTGCTCAGGAACCGGAGGTCGTTGATCTTGCACACTTCCTTAAAAAGATGGGCGCAAGGATAACCGGCGAAGGCACCAGCGAGATAACCATCATCGGTGTTGAAAAACTGCACAGCGCTGATTACTCAATCATGCCCGACCGCATCGAGGCGGGAACTTTTATCTGCTGTGTCGGCGCAGCAGGCGGCAGCGTTGAGATTACCAACGTTCCGGTTGATGTTATGCGCACCACACTGGACAAGATAGCCGAAACAGGGCTTAAAATTGACAGAATAAACAGCACCACAATCAGGGTTACAAAAGATAAACCGCTGGTGTCCACAGACGTTTCAACAGCGCCTTACCCTGGATTTCCGACGGATATGCAGGCTCAGTTCATGAGCCTTATGACTGTTGCGAACGGCTTTTCCGTGGTCACAGAGAATATTTTTGAAAACAGATTCATGCACGTTGCTGAGCTTAAAAGGATGGGCGCGGACATCAAGCTGAAAGATAAATCCGCCATGATACGCGGCGTTAAGTCCCTTATGGGTGCGCCTGTTATGGCTTCCGACCTGCGCGCCAGCGCAAGCCTTGTCATTGCGGGGCTTATGGCGGAGGGAAAAACAGAGGTTTCAAGACTTTACCACCTCGACAGAGGATATGAGGATTTCGTTGAAAAACTCAGCGGTGTGGGAGCGAACCTCTCAAGGGTAAAAGAATAATGAGAACAGACGACTGTATAAACGTCGCCCTGCCCAAAGGCAGGCTGGCGGAAGACACCATCGAGCTTTTCCTTAAAAAAGGCATCACAAGAGAGGGCGTTGTGGATTTCAATTCCCGTATGCTTACTTTCTATGACGATGTGAACAATATAAAATTTATGATGGTCAGGAATATGGACGTTTCCACCTATGTCAAGCACGGCGCCGCAGATATCGGCGTTGTCGGCAAGGACATACTGCTGGAATCCGCCGCTGACGTGTACGAATATCTTGATCTCGGTTTCGGATACTGCCGTCTCTGCGTAGCAGGGGTGAAGGATTCCGACCTTTCATACCGTCATGATATGGTGGTTGCCACAAAATATCCCACCCTTACAAAGAACTTTTTTGCGGGTAGAGGGGTCTTTGTTGAGACCATCAAACTATACGGCTCTATCGAGCTTTCTCCGATAGTCGGTCTTTCGGATTTCATTGTTGATCTGGTTTCCACCGGGCAAACTCTGAAAAAGAACGGTCTGGTGGAGGTTGAAACCATGCTGGAATCAACCGCACGCCTCATAGGAAACAAGAGTATGGCAAAAGTTAAGTATCAGAGGATAAGGGAAATATTGGAAGTTGTGGAGTCGGCATGAAGAAATTCTATTTTTTTTTTATTGCGTTAATACTTATTTCATTTAACGCACTTGCAGCCACCATAGACTCTGTGGAGATAACGGGAAACCGCAGAGTACCCACCGCTACTATTCAGAAATATACAGTTAAAGAGGGTTCTCAGTTCGACCTTTCCGCTGTGGACAAGAGCATTAAAGATCTGTTCGCTTCCGGTCTGGTAACGGACGCAACCGTTGACATGAAGGTGGACGACGACAGACTGGTTCTCGTTTACACCGTGTCTGAAAAGCCCTATGTAAACAACGTGTACTTCAACGGAAACTCAGAGATAAAATCAAGGGTTCTGGAAGAGACCGTAACGCCTATGTCCGGTCAGCTTCTGGACAACAAAAAGGTTGAGTCAAACCTTCTGCTGATACAGGAAAAGTATGCCGATGAAAAATTCTATTCGGCGAAGATAACCACCGAGGTTGAGGAACGCGGCAACAACTCTGTTGACGTGGTGTATTCCATCGACGAAGGCGTTCAGGCGAAGGTCTACGACATAAAGGTGGTAGGCAACAAGCACTTTAAGTCCAAAGAGATACTGAAAGAAATGGAAACCTCCAAAAAAGGTTTCTGGTCGTGGCTCTCCGGTTCCGGCAAGCTCAAAAAGACCGAACTGCGCACGGATATGGAAAAGATACGCGCCATGTATCTTAAAGAGGGCTATGCAAAGGTGCAGGTGGGCGAACCTGACATCGTTATCACCGACGACAAGAAAAAAATCTATATCACCATAAAAATTGACGAAGGTATCCGTTATAAGGTCGCAAACGTGGACTTCGGCGGATACGAACATGCGACGCTGGACGAGCTGAAAAAGGCTTCCGCACTTAAAACAGGCGACTGGTTCAACGTTGAGACCTATCAGAACGACATCAAATCCATCACTTCCGTGTTCACAGAAAAGGGTTACGCATATGCGAACGTTGACCCCGAATCGAAGATGAACGACGAAGCTGCCACCATAGACCTTAAATATAATGTCGAAGAGAACATGCTGGTTTACATCAGCAGAATAAACATCAGAGGCAACACAAAATCAAGGGACAGAGTTGTCCGCCGTGAGTTTGATATTGTTGAAGGCGACCTTTACAACAGTGCGCTCATCGCCGATTCCAAACGCCACCTTGAATACCTCGATTTCTTCGATCAGGTGCGTATTGCTGAAACTAGAGTAGGCAACGATCAGGTTGACCTGGACGTTGACGTTAACGATAAAATGACCGGTATGTTCAGTATGGCGGCTGGTTATTCCAGCGTGGATAAACTGATAGGTACCGTGTCGCTCACACAGAAAAACCTGTTCGGTATGGGATATGAACTGACAACCAAGGCTGAGTTTTCAAGCAGCAAAGCGGATTACACCATCAGCTTCGTAAACCCCTGGCTTTTTGACAGACCCTACAGCTTCAGTGTGGATCTGTTCAAAACCAACAGGGAATACGACGACTATGATAAGAAATCGAAAGGTTTTGCACTGGGCGTCGGTCACCAGATCATTAAACGCAGGCTTTTCGGAAGCGTTAAGTTCAGATATGAAGAGAACGAAATCACAAACATAGAGGATTACGCAGCGGACATCATCAAAGCGCAGGAGGGCGAATCTAAGATCATCAGTATCACTCCCACGCTGAGATGGTCCTCAACAAACCACCCTTATCTGCCGACAAAGGGTAATCAGAGCTCGGTATTCGTTAAGCTGGCCGGCGGTCCCCTCGGTGGTGACTACACATTCGGCAAGCTGGGCATGGACACCTCGCAGTATGTCACACTGTTCTGGAAGGTGGTCTTCATGGCTCACCTTGAGGGCGGATATATCAAAATGTTCGACGACAACGATGCGCCTATCGCAGAGCGTTACAGACTCGGCGGTATGTACAGCATCAGAGGCTACGAATACGGCGACGTATCTCCTGCTGACGAAGACGGCAATAAATTCGGCGGTACTAAATACATTCAGAACAACTTCGAACTTGTGTTCCCTCTGGTTTCAAGCGCGCAGCTCATGGGCGTTGTGTTCTTCGACCAGGGACAGTCTTATGACGACGATGAAGCGTTCTTCAAACGCGACCTTATAAAATCTTACGGTGCGGGCTTCCGCTGGTACAGCCCCATCGGACCGCTTAGATTTGAATACGGACAGCCCCTTAACCCGGATCCGGACGAAGGGCTTTCAAACAAAGGCAGATGGGAATTCTCCATCGGCGGTATGATATAACGGAAAGCGTGAGTTCGCTTCGTAGTAAAGCTCCTCGCGAAGACGGAACTTGTCTTTGCGAGCGTCAGCGAAGCAATCTCATTATGTTTCCGGCTTTGTTAAGCACTCGATATAACGGACATAATATCCAATAGGAGGATTTTAGTATCATGAGAACCAAACTTTTCTTTCTTCTGCTGATAATGGCGGTATTTTCCGCATCGGCATATGCAAAAATCGGCGTTATCGACTTTCAGAAGGTTCTGAAAGAATCTGACGGCGGTAAAGACGTTTACGGAAAACTTCAGGCAAAAGCGGACGAGTATGACAAAAAACTCTCCGCTGCCAATGAATCTATAAAAAAGGCACAGCAGGAATACGCTGCGAAAGAAAGCGTTGCAAACGACGACTATAAAGACAAGAAAAGAGCTGAAATCCAGAGAATGATAAGAGATTTCAACCAGAACAAAGATGATTATTCCAAAGAACTCAAAAGACTTGAGATGAGATATCTGAAATCGATTCAGGACGACGTGCTGAAAATTGTTGAATCTCTGGGAAAAGAGCTTGATATGGAAGTTATCCTTGAGCAGAACAATTCCGGCGTGCTGTACCTCAATCCGAAAGTTGACATTACCGATGTTGTTATCCAGAGATACAACGTTGCGTTCAAACAGCAGAAAAAATAATGAAAGCGTCTGTTCTTGCTGAAAAAATCGGGGGCAGGCTTATCGGAGCGGACACGGAGGTTTCCTGTGTGTCCTCCTTCGAAGATATAAGAAAGGGTGCACTGGTGCCCCTTCTGGTCAAAGAACTCCCCGACGGCGTACTTGATTCCGATGCTGCTGCGTTTCTCATAAAAACCGGCGAAAAGGCTGCGGAAGACAAGACCTGTATCGAAGCGGACGACCCTGAGATGGCTCTTGTAGCTGCTTTGGGTGTGCTTTATCCTCAACCGGAGAGGGAAGCCGGAATACACCTTAAAGCGTGTGTTGCCGAAACAGCTGAAATCGGTCAGAACGTCTTTATAGACGCGTTCGCCTACGTTGGTGAAAACTGCCGTATAGGCGACAACTGCATCATACACGCCAATGTAAACATAGCGGACGGAGTTGTTCTGGACGAAGGGTGCGAGATTTTCCCAAACGTCAGCCTGTATTCAGGTACAAAGCTGGGTAAGAGGGTTATGATACACTCCGGCTCTGTTATCGGTGCCGATGGTTTCGGGTACTATCAGCGCGGCGGAAAGAACGTCAAGATCCCCCATGTCGGCGGAGTGATGCTCTGCGATGATGTGGAGATAGGCGCGAACAGCTGTGTTGACAGAGGAAAATTCAGCGACACGGTAATAGGCGAAGGAAGCAAGATAGATAATCAGTGTATGGTGGGTCACAACTGCGTGCTGGGTAAAGGCTGCATCATGGCTGGTCAGGCTGCTTTGGCTGGAAGCACAACCCTTGGCGATTATGTCGTTATGGGTGCGCGTTCCGGAGCGGCGGACCACCTTAAAATCTGCTCAAAAACGATGCTAGCCGGACAGTGCGGCGTGATTTCAGATATAGAAAAACCCGGTATCTACGCCGGATTTCCACATACAACCAGAAAAGGCTGGCTGCGCGAGATTCTGCTTCTGCGTTCGCTGCCTGAAACAGTTAAAAGGATTGATGAGATTGAGAGGAAACTGAACGATGATGGACATTAAGGAAATAATGACAAAACTGCCCCACAGATACCCTTTTCTGCTCGTTGACAGGGTTCTGGAGATGGACAGCGAAAGCATAACAGCTATTAAGAACGTAACTATGAACGAGCCCTTTTTTCAGGGTCATTTCCCTTCATACCCCGTTATGCCCGGCGTGCTTATCGTCGAGGCTATGGCGCAGGTTGCGGGTATACATACTATTTCCACAGCGGAAGTTGTGCCTGAGAACGCGCTTTTTTTCTTCATGGGTGTTGACGGCGTGAAATTCCGCAGACAGGTTGTTCCCGGTGATCAGCTTGTTATGAAGATTCAGGTAATCAAAAAGAAAAAGGACCTTGTAAAAGTTAAAGGGGAAGCGTTTGTTGACGGTCAGCTGGCATGTGAGGGTGAACTCACAGCGATAATGCGCGGAGCGTAATAGGCACAGGATGTGCCGTCGCGGAGTTAGCCTTAACGGTTTTACCGTTCAGGCGAAACGGAGCGTAAGCGCAGTGCGGCTTTGCCGTGCTAAGCGTTGGTCTTAAAAATGCAGGACGCATTTTTAAGAAAAATGCGCGGAGCGTAAGCGCAGTGCGGCTTTGCCGTGCCTGACGTTAGTCAAAATAAGTGGAGCGTATATATGATTCATAAGGACGCAGTAATACATCCGTCCGCACAGATAGCGGACAGCGCAACAATCGAAAAGGGCGCATATATCGGTAAAAACTGTATCATCGGCGAAAACGTTTTTGTCGGGTACAACGCCGTTATCGAGCGCGACACAACCGTAGGCGAAGGTACAAAAGTATGCATGAACGCCCATATCGGCGGCGATCCGCAGGATTACAGCTTCAAAGGTGAAGACACTAAGCTGATAATAGGCAAAAACTGCCTTCTGCGCGAATTCTGTACAATACACAGAGCCTCCACAAAAGAGGACGTATGGGAAACTGTTGTCGGTGACAACTGTTTCATCATGTCCTATGCCCACGTTGCACACGACTGCAAACTGAAAAACAACGTCACCATGACCAGCTTTTCCGCACTGGGCGGACACTGCCGTCTTGGTTCATTCGTAAATATGGGCGGATTTGCCGCTGCGCACCAGTTCGTACGTATCGGTTCCGGCTGTATGATCGGCGGAAAAAGCTCATTGCTGAAAGATGCGCCCCCCTACTGTCTGCTTGCGGGAATGCCTGCCGAGCTTGAGGGGCTGAACAGCGTCGGGCTTAAACGCCGCGGCATAGCTCCTGAAGTGCGTATGGAGCTTAAACGCGCTCTGTCAATCTATATGGATCTGACCATTAAACTGGTGGATCTCCCTGAGGAACTCTCTTTCCTCCATCCTTATCCTGAGGTTTTGGAGTTTATAGATTTCATTAAAGACAGTAAAAGAAGTTTTGTAAGAGGCTGATAAGAGAGGGAATGTTTGAAAGCTGCCGTTGTTGCCGGATATGGCACATTGCCAAAGATTGCCGCTGAAAATCTGCTGAAAAAGGGGCACAGCGTTCTTGTTGTTGCGCTGGACGAAGCTGTCAGCATCGGATTTTCCGATATTCAGGGCATAAGCCTTGAAAAGATAAGCGTTACACAGGTCGGCAGACTGATAAAACTTCTTAAAAAATACGACATAGAGAGCGTCCTGTTCGCCGGAAAGGTGAACAAGGCGCTCATCTTTTCCAATCTTAAATTTGATCTGCTCGCCGTAAAGGTGCTTGCCGGACTGAAAAACCGGAAGGACGATACCATTATGGATGCGATATGCAGGCTTGTCACAGCCGAAGGGATGCAGATTATGGAGCAAACCTACGCTCTGGACAATCTGTATCTGCAAAAAGGTGTCTATAGTAAGCTGAAACCCACCACCGAACAGGAAAAAGATATTTCATTCGGATATGACACCGCGAAAGAGCTCGGAAGACTGGACGTCGGGCAGACAGTGGTAGTCAAAAACAGCGCTGTTATGGCACTGGAGGCTATTGAAGGTACTGACCAGGCAATCGAGCGTGGATGTCGCCTTGCAAAAGAGGGTGCTGTTGTTGTGAAATGTGCAAAACCGTCTCAGGATTTAAGATTTGATATTCCGACAGTCGGTGTTGACACGTTAAAAATTTTACATGATAATAAGGGCAAGGTTCTGGCTGTGGAAGCGGACAGCACCTTTGTTGTGGAAATAGACAAATGTATCCGCTTTGCGGATGAAAACAAACTGGTATTTTTAGCGATATGAGAGAATGAAAGCTGAACACATCAATCCCTTTATAACTTCGACCAGCGAAGTTTTCAGAACTATGCTTAGTATTGACCCTGTGCGCGGACAGCTCTATGTCAAAACGGGCGAAAAACTGCCGTACGACATCTCCGGCATAATCGGTCTTGCGGGTGAGGCGTCGGGTTTTGTCATCATCAGCATGACAGAGACCCTTGCGCTCAAGGTTGTCGAAAAGTTCATCGGCGAGAAGAAAGATAAGATTGATGAAGATGTTATGGACGCCATCGGTGAAATTCTCAACATGATAGCCGGCGGCGCAAAACAGATTTTCTCACGTACAGGAATAAAATTCAAAATATCTATCCCCAATGTTGTCGTAGGAAAAGACCACGTTGTCGGCAAACAGAAGAACGTACAGTGTCTCGGAATGACCTTTAAGGTCGGTGACGAGTCGTTCGTTATCGAAGTTGCCCTCAGAGACGGCAACTAAAACCCGCTGTGGAAAGTCTAAAAGCATTCTATATATTCTTCATCGGTGCGTGTCTCGGCAGCTTTATGAACGTACTGACCTATCGCCTCCCCAGAGGACTGAACATCGCTCTCCCATCCTCCTCCTGCACAAAATGCGGACAGAAAATAAAAATTTACGATAATATTCCCATAATTTCATGGTTCATTCTCGGCGGAAAATGCAGAAACTGCAAAACGCCTATATCCCTTATGTATCCGCTGACAGAACTTGCCACTGCGCTGCTTTTTCTCGCCTGTTATCTCAAATTCGGACTGACACTTGAGATGTGGCACGCATGTGCCGTGGTTTTCTTTATGCTGGCGGCCGCATTTGCTGACGTATTCACCGCTGTTGATGAAAATTTTGACTGCGGAATCATCCCTGACAGCCTGAATATGGTCGGTTTCATAACAGGATTCGGTCTTTCGTGGGCACTCTACGGAACATATACTTTTCCGCTTTACGGAGCACTCACAGGGTTTCTGGGGCTGTTTATCCCTTCATGGCTTTTCAAAATAATACGCAAAAAAGAGGGTATGGGCGGCGGAGATATAAAACTCATGGCAGTTGTTGGCGCGATGCTCGGTGTAAAATCAATATTTTTTGTAATTTTTGCATCAGCGTTTCTTGGCGCAGTGTTTGGAATCACTCTTCAGCTTGTTTCAAAACAAAAAAACATCATGCTTCCTTTTGGTCCCTTTATAGCTGTCGCATCAGTTATATATATGTTTTATGCCCCTGTTTTCGACGCACTGCTTTACAGCAGGTGAGTGAAAAATAACCATCGCACTCTTGAACATTGCTTTAATATCGGCTATAACGAAAGACTATTTTAAAAGACCGTATTACGGTCGGAGGAAAAGTGTTAAGACCCGAAGAACAACTGGAACAGATTAAACGGGGTACGGAAGAGATTATCAGTGAAGAGGATCTGCTGAAAAAACTTCAGAAATCCTATGACGAGGGCAAACCGCTCAGAATTAAAGCCGGATTTGACCCGACAGCGCCCGACCTTCACCTCGGACACACTGTTCTTATCCAGAAACTGAAACATTTTCAGGATCTGGGGCATCAGGTGATATTCCTTATCGGGGATTTCACAGGTATGATAGGCGACCCAACAGGCAAAAGCGAAACCCGCAAAGCCCTTACAAAAGAGCAGGTTCTGGCAAATGCCGAAACCTATAAAGAGCAGGTTTTCAAGATTCTTGATCCTGCGAAAACTGAAGTTGCCTTCAACAGCACATGGATGGAGAAGATGAACTCCCAGGATATGATAAGACTGGCTTCACAGTATACCGTAGCCAGAATGCTTGAGAGGGACGATTTCTCCAAAAGATATGCGAATAATAAACCCATAAGCATACATGAGTTCCTGTATCCGCTGGTTCAGGGTTACGACTCTGTTGCTCTCAGAAGCGACGTTGAGCTTGGCGGAACAGACCAGAAATTCAACCTTCTTGTCGGACGGGACCTGCAAAGGTCACACGGACAGGCTCCGCAGGTGGCGCTTACAATGCCCATCCTCGAAGGTCTGGACGGCGTGAACAAAATGTCGAAGTCTCTGAATAACTACATAGGTATAGCGGAATCACCCGCCGATATGTTCGGCAAAATGATGTCTGTTTCCGACGATCTGATGTTCAGATACTATCTGCTGCTCTCCGATAAATCTCTGAGCGAGATAGACTCACTCAAAAAAGCGGTTGCCGACGGTTCCAAGCATCCTATGGAAGCGAAAAAAGAACTTGCCGTCGAGATAATCACCCGTTTCCACTCCGCCGATGCAGCTGTAAAGGCAAGGGAAGGTTTTGAAAAAATATTCTCAAAACACGAAAATCCTGATGATATGGAAGAGTGTGAAGCGAAAACCGACGAAAAACTTGTCGATATCATCGACAGACTGAAATTTGCGCCCAGCAAAAGCGAAGCAAGACGCACAGCCAAAGCGGGCGGGGTATATATTGACGGAAATAAAGTTGACAGTATAGACATCACCCTTGAAAAGGGTGAATACGTATTAAGGGTCGGCAAGAAAAACTTTGCACGACTAACAGTTAATTAGGAGGACACAGTGTCTATTGTAAGACCTTTTGCGGGCGTTCGTTACAACCTTGAGGAAGTGCTTCTGAAAAGTGTTGTGGCTCCCCCATACGACGTCATTTCCCCGGAAATGAAACAGGCTCTGAAAGATAAAAGCCCCTATAACGTGGTGACACTGGATCTCCCCGACGGCGCGGAGGACAAATACGACAACGCTGCCGCACTCTATAAAGAGTATTGCGACAATAAGATACTTGTTAAAGACGAAAAACCTTCTTTCTATGTTTACGAGCAGGTCTATACCTATGGCGGAAAGGAATATGTTCGTACAGGCTTCGTCGGTCTTCTCAAACTGGAGGAACTGGGAAAAGGTTCCGTATATCCACATGAAAAGACCCTTTCCGGTCCCAAAAAAGACAGATTTGAACTGATGAAGGCTTGCAAGACTAATTTCAGCCAGATATTCGGTCTGTACATGGACAAAGACAACCGCATGAATCTCGTGTTTAACGAAGCAAAAAAGAACATGCCAACAGCTTCTGCAATGGACGAGGACGGCGTTAAGAACACCATCTGGTCTGTCGGCGGCGACAACACCGTGCGCATGATAGAAGAGTTCATGAAGGACAAAGCAATCTATATAGCTGACGGTCACCATAGATATGAAACGGCGCTTAACTACAGAGACTATGCCCGCAAACAGAACGCGGACATGGAGAATGAAGAGAAACCCTACGACTACGTAATGATGATGTTCGTTAACTTCTATGACGAAGGTCTCAAGATTTTTCCTACCCACAGAGTGCTTGAGGTTGATTCCTCTTTCAGCTTTGAAGGATTTCTCGAAAAACTCCGTTTCGACTTCACTATAGAAAAACTCGCCGATGCAAAAACTGCCGATACGTTTGTTAACGACCCGGCGGGTGGACGTTCCATGGCGCTTTACTATGACAACACATATTACGGCATAAAAGCTCACGACGAAGTTATCGAAAACCTCAGCCAGGTATACCGCAAGGTTGATACATATCTGCTTCAGGAAGGCATCATGAAGAAATTCCTTGATGTCACCGACGAAAGACTTCTGAAAAAAGAGGGCGTTTATTTCGTACAGACACTTGAACAGATTGAAAAACTTGCCGCCGACAAAAAGGCTGTGGGCTTCATCCTTAAAGGTGTGGATATAGATATAGTTCGTGAGATATCTGAAAGCGGAATGGTTATGCCGCAGAAATCTACCTACTTCTACCCGAAACTGCAAACCGGACTTGTTTTCTACCAATTCTGACAAAACAGCGGGGGCTTTAAAAAGCCCCCTTATTTTCTGCACATTTTATCCGCATTTACGTCAAGTAATTTCACATTAAGACGATTAGTACATGTGTATTATATCACCTATGCTTGTAAAGCGGGAAATCTATGATAATTTCAGGCGTAAATAGCGGTCAAAACTACAGTTTTTTAAACACGCCCCAGTCTGCCCATCAAAAAGCGTCTGAAACCGCACTTTCTGATAAATACATCCCGTCATCTGCTGAAGCGCCTGATATGTATAATATGTTCGGAAATATACAGAAGAATATTTTTGATTCCTTTACGGATAGCGGAAACTTTATGGACGCTATACGAGAGGTTTTCGACAACGTTGAGGATCAGGTTCTGTCTTCGGAAAGCCTCACAGAGGCGGCAAAGATATCTGATGCATTCCAGAAAAAAGGCGAGTGGCTGAATATCAGTTCGGACGGCAAACATGCTTTCATAAATGGTGCTGAAAACGTTTATTACGACGGGAATCAGACAAATCTTGCGGTAAGCGACAGCAATAATGTTGTAATGAACAGTCTTAAAGGCAACAAAGACTCTCTTGTATTGCGCAGCAGCAACGTCGTCTTCAACACAGGCAGCGGTGCTGACAAAATGTGGGTGTCAGATTCTAAAAATGTTGTCATAAACAGCGGTGACGGCAATGACGGAGCACTTATATTCCGGTCTGAGGGTGCTATCGTTAAGACCGGTGAAGGCAAAAGCGGAACCAGTATTCACAATTCAAACAACGTTGCCGTTAAAAACGGCAGCGGAATTGATAACTCGACTGTTTTGGATTCATCGAACGTTGCCATTGACAGTGGCGGCGGAGACGACCGGACAGTGATAACCGGATCGAACGGTGTTGCCATAAATGCGGGAGCAGGCAAAGACACTGCGGAAATCTACGGTTCGGACAATGTTTCCGTTCACACTGGCGATGATGACGACAACGCGAAAATATATTATTCGAGCAATATATGGTTTAACGGCGGAACAGGAAACGATGAAATTTATGTGACAGACTCAAATAGTTTATCGCTTGACGGCGGCAGCGGGAACGATACTATTTCCGTACTGAACTCTGAGAACGTGCGTGTTTACGGCGGCGACGGGGACGATAACATATCCGCTATGCTTTCCACAGGCGCTGTCATAAACGGCGGTGATGGAAACGACACCATCAAAGGTTCAGGAATTATCTCCGGTGGCACAGGTGACGATTATATCACACTTTATCAGTCAGTCTTCACTGAAAAAAGTCAGAATGTCATAAGATACAGCAAAGGCGATGGTCACGATATTGTTGAAGGAGCCTCCGAAGACACCGTAATTGAGCTTAACGGCATATCAGAAGACGAATACGATGTTGTTGAGTCAAGGGACGAAAGCGGTAAAAAGGTCAGGATCATAACAATGAAAGACGGAAGCGGCAGCATTACTCTCACTTCTAATGAAAGTGGAAGTTCCGGCAATGTTAAGAAAGAGGATTATATTCCGGGCCACAGCGAAGAACAGTACATCCGCATGGCAGATGTAGAAGTATTATAGGTTTGTGCCGCATTTCATTCTCTGAACCGCTCATTTTTTCGTCACCAAGATAAATGACAGCTTGACAACTGCAAGTTATAGGATTAAATATATCGAAAGTGCAGACAATCCCTACGTCTGTTTCAGGATGTCGTTTCCCGTAATTTAATCAATACATTTAAACTGGTACCAACTGTTAAACAAACCCGTTGTTAATTTATGAATATTATTCGACACAACCTTTTATACTATTATCTGAATGGAGAAAATCGTGAATCTTAACGATCTTAAAAAGAAAGCTATTGAAGAGCTTGTCACCATTGCAGATTCTGTCGGTATCGAAAACTCCGACGGTCTGCTGAAACAGGAACTTATCTTCGAAATCCTCAAAACAACAAGCGCCAGAAACGGTCAGATATACGGTCAGGGCGTTCTGGAAATCCTGCCTGACGGCTTCGGATTCCTCCGCTCACCGAACTATAACTATCTGCCCGGTCCTGATGATATATATGTCTCACCCGCTCAGATACGCAAATTCGGTCTGAGAAACGGGGATACCGTCGCGGGGGAGATAAGACCACCGAAAGATAATGAAAAATATTTCGCACTCCTGAAGGTGGAAGAGGTCAACTTCGAAGCCGCAAACAGGATGAGAACCCTTTTCGAAAACCTCACACCCCTTTTCCCCGAAGAAAGACTCCAGCTTGAATATAAACCATCAGCTTACGAAACAAGGATAATGAACCTCATCTCTCCCATCGGTAAGGGACAGAGGGGACTTCTGGTTGCGCCTCCCAAAACAGGTAAGACCATGCTGCTTAAAAGTATCGCAAACGCTATCTCTGAAAATCATCCCGAAGTTTATCTCATCATCCTCCTTATAGACGAGCGACCCGAAGAGGTTACCGATATGCAAAGATCGGTTAATGCAGAGGTTATCAGCTCAACTTTCGACGAACCGGCATACAGACACGTTCAGGTTTCTGAAATGGTTCTTAATAAAGCAAAAAGACTTGTTGAACATAAAAAGGACGTGGTTATCCTCCTCGACTCCATAACACGTCTTGCACGCGCGTACAACTCCATTGAACCGCCCTCAGGCAAGGTTCTTTCCGGTGGTGTGGATTCAAACGCGCTTCATAAACCCAAAAGATTTTTCGGCGCAGCGAGAAACATAGAAGAGGGCGGCTCGCTCTCAATCATCGCGACAGCGCTTGTGGATACAGGTTCCAGAATGGACGAGGTAATCTTTGAAGAATTCAAAGGTACCGGCAACATGGAACTGCACCTTGACAGAAGACTTGTCGAGCGACGTATTTTCCCCGCTCTGGATATCAATAAATCAGGCACCAGACGCGAAGAACTGCTTCTCACCAAAGAGGAGCTGAACAAGGTATGGATACTGCGCAGATTCCTTGCCAACATGAACAGCATCGATGCTATGGAGTTTCTGCTTGATAAGATGAAGGGAACGAAGACGAACGTTGAGTTCCTCGACAACATGGGTAAATAAAAGCGTCTTTAACGCTTCACATTTCATCGTTAAAATATAGAAAATATTGCTCATGTACTTATATGTACACTGCGCATATTTTCTATATTTTACCTTGAACTGCTCGGTTCAAGCCACTTTTTTCATAATTATCTCTTTTGGCATCTGTATGCGGCGCATTACTGCGTCAGTTGCCGTTCGCATCTATTCTGTAAATTACAAAACTGTATAGAGCATTTTGAATAAGTCACGTTGCATATCAAGAGACGAGACTGCTTCACCCCTATGGGGTTCGCAGAGACGGGTTTTTGTCCCGTCTTCGCGAGGGGCGGGGGCGACGCAGCGATCCAGTTTTCATATAAATACTTTAATAACAGTGAGATATATACTCCAGACGAAGGCTGAGAGAGTGTAACGTGAGCGTNNTTTTTCCCATGGATGGGTAAAAATTCATAAAATAAGAAATGGCTTCTGAAGTGCCCCTTTCGTCCAGGCTTCAGGATGAAGCCCGTGCAGCGATTGAAGACCGCTTCAGCGGGCTGAGAGAGTGTAACGTGAGCGNNTTTTTCCCATGGATGGGTAAAAATTTATAAAATAAGAAATGGCTTCTGAAGTGCCCCTTTCGTCCAGGCTTCAGGATGAAGTCCGTGGAGCGATTGAAGACCGCTTCAGCGGGCTGAGAGAGCGTAACGTGAGCGCAATGAGGCGTTTGCCGAATGGAGCGTTAGCGGAAATTCTCCATGGATGGAAGAATTTCCGTAAATAAGAAAGGGGCACCCAAAAGTGCCCCTTTCGTCTTCTCATGACGTGCTGTCGTATAAAATTCCTACCATTTCCCGAATGTTCTTTGATAGCTTGATAGCTTCTTCGGATGGTATCTGTCTTATAACTTTCTGATCGTCCTTATCGATGATCTTAACGACCACATCGTTTATTGAGTCATCGACTCTGAACTCACGTCTGACATTCAGAGAATCAAGGGTTTGGTTAAGATCGCTTACCGCAACGTCCACCTCTTCTTTTTTGGGGCGTTGAGTTTCTTCCTTGTTCTCGTTTTTGCTGCCTTCTTTTGCAGGCACAGTCTGGCGTTGTTCACTAGTGTATGCAACATTGCTGGTTCTGGTGTCTGCGGCAGTTGGTGTTGAGCTTATGTTTGTCATAATCCACCATCCTTGCACTAAGGGGTCTTCTCAGAGGAAGACCCCATTTTCGGCAAACTTTTAACCAAGAAGTTGCAGAGCCAGCTGGGACTGAGCGTTTGCCTGAGATATCATCGCAACGCCAGCCTGGCTGAGTATCTGGTTTCTTGTGTAGTCTGACATTTCAGAAGCCATATCAAGGTCACGGATTCTGGATTCGGAAGCTGTCAGGTTTTCTCTTGTAGTGTCAAGACCGGTGATGGTGTACTCAAGTCTGTTAATCTGCGCACCGATAGTGGATCTTGCACTGGATATTTTGTTCAGCGCTGCATCTATCGTTGTGATAGATTTCTGAGCGCTTTCCTGGTCTACCATCAGAACATCGTCAAGACCAAGAGCCTTTGTGTCGGACTGGGCTATGCTTGTGTTGATGGTCTGACCTTCGTTTGCACCGATCTGAAGTTCTGTTGAGTTGTCAACAAGGTGAAGTTTGATGTCTTCGTCGTCTCCGGCATCAAATGTCATTGTTTTCTTGTCGTCGTCCCATGAGATATCGAGACCCAGTGCGCTGTCTATTTTAACTTCCACACCTGCGATAGCGTTTTTCAGTGTATAGTCGTTAACTTTGTCGGAACCAACAGTTTTACCAGAGTGTGCGTCTGTAACTGTGACAGTCAGTTCGCTGTTTTCACCGTCCTGAATTTTGGCGAGTGAAAGGGCGTTGATAAGGTTTTCGTCGCCCACGAATGAAAGTTTGCTGTCATCTCCCAGTTTGGCTGTCTGGATAACGAAAGTACCTTTAACAGCTTCGTTGGAGTTGTCTTTTTCAGTGGTTACATAGTTGACAAGGTTATTGTTAACATCGGAAACCGTGTCGCTGGTGTCGGTTGTAGCGCCCATTCCTAGAGCCTTGATAGCGTCTGTCATTTTTGTTTCAAAATCAGAGACGGTATCGTCGCCTTCAAGGAAGATTGTCTGTGAAGAGCCGTTACCGAATATTGTCAGCTGCTGGGTCTGTTCAAAGATGTTGCGTCCGTCGTCTGTTGTGAACAGAGCGATATCTTTCAGCTTTGTGGCTGATGTAGCAACTTCTCCGCCGCCTCTGACTTCAAGGTCAAATGAACCTGTTGAGGTTTCACCTTTGGCTGTTGTCGCCTCGTTGCTTGCCTCTTTGAAGTTCATAGTCATGGAACCTACATCAAGGTTACCTGTGGCAGAATCCATGGAAGCGTAGTAAACGGTTACGTTGTTATAGTCGATAACGTCGTCGCCGTTGTCAGCTTTTGTAAGTGATTCATCGTCAGTATACTGGATAGTGGGTCCTGCCTGTCCGGAAGGTCCGCCTGAAATCTTGATAGTACCGCCGCCTGAACTTGCTGCGCCATCGACTGTGGACTGACCTGAGACACTCATCAGTATCTTATCGCCGGACTGGATTTTACCTGCAACGCCGATGGTTACTTCAGCATCAATAGCGGGTCCGCCGCCGCCTACACTTTCATTGAAAGTGATTGTTCCGTTTGAAACTGTAACGCCGGACATGGTTCCCCATTCGCCGACTTTACCTGTTTTGGCGTTTACGAATCTTGCGGAAACGCTTACGGAAGATGAAGCAGAAGTGACGTCTCCGTCAAATTTAATCTCAAGGTAGCCTGAATCAGCATATGTAGCTCCGCCGGTTCCCATCCCTGCGGATGTGACGGAGAAGGCTGAACCTGTCTGCTGGAAAGTAGCTGTAACGGATGCTGAAGCGTTTTCAACAGAAGTGTTGCCGATAGTGGCTGTGTAATAGCTGGTGCCGGAAGTCGCAACTGTTTTGATGTCGGAAACTGAGTTAACGTTAGTTTTGTTTTCTGTTCCGCCCGCAGTTGTGATTTCTCCGCCGACAGCGTCAGTGTTCAGAGTCATAACGTCGGTTTTGTAAACATAGTTTTTACCTGCGTCCACTTCGATATTAAGGTTATAGTTGCCTTCTGCAACTTTACCTGTCACTGACACGTCAATGGATTTTCCTTTGTCTGTTGACCAGAGAGCGGTGGAATCACCGTTAAGGAGTTTTTTGGTGTTGAACTCAGTTGAGGAAGCAACGCGGTCGATTTCTTCTTTGAGCTGGTCAACTTCTTTCTGTATTTCGGAACGGTCGTTTGAAGTATAAACACCGTTTGAAGCCTGTACAGCAAGCTCTCTCATCCTCTGAGTCATTTCCTGAATGGTAGACAGACCGCCTTCAGCAGTCTGAAGCATAGAAATACCGTCCTGAGCGTTTGATGATGCCCTTGAGAGACCTGAAATCTGTCCGCGCAGTTTCTCAGAAATAGCAAGACCTGATGCGTCGTCAGATGCGTTGTTTATTCTGAGACCTGAGGAGAGTTTCTCAAGGTTTTTTGAAAGGTTACTGCTCGTCTGATTCACATAATTCTGCGCGATCAGCGAGTTGACGTTAGTATATACTGTTAACGCCATGATATACCTCCATGTTGGTTCGCGTCGGCGTCCGTGCCGACAGTACTAAATTGTTGTGCGTCGAAAATTGCCGTTTTTTAAAAGAAACAAAATACTGGATGCAAACCGATAAATCCTCCTCGTGAAAACAAAAAAGACCGATGCTCCGTTGTACGGATGCATCGGTCTGATTGTTTCAGTACCGTTTTTTTAAACTGTAGACCCGTGAAACCCTTGTCCAAGGGGCTTTACAGGCAATTCGGGTTTTAATGAGAGATATATCGACAGAAATATGGATAACTTTAGAAATTTGACGCAATTATTTCGTCAGGGGTGAAATGATAAGAATTTGATCCGGGCTTTCGCTATGTTTACAAGGTTTTAACCACTTAAAAAACTCCATAATTTTTTTTACCGTTATGTAATCGGACATTAAAGGAAATACTTTTGCTTATTTTTTCATCATTTTAAAAAAAATATAAAATATTGACGGCTTATGCGGGCGGCGGGTATTATTTCCCTATGTGACCAATGGGAAAACGGAGTTGAAAGCATGAGTATAAGGGACAACAACCTGAAAGTTCTTAAAGCCAGATATCCTGAAATATATGCGAGGGTTTCCGCACTGCCGCAAAACAGCAACTATGAGATAGTTTTGCCACAGCGCGAAGGTCTCATGCCAAACATGCGCAGCAAAAGAACAGGAAGGCTCTTTTACAACTCTTTCAATCCCATGGCGGAGGTTGAGCAGGATCTGAAGGCAAGAAAGCTGAAGGTCATGCAGTTCAATGTTTTTCTCGGCTGCGGCATGATGTATCAGATATTTGCTATGTACAGACTTTTCCAGATTCAGGGCGGGCTGCACGTTATCATCGAGAAAGACGTGGATGCCTTCCGCACAGTTGTAAACACAGTGGACATATCACAGATGTTGAACAGCCCGAATATGCTGTTTTTTGTGGGCGAGGAGCTACCAGTGATATATTCCCAGATGGTCAACGTGCTCACTCTCACGGATAACAAATTCTATATAAGAACCATAAATTTCATTGAACAGTCCATCGCATTTACAGAGAATAAGGAATACTACCTGGACGTTGTCAGAACCATGCGCAGTGTCATAAAGGAGCTTCTTAACTATTTCGGCAACGATCCGCACGATTCCATGATAGGAATCGAGAACACGTTCGTGAACATTGAGGAGATATTCAGGCATCCGGGAATCAACCAGCTCAGGGACGTTTTTAAGGGCAGACCCGGCGTTGTTGTGGCGACCGGACCCTCTCTTAACAAGAATGTTGAACTTTTGCGCGAGGTGTATGACAAGGCGGTTATCGTCGGTGCTGATGCTTCTCTGCGCGTTCTGAATAAGCGGGGGCTGAAGCCACATATGGTGTGCTCGCTGGAAAGAGGTGTGCCGACGTCGCTGCTGTTTGAAAATCTTGAAGAAGAGGCGTTCGAAGACGTATATTTCGCCGCGGCACCGGTTGTCCATCCGCTGACATATTCAGCTTATAAAGGTAAGCGCATCGTGGTGTATAGGAACTTTGCCACATTTAAATGGCTGGATATAGAGAAGGGGATTCTTAATATAGGACCTTCATCCGGTAATATGGCGTTCAAGCTGCTGGAATATATGGGCTGCGACCCGATAATCCTCATCGGGCAGGATCTTGCATTCGGCGAGGACGGCAACACCCACGCAACAGGCAACACATTCGGCGAGAAGGAAGAGACCAATAAAAACTATAACGAACAGAACGTTGTGATTGTGGAGGGCAACTACGTTCCGCAGCTTCGTTCCACAAAGGTCTGGAACACGTTTCTGAACTATTATCATAAAGATGTGGTCGGTTCCCCGGCAAAAGTGATAAACGCAACTGAGGGCGGTGCAAAAATTCACGGCACCACTCTTATGACCTTCAGGGAAGCTATAGACAAATATATCGGTGACAGTTTTAATCCAATTGATGTCATAAAAGATACACTTCAATATCCTGGGGATGTTGTGCAGACGGAGCAGCGCAGAAGTGTTCTTGATAAGGTGGATAATGGGCTTGATACGTGCCGTAGAGCCATAAAGACTTTTCAGGAGGGTTACGACCTCGCTGAAAGGTATTTCAACGAGATATGGATACCTTCGCTGAACGGTGTGCCCTACGATGCGGACAAAGGACGAGCACTGCTTGTTAAGATGGAAGATGTGAACGAGATATTCAAAGCACCGGATTTCTTTAACGTGCTGATGCACTACGTTCAGTCATATGCCATACGTACCCTGATAGAGGTAAACAGCATCCAGAACGAGGATATACCGGAAGAACAGTCTCAGTTTAAGATAGCCCACGTTTTTAAGGATATGTATGCTGTGATGATTCAGCTTATAATAAAGATGGAGCAGCTCCTCGCCTTGCTTAAACAGAGGCTGGAGAACAATATTACAGCTTAATTATTGGTTTTGTGCATCCTGTGATGCACTCCGCGCCTTCTGTCGTGACAACATAGGTATTTTCCAGTCCAACAAGCCCGATTCCGGGGATACCGCGTTTCGGCTCAACCGCAAAGACGTTGTTCTCCGCTATAGGCGCGTCAAAACCTTTGGCGATAACGGGGTATTCGTCAATAACGAGCCCTATGCCGTGTCCCAGAAATTTCACCCGTTCGTCCTTCACACCCATGAAATACTCAAGGAAATCTTCGTCGATACCGCTCATTACCTCTTCGTATATCTTTGAGGGGACAGCGCCGGGTTTAAGGCGTGAAACCGTGTCTTCAAGTATCTTCACGCAGCGGTCGTGGTATTCATATGCTATGTCGGGCAGGGTGCCGAGGGAATAGACCTGAGTCTTGTCCGTGTAATAGCCGTCAATGCCGCAACCTATGTCTATGAAGATAAGTTCGTTGTCGTCAAGCAGTCTGTCGGCGTTGCCGAAGAAGGGTGCCGCGGGGCTTATGCCCAGCACTCCTCCTGGTCCGTCGAAAGTATTGAAATACATGGAGTTGTCACCGAAACATACCTGACCGAGAAACATCTCGGTGTTGAACATTGAGAGCCTCGCGATTCCCTGATGTCCGTTATCCATCATATATTTCAATATTTCCGAACCCAGCTCTTTTTCGCTCATGCCTTTTTTTACGACTGATGGTACGAATTCTGTCAGCGTTTTTCCGTGGAGTTTTCCCGCAATACGCATGATGTTCAGTTCATATTTGGTTTTCACCGAGCGGGTCACAGACAGTGCGAGGTCGCACGAGAGTGTCTCTTTGAAGTTGAAATATTTGTTCACCCGTTCAAAATACGCGAGGGGAACGAATTCTTTTTCCATGTGGACACTGCTGCCGCAGTTACCCACGGCAGCGGCTATGTCCTTGAAACTGTTTATCTTTACGATATTTTCAAATTCCGATTCGTGTTCCGCACGATAAAAACTGCGGCGAACGTAGAGCACCGCGTCTTTTCCTCTGCGGATGAGGAGAATACCGTTCTGCTGGGTACCCGTAAAGTAATAGAGGTTCACTTTGTTGACTATCATAGCCGTTTCCCAGTCGGGACAGAGGTTGTCCATTCCGGCTGTAAAGTTAGCCATCCTTACTTTCAGTTCGTCTGCGGGTATCCTGTTCAAATCAGCTCCTCCAGAGATATCTTTTTGGTTGCCAGCAGGTTGCGCATCTTGTTAAGGACGCGTTTTTCTATCTGGCGCACGCGCTCGCGGGTAATGCCAAGGTCGTTTCCGATTGCCTCAAGGGTTTCCGGGTCGTTTCCTGCCAGCCCGTAGCGTCTGATGATGATAACCTTTTCGTTTTCCGACAGAAAGGTCAGCCATTTAAAGATGATGTCCTTTTTGCTGGAATTTTCGATGCGCATATAGGGGTCGCTGTATTTTTCGTCATCGGTGATGAACTCGTGGAGCGTGCTGCTTTCGTCGCTGCCCACGGGCATGTCCAGAGACGTATCCTGTTTGATGGCATCGAATACTTTTTTAAGTGTGGAAAGGGGCATTTTACATGCGGTGGAGAGTTCGTGGATCGTGGGTTCGCGTCCCATTTGTTGTTGCAGATCGGTTTGTGCGCGCATGACTTTGCTTATGTTTTCCGACATATGCACCGGTATGCGCACCATACGGCACTGGTTGATTATGGCGCGTTCGATAGCCTGACGAATCCACCACGTCGCGTAGGTACTGAACTTGAATCCCTTTGTGTAGTCGAATTTTTCCACTGCCTTCAGCAGACCGATGTTTCCCTCTTCAACGAGATCGACAAGGTTCATGCCTCTGTTGATGTACTTTTTCGCTATGGACACAACGAGACGCAGGTTGCATTTGATCATTGTTTCTTTGCTCTGGGGGCAGCCTTTCTCTATCCCCTGAGACAGCTCAACCTCTTCCTCTCTGGAGAGAACGGGGTATTTTGAGATTTCGTTGAGGTAGATTTTGAAGACCTCAAGGTCATCGGATGAATAATCGACCTTAACGTCGATTTCAACTTCGCACTCTTCTTCGATTTTTCCGTCAAAATCTTCCTCGATTTTTTCTTCGAGTATTTCGCCTTCGTTCATAACAGCTCCGAAAATAAACAGGTAGGGTTGGTTTCCGTGCGTTCGGCACGGCTTTGTTGAATGTCCGGGCAAAAAATGTCTGGAATGTAAATTGGTGACAGTACGCAACCGCAAAGTGTCAACTGAGCCGTTCTTTGGGTGATGGTTTTGTGTTCCATAACTCCCGTCTCCTGCGGTGCGGACTGGGCAGTGTTTAAAACTGCTTGATTCTATGTAAAGCACGCCTGAAATGCATTGTAACGGAGTTATAAAAAAAATGGAAGCACTAAATAATAAACGGAAAGAAAATCTTACAATTTTCCTTGACTTTTCTTGTTCTTATGTTCCTACGAAATCGACGAAAGAGCAGAGTTTGAGCGGTTCCTGAGATATTGTACTACCATTTTTGGTAATTTTCACAAGTTTGCCGTTAACAGGGATAAGCATCAGTCCACCATCGGCGAGCTGGTCGATAAGTTCCTGAGGAACAGATTTTCCCTCCGCTGTGCAGATGATGCGGTCGTATGGTGCGAACTCGTCCCAGCCGAGCTTGACCGGTTCAAGTTTCATCTTCACATTGCGCAAAGGAATTCTCTTTATAATCTGGTAGGTTCTGCGGTGCAGTTCGCCTATTCTTTCGACAGTGTAAACAGTGTCACAGAGGCGGGCGAGTATTGCCGCCTGAAAGCCCGAACCTGTACCTATTTCCAGCACTTTGTGGGTGGGTTCCAGTTCAAGCGCCTTTGTCATGTAAGCCACTGTGGAGGGTTTTGATATTGTCTGACCGTAGCCTATCGGAAGCGCGTCGTCAACGTATGCCATCTTATACATCGCCTCGTCCAGAAACTTGTGACGGGGGGTCTTTGCGAAAGCCTCCATCACTTTTTTGTCCCATTCGCAGTTGGGACCGACTGCTTTGGCGAAGTATTCATCGGGAACTCTTATATGTGTCATAATCTTATTTGTGTACCTATGCCTGAATCGGTGAAAATTTCCAGCAGAACGGAATGGCTTATCCGTCCGTCAATTATGTGAGATTTGCCGACACCCGCCTGAACGGCTTCCAGTGCGCAGTCAATTTTAGGTATCATGCCGCCGGTGAGTGTGCCGTCTTTTTTCAGCATCCTTATCTTTTCAGGGGTGAGTGTGGAAATGAGCTTGCCCTCTTTGTCCAGAACGCCTTCAACGTCGGTGAGCAGAACCAGTTTTCTGGCTTTCAGCGCAGCAGCTATTGCGCCTGCAACAAGGTCTGCGTTGATGTTGTAAGGTTCGTAGTCCTCACCTATGCCGACGGGTGCGATTACGGGGATAAATTCTTTTGCGATGGTGTTCAGAACGCCGATGTCTATGGATTTTACCGAGCCGACGTGTCCGAGGTCGATTATTTCAGGGGTTTTGACGAAATCGTCCCCTTCTTTAATGAACATTTTTTCAGCCGTGATGAGGTTGCCGTCCTTGCCGGAAAGTCCTATCGCTTTACCTCCGTTCCTGTTTATGAGGCTTACGATGTCCTTGTTTATTTTGCCCGCCAGAACCATTTCAACCACGTTCATGGTTTCGATGTCCGTGACTCTCATGCCGGATATGAACTGGCTGGGGATGTTGAGCTTTTTCAGCATGTCGCCAATCTGGGGACCGCCGCCGTGGATTATCACAGGGTTGATGCCGATGTATTTGAGCAGAACGACGTCGCGGGCGAAGCTGAATTTAAGCTGGTCATCGACCATGGCGTGTCCGCCGTATTTGATTACTATGGTCTCGCCGTAAAACTCTTTGATGTAAGGCAGTGATTCAATGAGAACGTCCGCCTTTCTGATAAGTTCTTCCATCATGATCTTGCTCCGCACGGTTTTTTGCAGAATATTACATTAGTACAATAATATCAAGAAATGTTATTCGGCGTAAATGCCCTCTTCGTTCGCCCAGTTAACTGCTTTTTTAAGCTCCTGAGAGAGTGAGAAGACCGCCATTGCGTAGTTCACCCGCGGATTGTAACGGGAGATTGCATACAGGTTGTTGAAGAATATCCAGTATTCTTTTCCGTCAGTGCCATCGAGTGTATAAAGGGTCGCCTTTTTATTCGGGTCAAAATTTCCTCTGGGTATTATGCCGTTGTCCATCAATTCTTTAAGCTGTTTTGAGGGGCGCATGGAGCGTGCGTCGAACTGCTGCCATGTGTCGCCGGAAACATCCGCCTGAACTGCTATCGGGTCGCCGAAACTGAATCTGTGGGCGGAAAGATATTTCGCCACACTGCCTATGGCGTCTGGCATGGAGCGCACGAGATCGGTTTTGCCGTCACCGTCGAAATCCACGCCGAATTTGTCAAAGTTGGACGGCATGAACTGCGGATAGCCTATTGCTCCGGCGTATGAACCCATGTATGTCAGCGGATCAACGTCCTCTCTGTCGGCAATTATGAATAGCCATTGCAGCTCTTTTGTGAAGAAGGCGCTGCGGTTCGGCGAGTTGAACGCCAGCGTTGCCAGCATGTCTGCGGCGCGCAGTTTGAGCTGATATTTGCCGTAGTTCGTCTCAACGCCAAGTATCGCCGCTATGACGTATCTGCTCACGCCGAACTGTCTCTCCGCACGGATAAGGTCGCCCTCATTGGCAAGGTAAAAATCCAGCCCGCCGCGGATGCGGTCGTCTGTTATGAACAGTTTTTTGTATTCACCCCAGGGTTTTGACTCAGTTGGCTTCGCAGTTCTGTTCAGAGCGAGTTCTTTTATGTCGGTTCCGTAGAGCCACCATTCAACTTTTTTTGCAGGTACACCGTAGCAGCTTTCCATGTTTGCTGCGAATTCGTGGATGTCCTTATTGGTCTCAAACGCCTCTGCGCGGGCGAAAACGGTTAAAGCTAAAAGAAATAGCAGGTATTTTTTCATAAGAGTTTCTGGTCTTTTAATGATTTTAGTTTATAATCGGTTAGACAGTAATAAAGCATGAATGTTTTAAAATAAATACTTTTTTTGGCAAACAATGGAAGAAGAATATAAATCCACCCAACCCTCCTTTGCCAAAGGAGGGAGCTTTTCCCCCTTTAATAAAGGGGGATTAAGGGAGATTTACATTATTTTAAGTAATTAATAACGGAGATTAAAAATATGCTTGTAGCCCCTTCAATATTAAGTGCGGATTTTTCGAAACTCGGCGAGGAGATAGCCGCCATAGACAATGCCGGTGCGGACTGGATACACCTTGACATTATGGACGGAATGTTTGTTCCGAACATAACCTTTGGTGCGCCTGTCATAAAAGCATTGAGGAAGACCACGGAAAAAGTGTTCGACGCGCACCTTATGATAGAGAAGCCGGACAGGTACCTTGAGGACTTTGCCGCAGCAGGATGCGACTATATCACGGTTCATCAGGAGGCTTGCGTCCACCTGCACAGAACGGTGCACCGCATAAAAGAGCTGGGCAAAAAAGCTGGCGTATCCCTTAATCCTGCAACAAGCCTTGCGACCATAGAAGAGATACTTCCCGACCTCGACATGGTTCTCCTCATGAGTGT
Organism: Deferribacteraceae bacterium UBA6793; assembly: GCA_002452405.1. Taxonomy (GTDB): domain Bacteria; phylum Chrysiogenota; class Deferribacteres; order Deferribacterales; family Geovibrionaceae; genus Seleniivibrio. Next base: position 85,288 of record DKFP01000015.1, on the reverse strand, counting down.
CAACCCCGGTTTCGGCGGTCAGAAATTCATAGAGAACACTTATGGAAAAATAATGATGCTCAGACAGATGAAAAAAGAGGGAAAACTTAACTTTATCATACAGGTTGACGGCGGTGTTAATGGTCAGAATATTGAAAAGCTGGCTAAAATGGGCTGTGAATGTGTCGTTGCCGGAAGTTATGTGTTTAACAGCGGCGACTACAAAGCGGCGATAGACAGTCTGAAAATATAAAAAAAGATTTTACGTTTCAATCACATTACAAACGCTCGTCCGTATGGTATAATTATCCAAGTAAAATTATGACGGAGGAAAATGATGGGTGTGACGATACTTGTTGTTGATGACGAACCGGAAATCAGGCTCCTTTACCGTTCGGAACTGGAGGACAGAGGTTACAAAGTCATAGAAGCATCCGGCTCCGCCGAGTGTTATGATGCGCTTGCAAAAAACAACGTCGATCTGATTCTGCTGGACATAAAACTTAAAGGCGAAAGCGGTATAGATATTCTGCAAAACCTTTCTTCACGCGAGAAAAAGGTGAAAATAATACTTGCCACTGCATATAGCGCATATCAGGATGACTTTTCAACATGGCTTGCCGATGGATATTGGGTCAAGTCGCTCGAATTTGACAATCTGATTGAAGAAATTAATAAAGTGCTGCACAAAAACTAGCTGCACGTATGCGCTTCGCGAAGCTTTTTTTGAGTTAAATTAATTAATTTTCGGAGTGATTTTTATGAAAGCTGTTGTTATGGCGGGGGGATTCGGAACCAGAATCCAGCCGCTCACTTCAAGTATGCCCAAACCCATGATACCCGTTTTCAATAAGCCTATGATGGAGTATATCATCGGGTCGCTCAAGGCTGCGGGCATAGTGGACATAGTTATACTTCTTTATTTTAAACCCGATGTCATTAAAGGATATTTTGGTGACGGGTCTGATTTTGGCGTCAGGATAAACTATGTTCTGCCCGACGACGACTACGGCACAGCCGGAGCCGTTAAAAAAGCTCAGAAATACCTTGACGAAAGGTTCATAATCGTGAGCGGAGACCTTATCACCGACTTTAAAATTCAGGAGATAATCGGTTTCCACGAGGTCAAAAACTCGCTGGCGACCATCACCCTTACATCTGTACCGGATCCGCTGCAATTCGGCGTTGTTATCACCGATAAGGAAAGCAAAATTCTGCGATTCCTCGAAAAGCCGGGCTGGGGTGAGGTTTTCAGCGACACTATCAATACCGGAATATATGTTTTTGAACCTGAAATCCTTCAATATATCCCCGAAGATTCAAACTTTGACTTCTCAAAGGATCTGTTCCCCAAGCTAATGGCGAGTGGAATAGATATTTTCGGTTACAACGCGAAAGGTTACTGGCGCGACGTAGGCAACCCCGATTCTTATCGCGCGGCGCTGCTTGACATTATGGAAGGTCAGGTCACTCTGCCTTTCTCAGGCACGATGCGCGAGGAAAAATCCGCTCATATTTATGTCGGTGAAAACTGCGAGATTGACGAATCCGCCCGTTTTGAAGGGCTTGTTGTGATAGACAACGGCTGTGTAATCAGAAAAGACGCAGTGATAACCGACTCGGTTATCGGTAAAAACAGCGTCATAGACGAAAAGGCGAAAGTTACGGACTCTATCCTGTGGAAAGATTGTTTCGCCGGAAAGAACAGCATTATCAAAAACGCAGTTCTTTGCGACAGGGTGAAGCTGGGTTCAAGCGTTAAGGCAGAACACGGCGTTATCATCGCCGAAGGAACAGAGGTCGGCAATCAGGTCATTTTTGAAAAGGACGTTATGGTCTGGCCTGAAAAACAGATAGAGGCGGGTTCAATCGTCAGCAGCAACCTTATCTGGGGCGATAAGTGGAAGAAATCCATTTTCGAGGGCGGAAAGGTATCCGCAAGGACCAACGTTGAGCTTTCTCCGGATATGGCTGCGAAACTGGGTGCTGCGCTGGGCAGTCAGCTTCCGCAGGGTGCGCGCGTGCTCATGTCCAGAGACTATGACAGAGCTTCCCGAATGTTGAAGCGTTGCTTCCTCGGAGGTCTGCTTTCAACAGGTGTGAACGTTACGGAACTGCGCATGACCCCTCTGCCCATCATGAGGCACAAGCTGTCCATGTTCGGTGAAGTTGCCGGGGTATATTTCCGCCAGTGCCAGAGCGACCCGACAAACACCGAGATACTTTTTTATGACGATTCCGCGCTACTCATCGACAGCAATACGGAGAAGAACGTAGAGCGCATCTTCTTCCGCGAAAACTACCGCAGAGCGACGCAGGACGATATAGGCGAAATTTATGATCAGATGATGGTCAACGAGTTCTATAAAGAGGGCGTGCTTAAAAATATCGACATAACGCTGCTGAAAAGCCGCAGAAGCAAGATAGTTGCCGACCTCACAAACGGCACGACGGATATGATATTCCCCGAACTGCTCAACAAGGCAGGGGTGGACGCCGTTGTTCTGAACGCTTACCGTGATGAGAAAAAACTCTCCAGAACGCTTCACCAGAGCGCATTGAGCTTTAAAGAAGTGTCAGACATCGTTAAAGTTACCGAGTCGGAACTCGGCATCGTGGTCTTTCCCCATGGCGAGCGGCTGGGTATCATAACCGACAAAGGCGAGATGCTCTCAGAAGATAAGGCGCTGATGTTTATGCTGAAACTCATAGACCTCACAGCAAAGACGAAGCTGCGTGTCTATCTGCCGGCATACGCGCCGACAGTGCTTGACGATTCGCTGATGAACGTTGAGATAACACGCGGCAAAGGCTCCGGCATAAAGGCTGAGTTTTTGAGGAATTTCTATTTCACAGGCGACCTGAACCGCAACTTTATCTTCATTAAGAACGGTATACATGCCGACGCCATGTTCAGCTCGCTGAAAATGCTTGAGATGATGGCGAAGCAGAACGTACGCATAAGCGACGTGCTGAAGACCTTACCCGAATATCATTTCAGCCACACGGTTATCAACTGTCCGCTGGAGATGAAGGGATATCTCATGCGCAAGATGAGCGAAGAGGCTATGGACAAAGAGGCTTCTTTCCTCGACGGCATCAAGATAATGTTCAAAGGCAAAGGCTGGGTGCATATGGTCCCCGACCAGTTCACCGCAAACGTCCACCTCTATGTGGAGGCGGCGAGCGCGAAGGAATACAACAGCATCCACGGCGAATACAAAGACAAGATAAACGGATGGCTCCAGGAGCAGGAGTAATATGAAGAAACTCAGGCTGTGTTTCCTATGGCATATGCACCAGCCATACTATAAGGATGACCTTGACGGGCTGTATCATATGCCGTGGGTGTATCTGCACGCCCTGAAGGATTATTACGAACTTCCGTATTACCACAAAATATTTACAAAGGTGAAGGGCACATACAATCTTGTGCCCTCTCTCCTTGTTCAGCTTGCGGACTATGCAACCGCAGGCGTTTCCGACACATTCATAAAACTTATGCTGAAAGACGTTCGCGAGCTTACGCAGGAAGAGAAGAATATTCTTATCCCTCAGCTTTTTATGGCGAACTATAAGAATCAGGCGAAACCACTGAAAAGATACCGTGAGCTTTATGACCGAAAGGGCGATACTCCGCTTTTCGAAACAGCGAAACTCAATTTTTCCGACGGCGACCTGCTTGACCTTGAAGTAATGTATCTCATCAGTTGGTGCGGAGTGTTTACGCGCAAAGATGTTACGTTTGTTCAGGAACTTATAGAAAAGGGCAGAGGTTTTCTGCACAACGACAAACTGCATCTTATGGACAAGCTGGCAGAGTTTATCTCCACTATTGTTCCTCTTTATAAAGAATTGCAGGACAACGGAAATATCGAGGTTTCCGCTACACCTTTCTATCACCCGATACTGCCGCTTTTGCTGGATCCGAAAAGCGCGAAAGAGGCGCTTCCTGATATTTCTATGCCCAGCATTTCGGCAGATTTCTCACCACATGCGCGGGTGCATGTGCAGACCGCTGTGGATTTTTACAAAGACATTTTCGGTTTCCCGCCAAAAGGCATGTGGCCTGCGGAGGGCAGCATTTCGAATAAAGCTGCGGAACTGTTTCGAAACTGCGGCATACGCTGGATAGCCAGCGATGAGGACGTGCTCGCAGCGTCCATAGGGCGTGACCTGCGGGACAAACAGCAGCGACAGAGGCTTTACAAACGTCACGGGTTCAGCACACCCGACGGCAGAATAAACATTTTTTTCAGAGACAAGGAACTTTCAGACCTCATGGGTTTCACCTACAGCGGATGGGAGGCAGAGAAGGCGGTTGACGATTTTATGACCAAGCTGTCGGAGATATACGACATGTGTGACTTTTCGCCTGTGGTGCCTGTCATTCTGGATGGTGAGAACGCTTGGGAATACTATCCCGAAAACGCATCTAAATTCTTTAACCTGCTTTATACGCGGCTTTCCGCCTGTAACTGGGTGGAGACGCTTACCATGAGCGAAGCTGCTGAGTGTGACAGCCCGGAAGAGCCGCTGGACAGAATACGCGCCGGTTCGTGGATATACGCCAACTTCACGACGTGGATGGGGCATCCTGAAAAGAACGAGGCATGGCGGATACTTTCGGACGCTTATACGAGATATGCGGCGAAGGGACATGCGGCGGCGGATATTGCCGCTGTGGAGAAGGAACTTTATGCCGCGGAGGGTTCCGACTGGTTCTGGTGGTACGGCGACGACCATTTCAGTTTGCAGTCCGACGTTTTCGATAAGCTGTTCAGAAGGCATATAGCAAACGTTTACTCACTGCTTGGCGAAAAGGTTCCGCCGGAAGTCAATCAGCCCATCAAGAAGAGCCATAAATCCGGGCTTCTGAAAGCGCCTGCGGGGTGCATGACTCCTGTTATCGACGGCAAAGTGACCAGCTTCTTTGAATGGCTTGGTGGCGGCAGGTTCGACCTGAAATTTGACGCGGGAGCCATGACAGCCTCTTCTAACGTTCTGCATATGCTTTATTTCGGGTATGATGCCGACAATATATATTTCCGTCTGGACGGCGGGTTCAGAGACATTCTGAACCTTGATTATCATCTTGAGGCGGAGATTACCGACGGTGATACAAAATCCGTTCTGTTTCCTCTGGTTTACGAGTTTGCAGGCGAAAACGGCGAAACGTCATGCTGTGAATCGGTCTTTGAAGCATCTGTTCCGCGGAGTTACGTCAACGGTTCAGATAAAATATATGTAACTTTCCGCCTGCGCCGCGACGGGCGCATAATCGAAACGGCGCCGGTATACAACACTGTCGAGATAGATTTAGCGCATAACGGCGCACACGACTGGATCGCGTAGAACTTCAGGATGAAGTTCGTGGAGTGAGCGCGGCAGGTTTTACCTGTTAAGCGAACGTAACGTGAGCGGAAAGAGGCTTTGCCGATTGGAGCGTTATCATTATTTTCCCATGGACTGGAAAATAATGCAAAACTATAGACTTGTCGCACGACGGCGCACAGGACTGGATAGCATAGACTGCTTCGTCGCAGGCTCCTCGCAGAGACGTCATTGCGAGCGCAGCGAAGCAATCTCATTACGGAGAATATAAATATGAAACTTCCCTTACACCTTGGAATACATTGCCATCAGCCGGTGGAGAACTTTTATCACGTAGTGGACATAGCCGTTGAAAAGAGCTATCAGCCCTTTTTCGAACTGCTTCTGAAAAAGCCCGCCATGAAGGTGAGCGTCCACTACAGCGGCTGGCTTTTCGAATACATAAAGAACCATCACAAAGACCTGTTCGGCATGATGCAGGACGCTAACCGCGCCGGACAGACGGAGTTCTTTTCCGGCGGGTTCTACGAGCCTGTGCTCGCCGCCATCCCGTCGCGGGACAGAAAAGAGCAGATAAAGAAGCTCAACGGCTTCATCGAAGACAATTTTAAAGTTTCACCTAAAGGGCTGTGGCTCACAGAGCGGGTCTGGGACAGCTCCATAATACCAGACTGCGCCGACTGCGGCATTGAATACGTCATCGTTGATGATTACCACTTTATAGCCGCCGGATTTTACGAGTCCATGCTCCACGGACATTTCAAAACGGAGCAGGACGGGCGGGAGATGCTTATTTTCCCCATCAGCGAAAAACTGAGATACATGACACCTTTCAAACCTGCCAAAGAGGTTGTGGGTTATCTGGGCAGCATAGCTGCTGAAGGCGGAAAATCACTGACGATATTCGATGATGGCGAAAAATTCGGTCTCTGGCCGGAAACCCACGAGTGGGTTTATGAAAAGGGTTGGCTGAACGATTTTGCCGATGCGGTTGAAAACAGCGGACACAGCGAGTTTGCGCTGTTCAAAGATACTGTGGAGACTGTGCGTCCCTCCCAGATAGCCTATCTGCCCACTGTTTCATATTTTGAGATGGGCGAATGGTCGCTTTTCGCGGAGCGCACGAACAAGATGGCGGAATTTGTGAAAGAGACTGAAAAGCTGCACAAAGACGATACTGCGAAAGTGTTTGTCAAAGGCGGCATCTGGAAGAATTTTCTGGTGAAATATCCGGAATCAAACAGGATACATAAACGCACACTGAAACTGTCGAAAGACGCGGACAGGCTCAAAGATGCGCGGCTTTACGACGCGCTTTACAAGGCGCAGTGCAACGACGTGCTGTGGCACGGGATATTCGGCGGACTGTATCTGCCTAACCTTAGGAACAACGCCTACAGGTTCATAATTGAGGGCGAAAAACTGGTGGAAGAACTGGACGCAACGGCTTATCCGTCCATGGAAACAGGGGATTTTGATTTTGACGGACACGATGAGGTATACGTTCGCACACCGGAACTGAACTTTATGTTTGTCTCCGTTGATGGCGGACAGCTGGTTTCCATTGAGGACAAGGCGAATTGTTACAACTTTCTGAACACTCTGGCACGCCGTAAAGAGGCTTACCACGAAAAGATGCTGAACCCTGCCGAACCCGATGAGACGGATGAGACAGAAGAGGCTTCCGGGGATGAGGGCATAAGCACCATCCACAACGACAGCCATGCAGGAAACGACGTCTATAAAGAGTATCTGGTCTATGACTGGCACAATAAGAACTGTTTTGTTGACCATTTTGTTGACCGCTTCGACGCGGAGGAGTTCAGGAAGGTGAACTTCGGTGAGATGGGCGATTTTGCCAATCAGCCCGCGGACATGAAGGCTGCGAAAACCGAACTGACATTCACACGCAAAGGCGGAATTTATAAATACGGTCAAAAGTTTAAATGTGGTATTACAAAAGAGTTCTCGTTCGGCAAAAAGGGGCTCGTGCTGAAAATGAAGATTGATTCAGAACTTGACGAAGAGATAGATTATGTGATGGAGCTTAACCTTCATTTCAACGACCTTGAAAATGTTATGATAAACGGAAAAACACCTGAGGAATCCGAAGGTGTTAATTGGGCAAAAATCGAATTGGGAGAAAAATATACGCCCGCAAAAGTGTTGCTGGAAGTGAGCGGGGGTGCTAAACTCTACACATATCCCGTCATGACCGTTTCCCAGTCTGAAAGCGGTGCAGACCTCACCCGTCAGGGCATCTGTCTGCTTATGCCGTTCCGGTTCAGGAAAACACTTGAGATTGAATGCGGGCTCTCTCTGGCGGGGAAATGATATGTCGGAACTGAGATTTGACCCTGTAAAAAAGATATGGTCGGTGATAGCCTCCGAGCGCAGCCGCAGACCGGAAGACTTTCTGGTGCGCAGGCTGACCACGCTTGAGAACCATATGGAGTTCTGCCCATTTTGCAAGGGCAGCGAGGACAAGGCGGGAAAAGAGATTTTTTCGCTGAAAGATGCACAGGGACAGTGGCTTACCCGCGTTGTGCCGAACAGGTATCCGGCGTTCCGCATCGAGGGCGACCTGAAACGCTTTGCTCAGGGCATGTACGACTGTGTTTCTGGTATAGGTGCACACGAGGTTGTCATAGAAACGCCCAAGCATCACATGAACATCGGAAATTACACCGATAAGGTTCTTAAAGATGTTTTTTCCACTTTCAGGGAGAGAATTCTTGACCTGAAAAAGGATACAAGATTCAGATACATAATGCCTTTTAAAAACTATGGAGTGCTTGCGGGAGCAAATATTGAACACCCGCACTCGCAGATAATCGCTTTGCCTGTCACTCCGGATATCATAAAAACGAAGCTGGCATCCGCACAGGAGCATTACAGAAATAAAGAGCGCTGTATTTTTTGTGATATACTGAATCAGGAGAAGGATGAGGGAACACGCATCGTTTATGAAAATCAGGATTTCATAGCGTTCTGTCCGTTCGCTTCGTCTCTGCCGTTCGAGGTGCTGATATTCCCTAAACGGCACACACATTGCTTTGAAAAGTCGGATGACGCGGAAATGAGCGGTCTCGCAGATATTGTGCGCGAGGTATTTTTCAGACTTTTCAGATGTCTGGAAAATCCGCCGCTCAATATGGTGGTGCATACTTCACCGCCTGTGGTGAAAAGACCGTCACAGCCGAACTACTGGCAGAGCATTGAGCAGGATTTTCACTGGCACATAGAGATTACGCCCAGACTCTCCGGAATAGCCGGATTCGAGTCGGGAACAGGCTTCTACATCAACCCTGTTTCGCCTGAGAGCGCGGCGGGATTCCTGAAAGGAGTTAACTGAGAATATGATCGTAGCCCACATCACAAGTGAGGTTTATCCCTTTTCCAGAACAGGGATGCTCGGCGATTCAGTTTACGGGCTGGCTAAGTCGCAGGCGCAGCTTGGCGAGTGCGTACATGTCCTTTCGCCAATGTATGTTTCGGCTGGCTGTTACGAGCCTTATGAGTGCGCTTTCGAGCGCTCCGTAAGCATTTTTTCGGCTGGACAGAATCATTCTTTTGATGTTTATGCCGCGCAGACCGACGGCGTGCGGTTTGTTTTCTTCCGCAACGACGACCTGTACAACCGCAGATATATTTACGGCACGTCCAGTTATGACTATTCCGACAACGATATCCGGTTTGGAATGTTCTGCATGGTCTGTTTGCAGTATCTTCGTGAGACGGAGCTGAACCCTGACATAATACATTGCCACGAATGGCAGGCGGGTCTTGTACCTGTCTATAAGCATCTTTTTTATGAAGATATTAAGGCTAAGACCGTCTTCACCATACACGACATCACCTTTCAGGGGGTGTTCGGCAAGTTCTCAATTCAGTCACTCGGACTTCCATGGGAGATGTATAACGTTGAGGAACTTGAGTTTTATGAGAATATCAGCTTGCTCAAGGGCGGGGCGACACATTCTGATTTCATTACGCTTTTAAGCCCTACATATGCCAAAGAGGTGCAGACGGATGAGAATTCGTTCGGGTTAGGTTCGTTCATGGCGAAGTTTCAGGACCGGATAGAGGGTATCCTCGGCGGTGTGGACTATGAAAGATTCGACCCGGAAACCGATATTTTCATCAAAAAACGTTACACAGCTGACAGCGTTTCAGATAAAATTATCAATAAAGAGGATTTTCTGAGCGAAACCGGACTTACTGATGCCGGAAAACCTCTTTTTCTGGTGGAGACAAAGTTTACCGAACGAAAGGGACTGGAGCTTATCATCGACAGCGTGGACAAACTGGCTGAAATGCCAGCAAATTTCGCATTTCTTGGCTATGGGGAACCGAAATACTGTTCAAAATTTAAGGAAATAGCAAATAATTATAACAATATTTTTACATCTATCGGTATAAGTGAATCAATGCTGCACAAAGCCTATGCAGCAGCAGATTTTGTACTGCGTCCGTCGCTTACGGAACCCTGCGGAAAAAGCCAGATGCTTGGTATGCGCTATGGTGCCTTGCCGGTGGTGCGGCGCACGGGCGGGCTTATTGACACAGTGAAAGATATCAGCGAAGAGGGCGGTTACGGCTTTTTTATGGATGGCTATAGTCGTCACGATCTGATAAAACAGCTTAATAGAGCAGTGGATTTTTTCCAAAATAGAGATATATTGTATAAATATGCCGCCGATGTTATGAGGCTGGACTTCTCGTGGACGAGAACGGCGGAGAAGTTTTTAGGGGTTTATCACAGGATTCTTGGAGGGCACTGATGAAATTCAAAGAGATGAGCAAGGCAGAACTATACGAACTGTCCAAAAAATTCAACATTAAAAACCGAAGCGCGATGTCAAAGGATGAACTTGTCAAAGCCTTGTCAAAGTATGAGAAAACTGTGTCAAAAAATGATGAACCCTCCCGACAGACAGTGACCAGCCATATGCCGGAACAACCGAAACAGGAAGCGTATGTCCCGAAAAAGGAATACTATGTCCCTGACAGATATAATATTGATACCATTGTGCTTCTTCCGGTTAACCCTAAGAAGGAATATGTCTACTGGGAAGTTTCCGACAAGACGGCTGATGGCTTTTGCAATAAATTCAGCACTGTTGACCCTGTTTTCATACTTAAAGTATTTGCAGGAGAGGACGGTTCTGTTTCAGAGCTTGCCAGTGTGCGCGTGGGTAAATACGGTAACTGGTATTTCGACCTCTATTGCCCCGGACAGAAACTCTGGGCAGAGATAGGAATGCTCGATTCAACAGGAAACTACCACACTATTTCCGCATCCAAAAAGATAATGATGCCTGCCGACAGGATAAGCGACCTCATCGACGAGGAAACCTGGATGACAGTGGGAGAAAACATAGAGAAGATATACACCCTTTCCGGTATCACAGACATGCAGAAAGAGGAACTGCTTTCCAGTGCGCGAATGCACTCTGAGCTTTTCAAAAAACTGCACAAGACAGAGGGCGGAATGTCCTCTTCGACACTTGCACAAAAAGGCGGTGAATGATGCCTAAAGGTTACTGGATGCTGGTTCTCCACTCGCATCTACCGTTCGTAAAGCATCCCGAATATTCGTATTTCCTTGAAGAGCAATGGTTTTATGAGGCGATATCCGAAACGTATCTACCTATTTTGAAATACATGAAAAAGATGGAGGACGAGGGCGTTCATTTCCGCTTTGCGGTGTCCGTTACTCCGCCTCTGGCTGAGATGATGTGCGACCCGCTTCTGATGGGCAGGTATGAACAGCATCTGGACAAGCTCATCGAGCTTTCGGAAAAAGAGATACTCCGCACAAAGGGTACTTGCTTCGAGCACCTTGCGCATATGTACAAGGAGCGGTTCGAAGGACTGCGGGATTTCTATTACGGATGGCTGAACAGAAGTCTTATAAACGGTTATAAACATTTCCTTGAAAAAGGATATATCGACGTTATCACATGCGGGTTCACCCACGGATTCCTGCCGCTTCTGAACAATACTGAAAACGCGGTGCGGGCACAGATTGAGCTTGCCGTGCGCAGCCATACGGAAAAGTTCGGACAGCCGCCGAAAGGTATCTGGCTGCCTGAATGCGCTTATTTTGAAGGGCTTGATGCGGTGCTTGCCGAATATGATATCCGCTACTTCTTCGTTGACACCCACGGGGTTCTCTATGCGAAACCCAGACCAAGGTTCGGAGTGTATGCGCCGGTTTATACCGAGAACGGCGTTGCCGCTTTCGGGCGTGACTACTATTCTTCAAAGCAGGTGTGGAGTTCGAAAGAGGGCTATCCCGGTGACCAGTACTACAGAGACTTCTATCGAGATATCGGTTACGATCTTGACCACGACTACATAAAACCTTACATCAGCCCCGACGGAGAGCGCGTGTTCACCGGACTGAAATATCACAGGATAACCGGTGATACCGATTTTAAAGAGTTCTATCAGCCGGAGATAGCTTCACAGAAGACTGTTGAACATGCGAAACACTTTGTCCGCGGACGCGAAAAACAGGCTGAAGAGATTGCAGAGCTTATCGACCGCAAACCCATGATAGTTTCGCCGTATGATGCGGAACTTTTCGGGCATTGGTGGTTCGAAGGTCCGGAATTTCTGTATAACGTTTTCAAAGAGATGGACAAATCTGATGTTGTCAAGGCTATAACGCCGCTCGAATATCTTAACGAATATCCGACGAATCAGGTTGTTAAGGTCAATCCGTCTTCATGGGGCGACAAGGGATACTATGACGTGTGGCTGAATCAGGGCAACGACTGGATATACAGACACCTGCATTTTATGTCAGACAGCATGGTTAACCTTGCGAAATACCATCACAACACTAACGACGATTCCATCCGCAGATGCCTGAACCAGATGGCGCGGGAGCTTTTCCTCGCACAGTCAAGCGACTGGGCGTTTCTCATCACAACAGGAACAGCTATCGAGTATGCGGTTCAGCGCACGAAGGAACACATTTACAACTTCCTGCGGCTCAAAGAAATGGTTGAGAACAGGGAGTTTGACTACGAATTTCTGGCTTCGGTTGAAAATAAAAACAGCATATTCCAGTCAATGGATTTCAGAATTTACTGCTAGGAGGAGACTGTATGATAAGTAAAAAAATGGTGAAAGCACTAAACAAACAGCTTAATTTCGAGCTGTATTCCGCATATGTTTATCTGGCAATGGCTGCCAATTCGAACACTATGGGACTTAAAGGATTTTCCAACTGGTTCCATATTCAGTTTCAGGAGGAACTGTTCCACGCGGACAGATTCTATAACTACATACTGGATCAGGACGGCGAAGTTGAGCTTGAGCAGATAGAAAAACCCAAAAAAGAATATAAGGATGCTTACGAGCTTTTCGACGAAACTCTGACTCACGAAAGAGAAGTTACAAAAAGAATTTATGACCTTGCTTCACTTGCACTTGAGGAGAAGGATCACGGAACACACAGCTGGCTCCAGTGGTTCATCACAGAGCAGCAGGAGGAAGAGGCAAACGTTAAGGATATCAAAGACAAGCTGAAACTGGCGGGCAGCACCGGACAGGGTCTGTTCATGATAAACGCCGAACTTGCAACAAGGGTCTACGTTCAGCCCACAGTCCCCGGCTCACAGGCATAACATTTCAAACAATAAAGCCCCGCTTCTGCGGGGCTTTTTTATTTAGTTGAAAAGTCCTGAACTCAGGTATCTTTCGCCTGAATCGGGCAGTATCACTACTATATTCTTTCCTTCAAGACCCATAGCGTCCGCAGCGTTTATAGCGGCGGCAACAGCGGCTCCGGAAGATATCCCGCAGATTATCCCTTCGTCTTTTGCCATCATCCTTGAATAATCAAGTGCTACGGCATCGTCCACAGTTTCCATGCGGTCAAGAATTTTAAGGTCAAGAGTTTCCGGCACAAAGCCTGCTCCTATGCCCTGAATACCGTGGGGAGCCGGTTTCAGCTTTTCACCTTTGAGCGTCTGGCTTATAACGGGGCTTTTGGAAGGTTCCACGCCCACCATTATTACGTTCTTTCCGGCGCGCTCTTTCAAAAATCGACCTATACCGGATATCGTGCCGCCCGTTCCGATGGATGAAACAACCATATCGACGCAGCCGTCGGTGTCCCTGAGAATTTCGGGACCCGTGGTTTTTTCGTGTACCAGAGGGTTGTAAGGGTTGCGGAACTGGTTGGCGAGGTAGTATTTTTCAGGATTTTCAGCAAGCATCCTGTCAGCTTCCGCAACAGCTCCTGCCATGCCGCGCGAACCGTCGGTGAGGATGAGTTTCGCACCGAAGGCTTTCATCATCATGCGTCTTTCAAGGCTCATGTTGTCCGGCATAACGATAACGACTTCATAACCAAGTGAAGCACCCGCGAATGCAAGCCCGATACCTGTGTTTCCGCTGGTTGCTTCCAGAACTGACATCCCTTGTTTGATTTCGCCGTTTTTTATGGCTTCGTTAAAAATAAAGGCACCAACTCTGCACTTAACTGAATAGGCGGGATTGCGTCCCTCCACTTTAACGAGGATATTATTCTTTCCGGAGCCTTTTATCTTGTTTAGCTTGACCAGAGGGGTTTCTCCGATAGCAAGTGTGTTATTTGCAAAAAACTTCATGCAACCCCAAATCCTTCCTCTTTGATTGCTGAAGAGATGGAGGATTCATCCGTAGAATCATTAAATTTAACGGTTACTGTACCTTTCTCAAGGTTAACATCACAGGATTCAACACCTTCAACCTCTGTAACAGCCTCTGTTACAGTCATCACGCAATGTTTGCACTTCATTCCTGATACGTTAAAAACTTTTTCCTTCATAGAAAACCTCCCTATATTCGGGCGTTATTAGCCGCCTTAGTTGACAATTTCCTCCATTTCTTATATTTTTGCAATACAAAACAAAATAAGACATATGATTTTGCCTATATAAGGGGGTTTAACATGGCAAAAGTTCAGAGCCTGAACGTAAGCAAAGAGAAGGGCATTAAGAAAACGCCCGTGGACAGCGTGGATTTGGTAACGGATTTTGGCATAAAGGATGATGCACACGCGGGAAAATGGCACAGGCAGGTCAGTCTGCTTGCCACAGAAAGCATACAGAAGATGAAGGACAAGGGGCTGAACGTTGACAGCGGCGACTTTGCGGAGAACATCACCACAGAGGGGGCGGATCTTCTTAGCCTCGCAGTGGGAGACACAGTCACTGTTGGCGGCGTTGAGCTTACTATCAGTCAGCTCGGCAAGCTCTGCCACCACAGGTGCGCAGTTTACTATGCCGCCGGCGACTGCGTTATGCCGCGCGAAGGTATATTCGGTGTCGTCCGTAACGACGGCAAGGTGACAGTGGGGGATGAAGTTACGATCACCCGTAAACAGGGACTCTCCGTATGTGTGATCACCCTCAGCGACAAAGGGAGCAAGGGCGAGCGCACCGACGAGACCGGACCCGCCGTTGTAAAACTGCTGGAAGGCAAGCTGAACGTCTGCTTCACCAGAACAGAGCTTATGGCGGACGAACAGAAAGGTCTGGAAGACGCTCTTAAATATATGTGTGACTTGCAGAAATTTGATCTGGTTGTGACAAACGGCTCAACGGGTGTTTCTCCACGTGATATAGCGCCCGACGCAACTCTTAATATAATCGAAAAACGCCTGCCCGGTTTCGAGGAGGCTATGCGCATGGAGAGCTTTAAAAAGACCAACCGCGCGCTCATCAGCCGTGCCGTAGCAGGTGTACGCGGAAAAACTCTTATAATAAACGTACCCGGCAGCCCCAGAGGGGCGGTGGAGAATCTTGAGGTCGTTATCGACGCGATACCTCACTGCATCGAAAAACTGCAAGGGTCACAGGTGGACTGCGCCCAGTGAAGGACTACCCGATATATATAGCTCTGGACGGCATTGACGGTTGCGGAAAGACCACTCTGTCGCAGGGCATTTATAAAGAATTTATGAGGCTTGGCAGGCGGGTGAAACTCACCCGCGAGCCGGGCGGAACCGAGGTTGGGATGCTGCTGCGTCAGCTCCTTGTGAACCAGAAGTTCCAGCTTGAGCCGGAGACGGAGCTTATGCTTTACTGCGCCGACAGGCTTGAGCATCAGACGAAACTGGTGCTTCCGAACCTTGAGGCGGGCAGGGATGTCATAAGCGATAGATTCCTCTCCTCAACCTACGCGTATCAGATATTCGGGCGCGGGCTGGATAAGCCGTTTCTGGATTTTCTGAGTCAGCACAGCGTTAAACGAATGCCTGACATCACGTTCATCATCGACATTGACCCGAAAACGGCACTTGAAAGAGCCATTGCAAGGCTGAAACGGGATGGAATGATGCAGGACGAGGGTAAGTTCGAATCGCTTGGCACGGAATTTTACGAAAAGGTGCACGAGGGGTTTGTCTGGTATGCTGACAACCACGAAAACGTCTGGACTGTGAACGGAATGCAGCCCCCTGAGGCTGTGCTTGCGGATGTTATTGCGATACTGGATAACTTTATATGAATGTAACAGGGCATGACAGGGAAAAAGAGATTTTCGGCAGGGTTTTGAAAGAGAACAGACTGCATCATGCCTATATATTGAGCGGAAGGGACGGAATCGGAAAAAGACTGTTTGCAAAGGAACTTGCGAAGGCAATTCTCTGTGTTAACGGTTCTTTCATGGAGAGCTGCACATGCCGCCACTGCACACTTGCCGACGGCGGTGCACATCCTGACATACACATCATTGAGGAATCACCCTTAAAAATTGACAGGGCAAGGGAAATTTCATCAAACGCCTTCATGACGCCTCTTTCGGCATCAAAAAAGGTCTATATAATCGACAGCGCGGATACCTTTGGACTGGAGGCGGCAAACGCGCTTCTTAAAACCCTTGAGGAGCCGCCGGAAGATACTCATTTTTTCCTTATAACATCGAGATATACGCAGGTTTTGCATACTATAAGATCCAGATGTATCAACATCGGCTTCGGTGTGCTCTCGGACGAAGAGGTTAAGACAGTTGTGCGGGGACTCTCCCAAAAGAGTGAAGAGGAGATAGACAGGGCTGTTTCGATCAGTTCAGGTTCTGCCGGGTACGCTCTTTATCTGCTTGAGAGCATGGAAAAACAGCCGGAGTTCAACAGTTCGCTTAACCCCGTTGACCTGTATTACGAGATAGAATCTCTGGACGACAAGGACAAGGTGCGCGCATACTGCGCTTCGCTGTACGGATATCTTCTTGAAAGGTATAAGAAAACAGGAAGCGAAACTATGCTCGCTTTTTCCAACTATTTGCTGGATATTTTGAAAAGGCTTGAGTATAATGTCAGTTTAGACATATTCAGGTTTGACCTGTACATAAAAACTGTTGAGGTACTTAGTGAAAAAAGTTAATGCCATCGGCGTGGCTTTCAAGCCCGCGGGCAAGATATATGATTTCCTCTCCTGCGGGGTTGAGGCGAGATTCGGAGAAAAAGTTATAGTTGAAACGGAAAAGGGCGAGGATATGGCGAATGTCATCCACTCCGCCCGTGATATAGAGGTTGACGACAAGGCGGAGATGAAAAACGTCATCC
Source organism: Deferribacteraceae bacterium UBA6793 (assembly GCA_002452405.1). Taxonomy (GTDB): domain Bacteria; phylum Chrysiogenota; class Deferribacteres; order Deferribacterales; family Geovibrionaceae; genus Seleniivibrio. The sequence continues at coordinate 68,406 of DKFP01000015.1, read as the reverse complement.
GCAAGGCAACCATGGCGGATTTTGAACAGAAAAAGATAAACTGTGACGACGAGCCGGCAGCTTTTAAGGCATGTAAGGAACTGGTGGTTCAGCACAATCTTGATATGAAGCTGCTGAAAGCCGAATATACGCTTGACAGAAGCAAGCTGACGTTCTTTTTCACGGCGGATGGAAGGATAGATTTCCGTCAGCTCGTTCGGGACCTTGCCAGAGTGTTCCGCACCCGCATTGAGATGCGTCAGGTTGGCGTGCGCGATGCAACCAAAATGATAGGCGGCTTCGGACTCTGCGGAAAAGAATTCTGCTGTTCCACATTCCTTAGAAAATTTGATAACATATCCATAAAAATGGCGAAAGACCAGAACCTTATCCTTAACCCCACGAAGATTTCCGGGGTATGCGGAAGGCTCATGTGCTGTCTGATGTATGAAAAAGACGCATATGACGGCGACATCGTTTCATGCTGCCGCAAACAGCAGGAAATGATGGACGGCGACGACATGGTTCGCCTTAAAGACCTGCTTGACGACCATTCCGGAGGAGACATATGAGCGGCAGAACATTTTACATCACCACGCCCATTTACTATGTTAACGACGTTCCACACATAGGACACGCTTACACCACAGTTGCGTGCGACACGGTGAGCAGGTACAAAAGACTCTGCGGCTACGACGTTTTCTTTCTCACAGGAACGGACGAGCACGGACAGAAGATTGAACAGGCGGCGCAGAAAAGGGGTATAACCCCCAAAGCTCTGGCGGATGAGGTTGTTCAGCGCTATCAGGGACTCTGGAAGGTGCTGAACATCTCCAATACGGATTTTATCCGTACAACCGACGAAAAACATAAAGCCGCAGTGCGCAAAATATTCCGCACGATGCGCGACAAAGGCGATATATACGTTGACCACTACGAAGGCTGGTACTGTACCCCTTGCGAGACTTACCTCACCGAAACGCAGCTTCTGGACGGCAACTGCTGCCCCTCCTGCGGAAGGGAAACAAGTAAGCTGAAAGAGCCCAGCTATTTTTTCAAAATGAGCAAATACGGCGATATTCTGCTTAAACATATCGAAGCAAACAAAGAATTTATACGTCCCGAATCAAGACGCAACGAGATAATTTCTTTCATCAAAGAGGGGCTGCGCGACCTTTCCGTTTCAAGGGTTTCCTTTAAATGGGGCATCCCAGTGCCGGACGACGAAGACCATGTTATCTACGTCTGGATAGATGCGCTGACAAACTACATCGCGGCTCTCGGCTATGGCATTGACGACGACAGCAACTTTAAAAAATACTGGCCTGCGGACTTTCACGTTGTGGGCAAAGATATTCTGCGCTTCCACACTGTTTACTGGCCAACCATGCTGCTCAGTGCAGGAATAGAGCTGCCCAAAAGCGTGTTCGCCCACGGCTGGTGGACTGTTGAGGGGCAGAAGATGTCAAAATCCATGGGTAACGCCATCGACCCTAACTGGCTTGTTGAGAAATTCGGCGTGGACGCCATCCGCTATTTCCTCCTGCGCGAGGTTCCTTTCGGACTGGACGGTGATTTCTCCTTCAAAGGGCTTATCCACCGCATAAACGGCGACCTTGCCAACGACCTCGGCAACCTGCTCAACCGTACCATGGGTATGGTGAACCGTTATTTCGACGGAATAGTGCCGGCATACACTGAAAAGGGCGCTTATGACGAAGCTCTTGAGGCTCTTGTCAGCAAAGTTTTTGACGAGGTTGACGGACACCTGAACAATCTGGCATTCAACAAAGCGCTTGCCTCCCTCTGGGAGCTGGTGAGCGCACTTAACAAATATATTGACGACAACGCCCCCTGGGCGCTGGCTAAGGATGAAACGAAAAAAGGCGCACTCGGTTCAGTGCTTTACACAGTTCTGGACGGCATCCGCCTCGTTTCCCTGTTGCTGTATCCTTTCATTCCGGACACTGCTGCCAAGATACGCAAACAGCTCAACACCAACCTTGATATCGAAAAGGCTGACGAAAAATCTCTGAAAGCCGTCAGAAAGCTGGAGAGCGGTCAGAAACTTGGCGAGGCGGAGCAGCTTTTCCCCAGAATCGACGAAAAAGAGATGCTGGAATCGCTGAAACCTGCTGAAAAACCTGCGGAAAAGAAGGAAGAGACCGTTGAGGCAGTGGACTTTGCATACTTCTCTAAAATGGTGCTGAAAGCTGCGAAGGTTGTTGAGGCAGAGAAAGTTGAAAAATCCGATAAACTGCTGAAACTTCAGATAGACCTTGGCGGCGGAGATGTTCGTCAGGTTGTTTCCGGCATAGCGAAGAGCTACAGCGCTGACGACATGAAGGGCAAAACGGTTGCCGTTGTCGCAAACCTGAAACCCGCAAAGCTCATGGGTATAGTTTCCGAAGCGATGATACTTGCCGCCACAGTGGGCGACAAACACGTCGTTGTGGAGCTTCCGGACAGCATAGAGGCTGGAACTGTAATCAAGTAGTCACTCAACTACAGAGTTTGCTATGATAAATAAAAAAGGCAGTCCGCTGCACCATCAGTTCCTTGCGGAGCTGAAAGCCGCGGGCGAAGCGGGGGCGTTCTTCACGGACTCCCACGCACATATACATATGGAACCCCTTGCCGAAGATATGGAAGGGGTCATCAGCCGCGCGAACGAAAACTACGTTCGCCGTATCGTAACTATCGGCTGCGGGCTTGAGGACAGTCTCCTTGCGCAGAAAGCCGCCGAAACCCACGACCGCGTCCTGTTCGCCGCCGGTGTCCACCCCCACGATTCTGAAAAGATTGGTATTGTTGATGTAAGTGAAGGTTTTCATAAACTGTTTACGCATCCGAAATGTATCGCCATCGGCGAGATTGGTCTCGACTATTTCTATGACCTTTCCCCGCGGGACACCCAGCAGAAGGTTTTCCGCCATTTCCTGCAACTCGCAAAAGAGTATAAAAAACCCGTTGTGATACATAACCGCGATTCCGCAGAAGACTGCGTACGCATCCTTGACGATGAACTGCGCGGGCGGGACAGAAACGGCATAATCCACTGTTTCAGCGGCGATATTGAGCTTTTGCGCTGGGCGTTGGATAACGGATTTTACATTTCATATGCGGGTCCTGTCACATATTCCAAATCCGAGGATCTGCGGGCGACTCTTGAATACGTTCCGATGGACAGACTGCTTGTTGAGACAGACTCTCCGTACCTTTCCCCTATGCCTTTCAGAGGCAAAACAAACGAACCCGCGAACACCGTTTATAATGCACTTGAAATTTCCACAATAAAAGGCGTGAATTTGTACGAATTTGCGGTACAATTGGAAAAGAACTTCAATACTCTTTTTCAGGCTTGATTATGAAACACAAAGTTTTAATGGTAGACGACAATGAATTGGAACTTTTCGCCCTGAGAGAACTGTTCGAGGCGGAAGGTTATGAGGTTGATACTGCGGAGAACGGACTTTTTGCACGGGAAATGGTTAAAGAGAAAGAATACGACATAATCATAACCGACCTTGTTATGCCTGTTTCCGACGGAATACAGTTTCTGTATTCGCTGGGGACCAGCGGCAGAGAGATCCCCGTAATAGTCCTCACAGGATTCAACAGGATAGACAACATGCTGAACGCTTTCCAGATGGGCGCTGTGGACGTGCTTTACAAGCCGTATGACATTTCCCAGCTTCTGGAACTTTGCGCTAAGGTTTTAAAGAAGAAACAATCGTAACGGAGGTCTATATGACAATAAATATCAATAAAATCCTTTATCCTACAGACTTTTCCGATCCGTCGGCATATGCGCTGAACTACGCAGCGGAAATGGCGAAGCTGTTCGATGCCGAACTGGAACTTCTGCACGTTATGCTGGACGAAAGCCAGCTTGTGTCATTTTACCTGCCGCAGATAACAGTGCAGAATCTCGCAAAGGATATGGAGGAAGGAGCCACAGCGAAGCTACAGGAATTTATCGCTAACGCTAAGGTTCTTGAAGGTGTCAGATACAAATATACAATGGCAAAAGGTATTGCTGACGAGGAGATTGTGCGCGTTGCACAGGAATCCGGCACTGACCTTATCGTTATAGGTACCCACGGACGTACAGGTTTCGAGCATGTTCTTTTCGGCTCCACAGCAGAAAAGGTTGTGCGGAAGGCGCCATGTCCGGTACTTTCAGTACGCAAAAAAGCTGAAGATTGATATATGGGGCGGTTTATCCGCCCTTTTTTTGTTTGGTATTTATATACGTCGCATAACTGTGTCATTTTTTTTCGGAACTGTTCACTTCTGAACAGAAACCGTCAACTTTTCAGGTATTCTTCCAGACCTGAAAAACGCTCGGTGCGTCTTTTGAGATAACTTCTTATTGCGGCTTCCGTGGATATAACCGTCAGTTTTTCCTTTGCCCTTGTAACAGCTGTGTAGAACAGCTCCCGCGTGGCGATGGGTGAGTCCGATTCCGGCAGAACCAGAATCACGTGATCGAACTCCGAACCCTGACTTTTATGCACAGTCATGGCATAAACGTTTGTCCATGCAGGCATACGCATAACGCCGACGGGTTTTTCTCTGCCGGCAAAGTATGCCTTCATGCCATCCTGCTTCACAACCAGCCCTGTTTCGCCATTGAAAAGATTCATGGAATAGTCGTTTTCCGTTATCATAACAGGCTGTCCGTGAAAATATTTTTCCGTGCTGCTGCGCAGTCCTTCGCGTGACAGGGCCGAGAGTGCGAAGCTGTTTATTGCCTGTGTACCGAATCTCCCGGTCACATTGGGGCAGAGGATTATTGAACGTGCCGCTGCCGCCAGCATATTTTCATGGTTAACCTCAGCCGTGATGCTTTTGTGCAGGTCAGTTACATACTTTCTGAAAAATCCCATAACGTCGCTGTCTGCGGGAATAAAGGATATCCTGCCTGTTATGTCGTTCATTATAACGTCAGCCGCGGCGTCGCCGTCCCCTTGGCGGCATGTTTTCGCAAGTCTGCCTATGCCCTCGGAATCGTCGAACCTGTGGCTTTCGGTGAGTGCGACAGTGATATCAGACATAGGCGTTCCGTCCGGTGAAACGTCAGTTTCTGCGTAATTTTTTATAAGAGCGGCTCTTTCACGCGTAAACATATTGGTGTCGCTGGCGGTGCAGATATCGCCCAGAACCGAGCCGGGCATAACAGAAGAAAGCTGGTCTTTGTCACCGAGAAGTATCAGCCGTGCATCAGGTTTCAGCGAGTTCACAAGCTCACTCATCATTTTTAGGTCAACCATGGATGCCTCGTCAACGATAACAACGTCGTATGCCATAGGGTAGTCCTGGCTGAAACGGCTCTTGTCGCGGCTTCCGGTGATGCCCAGAAGCCTGTGCAATGTCACAGCTTTCAAGCCGTCCTCATCCGCCAGAGTTTCGTTCAATCTGTTCGCCGCCTTGCCTGTGGGCGCAGTAAGTGCTACGTTAAGCGGACTATCAGAAAGTTCGTTCAGTATATTCAGAACTTTGCGCACGGTAGTTGTTTTTCCTGTTCCGGGACCGCCTGTGATAACACAGAAACCGGACAGACAGGCACAGAGTGCCGCCGTTTTCTGCATGTTGGCGCCTTCGCCAAATTCGCGCGCGAGCAGTTTTTTCAGCTTTTCGCCATCGGTGACGGGCAGGTTTTTACTGTTCTTTATAAAACCGCCCACCTGTTTTTCGCTGCGATAGAAGGACGCGAGGTAAAGTCTGCCGCCGGTATAGATTACAGGCGCGTTTTCATTTACGGCAACTGCGCCGCTGAGAGCAATTTTCTCTATATTAGCCGATGAAAACGTTTCGTCCAGTTCATCTTTAAATTCTTTATAGAACGGTAGAATATCAATTCTGTCGGTTTTGAGGCATGTGTGCTCCGTGGACACGGCATAAAAAAGGACTGAAAAAAACAGATGCGCATCGTGGCAGCCGAATATTTCGCACATCTGTTTTGCAAACTGAACGTCAATGTCCCTTAGCTGTCCGTTTTTATATAAAATATCAGCTGTATTCATTGCTTAACCGCCGTTTTAGCCATTTTCTCTATGATTTCCCGCTTGGGCTGATGGAAAAAGATGCCGTTTTCGCCTGTTTGTTCCACACCCCGCATGAAGATATAGATTCCTCCGCCTATATGTTTGTCAAAATCGTAATCCGGCATGTACCGCATAAGGTGTACGTGAAGTGCCAGTGTATATATATAAAGCTGTAAGTAATAGTGACTGTTCAGCATTTCATCCAGCATCCTGTTAAGGGAGTAGTCCTCTGCCTGTGCGCCCAGAAAATTTGATTTCCAGTCGAGAATGTAGAATTTTCCGCCGCTGATAAAAATAAGGTCGGCAAAACCTGTCAGATACCCCTGCATAGCGGCGAAATCAAGCGTTGCCGCTGCTTTGGCGAATTCTGTTTCGCCCGCTTTGGCGAAGATATCGGCAATTTCTTCCGCGCCGAATCGATGCGTGAAAAGACTGAACTCCATTTCGTGGACAAAACTGTCTTGCGGTATACCTGAAAGCGTTATTCCGTCAATCAGTTCTCTTGTAAGTATATTATGAATATTCTCAGTTACCGCCGGAATGAATTTTTCATCAAAAAAGTATTGTTTAAGCCTTTCCCGCACTGCATTTTCAACTGTTTTTCTGTCGGTATTTTCAAGGTGTATGTCCTCCATGCATTCGTGGAGGCAGTTGCCCGCCTTGGCTCCTTTTGGAAAAGTGAAAATACTGTATCCTGAGTTTTTCTCTTCGGTTTGCGGTGCGAACTGGTCTGTGTCCCTGTCGTAGGATACTTTGTGAACCAGTCTCGAAAAGCTGTTCATCTGCCAGCTTTCGCTTATTTTTCCGCTAAAAATACGGTGCTTTACCTCTGTTTTGGGTTTTTCAGGTGCATAATGCTGCAAAACCGCTTCCGGCAGGGGCAAAAGTGCGATTTGCCCGCAGCCGCCGACAAATTTGTTTATTGATGTCGTGTCGTATTTTACGTCTTTGCCAACAGTGCCGTTAATTATATATCCTATTGATGAGGAATGGTGCATGTCCACAGGGGCGTAAGCGGTGTAACATACGGCTTTTGCGCGGGTGAGCGCGACATAGGCGAGTCGCAGCGATTCGGAGAGAGCCTCCGTGTCCGCAGCCTTCGACGCTTCGGAATCCGGAGCCATATCCATAACAAGGTCGCTGTTTTCGTCGTGATATTTTGGAAAAGACCTGCTGTCCCGTTTCTTGCCATACATTAGGAACGGAGTGAAAACTATATTGTATTCCAGACCTTTACTCTTGTGAACAGTGGTGATGTTCACTGCGTTGTCGTCGCTGTCCATCTTTTGCAGATATTCGTCCTCGCGTCCGGATCTGCCGCCTGTTTTTTCCGTGAGCCAGAGCAGAAGCTGGGTCGGTGAAGCCCTGTGTTCGGCTTCATACTGCTGTAAAAGCTCTGTCAGGTGGATAAAATTTGTGATTATCCTTTCCCCTCCACGTCTTTCAGCCAACCGGGTGAACATACGGTATTTTTCCGCAGCCCTGAAAAACACGGGTGCAATACCCTTCGTACGCATTATGTCGGAGAACTCTGCGAAATCTTCGAAAATGCCTTCCAACCTATCGGACAGGTTGAAAATCTCGTCCGCTGTAAACCCGAAAATGTCTGATGCCAGCGCTGTTCTCACCGCTTTTTCGGAATATGGTCGGACAAGTGCTGCAACGAAATGCATAATCTGGCTTGCCTGCACGGTGTAAAAAACGTTTTCAGCTCCTGTGACGACGCAGGGAATGCGATATCTGATGAGAGCGTCGCGAACTTTCAGCGCCTGATCGTTTGTAAGGGTCAGCACGGCGAAATCGGACGGGATAACTGTACGTTTACCGTCTTTATCCTCAAGCTGCGCCTTCGCATTCAGGATTCTTGCTATCTCAAATGAGCATTTTTCAGCCATTTGAGCAGGGTTGGGTTTTTCGTCTCTGTCGTCGTACCACAGCGTCAGAGGTCTTCTGCGCTTTCCGCTTTCGATAAGCGAAAGTGTCTGTCTGCCGGCGGACGGATTATATCCTATTCTTTCGATGCAGAATGGTTTTTCAGAGGCAAAAAAACGGTTCATCGCCTCAACAAGCCCGCTGTCAGATCGGTGATTGACGGTGAGTGTGTACTGTTCCTCGCGGTTTTCCGCCGCTTTAAGATATGTAAATACGTCTGCGCCACGGAACGCATATATTGCCTGTTTAGGGTCACCTATCATGAAGAGCAGTGAAAAGGTTTCGTGAAATATATCGTACTGGAACGGGTCGGTGTCCTGAAATTCGTCTATCATGGCTGCCTGGTAGCGTTTTCTGAGGGTTTCCTTCATAGATGAACCGCTCATGACCGCCTCGCGCATCCTGACTATCAGGTCTGTATATGACTGGCTGTCGGCAAGCTGGTTGTATTCGTCCAGAGTGTTGACGCAGTGGTCATAAAACCCGCATTTGATCATGGTTCTGAAATCCGCTTTCATTGCTTTCAGCGTATCGCAGAGTCCGAGCCACTCGTCAACCGCGTCATAAAGCGGGTGAACCGGGGCTGTTTTATTTTTGTTCGGGCTGCTCTGTATCTTCTGTGTTGTGAGCAGGTGCAGTTTGTGTACTGCCGGAGGTTCCGGTGATTTCAGGTTTGTGAGCGCATCAAACGCGTTTTCCACAGAGCCTTTCCCGTAGGTTCTGCCATTCAGGTTGTCGTATATATCCTTTATCATCTGCTCAATGTTGCAGCCGGAAAGTGTATCCTTCACATTTTTAAAAGCGTCTGTAATCTTTGCCTGAACTCTTTCAAAGTCCTCTTCAGAAACATCCGGACGGTTGACAATACGCATTGACGGGTTGTCCATCATATTTTTAACAAAGGAAATTATGCTTTCAGGGGTCTCACCTGTGAGAAGTTCGGCGAACTCCGCTTTCATGCTGTACATACGCTTTCGCCAGTAGTCCTGAACGGGGCGTTTAAGCAGAGCGGAAGCATCTCCCGCCAGTTTGGTTCCAAAGGCTATGTTGCCGCCGAAGGAGTTTTCAGTCAGCATCTTCTGGCAGAAGCCATGGATGGTGCTTATTCCGTTCATATCGAAATCGCGGATCGCTGCCTCAATGCACTGTTTTGCGTTTTCCGGCAATCCTTTTTTAAGATAGTCGCGCACAAACTCCGTTTTCGGCTCTTTGCCTGCAAGTGCCGCGCGCATTTCGATAAGCCTCTCATATATCTTGGTTTTAAGGTCGGCAACTGCCGCCTTTGTAAATGTGACCACAAGTATCTGTTCAATAGGCATGGCTTTTTCTATGAGAAGTCGGATCGTTAGTGCGGTTATAGTATAGGTCTTGCCGGTTCCGGCGTTCGCCTCTATCAGGTTGGAGCCGCCGAGCTGGCAGTTGAGGATATCTATATTATTTATCTTCATAATCTTTTTCCGGTAAACCGAATATCTTTATTCCGTTTTGCGCCAGCAGCTCGCCGTATCCGTCCCGCCCGAAGCAGAGTGCGTATTCCTGCCGTGCCGCCGCTGTTTCCTGACTCTCTTTAACGGACGGGTATCTGTTTTTGAACGCGCCTTTGAATGACCTGTATCCGTCATCCGGATGGAAACAGAATGGATATTTCAGTCCGTTCAGGAAAATTCCGGCGTATGCAGCGAGCGCCTCTTTGCGGCAGTCCGCAGACAGCACCGTTCTGTCACCGTCAACGTTAATCATTATCGCATTAAGAGAATACCCGTAATTGAGCAGAACCAGCTGGCGTATACGCGCCCTTATGAGGTCTTTGGGCTTCAACCCGCCGTGCTTTGTATATATCAGTCCGTCCGCAGTTATATCATCTATCCTGAAATTTATCTTCAGCCCGCCTGTGAGCAGGCTCTCCGTTACGCTGTTCGGTGCTCCGTGTTCCAGCACCACAGAGGAAATCTGTTGTGCCTCCTCCGTTATCCTGCGGGTGTAGCCTTCGCCTATGCCGCCCGCCGGAAGCTGTGCAGTCGCCTGTGCATATGCCAGCAGAACGTCTGCGGAGTTACCGTTGACCATACTGCGCGCCGCTTCAGCCCGCAGTTTATATGCCTGTAAATGGTCGAGAACGAGTCGTTCGGTTTCAGGCAGCGGTCTGAAACTTCCTGACAGGTCTATGCCGAGTGTCTTTTCAAGGAAGTAGTGAGGAGGATTTATGAAAAACTTTTCGAAATCTGTGAGTGAAACCTCCGTCGGATGTTCAACCGGTATCTCACTTTTGCAGAAATCTCTTTCGCCATATTTTGTACCGAAGACGGATGCGGCAGCGTATCTCTCTGCGCTGTATGTAAAAAGTCTGTCGTTGTTTTCAAAGTATTTCCTGCTGAAACTGTGCAGCGGATGTTCGTTTACGGCGTTTGTTATACCGAACCGTTCTTCCAGATGCCTCAAAAGTTCCGTAACGGCGATTGAGGGCACCAGTTTCCTGTTGTCGGTTTCGCTTCTGCCCGTATAGCTTATGAAAAGTCTGTCTTTTGCGCTGATAATCGTTTCCAGAAAAAGATATTTATCACTGTCTCTCTGGGTTCTGTCCCCTTTGTCGGGTTTTGCGGAGATCAGGTCGAACTCAGGCTCTGTCTTGAGCCTCGGAAACGCGCCGTCGTCAAGCCCAAGGATGCAGATGATGCGGAATGGGATGCTCCGCATTGGCATCATGGCACAGAAGGTTGTTTTGCCGGTGATGAACCCTTTCGCCGTTCTCACCTCATCCAGCTTACCGGAGAGTGTCTCGTAAACGGGGCGGAAAGGCATCTTTATGTTGCAGGCGGATGTTTCCTCGCGGATGTCCGCTATCATTTTTGCAATGGCGACATTTTCATCGGCGTATTCAGATTCGGTGCTCAGAAACCTGTCGGCAAAATCTGACAGTATCCCGCACCACTCCTCCGCGGTGCGCTCGGCATTCATCAGTTTTGAATAATGTGCGCAAAGCTCCACAAACCGCATCAGCCCGCCAAGCTGTTTCGCCATGGAGAAGGGCACGTCGGCTCCGGCCGCTTCCGCGTATATTACCTGTCTGCCGCCCTCGGCCAGTCCCAGTGCAAGTCTGCGCATGGCTCTGTCCCATGTGAAGGGTGTGTCGGCGGTCACTCCGTCAGCTCTCATCGCCTCTGCGTCAATTCCCCAGTATGCTCCGTTGCGTTCCAGAACATCTGCCAAGTCCCGAACACCAGTAATACCGAATCTGCCGGATATAACCGGGCTTTCGATGAGCTTTACCACCGCGGCGAGGCTGAACTCCCCGGTTACAGCAGAGATAAGCTCTGAAAAGACGTTGGCTGCGCTGCTCTCCGCTTTTGCGGGGATGTCGGCAATGGTGTAAGGTATCGCCGCATGAACACTGTACGGGTTGTCGAAAACTGCGCGGATGTATGGGGCGTATCTTTGTATGTCCGGTGTCATGACCAGAACGTCGGCAGGGGTTATGCTGCTGTCTTGCGCCATCGCATTAAGCAGGAAATCATAGAGTGTCTGAACCTCCCGCAGAGGGTTATGGCATGAATTTATTGTGATGGAATCGTCCGATTTAATATCACTACGCTTTGTAAAGTCGTATATTTCCGCCTGGATACCACCCAGAAGGGTTTCCGAGTAGGGTTCGTCGAAGTATTCGTATTTTATGTTTGCGTTATCGTTTGCCGTTAGAAATTCGAAAAAGTCCCTGCCCATGGTGCCCAGATTGTCCAAAAGAGGGTGGTTCTGAAACATTTTCAATTCTTCGCGGGTTTTTCCGGTTCGTTTCTCTGCGCGGCTTATCTCTCTGTCGGACATTGAATCGCCGAAATACTGCTCTGTGGGGCAGAGCAGATAAAGGTTTACATCCGTGCCTTCGCTCACTGCGTTAAGCACTTCCATAAAAAAGCGCGGTATTACGCTTATTCCGAAAAGGTGCGCGGTGTCAACTTTTTGAAAGTTTACTTTCCCTGCTTTGCAGTCTTTCATATATCTGTTCAATACAAATGTTTTGCACCTGTTTTTATCCGGGAAAGCCTCTGCGAAAAGCCACGGCTGCCAGCTTTCGGCTGTTTTTGTGCGCTCGTGGGCACCCTGTGTAAGCCAGTCTTTAACCATGGCGGGTCTATATAGCTGGTACTGGTCGAAGATATCCGATATTTTCTGTGCCAGTCGGAAAGTTTTTATTCTGTGCGGGTCGTTATTGATGTAGCTGACAAGTTCGGAATTAACGCCGTTGTCCTCAGCCAGCGCCAGCGTGCGGTAGATGTTCCATGTGAGCTGCTGTCTGTCCGTCCAGAGGTTTTCGCCGCCGAAATGGCGCTCTGCAAGCCTTTTTATGAGCGCTGCGGGAAACAGATAATCCAGGTTTGCGCTGACACCGATCTGACGCGCAAGCTGGAGCCCTATCCAGCGCTGCATACCGGATGTCTGCACGCAGATTACAGGTTTTTTAAGCGGATGTGCAGGGTCATATAGCTTTTCAGCCATAACATTTATCAGATTTTCAAGATTATTGCCGATATATATGTTGAGCATTGACAGATTATATCGGTATAATTTTTTAAATGAAAGTCCTGAGATGACTTTTATTCCATGATTTGTCTGTCTTTTTGAGGTTGGTGGGCTATGACAACATTAAAGTCTGACAGGAAAGGGAAAACTGCCGGGACACACAGGCTTATATCTGCCGATGAGGATCCTGGCTTTCTTTGCGCCGTTCTGCACGGGATACAGGATGCCGTTCTTTTGCATGACACAAAAGGGAACATCCTCAGCTATAACGCGAAACTCCTTTCTCTGCTTGGTGTAGAAGAAAAACAGATGGAGAACATCGGCAGCTTTTTCGATTTTTCCGCTGACGATATCAACTTTCAGGCGGGAATGAAATTTTTTTCAGACGCTGTGGAAGGCAGAGATCAGGTATTCACATGGCAGATAAAAAAAACTTCAGGCGAAGTCGTCCTCGACGCGGAAGTGTTCCTTACCCGTATTAAATACGGGAGAAAATGGGCTGTTCTTGCCACAATTAAGGATATTACAGACAAAAAGCGCATTGAACATGAACTTGTTAACTCAGAAAAGAGATACAGACAGCTTGTGGAATACTCCCCTGACGGAATCATTATCCACCGCGACGGTGTTATAAAATATATAAACCCTGCCGGAGCAAGGATTTTCGGCGGCGCAGCAGAAGATATACTGGGCTGTGAGGTTCTGAGCTTCTTTCCCGAAGAGGACAGAGCAATGATTGCAGAGAGACTGCGTAAGCTGTATAAGGACGAATCGTCCATGCCTGTTTCTGAGGCAAAAATGCTTCGCAGAGACGGGCGCATCGCCCACGTTGAATTTGCGGCGATTCCTTTCAGCATGGACGGACGCACGGCTGTTCAGGTTGTTATCCGCGATATAACACAGAAGAAAATTCAGGAAGAATATATCCGCTATCTGGCTCTGCACGATACTTTGACAGGGTTGCCCAACAGGGATCTTCTCAGCGACAGGATAAATCAGGCTGTGGAGCGCAGGAAACGGGATAAAAAGAAGTTAGCTGTTATATATATCGACCTCGACGGTTTCAAACCAGTTAACGATACGCTGGGGCACGCGGCGGGCGATATTGCCCTTAAAAAGATAGCCCACAGACTGAACGAGGCGATAAGGAAATCAGACACGGCGGCGCGCATCGGCGGTGACGAATTTGTTGTTCTGCTGGAGGCTGTTCACGACAGACACGAGATTGAAGGCATCGCCGGAAGGATACTGGATTCAATCAACGAAGAACTTGTTATAGACAAGACTGTCTTTCATATAGGCGCAAGCATGGGGATAAGCATTTATCCCGACGACAGCAAGGACCATGTTAAACTTATGGCTATGGCTGACCGTGCCATGTACGTTGCCAAAAACGGCGGAAAAAACAGATACATTTTCTGCGGTGGGTGATATGGGAAGAACTTACGACATTGCCGACAATCTGGTGAAGATGGCGGAAAGGCTGAAATACGGTGACCACAGCGCAAAAGATAAGGTGCTGGAATACGCCGGAAAACTCATAAGTGAGGAATTCGGTTCCACCAGCATCTACATGCAGAAGCTGGGCATGATAGTCTTTACAGCCAGAGACATGAGCGGTCTGTCGTTTGAAGACGCGAAAGAGGTTTCCAGAGATAAATATGTTTTTCAGGAAGGAGTTAAGCGTCTCGTGGTGCTTCTTGAACAGGTGCGCGGAGCAATAGGCGAGCCAGCGAAGGTGGAGGGCGACTTTGTCGTCGTTCAGGCGCGTGACAAAAACAGCCTTGCCCGCATTACATCATACATAAAAGCCAAAGGTTATAACACAATAGTCATATCCGACACAGATGACTGGAAGGAAAAGCTGGACGAGCTTTTGCCTTAAAATACACACGGATGTGGCTCTCAGAGACAGATTTGCGGAATTTATTCCTCAAATTCTGCGTAGAGTGAGCTTTGCTCAGGCTTTGCCGATGCAAAGCGTTGGTAAAAAACAGCAGGACGCTGTTTTTTACTTAACTTTAAAGGAAAGCTGGACGAGCTTTTGCCTTAGCGTGTCATCCGCATGTTAGGAATAATAATCCCTGCCATAAGCAGAACCACTCCGAATATCTGAAACGAAACTATCTCCTCACCAAGGAAAACACCAGCCAGAATAAGTGTTATCACAGGTTCGACGGAGCTGAATATCGACGTATAGGCAGCGCCTATCGTCTTTAGTGCGGCATACAGAAACCCCATCGCCAGCGCGGAAGGAATCACACCAAGTGCCACCCCAAGGGCAAACTGCTGCCCCGTCAGTCCTGAAAACCCTGTCCCGCCGTTTAAAACAGTGTATCCTAACGCTGTGAACAGCATCACATAAAATGTTACTGATGTTGAGTTTTCAGTTTTAAGTATATATTGAGTTACTATCAGGTAAGCGGAAAAAAGAACCATAGCTATTGCGGCATAAGTTATTCCTGTGGTACTGAAACTACGCAGAAAAGCATCATAGAAAACAAGGCAGCATCCGCCGAGGATGAGAAGCACGGAAACCAGCGACGAAGACCTGAATTTTTCCCGCAGAAACAATACCGAAAGTAAAAGTACCGCAAGCGGATAGAAATAGAGTATCAATGAAGCTGTGGACGCCGGAATATACTCTATCGATCTGAAGAACATCAGACTCTGACCGAGATAGAAGAAAAGACCCACAAAAGCGGATTTAAGCACGAGAGATTTTGTGGGACGCAGAGCGCTTCTGTTGAAAATAAGCAGAAATCCCAATAAAATAATCGTTCCGAATATGAAGCGGAGTGTCAGCATATGGACGGATGTTAAGCCCAGCCCCATACCGATTTTTCCGAAAATAACCAGCGTTGCATAACACGATGCGGATAAGACCGCAGCGGCAATTCCTTTAATCATTGATCATCCCCACATGTAAAAAATAATGGATATTCTTATCCTCATAAAAAGTCAATAAAATAGAATAGTTAATTATCTCTCCTTATAAACATTTGTTCGCAATCTCTTTTTTGTTCTAATGATGTTTAAAAATAAAACTTGATTCGTTTTTTATGATTATATATATTGCCTTTCAGAGACAACTTTATGAAGAGTTAATTAATTTTTATGTTGTATTAACGTTTTCCGTGAAAAAATCAAAATAACGTTTTTAATGGAGTCGACATGTTAACTGCAATATGGTCACGCATGTGGGACATGCATCACGAGACAAAATCTCTCGTGTTTTTCAGTCCAAAGGCAATGATTATGAAGATGAAACAGGCTTCAGTCTATTCACATTCCAACGAACAGGATGTTGATATCGCGGATGAAATGACTGCCTCACCCGCCGAGACATCCCAAAGGGTTCACCCCACACCCGGAGGAATGCAGCCCCACGAGCCGCAGGGATACACCCGCAGGCAGATGACAGGGCTTTTCCTCGGTCCGATATTGTTTATTCTTGTTCTTGTCCTTCCAGCGCCAGCAGGAATGGAACCCGCCGCGCAGAGAATGGCGGCAATCACATTTCTTATGGCGACATGGTGGATGTGCGAATCGCTTCCTATCCCGGCGACGAGCCTTTTGCCAATTCCGCTGTTTCCGGCGCTGGGGCTTCTGTCAACGGCTAAGTCCACAACACCCTATGCAAACCACCTTATTTTCCTTTTTATGGGCGGGTTCATAATAGCCCTGTCCATGCAAAAATGGAATCTGCACAGACGTATAGCCATGAACATCGTCAAGGTTATCGGCTTTTCACCCAGCAGAATAATACTCGGTTTCATGGTTGCGACAGCCGCACTCTCTGCGTTTGTTTCAAACACCGCTACAACGGTTATGATGATGCCCATCGGGCTTGCAATCATTGCCCACGTTGCGGAAGAGGGCAGAAAAGAGGGACTTGACAAAGAAATAGATTTCTCACCCGAAAAATTTGCATTCGGGCTTAACCTTATGCTGGGTATTGCCTATGCTGCTTCAATCGGCGGTATCGCAACCCTTATCGGCACACCTCCAAACACCGTTCTTGCCGGTTATCTTAACAAGACCTATGGTTATGAGATAACATTTGCCAGCTGGCTGGTTGTCGGCGTTCCGCTTGTTGTTATATTTTTGCCGCTCTGCTGGCTGTGGCTTGTTAAGGTTGCTAACCCCATGAAACTGAAAAAAGTTCCCGGAGGACGTGAACTTATTGATGCTGAACTCAAAAATATGGGCTCAATGAACAAGGGCGAAAGATATACAGCCGTTGTTTTCGGTATCACGGCTCTCTGCTGGATATTCATCAAGCCCGTGGCTGCGCTGTTTCCCGATCCTTCAATGGTTACTGATTCCGCTGTTGCCATGATGGGCGCGCTGGTTCTTTTCCTTATCCCTATCGATCTGAAAAAGAACAGCTTTGTTATGGACTGGCATTGGGCATCTAAAATGCCATGGGGCGTACTTATCCTTTTCGGCGGCGGGCTTGCGATGGCAGACGGATTTCAGGCGACCGGACTTGCGGCATGGATAGGAAATCAGGTGAGTCTGATGCAGAATGCACCTATATTTGTACTTATCGTCGCTGTTACGACACTGATAATCTACCTTACCGAGCTTACTTCAAATACTGCCACGGCGGCAATGGTGATGCCTATTCTGTCTGCCGTTGCAATAGGTCTGGGGCAGAGTCCTCTGCTGCTTACAATTCCCGCAGCAATAGCGGCTTCGTGCGCATTTATGCTGCCCGTTGCAACGCCTCCGAACGCAATAGTGTTCGGCTCCGGTTACGTGACGATACCTCAGATGGTTAAGAGCGGCTTCGGGCTTAATATAATCGGAATCATTATAACGGTAATTATAGTATATCTGATAGCAGTTCCGTTGTTCGGTATCCAGTTCGGAGTTGTTCCTGAGTGGGCGCACCTGATAAAATAATATTTAACGGGGAGTCTAGGCTCCCCTTTTTATCTCTAACGTCTTGACATTTATGTTTCAGTCCACTATAGATATATCTCTTTGAAAATAGTTCGGGATGTAGCGCAGCTTGGTAGGTTACTCTGTCTTGGGAACAGGTGGTCGCAGGTTCGCCGCAGGCTGGCAAACTTGCTTTGCCACCATCCTGTCAACAGGATTTGTTTTATAAGTTTTTTTCGGGATGTAGCGCAGCTTGGTAGCGTACCTGTCTTGGGAACAGGTGGTCGCAGGTTCAAATCCTGTCATCCCGATTTAAATAAAGGCATCAGCCGTCTGGCTGGTGCCTTTTTTTATTTGTTGTATGACAGGATTGCCCGAACTTGTTTCGGGCTCAATCATAGCAAATTTGCCGTATATTCGTGCAATCTTACATCAGCCGTCTGGCTGGTGCCTTTTTTGGTATATTGTATGACAGGATTGCCAGATATTTAAATAGAATAACTAATAGGTTATATAATATTATAAAATAAATAATAAATGTATTATATCTATTGACATAAGGCATAAGCTATATATTATTTATTATTATCGTGTACATAAGATATAGGTTATATTATGAACAGAAAATATAGACTGCTGGCACTTGAACAAATCGACAAAAAACTTGAAAAATATAAGATACTTCTTGGCGATAACAGACCGAAAAAAGGCTGGATTTATACTATAAGAAAGACGTTAGGTATGTCCGGCAGGCAACTTGGAAAACGCATCGGTGTTAGTCAGCCAAGGATTGCTGAAATAGAAAAAAGTGAGCTTGATCATTCTTTGACTCTAAAAACGATGTTTCAGGTTGCAGAAGGGCTTGGGTGTGAGTTTGTGTATGCCTTTGTACCAAAGACATCTATCAAAGAAACAGTCTCGTTAAGAGCCAGAGAAATTGCTGAAGCTGAAACGTATAGCGCTTCAGTGACGATGAATCTTGAAAACCAGGGATTATCTGAAAAAGAAGTGAAAAATATCATAGAAGAAACTGTGAAGGAGCTTTTTGAAAAAAGACCCTCAAGGCTATGGGATGATATTAAATAATAATTTTTTCGGAGCCACACCGATTGACCGGGATGAAGCTGTTGGATTAATTCCAGAGCACATCACTACCTTGGAAGAATTGAACCGCTGGGAATATGAAAATATCTTGCAAGCCAGCAAGGGCGTATTTGCAAGAAAACAAACGAATATACTTACGGATGAATACCTTAGGAAACTTCATAAAAAGATGTTTGGGGATGTATGGAAATGGGCAGGAACATACAGAACATCAATGAAGAATATAGGGTGCGAAGCATATCTAATTGCTCCATCCGTGAGGGATCTGATTTTAGACACAAAAACATGGATTGAATTTAATACCTATCCTCCGTTAGAAATTGCCGTGCGATTCCATCATCGCTTAGTTCAGATACATCCTTTTCCTAATGGAAATGGTCGTCATTCACGTTTGATGACAGATATATTATTGAAATATGTTCTTAACTCTGAAAGGTTTTCATGGGGAAATTGCAGGCTTGACACGAATAACATAACCAGAAATAAGTATATTATGGCTCTGAAAGCTGCGGATGCAGGCGACTACACGATATTGATGGATTTTGTCGTTTCCTGACAGCTGCTCACAGCTGTGTTTAATCGCTATCATCTTTCTCCCGTCTTCCCTGTATCTTACAGACCACTGTACATTAAACCTCTTGACATTGCACGATTGTGTTGATATTGAAAATCATTATCTAATATTGGAGGAGAGATGAACCTTGCCTATTTTATTCAAAAGGGCGGGATAATGATGTATCCCCTCGCTTTCTGCTCCGTAATCCTGCTGACAGTTTTTCTGGAAAGGCTGTGGTTCTTTCTGGCGAACAGGGGACACAGGGACAACTATCTGGCGGCGCTGAAATTCGTTTCCGAAGGGAAAACAGCGGATGCTAAACTGCGTCTGGACGGTGCAAAGGGCGAGATCGAGCGCGTTTTTGCCGAAGCGCTGCGCCATGCGGAGGTCAGCAGGCATGACATGGAACACATAATCACCAACCGCGGCGTTCAGGAGCTTCAACGATATGCCAAACACTTGCATGTTATGGAGCTTATCGGGCGCGTTGCCCCTATGATGGGGCTTTTCGGGACTGTTTTGGGCATGGCGGCTGCTTTTCACACTGTTGCCGCTTATAAGGGTGCGGTTGATCCCGCTCTGCTCGCCGGAGGCATATGGGAGGCTCTCATAACCACCATTGCCGGGCTGTTCGTGGGTATTCCTGCGCTGATAATCTATCATTTCTTTGAAAAAAGTCTGCACACGAAAGCCGTAAACCTCAAGATAAGGGGTGAGGAGATGGTGCGTGTTCTGGAGAAACTCCATGATTGATTTTGATATCTTTCACAAAAAGAATAGTTCGCCGGATATGACCCCAATGATAGATATGGTCTTTCTACTGCTCATTTTTTTCCTTCTCACATCGGTTTTCAGTATCCCCGCCGTAAAGACGGAACTGCCCGAAAGCAGCACCGCCCAGCAGGTTAAGCAGGACGAACTGACCATCGCCGTAAAGTCCGACGGCAGCGTTTATCTTAATGATTATCCCGTGGACGATGTCCATCTGCGCATGATGCTGGGCAGAAAACTTGCGGCTGCCGACGAAAAGATTGTGAACGTTTCGGCGGACAAAAGTGTTGATTTCGGGCGTATTGTGAAGGTTATGGATATTGCTAAGGAATCAGGTGCGGAATCAGTAGCGTTCCTCACGGACGACGTTTCAGGACAAAATTAGTCCTTACTGTGTTTTTGTGTTGACACTGGAATTAGATAATGATAATCAGTATCATTATGGAAATGAGGTACGATGAAGGGATAAAAAACAGTTCGGTCAGAGCTTATGTTCTTTGTATTTTTTTGTCGCTGGGTCTGCACTTCTGGCTTGGCACGTTCAGTATTGAAGAGAGGATGGACAGAAAAGAGGAGATAATGCGGGTGTTGCTGAAACACGCTCCCGTTCCGGATAAACCGGAGGTTGAGCCTCTGCCCATGGTCGAGCCCGTTCCTCCAAAGCCTGTTAAGCAGCAAAAAACAGTTGAAAAACAGGTTGTTAAAGCGGCTGTTGCTAAACCTTCTCCTATTGCGGAAACTGCCACCCCTTTGCCGATTCAGGAAACTGTTCCGGCAGAACCTGTAAAGCAGGTGCAGGCGGCTCCTAAACCGGTTGAGATGCCTGTGCTGAGACCTGTGGAACCTGTGAAACAGAAGTCCGCGTTTGACTACTCCGGATATCAGAACAGGCTTGGCAGCAGGCTGGAAAGCAACAAAAAATACCCCTATATGGCACGCCGGAAGGGTTTTGAAGGTGTTGTGCATATCAGGGCTGTGATAGGTGCAGACGGTTCGCTTGTTTCCTCGTCTGTGCAGCAGTCCAGCGGTTTCAATCTGCTTGACGAAGAAGCTATGAGGCTTATTAAATCTGTTTTCCCCTTCGAAAAAGGATCGGGAGAGCAGTTTACGGTAATCATACCAATAAATTACAGGCTGACAGAATGATAATGAACACCAACGAGGCTATCCCGCTTTTCAAAGAGGAAATACGATGCCGAAGGTGCGGCAGGCTGCTTATGAAAGGGCTTGTTCGCGCGGTAGAGGTGAAGTGTCCCAAATGCGGGTTTATACAGGTCATAGCGGCACAGACCTCAAAAAAGTGACGTATTCCAAAAGGCGATAAACGGCTCCGTATCCGGAGCTGACCGTAAATAATTCAGAGAATCTTAGAATTCCAAAAAAACCAACAGGAGATATTTCGTATGGCAGGTAGGAAACTGTTAATGTTTCTTTGCGCGCTTATGGTGTCTGTGTCCGCAATGGCGGCGGAGACCACGCAGCTGAAACAGAATGAGGTTCTCGTTACGGCGACAAGAACAGAGAAAAAAGCCGCAGAAGTCCCCATGACCCTTTCGGTAATAACCGAGGAGGAGATTGCAAAATCCGGCGCTGCGACTCTCGCAGACCTTTTGAAGGACATTCCCGGTGTTCAGCTTTCGTCCACGGGTTCAGCGGGTATATTCCGTCTCAGTCTCAGAGGCGAGAGCGCATCAAGAACGCTGATAATGGTTGACGGTGTTAAGATTTCCGAACAGAAATCCATGGACGGGGCGCCTCTTCTTGTGGATGTCAATTCCATTGAGCGCGTTGAGGTGATAAAAGGACCCGCATCCGTTCTGTACGGTTCAGAGGCTATCGGCGGCGTTATCAACGTTATCACCAAAAAGGGCGGCACGAGAGTCATTCAGGGGTCGTTCACCACAGTGTATGACACAGGAACGGAGGGAACCAGCAACTCCATTTCGCTTTACGGAGGGTTGAAGGGTTTCTATTACAGACTTGAGGCGACTTCCGTTGATCAGGGCGACCGCAGGGATTCCGACGGCGACAAAGTGGATAACACAAAATTTGAAAGCACAAACTACAGAGGCATGGTCGGTTTTAAAAATAAAAAATACGACGTCGGTGTGGAGCATACCGTCTATCATTCAGACAATGAAGTGAAGACCGGATATGAGGACGCGGATATGTCCGCGGGTGATATGAAAATGGAGATGGATCTTCCAGACTGGGACAGAGAGAAGACTCAGGCATATTTTGAGATGAACAACGAAGGTTCCGTTCTCAGCCGTCTGCGTGTGGACGCGTACACTCAGAACACCTACAAAAAATTCATCAATAACATGTATATGATGATGGGACCCATGAGCACCAAGTATCTTTCCACAACTAAGAACGACATGGATTCAGTGGGTTTCAATGCGCAGGCGAACTTTAACTTCTCCGATTCAAACCTGCTGATAGCGGGAGTTGAATACATGAAAGACGACCTTGAGGCGAAGGAGAACATCCTTAACTTCATGGCGACAACACCCGTTGATTCAAAGAGTGATGCAAACCAGTCCTCATGGTCATTTTTCGCACAGGATGAGCAGGTTATAGCTAATGACTTCGTTCTGACTGGCGGTCTTCGCTACACTAAAACCGAGACTGAGCTTGAGAGCACAAACAAGGCAGGTCTGACCACAGGCAGCTCCGATACGGACAGTACGGTTGGAAGCCTTTCTCTTATGTATAACGGCATCAAAAATACAGTCTTCCGCGCGCAGGTAGCAACAGGCTACAGAACGCCCAACCTGCAACAGCTTTACATGGGCACAACCCACGGCAGCAGCACGCCTACGAAATCCAACAAAGACCTCGATTCCGAAACAAGCACAAACTACGAAGTGGGTGTGAGATATGCCGGAAGCGGTCTGGATGCCGACCTTTCACTCTTCTACAGCAAGGCGAAGGACTACATAACAACCGTGAAAATAACAGACCCGACAACTGCGAGCGGATATGCAAACGTTTACACCAATGTGAACGATGCGACAACGAAAGGTCTTGAGATGATAGTCGGTTACACAATAGCGGATTTCCGTCCCTACGTTGAGGCGACGCTCATCAAACGCGACTATGACTACGGCACTTTCAGTACAACAAAAGTTGGAAGCCCTGAGAAATACGCCAGATATGGGGTTGAATATTCCAGAAACATCGGCAAGAACCTCGGTCTGAACGCTGACCTGTATGTCAGATATGCTGAAACGGCGGAAACTGAGGATTCCACAGGTACTATCACTGAGGATTCAGGCTACAGCACATATAACCTTTCCGTGTCCGGTACTTATACCTTCGACAGCGGACGCAGGCTGATTGTTGCTGCGGAAGCGCTGAACCTGAACGACGAGGACTATTATCTAGCGGGTGCCACAGAGGCGCTTGTTGAACCCGGCAGACACTACGTTCTGAAAGCCGGAATAGAGTTTTAAGGAAACGATATGACTGTAAAGATAGTATACGCGACGCGCTATGGTTCATCGCGGGAGATTTCCGGCTGGATAGCTGAAAGGCTTGAATCGGAGGGCTTTACGGTCAGGCTTGAGAATGCGGCAGATGCAGAAGGGGCTGAGGGGTACGATCTCGTACTCCTCGGCTCCGGTATTTATAACCACGGGTTTCTGAAGGAGCTTGAGGATTATATGGAAGCGCATTCGGACAGTCTGAAAGGCACAAAAACGGCACTTTTCGGTGTGGCGATGAAAACTGAACCCATAATGCACAAGGGAAAAAGCCACGGCGGAATAATAATGCTTGAAAAATACGCACAGCAGCTCGGTGACAGCGTTATCGGCTGCGAAATGCTCCACGGTCAGATGGTGTTTTCCGCCATGAACGAGAAAGACAGAAAGGGCATTGAGCAGTTTTACAAAATGATAGGTATGACGGAAACAGAGGCGGCGGAACGCAAAAAGCCCAGAACGCTGATGAGCAAGGTTGAGTGCTGGGAGTTCGCCTGCGGACTGATAGAAAAACTGAACAGGACAAAGGTGAAGGCATGAGCTGGACAAACGGACTGGATGCCGACAGGCGCAGGCTGATATTCGGCAACGAGGATTCCACCGGATTCGCCTCTGCATATGACAAAAAGCGCACTGTCCACGCAGGCAGCAAAGGGCAGGCGCTGGCTCCGGAAGAGGCGGCAAAGGCGTGGATGGGAGCCTGTTCTCAGGCTTCGGATGTGAACAAACTGGTATATGTGAACATCCCGTTCTGCCAGACCAGATGCCTATACTGCGGTTTTTTCAAAAACCTTGCGAAAGCCGACATGATGGAGGCTTTCAGCAATGCGCTGGTGCAGGAGATAAAAAGCTGTGCGAATCTCCCGCTGTTCTCGTCGGGCAGTATAAATGCAGTT
This sequence comes from Deferribacteraceae bacterium UBA6793, assembly GCA_002452405.1. Classification (GTDB taxonomy): domain Bacteria; phylum Chrysiogenota; class Deferribacteres; order Deferribacterales; family Geovibrionaceae; genus Seleniivibrio. The sequence goes on along the minus strand of DKFP01000015.1, from coordinate 44,225 downwards.
TACATCGGAGGCGGTACTCCGGGTGCGCTGAGTGCGGAGCAGATTTCCCTTATGCTGCAAAGTATAAAGGAATACCTGCCCCTTGCCAACGACTGCGAATTTACTTTTGAGACCAGAACCTACCAGCTCACCGACGAGAAGATAGACGCCTGTCTGAATGCCGGTGTCAACCGTTTTTCTCTGGGCGTTCAGTCATTCGATACTAAGGCGCGCCGCGCCATCGGCAGAGTTGACGAAGGCGAGACTGTTATCAGGATGATAGAAAAGCTGAAAAACCTGAACGAGGCTGCGGTGTCCATTGACCTTATGTTCGGTCTGCCCTATCAGAGCGAATCGGACTTCATAGACGACATCCTCACTGCGGACAGGATAGGTGTGGACGGCATGGCGCTGTATCAGCTTAACGTGTTCGACGACGGCAAACTTATGGAGAAGATAAAAGAGGAGAAGCTGCCGCCTCCGCCAACAACGGCACAGCAGGCGGTCTATTTTATAAAGGCGCACTCTGTAATGCAGAGGTTGGGCTATATGCAGCCTTCCATGGCGCACTGGGTGCGGGATACACGCGACAGAAGCCTCTATAACCGCATGACGAAGCAGGGGCATATGATGCACGCTTTCGGTGCGGGAGCGGGCGGTCGTACACAACAGCATGGGTATTTCACCCATATGGCACTGGAGCCCTATCTGGGTATGGTAAAGGCGGGGCGCAAGCCCGTCATGGGTATGAGCAGAAATCACGAGCGTCAGCGTCTGCACAATATGATTTCCAGTCAGATAGACTGCGGGTACCTCCGCGGAGATATGGTTGACCGCGAGGCTGGATTTCGGCTGACTGAGGTTTTCGAACCGCTTATAGATTCATGGGAAAAAAGAAAACTTGTTGAGCGCACGGGCACCACAGTAAAGCTGACTCCTCAGGGGCAGTTCTGGTATGTGAACATGGCTCAGTCGCTCATAGACGTTACGGAGCTGTATTTCAACAGCGGATACACACCCTCGGTGGCAAAGGTTGCCGCACAGAATTAAGGAGATGGAACATGACGGAAACTATAAAACAGTATCTTGACGAGAAAAAGGGCGTCGCCACCGTTATGGCGGCAAGGATTCTTAACGTGCCCGAAAGGGAGGTCGTCCGCGCTCTGGACGAGCAGTCGTTCGAGGTGAGCGTCTCTCGCTTCAGTGAGATAATGGACGACATAAACGAATGGGGAGAGATCCTTATGATAGTAACCAACGGCAGCGTGATTTGCGAGGTTTCGGGTGAACTGCCAAAAGGCACATACAGCCACGGCATGTTCAACCTTCACTCCGACACGTCACCCATCGGAGGGCACCTAATGGCGGACAAGTTCGACAGCATCCATTTCGTCAGCCGTCCCTTTATGGGCAAGGAGAGCCTGTCGGTTCAGGTTTACGACAAAGAGGGAAACGCAGCTTTTAAGATACACGTCGGCAGAGACGAAAAATACGAACTGAAACATGAACAGGTTGAGAGGTTCCACGCCCTTAAAAAGAGGATGATGCAATGAAAAATATACTGGTAATATTGCTGGTTTTCCTATGCGGTTCCGCGTTTGCACAGATAAGTTTTAAGGATTCCTCAGGTCAGACGGTTACTCTGGAAAAGCAGCCGCAGAAGGTCGTCGTGCTGAACAGCTCGAACCTTGAGATGTTCTTTGCGGCGGGAGGCACTCCGGCAGCATACGCGGCGAGCAACACCACCCCCGTTTATATCGAAAACCGCCTGAAAGGCGTGCCCAACGTCGGCAGGGTGGAAAACCCCGACATCGAGCGTATCGTCGCCATGAACGCAGACCTTGTGATAGGTATGAATTTTCCGTTCCACGTCGCCCTGCGTTCTTCGCTGAACGGCGCGGGCATAAAGGTTGCGCTGTTTTCGCCCGTGACACTGCCGCAGGTGAAAGAGACAGTGCAGATATTCGGCACCATAACAGGTAACAAGGCGAAGGCGGCGGAGTCTGTGGCTGACATCGACAATAAGCTGAAAACAGTTCAGAGCAGGCTGAAAGGTGTTAAAAAGGTGCGCGCGCTTGTGCTCTACGGTTCACCGGAAAGCTATAACATGGCACTGCCTGACAGCTATGCGGGTATGATGCTTGAGATGGCGGGCGGCGACAATATCGCAGCAGGGGCAAAACCCGACAGCAAAGGACCCATGGCGGGTTCGGCAATGTCCAGAGGCTTTGCACCTGTGAGCCTTGAAAACATAACGATGCAGAACCCGGACTATATCTTTCTGATAAACCACGACAATAAAACACAGGCTAAGAACGATTCCAGCCTTACGAAACATCCGGCATGGAGCGGTCTTACAGCCGTTAAAAACGGAAAAGTGGTAAGCCTGCCCTTTGAAACATACGGAAACAACCCCACTGTCCGTACCGGAGACGCTGTTCTGGGGCTGGCTAAGATGATGTATCCGGAGCAGTTCAAGTGAGAGAATTTACAGACAGCGACGCTAAAAGGCGGCTCATGACCGGAGCCGTCGGTCTGATGCTGCTGGCGACGGGATTTATCGTCAGCGTCATAACGGGAACGGTTGACATATCTCTGGGCGATATGGCGCGGATTTTCGCTGGTGTTCAGACCGACGGCATGTACCATGTGCTGATGAACATCCGGCTGCCGAGGATAATCACAGGCGCTTTTGTTGGCGTTAACCTCGCACTGTCAGGCGCTATCCTTCAGGCTGTTCTGAAAAATCCCCTTGCCGACCCCGGCATTGTCGGCGTTACGGCGGGTGCCGGACTTTTCGCTATGGCGGTGATGATACTTTTGCCCTCGTTAACGCATTTGGTTCCTCCTGCGGCGTTCATAGGGGCACTTGTCACCTCTCTTGTAATTTACTTTCTGGCTTACGAAGGCGGTGCCCACTCCCTCCGGCTCATATTGGCGGGGGTGGCTCTCGCCGCTTTCCTCGGTGCTTTTATGTCCTGTTTCACAGTGCTTTACAGCGACAGGGTGCAGGGCACCGTGAACTGGATGGCGGGTTCTCTCAGCGGCAAAAGCTGGATACACGTCAAGATGATACTGCCCTATACTATTCTTGGGCTGTTCGGCGCAGGAATAGGGGCAAGGTATCTCAATATCCTTATGCTGGGTGACGATGTTGCCCGCGGGCTGGGTGTTTCCGTTGAGCGGGTGAAATTCCTGCTGACGATGCTTGCGGCACTGCTCGCCGCTTCCGCTGTCAGCGTGGCTGGGCTTCTGGGGTTCGTGGGGCTTATCGTTCCTCACATAACAAGACTTATTATAGGTTCTGACAACCGTTTCCTGATACCTTTCAGCGCGGTTTTCGGCGGAATCATAGTTATATTCGCGGATACGGCGGCGAGGGTGGTCTTTGCACCATATGAACTCCCTGTTGGTGTGGTAATGGCTTTTGTGGGGGCGCCGTTCTTCCTCTATCTTCTCAGCAGGAGCAGCAGGTCATGAATTTCTTTGCATGTGAAAACCTCTCCGCCGGATACGGCAGAAAAGAGGTTCTGAAAAATATAACCCTTTCTTTTGAAAAGGAACGCATCACCTCTGTCATCGGTCCCAACGGTTCCGGTAAGTCTACTCTGCTGAAATGCATGGGCAGACTGCTGAAACCATCGGCGGGCTGTGTTTATCTGGACGGAAGATCTATCTCCGCCATGACCGACAGCGCCATAGCCAGAAGTGTAGGCATCCTGCCGCAGTCGCCAAACGCGCCGGGGGATATACCCGTCCACTGCCTTGTGGCATACGGTCGCAACCCTCATAAAAAGGCGCTCTCGTCCTTCACCAAAGAGGACAGGGAGACTGTCGAATGGGCGATGCACGCCACGGGACTTGAGGATAAACGGTTCATGCGTCTCGGACAGCTCTCCGGCGGCGAACGCCAGAGGGCGTGGATTGCCATGGCGCTTGCACAGCGCCCGCAGATACTTCTTCTGGATGAACCCACGACATATCTGGATATTCATCACCAGTTTGAGGTGCTGGAACTGCTGGAAAAACTGAACACGTCCTGCGGGCTCACCGTGGTGATGGTTATGCACGATCTCAATCTCGCTTCAAAATTTTCAGGAAGGCTCATCGCAATGAAAGAGGGTCAGGTTGTTCTGGATGGATGCGCGAAGGGAGTCCTGACCGAAGAGAATATCTTTGATATCTTCCGCGTGAAAAGCCGCATAGTGGACATGGACGGCAGCAGAGCCGCCATGTATATGGGTGTCGCCTGATGCTTCTGGAAGTGATGAACGTCCGCAAGACATATGGAAAGGTGGTCGCTGTTGACGACGTGAGTTTTAATATCGGCAAGGGTGAAATATTCGGTCTGCTCGGCGAAAACGGCGCAGGCAAAACCACCACAATAAAGATGCTCTCCACACTGGCAAGACCGGATTCCGGTCGTATCCTTCTGAACGGAAAGGACGTGCAGAAATACAGAAGGGACACCAGAAGGCGTATCGCCGTGGTGTCGCAGGATATGAACCTTGGATATGAACTTTCCGTTTTCGAAGTTCTTTATATCTATGCACTCCTGCGCGGAATCAGAAACAGCAGAAAACTGATAGACGACACCATCGCAAAGCTGGGCATGACGGAGAAGCGCAACGCCAAAGTCGGCACACTGTCCGGCGGACAGAAAAGGCGCGTTATGGTGGCGCGGGCGATGTTGTCCGGCGCGGAGCTTATCTTCATGGACGAGCCGACCATAGGGCTTGACCCTGCCGTCCGGCGGGAGATGTGGGAGATGATAAGGCAGATGCAGGCGGACGGTCGCTCAATTTTGCTCACCACTCACTATACCGACGAAGCGGAATACCTCTGCGGGCGGGTTGCCATCATGGAGCGCGGGCGTATCGTCAGCATGGACACCCCGCAGAGTCTGATAGACTGCGCCGGGGCGTTTGCAGTTGACATAAACAGCAGGACGCTGCTTTTCAGAGACTGCGCATCGGCGGACGAATACATTGCGAAAGAGAGCCTGACAGGGCAGAAAGTCCGGCAGACAAAGCTGGATGACGTGCTGGTCAGCAGTATAGGCAGGGCGGTATGACAGAGGCTTTAATGGGTTCCTATGCGGTGCTTTACCGAGAAATGCTCCTTTTCAAATATAAACTTATGAGGCTTGGGTACGTCTTTTACAGCGTTTCCACGCCGATACTCTATCTCTTGGCGTTCGGACTGGGCTTCGGCTCCAGAGTACAGATACCGGACTACGGCGCGTTTCTTATTCAGGGTATCGTCTGTATGAGTTCAATGACTAACTCGTTCAACATGGTCTCAGTGTCCGTGGGGATGGGCAGGCTCCATTCCGGCGAGTTTCAGACTGTGCTGACATCTCCGGTTTCAGCGCCGTCTGTGATGGGCGGGTTGGTGCTTTCGGGTATTATCCGCGGATTGTTCGCTTCTTCCATGATACTTCTGGCGGGATTTTTCGTATTTCATGTGATTCCGTTTACGGCATTGGGACTTTTTGCTCTTGTGCTTAACACTGCTTTCTTTTCGGCAGCGGGTGTCATCATCGGGGTTGTCATAGACGATATGGAGAACCATGCTGTTCTGACAAACTTCATAATAATGCCCATGGCTTTCTTTTCCGGCACCTTCTATCCGGTGGATTTCCTTCCTCACTGGCTGCAAAAGGTGGTATGGCTTCTGCCGCTCAGTCATGCCAATAAACTTATCCGGGTCGGTGAACTTAATTCCACAACCATAACCTCGTTCATTCTTCTTTCCGGTCTCACTTTGATATGTTTTATCGCCGGAACTCTTATGCTGGACAGATACACGGAATAAGCTCACCGCTTTAAAAATATCGATCGGAAAGCCGTCTTTACAATTTTTACAATCGTTATGTTTCGTTTTGTAAAACATCTGTTATTTTCGTAGCGTAAAGGTGTTAATAATGCGTAAGTATATTGTAAATAAGGTTTTTTATTCATGATTATCCGTAAATTTAATCATTTCGCGCTTTTAATCAGAAATTAACCATATGACCATGTGTAATTTTATCTATTGAAAAAATATAAGTTTAAATTCAATCGCTTGATACAAAAGATTTTATTCCATGAAATATTACATTATCCGTGTTTTTTAAATTAATTATATGTGCTATTAAGGTTTCTGATAGTTTATTGTTAATTTCAAATTAAATCTAATCTTTAACATCTCATAAAATAATTATATATCTATGTTTGATATACGTGTTATATTTTGAAACAAGGTATACGTTTTTGCTCCAAAATTCCCCTTGAATAAGCGGTTAAATGATGTTATCAATCATAGAACAGCGTATTATAAAATGAATATAAAAGATGTAGAAAAATTGAGTACGCATTTTAATGCTGTTTAACCTAAGTTATTGAAAAACTCAGACGGAGGTGACAGGATCAGAAAAAGAGAGCCGGACTGATCATCCGCGGGAAAGAAAAATAGTGAGGAGGTAATCTATGGAGAAGTCTCAGGAACTTTATTGGAAAAAAGTCTTAGGCTTGATTCGAAACGTACTGATTGTATGGTTCCTCTGCTCATACGGGGCGGGGATAATGTTCGCAGGTGCGCTGGACAACATCAAACTCGGTGGATATCCGCTTGGTTTCTGGTTTGCCCAGCAGGGTTCCATCTACATCTTTGTCGCTCTGATCTTCATTTATGCGAAACTGATGGGCAAGATAGACGAAGAATTTGACGTGGCAGAAGATTAAGGAGGGAACTATGAGTCTGCAAGCAATGACATATCTTGTTGTCGGTCTGACATTCGCGCTTTATCTCGGAATTGCGTTTTGGGCGCGCGCCGGCAGCACAAAAGAGTTCTATGTCGCCGGCGGCGGCGTTCACCCTGTTATAAACGGAATGGCGACAGGAGCAGACTGGATGTCTGCGGCGTCGTTTATATCCATGGCGGGCATGATAGGTTATATGGGATACGGCGGGGCGCTGTTCCTTATGGGCTGGACAGGCGGTTACGTTCTTCTGGCAATGCTTCTTGCTCCGTATCTGCGTAAGTTCGGAAAATACACCGTTCCGGATTTCTTTAAGTCACGCTACTATTCAAACACAGCCACAGTTGTTGCCGTTATCTGTCTTTTGGTTGCCTCAACCACATATATCATCGGTCAGATGACCGGTGTCGGCGTTGCGTTTTCTCGTTTCCTTGGTGTTTCCAGTGAGATGGGCGTTATCATCGGTATGGCGATAGTGTTTGTTTACGCGGTCTTCGGCGGAATGAAGGGAATCACATATACTCAGGTTGCGCAGTATTGCGTTCTTATCCTTGCGTATACAATTCCCGCGATATTCATTTCACTTCAGCTTACGGGCAATCCCATTCCCCAGTTTGGTCTCGGCGGTCACTACACAGGGTCTGACATGGCGCTTCTTACGAAGCTCGACCACATTGTCAACGACCTCGGTTTCGGCAAATATACCACGGCCGTTCCCGGCAGCAAGCTGAACATGTTCGTTTACACTGTTTCACTTATGATAGGCACGGCGGGTCTTCCACACGTTATTATCCGTTTCTTCACCGTGCCAAAGGTTAAAGATGCCCGTTCGTCCGCAGGCTGGGCGCTGGTGTTCATTGCGCTGCTTTATACGACAGCTCCTTCCGTTGCTGCTATGGCACGTCTTAACCTTCATGCGACAATTAACACAGAAGTTAAATCCGGCGGAAACATATTTGCACCTTCCGCGAGCATCCGTTACGACGAGCGTCCTGAGTGGATGAAACGCTGGGAGGTTACGGGACTTCTGAAGTTTGAAGACAAGAACGGCGATGGACGTATCCAGTATTACAACGATACTTCCAAGAACACCGAGTTTCTTGCGAAAGCCGATGCAGCAGGCTGGAAAGGCAGCGAGCTTACCGTTAACAACGATATCATGGTTCTTGCGAACCCTGAAATTGCGAAGCTCCCCAACTGGGTAATTGCTCTTGTTGCTGCTGGCGGTCTTGCTGCGGCTCTTTCAACGGCTGCGGGACTTCTGCTTGCGATATCTGCTGCTATCTCCCACGACCTTCTTAAAAACATGCTGATGAAAGATCTTACAGAGAAGGGCGAACTGATGGCTGGACGTATAGCTATGGCATGTGCAATCGTTGTTGCAGGCTACCTCGGAATGTATCCGCCAGACTTTGCAGCGGGAACCGTGGCGATAGCCTTTGGTCTGGCAGCGTCGTCAATATTCCCGGCTCTTATGATGGGTATCTTCAGTAAAACCATGAACAAGCAGGGCGCTATATGGGGCATGATAGCCGGTCTGGGCTTTACAATGTTCTATGTATTTGCGCACACGGGTATATTCTATATCCACGGAACAGAGTTCTGGCAGATATTCGGCAAGAAGGATTTCTTCTTCGGGATATCTCCGAACGCAATCGGCGCTATCGGTGCATTGATCAACTTCATAGTGGCATTCGCTGTTAAGAACATGACGGCACCTGTGCCGGATCATATAGCGGCAATGGTTGAAAGTGTCCGTATTCCCAAGGGAGCGGGCGAGGCCATCGACCACTAACAGATATATCCCCCGCTGTGTATGCGGCGGGGGAACAAATTTAACCTACAGGAGTTGCAGATGGTTCTGGATGTCAGCGTAGTTTTAACATGGATACTTTTTCTCGCACTTTTCCCTGTCAGTTATTACTGGACGCGAAGGGCTTACCGTATTTTTGTTAAAAAAGACTATTCCGAAGTGGCGCTTAAACGCGGGGAGTCTCCTTTGAACCCGAAAAAATGGGCGCCTGTCGCAGGGATTATTAACCTTGCCGCGGCTTTTGCGGCGGGCTGGACGATCATAGGCGTTCTGTTTCTCGGCTATCCCTATGAAACTTGGTCGGCACTTGCCGGAACAACTATCTGGTCGAAGATACTTGCCGACTTTTTACTCCGCCAGCAGGCGCATCCTTTCGTTTTCGGGAGAAAAAAGAAGGAGGCAGCGGCAGGCTGATAAAGCTGACTTTTCCTCAACTCCTTTGATAAATCTGCAACAAAAAAAGTCCTCGAAAGGGGACTTTTTTTGGTATTATTAAACATAGCTCGAAAATAACCTCCTGATATTTTCGAGCAACGCAAAGACTGACTTTGCTCACACTATATTAATTTTTTATATGTATTCATAAAAATTAACCCGCGACGCACATCCATGTGCCTTTGTTTATTTATGTCCGCAAAGTAGGGGTGACAGATGCTTGAAGTTAAAAAATTAAACAAATATGCGCCTTTCAGCCAGATTCCGGAGGATGCCGCTGCGGAGATTCTCGCAGCATCCGAAACTGTACACTATCCGACGGGAAAAATTATTTTTACGCAGAAAGATACGCCATCCGGTTATCTTTATTTCATAAGCGGCGGACGCATTGACATAATTGTGGAGACGCCGGAAGGGGTAGAAATGGTGGTGGACAGCCGCAGCGCAGGCGGCTATTTCGGCTGGACGCCGGTTTTTACCAGTGACGGATACACAGCCGGAGCGCGCGCAGCGGAGGATTCAGTCTGTCTGCTTATTCCGCAGGAACGCGTGCTTGAAAGTGCACGGAATTTCCCGATAATCGCCAATTATTTCAATAAAGCCATCTTTTCGCAGGTGCGCAAACTCTATAAAGAGATGGTCGAGCGCAACTCCATGGATCCTGCTGCACAGATGGAGGCTTATCCCTTTCAGAAGCGACTCAGTGAGATAATGTCAAGACCTGTTATGACCTGTTCCGTTACAGCGTCCGTGCGGGATGTCGCCGTTAAGATGGCACAGGAGGGAATCGCAGCGCTGGTTGTGACAGGAGAGGATGGACGCATGGCGGGTATCGTCACAGAGCGCGACCTTGTGCGCAAGGTGCTTGCCAGAGATGCTGTTAACCCCGCAACGCTCACAGCTGCGGATGTTATGACACTTGAGCCGTATTTCATGGCACCTGAAACATATATGTATGAGGCGGCAACTTTTATGTTCCGCCACGGTATAAGACACCTGCCTGTGCTGTCCGGCGACAGCATAGAAGGTATTGTTTCCATTCAGGACCTTATGAGGTTTCGCAGCCAGAAGTCCATGCTCCTTGTAGGCGGTGCCAATGAAGCGGAGACCGTTGCGGAACTCGCCGATATTTACAGGGAGATTGCCAAGGTTGCACGCGTTCTGCTTACAGAGAACCGATCACACGTTGAGACTATGGAGATACTGTCTTACGTTCATCACAACGTCATCAGGCGTTGTTTCGAAGTGGTCAGGAAATCCATGCTGGACGACGGATACGTTATGCCCGGTATCCGCTGGTGCTTCCTTGTTATGGGTAGCGGCGGGCGTAAGGAGATGCTTCTGGGACCGGATCAGGACAACGGATTTCTTTATGAAGATTATCCGCCGGAGCTTGAGGAGTCTGTGGAGGCATTTTTTGTGCCCTTTGCCGAACGTCTGGTGACGGCGCTTGCCGAGGTCGGCTATCACCTTTGCAACGGAAAAGTGATGGTTAACAATCCTGCATGGCGGGGCAGGCTCCGTGAGTGGAAGGAGCGCGTTGCCAGATGGATTCAGGTGCCCGAACCTCAGAGAGTACGCTATTCGTCGATTTTTTTCGATTTTATGCCGGTTGCAGGTGACAGTTCGCTCTGTTTTGAACTGCGTGAGACTGTCGGCAGGCTTATAAAAGCAAATCCGCTGTTTCTTTATCAGATGATGGAGCTTGACTATAAACATAAGGTCCCTCTGGGGCTTCTGGACAGATTTATAACCCATAAAACAGGCGAACAAAAAGGGTTGCTTTCGCTGAAAGAAAACGGCAGCATATTCATTGTGGATTGTGTGCGTATGTATATGCTGGAACAGGGTGTTCACGCTGTCAGCACCCTTGAACGTCTGGACAGGCTGGAAGAATTGAAGATTTTTAATAAAGCAACAGCCGACCATATAAAGGCGGCGTTTGAATCATTTACATATCTGCGGTTGCAGAACGAACTGCGTTGTATTGACAAAGGGCTTGCTCCAAGCCATTTCCTTGATCCCGACGAGCTGACAGAGCAGGAGGCGGAGCTTCTTAAAGAGGCTTTCAAGGCGGCGGGGAAACTTCAGGATTCCACCCGGCGCTACTTTTCAAAAATAATAGGAAGATAAAAAAAAGCCTCTTTTGACAGAGGCTTTTTATTTATACGTTGAACTCTTTTATGAGAGAGTTCAGTTCTTCAGCCTGCTTTTGCAGGTCGTTCACGGTATTTGTTATTTCCGAAACCGCCGTTGTGCTTTCGTCTATGCCTGCCGCCAGAACCTGAAAATTATCGTTAATTGTCTGAATGGCAGAAACCTGTTCTTTGACAGCGACTTCAATGCTATTGTTCGTTTTGTTCAGTTCGTTTATGGTCTCTGTTATTTCAGAGAATGAAACTCCTGTCTCCTTCGCTGCGTTGAAGACGTTTTCAACGGTTTTTGATGCCTGTTCCATGTCAGACGAGGCATATTTTGTTTCGTTTACCAGTGTGTTTATTATGGAGCTTATCCCCTGTATTGCCTGCTGTGTTTTTTCCGCAAGTTTTCTCACCTCGTCGGCAACAACTGCAAACCCGCGTCCTGCTTCTCCCGCTCTGGCGGCTTCGATGGCGGCGTTAAGCGCAAGCAGGTTCGTCTGGTCGGCGATATCGTTTATAACGATAAGGATGTTGCTTATCTCCGCAGAGGAGTTGGAAAGACCTGTTATCGTCTGCGCAAGTTTTTTCGTGTCCTGTTCAATCTTGTTTATATTTTCCAGCAGTATGCCGAGCTTTTCCTTTCCGTTTACAGCGGAGACAAGTGTTTTGTTGTTTATCCCGGCTGACATCTCAATGTTCGATATTACATGTGCGGACGATGCTGACATCTCCTCCATTGAGCCTGCGGCTGCTGTCATCTGTTCCGATTGCGAAACGAAGGTGGACGAAAGTTCTTCCGCAGCAGCAGAGAGCTCTGTGTTGCCGGATGTGACACTGTGTGAGCTTTCGGTCACTGTTATTATTATGTCGCAAACCTTCTTTTTGAAGTTTTCCAGCAGATGAGTGATTGTTGTTATCTCGCACTTGCTCTGTGATGTGCTTTCAGTTTTAAGATTCGCAAATTTAAGCAGTTCTCCGGTGGTTGCAGTCAGCTTGTTCAGCAGAGAGACTATATTCATAAGAAGAGCCGCCAGCAGCACTGTGAGCAGAGAGGCGACAGCTATAACCACTGCGAGGTTTATAATGGTATTTGTCTTCTGTTTTGATGTTATCTCCGCTGAAAAGTCGTTTATAATCTTATCTATGGTGTCATTCAGATCCTGCGCCGCAACACGCATCTTACCCTGAACACCGTCCGTCGGCTGGAGACCGAATGTGGTTTCCACCTGAACGAGTTTTATGAAATCCTCTTTATAGCTTTCGGAGAGACTGAGCATTTCCGATCTTGTGGACGGGTCGGAAACATTCGCTTTGACAGAGTTTATGAGAACAGCAAAGTCTTTGTTGAATTCATCCATATATTTTGCTTTGCGTCTGAGCATGAAGTCTTTCTCATGCCTTCTGAGCATGAGCATGTTCTTTGTTACCTCGGTGAGTCCCAGCTTTTTTGAGAAGTCCTCAACCTTGTGCACTCTTTCCCGCAGACTTCCGTAGTAACCCTGTTCCTCGTTAAGACCTATCTTTTTTTTCAGTTCGACCATTGCGGTGAAATCCGCTTTGTAGTCAGCAAGATGGGTGGCTATATCCGACAGGGAAGTGTTGTCTTGGTTGTTTGTCATCAGCGCTTCGAGTGTTTCTGAAAGTTGCTTGGCATGGGTATCAAATTCGGCTGCATATTTCAGTTCGTTGCGCATCATAAAATCTTTTTCATTTTTTCTCAGAGAGAGCATCTCCGTTTTTATCTCCAGCGCTGCCTCTTTGTCCCCAAACAGAGCGGTCAGTTTGCTTGAGCTGCTGACGGTACTGATTATTATCAGAATCAGACCTGAAAAAACGGTTATCCCCAATAAAATAATTTTCTTCTTCAGCGACATATTCGTTCGCATCATATTTCTCCTTGTGTCTGTGTGTTGTTTAATATTAATTTGCGACATTGTGTATAAATTATGATATTTCAAATATTTCAAAAAGGAAGGGGGATATAAAAAATATCCGGAAATTTATTAAAAAAATGAGCTTGCTGTGGAGGATGCTGAAATAGTTTTTAAATTAAATCAACTTTTATATTAAAAAGTGTTATCATATGTGCATATCCAATATTTACGGTGTGCGATGGTTAACAGGTATTTAAGTCAGGAATTTTCAGACAGCCTTGTGTTGTTCCTTTATCAGCATACGAACGAGCTGATAAACAGGATACTTACTTATTCGATAGAGCTGAAATTTTCAGCCTATACCTCCACCCACAGAGAGGCATGGAGAGCGTCTGTAAACGGATTGAATAACGTTATCAGGGACTATCTCGAAAATTATTCCGTTACTCCGGAAATATTCTGTCATGAAACTGCCGGAAACGACCCTGCGTCAACTTTCGGTATTTCTGAAGCAAAAAAGCACATCGAAAGAGGCATCAGCCTCAAAATGTTTCTTGGGCTGTATAAGTATTATGCTTGGGCGTATCTGGACACTCTGGAGGATTTCGGCGGAAGTGAAGAGGAAAAGGCACTGGCAAGGGAATTTATAATCAAAATATTCGGCAGGATAGAATACACTCTGGTTTTTGAGTGGATCCCGCAATTTCATGAGGAAACTCCGTCTGAATTTCCTGTTGAAGAGTAGTCCGGTAATATGCGATTTGTTGGTTATGTTGCCTAGGCTATGATAATATAAACAATACACAACACATTTTATGTTATTCCGAGGATGCCCATGGAAAAGATATCCCTTAAAGAACTCGCTTTTCCCCTTATCAAAGCGATCGACAGTTTCAATTATCTTCTTAAAGCACACCAGAGAAGAACCGCCGTTATCGCTTATCACATCGGTAAAAAACTTGGGCTGAACTATGGCGATATGGTGGAGCTTGTCGTTGCGGCGGCTTTGCACGACATTGGCGCTCTTTCTGTTCAGGAGAGGGATTCGCTTATCAAAGAGGATGTGGAAAACCCATCCCCGCACTGCCTCATGGGTTATAAGATGCTGTCAGGGTTTGATATGTTTGCCGATATCGCAAAGATAATCCGTCACCACCACATCAGATATGAAAACAGGGAAAAATATGACGAGGATATAAAATTTCAAAGCTACATAATCCATCTCGCCGACAGGGTGGACATCTGCCTTTCACCCGACCATTTCATTTTGAACCAGAAAGAAAAAGTCAGGGCGAATATCCTCGAAAAGAACGGCACGGTCTTTCATCCGGATGTATGCGCCGCCTTTGAAGAGGTTTCGAAACCGGATATCTTCTGGATAGAGATAAACAGCCTTACTATGGAACAGTTGTTTTCAAGGATAGGCTTCATAAGCTCAATAGAGCTGACCAGACTTCAGATAGAGCAGTTTGCGTTGACGATTTCACACATCATAGATTTCCGCAGCAGGTTCACCGCCGGACATTCATACACAGTGGGCAAGCTGGCGGGTTTCATCGGCAGGATTCTCGGAATGGACGAGGATTTCTGCCTTAAACTGACCATTGCCGGATATTTTCACGATATCGGTAAAATAGGCATTGATACGCAGTATATCGAGAAGGTCGGACCGCTCACCGATGAGGAATATAATATGGTCAAACTTCACTGCTATTATTCGGGGCAGATACTCAGTGAGCTTAATTCTTCCGAATGGTTCAGGGATGTTGTTAAATGGGCGCAGTATCACCACGAAAGACTCAGCGGAAACGGATATCCGTTTTCCATCAGCGGGGAGGATATTGACGCAGGCACAAAGATAATCGCATTTTCCGATATGATATCGGCACTTATGGAGGACAGACCATACCGCACAAGACTCAGCATCGATGTTGCGTTTGATATTATAGACAACTATGCCGCAGACAATATCGACCCGCAGATGATAAAGGTTATCGACAGATATAAACCTGAGATTCAGCAGATTGTTGACGACTGCAAAAAGAGGGCGGAACGCACATATGACGAATCGGTTTCATATAATATGGATTGCGGAATTGCAGAGTGACTCGCTTCCGGTCGGCGGTTGTTATAAAAAATTTTTATGGTTCTGATGACACCAAGTGTGTTTATGGTGTATATTTTGAAAATAAGTATGTCGAAAAAAGCAGATACAGACAGTATCGATTGTGCGGTCACGGTGGAGTTAAATAGGCACAGCGTGGGCGGTGCGCCTTAGCGCAACGGCGGCGCTGTGGGGTTCTCTTAACTTGATTATAGTGATTAATAAGCAGAAAATGCAATTTTAATGCGAGAAAATTGTTTTATATAAAATTAAGGTGAGTTTTATGAGTGAAGTTGTTAAGAATGCAATCAAAAAAACAAAAGAAGTTGTCCCGCAATTAAATTCATTAAACGATGATTTGATGTTTGGTATAATTGCTTATAGGTATTTTTATAATGAAGGGCATTTTGATAAGAGTGATTTTGAATACTCATATGTTGATGGTGCTAATGATGGTGGCGTTGATTTGATTGCCGTGGAAGAAACAGATATGAGCAAAAATTTAGTTTTGATCCAGTCAAAAAATGTGTCGTCAATTTCATCAAAAGATCAGATTAAAGATATATTCACTAAAATGGCACAAACTGTTATTGATTTCAAAGATGAGAGAGTTTCTTCTTATAATGACAGGTTGCGAAGGATTTATAGAGAGAAATATGATTATTCTTATGATGATATAAACTTTAATATAAAGTTAGTTTTATTCTTGGGGTTAGATAAGGATGAATCATACAAAGAGATGATAATGGAGCATTTGAGTAAGATAGACTTACTGGATAATTACGAGGTGTTAATTTACTATTTGCATGATGTAGAACAAGCTATCCTGACATTTGAAAATGGATTTAGATTTGTACCAGAAGGTAAAATTAATATATATAAAGAGGATGGCATTATAAAGTGTGGCGACAACGGTATTTTAGTTAATATATCTGCTTTATCTCTCAGAAAACTCTATGATCTTTATAAAGACAACGGCTTATTTGAACAAAATTTTAGATATTTTATACGTAATAAAAAAATAGATTCAGAAATACAAAAATCACTTAAGGGAAAAAGACAAAAGTTTTGGTTTTTGAATAACGGAATAATTATTGGTTGTAAAAATTTTAATACAGATGGCGATAATATAAAACTTCAAGATTTCTCTATTGTTAACGGTTGCCAAACAACATCTCTTATTGGGACATACAAGGGGGCTAATGATAGTTTAGATTTTCCTATACCTTGTAAAATAATAAAACCTGATAAAGGTGGAGATGATTATTTTAATACTTTTATTTCCGAAATTGCAGAATCGTCTAATTCTCAAAAACCTATATCAGATCGAGATCTGAAGTCAAATAGTGAAGAACAACGCCGATTACAAAGTATTCTTGCACAGGGAACACCAGAGATTTATCTCGAAATTAAGAGAGGTGAAAACTTAGGTAAAAAGAAAAATTGTGAAGCTTGGCAGAAAATAAAAAATGATCAATTAGGACAATATATATTGGCATGCCTCTTACAACAACCAGGCACTGCTAGAAGTGCGAAAAGTAAAATATTTGCAGATAAAACAATATATAATAATATATTTAAATTGCCACATGATAAAGAAACAATAGTTGACTTGCTTAGATTGGGAGATTATTACGACAGTTTTGTTTCAAATAACAACTTAGATAATAATTTATCTGTTGTGGCAAAGAATGGAAAATACTGCATCTTAGCTACAATATGTTTTCTCGTTAAGTATAAAAGAAAGTTACTTGATCTCGCTCTGGATGCTGAATCTGGAGCATGGGCTTCAGATGTCATGTTAGATAATATTAGAGGTCCTCTATTCTGTAATCTACCAGATAATTATGTGGTAATTATAAACTCAATATTTAATGACTTAGTTAATTTGATATACACTTTATTTAATTCGCTTCAAGATTCTGAAGGTTCAGTTACAAATTTTCTTAAAAAAGATAAGACGTATCACTCTATTATTTTAAATCGAGTGAAATCAACGTTGCTTGTGGATGAGTATAATAAAAATAAAATTTTTGAGAAGATGGATCAAATTTTTATTTAGTTTACATCATTTTTACATCATAACATAAAACGACAAAAGCCTCTGCGAAAACAGAGGTTTTTTTTGTATTTCAGATATTCAAATTTAAGTTGCCCATGGACGGAATCCTTTTTGTTCGCCCGCAAGAAATGAAATTGCCGCACCCGCTTGCGCAGATTCGCAATGACAAAGATGGAAAGGTCGGCGTTCGCAGGTTTCAACTCCGCCAGTAAGAATACAAATAAAAAAGGCAGTCCGAAGACTGCCTTTTCTGTTGAATGCCCAGGGACGGAATCGAACCATCGACACGTGGATTTTCAGAATGGAAAATTGAGTTTATGGGAAGTAATGAGAGTTTTGATAACTTATTATGAATAAAATAAATATTGCAATAATATCTATCGTGAGCTATTGTTGATTTATGGGGTTATTTACATCAAATTACATCATTTCTGCATCATTAGCGAGGTTAGTATGGCAATCTTTAACCGTTGCTCATGTGCAACATTAAACAGTGTTAAGTCGAAACTCTGTAAATCTTGCAAGCTTAGATTGGGCAAAAACTATTACATCCAGTATTCAGTTGACGGTAAACGTAAGATTGAAAAAATCGGTGATAGTATCGGGTTTGCCAAGGAAGTTCTTGCTAAGCGAATGACTGATATAAAAGAGGGTAAATATTTTGAGCTTTCAAAATCAATTCATTGGGTTCAGTTCTTCGATAACCAGTATTTAAATTACTGCCTTAATAATTTGTCTGGCTTCACACGCTCACGTTTTGACACTGCTAGAAACTTTAAAACCTTTCACAAGTCCATGAATAAAATCACCCGTTCAGATATTGAAGCTTTCAGAGATTCGTTAAACAACGGCAAAAGAAACAAAGCTACAATCAACAGATACATTCAGGTTGTAAAATTCGCCTTTAACTATGCGGAATCTCTTGAACTGATAGACAGAAACCCAGCCAGAAGACTTAAAATGTTTAAAGAAGAACATGCCGAAAGAAAAGTAATCAGTCTTGAGGATGAAGATAAGCTCCTGCAAACTAGCCTGACATCAAAAAGCCCTCTTCTTTACTATTTCATTATCATCGGCTTATACACTGGTATGCGTTACAGTGAGATAATGGATGTGAAATGGTCTAATGTCAGCTTTAAGATGAAAAGCATCAAACTGTATAAAACCAAATCAAACGAGATAAGAGAGATTCCCATGATGGGAAAGCTCTATCAGGCTATGAAAGAGCTGTACAAGATTACGGGCGATTTTGAATATGTTCTCACTAACCCAGATACGGGCAAGAAGATTGACTATATCAAAAGAGCTTTCCGAACCGCCGTGAAGAGTACGGATATGCCTTATATCTGCATACATGAGATGCGCCACACTATGATAACCCGTCTTGCGGCTTCTGGTGCGTCTGTTCCAGAGATTCAGCAGATTTCAGGTCATAAGACTGCTAAAATGGTTCAGCGGTATACACACGTTGGCTTAAAAGAGGCGCACAGGACAATAGACAGGCTTTCGGCTTATCTGGACGAATCGAAAAATATTGACAATCGTAGTCTATAGGATACATTATGATGTATGAAATTAATGAATTTGTGCTAGACAACGGAAAGTCGCCTTTTGCTGAATGGCTCAAGTCTGTTGATAAGATGGACAGAATGAGAGTTTTGCAGAGGGTTGACAGACTGGCACACGGCAATTTTGGCGATTACAAATCTGTCGGCGATAATGTGTACGAACTTCGTTTCAGATACGGTGGTGGTTATCGTGTATATTACGCTTTTGAAGACGATAAAATTGTAATACTGCTTTGCGGAGGCAATAAAGGTTCGCAGGACAGAGATATTGAACAAGCTAAGAATTATTGGAGGATGCACAATGAAAGGCAGAACTCTTGATGAGATAATACAGGATGAACTTAAAACGGCAGAAGACCAGAAGATGTATCTGGAACTAGCCATAGAGGAATATACAGAGACGGGAGACGAAATTCAGCTTCTTCTTGCTATCAGGCAGGTTGTTCAGGCTGGGATTGGCTTCACTGCTCTTGCCAAGAATACGGGACTTTCCAGAGAATCTTTATACAAAACTCTTTCTGGTAACGGCAATCCGAAACTGAAAACTATTCAGTCGATTCTTTCTGAGCTTGGTTATTCGTTTACGGCAGTGCGCAAGAGTGCGTGACTCTTTTATTTGAACTTAGATTTTATCTGTTTCAAATGGTAACTTTACTGTTTCTTCAAGCTTATATTCAGGCAGTACTTTATTAATAATGTTAGATTTTGCATAACCTGTAATGTGTTTTACTGCGTCATTAAGAGTATTTATTGCGTCAGGTGCGGCGGCAATTCCGCTTAAAATAGTTGCTACTATTACACATGCACCTATAACTTTTTTCCAGATAGGAGTTCCATTTACTATATCTGTTTTGACTTCTGTTAAATATACACATAGTCTTTCTTTTGTTATGTAATCTATGTTTGCTGTATCGTTAATCTCTCTAATGGCTTTTTCAATTAATTCTATTATTGTATTGTGGTTAACATTTTCAGGTTCAAAAAATTCATTATTAGTGAAGTATCTATCGTAATATATATCATCGATTTGTTTAGAGAAAATCTGAAGATGTTTTATTGTTTTTAATAATTCTAAAGGCTGTAATTTGTAGTCATCAATAATATATTGAATCGGTTTAAAATCATTGGGCATGGATTTTATTAGTCCAGTTATCACTGAATATAAAAGAAAATTAAATTTATTTCGAGTTAATTTGAAATTTTGGCTGGAAATAATTGCTTGTTTTGCGAAAATTGAATATTCCAATAAGTGTCCAGTTGGTTTGTTGATTGCCAGATAATCGATAAGACTATTGTATAACTCCATATCGTATATTTTAGCGAATCTTTTGAGCGAATTAATATTTGATTCTAATGATAAGATTGTTTCCTCTATTTTTTCTATATTATCAACATAAAATGGCTCATTTAGTCTATTCGGATTTTTTGTATAATCTCTGGAGAATTTATCAATGAATGATTCTAAATCTTTAAGTTCAGAAATAAATGAAGTGATTTGGTATTGTTGCATTTATGGTATTACTCCAGAAAGAAATTTAAAGTACCACTAATAATAACATTAAATTTATATGAAAAACTCGTATTTTTGATTATGAACATGTTTTCTATCTGTTCATAATAATTGCCTTTACTAATGAAGATTACCATGCAAGTTAAACAATATTGGCTTAAAATACGATAACGTATTGTTTAGCCTCTTGGTTTATTAGGTGAATAGAGTGGATGATTTTTTACTTTCAAGCGTTGAAAAGAAAGAATTAATTGATAGTATGCAGAAGCTTGTTTTTACTGATATGGAGACATATTCAGGTGAAATCAGGCGACTAGCTGACTTATTTGAGAAAGAAAAGAATCATCCGGATATTAAAAAGCTTGAGCGTAAATACGGTAAAAAGAAAATTAAAGAATTGGCAGGCGAAGCATACCAGCAGATATACGCGGATAATCTTGATTTTGCCATATCCAATATTATTAGTTTCCTTAAAGCAAGGGTCAAAGAACTTAAAGAACATGACTACAATTTTAGAGAAGAGATTACTTTTAGCGGTATAGTCCTTATTACTGCTCTTATTTCGCTACCTTTTATATCCTGTGAGCTTTCAAAAGAGGAAAGGGTTATCTTGAAAGGTGCTTGTATGGATGCAATATCTGATGAAAGATTTGCCCATGTGGTAAATCTTCTTGATTTTCACAGGGGAATAACAGTTCAAGATACAACCAGAATGAAAAATCATGAAAGCAGTGATGAATTTCTTATCTATTCAAGAAAAAACAAACAGATGTATCGTACTCAGCATATCCCTAATGATTCATTCTGGTCGCTACTTGTTAATATGCTTCCAGAACCGATGCTTGAAGGAATAGAAAAGCATAAAGATTCAAAAAAATATCTGACTGTTTCGAAATATCAAGGCAGTAGTTATAACAAGCGGATGTCAAGAGAACGCCGTGAAATGGAATACCTTGATATGGCTATAGACCATAAGATTTATACTTCTATGGGTTTTGGAACTTCTAAGGAATATTTCATACAGCAGGCAAAAAGAGACGACAACGATACTGCTGTTGAAGAGAACGCAAAGTATATGGCAAAGGAAATGTCACGTATCAGACGCAAATATAATATTAAATAATGTCAGTGCTTTGCGCTGAAAATCCTTTTGTCGCCTATAGGTGATGGCAGGATATAAAAAAGTCATGAATTCTCCCATAGTCCCCCTAAGTAAACCACTTAGGAGGATGTCATGGAAACATCGAAGAAACTTTTTTCGGTTCAAGAGGCGAGCGAGTATACAGGCTTTGCTGTCGCAACATTCTATTACTGGTTTTACATCCGTAAAATTGAGTATGTCAAAATATCCCGCCGTGTATTCATCAAGAAGGAAACACTGGATAAGCTCATTGAGGACAACACTGTTAAGCCTAAAGAGCTTTGACAATGGAGGAGGGATATAGCAAGAAGGTTATCATCTCTGGGCAGTTTGTTGAGCTTTATGAGTATGGTGTGACACAGTTTAAGGGCAAGCGTGGCGGTTCTGGTCGTGTGGGTCAGGCTAACGAATCTGATAAGGCTAAGAACAGAGAAATAACACTGCGCAGAGCAAGGCGAATGATACGCTGTCTGGTGAACTCAAATATCGGCGTTCATGGTGATGAAATCGCAAAGTTCCTGACTTTGACATTCAAAGAAATTATAACAAGTCTCAAAGATGCGAACTATGAGTTCAAAAAGTTTCGACAGCGGTTAGAGTACCGTTTTCAAATAAGGCTTGCTTATCTATGTGTGCCAGAGTTTCAGAAAAGGGGTGCTGTGCATTTTCATGTCATAATATTTAACCTGCCTTATATAGATGCAAAAGAACTTGCTCAGATATGGGAGCAGGGATTTATAAAGGTAAATAAAATTGAAAATGTAACGAATGTTGGGGCGTATATTTCAAAGTATCTCAGCAAAGATAAAATTGACGCACGTTTCGAAGGCGAGAAGTGCTATTTTTATAGCAGGTCGCTTCAAAAGCCGGTGACAGTTGAGAATGATGAGATTGTGTGCGAAATAATGAATAGTTTTGATGACACTAAGTGTGTTTATGATGTATATTTTGAAAACGAGTATGTTGGAAAAAGCAGATACAGGCAGTATCGCTTGTGTAGTCACGATGGAGTTAAATAGGCACAGCGTGGGCGGTGCACTTTGGCGCAACGGCAACGATGTGGGGTACTCTTAACTTGGTTATAGTGATTAATAAGCAGAAATATGTCTGAAATGTCCTAATAGGCAGGGTGAATAGTGAATATAATTGATGATTTGAGTGAAAGAATCGAACTGGCGAATGCCAAAATTAGTAACATATTGATGCATCCTCGTGAGAGAGAGTCTAAAAAAACATTGGTTAGAATTTTTGACACTTTAAAAGCAATAAAATATACATCAAGCCGCTTGTTGGATACAGATGTTAAAACAGCATTAATGGAATCAAACTTTCAAATGGATTCTTTAGATTTTTTGGCTCAAAATATCGATGTTATTGGGTTGGATGAGCTGAATTCATTTTACAGTAGTGCTGGGAAATTTTTAAATAATTTGAATGATAAATATTCCATTCATAGAATTGTGAATGCATCTAATAATTCAAATACGAAATCTAATCAAGTAGCTGATAAAATTAGTGAGAACGAATATCGACGTTATATCGATCAACTTGAACAGCAAAATTCTAAGATTACAGAAAGACTTGAAGATTTGAGTAAGTTTCGTGATGAAATATATAATGCGGCTAGAGATGTAAACAGGCGCGGAGAAGACCTAATTGAAAAGTTAAATATGAATGTCGAGCATTCAAAAAAACTTTTGGAAGAAGCCACAAATCTTAATGAGAAATATAAAACAGCGGCAGTTCACTCAACATCGGAGCTTTTGCAAACAAAATTTCAAGCCAGAGCTAACGAAGTGGAGAAGCAGAAAAAGTATTGGAGGTGGGTTGTATATGTTACTGGTTTTATAGCATTTGCAGCAACTGCTTTGATGATATTAGACCCATTCAAATTGTTTCATTTAGAACTTGGTTCACAATCAGCTGTAATAGTACTACGAACAATAATTGCATTTGCCACATATATATTGTTTGGCTTTGCAATTAACCAGTACAATAAAGAGAGAGAAATTGAAGAAGCATATCGTTTTAAAGAAACAATCGCTTTTTCAATACCTAATTTCAGAGATATTGCATTTGATAATGGACTTAAAGATAGCTTATTGGAAGAATCTGCACATGTAGTTTTTAATTCTCCATATGAGTCCCATCATAAGATTAAGGCAAATAGAAAAAGTAATAATGAAGATGTATTGAAGTCTCTCGACGTATTAGAGAGAGCGCAGAAGATTATTCAAAGCCTTGGCGCTAAAAACTAGTTTAACTAATTTACATCATTTCTACAAAATAACCTAAAACGACAAAAGCCTCTGAGAAAACAGAGGCTTTTTATCTTTCCGATATTATTCAGGTTTTTGTAATGCCAGGGGTGGAATCCTTTTTGTTTGTCTGCAAGGAATTAGATTGCCGCACCTGCTTGCGCAGGTTCGCAATGACAAAGATGGAAAGGTCGGCGTTCGCAGGTGTAAGGATTAAGGGAATATGCAACTAAGTAATATAAGGGATAAAGGCTTAATAAGATTTGAAAAAGGCTTAAAATTGAATGCAACTCTATTTGAAACTGGAAGCGTATTTTTCCTTACAGAAATTGCAACCAATCTTAATAGAATCTCTAATATATCCTGACAAAGGTTGAACCCTCTCTAGATGCCACCTTAGTTCTTAATCTCATGAGCATACCAGATAGCTTTTCCGTTGATTGTTACTTCATCTGCTTGAAGTACAAGCGGGGGATATTTAGAGTTGTCAGAAACTATGTGTATCTTATCGCCGATCAACATCAAACGTTTTATCATGATATGGTCGTCAATGCTTATCGCATAAACACCAAAACTATCAATGTAGTTACGGCTATGGTCAATCAACACGACATCTCCATGTGAAAGTGTTGGCTCCATACTGTCACCTGAAACTCTTATTAGCGACATTGTTTCAGGTGAGCCTTTTTGACGCACCCAATCAGCGCGGAAAGACAAATAGGTTTCTATTGTACAGTCAGGTGAAAAACCTTGTCCTGCGGCGATTCTACCGCTCACAACGGGTATTTCAAGATACATTTCTTGTTTTGTAGTTTCAATTGTAGTTATTTGTTCTGCCGCATCTGAAAATAACCATTCTGGCTTGATCTTAAACGTAGTTATGATGGTTTCAATTACATTCGAGGGTATATCTCTTTCCCCTCTTTCATAATTTTGATATGTACTTAAGCCTATTCCTAGCGTCTTTGCAAAGTCGGCCTGTGTCTTTTCTGAGTTGTTTCGTAATTGTTTGAGTTTATCAAATAGTGCCATATGTGATTTTTCCCGTTGACAAATAGTTTGTTTTGTAGTTATATCTACTTAAGAAGTTAAGTTGTAAACGGAGTTTAAAGCATGAGAGACCCAAAAGCAATTAAAATTGCGTTAATTCGGGCTGGGAAGACGCAAGCTGACATTGCAAAGACGCATCAAGTAACCCCCTCTGCTGTTAGTCAAGTCATTAATCAAAAAGCGAGATCAGCAAAAATTGAGCGTGAGCTTGAGGATATACTTAAAGTATGGGGAGCGGCGTTATGAAAGTTAACACCTTTTGCAAGGAAGCTGTAAACGAAGGTGTTAACCAGATGAATGAGTTAACACCTTTAGATAATGCTTCAAATAACAAGGCTTTAGATGTTTGGTTGAGTACAAAAGAAGCTGTTAACCTTTTGGGCATCAGTAAAGTTGCTTTTCATAAGAATCGTAAAGCTGGCAAGTACGATATCAGAACCACCACTGGCAACGGCGGTGAACAGTTTGAAGTGCTTTTGTCTTCGTTGTCTGATGCCGCACAGAAGAAATACTGGCAGGAGCGTTATAAAGCGGACAGTGAAAGCGTTATAGCCTATTCCATGCAGAATCCTATAATTGCGAACGTAGTTAATCAGATTCAGCTTGATGAGGAGCTTTCCCAACCTGTTGCTATTACAGAAAGTGACAAAACATACCTTCCCAAAGCCCTTCAGGATTCAACGGCGTTACTGAGAAGAGAAGCGGTTGAAAAGGCTGTGAATGTCCCTGCTGGATATAAAGTTAAAGAGTGGCAACTGCTTGTTGCCAATGAGTACAAAGTCAATCACTCAACCCTTTACCGCTGGATGGTGAAATATCAGAAAGGCGGTCACACGAATCTGTTGCATGGCAACGCACGTCAAACAGTCGTGAGGGCGTGGGATGATGCCGCTCTTAAATATATGGTCGGGCTATTCCTTAAGCGTGAGCATCGAAAAGTCAGTTTCAGCACCATCTACAAATACATGTGTGTGGAAGCTAACAGACAGGGTTGGAAATACGGCAGTTATGCCTCTGCCGCCTCTTATATCAAGAAATTTCAAGAAACAAATGCTCCCCTGATAGCACTGCGTGACAAAGGGGATCGTGGGCTTGATAACGCTATTTTGCCTATTTTCCGTAGTTACCATGACCTAAAGCCTTTTCAGATTGTTGTCGGCGACCAGCACAGGTTTGATTTCTGGGTTGTTGATGAAGACACGGGCAAGATATTCAGACCGGAGGGGTATTGCTGGCAAGACCTCTGCACAAGAAACGTCTATGGGTTCGCACTGGGCAAAAAATATGACGCTGTGATGATGGGGGATGCTCTCCGTGTCGGCATAGAGATATACGGCAAGGCTGAGCAGTGTTTTACGGACAACGGCGCACCCGAAACGAGTAAATACTTTCATGATGCGAAGTTCGATCAATCCCTCTCTATATTATATAGGGGGGATATCGGCGACTATGCGGACGAACAGACTGTAAACGAGTTTTCAGGTGAAGTTGGTGGGGTATACGGTGATTTAAGCATCACACGCCGCCTTGCCAAAGTTAGAAACGCAAAGTCAAAGATGATTGAGGGTACATTCAGATTTCTTGAGCAGATGATGATAGATGCCGGAACACCGGGTTCTGTGCATCGTCTTGGTGCTGATAAAGAACAGAATGATGTTGATGATAAAGACATACAAGACCTGTACGCTGCGGGAAAGCTCCTGACTTTCACGGAGTTTTGTATAAAGTTTATACAGGTTTGTGATGTTTACAACTCTCAAAAGCACCACAAAGGGCTTGCGGCTCAAGCACGCCGTGAAAAGCTGGGCAGTATATTTAATCTCAACAAGATAACACCAAGAGAGTATTTAGCAAACAGGTATAAAACTGGCTGGCGACCAGTCCGTGTCGGCAATGATGCACTTGATATAATTTTCATGCGTCGTGCAATCCGTAAAATATCTAAGTCTACAATACTTTTTAATCACATGCTTTATACGGCTGACGAGCTTTCGGGGTTTGCTGATGGTACTCCTGTTGAAATACGCTGGAGACCTGAAGACACGGAAACTCTGCTTGTGCTGAAAGACGGGCGTTATGTTTGTGATGCAAGGCAGATAGAGTTCGGCAGCATGATAAATGATGAACTTACAGCTGCAAAAAACAGGACAAAAGCAGAACTGAAAAAGAAATATAAGCTTGCATACAAAGAGTTTGTAAAACCAGTTGTTGATCTTAGAGCATACAGCGAAGCTGATATCAATATGACATTGATAGCTGATGAACGCAAGAAAGTAACCAATCAGAAAGCCGTTGAACAGGCACATCGTGAACGTCTCCTGACAAGCTCAGAACTTGAGCATGAACAGCGCAAAATCATCCAGAAACAGGAAGAGACTAAAACAAAAATAGCAGAGATGAAAGAGCTTCCTGCCCGTCCTGCAATATTCAAATCAGAGCTTAAAAGATATCACTGGTGCCATGAGTTCTTAATGGCTGGCGGAACACTCTCTGATACTGACGCTGAATTTGTCTGCCGCTATCAGTCAGATGTGCTGAAAGACGGCGCACAGGTTTATGTCATTGAGCGAATGATAAGCAACGTTGAGGCATATAACAACATTGGAGGTTGAAATGAATAAGGTTTTCGTAAAAACACAGAACTACAGCCAGTTTGAAGAGATAGCGGAAGAGATGTTAAGTCCGAACAGCGAAATCGGACCGACTCTTGCAATGGTGACGGGAAGAGCAGGCAGAGGTAAGACCGAGGTTTGCAAGTTTTACGCTGTGAACTCATCAGCTCTTTATATCCGCAGTCTGCCCGTAATGTCTCCTAACATGGTTCTGCGGGAGATTTGTTTTGAGCTGGGCGGTACACGCCCGCACACAGCGGCGGCATGTGTAACACTGATTGAAGATGAAATGGGCAGGAATCGCCGCCTTATCATTTTTGATGAAGCTGACCTCGTGTCTATAGATGTGCTTGAAACCCTTAGAGGAGTGAATGAGCGTGCCGGATGCCCAATCATGCTGATTGGCGAGGAAGACCTTAAGCGTAAAGTTGAAAAGCGCACACGCATTGCAAGCCGTATTCGCCGCAAGATGGATTTTTCGCCTATTGCACAAGGGGACATCGCCCTGTTTTACTCTCAGGCTCTGGGCATGACGCTCACTCCTGACGTTCTTAAACAGCTTTACAAAAAATCGGGCGGCGACTGGCGACCAATGGTGAAAGTTGCGGCTGATATTGAAAGAGCAATGAAAGCCAGCGGAACTGAAACGATAACAGTCAAAATGCTTGAGGATTTACTGCAATGACAACCACAGCGGCACAAATAAGGAGCTTTGCAAAGGCGAACAGTCCTTTCACTCCTCAGGCGTGTATGGCTCACATCGGGGTATCAGGTGATGCCTTCTGGGGAAGTTTTAAAGACTTTATCAATCGGTGCGAGATAATTCGTGGCAAAGATGGATTTGAATACAGCACCGACTATGTGAAGCCAAAGAGGGGTTATATGTATGTGCAGGTTACAAAAGCAATGCGCATAAGCGGCACTTTTACAGCTGACGACATCACTATGTTGACAATGGCTGACAAAAGCTATGTCCATCGGCTTATCAAAGAGTACATGACCGGAGAGCTGATAAAAGAGACTGGCAAGCGTCCTGTTGTAGGCAGAAAAGGGTCATATGTGACTGTTTACAGGGTAATTCAGTCTGACAGGCTTAGGGAGCTTTGCAAATGAAAACAAAGCGTCTGGGGTTGATAGCCAAAATTCACATAGCAAAAAAGGAACTGCTCTCGAACGATGATGAGGTTTACCGCCATTGGATAAAAGAAATTTCGAAAAGCAGGACAGATTCAAGCAAGAATCTTACAGACAGGGAGCTTGAAGCCCTTATCAGGAAGTTTAAGGCTTACGGTTGGAAAGACAGACAGAGCAGCAAGAAAAGGGCATTACGGGCGGAAATACTGAAAACAGCAAAAGACCGTCTTGGGGAAAGCTGGCTGAATAGGGTGAAAGGGCTGACAAAAAAGGTTGCAGGGGTTGAAAAGGTTGAGTGGGTCAAAGATGTTGCCCAGCTTGAAAGGCTTCTGGGAATCATCAGAAACATGGAGTGAGTTATGGAACTGGAAAACGTAGGTGAACGGCTCAGAGAGTGCAAAGACAACAGTTACGATCTTCTCAGTTTTCTGGGCAACGTCAGTAAAGCGTTTAAGAAAGATGAGCTTGACATGATGGGACTCTATCTCCTCGGTTTCTTCTTTGAGGTTGAAGAGCTTATCAGAGCAAAGGAAATGGAAGATGTCGGGCGTTAAAAACTTTGAAAGACGGCTCAAAGCCTGTTCGGAGAACAGCGGTACAGTGAAAGAGTTCATATCTGCCGTTTTTTCAGAGTTTTCGGAAGAGGAGATTCTGCAACTGACGCTCATGCAGTTGTCGGTTGTGGGTGACGAGATAGAGAAAAGAGTAAGGAGAGAAAATGCGCAGGATAATGAAATTTTTCAGGCATGTGGGCGAATGTTGCCCTGACTGCGGAACCCGTCTGAACCATGCTTCAGGCTGTACATACTGCCCTATCTGCGGGTGGAGCGAATGCAAATAATACGGAGGATGATATGAAACCAAAGAAACTGACAAGTGACCAGTTGAAAAAGAGGCTCAGAGATATGGCAAAGTCGGCGGTGAGTGTTGACAGCTTTATCAGTGAGGCAACCAAGTATGCCATCCCGCATATGACTCTGACCGACCTGAAGGAAGAGTTCGGCGCATATGGCGTTAACGACCTGACAGATTACTATGACGCTGTACAGGCTGAAAAACAGAAGGCTGTTTAAGGAGACAACATGAAGACAGATACAAATGGGTACTGGATAGACAGTGCCGGAGATGCAGTTCCGCCGAAGCACGTTAAACCGGAAGACAAGAAGCGGGACGCTCTTGTTGAAAAGCTCATGGGGAAAGCATCGGCACTTTCAAACAAGCTGTCCGAGTTTAAAGAGGCGGCATATGAGGACATTGACGCTTTCCTTGATGCTCTTGAAAAGCAGTACGGTGTCACCGCTCGTAATGAAGGCGGCAACAAGGTCATTACGAACTTCAGCAATACCATGAAAGTTGAGGTTCGCAACCACAAGGTGCTGGATTTTGACGAAAAGCTCCTTCTTGCCAAGACCCTCATTGACAAGTGCATCGAAAAATGGAGCGAGAACAGCAGGAGCGAGATAGTGGTTCTTGTCCGTGATGCGTTCAATGTTGACGAGAAAGGCAAGGTGGACAAAAAGCGGATTCTGGGGCTTCGCAAACTGAGTATCAAGGATTCAGACTGGAAAAAGGCGATGGAGATTATCAGCGAGAGCCTGAAAATCACCGGAAAACGCCAGTATATAGCATTTTGGGTAAGAAACGATAGCGGCGAGTGGGATTGTGTGCCGCTGGACATAGCGAGGGTGTGACATGGCAGATTTTGCAAAGCTGTTTAAGACAAAAAAACACGGTCAGATACTCGTGATGCTAACGAGAGATGATGAGGGCGATCCCGCTATTCGCTTTTTTTGTCAACCTGAGGATCTGGGTGTATGCATGGTTGGATTTTCTTTTGCAGATACCGATGAGGGTTGGGATAAAGCGGAGAAAGCATTCGCTGAGTATAATCTTGATCGTGTCGTGGATGTTATTGACTCTATTCCGGGATTTAAATTTTCCGGATCAACAGCAGAGGCAACAGAGAGCTGACCCTCTCTGTCCAGCTTCCAGAAGTTGGGTGCTGAGTAAAGAGGGTTACGAAAGGAGGGGGAATGACAAGAGAACAAGCACTGCGGCTTATGCTTGACGGTGGACAAGTAGAACATCCAGATTATCCGGGCATCTTGTTTGTGTACCAGAATACACCGAGAACGACCCAACCTATTAGGGCAATAGACAAGCCCGATTATGTCGGAAAAAGGACTAAAACGGATGATGTTGCCGCTTATGATTTGTTCTTTACAAAGTGGATTCAATGGCAGGTAAGGAGGAATAATGAATAAGAAACAGATTCTGGAAAAGATAAAGAAGTGTTTAGCCCTGAGTAAGTCGGCGAACGAACATGAATCCGCCAACAATCACTCCAATAACTGTATCGCTGATGCCATCTTGTATAAGTTTAACTGTAAAAGAATGTGGATCCATAAATCACCTCTCCGCTCAATTATACAACTATCAGGTGTTTGTGCAATGGCGAGGGGATAATAATTAGTTTTTTGAGGTTATAAGAATGGAACGGAAAGAGGCTTTGAAAATTGACTGTCCCGTAACAGGGCTTAAATGCAGTGTCCTGTGCCGCCAGTGGGTATGGGAAACAGAAGAAAGTATAACTTGCCCTGAATGCGCTGGTTCGGGGAAAAACAAAGCGGGTTTCCTTTATACAGAGTGCTTTGTGTGTGACGGTTCAGGAATCGTTCAGGTGCGGTATGGTACATGTTTGCTGGTAAGCCGACTGGGAGGTTGATATGTTCTGTCCGAAGTGCGGTCACGAAACTGGTGTTGTCAGCACCATAGCTGGAAACGTAACAGAGAGATACAGGCGTTGTAAGAATCCTGAATGCAATTACAAGTTTTTGAGCGTTGAAATCGCAAAGTATGACCCTTACCTCAAAGAGTACATCAAAGACGTTATGAAGATTGAAAAGATAGGATAATTCTCTGTATGAAGAGGCATTTCTATTGCGATATTTTAAACCAACTGTATATAATGGAGCATAAAATGAACTGGTGGTTTAAGATGAGGAAAAAAGCTCAACATCAATATAAAATAGATGAGAAAAACTATGTTGCAATCACTTTTGATAATTCAAAACCTGTTGAGCTTGAAGACTTTATTAATGCAATGAAAGCAATTGAAAACAGCTTTTCAGAGCATGCGACTAAAGATTTAAAGAAAACACCTGTTGATACCACGTTATATATCAAAGAAGTTCGCTCTGGCTCCATTGTTATTGAGCTAATGGCTGCTGCTCTTCCTGTATTACCTGATCTTTATCAAGATGGAATATTAACAGCATGGGTTGAATGGTTCAAATTACTGATTGAAAAATTGGATAAAAAAGAAATTAACAAATCTGAAGTTCCTATAAAAACGTTAAAAGCAGTATCAAGCATACTTAATCCTGTAGCTAAAGATTCTGCTTCTCAATTTAATATGGTTCCGCATGTTAACGGGAACATGTATGTTGGTTGTACTTTTAACAGCGAGCAGGCGCAAAGAGTTAAGCAAAAAATAGATGAAGTTTTGGAAAAGGAAGAATCTCAGTATTTATATAAAAAGCAAGCTATTCGATGGTTTCAAACTCGTTTTAATAATAATTCATCTATAGGAGATATGGGGATTATTGATAATATAGACCCAAAACCCAAGAAGCTTGTTTTTGTTGATAATGCTATCAAAGCAAAAATTGTATCCGGTGATGAAAAATTTGATAAACAATGGAATGATTTGATTTATATTGTTGATGTGGAAGTGGTTTATAAAGAAAGTAAAATTATTATGTATAGAATACTTGATTGTTATTTTGAGGAAACATTTGACCCCGATGAAATAGATTAGAGAGGATAGCATGAAACTTTTTATGATTGCTTTAATTATTGTTTTTTCAATATCATATGTTCAGGCTGAATCTTGTCTTAAATATTCCAATCCTCAACACATCGTCCTTGATAATGATGCTGGTATATTTGTTAAATTATCAGTGAAGGTTACAGTTGATAACCGCTGTGGAAATGATGTTCAGGGCGGTGCAGAGTTTAAGGGGCTTTCTAACGATTTTCTGGTGAAGAGCAAGCCGCTTATGTTTGCTGTCAAAAGATACGAACGTAAAAATATCACAGAACTGTGGTATGTCGATAAAAAGGACTATCCAAAAATTGATTCTATCGTGTTTGAGGAGTCTTTTGAACGTTAATAGATCTTTTTTGTATTTATTAAGTTTTATAATTGATGAGGTGGCTTTGCATGGGATCCGTTAAACGCTATCAAGTATTCATATCCTCAACGTATGAGGATTTGAAAAAAGAAAGGAATATTGTTTGGAACGCTATAGTGGAGTCTGGAAATATCCCTGTTGGTATGGAGTATTTTCCCGCAGCAAATGAAACAGCATGGGAACATATACAAAAAGTTATTGATGATACAGATTATTACATTCTTATTATTGCAGGGTGTTATGGTTCATGTGATACAACTGGTAAAAGTTATACTCAAAAGGAGTACGAATATGCCTTATCAAAAGACATTTCTATTATTCCTTTAATTATTGATGATATAGGTAAGTTGCCTAATGATAAATGTGAGAAAACCAAACAAGGGAAAGATAAACTTAAAAAATTTGTTACTTTAGTTCTTAAAAGTCATCATATTAAAAAATGGCAATCTCCTGAAGAACTTCCTAGAATAGCAGTAATAGCTTTACAACAAGCTATACAAGATAGTCCAGCTATCGGGTGGGTTCGGGCAAACCGCATCGACCATAATGAAAATTCTGATTCTCCTGATTTGATTGAAATAATTGACAGGAATTTGTTGCTTGATTGTGCGAAAAAGAATAAAAAAATAGTCAAATTGAATAGCTCTATAGTATCAATAGCTTTTGAAAATTCTCCTAAATTTGATAACACAAAATTTGTGGTTGATATGATTGGGACAGGTACCTCTCATGCTATTGTTTGGTCTGATATCATGCTTCCTTATGGTAAAGCGCCAGAAATAAATTGCGAGGAAGGAGCAATTAATAGATTCACATTTGAAACAAATGATAAAGGAAAAAATTGGACACTCTCTTCTGATGGGATTTACAATTTACCAAAGTGATTATCTTTTTTATATTTCTCTTATCTTCCTTGTCAGGTAGTTGACGATAGACCTCTCCACCCCCGGTTCCAGTCTCCCTGCCTTGTCAGCCGGAAGATATTGTCTTGCCGGAATCTTTATCTTTTTCCCTTTGCCCGCATTTCCGCCGAAGTTGTGAATAGCGGCGTAAACCTTGTTTGTGCCGACAGTTGCGGAGTCGTTGTCTGCCTTGACAGTAAAGCTGGATGAGAGCTGACCCGAATCGGTTAGAATCTTTGAATGTCCCTTTCTTGCGATGGTGACCGCAGAAAGCGGCTCCCACTTTGCCCCCCACGGGGTCTTTTCGTTTTCAAATGAAAGCTCGGTTTCGTTGCGGAGCATGTTGCCGATCTCAAGCATGACAGGGCGCAGAGCTTTCATAAATCCGGACAGTTTTGCCAGTTTCGCCTTTATCTCTGCATCGTCTATTGTGATGTTGCCTTCAAACATTGCGTAAATCTCCTTTTGGTGCTATATTAGCTTTGTTGGTGATGTGTTTTTCGTAAGTCTCAAGCGGGTAGAGCGGGTAGCTGTAGAAATACGGAGCCGTGTTGGAGGTTCGAGGCCTCCCGAAACACATCACTTTATCCTTTCATATCTGCCTTTGTTCTCAAACTCAGACGCAACAACCTTTCCTCCGCTGACAATAACGTTTCTTGTGCCTTTGTCGGTCTTGTAGTTGACCTCAACGGCAATTTTACTGTCTTTGTCGCTGTCGCTGCCGAAGGTGTAGAGAATGTTTTTCTTGTCTTTGTCGAACAGAACGCTTTCCGAACCTGTTATAATGTCTGGAAACATCTTTATCTCTTCAGGAGTCAAGGCTATTTCTGCATCCTGCTTTGTCTGCCGTAGAATATGTGTCAAACCGTGCTTGTTAAGCCATATGTGCGGCTCTTCTGCTGTTATTCCATGTTTCACAAGGAAATCGTATATATCGGTTGAGATATAACCCGCTATGGCTTCATTCTGCGGGTGTTTGATGTCATTACTGACTGCATCCATCCACCATGTAAAATCTTCCTTCCGGTAGCCTTTTTTCAGGTCTGAAAGGGCTGTTTCAAAAGCCGTCCTTGCCAGTTCCGTGTCTGTGGCAAGGAGTTTCTTTGCCTTTTTGAAATACTCGGTTTCAAGCTGTGCCGCCGCTCCGCCGTGGCGCAAATCATATGCCCAATCCGGGTGCGCTCCGTTATACCCGAATGGCGGTGGTGTGTCCGCAGACGTGACTTTCCAGCCTTTTGCCTCAAGCTGTTCCTGATTATATGCTTGTACTTTGCATATACATCCGTGGTCGTTGGGCGGAAGGTTCTTCTGCCAAAACGGGTCGCCTTTCTCCCGGACAATCCCGTGTAACACTCTGTGGCTGGCTCTGGTCGTTTCTTTCAGAGCGGAGACATAACGCCAGTAGACGGCATCCGGCATCTCTTCAAACTGCCTGTATCTGCCGACATTATAAGACACACGCATGTTTGTCAGGTATATGTGCTTCAGTCGTCTTGCCCCTACATAGATTTCGGCAACCTCTCCGGTTGTTTCGTCTGTGACCTCTGTTGTTCCGTACCAGCCTTTTTCAACTAGAGTCGGGCGCAGTTCCCGTTCCCATTGTTCGTAAGGTATGCCGTTCTCCATAGCTTCTGTGAGGCTCTGCTGAACGTCCGCAAGTAAATCAAGGCGTGTTATCTTTGCCACTGTGAACGTTCGGTGGTGGGCATCGTGCATCATCTCATCGTAGTGAAATGTCAGGTCTTGCCCTTTTGCCTTGAAATAGTCAAGCGCATCCTCCGGCGGCTGTGTGAAGCTGAAGCCGGACATTTATTCCTCCTCTTTGTCGGTGAAGCCGTAAAGCTCTGTGTTTGCTGTCACATTGAAAAAGGTCTTTTCCAGTGATTTAACCTCAAAATCTGGATATGCCTGCTTAAGGGCTTTAAATGCCTCAGAATAAGAAGTGACATTTTTAAGCATCTTGGTGAGTTGCGAGGCTATTTCTTCCTCTGTGGGCTTAATATGGGCTTCTGTGAGTCGTATATATTGCCTGTCGATTTCATCAGTTGGATTGAGGCTGTTGATTTCTTGCCTGCCGTTTGTTTCTTTTTTACTGCCGATGGTATTGAGACTAAGGATTTTTTCACCTTTTGCTGGCTTGGGAATCCTGAATAACTTTCTGATGTATTCTTCACTCAGTCCTATTCCCATTTCCTGAAGCGTCCTAAGTGTTGTCACCTTCGTCTGTTCATCAATGAACTCTTCAACGTCAAACCGCACAGTGGGGTATTTCTCAGTATTGAAGTTCATGTCAACAACAGTGCGCAAAAGACCGTTGATAGTTTCCTCAATCAGAGCCGTGTCGTTTCTGAGATACTCGGTTCTCACAGTGTCGTGTACAGTCGCCGCCGCTTTGCTTCCCGTGTCAACGTTTGTGGTCAGGTTGCCGCCTAAAATAGTCTGGCTGGTCACGCTGTCGGCATATTTTATGAACGTCATAAAATCGCTGTCTCTCCCTTTGCCCTCAAGAAGGGTTACAACAGCGTCTTTGGGGAAATAAGCAGCACCACCGCTCCGCAGTTCCAGAACCTGTTCGACGATCTTTTCCGGTTCCCCGCTGTCGGTTTGCACAATGACGGGCGGAACACCCAGAATCTCGGTATATTTGGCATAGTGAGCGAGGACATAGTTTTTCAGTGTGAAAAGCCACGCAAGCTGTTTAAGCAGTGCAAAGTCTGTGATACTGCCGGATGTAGTCTTGTGAAGATGTATAAGGAATTTATGCTCATTCTCAATGTAGAGCTTGCTGTAGTTTTCAAGTGTGACAAAAAGCCCGTCTTTGTCGCTGTCAAAGTATCTCTGTTCGAGGAAATAAGGGCGAGGGACAAAGTAACCGTCTTTGCGCTGCCATACGAGGTCAAAAACCGAAAAGCCGTATGGCACGGCAGAAAGCAGGTCTGTCAAAAAGCTGTTGAAGCCTATGGATGTTAGGTATTTTTGCGTGAACTGTCGGATTTTATCATCCTCGCAGTCAATGATAAAGCCTGTGCTTATCACAGCCAGACAGCGTTTATGGATTTCTCCTGTCATGTGTGCGTCTCTTGTCAGCATGGCTTTGTAAAGTGCCGTGAGCTTGTTAAGGCTGCCGTTTGAAAGCAGATGCTTAACCCGCTGTGCCGAAAAGTCACCTATGAACTGATTTGAGTAGAGCCTGTTTATCTTTGTCTTTTCTGACAGATATTTTACTGTAGGTGTCATATAAAGTCCTTGATATTGGTTTGTTTGGTTACACGTTGCTTTGTTGCTTTCTTGTATGCGTTCCAGTCAAAGCTGGACTTTAGAAGATGTCTGAAAGCCATTTCTATGGAGTCTATGATGTCGTCATGTGCCCCCAGCGGGAACGTATTCAGTTCCTCCAGCAGGAGCTTGTCATTGTTGTTCACAAGCAAAGTTTCGTCTGCAAGATAAGGAGACAGGGCTGTCAGTCTTATCTCTTTGTTTGAGTGGGTTTTTATGGGGATTACGGGCAGATAAATACCCGCTTCCACAGCTTTTGCTTTCAGGCTGTCTTTATAGAACTCCTGAAACTGTACTGTTTCCGCTATGATGTACTTCGGGGCATACAGCTTAAAGATTTCGATGATTTTATGGAGCATGGCGAGGGGTGAGAGCTTGAATCCTCTTGCATAAACCACATAGAACCGCTTCATTGACGGGCTTTTGCCGACAACCGCCACGCCGAAATAGTCACCTTTGTTCTTGCCGAGGGCAGGGTCAAGACCCATTGCGTAAATGAGATCAGGGGGCAAAGTCTCATATGTTTGATATTTTCCGAGGATGGCATTTTCGGCAGACATAGGCTCATTCTGGTATTCGGAAAAGAACGACTCCATATCTTCAAAATATTCCATCATCAGCTCAAACGTATTCAGTTCCGTGTCGTCAAGAATAAGCCCTTCATCATAGAATGCCTTGTTGCTGGTGTATTCTGCGATTGCCTCGTCCCTGTCGGGCATTTCATAGAGTTCCTGCCACTCTTGTATGTGTTCAGGGAATCGGAGTACAAGAGGATGGCTTTCAACGTGGAAATCTCTGCGTTTGCTCAGTCTTTTTAAAACAGCGTCATAGTGAAGCAGCGTTCCCACGATGATAAGCGTGTATTTTCTTTTTCTATCAGGGAGCTTGCTTATAGCTTTTTTGAACCATTTTTCCAGCTTGTCCCGCTGTGTCTTGGATTCCACATTTTCATCGTTCTCTATGTCGTCAAGAATAAGAAGATCTGGTCGTCTACCGTAATAGTTCCGCCCCCTCACTTTCTGCCCTGCGCCGTACCCTTCAACCTTGATTTTCCTGCATTCAATGGTCAGCGTGAACTCTGCTGACTGCCATATGTCCCGCTTTGTGCGGACGATATCAAAATCAGTCACAAGGTTTATATTCTCTTCAAACTCGGTCTTGATGAACGCTATGTTGTCCTCAACCCCGTCAACCGTGGCTGAAAAGATTGCCGGATAGAAAGCGTCTCCTCTGATTATCTCCCAGAGAGTAAAAAGCCTTGTTATGACTGTTGTTTTTGCGCCGCCACGATATGCCAGATAGAGAATTTTATTATATTTTGCAACCGTCTCCTTGATTGAATCGTATGTTGAGTTACGGAACGCGGACGTTTCTTCAGGTGTTACATGGTGCGGGAGGTATGTTTGAACAAAGTACCTGAAATCCTCTTTTGCTCTGCGCTTGCGCTCATCACGCCCTTTGTCTGCAAGTTTCGGAAGTCCCTGTAAAAAAAGGCGCAATTCGTCAATTTTTTCTTTTTGTTCCTGTGTCATTTTTTGCTCAGTGTGCGGTTGATTATTTCTGTACTGTTTTCATGAAGGAACTGGATTACATGGGTGTTTTCCTGCTCCATAGCCAGTTCAGCCAGTGTTTGTATAGTCTCTGTGACTGCCTCTATGACCTGTTGTTTGCAGTCCACTTTCTTTGGAGCTTTCAGCTTGTAGTAGATGGTGACGTATTTTGTGAGTGTTTCCAGTCTCTTCTCAGGGTCTTCAATCTCTTCCAGCTTTGCCAGCCCTGCCTCGAAAGTTGAAATAAGGGTGCTCAGGAACTCAGACTCTTTTTCAGCCAGATTTCTTGCACTTCGCAGGTTTGCAAGCCTCAAATCGTCAATGTCTATGCCTGCCTCTTCCATCTTCTTCTTATGATAGTAAAAAGTTTCTCTGGTGATACCAAGAGCCGTACATATTTCGGTGATAGGTGTTCCATCCACATAGAAACTTTTAAGCTGTTCCACCTGTAATTTTGTGAGTCTTGCCATTTTGCCCCCTCTGTTTTGAAAAAAATATAAACTATTAGATTAGTATTTCCTTATAAATAGCTGTTATTTATAAGACAAATTGAATTTATTGTATTAGTTTTGTGTCTCAGAGGTGCTAAATGAAAAAACAGAGAAATTATGTTAAGCCCCTTGAGCTGAATTTTGTATCCGGTGAGCATATAAGAGTGTCGCCCGTGGGGTCTGTCACGGGGATTGATGGCAGAGAATTTGTCATAGACGGAACTGCCCTTGTGGGCAGTGTTATGCAAAACAAACTGCATATAGCTCTGGATGAAAATCACAGCTTTGGCGAGGCTTTGGGATGGTTTGACTACGCCACTTTCGAGGCAAGAGAAGATGGTGTTTATGCCGTCCTTGATCTTACGGAGAAAGGCAAGGGGCTTATTGAGTCAAAGGCTTACAGATACCTGAGTCCTGTTTATATGGTAGGAAATAACAGGAATATTACGGGGCTTGACTCTGTCGGGCTTGTTAACCGTCCGAACGTCCTTAACGATGCGCTGAATACGCAGGAAGGTGTAGCAGGTGATAGCGGTTCTGAAACTGTGGAATCAGAGAACGCCGCACTGAGAGAGGAAAACAACAGGCTCAAATCTGAACTTCATGCTTCAAAGGCGGCTGTTCATGAACTGAACAGGCGTATTCTTGACACACTCATTTCGGCGGCAGTTGAAAAGAACGAACTGCTCCCCAAGCAGGTAGAGTATGCAAAAACTCTGTCTGATGAAGCAAGCCTCAACTCTTATCTGAAAGCTAATAAAGTTGATGTTTCCGGTTTGACTGGTAAAGCCATCCCCAAAGACGGCGTAAACGGCGTGTCTGCGGAGCTTTCGGCATTCGGTAAGAGCATCGGGCTTAATGACGAAACACTTAAAAAATATGTGAGGGACTAAAGAATGGGTATTGATGCAGAACTTTTAAAAACGATAAGCACAGGCTTTGAAGCAACGTTTCAGGAGACGTACAACGCAACGTCTATGGAGCTGGAAGAGCTTGCAACGCTTGTGCCTTCGGACGACCTTCAGGAGACTTACCCTTTTCTTGGTAACCTGCCGAACATGAGAAAATGGGTCGGCGCACGTCAGCACCAAGAACTGACAAGTCACAAATTCACAATCGTAAACGATTCATACGAGGCAACAGTTCCAGTTCCTGCCAAGTATATCAAATACGATAAGGCTAAACTGTTTGCACCGCAGATTAAGACGATGGCGCAGAATGCAAAAAAGTTCCCTAACCAGTTGATAGCGAACTTGATAAACAGCGGTAAAACAAGCCTTTGCTATGACGGAAAACCGTTCTTTGCCGTCGACCATGAGATGGGTTCAGCAACATACAGCAACGTATCAACTTTGGCTCTCAATGCAACAAACCTCGGCGCGGCGTTCGACTTTATGTCTGCTATAGAAAACGAATCCGGCATAGCTATGGGTATTCAGCCCAACCTGCTTCTTGTCGGACCTAAAAACCGCGCAAATGCCAAGAAGCTAGTGGGGCTTGACCAAAACGGTACAAACGAAAACTTTGAGCTTGTTGACTACAAGGTTACTCCCGCGCTCAAAGGCTTTGAGTGGTGTCTGCTTGACACAACAAAGGCGGTCAAACCGTTCATTCTTCAGGTCGCCGAAGATGCAGAGTTTGAAGAGGACGACAGCATTCTTTTCTCTGAAGATAAGATGCTGTACGGCACAAAAGCATTCTGGAACGCAGGCTATGCCCTCTGGCAACTTGCTTGGTTCAGTGACGGAACAGGAGCGTAAAAGATGGCTGAAAATCAGAACGATTCAACACAGAACGGTGCAGGTTCACCTCCGGAGGAAAAGGTAACACCTCCGGCAGAGCAGCAGGAAGTTAAGAAGGTTCATCACGGCGTTGAAGACTTTCTGACCAAAACGAAGAAAAAGTAGGGGTGAGCAATGGTCTTTTCGGATGAACTGAAAGCCCGTGCGGCAAGAAATCTGGCAAATCCGGCAGTTGTCACGGATGAAGTTGTGGAAATAGCCTCTTCCGAGGCTGAATCAATCTGTGCGGGGCGCACAGTGGCGGACTGGGCAAAGCTGGATATCGGAATGTACAGGCTGAAAGTGAATCTGAAAATCGGAATATCCGATGCTGACCAATTTGCTCTGAAGGAAGCAATGAGGGAGGTCAAGTCCTCCCCGTTGGTTGCCGATGACGGCGAAACAAGTTATGGCGGCATAGCTGTTAGACAGGGAGAAAATCAGTGGCTCTGAGTGACTGTATAGCTCGTGTAAAGGAAGTTTTGACCGGAATAAATGTTGTCGATATGGAAGCCCCCACAGAAGAATCAGGCGTTTTTCTGCTCTATGAGGGGTTTTCAAGAGATAGCGGCGTGATAGTACGCAATTTCGGGCTTTACATAAATGGCGTGAGCTATAACGGCAAACTCGGAGGTTTATCACAGATTTCTCAGATTGAAACCGCATTGGAAAGCGCATCACAGGGGTTGAGCGATATCGGACTCCGCAACGGGTCAATTATCGACTTTAAAGAGGACGGCACTTACTCATTCAGAATAGTTTTGACCGTTCAGGAGGGCTGATAGATGGGTCAGGATATGGTTGAAGAGATTGCAAACAAAGTTGCGGACAAAGTTGCTGAACGGGTGCTGGCTCAATTCTCAGGCTCATGTAAGTGCGGTTTGCAGGTTGAACGTATAAAAGAGCATGACGCTCACCATAAGTTCGTTGGTGAGGTGATTGAAGCCATAGACAGCGGCAGAAGAAAAGCGTTAAACCTGATATTTACGGCAATTATTCTTGGTGGGCTGGGTCTCTTGTGGCTCGGATTCACAGCCAAGATTAAGCAATAGGTGACATATGGCAACTTTACAGGAACAGCTCATTCTCCATGAAGGATTTAGACCTAAACCTTACAGATGCAGTGAGAATAAGCTGACAATCGGGGTCGGTCGCAATATCGAAGAAAGGGGCATAACAAAGGCTGAGGCTCTTGTACTCCTTGAAAACGATATCAAAGCGATTAAGTCCGAGCTGGAAAAATACTCATGGTTCAGAGAACAGGACGAAATAAGGCAAAGGGTTCTTGTTGATATGGGCTTTATGGGTGTGCCTCGCCTTTTAGGATTCAAAAAGATGATTGCCGCTCTGGAAAAGAAAGATTTCCAGACAGCGGCGGCAGAGATGTTGGATTCTAAGTGGGCAAAGCAGGTTTTAACAAGGGCGGATCGTCTCGCAGAGATGATGCGCACAGGAAAAGATTACGACACTAAAGGAGCGTAAAAATGGCTAAAGCTGAACAGACCACAGCGGCTAAAAAGTGGTGGCAGAGTAAAACACTCTGGATAAACCTTGCTGCCGCAGTAACCGACACTGTTGTCAGCGTAGTAACGGACTATGGCACAGGCGGTGTTGTTACGGCTCTGTCCGTGTTTAATATGGCAATCCGCACTTTCACAAAGTCGGCTCTCACGAGGTAACATATGGCTCAGGCAAAAGGCGCAAAAGCACGCATTGTTGCCGACTGGGAAGAGAGCTATGGCGTATCGCCCGCTGTTGCGGGCGGTACTGTCATTAAGTTCAATGCCGAAAGCCTGTCAGCAACGCAAAGTCAGGATACTCCGAAAACGATAACAGGCTCAAGAAACCCCGTTGAACCCATTCTGGGAAACATTGACGTTGCCGGGTCTCTCACACTGCCCGCTGAACTGTACAGCATTGGCGTTATATTTAAAGCCCTGCTCGGTCAGCCGACAACAACAGAGTCCGGCTCTTTTTTCTCTCATGTGTTCAAAGTTGCTGATACTGTGCCGTCAATGGTTATAGAGAAAGGTTTCACAGATATCGGCAAATATTTTCTTTACCACGGATGCAAGGTTTCAAAGTTTGAGATTGAGGTCGGCGGTGAGAAAGAACTTACATACGAAGCGGCAATCATGGGCGCAAAGAGAGATATCAACGCCGCCCCTTATGTCAATGACCCCGCCGTTATGCCGTTTGTACGTCTTCAGAACTTCCGTGCTGAAATCTGGGAGGGCGGCTCAAAACTGGCAAATATATCAGGCATGAAACTCTCTCTTGATGCCGGGCTGGATGGCGATTCATTCGCTATCGGCGGTGGTGGTTACAGGGGTGAGCTTTCAGAAGGGATAATCAACATATCCGGTTCTCTGACAGCGTTTTTTACAGATACAACACTGCATGAAAAGGCCATTTCATCGGCAAAATCAAGCATAAAGCTCAGACTGGGAACTCCCGACCCCGCAATGTATGTTGAAATTCTTCTTCCCGAAATCAAGTTCGCACAGAAAGACCCGGAGGTATCGGGTCCGAAAGGCATTCTGGCGGAGCTTGAGTTCGGCGGCTTTTACGATTCAGCACCTGAAAACAGCAGTGTTGTAGTAACAATCGTTAACGAAAGACAATCGTACTAAGGAGTTATAAAAATGGCAATTAAAGCAAGAAGCCTTACGAGAAAAGAAGTACGCATTCTGAATGAAAAAGGCATTAACTTTGCGACCCTTGATAAAGCCGGACAGGAAGCCGTACAGGCTAGTGTCGATGCGACTCTTGATCTTGCTTATCAGGCACAGGTTGAAGAGCTTGACGGTATGAAATACTCGGACTGTCTTCAGCTCTTCAGGCAGACTGTTGAGCTTACCTTCGGAGTCGGAGCACAGGAAAAAAACTGATTCAGGTCGTCCGACATGAAAAGGCGTATGGCAAATACTGTCAGGAATGCCGAAAAATGGGCGACCACGACTGTAACAACTGTGAATACAGCATCACATATGAGTTTGATGCGGCGGCATCTGCCGCCCTTCTGCTCACAAACAGTTTAAACACTCAGGTTAGGGTTGTCGGTAACAAAATCATTGGATTTGACTACACAGCCCTGTTCCAGATAGCCGATGTTTTCGACATAGAGGTAACACCTGCAATCTGGAGATATATCAAAGCAATAGAACAAGCGGTGGTTGAAAATGGCTGACACCAATATCGGTATAATAATAACAGCAAAAGACCTGACAGGCGGAGCATTAAACTCTGTCCGGTCTTCTTTGGGCAAAGTACAGTCTGTGCTGTTTTCCGTGAAAGGAGCATTAGCCGGTATTGGTGCGGCGGCAGCAGTCAAG
The DNA here is from genome assembly GCA_002452405.1 of Deferribacteraceae bacterium UBA6793. Classification (GTDB taxonomy): domain Bacteria; phylum Chrysiogenota; class Deferribacteres; order Deferribacterales; family Geovibrionaceae; genus Seleniivibrio. The sequence continues at coordinate 270 of DKFP01000015.1, read as the reverse complement.
TCTATCCTGTCCACAGCTTCCAGCTTTGAGCAAATGAATGTTTCTATGGAAACAGTTGTCGGTTCTTCAGAAAAAGCCAGAGAAGCTATGAATTGGATAAAAGATTTTACGGCTAAGACTCCATACGAGTTGGAAGAGGTTAACAGAGCTTTTATAAAACTTTCAAGTTACGGGCTTGATGCAACAAAAAACCTACAGTGGCTTGGTGATACGGCTTCTGCAATGGGGAAAAGCCTTGATAGTGCTGTTGAGGCTCTTGCTGATGCTGTT